>JAWLAW010000008.1:0-124054 GCA_041395265.1 Lysobacteraceae bacterium
CACGCCCACCCGCGCCATGCCCGAGGTTTCATTCACCGCCTTGTTCTGGATCAGGTGGATGGCACCGATCTCGGCGCCGCGCCCGAACAGCGTTCCCTGCGGCCCGCGCAATACCTCGACGCGCTCCATGTCGAACAGCTCCACCACCGCGCCCTGCGAGCGGCTGATCGATACGCCGTCCTGGAACACCGACACGCGCGGCTGCTGGTTGGACTCGCCGCTGTCGGAGGTGATGCCACGAATCACGAAACCCGGCGTGTTCGCGCTTTGCACCTGCGTCTGCAAGCCGGGCACGTAGCCGCCGAGCTGCTCGAAACCGGTAATGCCGTTCTTGTCCAAGAACTCACCGGACACCGGCGAGATCGCGATGGGCACGTCCTGCGCCTGCTGTTCGCGCTTCTGTGCGGTGACGACGATGGACTCCAGCGTGGGCAGGTCGCCGTCGCCGTCGTTCGCGTCCTGGGCAATCGCCGGCGCTGCTGACATCGCCGTGGCAACGGCGATGGCAAGTAGTGATCGGGAGAAAGGAGCGGCAGTCTTCATAAGGATCTCTCGGTAGGTGCCGACGCATGCGATACAGGGCTGGACGACGGTGTCATGTTCCCTGCGTGCGCAGCCGACTTCTGGCAGGGCGCGGCTAGCTTAAGCCAACGACGCCCTGACGGGCAGGGATTGCGCGTTTTCAATCGCGCCTGAACCGAGGGTGTCGACATGCTGGCGCACAACTACGGTGCCGGCTAGTCTCGTCACATGGAACAGGGAGCAATACGACGGATCAGGATCGGCGTAAAAGGCCTCGCGGTCGCCGCCACCGCGTTCTGCCTGTATCTGATGCTGTGGAGCGGTCGGCCGTCCGACCCGCTGTGGTGGCTGGCGGCCCTGTTTTTCATGATCTGGGCATTTGCGCCCTACGTGCTGCTTTGGGTGGCTTCGCGCCGCCCGCTTTCCCGCTTGCCCGCCGCCATCGCGCTGCTGGTCGGCGCCCTGCTCTGCGTTGGCATCGGTCTCGCCATCTATGTCGACGGCTTCCTGTTGGCGAGCCCCCCGGATGCGCAGGTTGGCCTGCTGTTCCTGTTCATCCCGCCCTGGCAGATCCTGCTGACGGTGATCACCTGGGCCACGTCGCTGGCACTGGAGCGACGTCGCTGACGGGACGCAGGGGTTGGCTTGCTAGACTGATCCCAGGGTCGGCCAGGCCAGGCTGACGGGGAGATAGACATGCGTCACCGGTACTTCATTCGTCCGCTCGCCATCATCGCCGCCTGCGGGCTCGGTGCCTGCGCCAGCCAACCGACCTCGCAACAGCCGAACGACCCACCGGCAGCGGCGAAATCGCTTGCTTCGAACGATACCGCCAGGCTTCTCGATGACCTCGACAGCGCCGATATCGCCAGCCTGCAGGCGGCCATGCAGCGCGGCGACATTACCGCCGAGGAGCTGACCCAACGCTATCTGGACCGTATCGCTGCGATCGATGACGCGGGGCCGATGCTCAACGCGGTGATCGAGATCAACCCCAATGCCGCCGCCGAAGCGCGCGCCCGCGACCAGGCGCGCGCCGACGGTCGCGAAAGCAGTCCGCTGCACGGTATTCCGGTATTGCTGAAGGACAATATCGACGCCACCCCGATGGTCAACTCCGCCGGGTCGCTGGCGCTGGCCGAACACCGGCCGGCCGAGGATGCACCGCTGGTGAAGGCGCTGCGCAACGCCGGCGCGGTGATCATCGGCAAGGCCAACCTCAGCGAGTGGGCCAACATCCGCAGCGATCGATCCACCTCCGGCTGGAGCGCGCGTGGCGGCCAGACCCGCAATCCCTACGTGCTGGATCGCAACACCTGCGGCTCCAGCTCCGGCACCGGTGCCGGCATCGCGGCTTCGCTGGCGACGGTCGGCGTCGGCACGGAAACCGATGGCAGCGTAATCTGCCCGTCGTCGGTGAACGGTCTGGTCGGCATCAAGCCCACTGTCGGGCTGGTCAGCCGCAGCGGCATCATCCCGATCTCGCACACGCAGGACACCGCCGGCCCGATGGCACGCACGGTGGCCGACGCCGCCACGCTGCTGGGTGGAATGGTTGGCGCTGTCGACGAAAACGATCCGTCCACCATCGAAGGCGCGAAGCACGCGCGCCGCGACTACCGCGTCGCGCTGGATGCCGGTGCGCTCAACGGCGCGCGCATTGGCGTACTGCGCGACAGCATGGGCTTCCATCCGGATGTCGACGCGGCTCTGGAAGAAGCCATCCGCGCCATGCAGGCCGCTGGTGCTACCGTCGTCGACGCGAAGATCCCGACTGCCGGGAAATGGGGCGAAGCCGAATTCACCGTGCTGCTGTACGAACTGAAGCACGACCTCGCCGCCTACTTCGAGGCCAGCGCGGCGCCAATGAAGACGCTGGCCGACGTGATCGCCTTCAACAGGGCCAACGCCGATGCCGAAATGCCGTGGTTCGGGCAGGAGCTGTTCGAAGCCGCCGAAGCCAGGGGGCCGCTGAGCGACGAGGAGTACCGCACGGCGGTGGAGAAGTCGCGTCGCCTCGCCGGTCCGGAAGGCATCGACGCGGCATTGGCGGAGCACCGGCTCGATGCCCTGCTGGCACCGGCAACGTCACCCGCCTGGACCATCGATCCGGTCAATGGCGACCACTTCCTCGGTGCCGGCTACGGTGCGGCGGCGGTTGCCGGCTATCCCAGCATCACCGTCCCGATGGGCGACGCGCACGGTCTTCCGTTTGGTCTGGTGTTCCTTGGTCCGGCCTGGAGTGAGTCTCGATTGATTGGCTACGCCTACGCCTACGAACAGCTCAGCCACAAGCGCCGGCCGCCGCGATTCCTGCCGACGCTGCCGATCAGTGGCGACAACGCGCCACTGACCGAGTAGGCGTCGACAGTCCGATCAGCGAGTGGCGTCTCGGGTTTCCGGGTACTTCTGCCGATACTTGTCATACAACTGCGTGTGGCGGCTGGACAGATCGATTTCGCGACCGTCGATCCAGGCGCGGGTCACGCGGGTGGCCGGCTCCAGTGCGTCGCCATCCGCGAGGAACAGCGTCGCCGACAGGCCACTGGCAATGCTGCCATACCGATCATCGACGCCGAGAATGCGTGCCGGCGTGAGCGTGATCGCGCGCAGCGCCTGCGCAGGCGTCAACCCGAACGGCACGGCAGCCGCCGCCTGGTACGGCAGGTTGCGAAGGTTGCTGGTGGCGAAGCTGCCACCGCCGTTGCTGATCGCAAATTCGACGCCCGCCTCGGCCAGCTTCGCCGGGCCGCTGAAAATGCTGTCGACCGCATCCGCACGCGTGCGCGGGAGGCGATTGAGGCCAGACAGGATCACAGGCACGTCCTGCGCCTTCAGCGCATCGGCCAACTGCCAGGCATCGGCGCCACCGACGATGACGGCCTTGAGACCAAACTCGCGAGCGAATTCCAGCGACTCCTGGATCGACTGCGCATCGTCAGCCTGGAAGAACACCGGCTGCCGGCCTTCCGCCGCATCGATCATCGCCTCCAGGCGGCGATCCGCAGCGACGCCGTCACCCGATGCTTTTCCAGCAGCGTAGCGCTTGGCTGCCTCGAACGCGTCTCGCAATGCAACGCGACCCTTCTTCTGCGCGTCGCGAGCGGCCTGCTGCGCCGGCGGCGGCAGCCAGGACGGAACCGCACCGCCGGGCCAGTTGACGTGCAGCGCAACCGGCGCCTTCACCAACATGTCTTCCTGCGTCCAGCCATCGAGCTGCATCAGCGCGGAACGACCGGCGATGACGTTGCCGTTGCCACTGCCCGGCACGCTCAGCGCCAGCAACACGCCATTGGCGCGCGTCACCGGAATGATCTCGCTGTCGGCGTTGAAGGCGGTGTCGGCACGCACGTCAGCGTTGTTCGCGCCGACTTCGGCGACGTCGACGGTGGCACGCACGGCGGCAACCTCGGCCATGCCCAGCGTGCTGTCCGCAGCGATGTAGCCGGGATAGAGCTGCTGGCCACTGGCGTCGATCACCTGCGAACCCTCGGTGGACACGTCGCTGCCGCCGATGGCAACGATGCGCCCGTCCTCGAAGCGCACCCGGCCATTGCTGATGTTGTCGCCGGACACGGTGTGGATGGTGGCGCCGATGATGGTGACCGGCTGCGCCTGTGCGCGCGCTGGCAGGTTGTCATGCGCGAATGCGGTGGCCGCCAACAGCACTGACAGCAGAGAAGCGATGCCGGTCTTGCCAAGCACGGACTTGTTGATCTTGATGCTCATGCTCGACTCCTCAGTGCGCTTCGTGGTGGCGGCAGGCGGTCAGGTCGCGACCGTCGTGATACAGGCCGCGCTGCCAGGCGGCGGCACACCACTGATCGGAATACCGTTCCGGCGCCGTCGCATCGGCTTCGGCATCGACGTTGTCGCCGGCGGGCGCCTTGCGCGCGAGTTTCAGGGCCTTCATGCGTTTCTCAAGGACCTTCTGACTGAGGCGCTGGCGTTCGGATTGCGCGGCCTGCTGCAGGCGCGCGTCCTCGCTACGGTCGAAATAGCGACGACCATCGATCCAGGTCTGCTCGGCACGCGCGTAGGCGGACAGCGGCGATGCCGACCACAGCACCAGGTCAGCGTCCTTGCCAACCGCAATGCTGCCGACGCGATCATCGACACGGAGCTGCTTCGCGGGGTTCAGCGTCACCAGCTTCAGAGCCTCCTCCGCCGTCAGGCCACCGTAGTGCATGGCCTTGGCCGCTTCGGTGTTGAGGCGTCGCGCCAGTTCGTCGCTGTCGGAATTGAAGGACGTGGTGACGCCGACACCGGTCATCAGCGCGCCGTTGTGCGGAATCGCGTCGAAGACTTCCATCTTGTAGGCCCACCAGTCGGAGAAGGTGGACGCCCCGGCACCGAGGTCACGGATGGCATCGGCCACCTTGTAGCCTTCGAGCACGTGCTGGAAGGTCGCCACTGGCAGGTCGTAGTCCTGCGCCAGGCGCACGAAGTTGAGGATCTCGTCCTGGCGATAGCTGTGGATGTGGATCAGGCGCTTGCCGGCCAGGATTTCCGCCAGCGTCTCCAGCCGTAGGTCACGACGAAACGGCGCGGCACCCTTTCTTGTCGACGCGTCACGCTTAGCGGCATATTCACGCGCGGCGTCGAACGCGTCGCGGTCGATCTCGTTGACGCCCATGCGTGTCTGCGGATAGCGCGTGGTGTAGGCATCACCCCAACCCGACTGCTTGACGTTCTCGCCCAGCGCGAACTTGATGCCGGGCATGGCGCCCTCGAAGCGCAGGTCGTCGGCGCTGCCACCCCAGCGCAGCTTGATCACCGCGTTCTGGCCGCCAATCGGGTTGGCCGAACCGTGCAACAGGTTGGCGGCGGTCACGCCACCGGCCAGTTCGCGATAGATGCCGATATCGGTGGGGTCGAGCACGTCGCCCATGCGCACTTCGGCGGTGATCGCGTCACCGGCTTCGTTCACACCGCCCTGCAGCGCGGAATGCGAGTGCGCGTCGATGATGCCCGGCGTGAGGTGCAGGCCGCTGGCATCGATTTCGGTGGCTCCGGAGGGCACGCCAAGGCGCGAACCAACGGCCGCGATGCGTCCACCGCGAACCAGCACGTCGGTATTCTCGAGGATGCCGCCATCGGCATTGGTCCACACCGTCGCACCGCGGAACAGCACGGCATCCGGCTGCGCCGGCAAGCCCTTGCGGGCGAAAACGCCGGCCGGATAGCCGGCGAAGGCCGGGATGGCGGCCGCTGCCTCAACCACCTTGCCGTCTTCGGGCGTCGACGCATCGGGAGACTTGTCCTCGTCGCCCTCGCGCGTGGCGCTGAAGGCGACACGCCGGCCGTCATCGGCAAGGCGGAAACCATGCAACCGCTCGCCATCCTGCGACCAGCGCAGCGTCGACTGGCCTTCCGCATTGGCGGCGAACCAGTCACGTGGCACCAACGCCAGGAAGTCCTCGCCGTCCTGCTGCACCCCAACACGCTTGCCGTCCGTGCTGATGCCCAGCCCGTCGTCGGCCTTGGAAAGCTCCCAGGACGTGGGTCCGCGACCATCGGCCCAACGCAGTGCCCATTGACCAGTACCATCCGTCGCCTGCAGCGGCTTCAATTCGCTGCGCACGCCTTCGACCCAGACCTCGTGGATCGCTGCGTCATCGGCGTTGAACAGTGTGCGGTCAGCGACCACGAAACTGGCCAGCTTGCCGGACTCCAGCGAACCGAGACGATCCGATGCGCCCAGCAACCTCGCCGGCGTGGTGGTCAGCGCAGCGAGCGCGCGATCCGCACCCAGGCCGGCCTTCACCGCACGACGCAGGTTGGTCCAGAAACCTTCACCGGGCTTATCGAGTCCGTGTAAACTGAGTGCGATCTCGATACCGGCGTCAGCCACCCGCGCCGGGTTGGCCGGCGCCTGCTCCCAGTGCTGCAGTTCGGCGAGGCTGACCTCGCGGGCCACATCGGCCTTCTCAAGCTCCGGCGCTTCCGGGAAGTCCAGCGGCAGCACCATTCCGAAGCCGGCACCGCGCAGGCTGTCCAGCACGCGGTATTCGTAGCCACTGCCATACGCCGTCACCCGAAGGCCGAATTCATCGCGAAGGCCACGGATGCGCGCCACGTCCAGTTCGTTCTCCAGGCGGAAGAACACCGGTTGCGACCCGGAAGCCGCCGGGTACAGCGCATCCAGTGCCAGGTTGGCCTGCGGCCTTGGCGCGTCGCGATGCTGGCGCGACCAAGCTTCGGCAGAATGCTGCCATTGGGAGTCCAGCAGCGCCTGCCGGATCAGCGCCATCGCACCGGTCAGCGAAGTCGGGTATTCGCTGCCCCAGGCGAAATCAAAGCCGAGGTGTTCGGCCACGTTGTCGGCCAGCAGCACCGACTTGCTGTCACCTTCCTGACGCAGTGACAGCAGCGCGCTACGCCCCTGCACGATGCCAGCATCCGGCGCCGCCAGTGCCGCGACGAAACCCAGCTCGCGCAAGCTCTTGGCCTCGTCATCCTTGTAGCTCAGGCGATCAGCCACGCTGAGCTCGGGACGCACGCGGCGGTTCCAGTGCCGTGCGCCCGGCTGGTCGGCCTGCTGCTCGGTCGGCGCCGTGCCCTGCTCCGAACGCGGCTTGATGCCGCCGCGGCGCATGTCCTCGGGCACGCCCACCGTGCCGGCCATCTCGATGAAGCCCGGGTAGATGGTCAGCCCCTGCATGTCGCGCTCGCTGGCGCCGGCTGGCACGTTCGAGCCGGCCTTCACCGAGCGGATGCGACCGTCGCGAATTTCCAGCGTGCCGTCCTCGATCACCTTGCCTGGCGACACCACGATGCGGGCATGGGTCAGCGCGTACCAGGTCGGCGCGTTGTCGCGAACCGTCGCCACCGGCACGGTACTGATGTCGGCAGCCGACACCGGCGCCACGCCGGCCGCAAAGAGCAGCCCGGCGATGCCGGCAATCAGGCCGCTACGGGCGAAACGTCGCGAATGGCGCGACAGCGAGGAAGGCCGAGGATCGAATGATCGCGGCTGGACGGGAACGGTCATCGGCGGCTCTTGCGGTTGGCGAAACTGCCACCCTAGAACAGAAAGCAGAGCGCCCTATCCCCCAGAAGTCATGGTCAGCGCAGCCAGCAGGTGACGGTGCTGCGAGAACGTGACCACACGCCCAGAACGATGGCAGTCCGGGCGTACTCAGGCCACCGGCACCTGACCACGCTTGCGCACGATCAGCATGGCGATTTCCAGCGACTGCTCGTAGTTGAGGCGCGGATCAACGGTGCTACGGTAGGCGCGGCCAAGGTCTGCTTCGGTCAGCTCACGGGCGCCGCCCAGGCATTCGGTGACATCTTCACCGGTCAGCTCAAGATGCACGCCACCGAGGCGCGAACCATTCGCCGCATGGATGTCGAAGGCGCTGTCCAGTTCGCTGCGGATGTTCTCGAAGCGACGGGTCTTGACGCCAACACTGGTCGATTCGGTATTGCCGTGCATCGGATCACAGCACCACAACACACGATGGCCTTCGCGGTTCACCGCATTGATCAGCGGCGCCAATGCATCTTCGATCTTCCCGGCACCCATACGATGAATCAAGGTCAGCCGGCCCGGCTCGTTGTCCGGATTGAGCACTTCGACGACGCGCAGCAACTGGTCCGGCGTCACCGTCGGCCCGACCTTCAGGCCAATCGGGTTGCGGATGCCGCGGCAGTACTCCATGTGCGCGCCGTCCAGCGCCGCCGTGCGCATGCCGATCCACGGGAAGTGGGTACTGAGGTTGAACCAGCCCCACTGGCGCGGCACCTGCCGACTCAACGCCTGCTCGTAATGCAGCAGCAGCGCCTCGTGTGAGGTATAGAAGTCGACGCGATTGATGTTGTGTACGGCAGCACCCGACAGGGTTTCCATGAAGCGCACGGCATCGCCAATCGATTCGACCATCTGCTGGTATTCGGCAGCCAGCGGCGAATGCCCGACCCAGCCGAGGTTCCAGTATTCCGGATGGTGCAGGTCGGCGAAGCCGCCATCGATCAGGCCGCGCACGAAGTTCATGGTCATCGCCGAGCGCGCATGGCCCTTGATCATGCGATTCGGATCCGGACGGCGTGACGCCGCATCGAAGGGCGCACTATTGATCAGGTCGCCGCGGTAGCTCGGCAGGCTGACGCCATCGCGCGTCTCTTCGTCTGCAGAACGCGGCTTGGCGTACTGGCCCGCGAAACGTCCGACACGAACCACCGGCAGGCGCAGGCCGTGGACCAGCACCACGCTCATCTGCAGCAGCACCTTCAGGCGATTGGAGATCAGCCCGGATTCGCAGTCGTCAAAGCTCTCCGCGCAGTCACCGCCCTGCAGCAGGAAGCGGCGACCTTCCTGTGCCTCGGCCAGCTGCTTCTTGAGGCTCAGGATTTCCCAGGAAGTGACCAGCGGCGGTAGGGAACCCAGCGTCGCCAGAGCACTCGCCAGTTCGTCCGCATCCGGATAGGTTGGCTGCTGCGTCGCTGGATACTGCTGCCAGGATTCCGGCGACCAGTTGGCGGGTTCCCGAACCGGAGTGACGGCGGAATCGTTGCTGCGGAGATGATGCTGGGACATACGGAAGTGCTTTGTTGCGGTGCGTCACCGCATCATGCCACAGCGAAGCCGCCACGCAAGCGGCGCGCGGCTTTCATATAACGACAGACAGCGAGGCTCAGCGACGTTTCCAGCCGGCCCAGAGTGCACCTAGCCCCAACGCGATGAAAAAGATCAGCGACCAGGCGGGCATGGCCAATCCGAGGAACGTCCAGTCAACCTCCGCGCACTCGCCGGAACCGGTGAACACCATCTTCAAGGTCTTGCCAATCGGGAAGGCATCCAGCATGTAGTCCAGCGACGGCCCGCAGGCCGGCACCTCGTTCGGCGGCAGCGACTGCAGCCAGACATGCCGGCCAGCCACGAAGAGGCCGAACATCGTCCCGATGGACACCAGCAGCGAATAGACGCGTCGACCGGTCCGCCCGGGGTTGTGCAGGCCACCCATCAGGAAGAAGACGCCCATGATCAGGAACGCCAGTCGCTGGAACAGGCACAGCGGACAGGGGTTCAGGTACGGCGGAAAGTACTGCGTGACCATCGCGTAGCCGATCAGCGCCGCGCAGATGAAGAAGCCGGTGAGGTACTGCCAGCGGAACGACCAGCGGAAGGGATTCAGCATCGAAACAGCCTTGTCGTGACTTCGAACGGGCATTGTGACCGAAAGCGGCGCACAAGGTTCGCGGTTAGCGTGACGCGAATACGAAAAAGCCCGACACTTGGCCGGGCTTTTCGAAACTTCAGGCTTGCGACGCTTACTCGGCGTCAACGGCCTCGGCGCGCGGTCGGTCGACCAGTTCGACGTAGGCCATCGGGGCGCTGTCGCCTGGACGGAAGCCGCACTTCAGGATGCGCAGGTAGCCACCCGGACGCTCGCGGTAACGCGGGCCCAGCTCGACGAACAGCTTGCCGACGGCTTCCTTGTCGCGCAGGCGCGAGAAGGCGAGACGACGATTGGCAACGCCATCGGTCTTGGCCATGGTGATCAGCGGCTCTGCGACGCGACGCAGCTCCTTGGCCTTGGGCAGCGTGGTGCGGATCAGCTCATGCTTGATCAGCGACGACGCCATGTTGCGGAACATCGCTTCGCGATGCGAGCTGGTGCGGTTGAACTTGCGACCGGATTTCATGTGACGCATGACTGCGAATCCTCAATAAGTCTTTCGGTTTGCTGACATCGTCCGTGACACAGCATTGTTGGTTTTATGGTGCCCTTCCGTCCGTCCTGGCGGTTTGGGCGTGGCCCGGCATTCGCCGGGCCGGTGGGCTTCAGCCCATCATGTTCTGCTGCAGGCCGGCCGGCGGCCAGTTCTCCAGCTTCATGCCCAGCGACAGACTGCGCTGGCCAAGGACTTCCTTGATTTCCGTCAGCGACTTCTTGCCCAGGTTCGGGGTCTTCAGCAGCTCGACTTCGGTCTTCTGGATCAGGTCACCGATGTAGTAGATGTTCTCGGCCTTCAGGCAGTTCGCCGAACGCACGGTCAGCTCAAGCTCATCGATCGGCTTCAGCAGCAGCGGGTCGACGCCGGCAGCGGCCGGCTTGTCGGCGGCCTGCTCACGCTTGCTGAAGTCACCGAACACCGACAACTGGTCGGCGAGGATGTCGGCGGCCTTGCGCACGGCTTCCTCGGCATCGATCGTGCCGTTGGTCTCGATATCCAGCACCAGCTTGTCGAGGTCGGTGCGCTGCTCGACACGGGCTGCCTCGACCGCGTAAGCCACGCGGCGGACCGGACAGAACGAGGCATCCAGCATCAGGCGACCGATGGCGCGGCTTTCTTCTTCCGGATTCTGGCGAGTGGTGGCCGGCTGGTAGCCGAAGCCACGCTCGACCTTGAGGCGCATGTTGATCGCGCCGTCCTTGGTCAGGTTGCAGATCACGTGGTCGGGATTGATGATCTCGACGTTGTGGTCGACCTGGATGTCACCGGCGGTGACGACGCCAACGCCGGACTTCTCCAGCGACAGCACCGCGGAATTGCCGCTGTGCATGCTGATGGCGACGTCCTTCAGGTTCAGCAGGACTTCGATGACGTCTTCCTGCAGGCCTTCCACCGTCGTGTACTCGTGCAGCACGCCGTCGATCTCGACTTCGGTGATCGCGAAGCCGGGAATGGACGACAGCAGCACGCGACGCAGCGCGTTGCCGAGGGTGTGGCCATAGCCGCGCTCGAGCGGCTCGACCACCACCTTGGCGCGGGTGGGACTGTTGCGTTCGACGCCGATGCCGCGCGGGCGCAGCACCTGGTTTGCGGATACCGACATGGTCAGTGAATCTCCTGGAGTATTGCTTCGAGTACGGCTCGACGAACTGTCGCGGACCGAGGCTTACTTCGAGTACAACTCGACGATCAGGCTCTCGTTGATGTCCGAGGACAGGTCGGAGCGCTCGGGAACCGACTTGAACACGCCGTTGAACTTCTTGGCGTCGACTTCGACCCAACCCGGCAGCATGTCCATCTCCTGCGAGACGGTCATGGATTCCTGCACGCGCAGCTGCTTCTGGGCCTTCTCGGTCAGCGAGATCTCGTCACCAGGACGCACCTGATAGGACGGCAGGTTGACCGACTTGCCATTCACCAGCACGCCGCGGTGCGACACGATCTGGCGCGCCTGCGGACGGGTGACGGCGAAGCCCATGCGGTAGACGACGTTGTCGAGACGGGTCTCCAGCATCTGCAGCAGGATTTCGCCGGTGTTGCCCTTGCGGGTCGACGCCTTCTTGTAATAGTTGCGGAACTGACGCTCCAGCAAACCGTAGATACGCTTGACCTTCTGCTTCTCGCGCAGCTGGACGGCGTAGTCGGAAACCTTGTTGCGGCGGCCGGAGCCGTGCTGACCAGGCTTCTGGTCGAGCTTGCACTTGGAATCCAGTGAACGAGCCGGGCTCTTCAGCGACAGGTCGGTGCCTTCGCGACGGGCCAGCTTACAGGTGGGACCGATGTAACGTGCCATGTGATTCTTCCAATAGTCCGGCCACGGATGGCCGGTTTTTGACTTTCGCGATCACGGATGATCGCAAAACCAATCCGTCAGACGCGGCGCTTCTTGGGCGGCCGGCAGCCGTTGTGCGGAATCGGGGTGACATCAATGATGTTCAGGATCTTGTAGCCCAGCGCGTTCAGCGAACGCACCGACGACTCACGACCCGGACCCGGACCCTTGATGCGGACTTCCAGCGTCTTCACGCCGTAGTCCAGCGCGGCGCGACCAGCACGCTCGGCAGCGACCTGCGCCGCGAACGGCGTGGACTTGCGCGAACCGCGGAAGCCCGCGCCACCGGAGGTCGCCCAGGACAGTGCATTGCCCTGACGGTCGGTGATGGTGATGATCGTATTGTTGAACGATGCTTGGACGTGCGCGATGCCATCAGTGATGACGCGCTTGACCTTCTTCTTGGTCTTTGCCGGCTTGCTCATCGTAAATCCTTACTTCTTGATCGGACGTCGCGGGCCCTTGCGGGTACGCGCGTTGGTACGGGTGCGCTGACCGCGCATCGGCAGGCCGCGACGATGACGCAGGCCGCGATAGCAGCCCAGGTCCATCAGACGCTTGATGGACATACCCACCTCGCGTCGCAGGTCGCCTTCGACCACGTACTTGCCGACTTCGGCGCGCAGGCGCTCGACTTCGGCTTCGGTCAGGTCACGGATCTTGGTGGCGGGCTCGACTTCAGCCGCGGCACAGATCTGCTTCGAGCGGGTACGACCCACTCCATAGATACTCTGAATACCCACCCAGACGTGTTTCTGGACAGGAAGATTGACACCGGCAATACGCGCCATGGGCAGCGATCTCCAAAAACAGAAGGCGTAGTGATTAACTAGCGCAGTGAATCAGCAATTATACAACGGCTTCGGACAAACAGGAACCCCCGGACACGCGTTAACGCATCCGGACGTTGGCATGGGTTGCAAGTGCCCATGCTCCGACGGCAGCAGCTTCAACATCCGACCCGGAGGCCGGAAGGTTTAACCGCTTACCCGCGCGCGAAGCCGCCGCGCGGACCGCCCTTCAAATTGGCCTTCTTCAACAGGCTGTCGTACTGATGCGACATCAGATGAGCCTGGATCTGCGCGATGAAGTCCATGACCACCACCACGACAATCAGAAGGGACGTACCGCCGAAGTAGAACGGCACGCTCCACTGCGTCTGAAGAATGCTGGGCAGCACACAGACTGCCGCCAGGTACAGTGCACCCCAGGCCGTGAGGCGGGTGAGGACACCATCAATGTACTCGGCGGTGGCCTTGCCCGGACGGATGCCCGGAATCAGCGCACCCGACTTCTTCAGGTTTTCCGCGGTCTCCTGCGAATTGAAGACCAACGCGGTATAGAAAAACGCGAAACCAATGATCATGGCCGCGAACAGCAGCTCATACAGCGGCTCGCCCGGCGTCAGCGCCATGGCCATTGTCTGCAGCCACGGCACCTCGCTGGCGTCGCCGAACCAGCTCGATGCGGTCGCCGGGAACATGATGATGCTTGAGGCGAAGATCGGCGGGATCACGCCGGCCATGTTCAACTTCAACGGCAGGTGGGAGCTCTGGTTCATGTAGGCGTTGCGACCGCCCTGTCGGCGCGCGTAGTTCACCGTGATCCGGCGTTGACCACGCTCGACGAAGACCACGAACGCGGTGACGGCAAGGATCAGCACGCCGAGCACGATCATCGTCAACGGGCTGATTTCGCCGTTCTGCACCATGCCCAGCGTGGAAATCACCGCGCTCGGCAGGCCGGCGACGATGCCGGCGAAGATCAGCAGCGAGATGCCGTTGCCGACGCCACGCTCAGTGATCTGCTCGCCCAGCCACATCAGGAACAGCGTGCCGGCGGTCAGCGAGATCACCGCCGTCATCACGAAAGCCGGACCCGGGGTGTATACCACCTGGATGCCGTCGGCGCCCTGGCTCTGCAACGCGATGGCCACACCTGCGGACTGGAACGATGCCAGCAGCACCGTACCGTAGCGCGTCCACTGGGTGATCTTGCGACGCCCGCTCTCGCCTTCCTTCTTGATGGCCTGCAGGCTCGGGAAGATCTGCACCGCCAACTGGATGATGATGGACGCGGAGATGTAGGGAACCACGCTCAGCGCGAACAGGCTGAATCGCGACAGCGCACCACAGGAGAACATGTTGAACATGTCGATGATGCCCTGCTGGCTCTCCATCAAGCGCAACATGGCGTCCGGATTGACGCCCGGCACCGGAATGTAGGTGCCGAGGCGGTACACGATCATTGCACCCAGCACGAAGAGCAGGCGCGAACGCAGTTCCTTCAGCTTGCCAGCACCGGCCAGCGACGCCATCGCGGAGCGGGATCCCTGGGCCACGTATTACTCCACGCTGCCGCCGGCAGCTTCAATCGCTGCCTTGGCGCCGGCCGTCGCGTTGATGCCCTTCAGGGCGATCTTGCGCGCGATCTCGCCACGCTTGACGACCTTGACGAACTTGGCGCGGCTGGAGACCAGACCGGCCTCGCGCAGCACCGCGAGATCAATCGTCTCGGCCTCGAGTGCATTCAACTGGTACAGCATCACTTCGTCGTTGTCGATGGCCATGCGCGAGCGGAAGCCGACCTTCGGCAGACGACGCTGCAGCGGCATCTGGCCGCCTTCGAAACCGGCCTTGACCTTGCCCTTGCCGCTGCGTGCGTACTGGCCCTTGTGGCCGCGACCGCAGGTCTTGCCCAGGCCCGAACCCATGCCGCGACCGACGCGGGTACGTTCCTTGCGAGCGCCGTCGGCCGGCTTGATGGTATTGAGTTTCATGTGATCTCTCCGTCCGGCCTTACTGTTCGACCTGGACCAGGTAGTGGACCTTGTTGATCAGGCCACGCACCACCGGATTGTCTTCGAGCTCGCTGACGTCATTGAGCTTGCTGAGGCCCAGCGCCTTCACCGACAGGCGGTGCTTGGACTGGGTGCCGCGCAGGCCACGGACCAGGCGGATCTTGATGGTTTTCGACTTGGTCTTAGCCATGACCCATGATCTCCTCGACGGACTTGCCGCGCTTGGCCGCGATCGCGCCCGGCGAATGCATCGCCTGCAGGCCCTTGATCGTGGCGCGCACCAGGTTGATCGGGTTGCGCGAACCGACGGCCTTGGCCAGCACGTTGCGCACACCCACCGCTTCCAGCACGGCGCGCATGGCACCACCGGCGATGACGCCAGTACCTTCCGACGCCGGCTGCATGAACACACGCGCCGCACCGTGGCCAGCCTTGACCTGGTGCCACAGCGTACCGTTGTTCAGCTCGACATTGGCCATGTTCTTGCGCGCGGCTTCCATCGACTTCTGGATGGCGACCGGCACTTCACGCGCCTTGCCATAACCGAAGCCGACCTTGCCGGCGCCGTCGCCAACGACGGTAAGCGCGGTGAAGGTGAACTGGCGACCACCCTTGACGGTCTTGGCCACGCGGTTGACTGCTACCAGCTTCTCCAGCATGCCGTCTGAATTTTCGCGATCATCTCTGCTCATTTCTCAGCTCTACTTACGGCCTTGGGCCGCTTATCGTTGTATGGAGTCCCGGCGCCAGCTTTCAACACCGGGATTCGTCGAGAGGAGGCCGTCAATTGACGGCGCGACCTCAGAACTTCAGGCCAGCCTCGCGAGCGGCCTCGGCCAGCGCCTTGACGCGGCCGTGGTAGCGGTAACCCGAACGATCAAAGGCCACCGACTCGACGCCGGCCTTGATCGCCTTCTCGGCGACGATGCGGCCGACCTTGGCCGCAGCCTCGATGTTGGTACGACTCTTCAGGTCCTTGCCAACATCGGCTTCCAGCGTGGAGGCAGCGGCCAGCACGCGGTCGCCATTCGGCGTGAAGACCTGGGCGTAGATGTGCTGGCCGGTGCGCAGCACCGACAGGCGCGGCACGCCGAGTTCGCGGATGTGTGCGCGCGTCGACTTGGCGCGACGCAGACGAGCAATGTTCTTGTCCATGACTAAACCTCGCAAAGCCGAAGGCATTAAGCCTTCTTGGCTTCCTTCATGATGATGCGCTCACCGGCGTAGCGGACACCCTTGCCCTTGTAGGGCTCGGGCGGACGGAAGCCGCGGATCTTGGCCGCAACCTGGCCAACCTGCTGCTTGTCGGCACCCTTGACCAGCACTTCGGTCTGGCTCGGCGTTTCAATGCTGATGCCTTCCGGCGCATTGAAGACGACCGGGTGCGAGAAGCCCAGCGACAGGTTCAGGTCCTTGCCCTGCATCGAGGCGCGGTAACCGACGCCGACCAGCTCCAGCTTGCGCTCGAAGCCATCAGTGACACCGGTGACCATGTTGGCGAGCAGCGCGCGCAGCGTGCCGGCCATGGCAACGTCATCGGAACCCTTCGGGCTCATCATGGCGTGACCGTCCTCGATGGCGACGTCGACACCGGCCGGACGCACCATCGACAGGGTGCCCTTCGGGCCCTTGACGTTGATGCTGTCGTCACTGACCTGCAGGTCGACGCCCTTCGGCAGGGCTACGGGTTTCTTGGCAACGCGTGACATGTCGATAACTCCTGATCAGGCCACGAGGCAGATGACTTCGCCGCCCACGCCCGCATCACGGGCCTGGCGATCAGTCATGATGCCCTTGGAGGTCGAGATGATCGCGACACCGAGTCCATTCAGGATGTTCGGCAGCGCGTCCTTGCCACGGTACTGGCGAAGGCTGGAACGGGAGACGCGCTCGAGGCGCTCGATCACCGGACGACCTTCGTAATACTTCAGGTCGATTTCCAGCTCCGGCTTGGCACCGTTCTCCACGACGCGCACGTCGCGGATGTAGCCTTCGTCCTTGAGGACGTTGGCCAGCGCCACTTTCAGCTTCGATGACGGCATCGTCACCGCCGGCTTGCCGACCGCCAACGCATTCTTGATGCGGACGAACATGTCGGCTACGGGATCAGTCATGCTCATGATTGTTTTCCTGTTAAAGCACCGATATCCGCGGATTACCGCGAACTATGAATTACCAGCTGGCCTTGCGCAGGCCGGGCACGTCGCCATTCATGGTGGCTTCGCGCAGCTTGTTGCGGCCGAGACCGAACTTGCGATAGACGCCGCGCGGACGACCGGTCAGTGCGCAGCGGTTGCGCTGGCGAACCGGGCTGGAGTCGCGCGGCAGCTTCTGCAGCTTCACCGTCGCGTCCATCTTCTCGTCGTAGGAAGCGGTCGGGCTGCTGATGATCTTCTTCAGCGCCGCACGCTTGTCAGCGTGCTTGGCAACCAGCTTCTCGCGCTTGGTCTCGCGCTCGATCATGGAGGTCTTGGCCATGTTCTAGATGTCCTGAATCAGTTACGGAACGGGAAACCGAAGGCTTCAAGCAGTGCCTTGGCTTCTTCGTTGGTCTTGGCGGTGGTGGTCACGGCGATGTCCATGCCGCGCATTGCATCCACCTGGTCGAAATCGATTTCCGGGAAGATGATCTGTTCCTTGACGCCCATGTTGTAGTTACCACGGCCATCGAAGCTCTTGCCGTTGACACCACGGAAGTCACGCACGCGCGGGAGCGAAACGTTGACCAGGCGGTCGACGAACTCATACATGCGGTTGCGGCGCAGGGTGACCTTGCAGCCGATCGGCCAGCCATCGCGGATCTTGAAGCTGGCAACCGAGACGCGAGCCTTGGTCACCACCGGCTTCTGGCCAGCGATCTTGGTCATGTCGTCGACGGCGTTGTCGAGCACCTTCTTGTTGCCGACAGCCTCGCCAACACCCATGTTCAGCGTCACCTTGCTCAGGCGCGGCACCTGCATGATGTTCTTGTAGCCGAAGCGTTCCATCATCTTCGGAACCACTTCTTCCTTGTAGATCTTTTCGAGCCGTGTCATCACGTCATTCCTCAGGCGTCGATCGCCTCTTTCGTCGAGCTGAACAGGCGAATACGCTTCGCCTTCCGCTCGCCTTCCTTCTTCGGAAGAACCTTGATCGAGACGCGCTCACCCTTGCCGCTGGCCGGGTTGAACGGCATCACGTTGGAAATGTGGATCGAAGCCTCACGCTCGACGATGCCGCCCGGCTGGTTGGCCTGCGGATTCGGCTTGGTGTGACGCTTGACGAGGTTGGCGTTCTGCACGACCACGCGGTCGCCCTGCACGCTCAGCACTTCGCCCTTCTGACCCTTGCTTTTACCGGCGGTCACGATCACGTGGTCGCCCTTGCGAATACGGTTCATCTCTCTACTCCCGCTCAGAGCACTTCAGGTGCGAGCGAAACGATCTTCATGAACTTCTCGCCACGCAGTTCACGGGTCACGGGCCCGAAAATCCGCGTGCCGATCGGCTCGTGCTTGTTGTTCAGCAGCACGGCGGCGTTGCCATCGAAACGGATCAGCGAACCGTCCGGATCGGCTGAACGCCCTTGCGGGTACGCATGACGACTTGGCGTTGACCTCGCCCTTGACTTTGCTACGCGGAATCGCGTCCTTGATGCTGACCTTGATGATGTCGCCAATGTGTGCGTAGCGACGCTTGGAGCCGCCGAGCACCTTGATGCACATCAGCTCGCGAGCACCGCTATTGTCCGCTGCGGACAGTCGGGATTGCATCTGGATCATGTTGCTATCTCCTCAGTCCGTCAGCCGCCGGCCGCGCGCGAAACGACTTCGACGCGCCAGTTCTTGGTCTTGGACACCGGACGGCACTCGGCCACGCGAACCACGTCGCCTTCCTGGCAACCCTGCTCGTCGTGCGTGCAGCTTGGTGGAGCGCTGATGTACTTGCCATACAGGCCATGCTTGATCTGGCGCTCTACCAGGACGGTGACCGTCTTCTGCATCTTGCTGCTGACTACACGACCTTCGATCGTGCGCTGCTTTTTATCGGTATCGGTCATGACGTCCGCCCAGTTCTTCTTGTCGCCCAGCAGCATCTTGATCTGCGCGATCTCGCGCCGAACACGCTTCATCTGGTGGGTCTGGGTGAGCTGGCCGGTGCCCTTCTGCATGCGCAGGTTGAACTGCCTGCGCAGGTTCAGCAGCTCGGTGTTCAGCTCTTCAGCCGACTTCTGTCGTAGTTCCTTGAGTTCCATCAGCGCACCGGTTCGGTTGACGAAGGTGGTCTGGACCGAGAGCTGGCGGCAGCCAGGCGGAACGCCTCGCGCGCGGTGGTCTCGGGCACACCTTCCATTTCATAAATCATGCGACCCGGCTGGATCTGGGCCACCCAGTACTCGACGTTGCTCCCACCCTTACCCATACGCACTTCAATGGGCTTCTTGCGATCGGCTTGTCCGGGAACACGCGGATTCAGAGCTTGCCACCACGCTTGACGTGACGCGGGAGATGGTGCGTCGGCCGGCCTTCGATCTGGCGCGGTCAGACGGCCCGTGGTCGTCGCCTTCTTTGCCGAACTCACCGAAGCTGACCAGATTGCTGTTCCAGCTCAGGCCCTCGTTGCGGCCCTTGTGCATCTTGTACGGTTCGCTTGGGCTGCAGCATGGGTCAATTCTCACTCTACCGGCCTGGCGGCCGCCGCGCGCTCTTCGCGCGAGTCCGGACTTGTCCTGTCCAGGGACGCGAAGTCGAAGACTTCACCCCTTGTAGACCCAGGTCTTGATGCCGATGATGCCGTAGGTCGTCGACGCTTCGGCGAAGCCGTAGTCGATGTCGGCACGCAGCGTGCAGCGGCACGCGGCCTCGCGCCACTCCGAACGTGCGATTTCCGCACCATTCAGGACGGCCTGCGACGTTGACCTTGATGCCCAGCGCACCGAGGCGCATCGCGTTAAGCGACGGCGCTTCATGGCGCGACGGAACATGATGCGGCGCTCCAGCGCTGCGCAATCGACTCGGCGACCAGCTGAGCGTCCAGCCCGGCTTGCGCACTTCGGCGATGCTGATGTGAACCGGCACGCCCATCATCTTGCTGACCTTCAGGCGCAGCTTCTCGATGTCTTCGCCTTCTGCCAATCACCACGCCCGGACGGGCGGTGTGGATGGTGACGCGCGCGGTCTTGGCCGGACGCTCGATCTGATGCAGATGCCCGCCTGCTTCAGATCTTCAGGCAGCATTTCACGGACCTTCAGGTCCGCGGCGAGGTACTCGGCGTACTCACGCTTGCCGGCATACCACTTCGTTCCAATCCTTGGCGATGCCAAGACGAATCCCGGTCGGATGAACTTGTGACCCATCGTACGTTCCCGGTTACTTGCCCGTGCCCACGACCACAGTAATGTGGCTCGTGCGCTTGAGAATCCGCGTGCCGCGGCCTCAGCGCCCTGAAGCGCTTCATCGTCGGACCTTCATCGACGAACGCGCGGCTAACGCTCAGCTCGTCGACATCGGCACCTTCGTTGTTCTCAGTTCGACACCGCCGCGCAGGACCTGCGGACCAGATGGGCAGCCTTCTTTTGTCGCTGAACTGCAGCAGGTCGCCGCGCGCGAGAGCGACCGGCATAATGAACCTGGTCGATAACCAGTCGCACCTTCCCCGTGCGGAGATGCGCGCATCGCGCAGGATGGCTTCGCTTCCATGGTCATCTCCTTACTTCGACCTTGTCCGCGATGTGGCCCTTGAAGGTACGGGTCACCGCGAACTGCCGAGCTTGTGCCCGACCATGTTTTCGTTGATCAGCACGGGAATGTGCCGACGGTCGTTGTGACGGCAATGGTGAAACTCCACCATTTCGGCACCACCATCGAACGACGCGACCAGGTCTTGATCGGGCGCTTGCTGTTGTCGCTTTCCATCGCCGCTTCCACCTTCTGCTGCAGGTGGTGGATCGACGAACGGGCCCTTCTGAGTGAACGTGCCATGACCGCTTCCCGTTACTTGCTGCGACGGCGCACGATGAACTTCTGCGTGCGCTTGTTGTTGCGTCTTGTAGCCCTTGGTCGAATGCCCCACGGCGTAACCGGATGACGGCCACCCCGCAGCGCCTTCACCACCACCATGCGGGTGGTCGACCGGGTTCATCGCCACCGCGAACGCGGGCTTGATGCCGAGCTAACGCTTGGCGCCGGCCTTGCCGAGCTTGCGCAGGCTGTGCTCGTTACCAACCTCACCGACGGTGGCCTGGCACCTCGGACGGCACCTTGCGCATTTCACCGGAGCGAAGGCGAGCGTGGCGCAGCTATGCTCACGGCAACCCGCTGAAGCGCCAGCAGCGCGAGCCATCTGCGCACCCTTGCCCGGCTTCATCATCTCGATGCAGTGCACCGTGGTACCGATCGGCACGTTGCGCAGCGGCAGGGCATTGCCCGCCTTGATCGGCGCAGCATCGCGACCGGCGATAACCTGGTCACCGCGCCCAGACCGCGCGGCGCGATGATGTAGCGACGCTCACCACATCCACGTAGCACAGCAGCGCGATGTTCGCGGTGCGGTTCGGATCATACTCGATACGCTCGACGCGCGCCGGAATACCGACCTTGTCACGCTTGAAGTCGATGATGCGGTAGTGTTGGGTTGTGACCGCCGCCGACGTGACGCGTGGTGATGCGACCGTTGTTGTTGCGACCACCGTTGCGGTTCTGCTCTCGAGCAGCGGCGCGTACGGAGCACCTCGTGCAGGTCGCTCTTGACGACTGCACCATGCCGCGTAGTGTCCCGCAGAGGTCGGCTTGTAATTGATCAATGCCATGATTGAAACCTCAGGCGCTTTCGCCATTACGCTCGATGTTTCGCTTTCCGGCCAGACGACGGTGGTGGCCTTGCGCGTGTCAGCGCGACGACCCTGCTTGAATCGGAAGGACTTGTCCGCTGTGTTCACCACGTTGACTGCTTCGACTCTGGACATCGAAGAGTTGCTCGACCGCCGCCTTGACCTCGGCCTTGGTGGCATCCCTCGCCACCTCGAACGTACTGGTTGTTCAGTTCTGCAGCGCGCTCTTTCAGAGACGATCGGCGCCAGGAGGACCTGGAGAATCTTCTCGCTGTTCATGCCAGCCACCCTCGATCTTCTTCACCGCTTCGACGGTGATGACAACGTGTCTCGCCGAGATCAGGCTGACTGGATCAACGCCCTGCACGTCGCGGACTTCCATACGGCAGGTTGGTGAGCAGCCAGATACAGCGACTCGCTGGCGTCCTCGGTGATGATCAGCGGCTTGCTGACTTCCAGCGCCTTGAGCTTGGCAACCATTTCACGGGTCTTCGGCTCGGAGACATCGAAGCTGTCGACGACCTTCAGACGACCCAGACGGTTCAGTTCGATGATGGATAAAGCGATGGCAGCGCGAGCACATCTTGCGGTAAGGTTGACTTTCGCGAATCCCGCGGGACGGGCGGCGAATGCATCGCATCACCGTCCGACGAAGACTGTGCGCAGTCAGCGCACTGCGAGCTGGCTGCCGCCTTCTGCGCTTCTTCGATTTTGGCGGCGCCCGCCATATCTGAGCAGTCTTGGGCCTTGAAATTGCGTTGGTGCCGTGAGCTTTCGGTCGGCTGAACCAGGCGTACCAAACCGTTGACCACGGCCAAACACGCCGCTCGAAACGAGAACTCCGCCGTTGGCACCGTAATCGCGAGTTCCATTTTGCCCTTGAAACTCCTTGCTGCCAGATTGGCTGACGAGTTGCTGGCCCGGCGGCCCACATCGCGCCCTTGATAGTGACTGTCCAACGCTTGCGTCAATCTTCAAACGGCTTTCGAGTTTGCTGGGCGCGATTCAGCCGCGCCTGGTATGTTGGGATCTTTTGCCCGGAACACGCGACCCGCGCACTGACGTGCTGACCGAGCAGTCCTCATAACGATGCACAGGTTGAGTTACCGTGGGTACGTCACCCATGCTGAACGCCAAAAAGCGAGCGGAAAGTCCAGTTCTTACTCCTGCTGATCTCGAGATGTTTTGACCTGCCCATCCTGAAGATGGTTCAGCCTGATCTGCCACCTGCCTCGCATCCACGAGGCCGCTGGTGAGCCGGAATTCCTTACAAACACGACCGTCTCGACCCACAGCCTTTGAAGGTATTACCGGTGATCGGTTTATCAGCCGACGACGCTGCTGCCAGCGGTGACCTGATGCGCTGTAGCCGTCGTTCTCGTCCGTCTTCAGCTTGACGATGATTCGGCGTCGCTTGATCAGGTCACCGGGATGGACTGACCATCCGGTGAAAACTCCGGCTCATGCCGCACTTGCGGCCGATGATCCCGATAGTCATGGTTCTAGCCTCAATACAGCTTGATCTGGACGTCCGCTAATCGGCCGCCAGCTCGAGCTTCATCAACGCGTCGACGGTCTTGTCGTTGGGATCAACGATGTCGAGCACGCGTTTGTGGGTGCGGGTCTCCATACTGGTCGCGCGCGTCCTGACGTGCGGCGAAACCAGGATGGTGAAGCTCCATCTGCCGGCAGCGGATGGGGGCCGCGCACCTTTTCTCGTCCGCTTGGCCGTTTCAACGATCTCGCTGGCCGAACGATCAATCAAACGATGATCGAAAGCCTTGAGTCGAATCCGAATCTTCTGGTCCGCCATGATGGCCGTATCCTGGTAGTTCGTTAAAAGAGCGACGGGAGCGGGCGCGTCCGGCCCGCTCCCCGGTTAGGTATTACTCGAAGATCTTCGCGACGACGCCGGCGCCGACGGTACGACCGCCTTCGCGGATGGCGAAACGCAGACCATCGTCCATGGCGATCGGCGCAATCAGCGTCACCACCATCTTCACGTTGTCACCCGGCATCACCATCTCGACGCCTTCCGGCAGCTCGCAAGCGCCGGTCACGTCCGTGGTGCGGAAGTAGAACTGCGGGCGGTAACCCTTGAAGAACGGCGATTTACCACCATCCTTCGACAGCACGTACACCTCAGCCTCGAACTGTGTGCGGCTTGATCGAACCCGGCTTGCAAAGAACCTGGCCGCGCTCGATGTTCCTCTTCGTCACAAGCGCCGCTTGGTGCCAGGCAGCAGCACGCCGACGTTGTCACCTGCCTGACCCTGGTCCAGCAGCTTGCGGAACATCTCGACGCCCGTGCAGGTCGTCTTCGATGGTGTCCTTGATGCCGACGATCTCGACTTCCTCGCCCACCTGGATGATGCCGCTCGACACGACCGGTCACCACGGTGCCGCGGCCCGAGATCGAGAACACGTCTTCCACCGGCATCAGGAACGGACGATCGATGTCACGCTCCGGCTCCGGAATCCAGGTGTCCAGCGCCTTCAACCAGCTTCAGGATCGACGGCACGCCGATGTCCGACTGATCGCTTCCAGCGCCTTCAGGGCCGAACCACGATCGCGTCGTCGCCCGGGAACTGCGCTTGCTCAGCAGCAGCTCGCGGACTTCCATCTCCACCAGCTTCATCAGCTCGGCGTCGTCCACCATGTCCGCCTTGTTCAGGTAGACAACGATGTACGGCACGCCAACCTGGCGGGCCAGCAGGATGTGCTCGCGGGTCTGCGGCATCGGGCCGTCAGCGGCCGAACACCAGGATCGCGCCGTCCATCTGCGCGGCACCGGTGATCATGTTCTTCACGTGAAGTCGGCGGTGACCCGGGCAGTCAACGTGCGCGTAGTGGCGGGTTTCCGACTCGTACTCGACGTGAGCGGTCGAGATCGTGATGCCGCGCGCCTTCTCTTCCGGCGCCGCGTCAATCGACGAATAGTCCTTGAAGTCGCCACCAAAACGCTCGGCGCCAACCTTGGTCAGCGCAGCGGTCAGCGTGGTCTTGCCATGGTCAACGTGACCAATCGTGCCCACGTTCACGTGCGGCTTCTTGCGCTCAAACTTTTCCTTGGACATGACTCAAATCCTCGATATTTCTAGTGACCGTGGGGTCAGGACTTTTTGATAACGGCGTCGGCAATGTTGCTCGGCGCTTCAGCGTAATGATCGAATTCCATCGTGAAGGTGGCGCGACCCTGCGACATCGAACGCAGCGCAGTGGCGTAGCCGAACATCTCACCCAGCGGGATCATCGCGTTGATGATCTTGCCGGACGGACTGTCGTCCTGACCCTGCAGCACGCCACGACGGCGGCTCACGTCGCCCATCACGTCACCGAGGTAATCTTCGGGACTGACGATCTCGACCTTCATCATCGGCTCCAGCAGGACCGGATCGGCCACGCGGAAACCTTCCTTGAACGCCATCGAAGCGGCGAGCTTGAACGCCATTTCCGAGGAATCGACGTCGTGGTACGAACCGAACACCAGCTTGGCCTTGACGCCCACGACCGGGAAGCCGGCCAGCGGACCACTGGTGATGGTCTCGCGCATGCCCTTCTCGACCGCCGGGATGAATTCCTTCGGAATCACACCACCGGTGATTTCGTTGACGAACAGGAAGTCGTCCTTCACGTTCGGATCGGCGCGATCCTGCTCGTTCATCGGCGACAGCTCGATGACAACGTGACCGTACTGGCCCTTACCACCGGACTGCTTGGCGTGCTTGTAATCCGCCTTGACGTCCGACTTGCGGATGGTCTCGCGGTACGCAACCTGCGGCTTGCCGACGTTGGCCTCGACGTTGAACTCGCGCTTCATGCGGTCAACCAGAATGTCGAGGTGCAGCTCACCCATGCCGGAGATGATCGTCTGACCGGACTCTTCGTCGGTACGGACACGGAAGGACGGATCCTCCTGCGCCAGACGGCCAAGAGCAATACCCATCTTCTCCTGGTCCGACTTGGTCTTCGGCTCAACAGCCATCGAAATGACCGGCTCCGGGAACGTCATGCGCTCCAGCGTGATCACGTTGTCCTGGGCGCACAGGGTGTCACCGGTAGTAACGTCCTTCAGGCCCACGGCAGCAGCGATGTCGCCAGCGCGGACTTCCTTGATCTCTTCACGGTTGTTGGAGTGCATCTGCAGGATGCGGCCAACACGCTCCTTCTTGAGCTTGACCGGATTGAAGACCTGATCGCCCGCATTGAGCACACCCGAATAGACACGGAAGAACGTGAGCGAACCAACGAACGGGTCGGTCATGATCTTGAACGCCAGCGCCGAGAACGGAGCCTTGTCGTCGGCAGCGCGGGTCGCTTCCTTCTCGTCCTCGTCGATGCCCTGCACCGGCGGCACATCAATCGGCGACGGCAGCAGCTGGATAACGCCATCCAGCATGGCCTGCACACCCTTGTTCTTGAAGGCAGTGCCACAGTAAACCGGCACGATCTCGACCTTCAGGGTGCGCTCGCGCAGACCGTTGAGAATCTCCTCTTCGGACAGCTCACCTTCTTCAAGGTACTTGTCCATCAGCTCTTCGCTGGCTTCGGCGGCCGCTTCAACCATGAAGCTGCGAGCCTCTTCCGACTTCTCGAGCAGCTCAGCCGGGATGTCGCGATACTCGAAAGTGGTGCCCTGGGAGGCGGCATCCCAATGGATCGCCTTCATCTTCACCAGATCAACCACACCCTCGAAACCGTCCTCAGCACCGATCGGCACCTGCATCGGCACCGCATAGGCACCCAAGCGCGACTTCAGCTGCTCGACGACCTTGTCGAAGTTGGCGCCGGTACGGTCCATCTTGTTGACGAAGGCCATGCGCGGCACGCGGTAACGGTTGGCCTGACGCCAAACCGTCTCCGACTGCGGCTGCACACCACCAACGGCACACAACACGAACACGGCACCATCAAGCACGCGCAGCGAACGCTCGACCTCAATGGTGAAATCGACGTGGCCAGGGGTATCGATGATGTTCAGGCGGTGCTGCGGCATGGACTTGTCCATACCATCCCAGAAGGCGGTGGTTGCCGCCGAGGTGATGGTGATGCCGCGCTCCTGCTCCTGCTCCATCCAGTCCATGGTGGCGGCGCCATCATGAACCTCACCGATCTTGTGACTGACACCGGTGTAGAACAGGATGCGCTCGGACGTCGTCGTCTTGCCAGCATCGATGTGAGCCATGATGCCGAAGTTGCGATAACGCTCAATGGGAGTCTTGCGAGCCACTTTGAGATCCCTCTCGAATTACCAGCGGTAGTGAGCGAACGCCTTGTTCGCTTCCGCCATACGGTGGGTTTCCTCGCGCTTCTTCACAGCCGCACCGCGGCTCTCGGAAGCATCAAGAAGTTCAGCTGCCAGCTTGCGCGGCATGGTGTTTTCGCTGCGCTTGCGCGCGGCGTCGATCACCCAGCGCATGGCAAGCGCGGTGCGACGCTGGGCACGCACTTCGACGGGGACCTGATAGGTCGCACCACCAACGCGGCGGGACTTGACCTCGACGGTCGGCGCGACATTCTCGAGCGCCTTCTCAACGAGATCCAACGGGGTGGCGTTCTTCTCGCCAATGTGATCCATCGCGCCGTAGACAATTTTCTCGGCGACGGACTTCTTGCCACTCTTCATCACCATATTGATGAAGCGGGCGACCATCTCACTGCCGTGCTTGGGATCGGGCAGGACGGAACGGGTACCGGGCGAACCTTTACGGGACATGATGCGTGCCTGATTGGAAAAGATCGGAGGTTAGGGAAACCGGAGAGCCTTAGCTCTTCGGACGCTTGGCGCCATACTTGGAACGACCCTGGCGACGCTTGGTCACGCCGGCCGCGTCAAGCGAGCCGCGAACCATGTGATAGCGAACACCCGGGAGATCCTTCACACGACCGCCGCGAACCAGGACCACCGAGTGCTCCTGCAGGTTGTGGCCTTCACCACCGATGTAGCTGATGACCTCGAAGCCATTGGTCAAACGAACCTTGGCCACCTTGCGCAGAGCCGAGTTCGGCTTCTTCGGCGTGGTGGTGTACACACGAGTGCACACACCGCGACGCTGCGGACAGTTCTGAAGCGCAGGCGAAGCGCTCTTGTAGGTCTTGGAGCGGCGCGGCTTGCGCACCAGCTGATTGATCGTTGACATGCGTTGAACGCCTCGCGATGAAACAAAAGCAGGCCGGTCAATCCGGCCTGCTGAGCAGGTAAGTGTAATACGCACAACACGATCCTGTCAAACCAACAGGATCGGTCGACGCACTCGGCCTTCCAGGCCTCGAACACGAGACGCATCCATGCGTCTCATTTCGGTATGTGGGCCACCCAGTGGGGCGGCCTGCCATCATTCGGAGCCCGAAGGCGCCAACTCACTCGTCGCCGGCCGACTCGGCAGCCACCTCGGACGTTTCCGCCGAGCTGCCATGAAGGACTTCCAGTTCCGATTCCGTGAGCTCCCCGGCGCCGCGACGGCGGCTGGCGTGATAGGCCAAGCCGGTGCCGGCGGGGATTAGACGACCAACTATAACGTTTTCCTTCAGGCCGCGCAAGCCGTCCCGCGTACCGCGCACGGCGGCTTCGGTCAGCACTCGCGTGGTTTCCTGGAAGGAGGCCGCGGAAATGAAGGATTCCGTGGCCAACGAGGCCTTGGTGATGCCCAGCAGGACCGGATCGAACTGGCAGCTCTGCTCGTCACGGGCATGCGCTGCGGAGTTCTCGTCCAGCGCGCGGTTGCGCTCGATCTGCTCGCCGCGCAGGAAGCGCGTGTCGCCGGGCTCGGTAATCTCGACCTTGCGCAGCATCTGGCGAATGATCACCTCGATGTGCTTGTCGTTGATCTTCACGCCCTGCAGACGGTAGACGTCCTGGATTTCCTTGACCAGATAGGCAGCCAGTGGCTCGACGCCGAGCAGACGCAGGATGTCCTGCGGGTTCGGCTCGCCGTCCACCACGGTCTCACCCTTCTCCACGTGCTCGCCTTCGAACACGATGATCTGGCGGTACTTCGGAATCAGCTCTTCGTGCTCGTTGCCGTCCGTGTCCTTGATAATCAGGCGCTGCTTGCCCTTGGTGTCCTTACCAAAGGACACGATGCCCGAACGCTCGGCCAGGATCGCCGGATCCTTCGGCTTGCGCGCCTCGAACAGGTCGGCAACGCGCGGCAGACCACCGGTGATGTCGCGGGTCTTCGAAGCTTCCTGCGGAATCTTGGCGACCACGTCACCCACGCCGACCTGGGCGCCATCCTGAAGGGTGACCACCGAACGCGGCGGCAGCAGGTACTGCGCCGGCAGGTCGGTACCCGGGATGTTCAGGTCGTTACCCTTGGCGTCGACGATGCGGACCAGCGGACGCAGGTCCTTGCCGGCCGAGCCACGACGCTTCGGATCGGTGATTTCGGAGCTGGCCAGGCCGGTCAGGTCGTCGATCTTCTCGATGACGGTGATGCCGTCGACGAAATCGACGTAGCGGATGTAACCGGCCACCTCCGAGATGATCGGATGGTTATGCGGATCCCAGTTGACCACTGTCTGGCCGGCCTTGATGGCATCGCCATCACGAACCGCCAGCACGGCACCATACGGCAGCTTGTAGCGCTCGCGCTCGCGACCGTGGTTGTCCATCACCGAAATTTCGCCGGAACGCGACACCGCGACCAGCTGGCCACCGGCATGTTCGACGGTCTTCAGGTTGTTGAACTTGACCGAACCGTTGGTCTTGACCGACACGTTATCCACGGCGGCGGCACGCGATGCGGCACCACCGATATGGAAGGTACGCATGGTCAGCTGCGTGCCCGGCTCACCGATCGACTGCGCGGCGATAACGCCGACGGCCTCACCGATGTTGACCACGTGGCCACGCGCCAGGTCACGGCCATAGCACTGACCGCAGACACCGAAGTGGGACTCACAGGTGATGGTCGAGCGGACCTTGATCGCCTGCACGCCGGCCTCTTCCAGCTTGCGCACCCAGGCTTCGTCCAGCAGCGTGCCCTGGGTGACGATCGGATCCTCGTCCTCGCCCGGGACGAACACGTCCTCGGCCACGATGCGGCCCAGCACGCGCTCGCGCAGCGGCTCGACCACGTCACCGCCTTCGACGATCGGGGTCATGGTCAGGCCGTTTTCGGTCCCACAGTCCACTTCGGTGATCACCACGTCCTGCGCCACGTCGACCAGACGACGCGTCAGATAACCGGAGTTGGCGGTCTTCAGCGCGGTATCGGCCAGACCCTTACGGGCACCGTGGGTGGAGTTGAAGTACTCCTGCACGTTCAGGCCTTCGCGGAAGTTCGCCTTGATGGGCGTCTCGATGATCGACCCGTCCGGCTTGGCCATCAGGCCACGCATACCGGCCAGCTGACGAATCTGCGCCTGCGAACCACGGGCGCCGGAGTCGGCCATGATGTACAGCGAGTTCATGGACTTCTGCGCGACTTCCTTGCCCTCGGCATCCTTGACCTTGTCGGTACCGATGGCGTCCATCATCGCCTTGGCGATGCGCTCGTTGGTACGCGACCAGATGTCCACGACCTTGTTGTAACGCTCACCAGCGGTGACCAGACCACTCTGGTACTGCTCCTGGATTTCCAGCACCTCGGCCTCGGCCTCGGAGAGGATGCCCTTCTTTTCATCCGGGATGACCAGGTCGTCAACGCCGATGGAGACGCCGGCGCGGGTGGCGTAGCTGAAGCCGGTGTACATCAGCTTGTCGGCAAAGATCACGGTGTCCTTCAGGCCCAGCTGACGGTAGCACTCGTTGATCACGCGACTGATGTTCTTCTTGGTCAGCTCGACGTTGACCAGGTCGTAGCTCAGGCCCTTCGGCAGAATTTCCGCCAGCAGGGCGCGACCGACCGTGGTGTCGCGCAGGCCGGTACGCGGCGTGCGGTTGCCTTCCATGTCGACTTCGAAATCGCTGATGCGCACCTTGACCTTGGCGTGCAGCTCAACCATGCGGTTGTCGTAGGCGCGCTTCACCTCGGCGATGTTGGCGAAGACCATGCCCTCGCCCTTCTTGCCGATCAGCTCGCGGGTCATGTAGTACAGACCAAGGACGACATCCTGAGTCGGCACGATGATCGGCTCGCCGTTGGCGGGCGACAGGATGTTGTTCGACGACATCATCAGAGCACGCGCTTCCAGCTGCGCTTCCAGCGACAGCGGCACGTGGACGGCCATCTGGTCACCGTCGAAGTCGGCGTTGAAGGCCGAGCAGACCAGCGGATGCAGCTGGATCGCCTTGCCTTCGATCAGCACCGGCTCGAACGCCTGGATGCCGAGACGGTGAAGCGTCGGCGCACGGTTCAGCATCACCGGATGCTCGCGGATCACCTCTTCCAGGATGTCCCACACTTCCGGGCTTTCGCTCTCGACCTTCTTCTTCGCCGCCTTGATCGTCGGCGCGATGCCGCGACGCTGCAGCTTGGAGAAGATGAAGGGCTTGAACAGCTCCAGCGCCATTTTCTTCGGCAGACCGCACTCGTGCAGGCGCAGGGTCGGACCGACCACGATCACCGAACGACCGGAGTAGTCCACGCGCTTGCCGAGCAGGTTCTGGCGGAAGCGGCCCTGCTTGCCCTTGATCATGTCGGCCAGCGACTTCAGCGGGCGCTTGTTGGTGCCGGTGATGGCACGGCCACGACGGCCGTTGTCCATCAGCGCATCAACCGACTCCTGCAGCATGCGCTTTTCGTTGCGCACGATGATGTCCGGCGCGTTGAGCTCCAGCAGGCGCTTCAGGCGGTTGTTGCGGTTGATGACGCGGCGATACAGATCGTTCAGATCGGACGTCGCGAAGCGGCCACCATCCAGAGGCACCAGCGGACGCAGATCCGGCGGCAGCACCGGCAGCACGGTCATCACCATCCACTCCGGACGGTTGCCCGATTCGGAGAAGGCTTCCATCAGCTTGATGCGCTTGGAAAGGCGCTTCAGCTTGGTCTCGGAATTGGTCGCCGCGATGTCTTCCTTCAGCGACAGGATCTCGGCGTTGAGATCGATCGTCTTCAGCAGTTCGTAAACCGCCTCCGCACCCATCTTCGCGTCGAACTCGTCGCCGTGCTCGGTCACCGCCTGCAGGTACTGCTCTTCGGTGAGCAGCTGGCCACGATCCAGCGTGGTCAGGCCCGGGTCGATGACGACATAGGCTTCAAAGTACAGGATGCGCTCGATATCGCGCAGCGTCATGTCCAGCATCAGACCAATGCGGGACGGCAGCGACTTCAGGAACCAGATGTGCGCGACCGGCGAGGCCAGGTCGATATGACCCATGCGCTCACGGCGCACCTTGGCCAGCGTGACTTCGGTGCCGCACTTCTCGCAGACCACACCACGGTGCTTCATGCGCTTGTACTTGCCGCACAGGCACTCGTAGTCCTTGGTCGGACCGAAGATGGCCGCGCAGAACAGGCCGTCACGCTCCGGCTTGAAGGTACGGTAGTTGATGGTTTCCGGCTTCTTCACTTCGCCGAATGACCAGCTGCGGATCAGGTCCGGCGAGGCCAGCGCGATCTTGATGCCGTCGAAGTCCAGCGGCTGGCGCTGCTGGTTGAACAGGTTCAGAAGATCTTTCATTACGTATAGCTCCTATTCGCTCCGACGATCAGGCGTTCTCGTCCAGCTCGATATTGATACCGAGCGAACGGATTTCCTTGACCAGGACGTTGAACGACTCCGGCATGCCGGCCGCCATCTCGTGGTTGCCATCGACGATGTTCTTGTACATCTGGTTACGGCCCTGCACGTCGTCGGACTTCACCGTCAGCATTTCCTGCAGGGTGTAGGCCGCGCCGTAGGCTTCCAGCGCCCAGACTTCCATCTCACCGAAGCGCTGGCCACCGAACTGCGCCTTGCCGCCCAGCGGCTGCTGGGTGACCAGCGAGTAGGGACCCGTCGAACGCGCGTGCATCTTGTCGTCGACCAGGTGATTCAGCTTCAGCATGTGCATGTAGCCGACAGTGACCGGGCGATCGAACGCCTCGCCGGTACGACCATCGAACAGCGTGGTCTGGCCAGACTTCGGCAGACCCGCCAGCTCCAGCATGCGCTTGATTTCCGACTCGGCAGCGCCATCGAACACCGGCGTTGCCATCGGCACGCCGCTGGTCAGGTTCTTGGCCATGCCCAGCAGTTCCTCGTCGCTGAACTGCTTGAGGTCGACGCGCTTGTAGCCGGCGTCCTTGTCGTGGTTGTAGATCTCGTCCAGGAACTTGCGGATCGAGGCGGCCTTCTCGTTGGCTTCCAGCATCTCGCTGATGCGATGACCCAGTCCCTTGGCCGCCCAGCCCAGGTGGGTTTCCAGGATCTGACCGATGTTCATACGACTCGGCACGCCCAGCGGGTTCAGCACGATGTCGACCGGACGGCCATCCGCGGAATACGGCATGTCCTCGACCGGGACGATCATCGACACGACACCTTTGTTGCCGTGGCGACCGGCCATCTTGTCACCCGGCTGGATGCGACGCTTCACGGCCAGGTAGACCTTGACCATTTTCAGCACGCCCGGCGCCAGGTCGTCACCCGCGGTGATCTTGCCCTTCTTGTCGGCGAACTTCTTGTCAAACTCCGCCTTGTGGTGCTCGACCTGCTTCTGCGCACGCTCGAGGAACTCGGCAACCTCCTCGTCCTTCATGCGCAGCTTGAACCAGTCGTCCTTCTTCAGGCCGTCGAGGTAGCTGTCGGTGACCTTGTCACCCTTCTTGATGCCGGCCGCCCCGCCGTTGGCAACCTTGCCAACCAGCTGGCCACGCAGACGCGCGTAGATGGCGTCTTCGAGGATGCGGAACTGATCGTCGAGGTCCTTCTTGATCGCCTTGATCTCGGAGTCCTCGATCTGGCGGGCGCGCTTGTCCTTCTCGATGCCGTCACGGGTGAAGACCTGCACGTCGATGACGGTGCCGTCCATGCCCGGCGGCACGCGCAGCGAGCTGTCCTTCACGTCGGAGGCCTTCTCGCCGAAGATCGCGCGCAGCAGCTTTTCTTCCGGGGTCAGCTGGCTTTCGCCCTTCGGCGTGACCTTGCCGACCAGGATGTCGCCGGCACGCACTTCGGCACCGATGTAGACCACGCCGGACTCGTCCAGACGACCCAGCGCCTGCTCGGACACGTTCGGGATGTCGGCGGTGATTTCCTCCGGTCCCAGCTTGGTGTCACGGGCGACGCAGGAGAGCTCCTCGATGTGAATCGTGGTGTAGCGGTCTTCCTGGACCACGCGCTCCGAGATCAGGATGGAATCCTCGAAGTTGTAGCCGTTCCAGGGCATGAAGGCGACCAGCATGTTCTGGCCCAGCGCCAACTCGCCGAGATCCGTCGACGGGCCATCAGCCAGGATGTCGCCCACCTCAACCTGGTCACCGACGTTCACCAGCGGACGCTGGTTGATGCAGGTGTTCTGGTTGGAGCGGGTGTACTTGATCAGGTTGTAGATATCGACGCCCGGATCGTCCTCGCCGATCTCGGCTTCATGGACCCGCACGACGATTCGCGCGGCGTCGATCTGGTCGATCACGCCACCGCGACGGGCAACCGAGATCACGCCGGAATCGCGCGCCACTTCACGCTCGATACCAGTACCGACCAGCGGCTTCTCTGCGCGCAGGGTCGGCACGGCCTGACGCTGCATGTTGGCGCCCATGAGTGCGCGGTTGGCGTCATCGTGCTCGAGGAACGGAACCAGCGCGGCCGCGACCGACACGGTCTGCATCGGCGACACGTCCATGTACTGGATTTCCGCCGGCGGCTTCAGCAGTGGCTCACCCTGGTAACGACACGGCACGAACTGCTCGGCGAAGGTGCCGTCGGGGTTCATGATGGCGTTGGCCTGGGCGATGACGTACTCGTTTTCCTCGATCGCCGACAGGAACTCGACATCGTCGGTGATCTTGCTGTTCTTCACCTTGCGATACGGCGTCTCGAGGAAGCCGTAGTCGTTGGTGCGCGCGAAACAGGCCAGCGAGTTGATCAGACCAATGTTCGGGCCTTCCGGCGTCTCGATGGTGCAGACGCGGCCGTAATGGGTCGGGTGCACGTCGCGGACTTCGAAGCCGGCGCGCTCACGGGTCAGACCGCCCGGGCCAAGGGCCGACACACGGCGCTTGTGGGTAACCTCGGACAGCGGGTTGTTCTGGTCCATGAACTGGCTGAGCTGCGAGGAGCCGAAGAACTCCTTCATCGCGGCGGCCACCGGCTTGGCGTTGATCAGCTCCTGCGGAGTCAGGCCTTCGCTTTCGGCGACGGACAGACGCTCACGCACGGCACGCTCGACGCGCACCAGACCGACGCGGAAGGTGTTCTCGGCCATTTCACCGACCGAACGCACGCGACGGTTGCCAAGGTGGTCGATGTCATCGACGGTGCCCTGGCCGTTGCGGATGTCGATCAGTACGCGCAGCACGTCGAGGATGTCGTCGTTGTCGAGCACGCCCGAACCTTCGACTTCCTTGCGACCCACACGGCGGTTGAACTTCATGCGACCGACGGCCGACAGGTCGTAGCGGTCTTCGGTGAAGAACAGGTTGTTGAACAGGTTCTGTGCCGCTTCCTTGGTCGGCGGCTCACCCGGGCGCATCATGCGGTAGATTTCGACCAGCGCTTCCAGCTCGGTGCGGGTCGGGTCGATGCGCAGGGTGTTGGAGATGTACGGACCACGATCAAGGTCGTTCACCCACAGCGTGCTGATCTTCTCCACCTTGGCCTTGCGGAAGGCTTCCAGGTGGTCTTCGGTCAGCTCGGCATTGGCCTCGGCGATGACCTCGCCCGAGGTGGTATCGACCACGTCATGGGCCAGGATACGGCCCAGCAGGTATTCGTCCGGCACCTCAAGGGTGTCGATCCCGGCCTGCTCCAGCAGCTTCACGTGGCGCGCGGTGATGCGCTTGCCGGCTTCGACGATGACCTTGTTGCCAGCGGCCAGGTCGAAGTTCAGCGTTTCGCCACGCAGGCGCTCGGCGACGAGCTCCAGCTCGGCACCTTCCTTGTCCAGCAGGTTGAAGCTGTTGAACTCGTAGAAGTGCTGCAGCATCTCTTCGTTGCCGAAGCCCAGCGCGCGCAGCAGGATCGTCACCGGCAGCTTGCGGCGACGGTCGATACGGGTGAACAGCGCGTCCTTCGGATCGAACTCGAAGTCCAGCCAGGAACCGCGATAAGGAATGATGCGGGCGCTGTACAGCAGCTTGCCGGAGCTGTGCGTCTTGCCACGGTCGTGGTCGAAGAACACGCCCGGAGAACGGTGCAGCTGCGACACGATCACACGCTCGGTGCCGTTGACGATGAAGGTGCCGTTCTCGGTCATCAGGGGCAGTTCGCCCATGTAGACCTCCTGCTCCTTCACGTACTTGACGGTCTTGTTGTTGTTTTCCTTGTCATAGATGACCAGGCGAACCGTCACGCGCAGCGGCGCGCCGTAGCTCATGCCACGGTTGCGGCACTCACGCTCGTCGAACGGCGGTTCGCCGAGACGATAGCTGACGTATTCCAGTGCGGCGCTACCGGAGTAGCTGGAAATCGGGAAGACCGACTTCAGCGCGGCATGCAGACCGCGGTCGCGACGCTGCTCCGGCTTGACGTCCAGCTGCAGAAACTCCTTGTAGGAGTCCACCTGGATCGCCAGCAGGTATGGCACGTCAACAATCGAGCTGCGCTTGCCGAAGTCCTTGCGGATGCGCTTCTTCTCGGTGAAGGAATATGTCGTCATCGTGGTTTCACCTTTGGCCATATGGCCCGATTTGGATCCCTGTCGACCGCAAGCGGCCTTTCAGGATCGACATCAGGCAAATCGGGAACCGCAAGTCATCGCATGCAGCAGCGCGATGGATTGCGGTTCACGATTCGCGATTTCAAACAGGCGACAACAACTCGCCCGTGGTGCAACGGCGAAAGGCCGGGGGCTTGCGCCCCCAGCCTTCGCGAAACGCTCGGTCGTAGCCAAGCGACGCAAGCGTCGCTTACTTGAGCTCGACCGTGGCGCCAGCTTCTTCGAGTTCTTTCTTGAACTTCTCGGCATCTTCCTTGCTGACAGCTTCCTTGACGACGGCCGGAGCGCTCTCGACCATGTCCTTGGCTTCCTTCAGACCCAGGCCGGTGATCGCACGGACGGCCTTAATGGCGCCAACCTTGTTGGAACCGGCGGACGCCAGAACGACGTTGAACTCGGTCTGCTCTTCAGCAGCGGCAGCGCCAGCAGCCGGACCAGCGGCCATCATGACCGGGGCGGCGGCGGACACGCCGAACTTCTCTTCGATGGCCTTGACCAGGTCCATCACTTCCATCAGCGACATGGCGGCAACGCCGTCGACGATCTGCTCGTTGGTAAGGGACATTGTGTTTACCTCTGGAAATTGAATTTCAAAACTGTAGTTACCTGACGGGAATCCCGATCAGGCCGTTTCCGCCGTCGCTTCGGCCGCGGCTTCTTCGCCACCACCCTGCTTGTCTGCCACCGCCTTGATGACGCGGGCAAACATGGCTGCGGGTTCGGCGAGAACGCGGGCGAGCATGGCCAGGGCTTCTTCACGCGTGGGCAGCGAGGCCAGACGTTCCAGGTCGGAACCCGGCATCAGCTGACCACCCATCGACACGACCTTGGCCTGCAGCTTGTCGTTACCCTTGGCGAACTCCTTGATCAGGCGACCGGCAGCGCCGGGCTCCTCGGTCGAGAACGCATACAGCAGCGGACCGACGAGAGCGTCCTTGACGCACTCGAACTCGGTGCCCGCCACAGCGCGCGAGGCCAGGGTGTTCTTGACAACACGCAAGTACACACCGGATTCACGAGCCTTCTTGCGCATCTCCGTCATCTGAGCGACGGTGGTGCCTGCGTACTCGGCTGCGACCAGGGAGTGAGCCTTGGCTGCGACTTCTGACAGCTCGGCGACAACTTCTTGCTTTTGAGAAAGACTAAGCGCCATTGCACTCCTCCAAATGAACTCCGCTCGCGGCTCCTGCCGTCTGCGGTCCGGGGCGGCGTCGATCCCTGACGCCGGGGATGCGGAACATCCCGGTGGTGGCCTATCCAGAACATTTCCAGAAGGGCTTCACCATCTACGCTGGCCGGATTTCCGATCAACCCGATTGGGTAAACCAGATCTCGCGATTACCCCCTTCACTCCACGTCGCATCCTGCGGGTGTCGCGTCATCCTGACGACAGCAAAAGGGACCAGCGGTCTTTGACGGTCGCGCCGGACGGATCCGGCGCTTCCCTCAAAATGGTGCGGAGCAGCTCTCCGCTCGATCCGTGACCAGCACGGACCGGAAAAACATTGCGATTGATTACAGCGACAGGGTCGCCTGATCAACGGTGATGCCCAGACCCATGGTGCTGGACACCGAGATCTTCTGAAGATACTGACCCTTGGCGCTGGCCGGCTTGGCCTTGACCAGGTCCTGCAGCAGCGCAGTCAGGTTGTTCTTCAGCGCATCGACCTCGAAGCTGGCCTTGCCAATCGTGCAGTGGATGATGCCGGCCTTGTCGGTGCGGTAACGCACCTGACCCGCCTTGGCATTGCGCACGGCCTGCGCCGGATCCGGGCTGACGGTGCCGACCTTCGGGTTCGGCATCAGGCCGCGCGGACCCAACACCGTACCCAGCTTGCCAACCACGCGCATCGCGTCCGGCGTGGCAATGACCACGTCATAGTTGATGTCGCCACCCTGCATGGCCTCGGCCAGGTCTTCCATGCCAACCACGTCGGCACCGGCTTCCTTGGCGGCATCGGCCTTCTCGCCGGCCGGGCAGAACACGGCCACGCGGACCGACTTGCCGGTACCTTCCGGCAGCACGGTGGAACCGCGAACCTGCTGGTCGGACTTGCGCGCATCCACGCCCAGGCGCACGGCGACGTCGATGGACTCGACGAACTTCACCTTGCCGTTGTTCTTCAGAATACCCAGGGCCTCGTCAATGGCGTAGGCCTTGCCCGGCACGACCAGGCTGTTGAGCTGCTTGAAACGCTTGCTGATCTTCGCCATGGCTTAACCCTCCTCCGAAACCAGACCCATGCTGCGGGCGCTACCAGCAATGGTGCGCACCGCGGCGTCGAGATCGGCTGCCGTCAGATCCGGCTCCTTCATCTTGGCGATCTCTTCCAACTGGGCGCGGGTGACCTTGCCCACCTTGTCGGTGTTCGGACGCGACGAACCCTTCGGGATACCGGTGAGCTTCTTCAGCAGCACGCTGGCCGGCGGGGTCTTGGTGATGAAGGTGAAGCTGCGGTCCGAGTAGACCGTGATCACGGTCGGGATCGGAAGACCGGCTTCCAGCTGCTGCGTGGCCGCATTGAAGGCCTTGCAGAACTCCATGATGTTGACACCGCGCTGACCCAGGGCCGGACCCACGGGCGGACTCGGATTGGCCTGACCGGCCTTGATCTGCAGCTTGATATAGCCTGCGACTTTCTTTGCCATGATTTGAACTCCTCGGGTTCAAGCGCCTCGCGACCGCGGTCGTTGTGGCTCCCCGTCAGTTGTAAATCGGGACGACCAGCGCCCCGGACCCTCAGGCCTTCTCCACCTGACCGAATTCGAGCTCGACCGGGGTGGAACGACCAAAAATCAGCACCGACACGCGCAGTCGGCTCTTCTCGTAATTCACTTCCTCGACGGTGCCGTTGAAATCATTGAACGGACCATCGATGACGCGGACCATTTCGCCCGGCTCGAACAACACCTTCGGACGCGGCTTCTCGACGCCGTCCTGCACACGCTGCAGGATCGCGTCGGCCTCGCTGTCCTTGATCGGCAGCGGACGGTCAGCCGTGCCACCGATGAAACCCAGCACCTTCGGCGTCTCCTTGATGAGATGCCAGCACTCGTCATCCATCAGTGGAATGCCGCCGTCGTCGCGCGTCTCGATCTGCACCAGCACGTAACCGGGGAAGAACTTGCGCTCGCTCTTGCGCTTCTGACCGCCACGCATCTCGACCACTTCCTCGGTCGGGACGAGCACGTCACCAAAGCGATCCTGCATGTCGAAGCGCACGACGCGCTCCAGCAGCGACTTGCGAACCTGGTTCTCGAAGCCCGAGTAGGCGTGAACGACGTACCAGCGCTTGCTCATTGCCGCCACCTCAGCTCAGCACGACGCGGATACCCGCGGAGAGCAGGAAGTCGATCAGCGACAGGATCAGACTGACGATGACCACAACCACCAGAATGATGCCGGTGCCCTGGATCGTTTCCTGACGCGTCGGCCAGATCACCTTGCGCAGCTCGAAGCGCGCCTCGGACATGAACTCCAGCGTCTGCCGACCCTTCGCGGTGAACGCGAACACCAGCGCGGCGACGATCACACCCACCACAGGCACCAGCGAACGCAGCGGCGCCGGCCAGCTCTGCAGCATGTAGAACCCGTAGATGCTCGCCGCAAGGATCAGCAGCGACAGCGCGTACTTCACGAAATCGGTAGCCGCACTTCCTGTTTGATGTTCAACCTTGGCTTTCATGCTTTATCGCTGTCTTTTCTCGCTGTCCGGCGTCGTCCCGACCACATCCAGCAGCCGACCACAACCGGAATGGCACGCCAGGAGGGACTCGAACCCCCAACCTGCGGTTTTGGAGACCGCTGCTCTGCCAATTGAGCTACTGGCGTATCCGTTCTTGGCAACACCCTGGAAAGCCCGGCAACCACACCCGAAATTTCCCGGCCTTGAAAATGGGCACGGCGGACCGTCACCGGTCCGCCTTGCCGATGCGCGCCCAGGCGAACCTGTCGCGCGGGTCGCCACCCGAAGGGGCGACCGGCTGTTGCTTACTCGAAGATCTTCGCGACGACGCCGGCGCCGACGGTACGACCGCCTTCGCGGATGGCGAAACGCAGACCATCGTCCATGGCGATCGGCGCAATCAGCGTCACCACCATCTTCACGTTGTCACCCGGCATCACCATCTCGACGCCTTCCGGCAGCTCGCAAGCGCCGGTCACGTCCGTGGTGCGGAAGTAGAACTGCGGGCGGTAACCCTTGAAGAACGGCGTGTGACGACCACCCTCGTCCTTCGACAGCACGTACACCTCAGCCTCGAACTTCGTGTGCGGCTTGATCGAACCCGGCTTGCAAAGAACCTGGCCGCGCTCGACTTCGTCACGCTTGGTGCCACGCAGCAGCACGCCGACGTTGTCACCTGCCTGACCCTGGTCCAGCAGCTTGCGGAACATCTCGACGCCCGTGCAGGTCGTCTTGATGGTGTCCTTGATGCCGACGATCTCGACTTCCTCGCCCACCTTGATGATGCCGCGCTCGACACGACCGGTCACCACGGTGCCGCGGCCCGAGATCGAGAACACGTCTTCCACCGGCATCAGGAACGGACGATCGATGTCACGCTCCGGCTCCGGAATCCAGGTGTCCAGCGCCTCAACCAGCTTCAGGATCGACGGCACACCGATGTCCGACTGATCGCCTTCCAGCGCCTTCAGGGCCGAACCCGACACGATCGGGGTGTCGTCGCCCGGGAACTCGTACTTGCTCAGCAGCTCGCGGACTTCCATCTCCACCAGCTCCATCAGCTCGGCGTCGTCCACCATGTCCGCCTTGTTCAGGTAGACAACGATGTACGGCACGCCAACCTGGCGGGCCAGCAGGATGTGCTCGCGGGTCTGCGGCATCGGGCCGTCAGCGGCCGAACACACCAGGATCGCGCCGTCCATCTGCGCGGCACCGGTGATCATGTTCTTCACGTAGTCGGCGTGACCCGGGCAGTCAACGTGCGCGTAGTGGCGGGTTTCCGACTCGTACTCGACGTGAGCGGTCGAGATCGTGATGCCGCGCGCCTTCTCTTCCGGCGCCGCGTCAATCGACGAATAGTCCTTGAAGTCGCCACCAAAACGCTCGGCGCCAACCTTGGTCAGCGCAGCGGTCAGCGTGGTCTTGCCATGGTCAACGTGACCAATCGTGCCCACGTTCACGTGCGGCTTCTTGCGCTCAAACTTTTCCTTGGACATGCGTTCAGGACTCCGTGGAGTATGTTGATGTGATTCGAAATCGTCGTCCGGACCAGATCATCCAGCCGGACCGGGAAACCAGCACACCCTGTGCCAACACCCTTCCCTGCGCCCCGCGGCCATTGCCCGGGCCTGAAGTGGTGCTCACGACTGGAATCGAACCAGCGACCTCTTCCTTACCAAGGAAGTGCTCTACCGACTGAGCTACGTGAGCCTTGCAACCATTTCCGCGCCACCCACCGGTGTCGCGCGCCGGAAAACCGGCCTGTCCAACTTTGTGCTCTACCATCGGGAATTCAATGGAGCGGGAGACGGGAATCGAACCCGCACCATCAGCTTGGAAGGCTGAGGTTCTACCGTTGAACTACTCCCGCATCGCGGAACAGCACGTTTGAAACTGGTGGAGGGAGGTGGATTCGAACCACCGAAGGCGTAAGCCAGCAGATTTACAGTCTGCCCCCGTTGGCCGCTTGGGTATCCCTCCAACAAAGAGCCGCTTATTTTCTGTTGCAGCCGAGGCAAAGTCAACAGCATTGGGCATGTTTTTTGCCTGAGCCAGGCAAATCGCGGCGGCGCCCGAGGTCAGGAAGCCGGAATTTCGCCCTTGAGCCAGCGATTCCGCTCCTCTTCCAACGCGAGAGAAAGCTCCTTCATGCGCCCGGCATAGTCAGCCAGCCGCTTCTCCTGCTCGTTTTCAGGCTGGAAGGATGGCACCGGGCTTGGCTTTCCGGCGTCATCAATGGCAACAAAGACCATCAGGCACTGTGTGGTGCGCCCCCAGGTCTCTTCCCGGGTCTCCCGCGAGAACACCTCCACCGCGATATGCATGCTGGTGCGCCCGGTCATCACGATGCGCGCGCGCACCTCGACCAGCTGGCCAATCGAAATCGGCCGCTCGAACTGGATGCCGCCCACGTAGGCGGTGACCGCATAACTACCGCTCCAGCCGGTTGCGCAGGCGTAGCCGGCCAGATCGATCCACTTCATGACCGCGCCACCGAACATCTTGCCGCCGAAATTGACATCGGTCGGCTCGGCCAGGAAGCGCAGCGTGACGTCGCGTTGTGTACCGGGCATGACGGTCTCCGACTCCGAATTCGCAGGCCAGCCTAAGCGCTATGGCCAGCTGCGTCCAAGCCTGCTCAGACGTTGAACAGGAAATGCAGGATGTCGCCTTCCTTGACGATGTAGGCCTTGCCCTCCATGCGCAGGCGGCCGGCTTCCTTGCAGCCCGCCTCGCCGCGGTATTTGACGAAGTCGTCGAAGGACATGGTTTCTGCGCGAATGAAGCCGCGCTCGAAATCGGTATGGATGACGCCCGCGGCCTGCGGCGCGGTCGCGCCCTTCTTCACCGTCCATGCACGGACTTCCTTCACGCCTGCAGTGAAATAGGTCTGCAGGCCCAGCAACTGGTAGCCGGCGCGGATCAGGCGATTGAGACCCGGCTCATCGAGACCAAGATCGGCAAGAAATTCGTCGCGATCCGCATCGTCCAGCTGCGATAGTTCTTCCTCGATGGCGGCACAGACGGGCACGACTTCCGCACCCTCGGCCTCTGCGCGGGCGCGCACGGCGTCGAGGTGCGGATTGTTCTCGAAGCCGTCCTCGCGAACGTTGGCCACGTACATCACCGGCTTCAGCGTCAGCAGGAACAGGTCGCGGACGGCGAGGCGCTCATCATCATCGAGCTCCGCGGTACGGGCGCAATGACCTTCGTTGAGGACCGCCTGCAGCTTCTGCAACACGGCCTGCTGGGCGATGGCGTCCTTGTCACCGGATTTCGCGGTGCGCTGCACGCGATTCAGCGCCTTCTCGACCGACTCGAGGTCCGCCAGCGCCAGCTCGGTGTCGATGGTGTCGATGTCGGCGATCGGGTCGACCTTGCCGGCCACGTGAACGATGTCGCCATGCTCGAAGCAGCGCACCACGTGGCAGACCGCATCCACTTCGCGGATATGGGCCAGGAACTTGTTGCCCAGACCCTCGCCGCGACTGGCGCCGGCGACCAGGCCGGCGATATCGACGAACTCGATCGAGGTCGGGATCAGCTTCTGCGGCTTGACGATGTCGGCCAGCACCTTGAGGCGCGGATCCGGCACCGGCACCACGCCAACGTTGGGGTCGATGGTGCAGAAGGGAAAGTTGGCCGCAGCGATGCCCGCCTTGGTCAGTGCGTTGAAAAGGGTCGACTTGCCGACGTTCGGCAGGCCGACGATGCCGCATTTGATGCCCATGGAAACGCCTGCTGAGTTCGAAAAATGAAGGGGAAAGGATGGCGATTCGCCGCGCTTTGCCCTGCACTCTCCCGGGTGGAGCCTGCTGCCCGCCTATCGGGCCGTATGCAACCGCCGCATGGCGGCCTCGAAATCGCCCGACACGATTGCCGGCATGTCGGCCACCGCGTCATCCACTGCCCGCTCGATCAGCACGGCATCCTCGCGATTCGGGCGCCCAAGCACCCAGGGCGTGACCCGGTCGCGATGGCCGGGATGGCCAATACCGATGCGCAGGCGATGGAACTTGCCGTGACCGAGATGACTGAAGATGTCGCGCAGCCCGTTCTGTCCGCCGTGGCCGCCGTCGAATTTCAGGCGGACCGTGCCCGGCGGCAGGTCGAGATCATCGTGCGCCACCAGCATTTCCTCGGGCGCGATACCGAAATAACGCAGCGTCGACGCCACCGAAAGCCCGCTACGATTCATGAAGGTGCTGGGTTTCAGCAGGCGGACGCCATTTGAACCCACGTCGACCTGCGCCGCCAGACCATGCAGCTTGGCATTGGCGGTGAAACCCGCATGCGCGCTCGCGGCCAGCGCATCCGCCAGCCAGAATCCGGCGTTATGCCGGCTGGCTTCGTATTCGCTACCCGGATTGCCCAGACCAACAATCAGGCGTATCTGCGCCACGACCCGTCACGACCGGGAAAGCCGCCGACGCCATCTGGCGTCGGCGGCATCCGGTCAGTCTTCGTCCTTGGCCTGCTTGCTGGCCGGCACGTCGGCATCGGCGTCGCCAGCCTCTTCCTCCGCCTCTTCGCGGACGTAGGTGGCGGCGACGATGGCGATATCGTGCTCCTTGCCCAGCTTCAGCTCCGGAATCTCGACGCCTTCCGGCAGCTTGATCTCGGACAGGTGGACCAGCTCACCCGGCTTCAGCGCGGACAGATCGACCTCGATGAACTCCGGCAGGTGGCGCGGCAGGCACGACACTTCGACGTCGTTCAGGTTGTGCGAGATCACCACGCCCGAGGTCTTGCCAGCCGGCGAACCCTTCTGGTTGGTGTAGTGCAGCGGCACGCGCACGCGGATGACTTCGCCCTGCGGAATGCGCTGGAAGTCGATGTGCATGATCTGCTGCTTGTACGGATGGCGCTGCATGTCACGCAGCAGGACACGCTCGCCCTTGCCATCGACCATCAGGTTCAGCAGCGACGAGTAGAACCACTCGTTCTGCGAGGCGTGCCACACCACGCGGTGCTCGAGCTGGATGCTCTTCGGGTCTTCGTGACCACCATAGACGACGGCCGGAACAAAACCGCTGCGACGCAGGCGGCGGCTCGCACCTTTCCCCTCGTCGTTGCGGACTTCCGCCTGGATTTCATGCGAATTGGACATTGTCGTTACCACTTCTCTTCAGTGTTGAACCGCCTTGCGGCGGCGATTGGTCTCTCCCGCGACCAGGAGAGACGTTGAAAACCTTGCTTTTCCGGCGCCTGCTCAGTCGACGTAGAGCGAACTGACCGACTCGCCGAACGCCATGCGACGGATCGTCTCGGCCAGCAGCTCGGCCACGCTGAGCTGGCGGATCTTGCTGCAATTGCGGGCCGCATCGCTGAGCGGGATGGTGTCGGTCACCACCAGCTCATCCAGCGCGGAACCGCTGATATTGGCTACCGCAGGCCCCGACAACACCGGATGCGTGCAGTAGGCCACCACGCGCTTGGCGCCGCGATCCTTCAGCGCCGCCGCCGCCGCACACAGAGTGCCCGCGGTATCGACGATGTCATCGACCAGCACGCAGGCCTTGCCGTCGACATCGCCGATGATGTTCATCACAGTGGCCTCGTTCGCACGCGGCCGGCGCTTGTCGATGATCGCGAGATCCGCGTCATCCAGGCGCTTGGCAATGGCCCGCGCGCGGACCACACCACCCACGTCCGGGCTGACCACGATCAGCTCGTCCGAACCGCGGCTGCGCCAGACATCGGCCAGCAGCAGCGGCGAGGCGTAAACATTATCCACCGGGATGTCGAAGAAACCCTGGATCTGATCGGCATGCAGATCCACCGTCAACACCCGGCCGGTGCCCACGGCACCAAACATCTTCGCGGCGACCTTGGCGGTGATCGGCACCCGCGCTGAACGCGGGCGGCGATCCTGCCGGGCGTAGCCGAAATACGGCACGACCGCGGTCACCGACTGGGCCGACGCGCGCTTCAGCGCATCGATCAGCACCAGCAATTCCATGAAGTTTTCCGCCGTCGGCGCGCAAGTCGGCTGGATCACGAAAACGTCCTGACCACGGACGTTCTCCTCGATCTCGACCTGCACCTCTCCGTCGGAAAAGCGCCCGACCAGGGCCTTGCCCGGACGAATGCCCAACTCGCGACACACCGCCTGGGCCAAAGCCCGGTTGGCGTTGCCGTTGAATACCATCAAACCGTCTGTGTTCACGTCCCGCATCCGTGTTCAACAGGTGATTGGGCATTCCGGCGCCTCGGCATTACCCGATCGCCGAACCGTCGCCACCCGCAGGCCGCGCCAGTCTGCGTACGCCAGTCCATCGACCAGCGCCGCCGCCAAGTCGCGAATACGCGCCATGACGATATTAAGAGCCCCGCCCTTTCAGCGAAGCTGGCTGGGGCGGCAGGATTCGAACCTGCGAATGCCGGGATCAAAACCCGGTGCCTTACCGCTTGGCGACGCCCCAACGTTTTATTTTTACTCAACTATTTGCCGCGACCTTTTCATGCAGCGGCGAGCGGTCCAGGCCGCGCGCCAGCACGCATCGCACCCCTTCGGGGAGCGCCCGACGCGCCGCTTCGGCGGCTTCGCGGTCAGCAAAGACCAGGAAACTACCGCCGCCGGTGCCGGTCAGCCTGGGCCGACCGAAAGCCCGCATCGCGTCGAACAACGCGGCCAGCCGCGGATATCGGCGCAACACCAGCGATTCGAAAGCGTTGTCCTGCCCTTCGAACCCGTCGTCATCGAGAAAGCCGCCTATTTTCAGGGGCGGCGAATCCCGTGTCAATTTGGGGTCCCCGAACAACTCCGCGGTGTTGACGTGGATTCCCGCGTCGACCAGCGCGAACCAGCGCGGTGGCAGGGCCAATGGACTCAGCTTTTCGCCGACACCCTCCGCAAAGGCGGTGTGCCCGTGGACGAACACCGGCACGTCCGCGCCGAGCCGCAGCCCCAGATCCGCCAGTTCCGCGAGGGAAAGGCCGGCACCCCACAATGCGTTCAGCGCCACCAGAACCGTCGCAGCATCCGAGCTGCCACCGCCAAAACCGCCGCCCAGGGGAATGCGCTTGTCGACCCGGATGTCGACGCCAGCACCGATTCCCGCTGCCTCATGGAGCAGCCGCGCAGCCCGGACCACGAGGTCATCATCCGCAGCGACCGCATAGTCGCTGGCTCCATCGATCCGCCGGATGCCACCATCCTCCCGGGTCCGGAGGTGGATGTCGTCGCCCCAGTCGAGCAGCTGGAAAACCGTCTGCAGGAGGTGGTAACCATCCTCCCGCCGGCCAACGATGTGCAGAAAGCGGTTGATCTTGGCCGGTGCCGGCCAGCAGCTCCAGCCTTCAGTGGCGGCCGTCATCACCCTGCCACCGGTCGACAATCACGCGGACGCGGTCCTTTCCCCCGGGGACGACGCGCTCGGCGAACACACGGCGCGGCAGGTCCGCTGGTGACATCGAGTGCCAGTCAGGGAAACGGATCACCCAACCAAACTGGTGCAGTTCCAGCGGTCGTCCGCGGGCGTCGACGCGCGCCTCCTCGACCTCGCCTTCGGCGGCCAGACCGCGCAGCCACAGCGCCAGCGCCTGCATCGGCACATCGAATCCGAACTGGGCGGAGAGCAGCTCGTCCGTGGTTCCAGCCCGAAGCGGGCCGTCCTCCAGCCCTTCCAGCCGAGCGCCCGAGCCATCGGCGACCAGATGCCAGCTCTGCCGCGACACCGGCGCACTCAGGCGGATATCGACCCGGCCACCTTCCTGCCGCCAGTCAATTCGACCACTGCCGCTGTCCTCGGGGCTGGCAAAGGCGATTCGTCCGCTGAAAGCCCAATCATCCCGACCTTCCAGCGCGGCCAGACGCTGCCGGTAGGCTTCGGACTGCAGCCCGCTGGCCGATTCCGAGGCTGCCGACATGTCGGGGGGACGGGTCGCCAGCCGACCGCAGGCTGCGGTCGTCAGCAGCGCGCCGAGCAATGCGGCGCGCACGATCACCTGATGCATCACGCGTCGAGCCGCTGCATGGTGTCCTTCAACACCACGTTGTCTGGATCAAGCTCCAGGCCACGCTGCCAGATGGCGCGGGCCTGCTCGCGCTGCCCGCTTTGCCAGAGGACTTCGCCAAGGTGCGCCGCCACTTCAGGATCGGGCTGCAGCTCGAAGGCCTTGCGCAGCTGGACCAGTGCCTCCTTGGCGTTGCCCATGCGGTACATGACCCAGCCAAGGCTGTCGACCATCGCCGCTGCCTCGGGCTCGATTTCCAGCGCACGACGGATATAGCCCAGCGCCTCCTCGAAACGCTGGGTCCGGTCGGCCAGCGTATAGCCCAGCGCGTTGAGCGCGTTGGCATCCTCAGGATCAAGCTCGACCAGACGCTTGAGGTCAGCCTCGGCCTTGTCGACCTGGTCCAGGCTTTCGTAGGTGAGCGCGCGGGCGTAGAGCAGCTGCGGGTCGTCCTCGAAGATGAGCAGTCCGCGGCTATAGGTATCGACGGCGTCCTGGGCGCGCTGGTGCTTGCGCAACAACTCGGCCTGCAGCAGGTAGCTATCGCGCACCGCCTGTCCGTCCTCTGCTTCGGAGGCCTGCATTTCACGCAGCCGGTCCTCGGCATCATCCAACCGGTCCAGCGCCTCCAGCTGCACGGCAATGCGCAGCTCGGCTTCGCCGCGGCGCGCCGGGTCGCGCACGCCCTCGTACCACTCCATGGCCTCCTGCGGTCGCTTCAGCAGTTCGCCAAGCTGGCCCAACAGGAAGCGCTGCGGATCATCCAGACGCGATGGATCTTCGGCGATCTCGGCCTTGATCTCTTCGTAGAGTGCGGACAGACCGGCCTCATCATGCGCCCTCGCCAAATAGGCCAGCCTACCGGTCCGGATAAGGGCGTTCTGCGGCCCCTTGGCCAGGATCGCCGCTGCCGCTGCCGGGTCGCCCTGGGTGTTGAGCTCCGTGGCGGCGGTCATGCGCAGGCGAGTGTCTTCGGGTTCCAGCGCCAATGCCTTGTCGACGGCCGAACGCGCGGCACTCAGATCGCCGGCCCGACGCTGCCGGTCCGCCTGCCAAAGCCATACGCGCGCGCGGTCGGGGAAGCGCTGCATGGCGATGTCGGCCATGCGATCCGACAGCGCGTCGTCGCCGAGGTCGCGGGCCAGGCTGCCAAAGCCGTACCAGGCATCCGGCTCCGCGGGCAGCGCATCGGCATCGACCAGATCACCCAGCACCGAGGCGCTCAGCTCGCGCGACTCGGTCTGCGCCATCGCCTGCAGCGCCAGCTGCCATTGCGAACCGTCGTCCTGTTTCAGCAGCTGACGGAGGCTGTCAACCGCCACCTGCCGCTGGCCCAGATTGAGCGCCAGATTGGCCTCCAGCGGCAGGCGCTCGACGGCCTCCGGCTTCAGTTCGGCCCAGCGAGCCAGCGCCCGTTGCGCAATATCGGGCTCGCCGGCAGCCAAAGCCACGCGCGCCGCGCGTTCGGCCAGAGCTGAATCATCGGAACCTTCGGCAGCCTTGAGGTAGGACGCCGCCGCGCTGGCCGTTTCCCCTCCCTGCAGCTCGAACTCGGCACTGAGCAGCGAAACCAGCCCGTCCTCCGACGCCGCAGCGGCCCGCGAGTCAACCGCTTCAGAGGCGACCACGGCGCTCGTCGGCAGGACGAACAGGCAGGCCAGAAGCAGCGGGAGGGTGTTTCGACAAGGCATAATGCGCATCTAGGTCAAGGCGTGTGTTGGTTGTGGGTCAGGACTGAGACCCGGCGGAAGCCAGGCGGTTCCCAGTCTATCAGGCCAAACCACCGGTCCTTGGATCGTTATCCACCCAGCCAGCACGCGGCCTGCGCCGCCCGATACCGCACAGCCAAACACCGTCGATGCCGCTGCTTGTAACCGGACTCAATCACCAGACCGCGCCGCTGGACCTGCGCGAGCGTCTGGCCATCGATGCCGAGGCGAATGACGCGGCCTTGCTCGGACTCCTGCGCCACCCCGGTGTGCGCGAAGCCGCGCTGCTGTCCACCTGCAACCGCACCGAGATCTACTGCCAGTTGGATCCCGGCGAGGAAACCGCCGCCGCCCGCTGGCTGGCCGAGCACCATGGCATCGACGCCGGCGAACTCGAGGGCTACCTGTATCGCCACGAAGGTGACGCCGCGGTCCAGCACCTGTTCCGTGTCGCCACCGGGCTCGACTCGCTGGTGCTGGGCGAGCCGCAGATCCTGGGTCAGGTGAAGGATGCCTACCAGCGCGCGCGACGCGGCGGCGGCCTGGGCATGGGTCTGGAGCGACTGTTCCAGCAGTGCTTCGCCACCGCCAAGCGCGTGCGTACCGACACCCGCATCGGCGCGCATCCGGTGTCGGTGGCCTTCGCCGCCGTGCGGCTGGCCGAACAGGCCTTCACCGACATTGCCGCCGCCACCGTGCTGCTGATCGGCGCCGGCGACACCGTGGAGCTGGCCGCCAAGCACCTGCAGGATCGCCGCGCCAAACGCATCTTGATCGCCAACCGCACCCTCGCCCACGCGCAGACGCTGGCCAGCCAGGTCGGCGGCTATGCGCTGCCGCTGGACGCGCTGGAGCAGCACCTGGCCGAGGCCGACATCGTGCTCTCGGCCACCGCCGCACGTGAGCCGGTGTTGAAACGCGACATGCTGGAGCGTGCCCTCAAGAAGCGCCGCTACCGGCCCATGCTGCTGCTCGACCTCGCCGTGCCGCGCGACATCGAGGCCAGCGCCGCCGAGCTGGATGACGTCTACCTTTACAGCGTCGACGACCTCGAACAGGTGATCGACGAAAGCCTGCGCTCGCGCCGTGAATCCGCGCAGCAGGCCGAGGCGATCATCGAGCTGGACGTGGCCCACTTCATGGCCTGGTGGCGCGGCCGCGACGGCCACCAGGTGCTGCGTCAGCTGCGCGATGATGCTGATCGCCGCCGTGCCGATGCGCTGGACCACGCGCAACGACTACTGGCTTCGGGTCAGGATCCGGAAGCCGTGCTGCAGACGCTCGCCCATCGCCTGACCAACAGCCTGCTGCACGCACCCAGTGCGCGCCTGCGGGATGCCGCACGACGCGGTGATCGCGACCTGCTGCGTGCCGCCGAGCGCCTCTACGGCAGCGACAGCGAAAACAGCAACGACGCCAACGACCACGAAGACCACGACAAGGCCACCGAACCCCATGCCGATCGCACCCAGCATCCGTCGCAAACTTGAGCTGCTGGCGGAGCGGCGTGAGGAAGTCGGTCGGCTGCTGGCCGAACCCGAGCTTGCCGACAACCCCCGGCGCCTGCGCGAGCTGAGCCAGGAGTATTCGCAGCTGGAGCCGGTCACCGACACGCTGGCCGAACACGATCGCGCCGAGCATGACCTCGAAGGCGCGCAGGCGATGCGTGATGACCCCGACCTTCGCGAGCTGGCCGACGAGGAAATCGCCACGCAGCAGAGCCGGATCGAAGCGCTGGAGCAGCAGCTGCATGTCCTGCTGCTGCCCAAGGATCCCTATGCCGACGCCAACCTGTTCCTGGAAATCCGCGCTGGCACGGGCGGTGACGAAGCCGCGATCTTCGCTGGCGACCTGTTCCGCATGTACCAGCGCTATGCCGAGCGCCATCGCTGGCAGGTCGAAGTGCTGTCGGCGAACCAGGGCGAGCACGGCGGCTTCAAGGAAGTCATCGCCCGCATCGAAGGCGCCGGCGCCTTCCCGAAGCTGAAGTTCGAGTCCGGCACCCACCGCGTACAGCGCGTGCCGGAAACCGAATCGCAGGGCCGCATCCACACTTCTGCTGCCACCGTCGCCATCCTGCCGGAGATGGACGACATCGCCGACGTCGAGATCCGCGATGCCGACCTCAAGGTCGACACCTTCCGCGCGTCCGGCGCCGGTGGCCAGCACGTCAACAAGACCGACTCCGCCATCCGCATGACCCACCTGCCCAGCGGCATCGTGGTCGAGTGCCAGGACGAGCGCAGCCAGCACAAGAACCGTGCCCGCGCCCTGTCGCTGCTGAAGGCACGACTGCTGGACGAACAGCGCAGCAAGCAGTCCGCCGAACAGGCCGAATCGCGCAAATTGCAGGTCGGCAGCGGCGACCGCAGCCAGCGCATCCGCACCTACAACTTCCCGCAGGGCCGCATCACCGACCACCGCGTCGAAGGACTGACGCTTTACCGCCTGTCCGAAGTGATGGAAGGCGACCTCGACGAGCTGGTGCAGCGACTCACCGAAGAGGAACAGGGCGACCAGCTGCGCGCGCTCGGCATGAGCTGAAACCCGGCCGGCCTGGCAGCAGTGCCGCCACGGGCTGCGTTAAAGTGGCCGAACTGATTTCGATCCATGGAGGATTCATGTCCGTGCAAGTCCGTCGCGCCGGTACCGACGATCTCGACCGCCTCGTTCCCCTGTTCGACGGCTACCGCCGCTTCTACGAGCAGGAAGGCGACCCCGACGCCGCCCGCAATTTCCTGAAGGCGCGCCTCGACAGCGGCGATTCGGTGATCCTGCTGGCCGAGCACGACGGCGAAGCCATCGGCTTCACCCAGCTCTATCCGCTGTTCAGCTCGGTGCGCATGGCGCGGATCTGGATCCTCAACGACCTGTTCGTGGACGACAGCCATCGCCAGCGCGGCGCCGGTCGTGCCCTGCTGGAAGCCGCACAGACTTTCGCGGAAGACGATGGCGCCGCTGCCCTGCAGCTGGAAACCCAGCGCACCAACAGCGTGGCGCAGTCGCTGTACACGCGACTCGGCTGGGAAGCGCCGGACGACACCATCTGGTTCAACCTGCCGCTGGACGACAGCGAGCGCGGACGCCAGCGCGCCGACGCGCCCTTTGGCATCGGCAACTGACGACGCGAGACCGACCACATGAGCTCGAGCGACACGTTCATCCCGCTGCGACTGGCGCTGCTGACCGTCTCCGACACGCGCAGCCGCGACAACGACACCTCGGGCGACTATCTCGCCGGCGCGATGGGCGAAGCCGGTCACGAGCTGGCCGCGCGCGAACTGCTGCCCGACGACATCTATCGCGTGCGCGCCGCCGTCGCCGCCTGGATCGCCGATCCGACCATCGACGGCGTGCTGGTCAACGGTGGCACCGGCTTCACCGGCCGTGACTCGACGCCGGAAGCGATCGGTCCGCTGCTGGACAAGGAAATGCCCGGTTTCGGCGAACTGTTCCGGCAGGTCAGCGTGGAGGAAATCGGCACCAGCTCGCTGCAGTCGCGCGCCTTCGCCGGCCTGTCCAACAACAGCTTCGTGTTCTGCCTGCCCGGCTCCACCTCAGCCTGCCGCACCGCTTGGGAGAAGATCATCCGGCAGCAGCTGGATGCCCGCACGCGACCCTGCAACCTGGCCACGCTGAGGCCACGATTGACTGAGCGCTGAGGTCGTCTGCATGCGAATAGCACTACTCCTCCCAACTGCGCTCTACGCATCGACAGCGATTTCGACGGAATGCGAGTGGAAAGGGAGTTTCGTTTCGCCTGATGCAGTCGCGTTGGCGCCAGAAAAGTTCGATACGGTTACGCCAACCACGTCCATCGAGGCCGCCGTCAAGATTCTTGGCCCAGCGGTGAGAGAAATGGGCTCTGGAATGTATGTGCTGCAGTGGGATGTAGTGGATAGCCGCGTGTTCTTCATATCGGCCACCTCGCCTTGCAGCAAGCCAGTTGGCATGGGCTTTCAATCAGCAACTAAGACTTTGCAGCCGAACCAGCGAGTATCCGAGGACTAGATTCGTGGCCGTCAAGAAAGTCATGGAGCTGTTTCATCCGGACGGCAGCCCGTCATACCGCCTAGAACTGGCAGACGACGTCCCGTCCGGACTTGAAGAGACATGGCATCTTCCGAGAACACTGACGCAACGAGCCGAATTTCTCGACGGCCAACTTCACGGTCGGTACGAATCTTGGTGGACCAACGGCTCACCAAAGGAACGAGGAGCATACTCGCGAGGCAAACGCATTGGAATTTACGAGTGGTTTACCTCGTCCGGTGAGGTTTGGGCGCAGCACGACTACGGCGATCCATAGCGCCTGTACATCAGTGCGAACCGAACAAACCCGATCCAGAAATCCAGAGGCAAATTCCGCACCAGCACCAACTTCAAAGGTAGTTCAATTCCATGGAAGAGATGAAAGGCAAGCACTACCGCAAGCACCTGAAGCCGATGCAGTCCGAGTTGATGTCGCTGCAGCGCTGGGTGCAGGAGACGGGGCAGCGGCTGCTGGTGCTGTTCGAGGGTCGCGATACCGCCGGCAAGGGCGGCAGCATTGGCGCGATCAGCGATCACCTGAATCCGCGCGCCTGCCGCATCGTCGCGCTGCCCAAGCCGACGGAAACGGAACAGGGTCAGTGGTATTTCCAGCGCTACGTGTCGCACCTGCCCACGAAAGGCGAGATCGTGCTGTTCGACCGCAGCTGGTACAACCGCGCCGGCGTGGAAAAGGTGATGGGCTTCTGCACGGAGGCGGAATGCGAAGCCTTCCTCGAACAGGCGCCCGTATTCGAGAAGCAGCTGGTGGACGACGGCATCATCCTGATCAAGTATTGGCTCAGCGTGGACCAGGAAGAGCAGGAAGAACGCTTCGCCGAACGCGCCGCCGATCCGCTGAAGCGCTGGAAGCTGTCACCCATCGACATCAAGGCACGCGAGAAGTACGTCGACTACGGCCACGCCCGCCAGGCCATGTTCGCCGCCACGCATACCAAGTGGGCGCCGTGGACGGTTGTGGAGTTCAACGACCAGAAGCGCGGCCGCCTGAACCTGATCCGCGACCTGCTCGACCGTCTGCCGATCCCCAAGCTCAAGGATCGCGACATCGACCTGCCACCGCTGGACGGCAAGCCCGGGAAGGAAACCTTCGAAGGCATGGTGCAGCCGATCAAGGATCGTTTCGGAACCGATGAAAGCGACGACGATTGAGCTGCTGTCTGGTCGGCGAACTTACGCTTTCAGTGCCGGTAGCCGATCTCGATAACTTCGCGACAGTTTCAGCTCCTGTCCGCAGTCGAGGGTCAGGAAATACTCGCCGTTGATATGTGGGCGCATCTCGCGCACGCGCTCGACGTTGACGATGGTCGAGCGATGCACGCGCTGGAAGCGCGGATCGGTCAGCTGCTTTTCCAGAGCTGCCATGGTCGAGCGCAGCACATGCGTTTCGTTGCTGGTGTGCACGCACATGTAGTCACCGGCAGCATCGATCCAGCGGATGTCGTTGAATGGCACACGAATGATGCGTGAGCCATCCTTGATGGTCAGCCGCTGCGTGGCCGCCGTTGATTGCCCGGCGGCCACCTCGCCCTCCAGCGCCTGCTCCAGCGTCAGGTCCGGGCGTCCGGCAACTTCACCCAGCAGGCGCAGCAGCTGGTCGCAGTGCTCACCAGCCTCGCGCTCGCGACGCTGCTCGCGCACGCGATCCAGCGCCTGCGCGAGTCGCTCCTCGTCCACGGGCTTCAGCAGGTAGTCGACCGCGCTGTTCTCGAAAGCGCGGATGGCGTAATGGTCGAAGGCGGTGACGAACACCACCAGCGGCATGCGGCTGGCGGGGATCGCCTTCAGGGTCTGGAAACCGTCCAGTCCCGGCATCTGCACGTCGAGGAACATCAGGTCCGGTGCCAGCGACTTCACCTGTTCCAGGGCCGCCTCGCCGTCACCTGCCTCGCCGACGATCTCCACATCGTCCTGCCCGGCCAGCCGCAGCGACAGGCCTCGACGCGCCAGGGGCTCGTCATCGACCAGCAGGACTCGTATCGGATCGCTCATGTCATCGGGAAAAAGGCGCGCGCTGGCTCTCGGCGGCCATTATTCCTTCGCCGCCACGGCCTTTTCCAGCGGAAGGTCGATCAGCACCTCGACGCCATGCGGCTGGCGATTGCCGAATCGCACGCGCTGCCGGCTGCCATAAAGCACCTGCAGACGCTCGCGCGTGTTGGCGAGACCCACGCCGCGACCGTTGTCGCCGCCGCTCATCAGCCGTGCCAGCTCCGGCGCACCGGGACCATCATCGGCGACACGGAGCCGCAGCATGCCGTCATCGCCGGCACGCGCGCCGATCTCCAGGCAGCCACCCTGCACCTGCTTGGCCACCGCGTGCTTGATCGCATTTTCGATCAATGGCTGCAGCAGCAGGCTCGGCACCAGCGCGTCCTCGCAGGCGGGATCGATATCGAACTCGATGCGCAGGCGTTCGGCGAAGCGCACCTTTTCGATGTCGAGGTAGAGGTTGAGCGCGTCCAGCTCCTGCTTGAGCGTCACCCGCTGGATCGGGTCGTTGTCCAGCGAATGCCGAAGGAAGGCCGACAGCTTCTGCACCATGCGGTTGGCGGTGCCGTTGTCGCGATCCAGCACCAGCGTCGAAATGGCGTTCAGCGTGTTGAACAGGAAATGCGGATTGAGCTGGTAGCGCAGCATCTTGAGCTGCGCCTGGTGCGCCATCGCATTGGCCGCCAGAGCCGCTTCGGTCTGCTTGCGCAGCTGACGGTAGTACTTGATGCCGATGTAGAAGCCCACCCAGGCCAGCACCACGTAGAGGTAGGTGAACAGCCGCGCGGCATAACCCAGCGCCGACTTCGGGCGGCACATCTCGCCGCACCAGTCGATCTGCACGGCGATGAACACGCAGCCGATCAGCGCCGACGCCAGCAGCGTCGCCGGCAACATCACCAGGATCAGCTGGCGTGGCGGCAGCCGCCAGAAGTAGCGCAGCACGTAGCGCAGGCCCAGCGTGATGACGAAACCCGCCAGCGCCGTGGTCACCGGCAGTTTCCAGTAGCCCATGGGCTTGTCCTGCGCCATGCCGGTGACGTAGTCGAGCAGGAAATAGCCTGCCCAGCCGGCAATCTGCAGCAGCCAGAACAGCTTCGGGGATGGACTGGTTTCGATGGATCGGTTCACGGCCTGGTCGATCGCGGCGGCATCGAATGATGCTAGCGCCGCGGCGGCCGGCGCTGACTCGTCCTGTCGCGTGGGCGATGCGCCCTGCCGCGAGGCAGCTCGTTGGCGGCGCTCAGCCGGTGGTGAAGTCATCGCTGGAGTCCACGGAGGCCGCCACCAGCGCGTGGCGCTCGATGTGCTGAACATCCGCCTGTGGCGGTCCCTGCTTCAGCCATTCAGCCAACTGCTCGACGGCTTCGGCATCACCCGAGGCCAGCACCTCGACGCGGCCATCCGGCAGGTTGATGGCATGACCGACGATGCCCAGGCGCCGCGCCTGCTGCTGCGTCGATGCGCGGAACCAGACGCCCTGGACGCGACCCTCGACCAGGAAGCGGGCGGCAAGCCGAGTCATTCGCCAGCGGTCTTTGCTGCCGGCTTGTCCGCGGCTGGCTGGCTGGCCGCTTCCTTCGCCGCATCAATGGCCTGCCCCAGTGCCTTGCCGGTGACCGGGCCAAGGAACTGCCTGGCGACGCGACCTTCCGGGTCGATCAGGTAGGTGGTCGGCAGACCGCGCGGCTCGGCGAAGTCGGCGGGCGGGTCCCAGGTGTCGACCCAGGCGATCGGGTACTTCACCGGATGCTTCTCGATAAAGGCCTTGAGGTCCGCCTGCTCGATCTCCTCGAAGGCCAGTCCGATCACGCTGACGTCATCGCGCGACTGGTCGAATTCGTCGATGTCCGGCATTTCCGCCAGGCAGGGCGAACACCAGGTCGCCCAGAAGTTGACGATGACCCATTGGCCACGCAGATCGGACAGGCGCCAGTCCTCGCCATTGACGGTCTTCACCTCCAGGCTCGGGCGTTCGGCCGTCTCGGTGACGACAGCGGCGGCACTGCCGGCGAAGGCGAGGAACATCAGGCTGGCCAGCAGCGGGCGGAAAAGCGGCATGGGGGAATCCTCCGGAAGTTGACGCCGTCGCTCAGCCCGTTTCGAGCTCGTCGGCGAACGACGGGTCGCTGGGCAGGGATTGGAACACATCGCCCAGCGTGCGTTGCAGTCCCTCGGACAACGGATCGCGCAGGCGGTTCAGCGCCTCCACTGCGCAACGGCCGATGTCGTCGTCGGCAAACGGCATGGTCAGCCGCGCCACCGGAACCCGCAGATTGCCGCTGCGATACAGATCTTCCAGGCGCACGCAATTGAGGTCGCGCACCAGCACCCATTCGCCGAACTCGTTGCGCTGCACAACCTTCTCGCGCTCCAGCAGAGCCAGATAACGCTGCAGCAGGTCGTCGGTCAGGCTCGGTTCCATCATCGGCAGTTCGTTGGAATGCAGACCGACGCCAGCGCGCTGCGCCATCGCGAAGCGCGCCAGCAGGCGCAGCAGGCCGTACATCTCGTGACCGACCGGCAGGCGCTGCTCCAGCGGCTGCCAGCGGAAAGCGCTGAGCGAGGCGGCGAAGGACGCACCCAGCAGCACCGACACCCAGGAAAGGTAGATCCAGATCAGAAAGATCGGAATCACCGCCAGCGTGCCGTACACCTGCGTGTAGGACGGCACGTTGCTGATGTACGTCGCCAATCCGAACTTGGCCAGCTCGAACAGCAGCGTGGCCAGCACACCGCCAACCAGCGCGTAGCGGAAGCGCACCGAGCGGTTGGGGATGACCAGATAACCGGCGGTGAAGGCGCTGAGCTCGACCACCGTGGGCACCTGTCCCAGCAGCCACTCCTGCAGGCCGAACTTCTGCGCAGCATCGGAGATGAACGGCAATGAGAACAGATACGAGCTGATCGCCAGGCTGGCGATAACCAGCAGCGGTCCCAGCGTCAGCGCCACCCAGTACACCAGGAAGCGCGCCAGCTTGGATCGCGGCGCCTCGACGCGCCAGATGCGGTTGAAGGTGTCCTCGATGCTGGCCATGGTCAGCAGTGCGCTCACCAGCAGCGCGCCGCCGCCGATGCTGGTCAGGCCGCGGGCGCTGTCGGCGAACTCACGCAGGTACTTTTCCACCGCACGCGCCGAGGCCGGCACGAAGTTGGCGAAGATGAAGTCCGTCGACTGGTCCAGCCAGACCTGGAAGCTGGGAAATGCGGCGACCACGCCAAATGCGGCCGCCGTCAGTGGCACCAGCGCAAACACCGTGGTGTAGCTGAGCGCACCGGCGGACTCGAAGCAGCGATCATCCACGAAGCGGTGCCATAGGAAGCTGGCGAACGCGCGCCAGCGCTCCCGCGGATGCCGCTCGAGAACACCCCGAAGCCAGTCGAGCAGCCGACCGGGAAGGTTTGCAGACGAGGGTTTCGACGCGCGATCCATCCGCAAAGCCTAGCAGCTTGACCGCGTCATCGAGCGCCGGACGCACCGGATCGGCTACGCTTGCGGGATGAAGGAAATCCTCGTGCTTTACTACTCCCGCGATGGCTCCACGGCCGCGCTGGCGCGGCAGGTCGCTCGCGGCGTCGAGGCCGGAGGCTTGTCAGCGCGCCTGCGCAGCGTGCCGCCGGTGGCGCCGGTAACCACGACAGCAGCGCCACCGGAACCGGAAGAAGGCGCGCCCTACGTCGACAAGCAGGACCTCGATGACTGCGCCGGCCTGATCCTCGGCAGCCCGACCCGCTTCGGCAACATGGCCGCGCCGATGAAACATTTCCTCGACACTACCGGCGCCGAATGGGTTTCCGGCACGCTGGTCGGCAAGCCGGCGGCGGTATTCACCTCCACTGGCACGCCGCATGGCGGACAGGAATCGACGCTGCTGTCGATGATGCTGCCACTGCTGCACCACGGCTGCGTGATCGTCGGCCTTCCCTTCACCGAACCTGCGCTCACCAACACCACAGGCGGCGGATCGCCCTACGGCGCCAGCCACCTCGCCCGTGACCGCAAGGTGACCCGGCCCAGTGATGACGAAGCGCATCTGGCCCGCGTGCTCGGCGAGCGCGTGGCGCGACTGGCGGAGCGTCTGTCATGAGCGCCCGCCAGTGGCTGATGCTGGGCCTTGCCGGGCTATTGATCCTGTTTGCCGTGTGGTTTGCCGTACCGGGCCTGTGGGCGCTGTTCGTCGTATTCGCGGCACCGCCGCTGCTGCTGCTCGTCGGCACCCTGCATGGGTCACGACAGGCGCCGTTCTGGGCCGGATTGCTGGCGCTGCTGTGGTTCTGCCACGGCGTCATGGAAGCCTGGGCCGCGCCACAGCATCGCGATCTGGCGCTGATCGAAGCCGCGCTCGCACTGGTGGTGATCCTCGCGGCCAGCCTGCCAGGCCTGCGCGCGCGCTTCACCAAGCGTCGCGGCACGGCGGCACGAGACGGGGACTGAGCCTCACGCCATGACCGCCTTCCATGCCCATCAAGGCGATGAGCGCCTGCGCGACCTGCCGCCCAGCGCCATCGAGAAGATGCACACCGCGGCACGCGCCATTCGCGATGGTGCGCTGCCGGTCGCCCAGCGACTCCTGAAGGACGTGCTCGCCAGCCATCGCCGCCACCCGGAAGCCATGCGACTGATGGCCACGCTGCATGCGCAGGCCGGCCGGCATGACGAAGCCTTCAAGACCTTCGAGCTCGCCCTGGAGCGCCATCCCGACGACGCATGGCTGCACAACGACCTCGGCAACGCAATGGCGGCGGCCGGGCGTGGCGCCGAGGCATTCGACCATTGGCGCGAGGCTGCCAGACTGGCACCCGGCTGGGTCATGCCCTGGTACAACCTGGGCCGCAACCAGCAGCTGCAGGGCGATACCGCGGCGGCCATTGACTCCTTGCGCCGCGCCTGCGAAAGCGACGAGCGCTGGCTGCCGGCGCATATCCTGCTGGGGGATGCCCTGCTGCACGCTGGCGACTTCGATGCCGCAGCCGCCCGTTATCGTCATGCGCTAAGCATCGAGCCGTCCTGCGGCGACGCCTGGCGCGGACTGTCGAACATCAAGACCGTGCCGCTGACCGATGCCGATGCCGAGGCGATGGCCGCACAGCTGGCGCGACCGGGCATCGCTGACGAAGATCGCATCGCCATGCGCTATGCCCTGGGCAAGCTGGAGGAGGACCGAGGCAACCATGACGCCGCCTTCGAGCAGCTGGCGCAGGCCAACCGCGCGCTCAACAACCGGCGACCCTGGCGACGTGATGCCTTTGAACGGCAGGTCGAAGCGAACATCGAGGCAACCGCCACACTGCCGGAACCCGCAGATACCGGACTCGGCACGGAAGTGATTTTCATCGTCGGCATGCCGCGCTCCGGATCGACGCTGTTCGAGCAGATCCTCGCCGCTCATCCCAATATCGAGGGCGCCAGCGAGCTTCCCGATCTGGAGGCTGTGATCGAGCAGGAATCGGCCTGCCGTGGCAAGGCCTTCCCGGACTGGATTGCCGACGCCGGCAATGACGACTGGCAGCGACTGGGCGCCGACTATCTGGCGCGAACGGCACGCTGGCGCGAGCGGCACCCGCGTTTCACCGACAAGATGCCGGAGAACTGGCGCTTCGTCGGCGTATTGCGCGCGATGCTTCCCGGCGCCACCATCATCGATGCCCGTCGCGACCCGCTGGAGACCGCCTGGTCCTGCTTCCGGCAGCAGTTCTACCGCCTGCCGCATTTCGCCAGCGACTTCGATGACGTCGGCAGGTACCTGCGCACCTGCGAACACGCCATGGACCGCTTCCGGGATCGCGACCCAGGGCGCATCCACCTGCATCGCTACGAAGCCCTGCTGGACGATCCGGAAGCCGGTATCCGCCGACTGCTGGCCGATTGCGGCTTGACCTTCGACGAGGCCTGCCTGCGTTTCCACGAAGCCTCGCGCAGCGTTCGCACCGCCAGCGCCGCCCAGGTCCGGCAACCCCTGCGACGCGACACGGCGCGCGCCGCTGCCTATGGCGCACGCCTCGATCCGCTGCGACGCGCCCTCGGCATATAACGACACAGATCGCCGCGACCGCGCTTTTCCCGCAAAATATGCGGATGGAAGAGCTACTCATCGTTACCACCGGCGGCACCATCGACAAGGTTTACTTCGACGACAAGTCGGATTACCAGATCGGTGAACCGCAAATCGGCCGCATCCTCGAAGAGCTGGGTGTGGCCTTCCGTTTCCGGGTCATACCGATCCTGCGCAAGGACAGCCTGCACATCAGCGACAGTGATCGCGAGCTGATCCGTCAGGCCATCGCCGCGCAGGAGGCGAAGCACGTCCTGATCACCCACGGCACCGACACCATGGTCGAGACCGCGCGGGTGCTCTCGGCCCTGAGCGACAAGACGATCGTCCTCACCGGCGCGCTCAACCCGGCGCGTTTCCGCGGCTCGGACGCCGAATTCAACATCGGCACCGCCGTCGGCGCCGTGCAGGCGCTGCCGCCGGGCGTCTACATCGCCATGAACGGCCGCATCTGGGATCCGGCCAAAGTCCGCAAGAACGTCGAAGCCAACCGCTTCGAAGCGGTAGAGGCCTGAAATTCAAGGAAATTTCGCGCCGCGCAAGCCCGCGACCGACACATCGTTGTCGAACATGCCAGCGGCAGCAAGGTTGAATTTCAACGCTGGTTACCACGCTGGCTACCACGATCGCACGACAAACTTCTCCTCCACCGTCCCGCCATGGCGGGACCGCCCGTCGGAGGAGAACCACATGTCGTTCAGGATCTGGACCTCAGCCCTTGCGCTAGTGCTCGCATTGGCCGCCGAACCCACCCGTGCCGCCCTGCTTTTCGTGGACGCCGATGCGCAGGGCAACGACAGCGGCGAGAGCTGGGAGCATGCCTTTACTGACCTGCAGCCGGCACTGGATGCGGCAACGGACGGCGACGAAATCTGGGTGGCCTGCGCCACCTACCTGCCGACCGAACTGCGCGACCCTGCGGACCCGAACAGCGCCAGTTTCATCGTCCGCTCCGGCGTATCGGTGTTCGGCGGCTTCGTTGGCGGCGAGACTGCGCTGGCGCAGCGCGACCCCGACCCCAACTTCAATGGCTGTGCGCTCGGAGCCTCGATCATTCCAAAAGCCGGACTTCCGCAGCCCTACAATCTGGTGGTCGTCAACGCGGTCGATGCAGCGGTGCAATTCGATGGCTTCTCGGTCATCGGCGCGCGTGCCGTGGGTCCCGACGAAGCGACCCAGCGCGGCGCCGGTTTCCACCTGTCGCGTGCCACCGTGAGCTTGCGCAACATGCGCTTTGACGACCTGCGAACAATCGGGGGTGGAACAGGCCTTGGCGGTGCCATCTTCGCGGACCGCAGCCAGCTGGAACTGGAAGATGTCCGTTTCAGCAACTGCGTTGCCGGTCGCGGCGCTGCCGTCGCAATGGAGTCCGGTCGACTGCTGGCAACACGCGTGTCAGCCAGCGGCGGCTCCGCCAGCTTCGGTGGCGGTGCATTCCTGGTCATGCGCAGCTCCGCATCCGCCGAGGTGGTCGACGCCCGGATCGAGGACAACGTCGGCAACAACCGGGGAGGCGCCATCTCCAACGAATCCAGCGGGTCGCTGACGATCCGCCGGTCCACGTTCCTCGGTAACCGGGTCGGTGGCGAACACCTGGGCGCGGCGGTGTACAGCGGACGTGGCAACGTTCTGATCGAGAACAGCGTGTTCGTCGGCAACGCCACCTTGGGCACCAACGGCCGTGGCGGTGCCATCTCCCTCAACAACGGGGCAAACGCCACGATCACCAACAGCACCATTGCGCACAACCAGGCCGGGACGTCCGGGAGTGCTGTCTTCGCCAACCTTGGCGCCAGCGCCCTGATCCAGAACTCGATCATTTTCGGCAACCTGCTGACCAATCCGGAATCACCCGATGCGGGCCAGATCTCGCTGGGAGACGAAGCCGCCAGCGCCTCCGTGGCGTTCTCGATAGTCGAAGGCGGCTTTGGTGGCGATGGCAACGTCGATGCCGATCCGCAGTTCGGGATCGCTCCATCGCCGGGCGACGGCGACTGGCGGACCATCGCCGACAACGATTTCGGCGATGTGCGACTGTCCAACCTGAGCCCGGCCATCGACGCCGGCAACAACTTCGCCGACATCGATGGCGACGGCGAGTCGACGCTTCTGGCCGCTGACCTCCCGCTGGACGCCGACCGCAAGCCGCGACTGTTCGACATGCCCGATGTCCTCGACACGGGAGTGGGCGGACCTCGAGTGGTCGACATGGGTGCCTACGAAACCACCAATCGGATTTTCGTCGGCGGTTTCGAGTGACGGTAACCGGATCGACCCGTCAGGGATCGTGATTCACGCATCGCCCTTATCCTTCGGGCCATGGGCGATCTGGGCACCGCGGCCGCCGTTGACGGATTGCCATGCCACCATCCTTTCGCAGTTTGCAGCTGAAGCGGGCGGCACGATAATCCGCAGAACCCAACAGTGATCGAGCATGGCATGACGAATCCCTCCTGCAACCCATCCGACGGGACGCCCATGGGCGGGAAGCAAGGCCTCTACCTGGAGGACCTGAGCGTCGGCGATGTGTTCCGCAGCCGGGAATACCTGGTCGAACAGGACGAACTGGTTGGTTTTGCCGCCCGCTACGATCCGCAGCCTTTCCACACCGACGAAGCGGCAGCAGCCGATTCCCTGTTCCGCGGACTGGCTGCCAGCGGCTGGCATACGGCCAGCATCACCATGCGCCTGCTGGTGGAATGCTTTCCAATTGACGGTGGCGTCGTTGGCCTGGGTGCTGAGATCAGCTGGCCAAACCCGACCCGGCCCGGCGACCGCCTGCGGGTCGAGTCCACGATTACCGAAATCCGCGAATCCGCCTCGCGCCCTGATCGAGGCATCGCCACCACGGAAACCCGCACGCTGAACCAGAATGACCAGATCGTGCAGATCATGGTCTCTCGCCTGATGGCAACCCGTCGCAGGGGCTGATCGTCGTCATATCAGCAGCGTCGCCTCCGATCCGCAGCCCGCGCGGTGTTCCGGCTGATCGCACCGCCCACCCGCTCTCGCAGGCAGCTTCCTCCATTGAGTGACTGCCTTGCGTGCTGATGGACAATCAATGATCGACCGTCACAAAAAGAGACCCCGGCACAAGGCCGGGGTCTCAGGTCTCGGTAGCCGCAGCTACCGGATGTCAGGTACTGCTTAGAACTGCAGGCTCCAGGCATCGATGTAGCCGGTGTCGCCGTTGTAGCGGTCGTACACACGCAGCTTCCAGGTGCCGTTGGCGGACTCGCTGGAGGCATTCACCGTGTAGGTGCCCTGCAGGTTGTCCGCACTACCGCCGGAACCGTTGTGCAGCAGGTAGGTGCTGCCATCCGGTGCGACCAGGTTGACCACCAGGTCACCGCGGTAGGTGTGCTTGATGTCGACGGTGACTTCGAGGTCGCTCGGCGCGTTACCGCTGACACCGCTGACGGCGATCGGGCTTTCGACCGTGGCCTTGTCAGCGATGTTGTAGTTGCCGGTGTTCTCGAAGAAGGTCGTACCACCGCCGCCACCGCTGGTCTCGTAGTCACCCACCAGGCTGACGTTGGAGAACGTGCTGTAGGCCTTGATGCGCACGTAGTAGGTACCGGCGGTCGGCGTGGCGAAAGTACAGGTCTCCGCATTGCCGTTCTTGTACGGACGGCAGTCGTAGCTGCTGTCGGTCGGGGCACTGCCACGACGCACGTACAGGTCAGCATCACCGCTGCCACCCGAGATGGTGAAGCTCAGGTTGCTGGCGCCGGCCGGCACCACCATGGTGTAGTTCAGCGAGTTGCCGGTGCTTGCCGACAGGCCGGTCTTGGCAACACCCGGCTGCAGTTCGCTGCTGCCACCACCGCCGCCACCGCTGCTGACCGTGATGTTCGACGACTTGCTGTCGGTCGCGCCGTCATCATCGGTCACGGTCAGGGTCACCGTATAGGTGCCGGCTGCCGCATAGGTGTGGCTCGGGTTGGTGGAGCTGGAACTGCTGCCGTCGCCGAAGTTCCAGGAACGCGAGGCGATGCTGCCGTCGCTGTCCGAGGAAGCGTCGGAGAACGACACCGCCAGGTTGTTGCTGGTGTAGGTGAAGTTGGCCGTCGGCGCCTGGTTCGGCGACGCGATGGTGTAGTCACCCACCAGCGACACGTTGGAGAAGCTGCTGTAAGCCTTCACGCGGACGTAGTAGGTGCCCGCGGTCGGCGTTGCGAAGCTGCAGGTCTCCGAGTTGCCACCCTGGTACGGACGGCAGTCGTAGGTGCTGTCGGTCGGCGCACTGCCACGTCGCACGTACAGATCGGCATCGCCGCTGCCACCCGAGATGCTGAAGCTCAGGTTGGTCGCGCCGGCCGGAACCACCATCGTGTAGTTGATGGAATTGCCGGTGCTGGCGGACAGGCCGGTCACCGGCACGCCCTTGGTCAGCTCACCGCCACCACCACCGCCGCCACCGCCGGTCGGGCAGTCCACGCCCACCGCGGCAAAGGCCGCCGTGACGTCGGCAACGTCGTAGCCCAGGTCATCCGCCGCGGTTTCGACACCACAGGCACCGGCGTCGAAGGTGCTGCTCGACGTCCAGTAGTTCTGGTTGGCGCGGGCAAAGGCCTTGAACGCCATGACGATGTCCCAGCCACCGGTGGTGGACAGGTTGTAGAACGCCTTGTTGTACACACCCGAGGAGTAGTGCACGTCCAGGCCGTTGTAGTAGTCATCGGCGTGGTCGATGGACGAACCGTCGGCCGTCGGGTTGTTCATGTAGCGCAGCGCACCGCTGCCCTTGAAGATGTCCGCACCCACGGCCCAGTCGTTGCTGCCGTGCATGTAGAAGTCGGCTGCCTCGCCCGCCATGTCGGAGAAGGCTTCGTTCATGCCGCCCGACTGGCCTGAATAGACCAGATCCGAGTTCTGCTCGGTGAAACCGTGCGAGACCTCGTGCGAGGACACGTCCAGGCTGACCAGCGGGTAGAAGGTGCTGGCGCCGTCACCGAAGGTCATCGCCGAACCGTTCCAGAACGCGTTCTCGTAGTTGCTGCGGTAGTGGACTTTCATCGTCAGCGCGAAGCTCAGCGGCGCCGTGTTCAGGTAGTCCTGATACATGTTGTAGATGACGCCACCAAAGAAATGCGCGTCATTCAGCGGCGAGTACGCACCGTTGACGGTCTTCACCGTGTTGCGCGGGCAGTTGTACGAGAACGCCGTGTTGCTGTTGTTGTTGGTGGCGTGATTCAGGTTGACCGTCTTCACGTTGCTGTTGGACATGGTGCAGGTGCTGCCACTCTGCGCCACGTTCAGGTAGCCGAAGTCGGTGCCGTACTCGTACTGGCCGGTCTTCTGGTTGCCGCCGGGGCCGGTGCCGTTGGCGTGGGTCAGGCCATCCCACTGTTTCAGCACGTTGCCGCTGACCGCGTCCATGATCACGAACGGACGGGTCGGCGCGCCGCTCATGGAGTCGGCGAAGAACGAGGACACGAAGACGCGGTGTGCCTCACCGGCCTCGTCGATGTAGATCATTTCTTCCGAGCTTTCATTCTCGAAAACGGTGTCGCTGGGACGCTTCTTGCCCAGGGCCACTTCCTTGGCGCGGTTCAAGGCCGAACCGGTGTCCAGCTCAAGGCCCTGCGCGCGGCGCTTGGCGTTGGCCATGCCACCGTTGACGATGTTGACCTCGGTGGCCATGCGGCCGAACAGAGTACGCATCGAGCCGTCGCTGTTCTCGCTGATGGCGATGCCTTCGCCCCAGACCGGCAGGCCGTTGATGGTCTGCTGGTAACGATAGTGGCGAACGCCGCCCTTCTCCTCGGTGCTGCGCACCAGCTTGAGGCCGGAGTTGGCGTTCATCATCAGCATTTCCGCGTGGCGCTCGGTGGCGTTCACGGCCTGGCCGAGTCCCGCCGACACCTGCAGGTAGTCGCTGTTGATCTTGTTGACGTTACGAGCGTGAAGGTCGACCAGATTGGCGGCCTGCGCGGTGGCCATGGAGCCCAGCGCTGCCGCCGTGACCGCCGCGAGAGCGTGCAGGCGGGTCATGCGAGTGCGATTACGATTCACGTTGTGATTTCCCCGAAACAGGATTTCGACGGGCCTGGTCCAAATCGGACCCCAAAGGTTTCCATCGTGTCCCGGATCGAACCGCTCCCCTTTCTGCGGCACGCGACTTCCCTTGGAACCTGCCTTGCCGGCCAGATCCCAGACTGTCGTCAAACCCGAATGGCGGCATCGCTGACCTGCTTGATGCCGCCCAGTGTCCGGACCACGGCTTTGCCCCGTCGGAACAAAGCGGACCAGAACCTAGCAACGCCCTGAGAAATGCGTCAATACGGTTACGCGCTGTTCATCACAATTCTTTTTCATGAGCGATATTGCACCGCGGAATACTTGTGGTCATTTCGAGCAAAAGCACCCGAAATACCCCTCAACGTATAGGCCAAAGGTCATGCCCGCTCATGTTGCAGCGCAAGAACCGCTACCCGCATTTTTGTGAATTAGCGTGTCAGACCGGCGTCAGCGGCAGCTTGACCCGCGATAAAAACTGCCCCTCTGCGTCAGAAACGCGCAAAAAGCTGCCTCGCATCCCGCATCCCGGTCAAACCGCCCCAACCACCGACGGCGGCAGGGAACCGACAGCCGGATCGGCCTTTTCGACAGCCAGACCAGCCGACGACGGGGTTCCAGTAGTCACTGTTCGAGCGATGGCGCCAACCGCCCCTAGCGCCTGAACGTTTTCAGTTCCCGTGGCCTGCGCCACCAGAGCAGCAGCCACAACAGGCCCAACAGCGGAGCGCCGTAGTGCATGACCCGCATCAGCAGCCCCATGTGCTGGCCAATCAGGTCCATGGCCGCTTCCGGGTTGGCCGCCACAGCCTCCCGCGCCGCATCAAAGTACCGTCCGGCAAAGCGGATCGCGCCCTGCTCGACGCCCAGCGTTGCCACCAGCGGCCGCCCGGCCGAGGCATAGACCCAGGCCAACGCGCCTTCGCGCTCGATCGAGCGACTGACGGCAACACCCACCTCCGGATCGCGGCTGAGGCCGGCCCAGGCATAGAGGTCAAGCAGCAGGAACAGCAGGCAAAGTAATGCCGCCGCTCGACGAACGATGACGATGGGCTTCATGGCGTCCTCCGCATCCTGGCCTGCATATGCGCCGTTGCGTCAGAGCATGCCGGTTTCCAGCCGCGCCGACTCCGACATCATGTTCTGGTTCCACGGTGGATCAAACACCAGCTCGACATCGGCTTCACTGACGGTGGGGATCAGCTCCAGCTTGCTGCGCACGTCCTCGACCAGCACGTCACCCATGCCGCAGCCGGGCGCGGTCAGCGTCATCTTGACGTCAACCCGACGCTGGCGATCCGGCAGCGGGATCACGTCGCATTCGTAGATCAGGCCCAGTTCGACCACGTTGATCGGGATTTCCGGATCAAAGCAGGTTCGAAGCTGCTTCCACACCAGTTTCTCGACATCCTGGTCCGATGCGTCGTCAGGCAGTTGGGGCCGCGGCAACGGCTCCTTGCCCAGCGCGTCGGCGTCGGCGCCGGCGATGCGGAACAGGTTGCCCTCGATGAAAACGGTGAAGCTGCCACCCAGGGCCTGGGTGATATAGCCAATGCTGCCGGCGGGCAGGCTGACTTTTTCGCCCTGCGGCACCAGGATGGCATCGCAGTCGCGCTCGAGCTTCACGGGTTCGCTGGTTCGGCTGTACATGGTGCGTATGATACGGCAGCGCCCACTGCAGCGAGCCGATCCCATCAACGTTTCCACAACAGACACCCGCCACACCAACCCGAATCCCGCGAAGAACGGCTACTGGCTCGGCGCACTGGCCATGCTGGCGGCCATTGCCGCGATGACCGCGATCTGGTCGGCGGTCAACCTGCACAACGGCCGTCTCAACGGCTGGATGGCGCTACTCACCGCACTCGATGCCGTGCTGCTGTTCCGGCTGGCCGGCACCCGATGCGGCATGGTCAGCCAGATCATGGCCGTGTTGACGACGCTGATCACCGCCGCCATCGCCGTGTGGATCACCGCCGGCACGCGCATCGGCCGCGTGATGGGCATGTCGCCGGCGGACTCGCTGCGCCGGATGGATCCGATGCTCACCCTCGAAGTCGCCCGCGAGGCCGCAACCATCTGGGACTGGCTGTCGCTGCTGCTGGCGCTTGGGTTGTGCGTCTGGGTGCTGCGCGCGAAACGAACTGCCTAGCCGGGCTCAGTGCCCACCACCACCTTCAATGGCCTTGAATTCGCTGACCAGACTGGCCGCCGCAGCCTGGCCATCAGCGAACAGCATGCGCGTGTTGTCGGCGTAGAACAGGGCGTTCTCGATACCGGCAAAGCCGGCGCCGCGTCCACGCTTGATGACGATGGCCTGCCGTGCCTTGATCACGTCCAGCACCGGCATGCCGTAGATCGGTGAGCTCTTGTCAGTGCGCGCCGCCGGGTTCACCACGTCGTTGGCGCCGATCACGATGGCGACATCGCAGGTGGGGAACTCGGGATTGATGTCGTCCATGTCGGCGATCAGGTCGTAGGGCACACCGGCCTCGGCCAGCAGCACGTTCATATGGCCGGGCATGCGGCCGGCCACTGGATGGATGGCGAACCTGACGTCCTTGTCGGCGTCGATCAGCAGCTTGGACAGCTCCCAGATCTTGTGCTGCGCCTGCGCCACCGCCATGCCGTAGCCCGGCACAATGACGACCTTGTCGGCGATGTACAGCAATGAGGCCACGTCGGCGGCATCGATCGGCTTCTGGCTGCCTTCGATGGCCTCGCCTTCGCCACCGCCGCCGAAGTTGGAGAACAGCACGTTGCTGATCGGCCGGTTCATGGCCTTGGCCATCAACTGCGTCAGCAGCGTGCCGGCCGCGCCGACCACGGTGCCGGCGATGATCAGCGCCTCGTTCTGCAGCACGAAGCCCTCGAAGGCGACGGCCAGGCCGGTCAGCGCGTTGTACAGCGAAATCACCACCGGCATGTCCGCGCCGCCGATGGGCAGCGTCATCAGTACGCCGAACAACAGCGCGAGGCCGAAGAACAGCGCGATCAGCCTCACATCGAGACCGTAGAACACCAGCGCCACTCCGGCACCAACCGCAGCCACAAAACACAGCGTGTTCAGTGCCTGCTGACCGGCGAAGTTGAAGCGGCGATCCAGACGCCCGTCGAGCTTGGCCCAGGCGATCACCGAACCGGACATGGAGATCGAGCCGATCAGCGCACCGAGCACGCCCAGCACCAGGTGCGAGGTCGACGGCGAATGGCCGGACGACGAGAAGCGCAGCAGTTCGACCGCACCGATGGCGGCCGCCGAACCGCCACCCATGCCGTTGTACAGCGCCACCATCTGCGGCATGTCGGTCATCGCCACGCGCTTGCCGGACATCCATGCCGGAATCACGCCGATGGCAAGGCCGGCGATGATCCAGCCGAGGTTGTCGGTGCCGGTCAGCGCGAAGGTCGCGGCGGTCGCCACCAGCATGCCGATGCCGGCCTGCACGATGCCCTTTCGCGCGGTGACCGGTGAAGCCATGCGCTTGATGCCGAGGATGAATAGCAGTGCCGCGACGAAGTAGCTCGCCTTGGCCGCGAAATGCAGGATCTGTTCGAGCGTGAGGTCAGCCATGATCAGCCCTTGCCTCCCGCCTGATCCACCGGTTTGCCCGCCGGCTTGCTGGACTTGAACATCTCCAGCATGCGTTCGGTGACGACGTAGCCGCCGGCGGCGTTGCCCGCACCCAGCGCGACGGCAATCAGTCCGATGACGCGCTCGGGCGTGGTCTGCGCATGCGCCAGCACCAGCATCGCGCCGACCAGCACGATGCCGTGGACGAAGTTGGAGCCGGACATCAGCGGCGTGTGCAGGATCACCGGCACCCGGGCGATGATTTCCTTCCCGGTGAACGCCGCCAGCATGAAGATGTAGAGCGCGAGGAAACCGTCAATCATGGCCGTGTCCCTCAGGAAGCGCCGTTGAGGCGGTTGCGGGTGGGTTCGTGGCGGATCTCGCCGTCGTGGGTCAGGCAGCTTTTCGCGATCAGCTCGTCATCCCAGTCGAGCTTGAGTTCGCCATCTTCCGCCAGCATCAGCGACAGGAAGTTGAACAGATTGCGCGCATACATTTCCGTGGCGTGGATCGCGCCGCTGCTGGCCAGGTTCAGCGGCCCGGCGATGCGCACGCCGTGCTTCTCCACCGTGCTGCCCGGCTCGGTCAACTCGCAGTTGCCGCCGGTTTCCGCGGCCATGTCAACGATCACGCTACCCGCCTTCATGCCTTCGACCATACCGGCGGTGATGATGCGCGGTGCGGCGCGGCCGGGAACGGCGGCGGTGCAGACGATCACGTCCATGCGCTTCAGCTGCTCGCCGAGGCGTCGCTGCTGTTCGGCGCGCTCGTCTGCCGTGAGCTCGCGGGCGTAGCCGCCCTCACCGGCCGCCGACACACCGAGGTCCAGGAACTTGGCACCCAGTGACTCGATCTGTTCGCGCGTTTCCGGACGCACGTCGAAGCCTTCGACCTGCGCGCCCAGTCGCTTCGCCGTTGCGATGGCCTGCAAACCGGCGACACCTGCACCGATCACCAGAACCCGCGACGGGCGCACCGTGCCGGCGGCCGTGGTCAGCATCGGAAAGAACTTGTCGCAGAGCTCGGCGCCGATCAGCACCGACTTGTAGCCGGCCATGCCGGCCTGCGAACTCAACACGTCCATGGCCTGCGCGCGCGTGGTGCGCGGCAGCAGCTCCAGCGAAAAGCTGCTGAGCTTGTGATCCGCCATGGCGCGGATGCCATCGTCGCCGGCATGCGGCTGCAGCATGCCGAGCAGCACGGCGTTTGGTTTCATGGCAGCTAGCGTCGCTGCACCCGGCGGCCGCACGCAAAGCACGACATCGGCATCCGCGATGGCGCCATCGCGCCATTCGACATCGCCGAAGTCCGCATCGGCATACCAGGTCGACGCCCCGTAACCCGGCGGCAATACGACGCGGACGCCAACCATGCGCAGCTTCTTCACGATTTCCGGTGTGATCGCCGAACGGCGTTCACCCGGCGCGTTCTCTTCTACCGCCGCCACCGTCACCGGCATGGACGCACCTCAAGAACTGGCCCCGCTGGCGATCCTAGCACGCGGCGGCAATGCCGCCAGCGTCATGAGGCATTGATATGCGGCGCGGTCATTTGAGGCGGACGACAACGCCGACGCCAGATGCGAAAACGCCGCGATGTCTCGCGGCGCTTTCGCACTATCCTGGCTGGAACGAATCAATCGGCCGCGAACTGCTTGCCCTTGAGGTCGTCAGCGCGCAACTTGCCGAGTACCTGGTTCATCGCGTACTCGAAGGCGGTATTGGTGTCTCGGATGGCGAAACGACCTTCGCGCATCATTGCCGCCAGCTCTTCCGGCGACGCCACGCAGCAGCGCATGCCACGGCGGTTGACGAACAGCAGGCGCGAGGAAATCGGGCTCACCCAGGACAACTTGGCCGGCTGCGATTCACCGCTCTCGTCCTTGATCTCGACCCAGGTTCCCACCGGCATGGTGCGCAGCGCTTCGACATCCGCCGGATCGAAGTCGAGCTCCTCCGGATCTGCCGAAAGCCCCAGCTTCACGTCGTTCGGGTCCGGCGTCTGCGGCGCCGGCGCCGCCACCTGCGGTGGCTCGCTGGCGGCGGCCACCACCTCGTCCACCGTCTCGGTCTGCTCGCCCCGGACGATGCGGCGCAATTCCTCGGCCACTGCTCGAACCACTTCCTTGGCCGAATTACCTACGCAACCGGAGCTGGCCAGCATGGCATCCAGTGCCTTGCGCATCGGACCGAGCGTTGGCAGCAAGGCGGCCTCGCCTTCGCTGGCGGCAGCCAGCGAGGCCAGCACGGTGTCACCGGCGGTGACGGCCTGCTGATACTCCTCGGTATCGTGACCCTGGCGCAGCGCGGTGACGGTCAGGTGATGGCTCCAGTAGCGCTCCAGCACCGATTTCAGCGTCGGCGGAATATCGTTCGCACGCAGCCGCGCGTTGACGTCGGTGCTGGCGACGTTGCGCGCGAACTCAAGGCGTTCGCGACCGCGCTGGGCCTCGGCCGTGCGCTTCTCCGCCAATTCGACGCGCTTTCTATGCTGTTCGATGAAGGCGCGGAACTCCTGCTCCAGCGTCTCGAAGATGGCGACGTTCTCGTTGAATTCCGAGAGCAGGCGATCAACAAGGTCGTTGACCTTCTCCAGCAGTGCGCGCTCCTGCGGCGTCTCGCCCTTGTTGCCTTCGCAGGCCTCGGCCAGCGAGTTGAGCAGCCGGCGCGCCGGATGGGAGCGCTGCAGGAACATGCGGCGATCCAGCATCGCCACCTTGATGAAGGGCACGACCAGACGACCGATGGTGTCACGGATGTTGCCGTTGAGGTCGCGCTCGTCCAGCAGCACCTCGAACAGCATGCCGACCAGATCGACGGCATCCTCGTCGTTGGCGCTCATCGCGGTCTGCGATGGATCCATGCCGAGACGGCCGGCGCCGGCCATCATTTCCTGCTTGAGGCGCTGGGCCAGCGACTGGCTGGGATCATCGATCGCACCGCGCACGCTTTCCGGCATGTCGTCCTGGAACAGGCTGAGCACTGCCATCACTTCGCGCGAACTCATTGCACGACGGCCAGGCTCCGCCGCCACGGTGGCCTGCTTCGACTCCTGCCGATATGACTGCAGCAGATGATGCAGGCTGCTGAACAGCGCGTGCTCGTCTTCGCTGAGCGTGTAGTTGCCTCGCGATGCAGGACGGGCATCATCGTCGGCGCGCTCTTCCTGTTCGGCCTGCTTTTCGGCATCCGGCCGCCGCGGCGCGGAACGGCGGCCGCGCTTCAGCGCTTCCGGCGACAACACCGGCACGCTTGGCAGCTTGGGCAGCACACCGGCATCGATCAGCTGCTTGTTGATGCCCGCATAGACGTCCTGCAGACGATCCAGAATCTCGCGTTCGAACAGCTTGAAGAGGATCATCTTCACGGTCACGGCAATGCTGCAGGTCGCCATGGCCTGACTGAAGGCTTCGCCGATGTGCTCGCCGCCGATCGGGTTGTTTTCCTCGCTCAGCTCGGCGCTGCCGGCAAGCACCGTCATCCGGCGATTGAGCTGGCCGAGGATGGGACCGAAGTCGCGATGCACGGCCTGACCGATCTGCCGGGCACCAAGCTGCTGCAGGAGATCGTTCTCGCTGACCAGGCTCAACTCGCCGCCCAGCGAGGACTCACGCATTTCTTCAGCGGTCTTCGGCTGGCCCTCGAACAAGGCCTGGAACGCCAGTTCCATGTGCCCGCGGAATCCGGCGAGACAATCGCGACGACGCAGCCGCAGCTCGCACATCGCATCCATGTAGTCCTGGTGATCCGACGGCGGGACGTTGTTCAGCATGTCGAACAAGGTGTCGTCGGCACTGTCGAACACGGTGTTCAGCGCCTTCTCGAGCTCGGTCATCGCCCGCCCGCGCAGCGTGATCAGCTGATGCGACGGCTGACTTGCGCGTCCGCCACGGGCCGCGAAATCGACCACATTGGCTGGTTCTGCGTTGCTCATGGAATCCCGCTCCGACGTCATGGGTCGCCTGGACGGCGCTGTGCTTCTGGTGTGGTCATTGTAGGCGGCTTCCCGCCGGCGATTCGTGACCGAGGCCGCGAAATACTGACCTTTAGCGTCATATTGTGCCCACCAAGGCGGCATGACAAGCGCCGGCGGTCAGTTTTAGAGCCACAGCCGACCTCGGAACGCACGCGGCGGATGCCACGGCTGCACCCTGGCCAATCGCTGGCTAAGATGCCAGGCATGATCAATCAAACCGAAAATCCGCTTGCCTTCCTCGACCGGCGACGATCGACCCCGGTGATGGCACTGTCAGCCCCGGCACCGGACCAGATGGCGTTGCGCCAAATCCTTGGCAGCGCGATCCGTGTACCGGACCACGGCCGCCTGGCGCCCTGGCGCGTCATCGAAGTGCCGGATTCCGCGCGCGGGGCCTTCGCCGAAGCCCTCGTCATACGGCACCGGCTTGTCGAGCCCGAGATCGGCGAAGCCGCGCTGGAAAAGGACCGACAGCGTTTCGGCGAGAGCCCGATGCTGCTGGTCGTGGTGGCGCGCATCACCATCGGCCACAAGGTACCGGAGCAGGAGCAGATCCTGTCCGGCGGCTGCGTCTGCCTGAACATCCTGCTGGCCGCGCAGGCACTGGGCTATTCCGGGCAATGGCTGACCGGCTGGGCGGCCTACGATGACGGCGTCGCCAGCCTTCTGGGCCTGGCGGAGAACGAGCGCGTGCTTGGTTTCCTGCACCTCGGCAGCGCGGCACAGGAAACACCGGAACGTATCCGACCCCAGCTCGACGATGTCTTCAGCCAATGGCAGGCCTGAAGTGAAGCGCAGCGAAACGCTGTTCCTGGTCGATGCCAGCATGTATGTCTTCCGCGCCTGGCATTCAATGCCCGAAGACTTCGTCGACGTGGATGGCCACCCGGCCAACGCCGTGCACGGCTTCACCCGCTTCCTGCTGGAACTGCTGGAACGGCAACGGCCATTGCATATCGCGGTTGCCTTCGACGAAGCGCTGGAAAGCTCGTTCCGCAACGAACGCTACCCGGCCTACAAGGCCAACCGCGAACCGGCACCGGAAAGCCTGAAGCGACAGTTCCGTGAATGCCAGGCCGTGTCGCGGGCGCTGGGCCTGGCCACCGTGGTCGATCCGCGCTACGAGGCCGACGATCTGATCGGCACGCTACTGTGGCGCCGGCGCGACGCGGGATTCAAGGGGCTGATCCTTTCCGCCGACAAGGACCTGTCGCAGCTACTGCGGGAAGGCGACCAGCAGTGGGACTACGCCCGCAACCAGCGCTGGGACAGCAACGGCGTCATGGAACGTTACGGCGTGCGACCGGAGCAGATACCAGACTTCCTCGGCCTGACCGGTGACAGCAGCGACAACATCCCCGGCGTGCCCGGCATTGGCCCCAAGACCGCGGCGGCCCTGCTTTCACACTTCGGCGAACTGGACTCGCTTCTGCAGCGCATTGACGAGGTCGAGTTCCTGCGCCTGCGCGGTGCCAAGGCCCACGCGACCCGCCTGCGCGAGCATGCCGAGCAGGCGCGTCTGTCGCGCGAGCTGGCGACCATCGCGCTGGATGCGCCGATTCCCGACGATATCGGCGACGCGCAACGCGGCCCGATCAACGAAACGGCGATGGATGAACTCGGACTGCGATTGCAGTTCGGCGCAATGACCCGCCGGAGGATCAGTGATCTCGGCACCGCCGGCTGACCCTCCACGACCGGCGCGCTGCCTATCCGACCCTATTCCTCCGGATTGGCCGCGTCAGCCTTCGACTTCCTGGCACCGATGTTCAGGAACGGCTCGATATCCATCTCCGGCTTCACCGAGCTGACGTCAAGCCGGTAGATGCGGGTAGCTTCCAGCTTGGCCTTGTCGCGCAACAGGCCGAAGCGGTCATAGTTCCCCTTCTGGCTATTGGCAATCAGGTAGATGTCCTCGCCGCTGACGGTCAACATCGTCGGAAAACTCACGCTGTCCTGGTTTGCTTCCAGCGGCAGCACCTTGGCTACGCTGCGACCGCTCTCGTCCAACTGCAGACGCATGACGCGAGTCGGGTTCATGTCGTTCTGAATCAGGATCAGCGAATCCTTCCACCACTGCATGCCCTCGATCCCGCCCAGCGCGAGGTTCTTGGGCACCAGCAGGTCGAAGGGCTTGCCCGTCGAGAGGTCGACACCCATGACGCCGAGTTCATGGTCGGCGAAGTACAAACGCTTGCCGTCATCGCTGACCGTCATGCCGCGAATACTCGCAAGACGCGGCGCATGGAACATGCGCTTGAACTGGCCATCACGCACCATGTAGACAGCATTATTCACACCATCCGCCGCGTAGACCTCGCCACTGGCTCCCAGCGCCAGGCTGGACAGGAAAAAACTCTGCCCCGGAACTTCGGGAGACAGATAGCTCTTGATGAACTTGCCGCTGTCGAGCGCGAACTCGAACACGCCGGCGCGGCCCAGATCCTTTTCCGGCGAGTAGTGCTGGAAATGCGGGATCGCGGTGCTCGCCACCCACAGGCGGTTGCGCTTGGCATCAACCACCAGATCCATCACCGCCCACATGCCGTTTTTGGTATCCGCTTCAACCAGCGGCTTCAGCTTGTCGCCCTTGCCCACCAGGTAGACCGCGCCGGTACGCGCGCTGCCGACCAGCAGCGCCTTGCGACTGCTGTCCCAGGCGAGGCTGTCGATCAGCAGATCTTCCTTCGGCAGGGTATGCGCAACGACTCCGTCACCGAACGCAACCCTGTTGGCGTCAAAGCCGGTCAAGATGTACTTCCACACTTCGGTAGTGGCGATCCTGCTGAAACGCACGTCATCCCTGAGGTCATAGGCATAGCCCTGGCCCTGCAACTCCAGCAATGCCGTATAGGCCTCGCTCTTCTTGTCCTGATGCGCGTAGGCAGTGGCCATCTCCAGCTTGTACTGGCCGATATGCGGACGCAGTACGGCCAGTCGATTCCAGGCCAGCGATGCATGGTGCCAGTCTTGCCGCTGCTGGAACCCCAGGGCGATGCCGCGCAGCTTGGCGACGTCATCAATGGCGTTGAGTTTGTCTTCCATCGCCGGATCAACCGGCTTGTGGCTTTCCGGAACGACCGATGTCTTCTCACTGGCTGCCATGGCACCACCGCTCAGGCCGACGGCGAACACGGCAGCCAGAAGCAAGGTCCAACCCGGACCTGTGCGGAGATCGGAAACAGCGGAACGGAAGGATCGAAGCTGGCAGTGGGAAGAACTCATTCGTTGCTCGTCTTGAAGTCGGTTTGGCGGCATCTGCGCCGTGGGCGCTGCCTGCGACCCGGTCCCGGGGCAAAGGTTCCCCTACGGTGCTCCGTCGACGGTCGGGAAACCCGGAGCCCGACAGGCTAACATTCGCGCGACGTCGATGCCCCGGGACGGGACTGAATGAACGGAATCCAGCAAACCACGCCGCCCCCGTCTCCCGCCAACACACTGGCGGAAGGCGAGTACCTGCGCTTGATCCGTCGCGCCGGCTGGGAGTACGCCGAACGCAGCAACGCGCGCTGCGCGGTGATCATTGTCGCGATCACCCCCGAAGACCGCCTGCTGCTGGTAGAGCAGTTCCGGGTACCGATCAACGCGCGGGCCATCGAAATGCCGGCCGGGCTGGTCGGCGATATCGACAGCGACGAGCCCATTGAAGATGCCGCCATCCGCGAACTGGAAGAGGAAACCGGCTGGCGTGCCGAATGCGTTGAACTGCTGATGCAGGGACCGACTTCAGCCGGAATGAGCAACGAGATCATCGCCTTCGCCCGCGCCAGCGGCCTGGGCCGCGTTGGCAGCGGCGGAGGTGACGACAGCGAGGACATCATCGTCCACGAAATTCCACGCGACGAGGTGGCCTCCTGGCTCTGCCGCAAGGCCGCCGAAGGCTATGCCATCGACCCGAAGCTGTACGCCGGCCTGTACTTCGTGGAGCGCAATCCGGACGGAAGCGCGGCGACCTGATCGCCAGCGATCAGAAGCAGCGCAGCAGCAGCCAGCCGGCCATGCCAAGCATCAGCAGCCAGGTCGCCAGCGTGCCGTAGAAGCGGCCAACGCTGTACCCGGAACGCGCCGACAGGCCGGTGGCATGCCAGACGCGGGCCAGCAGCAGTGTCGCGCCGATGCCGTGGATCCACGCACTGCCGACGCCGGACATCTCCAGAAGTACCAGCAAGAGCAGCGCCAACGGCAGGTTCTCCAGCGTATTGGCATGCACGCGGATGCGTCGCGCCAGATCAGCATGTCCGTCATCGCCGATTCCGACGCGGCGCGAGCGCCTGACCTGAACCACGCGCATCGCCAGCGCGAGCACCAGAAGCACCGACAGGGCGCAATAGATTGCGGCCGTGGCGGGAAAAGCGGTCATGGACATCAGACCAGCCCCTCGCCCCAGGGACCGGTGATCGCCACCGTGAACCCCGGGCTGTAGACGTTGGCGAACAGCCATTTGCCATCCGGCGAGAAGCAGCTACCGGCCCACTCCGAACGCCGGTAGTCGCCGGACAGGCCCTTGGTCGCGCCATCCAGCACCACGTTGTTGCGTACGAACTCGAACAGCTCGTGGCCGGCGGTCAGACCGAACAGACTCTGCGAGTCGCCCTTGCTGTCCTGGCAGATCACCATGCCACCGCGCGGGCTGATGCAGATGTTGTCCGGGTAATCCAGCACCGATGGATCTGCGGACTCATAGATCAGGGTCAGTTGCTGCTCGGCCGGCCGGTAGCGGAACACCTGTCCGCAACCCGCGTTGCCGCCATTGGTGGCGGTGAAGAACACGTCAACGTCGCTGGTGAAGATCCCTTCCAGCCGCGTGAACTTCGACGCACCCTGCACCAGCGCCTGCCGCTGCACGCCGCGGATGTCGTCGTGCTCGCTGTCGACGCCGTGGTCGGGCTTCTCGATGCGCACCCAGTCCACATCCATCGGCTCGCCTACTGTCAGGCCCGAGCGCAGTTCCACACGACCTTCGCACGCAGCATGTACAGCGCCGCCGTCCGCCAGCCTCCGCCTGGCGTCTTCGGCACGAAACGGTAGAAGCCGGCGACCGGCTCCAGGTCCTCGGTCAGATAGACATCGCCGGTCGCCGGAAACACCACCGCCGCCTCGTGCCGGAACTGCCCCATGTCGCGAATCGGCACGGCATCGGAATGGCCGTCGGCCGGCACCTCGAACACGAAACCGTGGTCGCGTTCGAGCTGCCCGATGCCGGATTTGGTCATCACCGCCTTTCCCGCGGCGGACACGAACTCCTCGCCGCTGAGCCAACTGCCCCAGGGCGTGATGCCGCCGCCACAGTTGGTCATGGTGCCGGCCAGGCTGGCATGGGCGGACATCAGCCTGCCGCTCTCGCAGTCGTAGTCCAGCGTGACCGTGCCACCTTGTGCGTTGGGGTCGTACTGGAATTCCGGCTTGCCGAATGCCGGGCCGATCCGCGAAATCTCGTGATTGCGCACCAGCCGGATGCGGCTGCCTTCGGCGCGGACGATGCCCATGCCGTCGTGCGCGCCCGGCATCAGCCCGCCATCCACCAGCGGATCACCGACCCAGCCAAAACTGCGATAACTGAAGCCTGTCGGCAGCTTGAGCAACGGCAGCCCGGTGTTCTCGTCGCGAACCGGCCTCAGCGGTCCATAGCCGCGGATTCGACCGGCACCCTTGGCGCTCGCTTCACCAGCCGCGGCAAACAGCCTTCCCAGCGGCGAAAGGCCGCCTATCGCAGCACCCGCCGCGACGCCACCGGCGCCGAGAAAACGCCGACGCGAACCAGCAGCCGACTTTGCTTTGTCATCCAACGCCATCAATCAATTCCTTCCTCGACCACGGAATAGCAAAACCAGCAACAGGAAGCCTCCCAGCAAACCGGCAATGAGCCAGTACCCGTTCCCGGGAGCGTCCAGCGCGAAATCCTCGCGCTGCGTAGCGCGGGAGATCGGATCATTGGTCGCCGTCAGCCAGCGCCCAGCCTCCAGGCGAACGGCGCCTTCGATCGGTCCGGCAGGCAGCACCTCCCAGCAGATGCGCAGGTCACCGACCACCGGATTCGCGGCATCCTCGCCGCTATGCACACAGCCGTCGACGCTGGAAAAGCTGGCCGCGAGGTTGGGCGGCAACGACGCGGCATCGATGGAAAACGGCTCCCAGTCGTCGAAGTGCGCGTACAGCGACGGATCCACCGTGCGCCCATCCAGTTCGACCGTGGAAGCGCGCCAGGTCGCGCCCTGGAACGGCATGCGCTCAGGATTGATGTGCCCGTCATCGCGCAAGGCAGCGGGAATCGCGATCCGCTCTGGCGCCCACGCCTGCGACCAGCGAACGCTGCCGTCGACGTCGGTTTCCGCACGCCACTGGAACATCCGCACCTCGCGGCGCAGCGCCAGCGCGCGAACCGAGACGCCGAAGCTGTCGTCCGCCAACGGTGTCAGCGGCCACAGCTCCCCTCGCGGCGGAACCGCCTCAACGACCGGATCGACGGCCGACGTCGGCGCTGCCGTCAGCACCACCGGCATCGTGGCAAACAGCAGCGCGAACAAAGCGCAGGCGGCGAACGAAGCGCGTCGCAGCGTCATGCCTCAGGCGTTCCCGGCAACCGGCAGCGCGTCCCAGCCTGCGGCCGACAGCGTGGACAGCGGATGCACGCCGGAATAGCGACCACGCTCGTCACGCCCCACCGCTGCGACCGCGCATTCGCTGTCATGGGTGAAGTAGAGGCGCACGCCGCGCGCGCGCATGTCATCGAGGAAAGCACGCTTCTCGTCGATCAGCCGTTCCGGGTAACGGTCGTAGCCCATGGTCACCGGCAGGTGCATCCACGGTCGACCGGGAATCAGGTCGGCACAGAACACCACGCCACCGCCCTTCTCGTCCGCCATCAGCTCCGCCAGCAGCAGACCCGGCGTGTGGCCGTCGCTGTAGTGAAGGCGGAAGCGATCGCCGAGCACTTCCGAACGCTCGCCATCAACCAGCTCCAATCGCCCACTGTCCCGCAGCAGGCCGGGAAGCTCGGGGATGAACGAGGCGCGGTCGCGCGGATGCGGATCACAGGCGCGCTCGAACGCCTTGCGGCCCACCACGAAGCCTGCGTTCGGGAACAACAGTGCCGGCGCCTCGCCTTCCTGCCACGGCGTCAGCAGGCCACCGGCATGATCGAAATGCAGGTGACTGAGCACCACCACATCGATGTCCTCGTGCGACACGCCGGCCTGGGCCAGCGAATCCAGCAGCACATGACTGGACTCGACCACGCCAAAGCGCTCACGCATCTTTGGCTCGAAGAAGGCACCGATGCCGGTTTCCAGCAGGATGCGGCGACCGTCATCGTCCTCGATCAGCAACGCACGGCAGGCCAGCGGGATGCGGTTCTGCCCGTCCGGCGTGATCCACTTCGACCACATCGCCTGCGGCACGTTGCCGAACATGGCGCCGCCGTCGAGCTTCTGCGAGTTGCCGAGAATGGACCAGAACTTCATGCCGTGCTCCGTCGAACCTGTGCCGTTGCGTTATCGCGACATTCTACGCGTCCCGGATGACCGCAGCCTTGCAAGAGACTCAGTTCGCGTTGCCCGTCGACCTGACCGCCGCCTTCGCCTCGGGATGGCGTGGGTCGCTGCCGGCCTTGACGTCGTCGTTGTTCCGATTCCAGGACAGGGCGTGCATGTTGCCCCAGGTTTCCTCGCGCACGACCACGGTGTGCCCCATGGCTTCCAGCGCCTTGATGGTTCCCGCATCCAGCGCGCCGGCCTCGGCGAGGATCGCGTCCGGTAGCCACTGGTGGTGGTAGCGCGGCAGCGCAGTGACTGCCTGCGGATCAAGGCCATCGTCAAAGCCGAGCATGCCCAGCAGCACCATGGTGATGATCCGCGAGCCACCGGGCGTTCCCAGTGCCATGAAGTCGTCGCCATCACGCATGAAGGTCGGCGACATCGAGCTCAGCATCCGTCGCCCCGGTGCCACTGCGTTGGCATCGAAACCCATCACGCCGAAGGCATTGGGCGTACCCGGCTTCAGCGCGAAATCGTCCATCTCGTCATTGAGCAGCACGCCAGTGCCTTCGGGGATCAGGCCCGATCCGTAGAGCAGGTTCACCGTTTGGGTCGACGAGACGACGTTGCCCTCCTCGTCCATCACCACGAAATGCGTGGTCTCTTCGTCCTCCAGCGGCGCCGGCTGGCCGGGCAGCAGTTCGCTGGGCGTGGCGCGGTCCGGGTGGATGGTGGCGCGCAGGCCGGCCGCGTAGTCGCGGCTGGTCAGGCGCGCCAGCGGCATGCTGACGAAATCCGGGTCGCCGAGGTAGATCGTGCGGTCGCGATAGGCGCGACGCATGGCCTCGACCAACAGGTGCACGCGCTCAGCCTTTGGCAATTCGGCGAGATTCCAGCCGGAGACCATGTTGAGGACTTCCGCCAGCGCCACGCCACCGGATGATGGCGGTGGCGCGGTGACGACGTTCCAGCCGCGGTAACCGAATCGCAGCGGCTCGCGCTCGCGAACGCGATAACCGGCAAGGTCCTCGGTCGTCCACTCACCACCTTCGCGATTGACGCCGTCGATCAGCTTCTGCGCCACGTCGCCACTGTAGAAGCCGTCGAAACCCTGTTCGCCGAGCAGGCGCAGCGTGCGGGCGAGATCGGGCTGCTTGAGGATCTCGCCGACTTCCGGCGCGTCGCCATCGGCAAGGAACACCGCGCGGGTGCCGGGATAGCGCTGCATCACCTCGGCGCGGCGCGCATAGCCTTCCGCCAACCGCGGATAGATCGCAAAGCCCTCTTCGGCGATGCGGATGGCCGGCTGCAGCGCACGCGACAACGGCAGTCGTCCATAGTGCTCGGCCAGATGCACCCACGCCGCCGGCTGGCCGGGAATGCCCGCCGACCACGGCCCATTGATGCTGCGGTCGCGATCGAGGTTGCCGTCGGCGTCGAGGTAACGATCCGGATGTGCCGACGCCGGTGCGGTCTCGCGGGCGTCGATGAACACATCGCGGTCGTCACTGGCGCGATGCACCAGCACGAATCCACCGCCGCCGATGCCGGAGCTGATCGGCTCCACCACCGACAGCACGGCCGACACCGCGATTGCCGCATCGAAGGCATTGCCACCGGCATCGAGAATCTCGAAACCGGCGTCGGTAGCTTCGGCATGCGCGCTGGCAATGGCCGCAGCCGGCGGATGCGGTGCCTCGGCGACCGGCTCATTCCGATCGATCCCATCCGACGCGGGCTTCTGGGGTGCGGTCGCGCAGGCTGCCAGCATCGAGGCCAGCAACAGCGGGAGCAGCCGTTTCATGCCGCGCGGAACCTGCATGGCGGCGCCGGGAAGTCGACGATGCTTCGACATCGGTTTGCTCCGTGTAGTGATGCTTGGTGCCGGACCAGGCATGGATAGCAGCTCAGGCCGCTTCGCCGGCGTCAGGCTCCGCGGCTCTCGCCTCTACGGCATCCGGAGCATCCGGCGCCGTGCCCAGCGCGGCCAGCTTGCGCAGCAGGTCGTCCTGGCTTTCCGGATACGCCGGATCCGGATCGATGCATTCGACCGGGCACACTTCCACGCATTGCGGCTCGGGAAAGTGCCCGACGCATTCCGTGCAGCGGGCCGGATCGATTTCGTAGATTTCCGCGCCCATGCTGATCGCCGTGTTCGGACACACCGGTGCGCAGACGTCGCAGTTGACGCAGAGTTCGTTGATCAGAAGGGCCATTGAATGGCAGGACCGGTGTTGATCGCGGGCCAGCCGCGATTTCCCGTGGCATCCGGTGGACACCACGGGAAGGACTGCGGAAAGCGCTTACTTGGCTTCGTGGAAGACGAACTCGGCGCCGGTCGGCTCGACCGCAGCCCGCACGCGCTCCTCATCTTCGGCGGCGCCGATGAACAGGATGCGGACGTCGCGCAAGGTGCCCGCCTGAGTCGCCTCGAACTCTTCAACCATCAGGTCGGCTAGCGCCGTCGATTCGGGAGAAGCGAAAGCAATCAGACTGCGCGGCACCACTCCACGTGCGAGGAACCCACCCACCTGTTCGCGCATTCCCTCAAGCTTGCCTTCGAACTCGGGGTCCTGGCTGCTGACAAGAAAATAGGCTGTTGGCCTCCCGCGAATGCGGCTCATGTTCTCCTTCATCACGGAGGACATGTACTTGCCCCAAGCCTTTTTATCAGCCGGGTCAGAAGGCACCGATGATATCTCCTGCTCCGCGCTGCCGGTGTCACCTTTCTTGTCGCCCTTGCCCTGCTGCTCGCAGGCCGCCAGGCCAAACAGCAGCAGCGCCGCCAGTGAAAATCGAATCCAAGCTGCCATGAGCGGGTTCCTTCTGTTGATAACCGATGGTCGGGGCCGTCCCGGCCCTGCCCCAAGCTTACACCTTCACGCCGCCGCCTCGTGGGTGCCACTTCACACGCAGCGCGTCCAGCACGGCCGGCGGCACGAATCCCGAGACATCGCCACCGAGCCGCGCGATCTCGCGCACCAGCGACGACGAGATGAAGCTGTACTGCTCTGCCGGTGTCAGGAACAGGGTTTCCACCTCGGGAATCAGGTGCCGGTTCATGCTCGCCAACTGGAATTCATACTCGAAGTCCGATACCGCGCGCAGGCCGCGAAGCAGCACGCCGGCGTCCACCTCGGCGACAAAATGCGCCAGCAGGCCGTCGAAGCCACGCACGTCGATGTTCTTGATGTTCGCGAGACTGGTCCTTGCCAGCGCAACGCGTTCCTCGAGACTGAAACAGGGCTGCTTGCCGGGACTTTCGGCGACGCCCACGATGATGTGGTCGAACAGCGGCGCGGCACGGGCGACCAGGTCGACGTGTCCGGCGGTGATCGGGTCGAAGGTGCCGGGATAGACGGCAACGCGGCGAAGACTCATGCGTGTCGGGCTCGCAGGGCGGAACTGGCGCGAGTGTAACAGCCGGCCAAGGCGTGGCGCGGCAAAACCACGGCTAGCCGGAAGCGTCCGATCCGGACAGCCGCTGCCACAGCGAGTATTCGACGTCGCGGGTCTGGCCACTGCGGTGCAGTCGCCAGCCGGCTCCCGGTTGGGCGCCGCCGTCACGCGCTGACTCCAGGTAGAGCCAGGCCTCATCGACCAGCCAGCCATCGAGCCGCTCGACCACCGCGTTCCAGAGATCGGCAGCGAACGGCGGATCGAGGAACGCCAGGTCGAAACGCTGCGCCGGATCCGCAGGTGGTGACTGCAACCAGCGCAGCGCGTCGGCTTCTACGACGCGGACGCTGTCGGTCTTGAGCCGGCCGGCAGTGGACACCAGCGAGCGCGCCAGTCCGCGGTCACGCTCGATCATCACCACCTCGCGCGCGCCGCGCGACGCCGCCTCGAAGCCCAGCGCACCGCTGCCGGCGAACAGATCCAGGCAGCGCGCGCCCGGAACCACCGGCTGCAGCCAGTTGAACAGCGTCTCGCGCACGCGGTCACTGCTGGGACGCAGGCCGTCGCGAACCAGCACCGGCAGCTTGGAACCGCGCAGAGCGCCCCCAATGATCCGGACCTGCCCCGGCGCTGCGGCGTTGTTTCGCTGCGAATTACGGTTCATCTGAGACCTGATGTCCGGGTGATACCATGCCGCCATTCTGCTTCAACACGCCCATCATGCTGAAATTCTGGAAGAAAAAGCCGTCGAAATCCAAACCGGACGGCGCCACTGAAGCCACCGGCGCCGCGGCGCAGGACAATCCGCCAGCCGCCCTGCCCGATGCCTTTCTCGACAGGCTCGGCGAGGCCGAGCCGCTGCCGCCCAAACCTGAACCGGCACCCGCGACGGAGTCCGACGAGGACGAACAGGCGCGCTGGAACCGGCCGCTGGGCAGCAGCGGCTTCGCGCGCGGCATGGCGTCGCTGTTTGGCCGCCGTCCGGCGCTGGACGACGACCTGCTCGACGACATCGAAACCACGCTGATCAGCGCCGATGTCGGCGTCACTGCCACTACGCAGGTGGTCGAAGACCTTCGCCGACGCATGGACAAACGCGAGTTCGCCGACGCGCGGGCGCTGTTCCGCGCCCTTCGCGAGGATCTCGCCAAGCTGCTCGAACCGGTCGCACAGCCACTGGACATTGATCCGGCGACCAGGCCCTTCGTCATCCTGACCGTCGGCGTCAACGGCGTCGGCAAGACCACCACCATCGGCAAGCTGGCGCGACGCTTCTCCATGCAGGGCCGCGAAGTGATGCTGGCAGCAGGCGACACCTTTCGCGCCGCCGCCGTCGAGCAGTTGCAGACCTGGGGCGAACGCAACGACGTCACCGTGGTGTCGCAGAAGGAAGGCGCCGACTCGGCCAGCGTGATCTTCGACGCCCTGCAGTCGGCGCGCTCGCGCCGCTGTGACCTGCTGATCGCCGACACCGCCGGACGATTGCACACACAGGCCGGACTGATGGACGAGCTCAGCAAGATCCGCCGCGTCATGGCCAAGCTCGATCCCGAAACGCCGCACGAAGTGCTGATGGTGATCGACGGCACCACCGGCCAGAACGCGGTCAACCAGGTGCGTCAGTTCCGCGAAGCGGCAGGCGTCACCGGCCTGGTGGTCACCAAGCTCGACGGCAGCGCCAAGGGCGGCGTGGTGTTCGCGCTGGCGCGGGAGTTCGGCCTGCCGATCCGCTACGTCGGCCTCGGCGAGAAAGCCGACGACCTGCGCGCCTTCGTGGCCGAGCGTTTCGTGGAAGCGATGCTGCCGGAGTCGCTGGCGGCAGGCTGAGCCCGGATGAGCGACAACGCCGACGCAGCCACCAAACCGAAACCCAGGCGTCGCTGGCGCTGGCTGCTGTGGTTGCTGGCGATCCTGCTCGCCATCGGCTTTGGCGTCAGTCGCCTTCTGCAGCCCGAAAAGCTCGGCGAGCTGCTGCTGACGCAGATCAACGAGCGCAGTGGACTGGTCGTCACTACGGGCGAGCCGGCACAGGTTGGCTGGTGGCCGGGATTGCATGTCGAACTGCGCGGTGTCGACGCGCGCATTCCCGGCGACGATGCCGCATTGCTGCAGGCTGAAGCGATCGATCTTTCCCTGCCGCTTTCGCTGTTGTCGGACGCACTTCGCGGCAACGAAATCCAGCCACGGATTACCGGCCTGACCCTGCGCGCTCCCGCGCTGGATACCGTCAGGCTGCAGCACTGGCTCGGCCCGGACGATGGCCCTCCCGCGCCCTTCGTGCTTCCCGAAATCGACAGTCCGCTGGCTATCGAGGACGGCACCATCATCGGCGATGGTTGGCAAGTCGAAGCGCTCGATGTTGCACTCTCCGACCTGCACGCTGGCCAGGCCAGCAAGCTGTCCGGCAGCCTCAACTACCGCTCGACGCCGTCACCTGGTGACGAAGACCCGCTACCGCTGCGCTTTGACATCACCGCCACGCCATCGCTGGACACTGGCGATCTTCGCCTGGATCCACTGCGCGTTGAGTTGGCGAGCGGTGAAGACACGGTCACCGGCTCGGGCAGCCTGCGTCTGACGCCAGCCGGCGGTCTGGTGACGACTCTCGAACTGACAACGGAGCGCTGGCCGCAACTTCTGCCGGCACTCCCGTTGCCGCCCGAAAACCAGCGCTTCGATGTGAGCGTGGACTTCAACGGTCACAGCCGCGGCAGCGGCCAGCTCCGGCTCGATATCCGCGGCGAAGCCGACCGCATCCGCGGTGAACTGGCGGTGGGCGACTGGCTGGCATGGCTCAGTGATGGGGAGGCAAGTGCGTGGACGCTGCCACCAATCAGCGGTTCGTTGACGGCCACGCGCCTGCAGCAGGGCGATATCGTCCTCACCGAAGCGGTCATCGACTTCGATGACGGCATGCAGGCATCTGAAGACAACGCTGCCAGCACGCCGTGATCGACGATTTCGCCAGCCGCCTGCTCGCCTGGCATCGCGAGCACGGCCGTCACGACCTGCCATGGCAGCATCCGCGCACGCCGTATCGCGTGTGGCTGTCGGAAATCATGCTGCAGCAGACGCAGGTCGCCACCGTCATCGGCTATTTCCAGCGTTTTGTCGATGCCCTGCCCGATCTTCACGCGCTGGCCGAAGCCGACCTCGATGACGTGCTGGCACTGTGGTCCGGCCTCGGCTACTACAGTCGCGCACGCAACCTGCATCGTGCGGCGCAACTCTGCATGACCGAACACCGTGGCGAGTTGCCAACCGACATCGAATCACTGCAAGCGCTGCCCGGTATCGGCCGCAGCACTGCCGGCGCCATTCTTTCCCAAGCGCACGGGCAACGCGTCGCCATTCTCGACGGCAACGTCAAGCGACTGCTCTGTCGCTACCACGGCGTTGAGGGCTGGCCGGGATCGACAGCGGTGCAAAAGCGGCTGTGGTCACTTGCCGAATCACACCTGCCGGATGATTGCGTCGCCGACTACACGCAAGCGCAGATGGACCTCGGCGCCACCGTCTGCCGCCGTCAGCGCACGGCTTGCGACGCCTGTCCCCTGTCCACCGATTGCGTTGCCTGTCGGGATGGCATCGTCGACCAACTGCCCGAACGCAAGCCATCGAAACATCTGCCGACACGTGGCACGGTCATGCTGCTGGTGGAAGACCGGATCGGCCGAATCCTGCTGCTGCGTCGACCGCCAACCGGCGTCTGGGCAGGCCTCTGGAGCCTGCCGGAGGCCATTGATGAAACCGCCGCATCAGAATGGATCGGGCAGCGATTTCGCGAAGCCACACCAAGAACGGCCCCGGCGGCGTTCAAGCACACTTTCAGTCACTATCGCCTGAACATCGCGCCACGACGCTGGCAAATCGGAAAACCGAGCCAGCTCATTGCAGAAGCCGACGAGCAGCGCTGGATCAATCGCAGCGAGTTGGACGCCATCGGCCTGCCACAGCCCGTTAGGCGGCTGATCGAGTCATTGCCGGTCGGATAGCCCGCCTGCAGGCGCTATCATGCGCACATGAGCCGAACCGTATTCTGTGAAAAATACCAACGCGAAGCGCAGGGTCTCGACTTCGCGCCATGGCCCGGCGCGCTGGGTCGCCGCATCTTTGACCACATCGGTCGTGAAGCCTGGTCCGAGTGGCAGGCACAGCAGACCATGCTGATCAACGAAAACCGCCTGTCGCCGCTTGATCCAAAACATCGCGCCATTCTCGAAGCCGAGATGGAGAAGTTCCTGTTCGGGGAAGGCAGCGAGAAACCACCGGGCTACGTGCCGCCCGGTGGCGAATAGCACGCGCTAGGACGGGCTGCTTTCGCGCAGCTTGTCGACGTCCAAGGGGCGGATCGACATGATCCGGCAGCGCTGCTTGCCGGCCAGCACATAGTCCATCGTGCCCACGTTGTGACCAAGCACCGCACTGAGACCGATGCTTTGGACGTGGCTGAGGTCGAAACAAGGCTGCGTCACCGTCAACAACCAGGCTTCCTTCGGTCGCGTCCAGATCGCCAGCGCGCCGTCGCTCAGCGGCTCCCATGAGTACAGATTCAAATAGCTGAAATGCCTGACCGGCTCACCGGCGACCGCCTCGAACCGCGCCAGCTTTCCAACCCTGGCCTCGCGCTTGCTCATGCTGCTGCAGGCAGTCAGCGCTACGACCAGCAAACAAAAGCTCGCCAGCTTCAACAGCTTCAGGGGTGCGACTCTCATGATCGGCTCTCCAGTGACGGCCCAGGTTCATGCTGCCACACCGCGGCTAAACCCCGGATGACGCTGGTCCAAGCCGGTCCCGGACGCCGCCCCTTGCCCGCCGGGCCCGTCATCGGCATAATGCCGCGCTCGCAGCGACGGGCGTCCGCGACGCGCCGCTGCCGACACATCCGGCCAGGTAGCTCAGTTGGTAGAGCAGAGGATTGAAAATCCTCGTGTCGGGGGTTCGATTCCCTCCCTGGCCACCATCTTTTCGTACTTCAGGTGTCGACCGCCAACCGTCGAAGGTCTGGCGAGCGCTCGTCCATCACGTCTCCACTTGGGACAGGAAGGGCCAGTTCGGGCCTGTAGGAGTTCGAACGATCAAGCCTGGCTGACAACCGACCAATCACTGCATTAAGCCAGGCCAGCCCCTTCGACCTGCCTCGACGCTTTTTGCTCACTGACCGGAAGCTCGTGCGGACTCTCGTTGCTCCAGATCACTTCCCTTCCTTGCAGCGAAAAGAAACCCGTTTGAGCGGGCAAAAACTCCATAGTTCTGGGATATCCAGCGGCCTACAACGTGCTCTGATGGTGTCTGTCGCATGGTGAACGGGTCCAGGACAATCATATCTGGCGGCTTGAGTCGCAGGTCCCTTTCCAACGATGAGGACGCATCCTCAGCAAGGTTTGCACCGTAGCCCGGCAGAGTCAGCCAGACGTTCGCGGTGCCGACTTCCGGCCATTGCCCGGCCTCAACGTAGATGCCAGGGAAGACCCCCCATACGAAGACGCGCTCACCTTCTTCGAGCACGGTCTTTACATGGGCGCCTGCACGCTGCGCTCGCAGAAACTGATCACCGTATTTCGAGACTGACCATTCAGCAGGTGACGCCGCAACCAACGGCCACCCACGGCTCACTCCCACGACCAGCAAAAGAACCATCAGCACACCCGAAAAAATCCGCGAGTGAACCAGGAGTCGATCAAGGAGCAGTGCCGTTCCCAGCAACAAGGGAGGGAGCCAGAGCTGCAGGTAGTGGGGATAACCGCCGCCCGGCAAGTCTACTGCCGCCGGCGTCGCGAACAGCCATCCCAGGGTCAACGCCGCCAGTCGATGGCGCGAACCAGATTCTTCATCGGCTTCGATCAGCGACCAGATGCATCCACCTACGGCAATCGCTACCACCTGCCAAAGCCAGGGCCAGACCGCTGGTGTCAAGGCATCGATTGAGTACCCATTGAACAGAACAGCCAGGAAGGCGGTTTCTGACTCTCCACGCTGAATCATCGAATATTCGAACGGATAGATCCCCAGCGTTTGCCAGGCTTGGGCTGCCGAGCCGACGGCGACACACCAGAGCGCGAACGCCAACCAGACGCATAATCCGGCAGTCATGATCGCGAAAAACAGCTTCGCGGCTCGTGCGTACTGGCCGACAGCAAGCATCGTGACCGCCATTGAAGCACTCATCGCCGCGACCGGAATCACCGCGACATGCTTGAAAAGGCTGGAAGCTGCCAAGCAGGCAGCTGCGATCCAGAGGGAACCGGTTCTCTCTGGGCCTCGCACCAGGAAACTGGCCCCGAGCAGCAACGTCGCATTCATCCACATCTCGACGTTGGGCTGTGTTCCCTCGATGCCAATGTCTGCGGCAAAGAGGCTGCCAAGGCAAAGCGCAAAGCTGCTGAGGATCGGAGGCACACCCGCCAACTGCAGAACCCGCCACAAACTCAGCCCTGCAATCAGCAAAGCACTGCAAGCCACAAAGAACAGAACGAGACCGGAGGAGCTCAGGAACAGCGAAAAGACCGCGACGACCGTGTAGATACCGGGCGGTTTGATATCCAGCGCTTCGGTGTACAGGGTACGACCATCCAGAAGACTGTTGGCGACTTCGAGATAGATACCGCTGTCCCGCTCAATGGGTTCGTCGAGCGCCAGGATTCGGATGACCAGCTGAAAAACCACGGCTGCAACGACAAGAGCAAGCGGGAACCAGACGTGCAAGCCCTTGGCATCCGGAATGAACCTGAACCTGTCCGTACTCCGCTCTGACATGTTGACTGGTGCCTGTAGCGACTTGAACAGGGAGCATATTCAAGCGGCCATCCAAGTGGAAGTTGCGCGACCCGCACTGCCACGAACCTGCGTTGCAAGCCCATACCGTACCGAACCGTCATGAGATGCCATGTATTCACGCCACTCGGGACGATGCCGACCAACACTTCGGCTTTGAAGCGCACTATCGACCCATGGCAACCCCGTTCCTGTCCCTGGCCACCAGCCCGGAAACACCGCCGCACCTGACCTTTCGCGGTAGGCCATGCTGCGCGCAGTCGCTTACACTAGCGGCATGAACCCGCGCCAGATATCCATTGAAATCGCGATCGCGACGCGCTACCTGGAAGACCAGTCCAAGCCCGACGACGACCGCTACGTCTTTTCGTACACCATTCGCCTTCGCAACGTGGGCGAAGAACCCGCACGCCTGCACGCGCGGCACTGGATCATCACCGACGCCAAGGGGAAAACGCGTGAAGTACGCGGCGAAGGCGTGGTTGGCGAGCAGCCGCGACTGGAGCCAGGCCAAAGCTTCGAGTACAGCTCCGGCGCCGTGCTGGAAACCGAATGCGGCACCATGCACGGCAGCTACGAGTGGGTGACCGATGACGGCGCCAGCGTCGAGGGCGCGATCCCGCGCTTCACCCTGAGCATTCCGCGCACGCTGCACTGACCGGAGCGCCCGAAGCCTATGACGACATACGCTATCGGTGACGTCCAGGGCTGCTATGACGCACTGCAGCGCCTGCTCGACGCCATCCGCTTCGATCCAGCGCGCGACCGGCTGTGGTTCTGCGGCGACCTGGTCAATCGCGGCGGACAGTCACTGGAAACCCTGCGCCTGATCCATTCGCTGTCCGCCTACAGCACGGTCGTGCTCGGCAACCATGACCTTTCCCTGCTCGCCATCGCCGAGCGTCGTGAGCCGGAACAACGTCGCGTCAATCCCGACCTGCGCCGCATCCTTTATGCCGAAGACCGCACGCCGCTGATCGAATGGCTGCGCGACTGCCCGCTGTTCCATGTCGACCGTGAGCTGGGCTGGGCCATGGTCCACGCTGGCCTCGCGCCGCAGTGGAGCATCGACCAGGCGCAGCGTCGCGCCATGGAGGTCGAGAAGTCTCTGCGCGGCCGCGACTACCGCAAGCTGTTCCGGCAGATGTACGGCGACCGCCCGAACTGGTCCCCCTCGCTGAAAGGCCCTGATCGCCTGCGCGCCATCATCAATGTGATGACTCGACTGCGCTACTGCTCGCCCAACGGTCGTATCGCCTTCAACGAGAAGGGCACGCCCGGCACACAGAAGCCGGGGCTGTATCCATGGTTCGAAGTACCGGGCCAGGCCAAGCGCGACCTGCCCATCGTCTGCGGCCACTGGTCCACGCTCGGCCTGTTCATGGGCCTCGGCGTCTACGCCATCGACACCGGCTGCGTCTGGGGCGGCAAACTCACCGCACTGGCGCTGGGTCCCGAGGTTCGGCTGGTCCAGGTGCCGGGTCGGGAAGCCTGAGCGCGTCTTGTTCGTTGCCGAGAAATTCGGCAATAGCGGGCCAATAGCCTGGAAAACCATCGACGTCATTATGACGGGCGTTCGGAAAACGGATCACATCGGGCGTTTTCGGTAGCGACGCAATCAAACGATCCGTTGCCGCCGGCGGAATCACCTCATCCCTGCCCGCGCGCAGCAGCAAGAGCGGCACGTCGAGTCCGGACAGGAAACGGTCCGACTCGAAACGCTCCTCCAGCATCCAGTCGATGGGCAGCCACGGATACCGGGCCCCGGCCATACTGACCATACTGTCGAAAGGCGTGACCAGGACTAGGCGCTCAATATCGCGCCGCGACGCCACATAGCTGGCCACACCCGTGCCGAGACTACGTCCGACGACAGCAATGCGACCATCGGGATGACGCGCCTTCACACTGTCGAACAGGCGCAGCGCATCGGCGAACAGCGCATCCTGCGAGGGCTCTCCCGCGTTCGGCCCGTAACCACGGTACGGCACCAGATAGCTGCTTCGATCCGGAAACCGCTGCCGGAAATCAGCCAGGTTGCGCTGTACGGCTTCGCCATTACCGCCAAAGTAGATCAACACGTCGCGCTTCCCGGCGTTCACGACCCAGCCTTTCAGCGAAAGACCGTCCACTTCGACACTGAAGTTCGTGTCGATCACCGGTTGACGCGTGTACTGCGGCAGATAGATCAACTGACGCTGATGGCTGTAGAGGTAGGCAATGATTCCGCCGTAGCAAAGCCCGAGCACCAGCAAGAAGTACAACGCCGGTTTCGCCAGCACGCGAAACAGGATGAATCGCTCAACGCCAGCCGGCGACATCGTCAGCAAGCCGTTCGTAATCCACAAACTCAAAGGCGAATTCGTGGCGATCATCGGCCGGGTGCGCTTCGCGATGCGTCGCCTGCCATTGCGATTCGTCGAACAGCGGGAAGAAGGTATCGGCACCTTCGACGAAGGTGTTGACGTGGGTCAGGTAAAGGCGAGTCGCGAGCGGCAGCGTGAGCTCGTAGATTTCGGCACCGCCGATCACCATCAGCGTGTCACCGGCATCGAGCAGCGACAGCGCCTCGTCGAGCGAAGCCACTGCCTGCATGCCCTCGAAGGGCACGCGACCGGAGCGCGTCAGCACGAGGTTGCGGCGATTGGGCAAGGCGCGACCCAGCGACTCGGCGGTCTTGCGACCCATCAACACACTGTGGCCGATGGTCAGTGCCTTGAAGCGTTTCAGGTCATCCGGCAGCCGCCACGGCAGGTCGTTGTCGCGACCGATGGCACCGGTGCGGTCGAGGGCAGCGATGATTGCAACCCGGGATTCGTACAAAGTCGAATCATCCTTCGTGGAAGGCCTGCCCGGGTTTTTCGAATCACCCATCACCCATCACCAATCACGGATCTCAACTCACACCGCCACCGGCGCCTTGATTGCCGGGTGCGGATCGTAGTCGAGGATTTCGATGTCGTCGAAACCGAAGGCGAACAGGTCGTCGACGTCGGGATTCAGCCGCAGCTTCGGCAGCGCACGCGGTTCTCGCGACAACTGCTCCCTCGCCTGCTCGACGTGATTCGAGTAGAGGTGCGCGTCGCCCAGCGTGTGCACGAAATCACCGACGCCGAGCCCGCAGACCTGCGCCACCATGTGCGTCAGCAGCGCGTAGCTGGCGATGTTGAAGGGCACACCGAGAAAGATGTCGCCGCTGCGCTGGTAGAGCTGGCAGCTCAATTTGCCCTTGACGACGTAGAACTGGAACAGGCTGTGGCAGGGCATCAGTGCCATCCGGTCCAGCTCGCCGACGTTCCAGGCAGAGATGATCAGTCGCCGTGAATCCGGGTTGCGACGAATCTCGTCGAGCAACCACTGCATCTGGTCATGAACGCGACCGTCGGCACCTTCCCAGCGCCGCCACTGCTTGCCGTAGACCGGCCCCAGATCGCCGTTGTCGTCGGCCCATTCGTCCCAGATGCTGACCTTGTTGTCCTTCAGATAGGCGATGTTGGTGTCGCCGGCAAGGAACCACAGCAGCTCGTGGATGATCGAGCGCAGGTGCAGCTTCTTGGTGGTGACCAGCGGGAAGCCCTCGTTGAGATCGAAGCGCATCTGCCAGCCGAACACCGAACGCGTGCCGGTGCCGGTGCGGTCGTCCTTGACGGCACCCTGCTCCAGCACATGACGCAGCAGATCGAGATAGGCGTTCACGCGGGCTTGCCCTCCATCGGTGCTTCAACAGGTGGCCGTGGCCGCAGCACCGGCGCGCGGCGCGACAACCACAGCAGCACGATACCGATGATCACCAGCGGCAGCGACTGCAGCTGACCCATGGTCAGCCAGTCGAAGGCCAGATAACCGAGCTGCGCATCCGGCACGCGAACGAACTCCACGGCAATACGGAAACAGCCGTACATCAGTGCGAACAGGCCTGAAACCGCATAGCGCCGGCGCGGCGTGCGCGAGAACAGCCACAGCACCACAAACATCACCAGGCCTTCGAGTCCGGCTTCATACAATTGGCTGGGATGGCGCGCGTACTGGTCCAGCGCGCCACTGGCATGCAGTTCTCGCAGACTCTGCATGTCGTAGCGATCAAACTGCGCCGGCAAGCCGCTGGGGAACACCACGCCCCAGTTGCCGCCGGTGAGCTTGCCCCAGAGCTCGCCACCGATGTAGTTGCCGAGCCGCCCGAAGAACAGGCCCGGCGGCACCAGCGGCGCGATGAAATCCATGGTGTCGAACACATGCAGGCGATGCTTCCACGACCACAGCGCCACCGCCGTCATCACGCCCAGCAGGCCGCCGTGGAAACTCATGCCGCCTTCGTTGATCCGGAACAGGAGCAGCGGATCGCTGAATACCGATTCGCTGGCGTAGAACAGCACGTACCAGATGCGCCCGCCGAGCACGACGCCGAGGATGGCGTAGAACATCAGGTCACCGAAGGCATCGGCACTGACGCCGGGCAGGCGTCCCGCGCGCACGCGACGCGCGCCCAGCCACCAGCCAGCCAGAAATCCGGCCAGGTACATCAGGCCGTACCAGTGGATGCCGTGCGGCCAGAACGGCAGCGGTATCGCAATGGGATCAATGTCGAGCAACCAGGTCTGCGGACTCATGCCGGCAGCACCCGGCACAGGAAGCCCTTCAGGTAGTCGGTTTCCGGGATGGCCGGATGCACCGGATGATCCGGCGACTGCTGCAACTGACTCAGCACCTGCACCTGCCGGTCCAGATGACGCGCGCCGCGCTGGATGCCGTCCAGCAGCATGGCGCGCGGCATGTGATAGCTGCAGGAGAAGGTCGCCAGCAGGCCGTCCTTGCTGCAAACCTGCATGCCCAGCTCATTGAGCCGTCGATAGGCATCGCGACCTTCGCGCAGGTTCTTCTTGCGCTTGACGAAGGCCGGCGGATCGAGGATCACGATATCGAAATGCTCGCGCTGTTCGCGCAACTGGCGCAGGAAGTCGAAGGCATCGGCGCGCACGGCACTAACCCGATCCGACAGGCCGTTCAGCACCGCATTGGCGTCGACGGCAGTCACCGCATCGGCGGAAGCATCCACGCAGACCACTTCGCTGGCGCCGGCGGCAGCGGCCCGAAGCCCCCAACCACCCAGGTAGCTGAACATGTCCAGCACGCGCTTGCCTTTGAACAACGGCGCCAGCAGATCGCGATTGGCGCGCTGGTCGTAGAACCAGCCGGTCTTCTGACCTTCGCGAACGTCAACGCGAAACTCGACACTGCTTTCCATCACCGATACCGGGCCGTCGATCCCGCCGAAAGCCATCTCGCTGTAGGACGGCAGGCCTTCCATCTCGCGGATGCCGGCGTCGTTCTTCCAGATCATCGCTGACGGCTTCAGTACCTTCTGCACGGCGTCGGCGACCTCGTCCTTCATGCGCTCGATACCGGCCGTGGTGGCCTGGGCCACGATCACGTCGCCGAAGCGGTCCAGGGTCAGCCCGGGCACGCCATCAGATTCCCCAAACATCAGACGGTAGTGTGGCGTATCGAACAGGCGCTCGCGCAGGCCCAGCGCCACCTTGATCCGGTGCACCAGCAGCGAACGATCCCAGTCGTGATTGAGGCCACGGTTGACCATGCGCGCGCAGATCAGTGACGCCGGATTGACGTAGGCGAGCCCCAGCCCCTTGCCCTTGGCATCGACCAGCACGCAGATATCGCCAGGCTGGAAATCGGTCAGCGGCGTGCGTTTTATATCGACTTCGTTGGCAAATACCCAAAGATGACCAGCGCGCAGTCGCGCATCCTCGCCGGGTTTCAGGAACAGCGGCGGGTATTCAATGGATTCGGTCACGATAGGCGCATTGATGACGGAACAGCGGGCGATTTTCGCACAGCATGGCCAGAGCAGCCCAATGTGAAGCGGATCACGAAAATGCAGACTTGGCGCCGCTCGCGACCTATAATCCGCGCGGGCCGCCGCCCTCCTTCCCTTCGACATCCCGCGCAGGCTTCGGCTGTCGCGTCGGCGGGGCATTGGGCGCCTGCTCTGGTCTTCGGGGGAAGACCGTGCCCCGACATTCCGGCCAGAGGGTGCCGGAATCAACACTTGAAGCACTCGGAGATCCCGTGAACAAGCCAAGCCTTGGACGAGTCGCCGCCAGCCTGCTGCTGGCGATGGCCCTGCAACCCGCCGCCGCCGATGAAATCCCGCTGCGCGATTTCGCCCGCCACGCCACCATGTTCAGCCCCCGCCTGTCGCCCGACGGCAAGCTGTTGGCCGTGACCACCAAGACCGAAGACGGTCTCAACGCGCTCAGCGTGCTGCAGTTGTCCGACATGCAGACCATCAGCCTGCTGAAGATGCCGCGCTATGAGCTGCCGATCGACGTGATCTGGGTCAGCGACACGCGCATCGCCTATGCCAAGGCACGCGAAAGCGGTTCGCTGGACCAGCCCCGTGCAACGGGCGAGGTCTTCGCCACCGACTACGACGGTGGCAAGCAGAAATACCTGTTCGGCTACATGCCGGGCATGAAGCGCCGCAACGGCGTGCGCGACTTCGCGGCCGGCTACATCGCCGGCGTGCCGGAGGAGCTCAACGGTCACGTCTACGTGCGCGCGCGCCCGTTCGGAAGCGACCGCAACAGCCGCATCTACGACGTCAACACCGAGAACGAGGCCCGCAAGACCGTGGCCGAAATCGGTGAGCCCGGCATGTCATTCACCCTCGACCATGAGGGCAAGGCGCGCTACGCCTACGGCCAGAATGACGAGCTGGAATACGAGATCTACCAGATGCAGGGCAAGGACTGGGTCAAGCTCGACCAGGAGGGTTTCGGCGAGTTCGTGCCGCGCGCCTTCCTGCCGGACAACCAGCGTGTCATCGGTTTCTACGCCGAGGACGATGGTCCGGAAGCGCTGGTGGTCCAGGGCCCGGACGGCAGTGGCCGCACCACCCTGTCCAGCGACCCGGTGTTCTCGCCCAGCGAGCTGATGTGGGATATCAGCAGCCGCATCCCGTTCGGCACCATCCATGTGGAAGGCGCTCCGCGTTACACCTACTTCAGCCAGGGCAGCCCCGGCGCCACCATCCATCAGGCAATGGCGGCGAAGTTCCCGGGCCAGACCGTGGACATCCTCAACGCCAGCCGCGACCACCAGCGCGTGCTGTTGTCGGTGGCCAGCGATCGAAATCCGGGCAGCTACTTCCTGCTCGACCTCGGCGCCAAGAGCCTGGTGAAGTTGTTCGACGCGCAGCCCTGGATCAAGCCGGACAACATGGCGCCGCGTCGACCGATCCAGTTCACCACCAGCGATGATCAGGAGATCCACGGTTACGTGACGCTGCCGCCGGGTCGCGCCGAGCAGAAGCTGCCGGCCATCCTGCTGCCGCACGGCGGCCCGCACGGCATCGCCGACAGCTGGTACTACGACGACCTGGCACAGATGCTGGCCAGCCGTGGCTACCTGGTGGTGCAGGTCAACTTCCGTTCCTCCGGCGGTCGCGGCGACAAGTTCATGGAATCCGGCTACCGCAAGTGGGGCACGCGCGTGCAGCAGGACCTGATCGAGGGTATGCAGTCGGTGATCGACAGCGGCCTTGCCGACAAGGACCGGATCTGCGTGTTCGGTGCCAGCTTCGGTGGCTATTCGGCAATGATGACGCCGATCCGTGCGCCTGGCATGTTCAAGTGTGCCGTCGGCTATGCCGGCATCTACGACCTGTCGATGATGTACGACAAGGGCGACATTAAGGGCCATGACACCGGCCTCAACTACCTCGACCTGGCCATTGGCCGCGACGAGGGCGAGCTGGCCGCCAACTCGCCGGCGAAGATGGCCGGGCAGGTCAAGGTTCCGGTGTTCCTGGTGCACGGCGAGGACGACGAACGCGCGCCGTTCGCCCATGCCAAGGCCATGCGTGCCGCGCTGCAGGCAGCCGGCAATGATCCGGAATGGATGGCTGCCAAGGGCGAGGCCCATGGCTTCTACGACGAAGGCAACAATGTCGAGCTATACGGCAAGCTGTTGGCCTTCTTCGGCAAGCACATCGGACCAGGCGCACCCCTGCAATAACCGCAGGTCAACTTGCAAGCAGCAGAAAGCCCGGGCACGCCCGGGCTTTCTGTTTTCAGGGATCGAATGACGCGCCGGTGATGCAGGCGCGTCGTGGTTCTGGCCGTCGGCAGCTAGCGTCTGCTGCGTCGCCGCGCCACCATGTTCAGGGCTTCGACGCCTGCCGAGAAGGCCATCGCAAAGTACAGGTAGGCGCGCGGGATGTGGAAACCTAGGCCGTCGGCAATCAGCGCCACGCCGACCAGGATCAGGAAGCTCAGCGCCAGCATCTTCACCGTCGGATGGTGCTCGATGAAGTCGCCGATCGGATTGGCGGCGAAAATCATCACCGCCACCGCCAGCAGGATAGCCGCCACCATCACCGGCACGTGGTCTACCATGCCGACGGCGGTAATCACGGAGTCCAGCGAGAACACGATGTCGATGATCGCGATTTGGGCAATCACCATGCCGAAAACCGCGGACGGCCGGGTGTCGATGTCCTCATCCTCGCTGCGACCTTCCACCGAGTCGTGGATTTCCATGGTGCCCTTGACCAGCAGGAACAGACCGCCGCCGATCAGCACCAGGTCGCGAATCGAAATCTCCTCGCCAAACAGACTGAACAGCGGGGACTCCATGCGCGCGAGGAAAGCGAGCGTCATCAACAGCAGGATGCGGGTAATCGCCGCCAGGGCCAGTCCGAAACGGCGCGCTGCCGGTCGCCGTTCAGGCGGCAGCTTGCTCACCGCGATGGAAATGAACACCAGATTGTCGACGCCGAGCACGATCTCCAGCGTGGACAGCGTCAGCAGCGCCATCCAGATCTCTGTGCTGTAAATCCACTCAAACATCGTCATTCATCTCATTTACTGGGCCGGGACTCATCACCGCCCATACCGGAATACGCATCACGATCAATCCATCAACCGGGGCACGAGGATCAGGCCCCAGCAAAGCAGCACGTTCATCATCAGCAGGAAGACCGCCGCCGAGCCCATGTCCTTTGCCAGACCGGCCCACTCATGCCTTTCGTTGCCATAGCGTTCGATCAGCGCCTCGATTGACGAGTTCAGCAATTCGACCGCCATCACCGGCAGCAGACAACCGACCAGCAGAACGCGCTCAATGGCGGATTCGCCCAGCCAATAGCCAAGAGGGGCCATGACCAGGAACAGCAGCACCTCCAGGCGGAACGAGGATTCCAGCCGAAAGGCGGCGGACAGGCCCTTCAGCGACCAGATCAGCGCTTTCCAGACGCCCACCGGCCCGCGCGGGACCAGACTGTTCCGACCGTCAGCCATTACGCGGCCGGTTTGAAGACGATATCGAGCTCGCGCGCGGCGCGGACGTCATCCAGCCGTCGCACCGGCGTGGTGTACGGCGCGCCCTGCATCTTCTCCGGATTGCTGCGTGATTCCTCAAGCAGCTCGGCCATCACGTCGACGAAACGATCCAGCGTTTCCTTGGATTCGGTTTCGGTGGGCTCGATCAGCAGGCACTCGGGCACCAGCAGCGGGAAATAGTTGGTCGGCGCGTGAATTTCGTGATCCAGAAGGGCCTTCGAGAAGTCCAGCGCGGTGATGCCGCTCTGCTTCTTCTGCGGCTGCACCGTGACGATGAACTCGTGGCTGGCACGGCGTTCTGGATAGGCCAGGGTGAAGCCCGCCGCCTGCAGGCGCTTCGCCAGGTAGTTGGCGTTGAGCGTGGCGAACTCGGCGACGCGACGCATGCCAAGCCGTCCCAGCAGCCGCGCATAGACATAGGCACGCAGCAGCACACCGGCATTGCCGGCAAAGGCGGACAAACGGCCAATCGACTGCGGGCAGTCCTTCCTGCGGACAAAGTGGTAGCTGCCGTCTTCGGCGCGCGCGATCATCGGGATCGGCAGGAACGGCCTCAGGCGCTCCGACACACCCACCGCACCCGAACCCGGACCACCACCGCCGTGCGGCGTGGAGAAGGTCTTGTGCAGGTTCATGTGGATGGCGTCGAAGCCCATGTCACCCGGGCGCACCTTGCCGAGGATGGCATTCAGATTCGCACCGTCGTAGTACAGCAGGCCGCCAGCATCGTGAACCAGCTTGGCGATCTCGCGGATGCGCCGCTCGAACACGCCGATGGTGCTCGGGTTGGTCAGCATGATGCCCGCGGTCTTGGGACCAACCACCGCCTGCAGCGCCTCGAAATCGATGTCGCCGTCGGCCTTGGTCGGGATCTCGCGGACACTGCAGCCGCACATGATCGCCGTCGCCGGATTGGTGCCATGGGCGGCATCGGGAACGATGATTTCGGTGCGCTCGGTATCGCCGCGCGACTGGTGGTAGGCCATGATCATCGCCACGCCGGCGAATTCGCCCTGCGCGCCAGCCATCGGCGCCAGCGACACGCCGCCCTTCATGCCGGTGACTTCGGCCAGCATCTCCTGCAGCTCGTACATGCAGGACAGGAAACCCTGGCTCAGCGAATCCGGCGCATACGGGTGACGACCGAGAAAACCATCCAGCATCGCCAGCGAATTGCAGGCGCGCGGGTTGTATTTCATCGTGCACGAACCCAGCGGGTAGAAGTGCGTGTCGATGGAGAAATTCTTGCGGCTCAGGCGCGTGTAGTGGCGCACCGCGTCCAGCTCGGAAACCTCCGGCAGGCCGACCTCGGATCGACGCAGGAAGCGCTCGGGAATGTCGTCCGGCGTCGGTGCGGCCTCTGGATGCTGCGCGAAGGCGGAACGACCGGGACGCGAATGCTGGAAAATCAACATGATGCCTGCACTTAGCCGGGTTACTGGAGCCGCGTATGATGCCAATTCCGCGCCGCGGCGGCCAGTAACCAGCGCTCATGTCACGGGCAAATCGTGCGATCCGTCATATATCCTCGGCGGGTTCGGAAACCTTACGGGAGCAAGCATGTTCGATCCGGAGCGACTATTGGGACAGGTGATCGGTGGCGGCCTTGGCATCGGCGGTCGTCGAAGCCGCAAGACGGCCAACCGCGCCGCACTGGGCGTCGGCCTGCTCGGCATCGCCATGGCGGCCTACGAGCACTACAGCCAGCAATCGAAGAGCCCGGCGGGAGCGCCTGCCGCCGCGCCACCTCCGGTGCCCGGTGCGGTTCCGACGGCGACCAGTTCACTGCCATCTTCGCCACCACCGCCACCGCCTGCCGCTGTGCCGGACGACGCCCAACGGCAGGCAGACGCGCTGCTGATGCTGCGCGCCATGATTGCCGCCGCCAATGCCGACGGCCACATCGACGACAGCGAACGCGAAGCCATCCTTGGCCGCGCAAGAGAAGCCGGGCTCGATGCCGACGACATCAGTGCGCTGGAACGCGAACTGGCCGCCCCGTGGCCGGTTGCCGCGCTGGCAGCGGCCACGCAGCCGGCGATGCGCGAGCGTGTCTATCTCGCCGCGCGGCTGGCGATTGATCCGGATCACCCGGCTGAGCAGCGTTTCCTTGATGAGCTCGCCAGCGGCGTGGAGCTGGATGGCGCGCGTCGTGCGGAACTGGACGGGCAGATCAGCTCGTCGGAAACCACGGCCTGAGCGACACCATTCGCTGCGCTGTCAGAACCCCATTCGCGACTCTCGCCGATACTACAAACCCTAATCCCGAACACCAAGGAGACCACCATGCAATGGTTCCTCAGCTACAACGGCCAGCAGGAAGGCCCCTATGACCAGGCCACTGCTTCGACAAAGGCCCGTGCGAACGCGAACGGACACTGCTGGCGTGACGGTTTTGCCGAATGGGTGCCCATCGCCAACTGTGCGGAGCTGACTGCCGCCGCGCCGGCAGCCGGGCTGATCCCCGCACCACCCGCCGCTGGTCAGCCGCGCAGCGACGAGATCGACTACAAGATCTACGGCGAGGACATGCAGTTCGTCGAGATCGAGCTCGATCCCGGCGAGAGCGCGGTGGCCGAGGCGGGCGCGCTGATGTTCAAGGATGCCGTGGTGCAGATGGAGACGGTATTCGGTGACGGTTCGCACAGCGGTCAGGGCGGCGGCTTCCTCGACAAGCTGGTTGGCGCCGGCAAGCGCGTGATCACCGGTGAAAGCCTGTTCACCACGATGTTTTCCCACGCCGGCCCCAGTGGCAAGGCCAAGGTCGCCTTTGCCGCACCCTACCCCGGCACCATCGTGCCGATGACCCTGTCGAACTTTGGCGGCAGGATCATCTGCCAAAAGGACAGCTTCCTCTGCGCCGCACGCGGCGTGTCCATCGGCATCCACTTCCAGAAGAAGGTGATGACCGCGCTATTCGGTGGCGAGGGCTTCATCATGCAGAAGCTGGAAGGCGATGGTCAGGTCTTCGTGCATGCCGGCGGCACCATCATGGAGCGCGAACTCGCCGCCGGTGAACGCATCGATGTCGATACCGGTTGCGTGGTTGCCTACACGCAACAGGTCGACATGGACGTGCGTGCCGTGGGTGGCGTCAAGTCGATGATCTTCGGCGGCGAAGGCGTGTTCCTCGCCACGCTGACCGGTCCCGGCAAGGTCTGGCTGCAGTCGCTGCCGTTCTCGCGCATGGCCGGCCGCATGTTCGCGGCTGCCTACCAGCGCGGTGGCAGCAAGGGCGAAGGCTCGGTGCTGGGCGGCCTTGGCGGCATCCTGTCGGGTGACCGCGGCTTCTGATCCCGGCGACACCTCCGGATGCGGCATGATGGTCCTGTCGCATCCGGAGTCACCACATGTCGCAAACCGATGCCTCTGCCGCTGGACTGATGAACTGCGTCCACTACGACGCGGAAGGCGCGGGCCGCCCTGTCAGCCTGGACGCAGTCCCGGAACTGCTGGCCGGCGACAGTGGATTCATCTGGCTGGGCCTGCACGAACCCGACGAAGACCTGCTGGACCGCATCAAGGACATGTTCGGCCTGCACGAACTAGCCATCGAGGACGCGCACAAGGCGCACCAGCGGCCCAAGATCGAGGCCTACGGCAACGGCCTGTTCCTCGCCCTGCATACCGCGCAGCGTGTTGAACGCGGGATCGCCTTCGGTGAAACGCACATCTTCGTCGGCGTCCGCTACCTGATCACCGTTCGCCACGGCGCCTCGTTGTCGTATTCCGCGGTGCGGACGCGCTGCGAGCAGTCGCCGGATATGCTGGCGCTGGGCCCCAGCTACGCGCTGTATGCGGTGCTCGACTACATCGTCGACAACTACCAACCGATCGTTCACGCCTTCCAGGACGACACCGAGCAACTGGAGTCCGCGGTGTTCGACGAGAACTACAGCCGCGACACGGTGGAACGCCTGTATCGGCTGAAACGCGAGCTGATGACCTTGCGTCTCGCCGTGGCCCCGATGCAGGACATCCTGAGCCAACTGGTGCGCCTGCACCCCAACGTGATCCGCGACGAGGTGCGCCTCTACTTCCGCGACGTGGCCGACCACACCGTTCGCATCAATGAGGCCACAGACGCCATGCGCGAGATGCTCAGCGCGGCGCTATCGGTGCACCTGTCGCTGGTCACCATCCACCAGGGCGAAGTCGTCAAGCAGCTTGCCGGCTGGGCCGCACTGGCGGCAATCCCTACGCTGATCACCGGCTGGTACGGCATGAACTTCGCGAACATGCCCGAGTTGCAAACCCGTTTCGGCTACGGGGTGGTGATCGTCGCCACGGCCGCGATCTGCTTCAGCGTCTATCGCATCCTCAAGCGGGCCGACTGGCTGTAGCTGCAATCGCCCGCCCACCTTCAACGCTCGCAACCGCTCCATACCAACCGTGAGTCCTGTCTCCGGAACCGAACGTGGCCGCGAATTGCGGCCACGTCCAGTCCTTCTCGACGACAGGCTGTCAATGAACGGTGACGCCAGCCTTCGCCTGCACGACCATCGGCGCAATGCCGGCATTCAGCCGCAGCATCACGGCATCAGCTTCGGTTCCGATCACGAAGTCGGTTGACGCAGGCTTCGCCTGCCAACCGATCAGCGCCGTCGTCGAAGCCTCGACACGCATCCAATCGCTGCGAACCGACATGCCGTCGGCTTTGCGGCCCTCCAGTCGCAGCCATGTTTCCTTACCGAGACGGAAGCCGCGCACAACGATTCCGCCCTCACCGTTCGACGCCGGCAGAGTCAGCAAGGTGCGCGGCCATGAACCACCGTCAAGATCAGCGGCATCCAGGTCCAGCGACATCATCGCCGCCTTCCCGTCACCGCCCAAAGGCCTGAGATCACCCTCGAAGCCGTCCTTGAAGATGGCCGGATCGAGTGGCGGCAGGATACCGATGCTCCAGGTCGAAAGGTCATTGGCAACGTTGGGATCGTCCCCACTGGTCAGTTCGACCATCGCTGTGTTGTCGATGCCGGAACTGCTGTCGAAGTCGGCGGTGGCACTCAACAGCAGCGTGACACTGCCACCGACGGGGATCGACACCTCGACATCGATATCACCGCTGCCGTTCATCATCGAACAACTGGAACCGCCTCCGCCGATGCAGATCCAGGTTGCGCTGCCAGCGTCGAGTTCGACAGGCAATGCGTCCACCACATCGGCACTGGTCGCGTGACTCGGCCCGGCATTCTCCACCGTGATCAGGTAGTCGACGCTGTCACCACTGCGCATTGCCGTGGTGTCGCTGGTCTTGAGGATGGAGAGGTCGGCCTGCTCATCGCCGGTGGCGGTGAACGCCACGGCGGTGATATCTGCGCGCCCAACCACCGACGCTTCCAGTCCGTTGCTGGCCGACGAATCGGCATCCAGTGTCCAGCCACCCACTTCGGCCTCACCGTTGATGTCGGTCGCAACCACGGCACCGGTCACCGAGCCATCACCGGCGGTGATGCTGAAGGCGATGCTTGCACCCTCCACCGGATCACTGTTGCCATCCAGCACGCGGACCGTCGGGCCCGGACTCGGCAGCGTTGCGCCGGCAATCCCGTTGAAGCTGCTGGCACCGACGATTTCCAGCGTTGCCGCAGGCGCAGACGCGATGTTCATCGTCGCACTGGCAGCGCCTTCGTGGTTCGGGCCGGAACAGGCCACATCGACCTGGTAGCTGCCCGGATCCACCGGCACCGTGCTGTCACCCGGCGGTGTATAGGTCTCCGTGCAGGCGATGCCCATGCCTGTCGGCGCCACCGTGTACTGCGCTGCCTGCGGCCCGCCGCTGGCAACGAAGTTCAGTTGGGTGAAGTTGATCACGGCCGTTGCCTTGGCAATGGTCAACGTCGCCGGATTGGCCGGCGTGACGGTACCGAGCGCGTAGTTCGGACTATCACCCATCACCGTCACCGCATAGGTGCCTGCCTGGCTCGGCGCGGTGGCGCTCGGACCGTACGGGTCACCATCGGCTTCGGTTCCGGCATAGCTGAGCACCACGGCAACACCGGCCGGCGTCGTGCTGACGCCGACAGGCTTGCTGCCACCGTCGTAAACCTGGTTCAGGTTGTCGAGGGTCACGTCGACGTTCGCCGGGTCGATGGTCAGCGTCGCCATGAACGGTCCGCCCGTGTAGTTCGGGTCGGTCACCGTCACGGTCGCCTCGTAGTTGCCGGCGTTGATCGGCGGTGAACTGGTCGGTCCATACGTGACATCGGTACCGACGTAGCTGACCGAGTACGACTCACCGTTCGGGTTGGTCACCGTCACCGCGTGCGGCATGCCGTCATAGGTGACCGTGGCGCCCGAGACGCTGACGCCCGAAGCAGCAGCCGTGATTTCCAGCGTTGCCGTGGTGGTTCCGGTCAACACGTAGTTCGGGTTGCTGAGCGTCGCGGTCACGTCGTAGCTGCCGACATTCACCGGCGAGGAAACCGGCGCGTAGGCGAGGCTCAGGCCGGTCACCCCAACCGGATCGATCGTGGCGGTCGCCGCCTTGGCACTGCCGTCATAAACGTGGCTCAGGTCACTGAAGCTGACCGTCGCCGGCGCCGGATCGATCACCAGCGTGCCGCTGGCGCTGCCCTCCCAGTCCGCATCATTCACTACCGCGAGCACCGCGTAGCTGCCGGCGTCGGTCGGCGCCGTGGCGCTGCCGTCGTAGGTGATGTCCACGGTCACCGTCAGCGGATCGCCACTGACCGTTGCCGTGACGCTTGCCGTGGCTGCGTGCGGGTTGCCGTCGTAGACGATCGGACCGAGGTCGCTGAGCACGATGGTCGCATCGCCGGCTCCCACCAGCGTCGACAGGTTGGTCGCCGCGTAGGTGGTGTAGCCGTCGGTGTCGGCACCGGCATCGGCAATCTCCGCCGCGGTGGAGTACTCGCCAACGTGGGCGAACACCACTTCGTAGCAGACCTCCAGCACTTCCCCGCCGTTGAGCGTGAAGCTCGGCGCACCGACCATGCCCTCCAGGCCGCCCGAACCATCCTCGGTCAGGGTAAGTGCCATGGCCGTACCCGGCGCGGATGGGCCGCAGGTTGGATCGGCTGGCCACCACAGGACGCTGACGTCACTGGCGCTGAGGCTGTAGTCGGCGGTGAGGCTGAACGGCGCGTAGACGCTGTCCGCCACGTCGTCGATGCCGTGGTTCTCCAAGCGCGAACGGTAGTAGACCGGCTTGCCCACCGTCGCCCCGACCAGTGCAACCGATTCCGGCATCGCGAACGGACCGTCGTACTCCAGGCTGACGTCCGGATCGGCCAGCACCACGTCGGTCGACAGGTTGTCGGCCGCGTAGCTGGGCACGCCGTCGGTATCGCTGTTGGCATCGATCACCGTCGCTGCCACCGTGAACGTATCCGGCGCGGCGTAGTAGGTGACGCGCAGGTCCGTGGTGGCACTGTAGCCGGACGGCAGCGGGAAGCCGGTTCCCGGCGGACCGAACAGGCCGGTCAACTGGTTGCCATCGTCGGTCAGCGGGATCGGCGCAAAGACGCCGCCACCGGTGTCGTACTCGACCAGGACGTCACCTGTACCAATGTCACCGCCATTGCCGGTGCGGGTCAGCACGAACTCGACCAGCACGTTGTCGGCGACATCCGCCGCGTCATTGGACAGCGTGGCGCTGTAGGCCGTCGGCACGTCCTTCTCGACGCCGGCAACCGGGCCGTTGATGTCCAGCGTCACGCCGGCATGCTGCGCCACCACCTCGGTGGACAGCGAATCGTTGGCGTAGACCGTGCCGGACGTGGCACCGATCACCTGTGCGCTCACCGAGTACACGCCGGCTTCGCCGAACACTGCACGGAAGTTGTGCAGGAAGGCGTAAGGCGCGGTGATCGGGAAGCCGCTGAGGTCGGTGAAGTCGAGGGACAGCGTGCTGCCATTGTCGGTCCAGACCAGCGGGATGCAGTTCGTCGGCATCATCGGATCGACGACGCAGAAGGCGAGATCGGCCGGATCCAGCGATGCCACGGTGGCCGACACCTCGATGTGAACGTAAACGTTCTCGGTGACGTCGGTATTGTCGTTGCCGATGAAGCCCGTGTAGGCCACTTCATCGCCAACCTCGACACCGGCCACCGGACCGTTCAGGTCGAACTGCACCTGTTGCAATGCGATGTTGGTCAGTTCGAACAGTGCATCGTTGCTGGCATGGTCTGCCACCACGTCATAGGTGCCGGCAAAGCCGTTGGCAATGGCCGTCGCCTGCACCACGCCGTTGTAATCGGTTGCCTGCATCGACCCGCTTGCGGGCGTCAGCAGCGCCGACGCGCCGGATGCCGGCGAGCTGATGGTCACGCTCTCGCCCATCACCGCACCGCCGAGCGCATCCTGCACGCGCACGCTGAGCGGATGGTCGAACGGCTGGTTCAGCTCTGCCGACTGCGGTGTGCCGTTGGGGTCGAAGATCACCAGCTCGACCGGCGTGTTGTCACCACAGGCGGCAACGTCGAAGGCGCCACCGTTGGTCGGATCGGCCGGCAGCGGATTGGCGACCAGCAAGCTGCCGGCCTCGCTACCTGCCACGGTGGCCGAGCCACCGCCATACCAGTTGGAACCGATCGCCGGACCATCCGCCCGCTCGCTGTATGCCGAGTCCGCACCAATGATGCGATTGTGAAACACCATGGCCGGACTGCTGGCGACGGGTCCGCTCGCCGCGCGCAGCGCAAGGCCATTGAGGCCCGTGCCTACATTGATGCTGTTGCAGTAGATCGACACCTGATCGGCGTCGGCATAGAGGCGAATCGCGCCCCGGTGGGCCGTGTTCGAGGTATTTGCGTTGTTCAGCGTGTTGTCGTGAACGGACACGTTGGCGACGCCACTGGCCAGCTGAATACCCTGTGCACCGACATTGGACACACTGTTTCCACTGATCTGGGTATCGGTGGTGGCATCCAGCTGGATGCCGGCATAGTCGATGCTGTCGATGACGTTGTCGCTGATGATGCCGCCGTCGACGTACCAGAAGTTGATGGCCGAAGTACTCGCGCCGCTCAGGTTGCTGAACAAGTTCTGGTCAATGGTCCAGTTCGACAGCCGAGTCGGCGGCGAAGTAATGATGTAGATACCAACAGCCGGGCTGTCGACAAGGCGATTGTTGACAATCTCGACGTTGTTGGCATCTCCGCCACCTGCAACCTGGCCGCTGCCGATCAGCAGATCCGCACCCGGCGACGCCAGGGTCAGACCATCCAGCCGGATTCCGTCCGCCTGTAGCTGAATCACGCGCCCGGATGCCGGATTCAGGACGGCTTCGCCAGTACCATCGCGTCCAGCGTCATGACCCGGCACGCCAGCAAACGGTCCGTTGACGGTGACCGACTTGTTGACCACCACGTTCTGCGGGAAGTCACCGGCTTCCAACGTCACCACGCCGCTGATCGCGGCATCGGCGATGGCATCGTTGACGATGCCTGGCATCACGCTGCGGACATTGCCGTTGCTGTCCGGTGAGGCACCACGGTGACCGTCGCCAGCGGCACGGACCAACACGGTCTGCAGCAGCGGCGCGCCGCCAGCAAACTCGATCCGGGCAAGCGGTCCGGACAATGCGCCTTCGTACGGCACGTTGCTGAAGCTGTTGCCGTTGCCGACCGTGAGGCGCGGTGAGTGATCAACCGTCTCTCCCCCGGCCAGCGCGGTGTCTTCGACCCACAGTGCGGCGAGGCCGATATCGCTGAAGGACACGTTCTGCACCAGCACGTCGTCCTGGGCGCCGGCGAAATAGGCACCGTCGGTCGCCATCACGCCGTACATGACGTTGCTGACGCTGCCGCCGTTGATCGAAACACTGGACGCCAGCGTGGTGGAGATCAGGCTGGCCCGGTAGCCCGCGGTGTTTCGACCGGAACCGGCCAGCGCATTGCCATCGACGTCGTTGTCGAGCACGGCCGCCGTGGTCGAGTTGTTCAAGGCGCCCAGCGCAAAGCCGATCCACATGCCGTCCTGCGCCGGGTTCAGGTTCGCCTCGATGCTGTTGCCGCTGATCGTGAACGGCGAAGCATTGGAATACTGCGCGTTGTGGTAGATGCCGGTCGCCGAGGCGACGAACGCGTTACCCGAAACCAGCGCATCCGTTGCCGGACTCGCGATTGGCTTGGTGTGGTTTCCGGTCTGGAAACCGATGCGCACGTCACTGACAAGGTTCTCGGTGATCGCGGCATAGAAGTTGTAATGCACGATGATGCCGATACCCCAGTCCGACGGGGCATCCAGGTTGTGCACCCAGTTCCGGTGGAAGACGTTGCCTTCCGATACCGGCTCGCTCAGCGGGTAGCTGTAAGCCTCGATACCCGAATACACCAGATTCCGCACGACGTTGTTGCGGATGTCGACATTGCTGGCGTTGGCTATCTGCATACCGCCGTCGACGTCCGGATCGGCAGCACCCATCGGCAACCCGGAGCTGATGCCCGGGTTGTCGCCGTCGAAAAGGAAGCCATCGATGGTGACATCGTCGGCCAACACGTCGACCAGCGACGCAAAGGTCGCGTTCGGCGCATAGCCGATGGCGGCATTGGCATGCGCCGGATAGATGATGGATGCACCGGCATCGGCACGGTTGCGAGCATCGATGCCCGACTGCGCGCCTCGCAGGGTCACCGGCTTGTCGACGGCCAGGTTGACCCCGGCGCCGGTATCACCTTCCACGTATGTGCCCGCACACACCAGAATCTCGGTACCCACGGGTACGGCATCGATGGCCGCCTGGATGCTGCTGAAGTCCGGTGCGCCGCAGTCAGCGCCCGCCGGCAAGGTTTCGAGGGCATCAACGTTGTCGTTGACCGTGACCGATGTACCCACCATCGCGTAGAAGTCGATGGCCTGGTTGTCCAGTGATGCGTTCATCAGGGCGATGCCCGACATCAGGCCTTCCAGATTGGTGGCAATGGCACCATCGACGGTAGCGAACGGTGCTGCAGGATTGAATGTCGCTTTCGACGTGGTCAGTCCAACGCCCGTGGCATCCGGGAAGGCAGTCGCAACCGTGGTTCCGTCGCTGCTGCTCACCAGATCAACGTCAATCGCGCGATCAATATTCGCAACGTCGTTCACCGGCGTTGCCGAAGCGCGAAGCTGCAGCCAAGTGGTTAGCGTCACGTTCGCCGGGTCATCCGCCGGAACACCCTCGGACTCGATGACCACCGGATCGCAGTCGGCATCCGACGGGCCAGCGTTGCAGCCCCACCAGTTGTCGTCAGCATCGATGCTGCTCGGCAGTTCATCGCCACCGTAGCCCGGGGCACCCGGCAGCGGCAGGTCATCGGCGCGCTCGGCGAACAGACCAGTGACGTTGCCGAAGATGCGGTTGGCGCGCAGCGTGTACTGGCCGGCGTTCGGATAGGCCGCATGCAGATGCAGTGCGGTGCCGTTGTCGAGGAAGGTGTTGCCTTCGATCAGCAGTGGCGAATCCGAACCGATGTAATGACCGTACGCCGGCAACTGGCTGCGCAGACCAAAGGCCGCAGCGCTGATGCTGTTGCCGGTCACCGCCGATTGTTTGGCACCGTTCGACTGGGTACTGGCGATCAGCGCGGTCTGGTTATTGTTTGCGACACCGGTGCCGAAATCACCCGAACCGGTGAAAGCGTTGTCCTCGATGTAAATCGAGGAATTGACGTCACCCGCGTTCTCCCAGATACCGATCACACGCGGCGGCATCGCGCCCGGCACACCGCTGACAGTGACCGTATTACTGCTGATCAACAGGCCATCGAAACAGGCGTTGTTGCAGGAATCGCCAATCTGCATGGCCACAGCACGCGAGTTGTCTCCCAGCGGATCACCATCGGCACCGGTGATGTCGATGCTGATGTCGTTGCCGGCCACGGTCTGGTTGGCACCGAAGCCACTGTAGATGCCGTAGTTGGCATAGTCGTCGCCGGAATCCGGGCCGATTTCTATACGGTTATTGAGGTACTGGTTGTCGCTCAATCCCGTGGAGCCGCTACCGAACATCGCAAAAGCGATGTCGAAGCCACGAACGGTCAGGTTTTCAAACGTCCAGTTCTGGTTCTGGCTGTCGCTGTACAGGAATGCTGCGAAATCGTCAGGATCAGTGCCTTCGTTGCCCTGGATGCTGGCAGCACCCGGCGCGCTGGCGCGGACAATCACATTGCCAACACCGCCAGGCAGGTGCGATGACCAGTCGTCGCTGGTGCCGATCACTCCGTCCGAACCGCGTTCCCAACTCGCGTAGGCATTGGCTTCGGTCCAGTCGAAATCACCGGTCAGCACAATGGTGACGCCCGAACCGGCTGCCTGGATGGCATTGTCGATACGGGTGTAGTCATTGTCCGTCGGCGTCGGGGTCGGGGTCGGCACCACCGGCACCGTTGCGCCGCTGCCAAAGGTGACGGTGTGCTGGTCATTACCCGCACTGCCCTGGTTCACCGTGTCGCTCGGCGAGAAGGTGGCCGTTACCGTCTTGGTGCCGCCTGCACTGAAATTGCCGGCGATAGCGCAACTATTGCTGGTCGGGTAATCCGGAATGTTGCAGCCGGTGGAATCCGGCGCGACCACCGTGATGCTGCCCGCCGGCACACCGTTCAGCGCGTTGACCACGTTCACGGTCACCGTCACTGGTGCGCCGATGGCGCTGGGCTCGGGCGATGTGGAAACAATCGTCGTGGTGGTCGGGATCAGGTTGCTGTCGAATCCATAGTTGACGATGCCCATCGTGCCCGGCGCCGCCGGGCTTTCCGGAGCATTCGGGTCGTTGTGGTAGGTGCGCGACTGCGTGTCCTGGTACTGCGCGTAGTCCATGGACGAAGGCGCAATACCACCAAAGGTGTTGCCCGTCGTCGCATCGACGTCACCACCGAAAGGCGCGACCGGCGTGCCGTTCGCCGGGTTGTTGCCAATGGCATTGTCGTACACAGCCTTCAGCGGACAACCTGCGTCATTGGTACTGACGCAGGTCAGCGGGCTCAGCTCGAAGTAGTTACCCAGCGCGCCATCAAAGACGCTGTTGCTGAAAGTGATGCTGCCGTAGTGGTCAGCGTCCGCCGGCAACTGGGCGTTGTCGTTCAGCAGATACACCGCGGTGCCGCCCGAACCGATGAATGTGTTGCTGTCGGCGACCAGGGTCAGCGAACCGGGGATGGGCGCCGGCGCCGCGCCGCTGAACAGTTCCTTGTTGCTGAGACGCACGTGCTGGAAGGTGCTCGACCCGGCCAGCGGCGCGAAACTGTTGCCGGAAAGCGTGACGCCCGGGAAGTTCTCGATCAGCACGCCGCGCTCGTAGCCACTGAAGGTATTGCCGCTGACCGACACGACCTGTCCGACGGCGTTGTGGATCAGGCGCACGGCGGAGAAATCACCCCACAGCATCGGCGTCTGGTTGCCGGGCAGGTTGCTGTCGGCAACGAACTGGTTGTTCAGGATGCCGGCATCACCGGCATCGGCTGACGGAGCGTAGTAGGCCACGCCAAAGCCGTGGAAACTGTTGCCTTCGCCGGCTCCCGCGCCGCCGATGGTGACCATCCGGCCTGCCGGGTGCTCGTTGACATAGACATCGTGATTGATCGACACGATGTCGTTGCTCTGCGCCAGCAGGCCCACGTTGCGCGCGTCGATGCCGGCGCGGAAACGGTGTTGCACCGCAGCCGATTCGATCACGCTGTTGCTCACGGTCGCATCGAAGGCCACCGGGCCCGACTGATAGGTTGCGCTCGGATGCGGGTTGATCTGGATCGCGTTGCGGAAGCCGTAACCGGTCGCGCAGTTATGCGTGGGAGCTGCCGGGTTGCAATCGCCGCTAGCGGTACCGCGCAGACGCACGCTGCTGATATCGAGGCCATCCGAATCGAAAGCCGGTGAGGTCGAAGACTCGGCGCGGATGCCCTGCGCCACGTCATCGAAATCGACCACGACCAGCAGGTTCTCGATACGCACGTCTGGTGAACGCACCGTGATCACGGCTACGCCGCCAGCGCCATCATCATCCGGCGCCCGCAGCGTGGTGACCGGATCCATGCCGCTGTCGTCGTTACCGGCGCCCTGCAGCGTCAGCTGCTTGTCGATGACGACACGCTCCGGATAGACGTTCGGACCCAGCACCAGCGTGTGGCCGTCCTGCGTCAGCGGATCGTCAATGGCGGCCTGCAGTGAGCAGTAGCCCAACCCGGTGTCCGAATTGAATACGCTGTTCTCGACCAGCACACCGCTGCCAGCAACCACGTCGCGGCTGGTGGCGATGACGCTGTCACCGTAGGTGTTGCTGCCGATGGCCACGCAGGTCAGCTGCGAGTTGTCGCGGCCAAAGAAGTCGTCGACGAGATCGCTTTGATCACCGTCGCAACCACCGGCCTGTGGCGGCGGATTGCTGCCGAAGTCGCAGTACGGCGTATGCCCAGCCTGCCGCTGGATACCCACATCGTTCTGCAGCAGAGTGTTGTTGAACACCGTGTGCTTGACGCCGCCCAGCACGATGCCGAAGCCGGTGCTGGAACTGGTGCCATTGTTCTGCTGGTAGCCGCCAACGGTGTTGTTGCGCACCACTACGCCACTGGGCACGTCCACGTTGTTGGCATCGGCCACGCTGCGGCGCATCACCGCGATACCGGCGAGGTCGCGCACTTCGGCGGGACGCCATTGCACGATGCCAGGATCAAACGGATCGACATCGAGCACACCGTCGAAGTTCGCATCCGGCGTGCTGGTGAGATAGATGTCGTTGCCTTCGACCACGATGCTGCCGTCGCCACTGTCGAGGCCGCTACCATTCGGCAGCTTGACCTCGATACCGAAGCGACCGGCATTCAGGATGAAGTTGTTGGCAATCAGGTTGGCGCCGTTGAACGGTGCGCCGCTGCCGCCGGTGAGGCCAACCACGCCAATGGCGTTGTCCGGGCTGCGCTCGATGCGGTTGCCGGTGATCTGCACGCCCGACGCCGTGCCGTCCTGCAACTCGATGCCGCAGCAGCCGGCAAGGTCATGCACGTAATTGCCATCGAACACGATATTGGTCTTGAAGCCGTTCCAGATCAGCAGTCCACGCGGGCCGGCGTCGGTGACTTCATTGTCGATGAACTGCATGTTGTCCACCGGCCCATTGAAGAAGACACCAGCGCGTGGATCGAGCGGTGCGCCACCGGGCGCCTGGTCGGCACGGCAGCCGTCCAGCAGGTTGCGCTCCAGCATGGTGCCGCTGTTGCCGAACAGGCCCTGTACACAGTTGTGGCGCACATTGCCGAGGCCGAGATCCTGCAAAACGGTGCCGGTGACACCGTCGTCGATCCAGATCAGCGGCTGCGCGGCATTGCTGCCGTCGATGAACGACACCGGCTCGCGGGTCCACGGATTCATGTCGCTTTCTGCCGTCGCGTTGCCGCGCACGGTGAGGTTGTTCACCGCGATGTGCAGGTCGCTTTCCAGATAGGTATCGGCGCCCAGCACCACCTCGTCGCCGTCGTTGGCGGCGGCCAGGGCAGCGGCCACGGTGGGATAGCTGCCCACGGCGATCAACGCCTTGGGACCGACGACAGCACCCTTGCCAGCGCTCAACGGCGCGGCATCATCGCGATACAGCACGACCGGCTGCACCACGCGGTGCGCCACGTTGCCGGAATCGCTCGGCAGGTTGCCGGCATCGCCGGAATAGTGGGCGCTGAACTGATGCTGGCCCACGGTCAACACGCCGGCATCCACGACGCAGCTGCCCAGCGTCGCGTCCACTGCCGTGCAACCCGCAAGGTTGCTGTCGATATCACTACTGATGGTCACCGTGCCGGTGGGCGTATCGCCGAAAACGCTGAAGTTCACCGTCACCGACTGGCCGACGTAGCTCTGGCCGGGGTTGACGGAGCTCAGCAACGTTGTAGATGGAACCTGGGCTATTTCGAAAGTAGCCACAACCTCACAATCCGCGACAACGGCTCCGGTTGTGTATGAGCTACCCGACAACGAACCATCACAGCCACTGATACTTTGCAGTGCATAGCCTGGATTTGCGGCCACTGTGAAACTGATGTCCTGACCTTCTACCACCGACTGCGGAGTAGATGGCGTCAATGAGCCACCTGCCCCCGCATTTGGCGTCACCGTAAATACTGCTCTCACCGTATGGCTGACAGGGCCCGATGAACTTCCGCCATAGCTCCCGCTGCCGTTGTAACGTGCAACGAGGCTGTGCGATCCGGCGACGAGTGCGGAAGTGCTGAGCGAGGCAACGCCAGCACCATCAAGCGCAGCGGAACCCAGCTCGGCCAAACCGTCGAAAAATGTCACGGTCCCAGTTGGGGTGCTACCGCCACCCGCCACCGTTGCAGACAAGGTAATGAGCTCCCCTGCGTCCGACGGGCTCGGAGAAATCAACAGCGATGTCGTACTAGCAGGCAGTCCGCTCTGGGATGTGAGCGTGATGTCGTTTCCGTCACCTCCGACATAGCTGAAGACGAACTGATAGCCGTTGAGGGTGACGATCCCACCTTCCAGCAGTTGAGCATTTCCAGCATCACGTAACGTAGCGCTGACGGCATCCGCTCCGTCGTTGTCGATCAGCACGAACTCATCGCCCAATGCCGGAACGAAGCCCGGTCCGGCTGTGAGGTTGAGCCGGGCATTGCCCAGCGCCACCGAACCGGTCACCGCAATCTGGTCATAACCCGTGCCGGCCCCGGCACCGTTCAGATCAAAGTAGAGACGAGAATAACCGCCTCCGTTGTTCAACGTCACGCTGCCGGTGTTGAGGATCCCGGTACCCGATAACCCATTGCTACCCGGATACACAAAAAAGTATCTACCGCTCAGATTGCTCAACGAACCGATGGTGCCGTTGCCGTAGATGTAGCCGGGAAAGCTCAGCGCCCCGTTCCCGTTGGTTACGGCCGCAGACGGCAAAGCGGCTCCGTCCAAGGTCATGGAATAGTAGGCGAGGCTGATCGTTCCGCTATAGCTACTGACACCTGCAAAGCTAGGGGTCGAATACTGCCCGACTGCTCCCAGCGTGACAGAACCACTTCCACTCAACGCACCATTGATCCGCGGGTAGCCGGTGATCGTGATGGCGTTGGTCTGCACATCAATCGGCAGGTTGATGATGTTACTGCTGGGCGAAGCAATGCTCTGCGTCAATACAATGCCATTGCCGTTCAGCGTGTAACCCGATCCGTTCAACGCCAGCCCGGCCAGCGATGTCCCCGGACTCAGGTCGTTGCTGTTGCTCTTGTTGGCAGCGTCGCTCGGGAAAATCAGCACTTCACCCGCTTGCGGCACACCCGACGGAATCCAGTTGCCCGTATCCGACCAGTTGGCGCTGCTGGCACCCGTCCATACGCGAGCAGTGTCCAGTGAGGTCAGCGACAGGTCATTGCCATCACCGCCCTGGTAGTCCAGCTCGAAGCGCACGCCATTTAGGTAAATGATGTCGCCATCATTCAAGGGAGCGGATGATGCATCGCGCAGCGTGGCACTGATGGGATCCGCCCCGTCGTTGGCGATCAGCACAAATTCATCGCCCAGTGCGGGCACGAATCCGGATCCGGCAGTGAGGTGAAGATAGGCATTGCCCAGCGCCACAGAACCAATCACCGCAATCTGGTCATAACCCGTACCGGCCCCGGCACCGTTCAGATCAAAGTAGAGACGAGAAAAACCGCCTCCGTTGTTCAACGTCACGCTGCCGGTGTTGAGAATGCCGGTACCTGATGACCCATTGCTACCCGGATACACAAAAAAGTATCTACCGCTCAGATTGCTCAATGCACCGATCGTGCCGCTACCGGAAATGGAGCTAGCACCGCTCAGTGTCCCGTTCGTCACTGACGCGGACGGCAAAGCGCCCCCATCCAAAGTCATCGAAGTGTAAGCAACGCTGATCGTCCCGTTGTAGCTGCTGACACCAGCAAACCTCGGGTTCGAACCTACCCCAACTGCCCCCAGCGTGATGGAACCACTGCCACTTAGCGCACCGTTTAGCCGCGGAGATCCGGTGATCGTGATGGCGTTGGTCTGCACATCAATCGGCAGATTGATGATGTTACTGCTAGACGAAGCAATGCTCTGTGTCAATAAAAGGCCATTGCCATTCAGCGTGTAACCCGATCCGTTCAACGCCAGTCCGGCCAACGATGTCCCCAGGGCCAGGTCGTTGCTGTTGGTCTTATTGGCAGCATCGCCCGGGAAAATCAGCACTTCACCCGCTTGTGGCACACCCGACGGGTTCCAGTTGCCCGTATCCGACCAGTTGGCGCTGCTGGCACCCGTCCATACGCGAGCAGTGTCCAGTGAGGTCAGCGACAGGTCATTGCCATCACCGCCCTGATAGTCCAGTTCGAAGCGCACGCCATTGAGGTAAACGATATCGCCATCATTCAAGGGGTGCCGGATGCATCCCGCAACGCGGCGCTGATGGGATCCGCCCCATCGTTGGCGATCAGCACAAATTCATCACCCAATGCCGGTACAAATCCGGATCCGGCTGCGAGGTGAAGATAGGCATTGCCCAGCGCCACCGAACCGGTCACCGCAATCTGGTCATGGCCGGTGCCGGCCACGGCACCGTTCAGATCAAAGTAGAGACGAGAAGAACCGCCTCCGTTGTTCAGCGTCATGCTGCCGGTGTTGAGGATGCCTGTGCCTGACGATCCATTACTTCCCGGTCGCACAAAGAAGTATCTACCGCTCAGATTGCTCAGCGCACTGATCGTGCCGTTGCCTTGGACTACGCCAAGACTGCTCGCCGTCCCGTTGGTCACAGATGCGGACGACAGCACACCTCCTGCCAAGGTCATTGCTTCATAAGCAACGCTGATCGTTCCGCTGTAGCTGCTGACGCCAGCAAAGCTCGGGTTCGCATACTGTCCTGCCGTCCCCAGCGTGATCGAACCACTGCCACTCAGCGCACCGTTCAGCCGTGGAGAGCCGGTGATCGTGATGGCGTTGGTCTGCACATCAATCGGCAGGTTGATGATGTTACTGCTGGGCGAAGCAATGCTCTGCGTCAATACAATGCCATTGCCGTTCAGCGTGTAACCCGATCCGTTCAACGCCAGCCCGGCCAGCGATGTCCCCGGAGCCAGGTCGTTGCTGTTGGTCTTGTTGGAGGCAGTACCGGGAAACGCCAAGGTATCGCCGCTGCCCGGAACGCCTATTGGATTCCAGTTGCTCGGTTCCGACCATTGATCGCTGGATGCCCCGGTCCAAGTGTAAGTTACCGCTTTTGAGATGCCGGAGTAGCCCATGCCCCATACCAGCATCGCCAGCATCGAGAACAGCAGCCCGAGCCTGCGTGGCTGGCCCTGCGACAGCAGGCGATCACCGACGGTGTTGTTCAGCGGATGGGCAATAGGCATGACAGCATTCCTTGCGGAAATAGTTTGTGCGGAAAGGCCATCGCCAGAATGGCGACGACCTGAAACGAAAAACGCCGCGCAATGGCGCGGCGTTGAACGGAAGAATGAAAGGGCAGCTGCAATCACCGCCATGACGATGCTTTCGCCGTTAACGGCGGAGGCTTGGCCATTGACGCCGGTCAGGCGCCCTGTGTGTGGCTTGCTTGGCATTGCAGTCCCCTGTGACTGACGGGCTTCCGGTGGCGAGCCGATCACGATGTGTCGCGATCAACGCGCTGCCTGCTCCGTGGTCGACTTCGCCCCCGCGAAAATCGACTCCCGAGGTGAAGCTACACCGAACCCGTGACGGAGTTCAAGTTTTGTGACACACAGTTACATTTTCGCGTCAAGTTACGGGAATTCATGGCGTTTTGCATGATCAAGCGGGCCGGTAGCTCAGACCCGGCCCTCGCCGGCACGGCTCGGGCGTTCGCTGGTCGCGCGAACCCGTGGTTCGCAGACGCGACCGATCACCCCGCCATCGCCTGCAGCATCAGACCGGTCAGGTAGGCGCCGTAAGTGCCGAGGGCATAGCCGAGCACGGCCATCAGTACGCCGACCGGGGCCAGCGACGGGTGGAAAGCGCTGGCGACGACCGGTGCGCTGGCGGCACCGCCGATGTTGGCCTGCGAACCGACGGCCATGAAGAACAGCGGTGCGCGGATCAGTTTCGCGACCACCAGCATGATCAGCGCGTGCACGGCGATCCAGCAGAAGCCCAGCGCGAACAGGCGTGGCCGGTCGAACAGGGCGCCCAGGTCCATGTGCATGCCGATGGTGGCGACCAGGATGTAGAGCGCGGCGGAACCGACTTTCGACGCGCCGGCTCCTTCGAGCTTGCGGGCGCGGCTGAAGCTCAGCAGCAGACCGATTGTGGTGGCGAACACCACCACCCAGAAGAAGCCCGAGGTCAGGCTATAGCGCGACAGGTGCGGCGCAACCTCGCCAATCCAGGCCGCCAACGGCTTACCGAAGGCATGCGACAGACCCATTGCACCGAGACCGATGGACAGGATCACCATGATGTCGGTCAGCGACGGAATGCGCGAATGCTGCGTCTGGTATTCCTCGATGCGTCGTTTCATGTCGTCGATGGCACTGGTGTCGGCGCCGGTCCAGCGATCAAAGGATTCGGCGCGACCGGCGAGGAACAGGATCACCGCCATCCAGACGTTGGCCACGATCACGTCCACCGCCACGAACTGGCCGAACAGGTTGGCATCGACCTCGAAGACTTCCTTCATCGCTGCCTGGTTGGCGCCACCGCCAATCCAGCTGCCGGCCACCGTGGTCATGCCGCGCCAGGTATCGCCGGCGACGGTTGATGGCGAGATGATCTCGAACAGGCCGAAGGCCAGCACCGCGCCGAACATCACGCCGAAGGTGCCGACCAGGAACATGATCACCATCTTCGGGCCCATCCGGCGGATGCCCTCGAAATCGATGGACAGCGTCAACAGCACCAGCGCCGTCGGCAGCAGGTAGTCGCGGGCCATGGGGTACAGGCCGCTCTTGTTGCCGTCGATCAGCCCGGTGCTGTTGAACACGGCCGGAATGAAATAGCAGAGCAGCAGCGCCGGCACGTAGGTATAGAACTTCTTGAAGAAGCCGTCGGGCCGCGACGAGGTCCAGAACACCAGGCCCACCGCCACGGCCAACAGGCCCATGACGACGGTGTCATCGGTGATCAGGGCGTGATTGACGGCGTCATGCATGCGGCTCTCCGAAGTGTTCTGTTCTGGTCCTGGCAGGCTCGACCCAGATTGCCGCGCGCTGACAAGGAAGCGGCGGCAGGCAAAAACCTACCGCCGTTGCGACGGTGTGATTACTGCTCGGCGGTCCAGCGATCCAGCCAGGCGTTCACCGAGTCGTGCCACTGCACGCTGTTCTGCGGCTTGAGCACCCAGTGGTTCTCGTCGGGGAAGTACAGGAACTGGCTGGGAATGCCCTTTCGCTGCAGCGCCGTGTACGCGGCCATGCCCTGCGAGGATGGAATGCGGTAGTCCAGCTCGCCGTGGATGACCATCATCGGCACGCGCCAGTCCTTCACGTGATTCACGGGATTGAACTTCTCGTAGCCTTCCGGATTGTCGAAGGGCGTGCCGCCGTTCTCCCACTCGCTGAACCACAGCTCCTCGGTGGCGTAACCCATCATGCGCTGGTCGAACACGCCATCGTGGTTGATCAGGCACTTCCAGGGTGAGTTCCCGCTCTCATCGAACCAGTTGCCGGCGATCCAGTTGATCATGAAGCCGCCGTAGCTGGCGCCCAGCGCACAGGCGCGGTCGCCATCGAGGAAGTC
>JAWLAW010000009.1:0-111855 GCA_041395265.1 Lysobacteraceae bacterium
GTCCTGCACGTCGTCGAGGTCTTCGAGGAAGTCGAGCAGTTTGGCGACGGTCTTGGCTGGATCACCTTCGACGGCGACGTCGTTCTCGGCGCGCATGGTGACTTCGGCATCGTCCGGCGTCAGGCCGGCATCGGCCATGGCCTGCTTCACCGCCTCGTAGCTGTCGGGGCTGGTCAGCACCTCGATGGAACCGTCTTCCTCGAAAGTCACCACGTCCTCGGCGCCGGCTTCCAGCGCCGCTTCCATCACTCGGTCCTCGTCCGCACCCGGCGCGAAGCTCAGCACGCCCAGCTTCTGGAACATGAAGGCCACCGAGCCGTCGGTGCCGAGGTTGCCGCCGAACTTGTTGAAGGCATGGCGCACTTCAGCCACGGTGCGGTTGCGGTTGTCGGTCAGGGTATCGACGATCACCGCCACGCCATTGGGTGCATAGCCCTCGTAGCGGATTTCCTCGTAGTTCACGCCCTCCAGCTCACCGGTCGCCTTCTTGATGGCGCGCTCGATGCTGTCGCGGGTCATGTTGGCGCCCAGCGCCTTGTCCACCGCCAATCTCAGACGCGGATTGGCAGCGGTATCGCCGCCACCGGCGCGCGCGGCGACCGAAATTTCGCGGATCAGCTTGGTGAAGATCTTGCCGCGCTTGGCGTCCTGCGCGTTCTTGCGATGCTGGATGTTGGCCCATTTGGAATGACCGGCCATGCGTGAAACTCCGTGCTATGTCTTTGATTGTGGAATGACAACCGGCGAATTGTAGCAAAGCCGCCGGACGCAGCCGCTTCAGCCGCGATGCGGGAAACGGCCTTCACGCAGGAACCGCGCCGTCGCTGACGCCGTGCCCGACGACCACAGCAAGGCCGTGTGGTTGACCGGAATCACCAGGTGATCGGCCAGACCCGGCAGGCGGGTTTCCGCCATGCCGACCGTACCGTCATGCGACTCGCCGAGCGGCGAGAACACACGGCCGATTCCGAAGGCGTGGCTGCCGGCGATCATCCCGACCTCAACCCCCGGCGGCAGTTCGCCAACGCCTTCATGCAGCAACCCGCGACTGCGGCCCAGCGTGAAGCCGAAGCGCGCCCGCGCCAGTCCGCGCGAGGCGGCGCTGCCGGCAATCGGCGAACCCAGGCAGACCACGCGACCGCCACGCAGCGACGGATCGCGCTTCAGGCATTCCAGCGCCATAACGCCGCCCAGCGAATGGCCCACCAGATGCGTCCCGGCACCCAGCGCCTGCATGCGCTCGCGCAGCCGCTTCAGCACGCCATCCGGCCCATGGCGCTGCGCGCTGTAACCAAACAACTCGGTCTCGAAACCTTCCTCGCGCAGCCGCCGCGCCAGCGACAGCAGCACCGGCCGACGCATGAACAGGCCATGCAGCAGAATGACGCGTTCGGACATGCTCCGGCGTCGCCTGAGTAGTCAGTGTGCCTTGCGAACCGCCACGTGCAGTTCGGCCAGCTGCGCGTCAGCGATGGGCGACGGCGCGTCGGTCATCAGGCACTGCGCGGTGGTGGTCTTGGGGAAAGCGATGACGTCGCGGATCGACTCGGTGCCGGCCATCAGCGCGGCGATGCGGTCGATGCCGAAGGCGATGCCGCCGTGTGGCGGCGCGCCGTAGTTCAGCGCATCCAGCAGGAAGCCGAACTTGGCGCGCGCTTCCTCTTCGCCGATGCCGAGCAGTTCGAACACGGTACTCTGCATGTCCGGGCGGTGGATACGGATCGAGCCGCCACCGATCTCGTTGCCGTTCAGCACCAGGTCGTAGCCGCGACTCAGCGCATCCTTCGCGTTGCCCTTGAGATCGGCGATGTCGTCGATGCTGGGTGCGGTGAACGGGTGATGCAGGGCGTAGTAGCGCTGCTCCTCGGCGTCGTACTCGAACATTGGGAAGTCCACGACCCACAGCGGCGACCAACGATCCGCGACCAGGCCCTGGTCGCGTGCCACGCGCAGGCGCAGCGCGCCCATGAAGTCGCAGACGGTCTTGTACGGACCGGCACCGAACAGGATCAGATCGCCATCGGTCGCGGACACGGCATCCAGCAGCGCGTCCAACGTGGCGTCATCGAAGAACTTGGCGATCGGCGACGACACCCCATCGCGGCCCTTCTCGCGCGACTCCAGCTTGATCCAGGCCAGGCCCTTGGCGCCGTACTTGCCGGCGTAGGCGGCCAGTTCGTCGATCTGCTTGCGGCTCAGACCGGCCGCACCCGGCACGCGCAGCGCGGCGACGCGGCCGTCGCTGGCCGTCGCCCAGTCGGTGAACACCTTGAACTCACTGCCCTTCACCAGCTCGGCAACGTCGATCAGCTCCAGGTCAATGCGCAGGTCGGGTTTATCCGAACCGTAACGGCGCATCGCCTCGGCATAGCTCATGCGCGGGAACTCGCCCGGCAGCTCGACATCCACGACCTGCTTGAACACGTCGCGGATCATGCCTTCGACGAAGCCCTGGATATCGGCCTCCTCGACGAAGGCGAACTCCATGTCCAGCTGGGTGAATTCCGGCTGGCGGTCGGCGCGCAGGTCCTCGTCGCGGAAGCAGCGGGCGATCTGGTAGTAGCGGTCCATGCCCGCCATCATCAGGATCTGCTTGAACAACTGCGGCGACTGCGGCAGCGCGAAGAACTCGCCTGCGTGTACGCGTGACGGCACCAGGTAGTCGCGCGCGCCTTCCGGCGTGGCCTTGGTCAGGATCGGCGTCTCGATGTCCTGGAAGCCGGCAGCATCCAGATAGCGGCGCAGCGTCTGCACCAGCTTCGTGCGCGTGCGCAGCTTCTGCTGCATTTCAGGACGACGCAGGTCGAGGTAACGGTATTTGAGGCGGGTGTCCTCGCCCGGCGTCTCGTGCAGGTAGAACGGCAGCGTGCCGGCGCGATTGAGGATCTCGATGGTCTCGGCGACCACTTCCACCTTGCCGGTGCGGATCTTGTCGTTGACGCTGTGCCGCGCGCGAACCGTGCCGGTGACCTTCAGACAGAACTCGTAGCCGACATCGGCCGCGGTGGCATAGCTCGGGTCATCCGGCTCGGACACCACCTGCACGATGCCCTCGTGGTCGCGCAGGTCGATGAAGCAGACGCCGCCCAGGTTACGGGCAACGTCCGCCCAGCCGCACAGGGTCACGGTCTGGCCGATCAGGGTCTCGTCGACGAGACCGCAGTAGTGACTACGCATGGAATACTCCGGAAGTCGGGCAGCCACCGCCGTCATCAACGACGCCTTAGCCGCCCGCGCGCTCGGGAGAGCGCGGAAAATGGGGCGCAAATGCTAAGTCCCGCCAGCCTCGCACGCAACCGCGCGGGCGGTCTCTTGGATCGTGCCGGGCGAGCTCAGTCGCCGCTGCTACCGGTCGCTGAGGGCTTGCTCACCGGCTTGGGCTCCGTCGCTGGCTTGCTTTCCACGGGTTTGCCATCGGTCGGCTTGACGTCGGCGGGCTTGTTGTCGCCGCCACCGGAAGCGGATTTGTCGTCGCCGCCCGCCAGGTTGCGTTTCCTGTCGCCATCCTTCTTGAAATCGGTTTCGTACCAGCCGCTGCCGGCCAGCCGGAACGACGGTGCGGTTACCCGACGCCGGACACCCGTCTTGGCGCAATCAGGACAGTTTTCCGGGTCTGGATCGGACAGCTTCTGCAGGCGGTCGAAGACATGACCGCACTGGGTACATTCGAATTCGTAGATCGGCATGGCGGAACGGCTTCAGCGGAGGCGCTGCCATGATGGCGGCGAAGCCGGCGAAATCAAGCCCGGCAGCCCCGTTGCCCGCAATCCGGATCAGTGCGCCGAAGCCGTCGCCTCGCTCCGGCTGTCCCGCCAGGCGGCGAACAGGGCGTGCAATTGTTCCTTCTCCCTATCCTTCCAGTAGCTGGAGCGCTTTTTCATCGCTGCCTCGTCGCCCCAACTGGCATTGGACGCCACCGCTACGTCATACCAGGTCAGGGCACGACCCTGGTCACCCAGTGTCCAGTAGGCCACCGCGTAGGTGTATGGCACCCAGTACGGATGGCCGCCGTGCAGCTTTTCAGCCTGGCTCCAGTCAGCAAGGGCGCCGGCAGCGTCACCCTGACCGTATCGTGACCAGCCCCGTGACCAGTGCACGCGAGCGCGGTTGGCCGGATTATCGGTGGATGCCGCCATAGCGGCCTCGTAGTCACGCTGCGCAGCTTCGATCTCACCGCGCTCGGCATGCCAATAGGCCCGCTGTGACAAGGCGGCGACATTCTGCGGATCCTTCTTCAATGTCCGCCGGACGGCATTGCGCAACTTGTTCTTCTGCCCGGGCCGTGCGTGATAGCCCAAAGCCGCCGGGTCCTTGTCGCGATAAACCGCGATTGAACCTCGGCTGTCAGCGGCGTCCTCCACGGCGACTTCGGCCGCAACGGCGGTTGACGACGCGACCGCGACCAGGCTGCCGAAAAACATCAGAGAAACGACAAACAAACGACCAGAAAGCATGCGTTTTTCCTTTGAAATTAACCCTTTGCCGTCGAACATGGCGCTGCTCACGCCAAGGCAGTCGCAAGTCTACAAAAGGGTCACCGGTAGGTCACGACCGACGAACGGTTTCGACAGCCGTCCAACCCGACGGTCGCGCGCGCCGATGCGCCACTGCTAAGCTCGCGCCACGAATCCTGATGGAGATCGAACGATGTCGAGCCAACGTTCCGGAATCTCGTTCCTTGCCGGGCTGATGATCGCGCTGGGTCTGGCGGCGGCCGGCTGGTTCGCCTCGCAGGGCATGGAGCGCCTGCGGACGGCGGATCGCTTCGTGACGGTGAAGGGCCTGGCCGAGCGCTATGTCGACGCCGACCTGGTGGTGTGGCCGCTGAAGCATTCGGTGGCGGGCAACGATCTGGCGCAGGTACAGGCGGAACTCGACGCCAATGCCGCGAAGATCCGCCAGTTCCTGCTGGATACCGGCTTCAGTGCCGAGGAAATCGCGCTGTCGTCACCGCGGGTCAACGACCAGGAGGCCTACAGCTACGGCGACAACCGGCCACGCAACCGCTTCCGCGCGGAATCCACGGTGACCGTGCGCAGCACCAAGGTCGCCGCCGCGCTGGCCGGCATGCAGCGAGCCGGCGAACTGCTCAGTGACGGCGTGCTGTTGACCTTCGACTACGGCCCCGACGGCAACCCGAGTTTCCAGTACACGGCGCTCAACGACATCAAGCCGGCGCTGATTGCCGAGGCCACCGCCAATGCGCGCGCCGCGGCCGAACAGTTCGCACAGGATTCCGGCGCCAACGTCGGCGGCATCCGCCATGCCAGCCAGGGCCAGATCGACATCAGCGACCGCGACCAGAGCTCACCGCAGGTGAAGAAGGTACGCGTGGTGACGACGGTCGAGTACTTCCTGGTCGACTGATAATGCTCCGAACTCTGCTTGCCGGTCTGTTATTGCTGACAAGCATCGACGCACTGGCATGCTCATGCGTTGTCCCGGCAGGCTCACAGAAAGACCATGTCCGTAGAGAGTTCAAGCAATCAACGGCCGTCTTTTCAGCGTATGTGCATAGCATTCATTTTGAGGAAACCGGGGACCGACGCACCCGCATGGCAAGACTACGGGTCATGCAGGTTTGGAAGGGCGACATCCAGCCGAACTCGTGGCTGGATGTCATTTCCGATGACGACACTGGACTCTCGGGCTGCAGTTACGTGGCCGAGCTAGACCGATCGTTGATGATCTATGTCAGCGGGAAGAAACCGTACGTTCTGACTTCGTGTTCGCTAACCGGCCCTTTGGAGCGCGCAACTGGCGACATACCGCTACTGAGCAAGCTCGCGAAAGGCAAGCGCTAGCCTGACAATCACCCAGCCGCACGCTGCTTGATGGCGTTCCAGACCTGCGCCATTTCGGCGTGGGCGTTGCGCACGCTGTCGCGTTCCGCCAGTCGTCCGGCGTAGACCTTGAGGTTGGCGAAACCGGCGAACGAGGCCACTTCCGGGGCGTAGAACAGCGCCGCGGCCACGCCGCAGTCGACGATGCTGAAACGATCCCCGGCGGCGAAAGGCTGCGCGCCGAGTTGCCGGTCCAGCCAGCCGTAGCTGATGTTCAGCCAATGGCGATCCTTCTCGTCTTGCATCGGGTCGGGCGTGCGCACACCAATGCGTCGCAGCAGCAGGCCGCCGACGGTGTTGATCAGGTAGAAGTCGGTCATGCGGTCGATACAGCGCAATTGGCGCGGCCCATCGCCGCTGCCACTGGCCGAGAGTCGCGGCGTGTCCGGGAACTTGTCGTCGAGGTATTCGATGATGATGCTCGACTCCGGTACGTGGTGATCGTCCTCGCCCAGCAGGAACGGCACCTTGCCGATGGGATAGATCTCGCGATAGGCGGCATGCGCCTCCGGCGACATCAGGTTCACCTTTTCGGTATCGATGTCGAGGCCCTTCTCGGCGATCGCGATGCGGACCTTCTGCGAGTAGGTGGACAGCGGGCTGTAGTAGAGCTTCATGCGGCGGCCTCCAGTGTTGTGGTCAGGCAATGTCGCCGGTGGAACCGCTCATCCACGACTACGTTGGCGACGCTTCCAGTGCTTCGTGCAGGGTAAGCCATTCGGCTTCCAGCGCGTCCTTTTCCCCGCGCAGGGCATCGCCCTTGGCGAGCAGCGACTGCAAGTGTGGCGCGTCCGATCCCTCGGCGTACAGGGCGGGATCGGCCAGTTCCGCGTTGTTGTCGGCCATGGCCTTTTCGAGCACGGGCAGGCGCGCCTCGATCTCGCCGACACGGCGCTGCTGGCGCTTGCGCTGGTTGGCGTCGGCGCGACGCTGGGCGTGGTCGCGATCATCCAAGGCCACGCTGGCCTTGGCCGTAGCGGCCGCTGCCGACGCCTTGAGGTCGGCGTTGGATTCACTGCGGTTGCGCAGCCAGGCCGCGTAGTCGTCCAGATCACCGTCGAACGGCGCCACATGGCCCTTGGACACGCGCCAGTAGCGGTCGCTGACCAGGCCGATCAGGTGACGATCGTGCGAGACCAGCACGATGGCGCCCTCGAAGTCGCTGAGCGCCTCGGCCAATGCTTCGCGCATGTCAAGGTCGAGGTGGTTGGTCGGCTCGTCGAGCAGCAGCAAATTGGGCCGCCGCCAGGCAATCAGCGCCAACGCCAGTCGCGCACGCTCGCCACCGGAAAAACTGTCGATGCATTCGAAGGCACGATCACCGGGGAAATTCCACCGACCGAGGAAGTCGCGGAAGGTCTGCGTCGGCTCGTCCGGTGCAATCTCGCGCAGGTGGTCGATCGGACTGGCACCGGCACGCAGGGCTTCAACCGTATGCTGCGCGAAGTAGCCGACCACCAGATCGCCATGGTTTTCGCGACCGCCGGCCAGCAGATCGATCTCGCCGACCAGCGACTTCACCAGTGTGGACTTGCCCGCACCGTTGCGACCGAGCAGGCCGATGCGGTCACCGGATTCCAGCCCGAAGTCGACGGCCTCAAGGATCTTTGTCGCTACTCCACCCTCATCCCCGCCTTCTCCCGCCGGCGAGAGAAGGGGCAAAGAGCGATAGCCGCAGTCGGCATGCCGCAATCGCAACAGCGAATGCGGCAGCTTGGCCGGCTCCGGAAAACTGATCCGCAGCGCACGTTCGGCGCGGACGGCTTCGGTGCCGGCCAGCTTCTCCAGGCGCTTGATCCGCGACTGCGCCTGTTTCGCCTTGCTGGCTTTGGCGCGGAAGCGGTCGACGAAGGCCTGCAGGTGGGCGCGTTCGGCCTGCTCCTTGTCGTGCGCGATCTGCTGCTGGCGCAACTGCTCGGCACGCTGCCGCTCGAAGCCGGTGTAGTCGCCGACATAGAGCTTCGCCCGGCCCTCGTGCAGATGCAGGATGTGCGTACAGGCGCCGTCGAGGAACTCACGGTCGTGCGAGATCAGCAGCAACGTGCCCTCGTAACGCAGTAGCCATTGCTCCAGCCACAGCACGGCGTCGAGATCGAGGTGATTGGTCGGCTCGTCCAGCAGCAAGAGGTCGGAAGGCTGCATCAGCGCGCGACCGAGGTTCAGTCGAGCGCGCCAACCGCCGGAGAACGCAGACACCGCCTGTCGATGCGTGTCGGACGGAAATCCCAGGCCGTGCAACAGGCGACCGGCGCGGGCTTCGGCGTCGTAGCCACCCAGCTCCTCCAGACGCTGGTGTGCGGTGGCAACGGCTTCCCAGTCTTCGGCCTGCATCGCAGCCTGCTCGGCCGCACGCGCAGCGGCGACCTCGGCATCGCCACCGAGCACGAAGTCCAGTGCCGAGTCCGGCAGGCCGGGGGTTTCCTGGGCGACACTGGCGATGCGCAGCTTGGTGGGACGATCAATGTCGCCGGCATCCGGCTCCAGTTCGCCCATCACGGCCGCGAACAGCGACGATTTGCCGGCGCCGTTGCGACCAACTACGCCAATCCGCCAGCCAGCGTGGAGGGCGGCATCCATGCCGGACAACAGCAGCCGCTCGCCGCGGCGCAGGGCAAAGTTTCGGAAGGCGATCATGAGGCGCGAAGTTTAAGGCAACGCTGACAAAGTATCCGCCACCGTCATAACGTCCAGGTGCCCAAAAACGAAACGGGGCCCGAAGGCCCCGTCGTTGATCTGAAGCAGATGACCTGCCAACGCAGGCGAACAATTCAGGGAATCGCTTGCACGTCGACACGCACGCGGATCGTGTCGCCCGGGTCGAAGTCGGTCTGCACATGGCCGATGCGACCCTCATAGTCGTAGGTGACGTCGTAGCCGACCAACTGCTGCTGGTCGCGATAGTCAGTGCGGACCGCGCAACGTTCCTGGCTGGTGCGCACCGTGCGTCCCGCCTGGTAGTAGCCGCCATTGCGCTTCTGCGCGTCGTGCGCGGCAGCGGCACCCAGCGCGACACCAGCGATCGTGGCGATGTCGCGATCACGCCCATGACCGATCTGGTTGCCGATCAGGCCACCGATGATCCCGCCAAGCACGGCCGGCGTCTTGTCACGCGGACCGAAATGGCGGTCGGCAGTGCGGTACTGCACCGGCTCGCGCCAGCATTCGCGGCTGGATACCGGCTCCGAATAGGTCTCGTAGATCGGCTGCACGTCGATCACGCGGGCCACGTCGTAGTAACCGCTGTCTTGATAGCGCTCGTCATAACGCTGTGCCTGCGCCGGGAGCGCCAGCAGCAGCGCCACGATCAGCAGCGCAGAAAGGCCGAGGATTCGTTGCATGGGATTCTCCCTGTTCGCGCCGGGTCGCGACGCACCGGTCAAAGCTAGTGCAAGGGCACTGAATCGGCTTTTAACCTGGCGACCGCGACGGCAGCGCGTTCAGCCAGGCGACAGCCAGACCCGCGCAGCGCGCAGCCTGGCGACCGAGCAGCGGACCGACGTGGCTGCTGTCTGGCAGCCGGACGACGTCCGCTTCGAGCCGCTTCGCCAGCGCCAGACTGACTTCTGCCGGCACGTCCTTGTCTTCCAGTGATACCTGGACCTGCACCGGACAAGCCGGTTGCGCCACTTCGATCCCGGCTCGCGCGGCGTTGAGCACGTCTCCGGATTCATCACGCCAGCGGCGAAAGGCATACAGCCGCGCGGCGTCATCCGCATCCGGCATGGCGCGACGGGTCGACGCGATGCTGGCCTCGCTGCGCCACGGGATGATCGGTGGATACGGCTCCCGATCCGGCGACTGATCGTGAAACGGCGCCGGCGGCATCGGATTGACCAGCACCAGCGCCCGCGCCGGGATTTCGCTGGCGATGGATAGCGCCAACAAGCCACCGAGACTGGCGCCGACCAGCACCGCCGCCTTCCGGCCATCCAGCGCGGAAAGCAGCTGTCGGCGATAGTCATCCAAGCGCGTGGCTTCCAGTCCGGCGGACACGGGCACCAGGTCCGGCGCCAGTACCTCGTGGTCTTGTGCCTCGAAAACGCGCCGCCAGACGTTCCATTCCCAGCCGCCGCCACCGGCACCGTGGATCATCAACACACTGGATTCGCGATTCGCCATGCACGCAGTGTGCGTTGGCAGGCTATTCGCCGCCAACCGGCGACCCGCGCTTGACCGATCCGTCGTCGGGTGGAAGTCTATCGATGACGGCCCGGCAAGGGCCGCCCCGCCATGACCGCCTGTGACGCGCGGTTCGCGTCAATGGCATGCGTCCCGCGCAGACGACCATGACGGTATCGACGGGCGATCCGGCCTCCGGACTGGCCGACGATGCCGCCGGGTGCCGCGCCGACGCCGTTCGCGACAAGCGCCACGCACCCGCCGCAACGCCGGCCAACCCTGGCCCCGCCCGAACATTCCGGCCGGGCCGCCCGCGTGCTCCCCGGCTTCATGATCTCTGGGGAGGGAACATGCCCGGCTACAGCACCGAAAACATCAGGAACATCGCCCTCGCAGGCCATGCGGGCGCCGGCAAAACCACGCTTTTCGAAGCCCTGCTGCAGGCCGGCGGCGAAATCCAGACGGCAGGCACCATCGAACGCGGCAACACCGTGTCCGACTTCGATCCGATGGAGAAGGAGCGCGGCCACTCGATCAACTCGACCATCGCCTCCATCGACCACGGCGGCGTGCACATCAACCTGATCGACACGCCCGGCTATGCCGATTTCCGTGGCCCGACATTGTCCGCGCTGGCCGCCGTGGAAACCTGTGCCGTCGTCGTCGATGCCGCCTCCGGCATCGAACACAGCACGCAGCGGATGATGGACTACGCCCGTGCGCGCCGGCTGTGCCGGCTGATCATCGTCAACAAGATCGACAGTGAGGGCGCCGACCTGCCCGGGCTGGTTGAACAGCTGCGCGATGCCTTCGGCAGCGAGTGCCTGCCGATCAACCTGCCAGCGGAAAGCGGTTCACGGGTTTCCGACTGCTTCTTCAAACCCGAGGGCGACAGCGACTTCTCCTCGGTAGCCGACGCGCACCAGCAAATCATCGACCAGGTGGTCGAGATCAACGAAGACGTGATGGGCCACTACCTCGAAGATGGCGAGGACGGCCTGTCCGGCCAGGAGCTGCACGACGCTTTCGAGCAATGCCTGCGCGAAGGCCATCTGGTGCCGATCTGTTTTGTTTCCGCGCGCAGTGGCGCCGGCGTGAAGTCACTGCTGGCGCTGATCGAAAAGCTGCTGCCGAATCCGCTGGAAGCCAACCCGCCGCCGTTCGTGAAAGGCGAAGGCGATGCCGCCGAGCCCATCGAACCGGAGCCGGATGCCGGAAAGCACGTCATCGCCGACGTGTTCAAGATCATCAACGACCCCTTCGTCGGCAAGCTCAGCGTGTTCCGTATCTACCAGGGCACGGTGCGCCGCGACACCCAACTGCTGATCGACGACGGCAAGAAGCCGTTCAAGGTCGGCCATCTGTTCAAGCTGCGCGGTAAGGAGCATGTCGAGATCGAGGACGCGATTCCCGGCGATATCGCCGCCGTGGCCAAGGTCGAAGACATCCACTTCGACGCCGTGCTGCACGACAGCCACGACGAGGACCACATCCACCTCGAACCGCTGCCCTTCCCGCAGCCGATGTTTGGCCTTGCGATCGAGCCCAAGCACAAGGGCCAGGAGCAGAAGCTGTCCAACGCCATCCACAAGCTGGGCGAGGAAGATCCCTGCTTTCATCTGGAGCACAACAAGGAGCTCAACGAAACCGTGATACGCGGCCTTGGCGAGCTGCACCTCAAGGTCATGCTGGAACGCATGAAGGAGCGCTACAGCGTCGAGGTCGATACCCGCCCGCCGCGCATCGCCTATCGCGAAACGATTTCGGCACGCGCCGATGGCCATCACCGGCACAAGAAGCAGACCGGCGGCGCCGGCCAGTTCGGCGAGGTATTCCTCAAGGTCGAACCGCTGAAGCGCGGCGAAGGCTTCCAGTTCACCGATGAAGTGAAAGGCGGCACCATTCCCGGCCAGTTCCTGCCCGCCGTCGAGAAAGGCGTGCGGCAGGTGCTGGACGGCGGTGCGATTGCCGGCTACCAGCTTCAGGACGTGAAAGTGATTGTGTATGACGGCAAGCACCATCCCGTCGATTCCAAGGAGGTCGCCTTCGTCGCTGCCGGCAAGAAGGCTTTCCTTGATGCGATATCGAAGGCGCGACCGATCGTGCTGGAGCCCATCGTCAACCTCGACGTGGCCGTGCCGGAATCCCACGTCGGCGACGTCACTGGAGGCCTCGCCAGCAAGCGCGCGCGCATCAACGGCACCGATGCCTTGAGAGGCGGCGAACTGGTGATCAAGGCGCAGATTCCACTGTCCGAAGTCACCGACTACAGCAACGAACTGAAGTCGATGACCGGCGGACAAGGCCGCTACACGCTGGAGTTCAGTCACTACGAGCCGGTGCCGCCGAACGTGCAGAAGCAGCTGGTCGAAGCCTACAAGCCGAAGCACGAGGACGACTGATTGGCGTTCTGGGATGGCCTCGGACTGCTGGTGGCCGCGTACACCGCATACGCGGCCTTCAGCGGCCGCGTCTATGCCCGCCACCGCGCCTGGGGCCGGACCATTCACCGCGATGACGAGCCGCGCTACTTCTGGCTCGTCATCGGCTGCTACGCCCTGCTGGCGGCGGCGCTGGTGTTCTTGTTCTGACTCAGCGACCTTGCACGGTCACGTATCCTGCCCTGTGAACGTCGAAGGCAGCGTGGCCTCCCCATGTTGGCCGCAATCCTGACAAATCAAGGGAGCAAGCATGCGAGCACTCGTCCAACTGACCGCGCTGACATTGGCCGCCGGGCTGGGCTTTCACTCCACCGTCGCCAGCAATCACGCAACAAGCGATACGAAGCACCGCCAAGACGAAGCGTTCCGGGAATACAAGATCGCGCTCGCTGAGCGCCTGTCCACGGACAGCCAGCCGCGGCGACGCATGGCGGCAGCAATCCTGATCAAGGTCGAAGCCCAACTGGCGGCGGCGAGCCGAGCCAACCCAGGTATCTACAACTTCAAGTCAGCGCGCTTTCCGGCCTCGCTGGACCCCGACGAACTGGTGGGCAGCGCACTGATGCAGGCGCCAGACGACCCGCTGCTGCTGTGGATTGCGGCAACCAACTGCCCCGCCTCGGCGTCGGTCTGTGCGCCGGAACGCTCGCTCGACCACCTTCGCGAGCTTCAACCGGACAACGCCATGGTCTGGCTGCAAGGTTCCCCCATCGAGCACCCGGGAGAGAGAAACGCAGAGACGACCACTACGACTGCGAACGACGCAGTCGACGAAGACACCCGGCTGCGCAACATTGCCAGAGCCAGCCGCGTGGATGGCTTCCACTGGGAAGTTCGGCGCCTGCTGCTGGACGCCTTCCTGCAACGGCCGCTGCCGGACGAGCTGCTGGAAGCCGGCGACTTCGCCACACCAACACAGGAAAAGATGGCGGTGATCGCAGCCATCGGCTACGAGATGGCCTTCGTCACCCCACACTACGGCTTGGCTACCAAGCTTTGTGGCGGTGACGCGATAGACGACTACGGTGATTTGCGCCGCGAGCTGTGTATCGCCGCACTCGGCAATATCGCCAAGCGGGCGGACACCATGATGGCGGAGCAACTTGCGCTGAGCCGCCTGCTACCGCTATTGCCCGAAAGCGAGGAACGTGACGCAATTGAGGCCAAGCAACGCCAAAGCCGCTGGCAGCAGCTTGCCTACACCGAACTGCTGATTCCGAGCTCCGGGACCTCTAACGAAATGGACGCGGAGGCTGAAAGGCACATCGCGCAACTGCAGGAGAACGGCACGACAGAACTCGCGACCATGCGCGAGGCGCTGACAAAGGCCGGCATTTCGACGGAACCACCGCGCGACTGGATATCGCCCTACGACGAGCCCAGCTCAGGCCGCTGACCCTCGTCAATCAAACAGTCCCGCCTGCAGCCGCGGATCATCGGCGTCGGTGAAGTTGTCGAGGCCGACGCCGACCAGCCGGTAGCGGGTCGATGACGGCAGCTCCACGCGCTCGCGCAGGTTGAGGGCGATGTCGATCAGTTCGGCGGCGCTGGCCGGTGGCGCGTGCGGCGTGTGGCTGCGGGTGAGGATGCGGAAGTCGCGGGTCTTGAGCTTCAGCACCACGGTGCGCGCGACGCGCTCGTCACGCTCGGCGGCGATCCAGACCTTGTCGCCCAGTTCGCGGATCTTGTCGGCAGTGGCTTCCAGCGGGATGTCGGTGGCGAAGGTGTCCTCGGACGACAGCGAACGTCGCGGTGAGTCGCTGCAGACCGGGCGCTCGTCGATGCCCTGCGCCAGCTCGTGCAGGCGCAGGCCCCAGCGGCCGAAGCGCGCCTGCAGCTCCTCCAGCGGGCGTTCGCCGAGCTGGCCAACGGTTTCGATGCCCAGCGCGGCCAGTTTTTCCTGCATCACCTTTCCCACGCCGGGAATCCGCTTGACCGGCAGCTCGCGCAGAAAGGCTTCCACCATCGCCGGCCGCACCACGAACTGCCCGTTGGGCTTGTTCCAGTCCGAGGCCACTTTGGCCAGGAACTTGTTGGGTGCAATGCCGGCGGAGGCGGTCAGCCGGGTTTCCTCGAAAATCTCGCCACGGATGATCTGCGCCAGCTCCGTCGCCGTGGCCACGCCCCGCTTGTTTTCGGTCACATCGAGGTAGGCCTCGTCCAGCGACAGCGGCTCGATCAGCTCGGTGTGGCGATGGAAAACGCCGTGGATCGCCTTGGACGCGGCCTTGTAGCGCGGGAAATCCGGCGGCACGAACACCGCGTCCGGACACAGGCGCTCTGCGCGCAGCGCCGGCATGGCCGAGCGCACGCCGAACTTCCGCGCCTCGTAGCTGGCCGCGCAGACCACCGAGCGCGCCCCGCGCCAGGCCACCACCACCGGCCGGCCACGCAGCGCCGGGTCATCACGCTGCTCGACCGAAGCGTAGAAGGCGTCCATGTCGATGTGGATGATCTTGCGCACCGCGACCCATGCCGGCCATCCCGAGTCGTGAATGATGCCCTGTCACCGGACGCCCGGCAGCATTGACGACACTGCTATGATCGTCGTGTCGAAACGGTCGTCCAGCGGAACCGTCTCCAGGGGAATGCACATGAAACCCGAACGCAGCATGGCCTTCGTTGGCGTGACGGATACCATCTCCCTGCGCATCCGGCAGCAGGTTCGCCGCATCGAGGAGCACCTGACCCACGACTGGAAGTGGGTCAGCGCCGATAATCCGGACCTGGTGTTCATCGATCCGGACAGCGACGAGGGCAAGATGGCGCGCGGCCGGGCCAAGGTCACCGGCATGCGCTACATCGAGGTGATCGACGAAGACATGACCGGCAGCGACGCGCCGACGCTGCGTATTCCGATCCGCCACGAGGTGCTGATCGAGTTGATGAACAACGCCGGCACGGCCACCGTGTCCACTGGCGAACTGGCCTACCAGAATGCCTCGGATTTCTACTTCCGCGACCTTGAAGACCAGGTCGCGCCGCAACGCCCGGCCACGGCGGCCGATGACGAAGGCCCCGCGCAGAGCCTGGACGAGATCCTTCGCCACGAGGAACTGGCCGAAGGCGAGCAGCGCGAGCAGCGCATGGACAGCGACGCGGAAGTCAGCGCCGCCGGCGCGCGCACCGGTCGCACCAAGCAGTACGCCAACCGCAGCGTGGACCGCGGCCTGGACGTCAGCGACGACAGCTTCGAGCGCCCGCCGCCGGTGGACTACCGCACGCCGCTGCCCGACACGTTGCGCTCGATCCCCACGCCGCGCACCACCGGCGAGCGTGAAGCGTCCGGCTGGCCGCTGCCACGCTTCCTGGGCGAGGACGGCCCGACGCGACCGTCCCGCTATGCCATGGACGATGCGCCGATCCTGTACATCGACCCGAAGAGCCGCCAGTTCAGTGCCGAGGGTGATCTTTCAAGTCTCGATGGCTATTGCCGCAAACCCCTGAACGGCAGCGGCTGGAACGCACTGACCACGGCACAACTCAACGAGATGCGGCAGTTGACGTCGCGCTCCTACGACGAGCTGACCTGGCTCTATACCTGGCTGAATGGCGATGGCCGGCTTTCGGCCCAGCTCGACCCGGGCGGCAGCTACCGGGTGCCGCAGCCGGTTTCCATCGACCCGAACTTTCGCCAACACCGGGCCATCGTCACACAGATGCAGGCGCCGGCGCGGCTGCATGAAATCGCCGCGAACGCCGGTGTTTCCATGGATCAGGTGTTCGACCTGGTCAACGCCTACCACGCCATCGGCGCGCTGGAATGGACCCGCCGCGCGCCGCGCGAGCCGTCGCCGGGCCCGTCCGCTGACCGCTCTGACGGCCTGCTGAAACGGCTGTGGCCGTTCAAGCGCTGAACCTGAACGGATGAAGCGACGCCGTGCCAGCTCGCGCAAGGCTGCCCACGCCGATGAGGTGCGGGGTTTCCAGGACATTCCCAACATCGGCCCCGCCATGACGGGCGACTTCGCCAAACTGGGCATCCGCACGCCGGCGGAGCTGGCGAAACAGGACCCCTATGCGCTCTATGCGAAGCTGCAGCGCATCACCGGTGTGCATCAGGATCCCTGCGTCTGCGACACCTTCATCGCCGCCGTGCGCTTCATGCAGGGCGGACCCGCAGTGCCATGGTGGCATTACACCGCCGAACGCAAGCGCCATTTCGGGCGCTGATCAACCCTTCGGCTTGCGCTTGGCCTGCAGCATCGTGCCGGTGCAGTTCGCGGAGCCGCAGCGGCATGCCCAGATCTTCTTCATGCGCGCGGTGTGCGCTTCTTCCAGCGTGATGCCGTAGTTGTAGGTGAGCTCCTCGCCGGCCTTGATCGGCCGAAGGCTCTCGATGATCACCTTGTCGCCCGCCGGATTGCCTTCATCCTCGACCAGCACCGCCTGACAGTTGGGATCGCAGCTGTGGTTGATCCAGCGCGCCTTGTTGCCGTCCACGTTGGCGTCGATGACGTACTTGTCATTGAGGGTGAAGAGGAAGGTGTGGCCGGTTTCCGACCCGCCGCCGTACAGCTTGTCGGCCTGCTTGTGGGTAAGCAGCTTGCCTTTGTAGCGCGCCACCTTGACTCCGGCGGGAATGTCGCCGGTGGCGAACACGCCGTTGCCGTGGATGGGGGAATTTCGACGCTCGATGGGACGCGGCATGGGATTCCTGTGGCGGAGCAGCGTCCGCATCAATGCTGTTGAAGTGCTGGTGAAACCGAGCCGCGAACCCTAGCAGTTTTCGATGACAGGCGTCAGCTTCCGGTCGAACGTGACGCAGGAAGCGTGCAGCCTGCCCGGCAACGCGTATATTTGGAACGGTGAACGCCTACGCGCAAAACAGTATCCGGCTGATCCTGCTGGTCACCCTGTACCTGTTGGGCGCAGAACTGGCGACCTGGTTCATCCAGCGCCCGGATCAGGTGGCGCTGATCTGGGCGCCGTCCGGCCTCGCGTTTGCCGCACTGGTGGTCTATGGCCTGCGCTGGTGGCCGTTCATCGCCATCGCCGTGCTGTTGCTGCACTTGGTGCTGGCACCGGTGCCGACGCTGTTCCTGCCCTTCTCGATCACCGCCAACGTGGTCGAAGCCGTGGCCGGCGCCTGGGTCGTGCGCCGCTTTGCGCCGAAGTCGATCCGCGAGCTCACCATCCAGTCCGGCTTCGCCCTGCTAGGCGGCGGCCTGATCCAGGTCCTGCTCGGGGGGCCGATCGGCGTGAGCGGCATGTTGATCGCCGGCATGATCGGCAGTCACGACGTCCTGCCGGCGCTGGCGCGCTGGATGATGGGCGACCTGTTCGGCGTGATCTCGGTGGCACCCGCCGCGATGATGATCATGCTGCGCCTTCAGGGCGAAGCGGAGAACATCCCGTTTCGCTACGCGCGGCATCTGGAGAAGACGTTGTGGCTGATCGGCATTGCCGCCTCTCTGGTCCTGATGCTGTGGCTGGACACCCACAGTCCAAGCTATGCGCTGGGCATGGCCTGCCTGCCGCTGGCGATGCTGCTGTGGAGCGCTCTGCGCTTCGAGCCGCTGATCGCTTCGCTGGCCAACATGTTGCTGGCTCAGACCGTGGCTGCCTTCGCCGGCATGGGCATCGGCGGCTTCACCATGCCGGAGAACGTGCTCGACAGCAGTATCGTGGTGCTGTTCATGTGCACGATCACCATCGTCCCGCAAATGCTGGTCGGTGCCGCGCATCAGAACCGCGTCGCCGCCATCCGCCTGTTGCGCCGCGCCACGATCGATCCGCTGACACGCCTGCCCAACCGCACCGCGTTCGGCCAGCAGGTGCGCGACCGTCTGGTTGATTCGCGTCGCGACACCGAGCTGGCGCTGGCCTACATCGACGTCGACCAGTTCAAGGTGGTCAACGACATCGCCAGTCATGCCGCGGGCGACGAGCTGATCCGCGTGTTGGCCGGCGCGCTCGGCAGCCAGTTGGACGACGATGAACTGCTGGCACGCATCGGTGGCGACGAATTCGGCCTGCTGCTGCGACGCAGCGGCAGCGAGCGTGCCGTGCAGCGGCTGGAATCGATGCGTGAACACGTGGCGGAACTGCGCGTACCCTGGAACGAACACGTGATGTCGACCAGCATCAGTGTCGGCCTGGTGCCGTTCCGCGCCGGCAAGCAGCGCTTCGGTGACCTGCTGGCGCAGGCCGATGCCGCCTGCTTCACGGCCAAGGAACTGGGTGGCAACCGGGTGCAGCTTGCATCGCTCGGCAACAACCACCACGACGAAGCCGTCCACGCGCGCACCTCTGCGATGCGCTGGGCGATGCGCCTCAACACGGCACTGGAGCACGGCCACTTCCGGCTGTTCTGCCAGAGCATCGCCTCGCTGCACCCCGCCGACCTGCACGGCCGCCACTTCGAAGTGCTGGTACGCATGCACGACGTGGAGAGCAATACCCTGCTGCTGCCGGGCTCCTTCATCCCGGCGGCCGAGCGCTTCAACCTCAGTGCCCGCCTCGACCGCTACGTGGTCGAGCACACCCTGGCCTGGCTGGAGGCGCATCCGGTCGACGCTGCCGACGTCGACGCCTGCTGCATCAATCTGTCGGCCGCCTCGGTCAACAGCGATGATTTCGAGCGATTCCTGCAGCAGCGGATTGCCGCCAGTCCACTGTCGCCGCGACAGATCTGCTTCGAACTCACCGAAACAAGCGCCGTGCGTGATCTGGCCCGCGCCCAGCGCTTCATCCAGACCGTGCGCGGCCTCGGCTGCCGATTCGCGCTGGACGACTTCGGGACGGGCTTTTGCTCCTTCGCCTACCTGCAGGCGCTGGATGTGGACTTCTTCAAGATCGACGGCGGCTTCGTGCGGCGACTGGTTGAGTCACCGCTGTCGCTGGCCATCGTGCGTTCCATCGCCGACATCGCACGGGTGATGGACAAGCAGACCATCGCCGAATGCGCCGAGAGCGACGCCATCCGGCGCCGACTGGCCGAACTCGGGGTCAACTACGCGCAGGGCTATGCCATCGACGAGCCACAGCCGATCGACGCCTATTTCGCGAAGGCCATGCCCCGGCCAGGCGACTGAACACCCGCCGCAGCCTGCTTGGAGCGGCCTGACGCTGTTGAGACCGGCCCTATTTCCCGCTGCTGTCGCCGTCTACTTCGAAGAGCAGCTCGCCACCGTCACTCAGCGCCAGACGTAGGTTCGCTGCGTCCGACGACAGGCCGCTGACCTTCGACATGGCCGTGAAGAACTGTGACTCCAGTTGGCCTGCCGGACCCAGGCAGCCGCGCTTGCTCGCCACGATGGGCGACACGGTCACGCTGCCGCCCTCAATGCTCATGTGCGAGCGGTAGAGGTTGCAGCCACCTGTTCCACTGATCGAACCATCGACACCAAACTGCAGGCTGATCGTCACCTCTGCCGGCAGTTTGTCCGGAAGCCCCGACACCAACTGCCACTTCGAACCGTTCGGCGGCATCACCATGCTGGCCGCCGAGTTCGTGCCCTCCGTTGGTGCCTCGCAAGCCGAAAGCAGCAGCATGGCTGCGACAATCAGGAGTCGACTCGCGCTCATGTCAACTGCCCTTCTTCTTGCCGGCGATCAGGCCGTAGAGGAGCAGCAGGATGATCGCGCCGATCACCGCGGCGATGAAGCCGGCAGTCTCACCCGGCTGGTAGATGCCAAGCTGCTGGCCCCCGTAGGTTGCTGCCAGCGAACCACCGATGCCCAGCAGCGTGGTCCAGATGATGCCCATCTTGTCCTTGCCGGGCTTGAGTGCCCGTGCGACGAGCCCGATGACGAAACCGATGAGGATGGTCCAGATGATGGTCATGTGCAGCCTCCGCTAGTTCGATACCCGCTTTGTGGACGGCTCAGCAGCAGCCGTGATCGTGTGACTGCACGTCGCCGGCCTTGACCGCAACGCCCTGGGTCAGGCCCTTGCCGCTGGCCTCGAAATGCGCGGCAACCACTTGCGCCACGCAGGCGGTGACGCGCTTGCCGGTCGGGATGTGCAGGAATTCGTTGGGGCCGTGTGCATTGGAATGCGGGCCCAGCACGCCGGTGATCATGAACTGTGCGCCGGGAAATTTCTCGCCCAGCATGCCCATGAACGGAATCGAGCCGCCCTCGCCCATGTACATGGCCGGACGGCCGAACTGATCCTCCGAAGCGGCGGCGATGGCGTCGGTCAGCCACGCCGACATCGGCGGCGCATTCCAGCCGGTGGCAGCCTTCTCCAGGTGCAGGCTGACCTTCACCCCGTAGGGCGGATCCGACAACAGCACGTCATTCAGCACCTTGCCGGCCTTGTCACCGTCCACCGTCGGCGGCAGGCGCAGGCTGAGCTTGACCGCCGTATGCGGGCGCAGCACGTTGCCCGCGCTGTCCAGCGACGGGATGCCGTCGATGCCGGTCAGCGACAACGCCGGCCGCCAGGTGCGATTGAGCACCAGCTCGGCGTTGTCAGCGTTCATCGGGTGCATGCCGTCCAGCACCGGGAACTTGTCCCAGACCTCATTGCCCAGCACGGCCGCGGCGGCTTTCGCCTGCTCCAGCCGATCCGCCGGGACCTCGGCATGCAGGGCCTCGGGAATGATGCGACCGGTGCTTTCGTCTTCCAGTCGCGACAGCAGCGTTCGCAGCACGCGGAAACTGGAGGCGACTACGCCACTGGCATCACCGGAATGCACGCCCTCGTCCAGCACGTCGACGCGCAGGTTGCCGCCAGCCAGGCCACGCAGCGAGGTCGTACACCACAGTTGATCGTAGTTGCCGCAGCCGGAATCCAGACAGACCACCAGCGAAGGCCGGCCGATGCGGTCCGCCAGATGATCGACGTAGTGCGGAAGGTCATAGCTGCCGGATTCCTCGCAAGCCTCGATGATCACCACGCAGCGGCTGTGCGGAATGCCCTGCTCCTGCAAAGCGCGGATCGCGGTCAGCGAACCGAAGATGGCGTAGCCGTCGTCGGCGCCACCACGGCCGTACAGCTTGTCGCCCTTCAACACCGGCTGCCACGGACCGAGATCATCATCCCAGCCGGTCATTTCCGGCTGCTTGTCGAGATGGCCGTAGAGCAGCACGCAGTCTTCGCCCTGACCCGGGATATCAATGAAGATCAGCGGCGTGCGGCCTTCCAGACGCACCACTTCCACACTCATGCCCTTGATCGGCTGGGCCTTTGCCCAGTGCTCCATCAGTGTCACGGCCTGGTCCATGTAGCCATGCTCCGCCCATTTCGCATCAAACATCGGCGACTTGTTGGGAATGCGGATGTAGTCAACCAGTTGCGGAACGATGTCCTCGTCCCAGCGCTGCGCCACGAAACCGGTGAGCTGCTGCTTGTCCATCAGGCGTCCTTCGATACGGCGAAAGGCCCAGTCTAACAGGCCGCCACGCCGTCCAAGTGAAGGCAGCACAAGGGCTCCGGGCGGGTACCGGCATTGCCGTAGGAAAAGTCCGACACGGCGACGGGCCACAGTCCGACCATGCCATGCGCCCTGCGCCGACATACCGGCCGCTGACCCGGACCTAATCTGTCCCCGTCGAGAACGACACCGCCGATCACGGCCCCGCCGATGGCGCAGCCGCATCGACGACTACCACACCAAGCAAACCGAAACTGGAGAATCCCATGATCCGCATCAACACCCTGATCAAGTCGCTGTTCCTGTCGCTGGCCCTGTGCGCTTCCGCTTTCGCCGCTGACCGCGTTGACGTCAACCACGCCGATGCCGCCGCTATCGCCGAAACGCTGAATGGCGTCGGCATGACCAAGGCCGAAGCCATCGTTGCCTGGCGTGAAGCCAACGGCCAGTTCAAGAGTGCCGACCAGCTCGCCGAAGTGAAGGGCATTGGCCTCAAGACCGTCGAGAAGAACCGCGACCGCATCCTGCTGGCACCGCCCACCGAGTAAACCTCGACCGGCAATCGTCCCCGCCCCGGCCCGGCCGGCGGCTGCTTCCCCCGGGGCAGCCGTCGTCCGTCGCCGGGGCATCTTTTTGTCCGACGGATGCATGCCTTTGCCGAAAGCGGGCAAACTGAGCGCATGCGAGCCACGCACCTGCCCGCCGAATCCTTCCGTCGCATGCGCTGGCTCAACGGCGCCGGCTGGACCCGCGAGGTCCATCGCGAGTCCGCGCAGTCGGAAACCTTCGACTGGCGCGCTTCCATTGCCGAGATCGACCAGGACGGACCGTTCTCTCCTTTCCCGGGCTGCATGCGCCATCAGACGCTACTGCGCGGCAACGGCTTCCACCTTTGCTTCGATGACAGCGAAACCCGGCTCGCACCGCCGCATGACCAGCATCGCTACGCTGGCGACGCAGCCGTCCATGCCCGGCTGGTCGACGGCCCCGTGCATGCCTTCAACCTGATCTGGCGACCGCTGGCCGTCGATGTGCACGTGCTGCACCGACCGCTGGTCGGTGCGACCCTTTTTTTCCCGGAGCCGGGTGTGCAATGGCTGGTCTATCTGATGCAGGGGCAGGCGCGCCTGCGGCAAGCGGATCGAGAACTGGCGCTCAGTGCCGGTGATGCGCTACTGCTGGAACCGGTTGCCGACGGGCAAGGACAGTCGCATCGACGGCTGCTCGACGGCGCAGGCGAGGCATTGATCTGTCGACTGGCCAAGCTCAAACCGGCTTGAGTCAGTCAGCACGGTCATCGCGGGTCCAGATCGCATCGTTCTCCCGCTTCACCGGAAACTTGGCCACCGGCTCGTAGGCCGGCGCGCACAGTGCTGCACCGTCCCGAACGTCGAATTTCGCGCCATGCAGCGTGCATTCGACGGTGGCGCTCGCGGGATCGAAGTCACCTGCCGACAGTTCGAAATCCTCATGGCTGCAGCGATCTTCCAGCGCATACAGCTCACCGTCCAGGTTGAACACCAGGATCGGCGTGTCGCCGTCCCAGGCAACGGTGGATTCGCCCGGCAGCAGTTCGGAGGTGGCGCAGACGCGCACCCAGCGCTGATCGCCCATGGGTTCGTCAGCCATCGTTTGCTGCCTCCGTTCGGTTCAACGCTTTCTCCAGCACCTCAAACCGGAGATCGTCGCGCTTCGGCAATCCGAACCGCGGGTCGCCGTAGGGAAAGGGTTTGAAGCGACCGGTCCGGACGTAGCCGCGGCGCTCGTACCAGGCGATCAGTTCCTCGCGCTGCACGATCACCGTCATGCGCATGATGGGCAGCCGCCACTCATCGCAAACCACGCGCTCGGCCTCCGTCAACACACGTCGCCCCGTACCCGCATTCTGCGAACCCGGACGCACCGCGAACATGCCGAAATAACCAGCGCCATCCTCTTCCGCGATGTGCGCGCAGGCGATGATCTCGGCTTCGGCATTCTCCAGCAGCAGCACGCGGCTGCGGTCGCGGCGGATGTCCCCGCGGAGGACTTCAGGATCGATGCGCTCTCCGTCAAGGATATCGGCCTCGGTGGTCCAACCAGCCCGGCTGGCATCACCACGATAGGCCGACGTCACCAACGCGACCAACGCCAGGATGTCACTCTCGTCAGCGTCCCGAAACCGATGCAACATCTTCGTCATTCCCCGTTCAAGTTTCCGCCTGCGCCAGCCACTTTCTCCAGCAAGCCGAGCACGGCCTCGCATGGAAGGGTCGCGCACCGCCTTCGCGCGGGAAAGCCGCGGATACCGCCAAGAATATCGCGCATGAGTTCAGGAATGTCTGACGCGCTTGGTTCCGACAACGCGGAACCCTCCATCTGTTGCAACGCATCCCGGCACAGGGCGCCCGCAGACACAAGGGTCTTTCCTTGCAGGGCTTCCGCCAGTAGCGACGAGACGGCTGTGGTGATGGCGCAACTGTTTGTCTGGATTCCAAGCGCGGCGATCCGTCCATCCCTGACGACCATTCCAGCCTCGACTTCATCCCCACACAAGCGGTTGTGCAGACACAGCGTACGACCGCCGTCAGGCAACGCGGCAAACCGTGGTTGTCGCGCATGCTCCAAGAGCGCGTGGTGATAAGTCCGGCTGGCGGAGGATGATTCTGTCTGCTTCATGGCATGAGCAATCTGTTTTGCGGAGTGCCGTGTTGATCGCATCCATTCTGCGGCCAGCGTCGGCGGATCGCACTCCCCCAAAAAGAAACCGCCCGCAATCTGCGGGCGGTTTCCTTGCTGCTTCCGGTTCCGGACTCAGTCCTCGAAGCCGTCACTGAAGATGGCATCCGGCAGTACCACGTTGTTGATGGTCCAGTCGAACTGGGCCGTCGTGCTTCCGCCATTGCCGTCATCGACCGTGATCGTCACCGTGTAGGAAGACGGATCATCGTCGCCGGCGCTGAAGTCCACAGTGCCGCTGATCACACCAGCCGGACTGATCGACAGACCCGCCGGCAATCCGCTGGCATCGAAGACAAGGTCATCGCCATCGGGATCACTGAAGGCTCCGGAGACATCCAGGTTCACGGCATCACCCTCGTTGCTGACCTGGTCATTCAACGTCCCGGTCAGCTCCGGATCCTGATTCGATGCCGTCACCGTGATGATGAAGGTCTCCACAGCGCTGGTATCAGCACCGCCGTTTGCCGTGCCTCCGTCATCGCTCAGCGTCAGCGTGACCTCCGCGCTGCCGAACGCACCCGCCGCCGGCGTGAAGGAAAGCACGCCGGAAGCATCGATCGCCGGCTGCGCGCTGAACAGGGCGTTGTTGTCGTTGCCCACGTTGAAGGTCAGCGCCTGCCCGGATTCATCCGCCGGGCCGGCGCTGACGCTGCTGGCCCACGCAATGCTGGCCGCACCGCTGTCCTGTGCAACGTTGACGTCACCGCCCGGCGTGAAACTGGGCATGTCGTTCACGGCATTCACGGTGATCGTGAAGGTCGCCGGTGTGCTGGTGTCCACGCCACCACCGCCCGTGCCGCCATCGTCCATCAGTTCAACCGTGATGTCGGCACTGCCACTGGCGTCATCTGCCGGTGTGTAGGTGAGATCACCCGTCAGGGCATCAATCGCCGGCGGCACGCTGAACAACGCAGCGTTGGTGTTGCCCGTGACGTTGAACGTCAGCACCTGCGTATCGCCATCACCGTCATCCATTGCCGTGGCCCAGCCACCCACAGTCTGCGCACCTGCGTCCTCGTTCACCGTCTCGTCACTGCCGGCGGTGAAGCTCGGCGCGTTGTTGACGGTGACGGTCAGCGACACCGGTACCTGGACCATCGGGTTGAGCGGGTCGTTGCTGTCGATGCACAGATTCGCATCGTGCGTGCCCGCTGCCAGACCGGCGGGATCAAGGCTCACGGTCAGGTCCGAACTGCTGCTCGGCGCCGTGCTGCCCGAGGCCGGGCTGACACTCAGCCAGGTGACGTCAGACGGCAGGTCGCAGGCCGTCGACGAATTGACCGACACGTCATCCAGGAAGTAGTTGCCCGGACCCGTGGTCGTGCTCTGGAAGCGAAGCACATGCGAGCCGCCATCGGCGTAGGCCGACAGATCAATCGTCGCCTGGACATAACCGGCCGTCTCGTCGGCCGGGGTGTAAGTAGCCAGCACGTCGCCGTCCACCAGCACCTGCATGTCGCCGGTCGCGCCAGTCACCGCCGGAATCGAGTACCAGTAGCTCAGCTCCGCCGCGCCACTGGGCAGGGTGGAATCGGTCGTTGACACCGTGAACGGACCGTAATTCTCGTAATGAATCGACCCGACAAATGCCGTGCATCCCAGTCATAGCAAACTGGAATGCGATTACCTTACCCCCACCATCGATGTAGTCGGCCAATGCACGCCCACGACAACATCGGACGCAGGTGTGGTCGCACCCACTGGATTGTTGGAAATGATGACCAGATCGTAGGGTGACAAATCTGCTGCGGTGAGGCTGCTAACCGGCACGGCATTGAGCTGTGCGCTGATATCGGGAAGTTGTTGAGTTCATCCACGATGAACTGGGACCTTGCCCGGCCGGGACCAGCTCGGAGTCGGGCGTCACCAGCAGCACGTCGTATGGCACGGCATGCGTCTGCGTGACCACGCGGCGGGTTCCTTGCGTTACAACCACGCCACTCGTTCCAGCCATGCGATGGAGCGCACTGCTCATGGGCCCGTTCGATGCACGCGGTGCACGCACGATTTCCACGTCGGTACGTGATGCACGAGGCGCCGGCGCCTCGTCTGTAGCAAGGCTCCAATGCAGGTCGATGTCGCCTTCATTTTCGATGGCGAGATCCTCACTGTCGGTGCCGTCCGCCATTGCCGTCAAATTGATCTCGACCGGATCGACAGCGATCTGCGGGGCGCTGACCACCAACTCGACCGGCAGGCTCGCCACCGGCGTTGCCGGATCGTTGCTGGCCACGCACAGATTGGCGTTGTAGGTGCCGCCAACCATTCCGGTTGCATCCGCGTCCAGCGCCAGCACGTCGAATGCCGACGCAGCCAGGCTGCCACTCGTGGCGCTGGCCGTGCTCAGCCACGGCACCGTGTCCAGTGCATCGCAGCCCGGCGGCACCTCGTTCAACTTCACCAGAGTGATCTTGACGTTCTCCCAGGTAATCGGGTCGCTGGCTGCGCTGTAACCGTTGCTGAAACTGAAGGTCCAGTTGCCGGCATCGGTTACACCCGGGGCGAACGCATCATCGTGGTCACTGCTGTAGCTGCCGAGCGCGCCCTCGTCGTCGAAGCCCCAGCCACCAATGTTGTTGCAGGGAGCAACGGCACCGGAGAAGCCGCCCACCAGGAACTGTTCGCCCGTAGGGGCGGTAACCTGCAGGCAGGTATCCGTGCCGTAGTTGAAGTCGCTCCCGACGAAGGTCAGATCACCCTCGAAGCGGAAACCTACGACCGTGCCGCTGTTGGCCACGCCGCCCGGAATCACGAAGTCGACCGCCGAACCAACGGCCGGTGTCGTCACCGTTCCGATATCCAGCTCTTCGGTGAGCGCACCGGCGCTGGCAATCAGCTCCCAGTCCAGTGTCGAACTGCCCACGTTGGTGATGGTCACGTCCTGACTGTCGCTGTCACCGCTCGCGAGGGCAAAAGTCAGACTGGCGGGAGCAATGTCGATCTCCGCCGAATCGTCCACCGGCGTGATGACGATACTGACCGTGGCCTCGTTGGACACGCCACCAATGCTGTCAGCGACGGTGTAGGTGAAACTGTCAGTGAAGTTCTCGCTGTCGTCGTGGGTGTAGCTGAAAGTCCCGTCAACATTCAATGTCAGCGACCCATAGGTGACATCCGTGACAAGGGTGACGTCGCCGCCCGGAACACCGCCTGCATCTTCGGCATCGCTATCGTTCTGCTTCACCGAGGTGTTGCCACCATCGAGCATCGTTGCCGTACCGCCCTCCAGCACGGTGATGCTGTCGTCATTGGCGACCGGCAGTTCATCGCAGAGCACGGTGATTGCGACCGTTGCCGGGGCGCTGTCCGTGGTGCCGTCGTTGGCGGTGTAGGTGAAGTCATCCGTCGGCGAGCCGTCGTTGCAGTAGGTGGCAATATTCGGCACGTAGCTGAAGCTGCCGTCGGCATTGAGGCTGACCGTTCCGTTGGTCGGCTGCACCAGATTGGTGGCCGTCAGGGAATCACCGTCAATATCGGTATCGCCATCGAGGACGCCCGGCGCCGCGACGTTCAGGGTGGTGTTGATGTTGCCCACATAGGCGTCGTTGTCCGCCACCGGCGCATCGTTGGTGCAGGTGATGTCGATGGTGACGGTTGCGGTATCGGAATCGACGCCATCGGTCGCCGTGTAGGTGAAACTGTCGGCGGCGACGCCACAGACATCGGGCGCCGGCATGTAGCTGAAACTTCCGTCGGTACCAATAGTGCCGCCCACGATGGTGCCACTCGCCGGCGGAGTGGTCAGGGAGGCGGTGAGGCCCGTGCCGGTGTCATTGTCGAGCACGCCCGGGGCGGACACATTGAGCTGGGTGTCCTCCGTGGCAGCGTAGGTGTCATCCAACGCAAGCACGGCCGAGGTCGAAACCAGTGCACAGACTTCCAGTGTCCACGCCTCGAACTGACCACCATCGCCACCGGTATCGTCGGTGATGCGCAGCGTCCAGTCACCATCCGGGTCAACCGCATTGAATCCGGCGAGCGCGTTCGCCGGGGCCGCGTCGATCGGTGCCGAGCCCGGATCTCCCGGAGGACAGACAGCACCAACGGGGGTTGCCGCCGAATCGTCTAGGTTGAGGTGGAAGTTGTCATTGCTGCCACAGATATCTTCGAACACGCGGACCGTCGTGGTATCCGGCGCGATGAGGTCGACATCCAGATCGCTCATCCACGAGTGCGTGCCGCGCAAGCCCAGAACGTTCACATCGGTGATGGTCGCACCCGACAAGCCGGACACGGTGGCATTGGAGTCGGTAACCACACCACTACCCGGGCCAATCGAAGCTGGCAACCCGGTACCGGCGAACGTGAGGCAGATCAGGTTTGCCGTCGTGAAACTGAAGACAGCCGAATCTGCGCTGCTGCCGCAATGATTGCCGGCACGCACACGCCAGTAGTAGGTGGTGTTCGGATCGAGTGCGGCGGGCACAGTGTGGCTTGTTGCCGACACCGTCGCGCTGTAGTCAATACTGCCGAACGCCGGGTCATCATCAACGTCCAGGGTGTACTCGCGGGCATCCGCGATCGCAGTCCAACTGAAGGTCGGCTGCGTATCCACGTCGGTGGCAGCATCGGCCGGCATGCTCAACGTCGTGGCTATCGGCGCCACCTCGTCAATCTGCAGGGACACCGTGTCATTCCGTGAATCCACACCATCGTTACCGATGATGTCCATGAAGTAGTCACCCGTGCCCACTCCGGTAGTGTCCACCGTCAACACGGACGTGCCGATGGGCGGAACGTTGAGCGGATTGACACTGAAGCCCGTGGATGCGCCTGCCGGAACATTGGCCAGACTGAGGTTCACTGAACCGGAATAGCCGTTCAGCGCGTCCACCTCCACGTTCCACGGCAGCGAGGCGCCCGCGCAGGCCATTGCCGTGCCGGGATCCGCTGATACCGTGAACACCGGCGACGCCGTGCAGTTGCTGCAGACCAGCGCGAAATCCTGATCGGTAGTATCCGCATCGCCGGGAACGCCGTCGCCATTGATGCCGGTGGCGGTCACGGTGATCTCGATGACCCCGTTCGTGCCAGCCGGGAGAAACACCGCCTCGTAGTTGTTGGCGCTGTCGGCAGCACCACCCGTCGAGCTGAAAGCACCTGTGAAGACGTTGCCAAGATAAGGCGTGCCGTCAACCGTCACCGAAAGATCCAGGTTGTTGACCTGAGGCGACGTGGAACTGGCAGCGCCAGGAGCATCCGTCCATGAGAGAACCAACCGGACCGGTTTCGCCGTATCCGCTACGCTGGCCGCAACAAAATGCGTCTGCCCCGGACCGGTGAACGTCGTGGTCTGATCTTCGATGATCCGGTCGGTAGAATCATCAAACGCCGCCGACAGGTCGGGAATGCCATAGCCCTGGCTGTTGGACGGCAGGTTGTCGTTCGCTCCAACACCCGACATATAGGTCGGATGAGCGACGAAGTAGGACTTGATCAGCGCCGGACTCGGATCGGACAGGCCATATTCGGTCTGGAGCCAGCGATAGACGAGGCTCGCCGCACCGGCAACCGCCGGCGTGGAATGACTGGTGCCCGACGACGACGCGAGGCTGGTTTGCCCAGAGGGACGATACTGGTCACAAACCGAATCGCCGGTATATCCGGGTGCCGTACTGGCCGATCCCTGCACATGCGTACCTGGCGCGATCAGTTCCGGCTTGGTACGCCCACCCACCGACGGGCCGCGACTGGAAAAGTCGATGACGTCCATGGCGCTGTTCGCACCGGTACCGCCTATCCCGCAACCGTCGGTCCAGGCACCGTCTTCATCGCTGGGGCGCACGTTTTCCGAGGCGCCGACGGTGATGACGTTCTTGGCGTTGCCGGGCGCAGCGACGGTGTTCGCGCCAGGACCGTCGTTGCCTGCGGCAAAGATGAAGGTCAGCGCCTGATTTCCCGCAGTGCCGGAATCGGCATCGCGCACGCCGATGTCATAGGCGCGCGATGCCGCGATGTAGTCGGTGGTAGGCCCGAAGATCGAGCCATAACCCCAGGAGTTGCTGGAAATCTTGATGCCCTGCGTGCCCTGGGCCTCGGCTACGCCGTAGTCATCACTTCCACAATTGGCGGGGCCACCCGATCCGAAAATTTCGACGTTGGCAAGCCGGGTGAATGGATTGATGCCCTGTCCACGCAGGTAGCCGTTGGGATCCTGGAACGGAGCCCCGCTGCTCTGGTCGAAGCCACCGGCAATCGTCGCGTTCAGGTGGCCATGACCATCAGTACCCGCCGCACCCGCCGCACCGCCGTCGCAACTGGTCGAGAAGACGAGTCGCGATGTCGATCCATCCCCGTTTTCGGTCAGACGGAAATCACCGGCGCCCGCAGCCGTGGTGCCATCACCGATACCGTCGTCCACGATACTGACAATCGGGTAGTCGGCCGGGTCTGTCGAGAAGCCGAGCCCGGTCAGCCACGCCAGATACCCGGGGGCATCCGGCAGGGTGTTGCCGGTGTTGAGGTGGCCCGCCATGATCTGCGCCTGGACTTCGTCCATCCGCTTGCGCTCGCCCGCAGGCTCGACCACCAGTACGTCGCCCATGGCGGCGATCTGCCGGATCGCATCGGCGCTCGCGTCAAATGTGAGTCCGTGCATGCCGCGCAGGTCGTACCAGTCCTTGCGCGGTGAAACCAGTGCTTCGATCGCGTTCTGCGTCAGCCCCATCGCGGCGTGATCGGCAATCACCACGGTCGCGTGGAACGACTTTGCCTCGTCGCTGGTGTCATCGAGCATGGCGTTCAAGCTGGAAGACAGCTTCTGCGCGGGCGTCATCTCACCGACGTAGCGCAACATGGGCTTGCTGACCGGCAGCGAACGCAGCGCCTGTTCGGCCTCCGGCTCCACCAACACCTGGTAGGCGTTGTGATTGATGTACTGGATCGTACGGGCACCGGTTTCGCGAACAGCGTCCAACCACGCGTCGGTCAGCGGACCGACGAACTGGACGAGATAGACGCTGGGACCGCTGCTGCTCTTCGCGCGCTCGGGAATGCGCTTGTCGCTGGGCCCCGAACCCTTGACCGGATCAAAGGTGCCACCCGGCAAATCGACGCTGGTGCCCTGCAACTGATAGCTGGGGCCGACAATGCTCTTCAGCTCGCTGCGATGCGCCGCGTCGACCTTCCAAAGCTGGAAAGCGCCGTAGTCATGAACGAGCTTCAGCCCGGCTTCTTCGCCCGCGTACACACCGCGCGGAAGCGTGACGTACTCCCAAACCGAAGCAGCAGGTTGCATGAAGCTTGCCGGCGCAGCCTTGGCGACCGGCAGCGGTGAAGCGCCACCGAGCACGGTAGCGACGGCTGCACAAAGCATTGAACGTTTGAAAATCATCGCGATGTTCCCCGAGGTTGTTACGGTTGAAACAGCTGTACCCGAACCGCAGCGCCCCCCTGAGGCACACGCTTCTGAATTGACACAATTGCCGCAGCTGAACGCCTGACGATATTGGCACGACCGGCAATTCGTCAACATGCGCCCACGGGAAACTTCACGTGATGTGGCTCTACGCCAGCAGATCAACCGCTTTGTGCAGCGCAGCAACGAATCGGTCGATATCGTCTCGGGTGCTGTACAGCGCCATGGATGCGCGGCAGGTGGCGGCGACGCCATAGAACCGCATCAGCGGATGGGCGCAATGGTGACCCGAGCGGACAGCGACGCCTTCGAGATCGAGCAGCGTGGCCAGATCATGCGCATGCGCGCCATCGACCAGGAAGGAGATCACGGCTGCGCGTTCCTTCGCGTCGCCGATGATGCGCAGGCCTTTGAGCGTGCGCAGGGCATCGAGGGCGTAGGCGCAGAGCTCGGCCTCGTGCTGCTCGATGGCCGGCATGCCGATGCTGTCGAGGTAGTCGACAGCCGCGCCAAGGCCGATGAAGCCGGCGATGTTGGGCGTGCCGGCCTCGAACTTGTGTGGCGGATCGGCGAACACGGTGCCGTCGAAACTGACTTCGCGGATCATCTCGCCGCCACCGAAGAACGGCGGCATGGATTCCAGATGCTCTCGTCGTGCCCACAGCGCGCCGGTGCCGGTCGGACCGAACATCTTGTGCCCGGTCAATGCATAGAAGTCGCAGCCGATCTTCGGCACATCGACAGCCCGGTGCGGCAACGCCTGCGAACCGTCGATGACGGTGATGATGCCGCGCTGGCGCGCTTCACGGCAGATCGCGGCAACCGGGTTGATCGTGCCCAGCACGTTGGAGACGTGGGTCAGCGCCAGCAGCTTCACGTCCGGCGTCATCGCCTTGTGCAGCGCCTCGATGTCCAGCTCGCCGTTCTCGTGGATCGGCGCGACCTTGATCGATGCACCGCTGCGTTCGGCGACCAATTGCCAGGGCACGATGTTGGCGTGGTGCTCCATCTGCGACACGAGGATGCTGTCGCCGGCCTTGAGCCGCGGCAGCGCCCAGCTGTAGGCGACCAGGTTGATCGACTGCGTGGTGCCGGAAGTCAGCACGACATCGGCCGGCTGCGCGCCGATATGCCCGGCCAGCTTGCGGCGCGCCCCTTCGTAGAGCCCCGTCGCTTCCTCGCCCAGCGCATGCACGGCACGCGCGACGTTGGCGTTGTGGCGGCGGTAGTAGTCGTCGACCGCGTCGATGACGGCCTGCGGTCGCTGCGCGGTGTTGGCGCTGTCGAGGTAGATCAGCGGCTTGCCGTGGACTTCGCGCTCAAAGATCGGGAAGTCATTGCGCAGTCGCGCGGCATCGAAGGTGACATCCATCGTCATACGGCAGTCTCGTCAAAACGGTCACCGCGCGTACTCGGCGCGGAGCAGAGCAGGAAACGCAGTGTCCTGGTCTCGTCATTGGAGAGGCGATGGCGCTGGCCAGGCACAACCTGTGCGCCCTGCCCGACACCGAGGCGCAACACCACGCCGTCGATCTCCAGTGTCGCCACGCCTTCCAGCACGTAGAAGAACTGTCGCGCCGTTGCATGGTGGTGGCGAACTTCGGCTGCGCCCGGCGGCACCTGCTCTTCGATCACCGACAAATCCGGCTCGTCCAGCAGACGCCAGCCGTCGCAACCCGTACCCCAGCGATAGTGCGGCGCGCTGTTGTTGTCGAGAACAACCGGAGCCACTGCCGCCATCGTCAGGCCACCGCCTCACCATCATTGAACAGACTCTGCTTTACCACGCCTGCCAGTTGTGACTGCAGCGCTTCATTGGACACGTCTTTCAGCAGTGAGCGACAGAACGCGAACACCAGCAGTCGTCGCGCTTCCGCTTCGGGCAAGCCGCGCGAGCGCAGGTAGAACAACGCACGTTCGTCGAGCTGGCCAATGGTGGCACCGTGGCTGGCCTTCACTTCGTCGGCGTGGATTTCCAGTACCGGCTGTGCGTCGATCTCGGCACTATCGGTCAACAGCAGGTTGCGCGTCTCCAGCGCCGCATCGCTGCCATCAGCGCCTTCCGCGATCAGGATCCCGCCATGGAATACGGCACGCGAACGACCACCGGCAATCGCCCGCCACTGCGTGTCGGAGCTGGCCCCTGGCGACTGGTGGCGCAGCATCAGTTGAGTATCGACATGCTGGCGCTCGCGGCTGCGAACCAGGCCACGCACCTCGGCATGCGCCTCGCTGCCCTGCAGATCGATCGCCAGTTCGTGCCGCGACAATGCAGCGCCCAGTTCCAGTGACAGCAGGCGATAGGTCGCGTTCTTCGCCAGTACCGTCTCGGTGCGGGCGATCAACGACGCGCCGGCTGCGGCACGCTGCACCCGAACGTGTTCCAGCATCGCGCCTGGCTTCAGGTGGATGTGGCCGACACTGTTCAGCAGTGGTCGCTCGCCGCCCTGGCCGATGTGATGCTCGACCAGCGTGGCGCCAGCGCCTTCGCGCAGCTCGATGCGATGACGCAGGTGCACGCCCATATCCTGTTCGCCCGAAGTGGTGACGAACACGAGATGCAGCGGCACGTCGATTTCAATGCCGGGACCGATTCGCAGCAACGCGCCTTCCACCGCCAGCGCCGCATTGAGTCGCCAGAAGCCGGCGTCGGCTTCCTGCCAACGACGCCCCAGTACGTTCACTTCGCGCGGATCGTCGCCCTGCAAACCCTGGGACAACGGCAGCAGTTCGACACCTTCGGGCAAACCGGCCAGATCGGATCGCCCGGCATCAAAAACACCATCGACAAACACCAGACGCGGCGCCGAAGGCAATTCCGCCTCGACGACCACCGCCTTGCCGTTGTTCTGGTCGGGCAGCACGAACTGACGCTGATCCAGCGCGCGCAGCGAGGTGTACTTCCAGCGCTCTTGGCGCGACGTCGGCAGGCCGTCGGCAATTGCGGCGTCCAGCGCTTCGCGTCGCGTCGCGCCCAACCCCAGTGCATCGCGCTGCGGCAGATGCTCGAAACCAGCCGCCAGCGATTCCAGCAGCGCGCTCATGCCTCGGCGGCCTCGGGCGCGATGCGATCACGAATCCAGTCGTAGCCCTGTTCTTCCAACTGCAGCGCCAGCTCCGCACCACCGGTTTCGACGATGCGGCCATCGGCCAGCACGTGCACGAAGTCCGGCTTGATGTAGTCAAGCAGGCGCTGGTAGTGGGTGATGACGATGAAGGCGCGCTCCGGCGTGCGCTGCGCATTGACGCCTTCGGCCACGGCCTTGAGCGCGTCGATATCGAGGCCGGAATCGGTCTCGTCGAGGATCGCCAGCGTCGGCTCCAGCACCGCCATCTGGAAGATTTCGTTGCGCTTCTTCTCGCCACCGGAAAAGCCTTCATTGACCGCGCGATGCAGCAGGTCATCCTTCAGGTGCAGCACGGCCAGCTTCTCGCGCACCAGCTTGAGGAATTGCACCGAGTCCAGCTCGCTCTGCCCACGCGCGCGACGCTGTGCGTTCAGCGCCGAACGCAGGAAATAGGTGTTGTTCACGCCCGGAATTTCGACCGGATACTGCATGGCGAGGAACACGCCAGCGGCGGCACGCTCCTCCGGCGCCATGTCGAGCAGGTCGACGCCGTTGAAGCTCACCGAACCTTCGGTGATTTCGTAGCCATCGCGACCAGCCAGCACATGCCCAAGAGTGGACTTGCCGGCACCGTTCGGCCCCATGATGGCGTGGACCTCACCGGGCTTCACGGTCAGGATGAGGCCTTTGAGGATGTCGCGTCCTTCGACGCGGGCGTGGAGGCTTTCTATTTTCAACATGGTCTTGATCTGTAGTGTTTGTTGCTTAACCGCAAAAGCTTTCACTGTCCCTTCGGGCCAGCGAGTTACTTTCTCTTGCTTGTCCAAGAGAAACCGAAGCCAAAGAAGGACACCCCGAAGTTCGCGCGTGGCGGGTTCGATGAAGCCGCCGCCAGGTTTACCTCGACGATTACTCTGAATCCGGCGGCCAGCGCGAACTCGCGCATCCATGCGCTCGGACATCGCGCCTTTCCCCGCCGGCTTCCTGCGCTACTCGGCGCGACCACGGGACCCAAGAGCAGAGGAGCCGCGCGCCCAGACTTTGCGGGTTCCCGCTCGGCAGCGGGGTTGGAGGCGATCAGGCCCGAAGGTTGAGCGCCAGAGTATGCCGACCGGAACGCGTGCACGGATGCACGCGCGTTTTCGTCAGTTCAAGGATGAACTGTCGAAAACCCCGACTCCGACTCGCGAACCCGCGCAGCGGGCGCGAACGCGGGCCTCGCGCGGCGGTAGTCGCACTCGACTTCTCTTTGGTTACTGTTCTCTTGGACAAGCAAGAGAAAGTAACTCGCGGCCCGAAGGGCAGCGAAAGCTCTTGAAGAAAGAAACGGGATGCGTTCACCCCACCGCCCCCTCAAGCGACACATCCAGAAGCTTTTTCGCCTCAACCGCGAACTCCATCGGCAGTTCCTTGAAGACCTGCTTGCAGAAGCCATCAACGATCAACGACACCGCGTCTTCCTCGCCGATGCCGCGCGAGCGGCAGTAAAACAGCTGGTCGTCGGAGATCTTCGAGGTGGTCGCCTCGTGCTCGACGATGGCGTCCGGCCGCTTCACTTCGATGTAGGGGAAGGTGTGTGCGCCACAGGTCTTGCCGATCAGCAGGCTGTCGCACTGGGTGTAGTTGCGCGCGCCCTCGGCACCCTTTTCGACTTTCACCAGGCCACGATAGGTGTTCTGCCCGCGACCGGCGCTGATGCCCTTGGAGATGATCTTGGACTTGGTCCGGCGGCCGAGGTGGATCATCTTGGTGCCGGTATCGGCCTGCTGCCGGTGGTGGGTCAGCGCCACCGAATAGAACTCGCCGACGGAATCGTCGCCACGCAGCACGCAGCTCGGGTATTTCCAGGTGATCGCCGAACCGGTTTCGACCTGGGTCCATGAAATCTTGCTGCGCGCGCCGCGGCAGTCACCGCGCTTTGTGACGAAGTTGTAAATGCCACCAACGCCGTTCTCGTCGCCCGGATACCAGTTCTGCACGGTGCTGTACTTGATGTTGGCATCGTCCAGCGCCACCAGCTCGACCACCGCCGCGTGCAGCTGGTTCTCGTCGCGCATCGGCGCGGTGCAGCCTTCCAGATAGGACACGCTGGCGCCTTCCTCGGCAATGATCAGCGTGCGCTCGAACTGGCCGGTGTGGCCGGCATTGATGCGGAAATAGGTGCTCAACTCCATCGGGCAGCGCACACCCTTGGGAATGAACACGAAGCTGCCGTCGGAGAACACGGCGGAGTTGAGCGCGGCGAAATAGTTGTCGGCCACCGGTACCACCGAACCCAGGTACTTCTGCACCAGTTCGGGATGCTCGCGGATCGCTTCCGACATCGAGCAGAAGATCACGCCGACGTCGGCCAGCTGCTTCTTGAACGTGGTGCCGACCGACACCGAGTCGAACACGGCATCCACGGCGACGCCGGCCAATTTCGCCCGCTCATGCAGCGGGACGCCGAGCTTGTCGTAAGTGTCGAGCAGCTCCTTCGGCACGTCATCCAGCGAGGCGTACTTCGGCCCCTTGGGCGCGCTGTGATAGCTCAGCGCCTGCAGGTCGATCGGCGCGATGTTCAGCTTGGCCCACTGCGGCATCGGCATCTGCTGCCAACGCCGGTAGGCGGCAAGACGCCATTCGGTCATCCACTCTGGCTCTTCCTTGATCGCCGACAGCGCGCGCACGATGTCTTCATCCAGACCTGGCGGCAATGACTCGCTTTCGATGTCAGTGATGAAACCGGCGTCGTAGCGGCGATTCAAGCGTTGTTCGAGGACGTCCTGCTGCGTAGCCATGCTATTTCCGTCAATTCCTTGGGCGGCGCGTTGCCGCGCTCAGCCCAGTACCTGCACGGCGATGCCGCGCTTGTTCATTGGTGCCTGCGACGGCGCCAGCAGGTCGGCCACGCTCACCGTGGTCAGTGCCGACTCGATGGCCGTGCTGACCCGCTGCCAGCCGCTGCTGATGCCGCAATGCGACTCGTGCCCGCATTCGCCGGCATGGACGCTGCATTCGGTCATGCCGATCGGGCCTTCAATCGCCGTGACCACGTCAGCGAGGCTGATCGCGCTCGCAGGCCGCGACAATCGATAGCCGCCGGTCGCACCGCGCTGCGATTCCACCAGCCCCGCCTGACCCAGCTGCTTCAGCACCTTGCTGGCAGTCGGTGCTTCCAGTCGCGACTGCTCGGCCAGCGTGGTCGCGCTCTGCAAGACCGTCGGCTGACGCGCCAGTTCGGTCAGCAGCACGGTGGCGTAGTCGGTGAGTCGGCTGACTCGCAGCATGGCGGCGTGACGCGGTGAATAAGGACCAAAATTGTACGATTTCGCGGTTTTGCGGGCAATCCGCCGATTCAGCGGCCGTTTTCACCCCAGCCGCCGCCAACCATCGTCATCGCGCGAATACGCCGCAATCCCTACACTTCGCCCATGGAAACCGCTTCAGACAACGCTCAGACGCGCACCGCCAGCGCGCGACCAACCCGTCGCGAGTGGCTGCAGCGCGCGCTCGGCCACGAGGTCGCCGAGCCGCTGCCGGCTTCGGCCGATGCCAGCTTCCGCAGCTATTGGCGCGTCAACGTTGATGGCGAGTCGCTGGTGCTGATGGACGCGCCGCCGGATCGCGAGGACATCCGGCCGTGGCTGGATGTCGCCAAGCGACTGGCCGCTGCCGGCCTGCATGCGCCGGCCATCCGCGCCGACGATGCCGAACACGGCTACGTGCTGATGAGCGACCTCGGTTCGCAGACGCTGCTGCCCGCCATGGATGCCGACAACGTCGACCGTTGGTACGGACAGGCCATGGAAGCGATCCTGCGCATGCAGCGCGATGTCGCGGTCAACGACCTGCCGCACTACGACGAACAGCGGCTGATGGACGAGCTGGAGCTGATGCCGCGCTGGTTCCTCGGCGAGCACCTCGGCTTCACGCCCAGTTGCGAGCAGTGGGACATCGTCGAGAACGCCCATCGCGCGCTGATCAACGCGGCACTGTCGCAGCCCAAGGCCTTCGTGCATCGCGATTTCCACTCCCGCAACCTGATGATTGACGGTGGCGACCTCGGCATCATCGACTTCCAGGATGCGGTGCGCGGGCCCGTGACCTACGACCTGGTCTCGCTGCTGCGCGACTGCTACATCGAATGGCCGGAAGACCGAGTCTACGACTGGGTCGATGCCTACCGCGAACAGGCGATCTCCGCAGGGTTGTTCGATGCCGACCCCGAACGCTTCCGCCGCTGGTTCGACCTGATGGGCCTGCAGCGCCACATCAAGGTGCTCGGCATCTTCTGCCGGCTCTGGTACCGCGACGGCAAGGCCGGCTACCTCAACGACCTGCCGCTGGTCTGGCGCTACACGCGAACCGTCGGACGCCGCTATCCGGAGGTCGCGTCGCTGATCGAGCTGATCGAAGACGTGCTGGGTGATCGTGACATCACGCAACCGCGTGTGGCCGCCGCATGATTCGCCAAGCGTCGCGTATCGTCATTCTGATCATCCTGGCTACATCAATATCGGGTTGCAGGATGCTGTTTGGATGCGGTGGTGCCGAAGCGAAGAAGGCGACGCAACTGGATCGCGAATATCTCGCGAAGCTATACGCATATGTGGCATCGGGTGAGTGCGGACATGGGTGCCGCCCGCCGATATTGGACGGCTTGAAGGGCATCGGAAATCGGCCACCCAGACTCGAAGTCCGCAGGAACGGCGATGCCCGAGTGAAGCTCAGCGTTTGCGTGGATACCGGCGCGATCCTGTACTTTGAGAACGTCGGCACGCCTGATGGCCATATCTACGTCGCATGGAGCACCGATAGCGTGAACTGGCATAAGAAGACACTTTGGTCGGTCAGCGAGCAACTCGACTCAAAGACAACCGAATAGGCCCACGCCGAAAGCATCAATGTCGAAATCAACTCCACATTCGATAGAACACATGGGTTTGGACGCTAGGTCGTCTGAGACAGCAACATGCCATCCCCTATCAAAGCCCTGATATTCGCCGCCGGCCGCGGAGAACGCATGCGGCCGCTGACCGACACGACGCCGAAACCATTGCTTGAGGTTCGCGGCAAGCCGCTGATCGTCTGGCATCTGGAAAAGCTGGCGGCGATGGGCGTTCGCGATGTGGTGATCAATACGTCTTGGCTGGCTGCGAAGTTTCCGGAAGCGCTGGGTGACGGCGGCGATTTCGGCCTCAACATCCACTACTCGGTGGAGGGCGACACACCACTTGAAACCGGCGGCGGCATGCTGCACGCGCTGCCGCTGCTGGGTGACGAACCTTTCCTGCTGGTCAACGGCGACGTGTTCACCGACTACGATTTCGCCAAACTACCGTGCGAGCCGGAGGGCATGGCGCATCTGCTGATGGTGGATCGTCCGCCGGAAAAAGCGCGTGGCGACTTTTCACTCAATGACGACGGCAAATTGCTCGATGGCGGCGACAACGCGCTGACCTACGCCGGCATCGGCGTGTATCGCCCGCCGATCCTTGGCGGCTGGCAGGACGTGATCGGCGATGCCGATGGTGCCAATGATGACCCGCCGCGCTTCCCCATCGCACCGATCCTGCGCGCCTGGATGCGCATGGGCGCGATCAGCGGTGAACACCATCGCGGCGAATGGACCGATGTCGGAACGCCGGAACGGCTGGCGGCGCTCGCCACTTGCGCTCCAACGCATGCGGGGGCCGCATAGACGACCCCCGCAATTGAATGATTCACACCAAGCATCAATCCACGGTCATGCTGCAACTGCTGCAACCGCCCGCTTCGCACCAAGTCACGCCCCAGCTTGACTCCTTAGAACAACCACCTCCACCTGATTCGCATCCACAGGTGATATTCGCCTTGCGTTTGGCGTTTGGTAGCAGCGCTGCCTTGCTGTCAGCCGGCACGACTAGTGCAGCAAGATGGCCGTACACGTTGATTGGAACGTATCGGTATGAATCAGCCTTTCCCTTCGCATCCGACACAGCCCCGTTGTCAATCTTGAACTGATCCAGCGCCGCAGAAACCTCGGGCACGGAAAGTAGCAAGTTGTTCGCTGGCCGCAGCTTTTTGATGTCGTCACTGGTGGCGAATGAAATACTGTCGTTTGTGCCATCAAATGCGACAAAACGAGCTCCGCTGCTAGTACACGTCGAGCAGGTCGACATGACGCACATCACGCTTCCTTGAATGTATGTTGGATTGCATCCACCACCACCGGATTCGCAGGTACAGGTAACCTTTATTCGCTTTTCGCGGCTCCAAGTACCTTCATGCTCGGCGAAAAACTCCCAATCTCCTACAGCATCGACGGTCATCGAACCGTCGTCAGCAGCCTGGATCACAGCTCCGGGCGGGAGTTTTCCACTTCGCGCTCCGCATTGCGCGCCAATATCTGCGGACTGACCTGCAGTTGCAGTAAAAGCAACCAGAAAGAGCAGTGAAGCAAGCGCACTCACGAAACAAACCTTTCGCATTATGTTCTCCTAAAGCAATTGGGATTCTGACTTTCCCTGCTTGATGCCGCTCCCCGGAGCATCTACAGCACCATGATGCCGAACACCAATGGTCGGCAGAGCGATTAGGCGTCTGCAAAAAAAAAATAACAAGTGCGATATTTGGCCTTCGGGCGACACGCGTCTCAACTCAAACTGAACTGATCTTTAATCAAAAACCTGAAATCAGGAACTGCCTGAGAAACGGCACGGTTATCCGGCGCTGTGTGGCGAGGCTGGCCTGATCAAGGCGTTCGAGCAGGGCCGTGAGCGATGAAAGGTCGCGGTCGAAACGGCGCAGCAGGTATTCGATGACGGCGTCGTCGAGCTGCAGGCCACGGTTGTCGGCACGGCGACGCAGGAGTTCGCGACGGCCGTCGTCGTCCAGCGGCCTGAGGCTGAGCAGCGTGCACTGCTGCAGGCGTGATCGCAGGTCAGGCAGGGCAAGCGGCAGCGCGTGCGGCGTCTGCCGTGCGGCGTAGAGGATCACGCCGCCGGCGGCTCTCACACGATTGTGCAGGTCAAACAGGGCGATCTGGTCGGCACGTCCGGCCTCGGGATCGCCTTCGGGTGCGATGCCATCCAGATCGTCGATGGCGATCAGATCAGCCTGTTCCTGCGCGCCAATCACCGCATCCACCTGCCCGGCCAGATGGCGCAGCGGCAGATAGACACTACGACGACCCGCCGCATCCGCTGCCGCACAGGCGGCCAGCAGCAGGTGGGTCTTGCCGCAGCCGGGCGCGCCGTTGATCACGCACCAGTCGTCGCGCTCGCCTGCGGCAATGGCGGACAACAGCGCGACCTCGGCGCTGGCGCCAACGAAGGTCGCGAAGCGCTGGTCCGGTGGGAAGCGCAGGCTCAGGGGCAATTGCGGGTGGTTCATGCAGTGCGGTCGCTGTCCGACTCGTCCGCGTCGTCGTGGCTGTGTTCGGGCTGGGCGGCAGCCGCAGCGACGGCATCGGCCTCATCCTCCGCCGTCACCTGGGAAGTGGATTCGCCCGTCCCGTGATCCGAAGCCAGCTGAACCTGCTCACCGGCACGATACAGCTCGCTGGCACGATATTGCTCGTGCGCGTAGCGCAGCAGCACCATGACCACCGCCGCCACCGGCAGCGCGATCAACACGCCGAGGAAGCCGAACAGCTGGCCGCCGGCGAGGATGGCGAAGATCACCGCCACCGGGTGCAGGCCGATGCGGTCGCCCACCAGCCATGGCGTCAGCAGCATGCTTTCCAGCGTCTGGCCGACGCCGAACACCACCAGCACCAGGATCACGTGCGTCCAGTCGCCGTACTGCACCAGCGCGGCGATCAGTCCGGCACCGATGCCGACGATGGCGCCGAGATAGGGAATGAAGCTGACCAGTCCAGCGAGCATGCCGATCAGGAAGGCGAGGTCGATACCCACCATCCACAGGCCGATGGAATACACGGCAGCCAGCGCCAGCATCACGCTGAGCTGGCCGCGCAGGAAACCACCGAGCACCTCGTCCGACTGCCTGGCCAGGCTGCTCACCGTCGGGGCAACGCTGCGCGGCAGCAGTTCCTGCACGCGGGCAACCAGCGTGTCCCAGTCGCGCAGCAGGTAGAAGGTGACCACCGGGATCAGCACCAGGTTGCCGATCCAGGCAACCAGCACCATGCTCGACTTGGAAATGCCGCCAAGCACCGTCGCCGCGATGCCGCCGGCCTGCTGCCAGTGCTCCTGCAGCAGTTCCAGCAGTCGCGCCGGCTCAAGGCTGGCCAAGCTCAGGCCGGTCTGCAGCTCCAGCCAGGGCAGCGCGGTGTCGCGGATCCAGGCAATGTAGCGCGGGAAGGATTCGCTGAAGCGCTCGACCTGGCTGCCCAGCAGCGGAATCAGCAGCAGCACCACGCCAATCACCGCCAGCGTCATCAACGAAAAAACCACGGTGACGGCCAGCGTGCGTGACAGGCCGTGTTTCCCGTTCCAGCCACGTTCGAGGCGATCCACCAGCGGATCGCCGAGATAGGCCAGCAACGCGGAAATCACGAAGGGCGTCAGCACCGGCGCCAGCCAGTACAGCAACGCACCGACCAGCACAGTCAGCGCCAGCAATTGCCAGCGCAGGTGCATCGAAAGGGCGGCGGGCGTGGGACTGCTCGATGTCGTCATGCGGGTCGCTCCGGCCAGTTCTGCCGCGCAAGGCGACTCCATTGGATGACGTAATGCGCGCCGCTGGCCGCGGTGAGGATCGCGGCGACGATGATCAACGGCTGGATGGCGACGTCGGGGGGCCACTGCCAGGCCAGCCGGGTCAGCACCGCCAGCACCAGCAGTATCTGCACCGTGGTGGTCGCCTTGCTGACGAAGCTGGGCCGCGCATCCAGCGGCTTCACCAGGAAATGATAGGCGGTAGCGCCGCCGAGAATCAGCAGGTCACGACCGACCACCAGCAGCGCCAGCCAGCCGGGCACTGCATCGATGGTCCACAGCGCGATCACGCAGGCATTCAGCAGCAGTTTGTCGGCAATCGGGTCCAGCAGTCCGCCCAGCCGCGTGCGCCAGCCGAACTGCTTGGCGAGGAAGCCGTCGATGCCATCGGACGCACCGGCAATCAGCGCCAGCCAGAACGCACCGCGATAGTCGGCTTCGTGCAGCAGCCACACCAGCGGCGCGACCAGCAGGATGCGCGCGACGGTGATGACGTTGGGCAACTGGCGCAGACTCATTGCTGGAGACGGAACCTCGCGTCTTGGTTGTCGTCGATTGGCGCTACCTGCGGGAAGGTCAAGGGCACCGAATCCCGGGGAATACCCTTGTCCACGTCCTCAAGGACATCGCCAAGCGCGACCACGTGACGGAGACCGTCGATGCTGGCAGCCAGTTCCAACGTCAGCAGCAGACGCGAGCCACGCGCTGCCATGGGGGTGGCCTTGCGCACGATGCCGAGGCCGCGCAGATAGCCCAGCGCGCGGGCGAAGTCGTCGGCGCTGGCAATGCCGTCGACGGCAATGCGATAGCGCTGCGGCTCACCGACGAACACCGGCGTGGCATGGCGCGAAGCCAGTGCGTCGGTGCCACGATCCACCGCCGCGGTCAGCAACTGCGAGGGATCAATGTCACTGTGCTGCCAACTGTCCAGCACCGCACCGCGCTCACGCAATTGCCAGGCGCTGCGCCAGCCCGCGGCACCGCGCACCAGTTGGCCGACCAACTGCACCTTCGCCCCGTAGCGCTGCGCCGCCGTGTCCAGCAGGTCGCCGCGCTGCGACAGCACGTCGTTCACAGACAACTGGCCGCGATCCTCGGCATCCAGCAGCGGGAAGGTCAGACTCAGGCCGCGGCGCTCGGCAGCGGCGGTCAACGCTGTCAGCGAGGCGGCCTGTGCACTCGAAACCAGCCGTGCGCCGCTGCCATCGTCGATCGCCAGCCACAGCAGTGGCGACGGACGCGGCGGCGCCCACAGCGGCAGGCCGGTATCAGCCATCAGCGCATCCACGCCGGCCTTGTCGAAACCGGCGATCAGGTACAGCCGCTGCTGCATCTGCCCGCCGGCATTTTCCAGCGCCTGACGGTAGCGGAACTGCTGCATCAGCAGGCGTGCATCCGGCAGTCGGGCCTGCACCGACGGCAGCCGCGGCGCGTCGGCGTCACCACTGAGCTTGACCAGCACCTGGGCCAGCGCCTGCGACAGCACCGCGCCACGTTCCGCATCGTTCTGCGTAGTGACCGCGACCTCGCCCTCGTAGAGGCTGGTCTGGGCCTGCACCCGCCCGAACGAAAGCAGGATAAAAAGCATGGAAAACAGCAGCCTGGACGACAGCGGGCGACCAGAACGGGAAGAGATGAAGCGCATCGGCGGCTTCCATGACGAAAACATCCGGTCATGTTGCCGAAGCCAACCGCCGGCGTCCATGACGAAACCGTGGCGATGCCGCTGCCTGCTATCATTCGCAGCCCCGCAATACCGCCCCGCAACGCTTGGAAATCCGCACCGTGAGTAGCGACAAGACGCCCCTGACCTACCGCGACGCCGGTGTGGACATCGATGCCGGCAACGCGCTGGTCGAACGCATCAAGCCGCTGGTCAAGCGCAGTTTCCGGCCCGAAGTGATGGGCGGCCTCGGCGGCTTCGGCGCGCTGTTTGATCTGTCGAACAAGTATCGTGAGCCGGTGCTGGTCTCCGGCACCGACGGCGTCGGCACCAAACTGAAACTGGCACAGCAGTTGGATCGCCACGACGGCATCGGTATCGACCTGGTGGCCATGTGCGTCAACGACATCCTGGTGCAAGGTGCCGAGCCGCTGTTCTTCCTCGACTATTTCGCCACCGGGAAGCTCGACGTCGATACCGCCACGGCGGTGGTCGGCGGCATCGCCAACGGCTGCACCGAAGCCGGCTGCGCGCTGATCGGCGGCGAAACCGCCGAAATGCCGGACATGTACGGCCCCGGCGAATACGACCTCGCCGGCTTCGCCGTCGGCGGCGTGGAGAAGGCCGAACTTCGCGACGGCAGCGGCGTGCGCGAAGGCGACCTGCTGATCGGCGTCGACAGCAGCGGCCCGCATTCCAACGGCTATTCGCTGATTCGCCGCGTGCTGGAGCGCTCCGGCGCGTCGCTGGACATGGATCTCGACGGCCGTCCGCTGGGCGATGCGCTGATGGCGCCGACGCGGCTCTACGTCAAGCCGATCCTGTCACTGCTCGGCGGTGAGCACGGCGCGGCGATCCACGGCATGTCGCATATCACCGGCGGCGGCCTGAGCGAAAACATCATCCGCGTGGTGCCGGACGGCCTCGGCATCGACATCGACGCCGCCAGCTGGACGCTACCGCCCGTGTTCCAGTGGCTGCAGCGAGAGGGCAACGTGGCCCGCGAGGAAATGTGGCGCACCTTCAACTGCGGCATCGGCTTCGTGCTGATCGCCGATCCCGCCACTGCACCTGCACTGGCCGCAGCGCTGGAAGCAGCAAAGCTCGGCAACCGCGTGATCGGCAAGGTGACCAAAGCCGACGGCCAGCGCGTGCGTATCGGTTAAGCCAACGCCGTTCCGGCAACCCCATTCGCGACTTTTGCCGCTCCCACCAACCATCAACCACGGCTCGTGTAGGAGCGGCGAAAGCCGCGAAGCATCAGTCAAACAGCCAGCAGACGCCCGCGTGTGCACGCGGGCGCCCCAGTGACGGCTACTCGAAGCCGTTGGCAAAGATCATGTTGCCGGTGGGCAGTTCAACGAATGTCACGGTCACCACGCAGTCGGCGAGAACCGGGGCGGTCGTGTAGGCATCGCCAACCAGCGAACCGCTGCAGCCGCTGACACCATCGATTGCCCAACCGCTTTCGGGCGTGATGGTGAACACCGTGGTCGCACCGTGATCAACGGTCTGCGCGTCATCCGGGCTGATGCTGCCCTGCCCGCTGCCGATGATCGGCGTCACCGTGTACTGCGCCTGATCCAACGCGAAACTGGCGGTGACGCTGATGTTCGCGGTCACATTCACGTCGACGCGCGGATTGTCGGTGATGCCGTCACTCCATTCGACGAAGTGATAGCCGGTAGCCGGGCTGGCGGTCACCGCCGTGCCGCTGCCGCCATGATTCACCGTCTGCGCCGTGTTTCCGCTGAGGCTGCCGTTGGCTCCCGCCGTGTAGCTCAACGTGTACTGGGCAACGACGAAGCTCGCCGTCACCGTGCAGTCGGCGTTGATGGCGGCCGTGGTGTAGACGTCGCCTGCGAGGCTGCCACCGCAACCAGTCACGCTGCCGATGTCCCAGCCGCTTTCGGGCAGGAGCGTGAACGCCTGCGTCTCGCCGGCGTTCACGATCTGCGGCGTGTCTGGACTGATGCTGCCCGAGCCGCTGCTCACTGCCGGGGTGACGGTGAACGGCTGCACGAAGGTCACGATCACCGTACAGTCGGCGTTGATGGCGGCGGTCGTGTAGACGTTGCCCGCCAGGCTGCCAGTACAGCCGACAACGCTGTCGATGATCCAGCCACTCTCCGGCGTCAGCAGCAGCGACACCACGCTGGTTTCGGGGTACTCGGCAACGCAGTCGCCGCTGCCTTCCCCGCAGTCGAGGATCAGTCCGAAGAAATCGGCGGGTGCGGTGTCGGCGCTGACCAAGCCCTGCCCGTTGACGATCACCGTCAGCATCGGCGCCGCTTCCACCGCGCCAATGTCGCAACCCATGCCCTGCGGACGCGACACGCCGCGCTGGTCATCGGCAGGACAGTTCGTCAGGTTCGGATCACCGGCATCGATGGCCGGGCTGCCCGTCGCCGGCAGCATGGTCAGCGTCAGACCGCCGTTGTTCTGCATCGGGCCAAGCAGCGGGTTCAGGTCGAGGTTGCCACCGCCATCGCTGCCCAACGATGTGTCCCAACTGCCGCCGCTGCCGCCGGAACCCTCGACCACGCTGTAGCGGATGCTCGAGTAGCCCATCTCGTTGTGGATCTGGTTGCTCACGCCGTTCGCTGTATTGCCCCAGAGAATCACATGACTCAGCGTCGGACTGCTGACCGCACCGAAGTGGGCCATGTTGTAGATCGCACCGCCGCCAACGTTGGCGCTGTTGGCGCTGAAGGTGACGTTGGTCAACGTCGGGCTGCTGGCTCCCGAGTTCTCGCCTTCGTTGTACATCGCTCCGCCATGGCTGGCGCTGTTATCGCTGAAGCTGACATTGGTCAGCGTCGGACTGATGGTTCCAGTTGAGCCGTTGGCGTAGTTGAACATCGCACCGCCAACGCCAGTTGCGCTGTTACCGCTGAAGCGGACGCTGTTCAGCGTCGGGCTGTTGGTTCGAAAGACGCTGAGGTTGAACATCGCACCTCCGTCCGCGCCAGCGTCGTTGTCCTCGAAGCTGACGTTGCTCAGCACCGGACTGCTGATTCCAGCGTAGCCTCGATTGAACATCGCACCTCCGTGCGCGGTCGCGCTGTTGGCGCTGAAACTGACGTTGTTCAACGTCGGGCTGCTGATTCCATTCATGAAGGCGGTGTTGTACATCGCACCGCCGCCGCTGGCGCTGTTGCTGCTGAAGTTGACACTGTTCAGCGTCGGGCTGCTGGTTCCATCATCACTGCCGTTGTTGAACATCGCACCGCCGTCGCGGACAGCATCGTTGGCAGTAAAGTGGACGTTGTTCAGCACCGGGTTGCTGGTTCCTGAAGCGCCGTCGTTGAACAGTGCGCCGCCGTCCCGGCCAGCATCGTTGGCAGTAAAGTCGACATTGCTCAGCGTCGGGCTGCTGGTTCCTGAATTCCAGCCGCCGTTGTACATCGCGCCACCATCGATGCCGGCACTGTTGCCGCTGAAGCTGACATCGCTGAGCAGCGGACTGCTGCTGCCGCCGGAGCCGTCATTGAACATCGCGCCGCCGTGCTGGTTGGACTGATTGCCGCGGAAGTCGAGGTTGCTCAATGTCGGACTGCAGGCGTTGCCGCCGCCTCGGCCCAGACAGAGCAGGCCACCGCCGTTTGGCAACAAATTCGGATCCCCCGGAGCCAGACCGCCGGTGATGATGAATCCGTCGATCACCGTGGACGTGGTGATCGCCGTACCGCTGCTGCCGTCAACCAGCACTACATGAAAACTGTTGTCGCCCTGGATGTCGCTGGCTGCTTCGTTGATGAAGTTGCCATCGCTGTTGAGGTCGTTGTCATCGATATCGCCGGACAGGATGCTGGGACTGGCCGGATCCAGCACGCGCTCGGCCAGCGAGGCTTCGCTGCCGGCAAAGCCGCCATACAGACGCAGCTCGCCGTTGATACGGAAGCTGACCTCGCGTTCGACATCGCTCACTGCCATCGGATCGACCGGCGTCACCGGCTTGTACAGGCCCGCCGCCACCCAGATTTCCGGGCAGGTTGTATCCGCCAATGCCGATTGCAGACCGTGGTAGGCCGTGGTCCAACTGCTGCCATCACCCGGTGCCGGCCCGGCTGCCGTGTCATCGACCAGACAGGCGCCCAGTGATCGATCCACCGCCACTTCCACCGCACCAATATCGCGGTCCGGGCCAAACGGGCGTGATGCACCGCGCTGATCGAGCACGGGACAGTTGCCCGTATCCGCCGCATCCCTCGCCGAACCGCCCCACGCCGGCAGCATGGTCGGCGTGAATCCACCGTTGTCCTGCATCGGGCCAAGGAAGGGATTCTGGTCGAGATTGCCACCGCCATCGCTGCCCAGCGCCGTATTCCAGCCGCCGCCACTGCCGCCGGAGCCCTGCACCACGCTGTGGCTGATGCTGGTGGTGGCAGCCTCGTTGGTGATCTGCAGGCCATCGCCCGAGGTATTGCCCCAGAGGATCACGCTGTTCAGCACCGGGCTGCTGGTTCCACTGGGGCCACGGCTGTAGATCGCAGCACCGGCGTCGTCGGCGCTGTTGCCGCTGAAACTGACGTAGCTCAGCGAGGGGCTGCTGGTTCCAGAGTTGAAGCCATTGTTGTACATCGCACCGCCATACAGGTCGGCGCTGTTGCCGCTGAAGCTGACGTTGACCAGCGTCGGGCTGCTGGTTCCGGATGTACGGCCCTGGTTATACATCGCGCCGCCAAGGCCGGCATGGTTGCCGGTGAACGTGACGTTGCTGAGCTGTGGATTGCCGGTTCCGGACCAACCGCCGTTGATGTAGATGGCACCGCCTTGCCCGGCGCTGTTGCCGCTGAAACGGAGGTTGCTGAGCGTCGGGCTACAGGCGTTGCCGCTTTCGTTGCCGCTGCACAGCAGGCCACCGCCGAAATCAAACTCCGCCAGGCCGCCAGTGACGACAAAGCCGTCGATCACGGTGGCGGCGGTGATCGGCGTACCGGTGGTGCCATCGACATGCAGGACGTGATAACTGTTGCTGCCCTGGATGTCGTTCCAGGATTCGTTGATAGAGTTGCCGTCGGGATTGAGATCATTGCCGTCGATATCGCCGGACAGGATGCTGGCATTGGCCGGGTCAAGCACGCGCTCGGCCCGCGATGTCTCGGTGCCGGCAAAGCTGCCGTACAGCGCCAGTTCCCGGTTGATCACGAAACTGATGCCGCGCTCGGGATCGGTGACGGCCCCCGGATCGACCGGCGTCACCGGCTTGTACAGGCCCGCCGCCACCCAGATTTCCGTGCAGTTTGCGTCGCCCAGCGCGGAATGCAGGGCCATGGCCTGGCTCGTCCAGTTGCTGCCGTCGGTGCCGCTGGCCGCCGCGCTTTCAGTCACCCGGCAAACCTGAGCCTGCGTCAGGCCACTGATGGTCAACAGCAGCATGGCCGACACCCACCGCCGCCATTCGCTCTGCCGATAACGGTCAAGGTGATGGCTTCGAGGCGCGCGGACAGCCGGGATCGGTAACGGGCGGCGTTTCGTGGCGATCATGGTTTTCCCCTGGTCGATGGATCGCGCCAGCCTGTTCAGTCCAGCCGGGCGCAAGCACACCGAGCCTGCCAGAGTCAGGCCCGCAGTGGTATCGCCTAAATAGAGGGTCTGACTCGTAACTCGTTGTTTTTGATGCACCAAAATTCGAGCCGTGCACACAGCATTTCAAGAAACCCGGTAATGAGCAGCAAATCAGGGCGTAATCTTCACCGGTGGGAATGCGGGGCCGGAAGCCTCGCCGCGCAAGGTGATGCCATCACTACCTGCAGCAGACAGTAATCTGCGCCTCGGGCTGAACGGCCGCAGCGTCTGGACACGGACTGCGGGATCGTGACGACGTGTTCCAGAATTGATTGTTGTCGCGCTCATCCGGCGACGATAAGGTTTGTTTTCGACACACCATTGACGGTCAGCCCAACCGGGCTGCACCAACCGCAAGGATTCCGTATGAACGCACGCCTCCGTTTTTCCGCCCTCGCCGCTGCCCTGGCATTCGCCGCCAGCGCCAGCGCCGCGCCGGTCGAGTACAGCCTCGACCCGACCCACACCCAGGTCATCGCCACCTGGACCCATCTGGGTTTCTCCAAACCCAGCGCCGTGTTCGTGATCGGCAAGGGCACACTGAACTGGGACGCCGAGAGCCCGGCGGCAGCGTCGGTGAACGTCGAGATCGCCCTGGACAAGCTGACCACCACCGTTCCGGCGCTTGACAAGCATTTCTTCGAGGCCGGTTATTTCGACGTCGCCAATCACCCGGTCGCGCGCTTCGAAAGCAACGCCGTCACGGCCACCGACAAGGATGGCCACTACACCGTGACCGGCACGCTGACGATCAAGGACGTGTCCAAGCCGGTAACGCTGGACGCGGTGCTGAACGGCAGCGGCGAACACCCGATGCGCAAGGTGCCGGCGATTGGCTTTGACGCCACCGGCACGCTCAAACGTTCCGACTTCGGCCTCGACGCCTATCCGCAGGCGGTGGCCGACGAGATCGAACTGCGCATCACCACGGAAGCATTCGCCACCGCGAAGGAGTGAGCGTGACGGCGATTCAGCAGCGGATGCCGGGACACCGGCACGACCTTGGCGGCGGCTTCAGCGTCAGCCGGGTGCTGCCGGGATCGCCGCGTCGCGCCATCGGTCCGTTCGTCTTCATCGACTACTTCGGGCCAACGACGCTGCCGCCGGAGCGACCGATGGACGTGCGCCCGCATCCGCATATCGGCCTGTCCACGCTGACCTACCTGTGGCAGGGACGCATCCACCATCGTGACGGGCTGGGTTCGGACGCGCGCATCGAGCCCGGCGCGGTCAACTGGATGACCGCCGGCCGCGGCATCGTGCATTCCGAGCGCACGGCGGACGAGGATCGTGGCAAGCCGTTGCCGATCCACGGCCTGCAGTTGTGGCTGGCCTTGCCGCTGGATCAGGAAGAGGCCGAACCGGCTTTCTCGCACACACCCGCCGACGCATTGCCGAGCTTCGACGTCAACGAGGTGAAGGTGACGCTGGTGGCGGGTGCCGCCTGGAAACGGCAGTCACCCGTTCCCGCGCTGGGCGAGCCGCTGCTGGCTGACCTGCGCCTGCCGGCCGGCTCGCGCTTCGCGTTACCCGAAGACGTCGAGCAGCGCGCGCTGTTCGTGGTCGACGGCGAGGCAACGGCCAATGGCGAAACGCTCAAACCCGGCGAGCTGGCGATCTTCACGCCCGGCGAGCGCATCGAGGTCGAAGCCGGCAGCGACTGCCACGCCGTGCTGTTCGGCGGCCCGCCGCTGGATGCGCCGCGCTACCTGTGGTGGAACTTCGTCTCCAGCTCCGAGGCGCGCATCCAGCAGGCCTGCGACGACTGGCAGGCGCAACGCTACGCCATGGTCGAGGGCGACGACGAGTTCATTCCGCTGCCGAAGGAAGATCTGGCGGAACGCCCGCCGATGTTGTTGAAGCCCGAGTAGCCAGCCAATCAGCCGTCGCTTCTCGCCAGCAGGGGAAACTCCTCGGGAGAACGGATCGAGCGCAGCGAGAGATCGATGTCGAGTTCCGGCCAATAAAGGTGATCCGCTGTCGGGCGCTCGACTTTCGTCAACTGATCGATACTGGCCTTGCGAAACCAGGGGAAGTCCTCGAATGCCAGCAGCAGTTCCTCGTCATCGAGCAGCAGCCAGAAGCCGTGCGTCGAGACATGGGTGACTTCAATCGATGAAGTGACGGTGCCAGGCATCTTCGATCTCCTGCAAATGTGACGCCACGATACGCTGCGCCTCGCGCAGTTGCGATGCTGACAGCCCCATCGATGTTGCAAGCGTCACTTCCGGCGTCAGCCAGAACTTGGCCTCGCCATCCGGGTGGGCCACATGCACATGAATCCGGCTTTCTTCCCGCGAGAAGAAAAACAGCCGGAATGCACCTTCGCGCAGCACTGTCGGAGCCATACGCGAAGGGTACCGCAGCGTCGCGACGATGTATCGCTCAAATCGCGAACAGACTGACGCCCGGCACCAGCATCAGCGACAGTGAGGCCAGCGCGGTGCCGATCACGCCGGCGGCCAGCACGTCACTGGGGTAATGCAGGCCCAGCACCACGCGCGAGGCGCCAACCAGTGCGGTGAACGGCAGCAGCAGCCAGGCCAGCATCGGCTCGTAGGCCAACGCCACCAGGCTGAAGCTGACCGCATGCAGCGTGTGTCCCGACGGGAAGCTGAACTCGTCCAGCGGTGGCACGCGGGCGATGATGCCTTCGTGCTCGCGGAACGGCCGTGGTCGCCGCGTCCAGCGCTTGAGGCCGCGATACATCAACAGCGCCACGCCGCCAGTAGCCAGCATGTGCAAGGCTGCCTGCAGGCCGCGACCGCCGCCCAGCAGCGCCATCGCCAGCATCAGCGAATACCAGAACACGCCATCGCCCAGCCGACTGACGGCCGAGAACAGCGTCGTCGCCCAGCGCCGAGCCGCCCAGCGATTGACCAGCAGGCACAGCCGCCATTCGCCGCTGTGCCTGGTCAGGCGCTGCCAACTGCTTGCTGCCAGCGGCGGCACTGCACTTGATCGGAGTGTTTTGTTCATGCGGCCGCCGCCTTGGCGTCGACCAGTCCGGTCAGCAGCGCGTCGAACTGTTCCGTCACCGCATCCGGCGTCAGCGCCCAGACGCTGTCGTAGGCTCGCCCACCCATGGCACGACAGCCGCTCAGGCTGCTGCCGAGGTTCAGCACCGCATCGACGAAGGCTTGCTCGTCGGCAAAGGCCACGGTGCGACCGGTGTCGCCGTTGTGGATGTGCTCGCGGGCCGCACCGTAGTCGAAGGCCACCACGCCCAGGCCACTGGCCATGGCTTCCATGGTGACGTTGCCGAAGGTCTCGGTAAGACTGGGGAACACGAACAGGTCGCCGCTGGCGTAGTGCCGTGACAGATCCTCGCCGCGCTGGATGCCAGTGAAAACAACCTCGGGATGCGCCTTCTGCAGTGATTCGCGCGACGGCCCGTCGCCGACGACCACCAGCTTCAGCGCGGGATTACGCGCACGCAACTGCACGTACGCTTCCATCATCAGTTCGAGGTTCTTTTCCGGCGCCAGGCGGCCGACGTGCAGCATCACCATCGTGTCCGGACCTGCGCCCCACTCGGCGCGCAACGCTTCATCGCGATGGGCCGGATTAAAGGCTTCGGTGTCCACCGCACGGCGCAACAGGCGGACGCGGCTGAAGCCGGCGTCGGTCAACTGCTTCTGCAGCTCGACCGTGGGCACCAGCGTGGCGTCGCCGCGATTGTGGAATCGGCGCAGGTAGGAAAACACCGACGAGGTCAGGAAGCCGACACCGTAGTGCCGCGCAAAATCGTCGAAGCGGGTGTGGAATCCGGTGGCTGCCGGAATGCCGCGCCGCGCGGCGGTCTGCACCGCGCTGCGACCCAGCGGCCCTTCGATGGCGACGTAGATCGCCTGTGGCGGATCCACGCGCCAGCCGCGACTCAGGGCGCGACCAGCCGGCAGCCCGAAACGCAGGCCCGGATAGCGCGGCAGCCCGAGGCCCGGCAGCGCATACTCGCGCCAGCCGAACTCGGTCGTCGACATCGCTTCGCCGTCACCACGCTCACCGGGCTGGCGCGGCCGCCACACCGCCAACTCGTGCCCACGCGACTGCAGGCCACGCGCCAGCGCGTGCACGGTCAACGCGACGCCGTTGATCTCCGGTGGCCAGGTCTCGGTGACGATATCGATGCGCATACGGGGCGGTTTCATGAACTTGAGCGTCATGCTGTCCTCCCCGCGTGAACAACAGTTGGCGCTGGGATGACGGTTGTGTGACGTAGCGCGGTGTTTGGCGGCCGGTCGGCGGCGCGTCCACATCGTCGTCGACCGCACAGCCAAACTTGCAGTTGCAGGAACTTGTTCGCGCACAAGGCGATAATGTGCCACCGCGTCCTGACCGCCCCTGCATGCCGACACCCGCCAAAACCCGCATCGCCGTGCTCGCCTCCGGGCGCGGCAGCAACTTCGCCGCAATCATCTCGGCCATCGGCGCCGGGCAGATCAACGGCGAAGTGATCGGTCTGCTATCCGACAAGCCTGAATCCGGGGCCGCAGGCATCGCCCACGACAACGGTATTTCCCTGTGGAGCCAGCGACCGAAGGACTTCGCCAACCGCGACGCCTTCGATGAATCGCTGTTCACCGAACTCGACCGCATTCAGCCCGAACTCATCCTCTGCGCCGGCTACATGCGCATCATTGGCGACCGTTTCGTCGAACGCTGGACCGGTCGCATGATCAACCTGCACCCTTCACTGCTGCCTGCCTATCCCGGCCTGCACACGCATGCGCGCGCGCTGGCCGACGGCGTACGCGTGCACGGCGCCAGCGTGCATTTCGTCACGCCCGAGCTGGATGGCGGGCCGGTGATCGCGCAGGCACGCATCGACGTGCGCGACGGCGATACGCCGGAATCGCTGGCCGAGCGCCTGCGCCCGCGCGAACACGCACTGCTCTGCACGGTGACGGCGGCGATTTGCGCGGGCGATATCGGCTGGTCCAACGGCAGCGTTGCTGTTCGCGGCCGTGCAGCGAGCACGCCGCTGCAACTCGAAGGCGTCGACCGTCTCGTGGAGCAGGCCGCATGAAGCGACTGACCGGCCTGCTTGCCTGCTTCGTGCTGACCGCGAGCGCGGCGAGCACGGCTTCTCCAGACAAAGGACTCGAAACCAGGCTCGAACCGTTTACCGCCCACTATGCGGTGTACATGGACGGCAAGCAGCGTGGCGAAAGCACGATCCGCCTGCAGCGCACCGACAACGGATCCTGGCGCTACAGCGTCAGTGCCGAGGGCACCAGCGGCATGGCCAAGCTGGCCGGTTTCGAGGCGGATGACGAGAGCGAATTCCGCGTGGACAAGGACGGCAGCCTGCGCCTGCAGCACATGCAGAGCCGCAGCCACGCGCTGTTCAAGACGCGTGAAGTCCGCGCTGACTTCGACTGGGAACGCCGTCTGGCAAACTGGTCCGGCGACCTCAAGGACGACCGCCGCGCGCCGACCGTGCTGACCGACCGCGCGGTCAACAGCTCGCTGCTCAATCTCGCCCTGGCGCTGGATGCCGAGGGCGCCGGCGACGGCCAGATTGTCGCCTACCAGATGCTTGATCGTGGTGGCAGCAAGCCGGTCGAGTACGTCGCACATCCGCTGACCGAGATCAATGTGCCCGCCGGTCGATTCCAGACACGCCCGCTGCGCCGCGACCGCCAGGACAAGGACCGCGTGGTCACCGCCTGGTACAGCGCTGAACTCCCGCCGACCCCGGTTCGCATGCTGCAGACCGACCGTGGCGAGCCGAAGTTCGAGTTGCGTCTACTGCGCGTCGACTGACGGCCGTCAGTTCGCTTCGAAACCGTCGAGGAACAGCCAGTCGGGATTGGGGTACTCGAAACTGCCGCTGTCCACCGCGCCGAATCGCGGGCTGCTGCGGGCATCGACGGCAGGGACGGCCACCGCCGAACCGCTGACGGAACCGACACCGGCATCCCGCGCCGCGCTGCCCGCCGGCAAGGCCAACGTCGGCACATGGCCACCGTTGTCCGTCGCCATTGCCGGAATCTGCGCATCGACAAACGTGGCCGACGCCGTGACGGCCGTCTCCGCGCCGCCACCGCCAGTCCGCTGCTGCGGCCACTGCAGGTTGCCGCCACCGTCGAACGCCGCAGGATTGTTCATCGCCCAGTTGACGTAGATGTTGCCGCCGCTGTTGTTGGCGAACACGGTGTTGGCCAGCCGCAACTGGTTGCCGGCGCCGATGGCGATGCCGCCGGCAAAGGCATCGGTGGCGACGTTGTTGGCGATGGTCGTGTTGACGATGGTGATCGGCGCGTCGCTGCTCAGGCCCATCGCGCCGCCGAGGCCGGTGCGTGCCACGTTGCCGGAGAACGTGCCGTTGCGGATCGTGCCTGGCGCGTTGCCGGCGACAAACAGGCCGCCGTAGCCGCGCGCCTCGTTGTCGATGAAGCTGACCCGCTCCATCGCCCACGGCCCGCCCTGGATATAGGCGCCGCCACTGTGCTGGCCACTGCTGAGCTGCACGTTGCCGCGAAACTCGACGTCCTCGAAGCGGGTGCGGCTCTGCGTGTCGTACATCACGCTGAAGAAGCCGGCGCCGAAGGCATTGCTGTCGTTGTCGATGAAGCGCGTGCGGCAGACGTCGACGATGCGCCCCTGCCCATCCACGCCCAGCGCACCGGCATTGCCACCGCTGCCAGGATTGCCGCCGCTGCCGGTGGCATGGTTGCCCTCGAACACGCTGTCGACGATGTTGAGGCGCAGGCTGCCCAGCGAATACACCGCGCCGCCGTTGCTGCCGCTGTTGTTCTCGAAGCGACAGTTGCCGATGTCGATGCGATTCAGCAGTTCGCCGTAGAACGCACCGCCACCGTCGTCCTGGCTGCTGCCGTCCAGCGGCGCGACGTTGTCGTGGAACTCGCAGTTGACCAGCTTCAGGTTGACCTTGTGCTCGAACTCGAAGTCGTGCTCCTTGTAGATCGCCCCCCCGCGATCACCGCCGTTGGCGTTGGCGAAACCGATGTTCTGCAGCGTGACGTGGATCTGCGGTGCGTCCGGCGCCGGGTTCGGGTTGACGATGTCGAGGATGCGTCGCGCACCGTCGCCAGACAGCGTCACCAGGCCGCCGCCATCGAGCACCACGTTGCGGTCAATCTCCAGCGTGCTGGTGACGGTCAGCATGCTCGGCGCCGCGCCCTGGTCCAGGCGGATCACGCCACCGGCATCCAGCGCCGTCTGCAGTTGCGCGGTGCTGATGCTGCCGGGCGTGCCGTTGCCGAGCACGGTCGCGCCGGTCGTCGGCTCCTCGACCACCGGTTCGCAGAAGGAAGCGACGGCACTCAGCGGGAAGAACAGGAAGGCGGCGCACAGCGCCTGCAGCCGTGATCGTGGTGTCCGCATGTCAGTCCTCGTCATGGTCGGCGCGCCTTTCCGGATCAATGTCTTCGTAGGCTTCCGGCGTGAAACGCGGCGTACACAGCGCCAGGAACAGCAGGTCGTCGGGACCGGGATTATGGATCCGCTGCGCTTGCATGGCTGCGATGCACACGACGTCACCCTCTTCGACCTCACGCGGCGGCTGGTCACCGACCTCCACCACGCCCCGACCGGAAAGGATGACGTAGCGCTCGGTCACGCCATGCAACCGGTGCCATCGCGTGGTCCCGCCCGATGGCACGCGCGCACGGGCGATGGACAACGCCGGATCATCCGCCGAATTCGACAGTTCCGCGATCCAGCAGCCCTCCTCGAACCAGTACTCCTCGGCCATTCTCTTTCCTTTACGGCTGCCGAAAGCGTGACGCACTCCCCAATGCAAAGAAATGTCACAGCGCATAGTCTGTGCTTCCGCCCAGCCACGATCACCGCCGATCCGCCGCCATGTCCAGTGCTGCCGCTACCGCCTCACGCCGCGCCTTCCTCGGACTGCCGTCCAAGGCCGCGGGTGCCAAGGGCACTTCGCCCTCGATCTTCGCCGATTCCTTCGAAAGTCCGGCACCACCCGGACCAGCCGCGGCGATCATCGCGCTGAACCGCATGGCCTACGGCCCGCGTCCCGGCGATATCGCCGCATTCAACGCACTCGGTGGCAACGACACAGCGCGAATCGCCGCCTATGTCGAACAGCAGCTCGACCCCGGCCTCGATGACAGCGCCTGCGCGGCGCGGATCGCCGGCGCCGGCTACACCACGCTGTCGAAGACCATGGCACAGCTGTGGTCCGACCACGTGCGCGATCGCGGCAACCAGGGACTGGACGATTATCCGTTCCGCTACTACCCCTGCGCGGAAACCGAATGCGTCAAGCTGCTGCGCGCGGTCTACAGCCGGCGCCAGTTGTTCGAAGTCACCGTCGACTTCTGGCACAACCATTTCAACGTGCAGGGCTGGGATTTCAACATCGCGCCGCTGTTCGTGCAGTACGACCGCGACGTCATTCGCCCGCATGCCTTCGGCAATTTCCGGGAAATGCTGGAGGAAGTCGCGAAAGCACCGGCGATGCTGCAGTACCTCGACAACAAGTCCAGCCGAGGCTCGTCGTTCAACGAAAACTTCGCGCGCGAACTGTGCGAGCTGCATACGCTGGGGGTCGACAACTACTACCCGGGGAACAATCCGAACGTCATTCCCAACCTTCCCGGCGAGACCATCGCGGCGGGTTACTGCGACAACGACGTGTACGAGGCGGCGCGCGCGCTTACTGGCTGGACCATGCGCGACGACCACTGGGAATTTCCCAACACGCCCGAATACGACAGCGGCGAGTTCATGTACTACGCCGACTGGCACGATGTAGCCAACAAGTATTTCCTGCATCAGTTCATTCCGCCCAACCAGCCGGCACAGAAGGACGGGCGGGACGTGTTTGATCTGCTCTGTCAGCACCCGGGAACCGCCGCACACCTCTGCACCAAGCTCTGCCGTCGCTTCATCAGCGATGATCCGCCGCAGGCATTGATCGAATCCGCAGCGGCGATCTGGCAGCAGCACTGGCAGTCCAGCGACCAGATCACCCGCGTGCTGCGGCATATCCTGAATTCCGACGCCTTCCGCGAAACCTGGGGCGAGAAGCTGAAACGTCCGTGGGAAGCGCTGGCACATGCCATGCGCGCCACGCAGGCAGAGGTTGATCCGCAGCCGTATCCGGACTGGAGTCCCTACGGAAATCTCTACTCACTGCTGCAGCAGAGCGGCAACCGTCCGTTCCGCTGGCCGACGCCCGATGGCTATCCGGACGTCAGCGAAAAGTGGAGCGGCGTCAGCACGCTGGCGCAGACCTGGCGGATGATGTCGCGGCTGTTCGAGCTGCGACCACCCGGCGAGCCGGAAAACGGCGACTATCTCTGTGACGTGGTGGCGCAGACCAATGCCGCGTTGCCGGCCGGTGCGCGCAACGCCAGCGGCATCGTCGACTTCTGGATCGACCGCATCTTCTCGCAGCCGATCCCGGACTCGCGGCGCAGCCAGGTGGTGGACTTCCTGCGCCAGAACGCGCCCGCCAACGAAGCGCTGGTCACGACCACGAACAGTTGGTCGGCGAACAACCTGAAGCAGCACTACACCCAATCGCGGCTGCGCTCGGCGCTGGCGCTGCTGTTCATGACGCCCGAATTCTACCGGCGCTGAGGAGACGACCATGACTTCGCAAGGTTTTCCGGTCAGCCGTCGCGGCTTCCTCAAGGGCTGCTGTGCCGCCGCCGTGGCTTCCAGCGTGCCGACCATGGGCTGGATCGACCCGGCTCGCGCCGGCGGCGTGCAGCATGACGTGCTGGTCTACCTGTTCCTGCGCGGGGGCATCGACGGCCTGCACCTGGTGGTGCCCTACGCCGGATCGGATCGTACCGCCTACGAGAGCAAGCGCAGCGATCTCGCCATTCCCGAGGATCGCCTGCGCCGGATCGGCACCAGCAACTGGGGCTGGCACCCGCGCGTCGGCGGCGCCACCGGCGATGGCGTCGGCGTCGCCAACAAATGGCTGGCCAGGCTGTACGAGCAGAACCGCGTCGCCATCGTCCACGCCACCGGTATGTCGACCACGGTGACCCGCAGCCATTTCGACGCGCAGGCCTTCATCGAATTCGGCACGCCCGGCAACAAGAGCAGTTCGCAGGGCTGGATCGCCCGCTACCTCGACAACGACGCCAACATGCCCGCGCCGATGCTGTCCAACGCCTTCGGCTTCGGCAGCACGCTGCAGACCTCGCTGTACGGTCGCACCGACGCCATCAGCATCGCCAGCGGGCAGGACTTCCGCCTCGACGGCTTCCACTGGTCCTGGAACGACAGCGACAGTGGCATCAACGGCCACCATGGCGCGCACATGCGGGTACTGCCGCTGTGGCAGGGCATCAGTCCACTGGAGCAATCCGGACGCGCGGCCGCCGATGCGCTGGAATACATGCGCGAGATCGATTTCGAACTGCAGTCTGGTGGCAACCCGGATGGCTATGCGCCGGGCGGTGGTGCGGTCTATCCGGACGGTGGCCTCGGCGGCCAGCTTCGAAACATCGCGCAACTGGTGAAACTGGACATGGGCCTCACCGTCGCTGCCGTGGACTACGGTTTCTGGGACACCCACGAAGGCCAGGGCATGCCGAATCCCGGCGTCGCCGGTCACTACGACGCCTTCGGCAACCTCACCGAAGGCTTGTCGCGCGCGCTCGACGCCTTCTACACCGACCTCCACGCCGCCGGCCTGATGGACCGCGTCACCGTGGTCATCCAGAGCGAATTCGGTCGGCGCTTCCGTCCCAACGATTCCGGCGGCACCGACCACGGCTACGGCAACGTGATGATGGCGCTGGGCAACCGGGTCAACGGCGGCTTCCACGGTGTGTTCCCGGGACTCGACGACGCCAGCCTGTTCGAAGGCCAGGACGTCGACGTGACCACCGACTTCCGGCAGATCATCGGCGAGGCGCTGGTCAAGCGCATGGGTGTGTCCACCGGCGGCGTCGGCAACATCTTCCCCGGATTCAGCTACAACGCCAGCGGCAGCAACGTCTTCCAGGTCTGAATCCACAACGTTCTCGTTCGTGCAGTGTGCACCGCCGCATGACACGAAATGAGAATCATCTACACTTGCTCGACCTGCGCGGACCGCCGTTGGCGGTTTGCGGTTTGCGGCATCGTTCGCGACGACAACGGGAGAGCCTCATGTACAAACACCTGATCGGGCGTACCGCCCTGCTGCTGGCCACGCTGATGCTTTCGGCCGGAACCGCCATCGCCTACGAAGCCGGCAGCAGCGAGGCCACCCGTGAAAGCCAGTTCACCTTTGCCTGGCCGCTGTCCGAAGGCATGTTGAAGCCGCGCGGTGCCAGCACCCGCGGGGCACCCGTGACCCTGGACAGCGAACCCTCCGCCGCGTGGAAGCGGCTGCAGGAACCCGACATCGACATCAGGGAACGTGATCGTCGCGCCATCCTGGCCATGGCCGGCGAATACCGCGTCAGCTTCGACTTCATCGAGGTCGCGCGCTTCGATCCCGACGCCAAGGCGCAGGCGCCCTACCAGAGCTGGGGAACGGAGGTGGTTCTGGTCAGCGCTGATGAACCGGATTTCATCGCGCTTCAACATGTCCTCGTCATGCGCATGCTCGGCGAGGATGGCGAGGTCAGCGAGCCGATGGTGATGCGCCACTGGCGCCAGGAATGGCGTTACCAGCCGGAGACCCTGCTTGCCTACCGTGGCAACCACCACTGGCAGGAGACGCCGGTCGACGCAGTACTGCGCAACGGCGCCTGGTCTCAAACCGTGCTGCAGGTGGATGACTCGCCGCGCTACGCCAGCGTCGGTCGCTGGCGGCACGATGCCAGCCAGTCGACATGGATCAGTGGCGACACTCTGCGCCCGCTGCCACGTCGCGAGTTCAGCGTCCGCAAGGACTACGACACCCTGCTCGGCACAAACCGCCACACCGTGCTGTCGACCGGCTGGCTGCAGGAGGAGAACAACCTCAAGGCGCGCCTCGACGACAATGGCGTGCCGCACAGCGACCAGCCCTGGGTGGGCCGCGAATACGGCGTCGCGCGCTACGAGCGCATCAAGGGCTTCGACTTCGACCCGGGCCGCGCCTACTTCGAGGCCAGCGAGCCGTTCTGGTCAGCGGTGCGCGCAGCCTGGGCCAAGGCCTTGGAGGACGGTGACGGGAGCATCAGCATGAACGGAGCAGCCGACCAGCAGCGCTACTTCATGCCGTTCTTCGCGCAGGCGCAGAAGCTTGCCGACGGCGAAGCTGCATTTGACGCTGACGAAGCCCGCAAGCTGGCAGAATCGACGGTCAACGGCACCTACATCAGACACTGACCGCGACGGCCCAGGTCGGCATCGCCGGCCATGGGTAGCGGCTGCGAGACGGGCAAGCAACCTGGACCGCGCGGGAGCACCTGACTGACCATTCCTGCGCACCTGGTTCCGAAGGCGGCTGTCGCCACGGCGCCGTGCTACATTGCCCGCATCCGCCTTCCGCAGCATTCGAGGTGGCCGGATGCGTTTCCTTTCCTGCCTGCTGGCCTGCGCGCTGAACGTCTCCGCTTCCGCGCAGGACGTCAACGACAACCACGGCGCCGCAAGCACTGCGGAAGTGGCCAACCAGGGCGTGCTCGACCTTTCCCCGGCCCCGCTTTCCGCCACGCTGGATGACCTTCTGGCGCTGCCACCCGCCCTGCACGCTGCGTTTCGCGCACAGGTGCTCGATCCGCATCGTGCGCCCGGCGCGCGCATCGACGCGATGATCGACTTCGTGTTCGGCAGTGCCGGGCTCGGTGTGCGCTATGACGAAGCAGCGACGCACACGGTGACCCAGACCTGGCAGAGCCGACGCGCCAACTGCATCGGTTTCACCCTGCTGCTTCTCGCACTGGCCCGCGACGCCGGGCTGTCGGCACAGCCGCAGGAGATCCGTCGCACGCTGGTCTGGCAGCAGTCGGGCGGCACCCTGTACCGCAGCAGCCATGTCAACCTGCGCCTGCAAAGCGGGCCGCAGCGCTACACCGTGGACGTGGCGCGCGGTCGGGTGGTCACGCTGGATGAGCCCGTGCCCATCGACGACCGCCGCCTGCTGGCCCACTACCACAACAACATCGCCGTCCGGCAGATGGCACAGGGACGAACGGCGGAAGCCCTGACGCGCGCCGAAGCGACGTTGCGCATTGACCCGGATTACCCGACGCATTGGGCGAATGCCGGCGTGATCCGGCTGCGCGATGGCGATGCGGACGGCGCAAAGCAGGCCTATCAACGGGCGCTGGCGCTCGACGCGGACGACTACGGCGCCTTGTTCAACCTCGTGCAACTGTACGACAGCCGGCAGGATGCCGCGCACGCGGCCCCACTGCGCAAACGCCTGGAATCGCTGCAGCGCAAGGATCCGCTGCATCAGTTCCTGCTCGGCAGCCGGCACGAGCGCGACCGCGATTTCGATGGCGCCATCGAGCGCTACCAACTGGCGATCCGCTACCATCGCGGCGAACACCGCTTCCACGCTGCCCTGGCCCGCGCCTACCTCGCCAACGGAGATCGTGAACAGGCGATCCGCTCGCTGAGCCGCGCGCAGTCGCTGAGCGAAGGTGACGATGAGGCCGCCTACGCCGCCCTGCTGGATGACCTGAGAACATTCTCACCGGGTGGCTGATCCAGACCGCCAGCCGGTCCGCTGTCGATGCGGTCGTGTTCCGTCAGTTAGGCAAACGCCGGATCTTCGCACCGAGCACGCCGAGCTTCTCCTCGATGTTCTCGTAGCCGCGATCGATGTGGTAGACGCGGTCAACCGTGGTTTCGCCTTGGGCGACGAGGCCGGCCAGCACCAGGCTGGCTGAGGCGCGCAGGTCGGTGGCCATCAGTGGCGCGCCGGTGACGGACTCGACGCCACGGATGATCACCGACTTGCCTTCCACGCGCATGTCTGCACCGAGGCGCTGCAGTTCCTGCACGTGCATGAAGCGGTTCTCGAAGATGGTCTCGGTGATCACGCCGACGCCGTCGGCGACGATGTTGAGCGCGGCGAACTGCGCCTGCATGTCGGTGGGGAATGCCGGATACGGCGCTGTGGTGAGGCTGACCGATTTCGGGCGGCGGCCCTGCATGTCGAGTTCGATGCTGCGGTCGCCAACGTTGATATGCGCGCCGGCTTCTTCCAGCTTGACCAGCACGGCGTCGAGGATGTCGGCCCGGGTGTTGCGCGCGACCACGCGACCACCGGTGATCGCGCCGGCGATCAGGAAGGTGCCGGTTTCGATGCGATCCGGCAGCACGTCGTAGACGCAGCCGCCGAGGCGATCCACGCCCTCGATGGTCATGGTGTTGGTGCCGGCACCGCTGATCCGCGCGCCCATGGCGTTGAGGCAGTTGGCGAGATCGACGACCTCGGGCTCCTGCGCGGCGTTCTCGATCACCGAAGTGCCACTGGCCAGCGCCGCCGCCATCATGATGTTCTCGGTGCCGGTGACGGTGATCATGTCCATCACGATGCGCGCGCCACGAAGCTGCTTCGCCTTGGCACGGATGTAGCCGTTCTCGACAGTGACATCCGCGCCCAGCGCGCGCAGGCCACGGATGTGCTGGTCAACCGGCCGCGAGCCGATAGCGCAGCCGCCGGGCAACGACACTTCGGCCTCGCCGAAGCGCGCCAGCAGCGGGCCCAGCACCAGAATCGAGGCGCGCATGGTCCGGACCAGTTCGTAGGGCGCGATATGGCTGTTCACCCCGCGGGCGTCGATCTGCACCTTCATCTTTTCGTCCAGCACCAGTTGCACGCCCATCTGGCCGAGCAGCTCCATGGTGGTGGTGACGTCGTGCAGGTGCGGGACGTTGCCGATTTCCATCGGCTCCTCGGCCAACAGGCCAGCCGCCATGATCGGCAGCACGGCATTCTTCGCGCCGGAAATCTGCACCTCGCCGTTCAGCGCGGTGCCGCCGTTGATCAGGATCTTCGCCATCAGCCAGCTGCCTCGTCGGGGGTCAGGGTCTTCAGCGACAGGGCGTGGATCTCGCCGCCCATGCGATCACCCAGCGTGGCGTAGACCATGCGGTGGCGCGCCAACGGCAGCTTGCCGGCGAAGTCGGCGCAGACGACCTCGGCCTCGAAATGCACGCCGTCGTCGCCGCGCACGATGGCGCGGGCGCCGGGCAGTCCGGCCTCGATCAGCTGCTGGATGGATTCTGCGTTCATCAGGATGGTTTCCACTGGGTCGAGCCGTCACTACCGGCGGAGACCGGGTGCGGCGCGTGAATCATGGGTCAGGGCGCCAGACGGCGGAAGCTGAACGTCGTGTGCTTCGGTGGGCATGCCACCCGCTGCCGGGGCCGCCGCTGCGCTAGAATGGGCCGGAAATATTAGCAGAGCCGGCGCATTCCGGCGGTTCCGGAGGCCATTGATGGCAAAGCCCGGGCCGGAGGCCGGCGAGTTCCTCAATCGGCGAGTTCCTCAACAAGCCGCATGACCCACGCCCGGACCGATCGCGAATGAATGCCCGCATCCAGCCCCTGCATCCCGCCCGCGACGCCAAGGTCGACCTCAACCCGGCGGCGCTGAAAGCCAGCGCGATCAGCGTCATCGACACCGAAGCCGAGGCGCTGGAAGCACTGAAGGCGCAGATTGACGAAGCCTTCGTCGATGCATGCCGCGTGATTTACGCCGGGCCAGGCCGCGTAGTCACCATCGGCATGGGCAAGTCCGGCCACATCGCGCGAAAGATCGCCGCGACCTTCGCCTCCACCGGGACGCCTGCCTTCTACGTGCATCCGGGCGAGGCCAGCCACGGCGACCTCGGCATGATCACCGACGCCGACGTGGTGCTGGCGCTGTCCAACTCCGGCGAGACCGACGAGCTGCTGACCATCGTCCCGGTGCTGAAGCGCCAGGGCAATGTGATGATCGCTGCTACCGGTCGTCCGCAGTCGACGCTGGCGCGGCTGGCCGACATCCACCTCGACGTCAGCGTGCCGGCCGAGGCCTGCCCATTGGGCCTGGCACCGACCTCCAGCACCACCGCCGCACTGGTGATGGGCGACGCGCTGGCGATCGCGCTGCTGGAAGCACGCGGCTTCACGGACCAGGATTTCGCCCGTTCGCACCCGGCCGGCAGTCTCGGCCGCCGACTGCTGTTGCGCATCAGCGACATCATGCACGACGGCGTCGAAGTGCCACGGGTCGGTCCGCAGGCCTCGCTGAGCGACGCCGTGGTCGAGATGAGCCGCAAACGGCTGGGCATGACCGCGATCGTGGACGCCGACGACCGCCTGCTGGGCGTGTTCACCGACGGCGATCTGCGCCGCGCGCTGGACGAGTCGGCAGTGGATCTACGCGCCACACCGGTCACCGAAGCGATGACACGCGAACCCAAGACCATCGGCGCGGACCGGCTGGCCGTCGAAGCCGCGCGGCTGATGGAAGCGCACCAGATCAATGGTCTGGTGGTCATCGACGACGAACGCCACGTGGTGGGCGCGCTGAACATCCACGACCTGCTGCGCGCACGCGTGGTTTGACAACTGCACATCCGACAGGGGACCGGCATGGGCTATCTCAGCGTTCTGGAGATTCCGGCGGAGTTGCGGGAACGCGCGGCACGCATCCGGCTGGTCGCCTTCGACGTCGACGGCACGCTGAGTGACGGCAAGCTGCTCTACGGCGACGGCAGCGAGCTCAAGGCCTTTCATGTGTTCGATGGTCTGGGCATGAAGCTGCTGCGCGACTACAACATCGAGGTGGCCCTGATCACCGCGCGCGAGAGCAACGTCGTGCAGTCACGCGCTCGCGAGCTGGGTCTTCGACACGTCTACCAGGGGGCACGCGACAAGCTGGACACCCTGGAACACCTGACCCGCAGCCTGAAGATCGACCCCAGTCAGGTCGCCTACATGGGCGACGACCTGCCGGATCTGCCGGTGCTGCAACGCGTCGGCCTGTCGGCGGCACCCGCCAATGCCCATGCCTGGGTCCGCGAGCGCGTCTACTGGTGCAGCACGGCGCGTGGTGGCGAAGGTGCGGGCCGGGAATTGTGCGACCTGATACTGATCGCCCAGGGACATGCCGACACGATTCTCAGACGCTACCTCCCGGGTGAGGGCTGATGACCCGCACCCAGCGCGGCTGGCTGGTTCTGCTGGGACTGCTCGCCATCGTCAGCGGCTGGTGGCTGTGGTCGTTGACCGATGACGACAGCGCGCCACCGCTGACCGGCCCGCCGCGCTCCGACTACAGCCTGGAGAACTTCCAACTGGTTGCCATGGACGCACACGGCCGCGAGTCTTTCTCGGTGCGAGGGCCACGGCTCTCACGGCATCCGTTCCTCGGCACGCTGGACATGGACAGTCCGCGCTTCGAGTTTCCCGATGCCGAAGGCGGCCGCTGGCAGGCGCAGTCCGGGCACGCCTGGGTGGCTGCCGACGGCAAATTGCTGCGACTCTACGACGACTATGTGATCAACGGCCCGCCATCGGCCGCCGGCGCGCCGTTGCGCATGCACGGGCCGGACATCCGCTTCCTGCCGGACGAGAACGTCGCCGAGACCGACAGCGATGTGACCATCCGGGATGGCCGATCTATACTGCGCGGCCACGGCATGCGGGCCGAGCTGGACGACCGTCACGTCGTGCTGTCCAACCTTGATGGCCGCTTCCAGACCGCCGGCCAGACACCACCGTGAAGCCCAGATGATCCGTTTCCCAGCCTCCCGCTGCACCGCCCTGCTGGCTCTCTGCCTGCTGACGCCGCTCGCCGCCGCCAAGAGCAGCGACCGCGAGCAGCCGATGAACGTCAGCGCCGACCGCACCGACACCGTGCTGCAGCAGGATGGCACCGCCAAGCTGAGCGGCGACGTGCGCATCAGCCAGGGCACACTGGACGTGCGCGCCGACGACGCGCTGGTGCAGATGGCCAACGGCGAAATCGCCCACGTCACGCTCACCGGTTCACCGGCGACCATGCGCCAGGAAAAGGACGACGGCGACATCACCACAGCGCGCGCCCGACGCATCGAATACGACCTGTCCGCCGACCGCATCGACCTTCACGGTGGCGTCACCGTGGATGAGCCCGGCGGCAGCCTCAGCGGCGAGCACCTGAGCTACGACCTCGCCAGCGGCCGCATCGAGGGCGGCGGCGAGGGCAGCGGTCGCGTCAACCTGCGCATCCTGCCGAACAGCGGCAAGAAAGACGCCCAGCCCTGATGCTGGTCGCCCGCGCCCTGCGCAAGCGCTACCGCGCCCGCGACGTGGTGCGCGACTTCAGTTGTTCTCTTGGCGCCGGTGAAGTTGTCGGCCTGCTCGGCCCCAACGGCGCCGGCAAGACCACCTGCTTCTACATGGTGGTCGGTTTGGTGGCGGCTGACGGTGGCGAGATCCTGCTCGACGGCGAGGACATTTCCGCCCTGCCGATGCATGCCCGCGCGCGGCGCGGCGTCGGCTACCTCCCGCAGGAGCCGTCGGTGTTCCGCCAGCTCAGCGTCAGCGACAACATCCTGGCGATCCTCGAATTGCGACCGGATCTGGATGCGGATGGCCGCCGGCGCGAACTGGAGGAGTTGCTGGACGAGCTGCAGATCGGCCACGTGGCGGAGCAGATGGGCGCCAGCCTGTCCGGCGGTGAGCGCCGCCGCGTCGAGATTGCCCGTGCGCTTGCCGGCAAGCCGCGACTCATGCTGCTGGACGAGCCCTTCGCCGGCGTCGACCCGATATCGGTCGGCGAAATCCAGAAAATCGTGCGCCACCTCAAGCAACGCGGCATCGGCGTGCTGATCACCGACCATAACGTGCGCGAAACCCTTGGCATTTGCGACCGGGCGTATATCCTCAACGAAGGCCGTGTTCTGACGCAGGGTGCGCCGGAAGCGGTGATGGCCAACCCGGAAGTGCGCCGCGTCTACCTGGGCGACAGTTTCCGGCTCTAACGGCGGTGATTGGTGATTCGCGGGAAGTGATTGGCAGGAGCAGAAGCGCAAGAACCAAACATGCCTGCTGCTGTTCCACTCTCACTAGTCACGAATCACCAGTCACCAATCACAGCCTCCGAAGGAGAGCACAGGGGTGAAACCGGCGCTGCAACTCAGGCTGGGTCAGCAACTCAAGCTGACCCCGCAGTTGCGACAGGCGATCCGCCTGCTGCAACTGTCGCAGCTCGAGCTCGAAACCGAGCTGACCGTGGCGCTGGAATCCAACCCCATGCTGGAAAGCGCGGACGAGCAGCGCGAGACCGAACCGGCGGAGCGACTGGAGGGCGGCAACGAACCCGGCGAGCGCGAAGCCGAAGCCGGCGATGCCGACGTCGAAGCAGTGGCCGAGCCATCGCTGGACATGGATACCGGCTGGGAAGACGAATTCACCCCGCGCAACGGCAGCGGTGGCGATGATCGCGAGCCGCAGGAAGCCGCCGGCAGCGTTACCGACAACCTGCACGACCACCTGCTGTGGCAGCTCAACCTGACGCCGATGAGTGACCGCGACCGCGCCATCGGCACCGCGCTGATCGACGCCATCGACGACGACGGCCATCTGGCGGAACCGCTGGACGCCATCCGCGAGGCGCTGTTGCCCGAGATCAGCGCCGAAGACGACGAGCTGGAGGCGGTACTGCACCGCGTGCAGCGCTTCGATCCGATCGGGGTCGGCGCACGCAGCCTCAGCGAATGCCTGTGCGTGCAGCTCTCGGCACTGGACGATGACACCGAAGCGCTGGGAACGGCGCAGCGCATCGCCCGCGACCACCTGGAAGACCTCGCCAAACTCGGGCCGGAAAAGCTGGCCAAGCTGATGGTGGCCGATCCCGCTGAAGTCGCGATGGCGGTCGACCTGCTGCGCAGCCTGGACCCTCGCCCCGGCGCGCAGATCAGTGGCCAGGCCATCGAGTACGTGACACCGGATGCCTATGTGTCACGCCAGGAAGGCGTCTGGCGCGTGCACCTCGCAGCCGGCGCAAGGCCGCGGATCGGCATCAACCGCCTGTACGAAGGCCTGATCGGCGAAGCCAGCCGGGAGGACGCCAACTACCTGCGCGGGCAGCTTCAGGAGGCGCGCTGGCTGATCCGCAGCCTGGAGACCCGCGCCGACACCGTGCTGCGCGTGGCCACCGCCATCGTGCGCCGGCAGGTCGGCTTCCTGGAGCACGGTGCGGAGGCGATGCGCCCGCTGACCCTGCGCGAAATCGCCGATGAACTGGAATTGCACGAGTCCACGATTTCCCGGGTCACTACCCGCAAGTATCTGCACACACCGCGCGGAACCTTTGAATTCAAACACTTTTTCTCATCAAGCCTGAGCACGGAAGGCGGCGGCAGCGCCTCCAGCACGGCGATCCAGGCCATGATCAAACGCCTGATCGACGCCGAGAACCCGGCCAAGCCGCTGTCCGATGCGAAACTGGCGGCCACGCTCAAGACGGACGGAATCACGGTTGCCCGCCGAACCGTGGCAAAATACCGGGAAGCAATGAATATCCCCTCGTCCAACGAGCGCCAGCGCCACGGTTAGGGTCTGATGATCGGATCAGCAACCGCCATGGCCGCCCGGCAGGGGCACCCGTCTCCCGGTGCCAGCGCCACGCTGGGCATCCGGCCACCGTCCCGGCGAGCAGCCCACCCCTTTTTTGGCCCCGGTGCCCACGGCATCGGGAATGTGTCGTTGTCATCCTGACAAGGAGATTCAGACATGCGGATCGAGATTACCGGTCACCAGATTGATGTCACCCCGGCATTGCGCGAATACGTCAACACCAAGTTCGAGCGCCTGCAGCGACATTTCGACAGTCATCTGGACATCCACACGATCCTCACCGTCGAAAAGCTGGAGCACAAGGCCGAGGCCACCATCCAGATGTCCGGCCGCACCGTCTTTGCGGACGTTCAGGCCGAGAACATGTACGCCGCCATCGACCTGCTGGCCGACAAGCTTGATCGCCAGGTGATCAAGCACAAGGAAAAGCTCACCGACCACCATCGCGGCGAAAACGCCGCACGCAGCGCCAGTTTCGGCTGACGGCTGACCATCCAGAGCCACATAGCCATGCACCTGATCGACCTGCTGGCCCCGTCGCGCGTGCGCGTCGGGGTCAGCGTCACCAGCAAGAAACGACTGCTCGAAACCCTGGCCCGGCTGCTGGCCGACGGTCACGACGAGGCCTTCGAACGGCAGATCTTCGACAGCCTCTGCGGCCGCGAGAAGCTCGGCTCCACCGGGCTCGGGCAGGGCATCGCCATCCCGCACGGACGCACCGCCGGACTCGGCACCGCAATCGGCACGGTGGTTCGACTTGCCGAACCGGTTGATTTCGGCGCCAGCGATGGCCAGCCGGTCGACCTGCTGTTTGCACTGGCCGTGCCCGAACATTTCACCGACCAGCACCTGCAACTGCTGTCGCAGTTGGCCGAGATGTTCAGCGACAGCAGCTTCACCGCGCGCCTTCGTGCATCCGCCAACGCTGATGAACTGCTCGGACTGCTGTCTGACTGGCGACTGGCTCACGCCGCGGCCTGAGCCGGTGCTGTCCCGATGACGGTGAGCCTGCTTCCATGAACATGCGCATCACCGCCAAGGAACTGTTCGACCAGCTCAGCGAGCGGCTGGCGCTGCGCTGGCTGGCCGGCAACAAGGGCGAAGGCCGGGTGCTGGAGTCCGGCGAGCACCTGTCGCGGCGCCCGTCGCTGACCGGCTATCTCAACACCATCTACCCGAACAAGGTGCAGATCCTCGGCACCGAAGAGTTGAAGTACCTGGACGGCCTCGACCCACGGCACCGCTGGGAAGCACTGGCCAAGATCACTGCCTCGCGGCCACTGGCACTGCTGATCAGCAAGGACCAGTCCGCGCCCAGCGACCTGCGCGACGCCTGTGAGGAGTTCGACACGCCGCTGTGGGTATCGCCCAAGCGCGGCCACGAGCTGCTGACCTACGTGCAATACCACCTGGCACGGGCGCTGGCGCACCGGGTGACGTTGCACGGGGTATTCATGGAGGTCTATTCGATCGGCGTGCTGATCACCGGCGAGTCCGGCAGCGGCAAGAGCGAACTGGCCCTGGAACTGGTCAGTCGCGGCCACCGCCTGGTCGCCGACGACGCCCCGGAGTTCACCCAGATCGCGCCGGACGTGCTGGATGGCACCTGCCCGGAGATGCTGCAGGACCTGCTCGAAGTGCGCGGCCTGGGCATCCTCGACATCCGCGCCATGTTTGGCGACACCGCCGTCAAGCCGAACAAATACCTGCGCCTGATCGTGCACCTGAAACCGGTGGAGCCGAACGAGCCCATCGACGCCGGTGATCGCCTGCACGGCGATATCAGCAAGCGACGTGTGCTTGAGCTCGACGTTCCGCAGACCACACTGCCGGTCGCGCCGGGCCGTAACCTGGCGGTGCTGCTGGAGGCGGCCGTGCGCTCGCACATCCTGAAAACCAAGGGCATCGACGCCGCGCAGACCTTCATGGACCGCCAGGCGCACCAGATGCGACGCTACGATCCGTGGTGACCGCTACCGACATCGGCACACCGCTGATCGTGGTCAGCGGCCTTTCCGGTTCCGGCAAGACCGTCGTGCTGCGCACGCTGGAAGACCTCGACTACTACTGCGTCGACAACTTGCCAGCCGAACTGCTGCCGGACTTCGTCAGGAGTGTGCTCGTGCGTGGAGTAGGCGATGCCGAGGATCACGCACCACGACTGGCGGTCGGCATCGACGTGCGCAACCGGCTGGAGGATCTCGATCATCTGCCGACCTCGCTGTCGGCCGTCGGCGCACTGGGTATCGACTATCGACTGATCTTCCTCGACACGCGTGACGAGGTGCTGATCAAGCGCTACAGCGACACACGGCGGCGGCATCCGCTTAGCCAGCACGGCCAGCCGTTGGCCCGCGCCATCGCCGAGGAGCGCCAGCGCCTCGGACCGCTCCGGGCGCTGGCCGCCGAAGTCATCGACTCCAGCGACATGAACGTGCACCAATTGCGGCGCTGGGTGGTCACCGACCTCGCGGCAGGCGCCGGCGACGGCCTGTCGCTGTTGGTTGAGTCCTTTGCGTATCGCCGTGGCGTGCCACCGGATGCCGACTTCGTGTTCGACGCGCGCTGCCTGCCCAATCCCCACTGGGAGCCCAGCCTGCGCCCGCTGTCCGGGCGCGATGCCGCCGTCCGTGACTGGCTGCGCGCACAGGAACGGGTCGCCGAATACATCCACGGCGTCACCGGTTTCCTGGACATCTGGCTGCCGCGCTTCGCCGCCGAGACGCGCAGCTACCTGACCGTCGCCTTCGGCTGCACCGGTGGTCGCCATCGCTCGGTATTCCTTGCCGAAACCCTTGCCGAACACTGCCGTGAAAGGGCTTACGGCGCAGTGGTCAGCTTCCACCGCGAGCTGGAGTGACCCGAGCGGAGAATGGCGAGAACGGCGCTTGCCACGCCGCTGAACGGATTGGGCGCCCCCGGTTTCCGGGTCCCGCACGCGCTTGCCCGGCGGAAGGCTGAGCGTTCCCATTCCCGCTCTCGGCTAAGATGCTCGCATGAGCGTTGGCATTCTTCTCGTCACCCATCCCGGTGTCGGCCCGGCCATCAGGGCCAGCGCCGAGCGCATGCTCGGCAACCTGCCATTGAAGGTTGTCTGCTTCGAGTTGACCTTCGAGCAGACGCCGGACGGACGCCTGCCGGCAGCCAGCGGTGCGCTTCGCGAAGCCGATCAGGGCGAAGGCGTTCTGATCCTCAGCGATCTGTACGGTGCTTCGCCGAGCAATCTTGCCAGCCGACTGGCACAACTTGGCACGCCAACCGAAAGAGTCAGCGGCCTCAACCTGTCGATGCTGCTGCGTGCACTGAACTATGCCGAGCAGCCGCTGGCCGAACTGGCGCGCACTGCGGCCAGCGGTGGGCGCAACGGCGTGGTCGAAGACCGTGCGTGAGGAACAGATCGAAGTCATCAACCGACTCGGCCTGCATGCCCGCGCGGCCAGCAAGCTGGTGCAACTGCTCGGCGGGTTCCAGTCGAAAGCCGTCATGATCCGCGGCGGCCGCGAGATCAACGCCAAGAGCATCATGGGGGTGATGTTGCTGGCAGTCGCCAAGGGCACCACGGTGACCCTGCGCCTCGACGGCGATGATGAAGACGCCGCCATGGCCGCCGCCATCGACCTGTTCCAGCGCCGTTTCGACGAGGCCGACTGATGCGCCGGCTGATCCAGGCGCAGTCCGCTTCCAGAGGCCTCGCGCTGGGTCGCGCCCGCATACGCGAGCCGCATGGTCTGGAAATTGGTGAGGAACACATCGACGCTGCGCGCGTCGACGACGAACTGGCCCGGCTGCACCAGGCCATCGACCGCGCCCGCGAGGAACTGGCGACGCTGCGCGACCGCCTGCACGGCGCCATCGCCCAGGAGATCGGCGAATTCCTCGATCTGCACGCCATGTTGCTGGACGACCCGGAGCTGCTGACCGCGCTCGACCGCCTGATCCGTGATGACGGATTTAGCGCCGCCTACGCGTTGAAGCTGCAGCGTGACCGACTGGTCGCCGTGTTCGACGGCATGGATGATCCCTACCTGCGCTCGCGACGCGAGGACATCGACCACGTCATTGGTCGCGTCCACGCCGCGCTGCAGCGGCGCGACAGTGATGCCGTCCAAGGCCTGGCCGGTGACGTGCTGGTCGCCGACAGCGTCGCTCCCTCGGAAATCGCGCAACTGGCCGAACGCGGCATCGTTGCCATCGTCACCGCGCAGGGCAGTCCGTTGTCGCACAGCGCCATCCTGGCGCGCAGCCTGCACCTGCCACTGGTGGTCGGGGCGCACGAAGCGCTCGCACAGGTCAATGACGGCGAGGCCATGATGGTCGATGGCCGCAGCGGCGAAGTGATCGTTGAACCGCATGCCGCCGACCTGCGCCACTTCCGCCAGCGCAAGCGCGAAAGCCAGCGTGAACAGGATCGCCTGGCGACGCTGAAGAAGAAGGCCACGCGGACGAAGGACGGCGTCGACATCCGCCTGTTCGCCAACGCCGAGTCACGCGAAGACGTGGCACAGGCGCACGACCTGGGTGCCAACGGCATCGGCCTGTATCGCACCGAGTTCCTGTTTCTTCAGCGCGACGAACTGCCGGACGAGGAAGAGCAGTTCAGGGTCTACCGCGATGTGGTGCTGGGCATGCGCGGACGTCCGGTGACCATCCGCAGCCTCGATCTCGGCGCCGACAAGGCCGACAAGACCGGACTGGTCAGCAGTGGCGAGCCGAACCCGGCGCTGGGCGTCCGCGGCGTGCGCCTGTCGCTGCGCCATCGCCAGGTGTTCCGCACCCAGCTTCGCGCCGTGCTGCGTGCCTCCGGTTACGGACCGATCCGCCTGCTGGTGCCGATGATCAGCAGCCGCGACGAGATCCGCGCCGTGCGTGCGGAATTCGTTGCCTGCGCGCGCGACCTGCGCACAGAAGGCCACGAAATCACCGATCACCTCGAACTGGGCGCGATGATCGAAGTGCCGGCCGCCGCACTGGCACTGCCGCGGATGATCGCCGACATGGAGTTCATCTCCATCGGTACCAACGACCTGGTGCAGTACCTGCTGGCCGCCGACCGCAACAACGATGCGCTGGGCGATCTGTATTCGCCGCTGCATCCGGCCGTGCTTCGCCTGCTGCACGACGTCATCAAGCTGGGCCACAAGCACGGCAGGCGCGTGCTGGTCTGCGGCGAGATCGCCGCCGACCCGGCCATGACCCGCCTGCTGCTGGCGCTGGGCCTGACTGACTTCAGCCTGCACCCGGGCTCGATGCTGGAAGTGCGCCAGATCATCCGCGACAGCGACCACCACGACCTGCGCCGCCATGCCTCCGCCCTGCTCCGCGCCCCCGACCGCGAAGCCATCGAGCGCGCCATGTCGCGGCTATGACGCCAATCAACCGTTCGGAAACGCCAAGCAGGTAGGATGACGCCCCACCGGACCCAGCGGTCGCCGTGACCCATCTGCCTGCATGGATGCCTTCCAGTTCGTCTTCCTGACGCTTGCCGTACTCGCCCTTTGGCTGTCTTTCAGGCACGTCGACGCGCCGATCGCAGCACCGGCGTCAGCCGACTTGTCCATCAAACCGCGATATCGAAGCCTGCAGGATGCCATGGGCAGCGGCGACAACCTGTTGCTGCTGCGCATGCTGGCGGCGTCGCTGGTGATCCATGCGCACAGTTACGCCCTGTCGCCCGTCAAGGATGGCCGCGATCCGGTCACGAACCTCTTCGGCATCTACGCGGGCAGCATCGCGGTGTACGTCTTCTTCTTCATCAGCGGGTTTCTGGTCACCGGCAGTTGGCAGCGTCGTCACGACCTCCGCGCCTTTCTCATCGCGCGACTGTTCCGGGTTGTACCAGCCTATGCGCTCTGCCTTGCCGGTTGTGCGCTGCTGATCGGGCCATTCGTCACCCAACTGGATCCCGCCACCTATTTCCGCGACCCGCTGACCTGGAGCTACATCTTCAGGAACCTGACCTTCACCGAAAACCTGCAGTTCAATCTGCCCGGCGTTTTCTCCGGACAGTCGCGCGAATCGGTGAACGGCTCCCTCTGGACGCTGCCTGCGGAAATGCGCGCCTACACCCTGCTCGCCTTGCTAGGCATCCTCGGCATTCTTTCGGACCGGTTGAGAACGGCGCTGTGCCTGGGTATCGCGGCGCTGCTGATCCTGCACTGGCACTATCCGCTGCCGCTGGTAAAGGTCGCCTCGGCAAAGCCGCTGATCGGCTACTTCGCGCTCGGTGTGCTGACCTGGACGTGCCGCGAACGCCTGCCGTTCAACCTGTGGATCGGCGGCGGTCTGGTCGCTGCATCGACCATTGCCCGACTCAGCCGTGACCCGAGCTATCCCTACCTGTTCGCCCTGGCACTTTGCTATCTGAGCCTGTTGTTCGCCTACCGGCTGAAGTCCCTGGGCTTCTACAACCGCTTCGGCGACTATTCCTACGGCATCTATCTCTGGGGCTTTCCGATGCAGCAACTGGTGGTGTACTGGCTGCAGAATCCGTCGCCCGGCACCATCACGCTGATAGCGTGGCCGATGGCGCTGCTGTGCGCGGTGCTGTCCTGGCGGTTCGTCGAGAAGCCGGCGATCGCACTCGGTCGACGCAGTCTAGGCGTGCCCGGCAGCGCTCAACCGGCACCTCGGAGTCCTGTCGCCGCGCGCGATCCCGCCTGACGCGGCGTGCTTCCAGCCACGCCTTCTACTCTTCGCGCAATGCCCGCATCGGGCTGATGCCGGTGGCACGCCAGGCCGGGCGCAACGTGGCCAGCAGGGCGACGCCGAGCAGCAACGCCGGCGTCAGCACGTAGGCGTTGAAACCGAACAGGGTCAAGGTCGGCATCAGCCGCGACAGGGCGAAGGACAGCAGCAGGCATAGCGGAAGGGCGATGGCCATGCCGATCAGCACCTGTCGCAGCGCACCACCGAGCACGAAACGCAGCACGCCGCCGCGCTGCGCACCGAGCGCGATGCGCACGCCGATCTCGCGGGTACGGCGCGCGATCAGGTAGCTGACCACGCCGTACAGACCCACGCAACTGATCAGCAGCGCCAGCACACCGAGCACCACGGCGACCTGGCTGGCGACCGCGAACGGCATGCGCTGGATGCCGATCTGTTCGCGCAGGGTATTCGGCTCGCAGTAGCCACCGGCATTGACACAGAGGTCGGTAAGGCGCTGCGTCATCAGGCCGATCGGGCGATCAATGGCGACCAGCAGTTCCTCACCGGATGCATCCGGCAGGTAGACCAGACTGTGGTCCGGACCCTGGAAGAAGAACTGCGAGACCACGTCCGGCGCCACGCCGATCACGCGCACCTGCCGCGGCGGCGAGTCGTCACCACGGCCGGGAACGATCTCCATCTCTGCGCCCAGCGGTGAACGACCGGGGAACCAGCGTGCCGCCGTGGCCGCGCTGAGCACGGCGACGTCGGCACCGTCCTCGGCTTCCTGCCGGGTGAAGCCGCGCCCGTCCAGAAGCGGGATATCCAGCGTGTCGAAGTAGTGCTCGTCGGTGTCCATGCTGCCGACCACTTCGGTGCGGCCGTCGATGCTGACGCCCTGTCGCGCCAGCACGCCCATCAGCGGCGCGCGCGCCACCACCGACACATCGCGCACGCCGGGCTCTTCGCGCAGCCGCTGCAGCAGCGATGGATCCGGCGACTGGTAGCGGAGGTGCACCACGCGGTCGAGGTCGTAGCCGGCGTGGAGTTCATCAGCCAGCCGCGCGTTGTCCACGATCAGTCCGGCCACGACCAGCAGCAGCAGGCTGCTGGCGATCTGCGCGGTCATCAGCACGCCGCGCAGGCGATGTGACGGCAGGCGTCCACCGAAGGCATGCCCATCGCGGCGAACGCCGCCAGCGAGATCGCCACGCGTGGCCTGCAGCGCCGGGATCAGGCCGAAGGTGGCTGCCGCCAGCACCGCCAGCAAGGCGGCGTAGGCGAAGGCGCGCCAGTCGGCGTCGACTGCACCGATGTCCATGCCGAAACGCAGCACCATGCCGAACACCAGCCGGTGCACCGGCTCCACCGCCAGCGCGGTGATGGCGCAGGCAAGGATCGCTGCCGCCAGCGCCAGCAGCAGGCTTTCAGTGAGCAGCTGTGACACCACGCGACCGCGCGAAGCACCCAGCGACAGGCGGATCGCCAACTCGGTACGGCGCGCCGTCGCTCGCGCGAGGAACAGGTTGGCGAGGTTGGCGCAGGCCACCAGCAGTACCAGTGCGAAGGCGGCGAAGATCGGCCAGGCGGCGATCTTCATCGATTCGGCATCACCGGCATCGAGGCGCGAGGTTCGCGGCGCGACGCTCGCATCGCGGAACGCTTCGCCGACTTCCCGCGGCTGTTCCAGGTTGCCCAGCGCCGTGGTCAGACGCGCCGCGACCTGCTCGGGCTGCACGCCGGGCGCCAACACGCCGGTGATCATCCACGGCCGCGGCTGCATACCGCCGGACGCGCCGAGCAGTTGCCCGCTCATCGACGACGGCGCCCAGAACGCCGGCAGGATCACGTCGATGCCGCTGAAGTCGGCCGGCATCACGCCGATCACCGTGTAGGCCTGGCCATTCAGCTCGATCGGCTTGCCGACCACGTCCGGATCACTGCCCGTCAGGCGACGCCAGCCGGAATCACTGAGCACCAGCAGCGGATCACGGCCCTCTACCTCGCCCTCGCCCGGCGCGAACACGCGACCCATCGCCGGCCTTGCGCCCAGCACACGGAAGAAATCCGGCTTCACGATCTGTGCGAACACCATTGCCGGCTGCGGCGTGGTCACCGGAACGCCGAATTCGCGCCGCGCCAGCGTCGACTGCAGCACCGAATCCAGCACCGGCTGCAGCCGCTGCAGTTCCTCGTCCTCCAGCCAGTTGCGGCTGCGGCCGTCCTCGGAGTACAGGGTGATGTCGACCAGACGATCCGCCACCGCCACTTTCGGCGGCTGCAGCACGTAGGCGCTGTAGATCGAGAACAGCACGGTGTTCACCGCGATGGCGAGGCCAAGGATCAGCACCACCGACAGGCTGAATCCCGGTCGCTGGCGCAGGCTGCGGAAGCCGTAGCGGAGATCGCCGCCCAGGCGATCCAGCCAGCCGAAGCCGCGTGCTTCCCGATAACCCTGTCGATGGCTTTCGGTCATGCCCAGCTCGATACGCGCCTGTCGTTCTGCCGCTTTGGGCGACAGGCCTTCGCGGATCAGGTCGTCACGACGCGCATCGCGATGAAAGGCCAGTTCCTCATCCAGTTCGTGGTTCACGGCATCGCGGCCGGACAGCACGGACCACCATTCGCGGAGTCGATTCAGCATGGGATGGCCTCCAGCGAGCGCGTCTCCAGTACGCGATGCATGGCTTCGACCAGTCGCTGCCAGTCCGCGGTGTCAGCCTTGAGGCGCGAGTGACCGGTCATGGTCAGCGTGTAGAACTTGGCGCGGCGATTGTTCCCGGAAACGCCCCACTCGCTGGTGACCAGGCCCTGCCGCTCCAGGCGCGCCAGCGCAGGATACAGCGCGCCCTGCTCCACCAGCAGTACGCCGGCGGAAGCCTGCTGGATGCGCAGCAGCACGCCGTAGCCGTGCTCGCGCCCCAGCGAAATCGCCTTCAATGCCAGCAGTTCCAGCGTGCCGGGCATGATTGCCGCGCTGCTGGGTGTCGGATGCTTGGTTGCCATGCCTGCCTCCTGGGTGGTCGCCACCGGGTATCAATCCCTTTTGGGGGCGCCTGACCTAAATCGTTTAGGCAAGAATAGACCCCCTTCTCCTAAACGACAAAGGAAAGAAGTCATGGTAGGCCCACATCACCCACAATAGGCAGGAGTGGTCAGGCAGGATCGTCACCCACACAAGGAGCACCCGGTGCATCGTTGGATTCAACAAACCACTCGCCTGCTGGCTGGCTGCCTGTCGATGGCGCTGCTGACCGCCTGCGCCGCTGCTTACGGCGACACCAGCGGCCAGCCGAGACCGTCGTTCATCGCGCACGCCGGTGGTCGTATTGATGGACGTCGCTACACCAACAGCCAGAATGCCCTGGATACCAACTATGCCCGTGGATTTCGCTACTTCGAGCTGGATTTCGAACGGACGCTTGATCAGCGGCTGGTGCTGACACATGACTGGAGCATGATGTGGCCGATGCTGAGCGGCTCCGATCTTACGGTTCCAACCCATGCACAGTTCATGGCGACGCGCTTCCGGCATGGCCTGAAACAATTGGACCTGGATGCCCTGCTCGATTGGCTGGACCATCATCCGGATGCCTACATCGTTACCGACGCCAAGACGGACAACCTGCGCGCACTGACCGCCATCGCCACGGGGCGTCATGCAGGCCGGTTCATTCCCCAGGCCTATTCACAGGAGGAGTTCACACAAGCACGCGATCTCGGCTTCAGAGACGTGATCCTTACCATCTACCGCCTCCAGACCAAGCCATCCGTCATCACAGACTTTGTTCTTGAACAGCGGCCGTGGGCGATCGTGGTTCCGCTGTACCAGATGGAACGCGGCGACTATGCACGCTTGCTCGAAGGAGGCCAGGTTCCGCTGTACGTGCATACGGTGAACGAACCAGAACGCTGGCAGCAATTACAGGCTCTTGGTGTCACTGGCATCTACACCGACTCGTTGTTCCTCCCCGCACCGATGGACACTGCCGGCACACCTTGAGCGGTTCCGGCGTCCCGTCAACCCGACAAATCCGACCGCATTAGCGATAATGCGCGCGATTCCCCGGAGGCGCGCATGTCCGACCGCAACCGACACGACCAGACTGCCCGGCAACTCAAGCTGCTCACCGAAGCGCTGGAGTCGGGCCGCCATGGGCCGGTGCGGCGGCTGGTCAACACGCTGTCGCCGGCCGAGATCGGCAACCTGCTGGAGTCGCTGCCGCCGGCCAAGCGCGAGATCGTCTGGGGCCTGGTCGATCCGGGAGACGACGGCGAGGTGCTGGTCCACGTCGGTGACGAGGTGCGCGAAAGCCTGCTCGCCGGCATGGATCCCGAGGAAATCGTCGCGGCGGCCGAATCGCTGGACATCGACGACCTCGCCGAACTGGTCGACGACCTGCCGGACACGGTCATCGACGAAGTGCTCAAGTCGATGGACCGCGAAAACCGCGAGCGGCTGGAGCAGGCGCTGTCCTATCCGGAGGACACCGCCGGCCGCCTGATGAACCCGGACGTGATCACGGTGCGCACCGATGTCACCGTGGATGTCGTCCTGCGCTATCTGCGACTGCGCGGCGAACTGCCGGACAACACCGACGACCTGTTCGTGGTCAGCCGTCGTCATCAGTACCTTGGCCGCCTTTCGCTGTCGAAGCTGATCACCGCCGAGCCTTCGACCCCGATCAACGAGCTGATCGATGGCGAGCAGCCGGCGATCCACGTCAGCACCTCGGCCGCCGGCGTGGCCACGCAGTTCGAGAACCACGACTGGGTCAGCGCACCGGTGGTGGACGACAACAACATCCTGATGGGCCGCATCACCATCGATGACGTGGTCGACATCATCCGCGAGCAGGCCGAGCACCAGGCGCTGGGCGCCGCCGGTCTTGACGAGGACGAGGACTTGTTCAGCCCGGTGCCGCGCGCCGCGCGCCGTCGCGCACTGTGGCTGGGCATCAACCTGCTCACCGCATTCCTCGCCAGTTGGGTGATTGGCCGCTTCGAGGCCACGCTGGAGCAGATCGTCGCGCTGGCCGTGCTGATGCCCATCGTCGCCAGCATGGGTGGCATCGCCGGCACGCAGACACTGACGCTGATGGTGCGCGGCCTGGCGCTGGGGCAGGTCGGCTCCAGCAACGCCAACGCCCTGCTGATGAAAGAGCTGTCGGTCGGCGTGCTCAACGGCCTGATGTGGGCGATCGTGGTGGGGCTGGCCTCCTGGGCCTGGTTCCAGAACCCCGGCATCGGCGGCGTGATCGCTGCGGCCATGGTGATCAACCTGATCGCCGCCGCGCTGGCCGGCGTGCTGATCCCGCTGATCCTCAAGCGCATGGCCATCGACCCGGCACTGGCCGGCGGCGTGGTGCTGACCACGGTGACCGACGTTACCGGTTTCCTCGCCTTCCTCGGCCTTGCCACGCTCGTCCTGTTGAACTGACCGAACCGAACCCACCGGAGTCCTGCATGACCGACGATCACAACGCTCCCGAAAGCCATGACACCGACAGCGGACTCGGCGAACTGCAGCTGACGACCACCGAGGCGCGCATCCTCGGCTGCCTGGTGGAAAAGGAAGCGACGACACCGGACCAGTACCCACTGACCCAGAACGCCATCCTCACCGCCAGCAACCAGAAAACCAGTCGCGATCCGGTCATGAATCTGGAAGCCGGTCAGATCGGCCATGCCCTTCGTCAACTGGAAACCCGCGGGGTGAAGACCGTGTTCGGTTCGCGCGCGGACCGCTTTGAGCACCGCGTCAGCGAGCGCTATAGCCTGACCCGCGACCAGCAGGCGGTGCTCACGCTGCTGATGCTGCGCGGTCCGCAGACCGCCGGCGAACTGCTCGGCCGCAGCGAACGGCTGCACCGCTTCGACGGCGCCGATGCCGTGCACCACGCGCTGAACCGACTGGCGCAGCGCGAACCCTCGCTGATCATCCGCATTCGCGCGGTCCCGGCCAGCGCGAGGATCGCTATGCGCACTGCCTCTGCGGCAGAACGGACATCAGCGCAATGCCGGTCGCCAGCAGCGAATCGCCGTCGTCACGCGGTGCCACCGCGCTATCGACGAGCTGGAGCTGCGGGTCGCTGAGCTGGAAAGCATCGTCGCGCGGCTGGCGTCAGCCGATCAGTAGGTCGGTTCAAGGCCCAAAGGGCTGGAACCGACACTCGGGACATTCCGTTTTTGCCGCAATCGTCGGCTCCGCGGCTTCGCCGCTTGAGCCGACCTACTTGAGTCGCGACTGACGGCTATCAATTCGCCCACAGCCACGAACGCAGCGAATCCACCGAGAACGGCCACTCCAGCTCCCGGCAGGCGTTCTCGTCACGCAGCACCGGCACGCGGATGCCATAGCGCGCTTCCAGTTCGTCGTCACCATCGATCCACACGCTCTCGAAATCAGGCGTGCCGGCTTCGGCGAGCACGGCCAGCGCTTCGTCGCAGAGCTGGCAGTCGTCGCGTTGGAACAAGGTCAGGCGCATCACATGCCGATTGTCCCCTTCTCCCGCTGGCGGGAAGGTGCCGAGCGGATGGGGAGTGGCGACACAGCAGCGTCGATGGCATTCAGAAGGCGCTTCGCGCCGCCACCCCATCCCAGCCTTCCCCCGCCAGCGAGGGAAGGAGACAATGGTGGAGTACCGCGCGCTACCATTGTCGAAACGCCTGCTCGCTTCCCGCGCTTTTCGCTAAAACCATTCGCTATTCCCGGTTCTCAATGGCCGTCAGCTTTTTCGACATCTTCAAGATCGGCATTGGCCCGTCGTCGTCGCACACGGTCGGACCGATGCGTGCGGCGGCGCTGCTGATGGAACGCTGGCTGGACGAGGAAGGCCGGCTGGATCAGGTCGCCCGCGTGCGTGCCGAACTGTTTGGTTCGCTGGCATTGACCGGTCGTGGCCACGGCACCGACAAGGCGGTGCTGCTCGGGCTTTCCGGCGAATGGCCTGATCGCGTTGACCCCGATGCCATCGATGACATATCTCGCCGGTATCCGCGAGTGGCCGCATCAAGCTGATCGGCAAGCGCGCCATCGACTTCGACGAGAAAACGCGACCTGGTCTGGAACAAGCGCCAGAAGCTGCCCTACCACAGCAACGGCATGCCGCTTTTTCGCCTTTGATGCCGACGGCAACGAGCTGGCGCAGCGCGAGTACTACTCGGTGGGCGGCGGCTTCGTGGTCAATCCCGACGAAGCCGCATCCGATCGCATCGTTGCCGACACAACGAAGGTTGCGCACCCGTTCAACAGCGGTGACGAGCTGATCGCACGCTGCAAGGAACACGGCATCACGATCGCGCAGTTGATGCGCGAGAACGAGCGTGCCTGGCGCAGCGACGAGGAGATCGCCACGGGACTCGACGCCATCTGAGGAAGCCATGCAGGGCTGCGTCGAGCGCGGCATCCGCGCCGAAGGCACGCTGCCGGGCGGCCTGCACGTCGCGCGCCGCGCGCAGCAATGGCGCGCGAACTCAACGAACGCCCCTGAATCCGCGATGCGCGATCCGCTGACCGTGCTCGACTGGGTCAACCTCTACGCGCTGGCGGTCAACGAGGAGAACGCCGCCGGTGGACGCGTGGTCACCGCGCCCACCAATGGTGCGGCCGGCATCATCCCTGCGGTGCTGCGCTACTACGACCGCTTCTGTACGGCAGCCAGCAAACAGGGTGCGCAGGACTTCCTGCTCACTGCTGCCGCCATCGGCATCCTGTACAAGGAAAACGCCTCGATCTCCGGCGCCGAGGTCGGCTGCCAGGGCGAGGTCGGCGTCGCCTGCTCGATGGCGGCGGGCGGACTGACCGCCGCGCTGGGCGGCAGTCTGGGACAGATCGAGAACGCCGCCGAGATCGGCATGGAACACAACCTCGGCCTGACCTGCGACCCGATAGCCGGCCTGGTGCAGATTCCCTGCATCGAGCGCAATGCCATGGGCGCGGTGAAGGCGATCAACGCCTCGCGCATGGCACTGCGCGGCGACGGCAAGCACCGCGTCAGCCTCGACAAGGTGATCAAGACCATGCGCGACACCGGCCGCGACATGCGCGACAAGTACAGGAAACCTCGCGCGGCGGCCTGGCCGTCAACGTCATCGAGTGCTGAACCGGCGGTCGCCGCCGGCAACTTCCTTCACGCGCATCGGCGCATCCGGTAGGCTGCCCTGCAAGGGAGGAGCCAAGCATGACCGTATCGAAGAAGCCTGCCGGGATGAGCCTGACGCTGCAGATCGTCATCGGCATGGTGCTCGGCATTGTCGCCGGCCTGCTCTGCAACCTGCTGCTGTCACCCGATGGCACGGCCTGGGCGCTGATCGTCGATGGCCTGTTTCGCGTGGTCGGCAAGATCTTCGTGGCTTCGCTGCAGATGCTGGTGGTGCCGCTGGTGTTCGTGTCGCTGGTCTGCGGCACCAGTGCGCTGGACAACCCGAAGAAGCTGGGGCGGCTCGGCATCAAGTCGCTGGCGCTGTACCTGGCAACCACCGCACTCGCCGTGACCGTCGCGCTGACGCTGGCGATGATCGTGCAGCCGGGTAACGGCATCAACATCGGCGAATCCGAGTTCAGCGTGGCCCAGGCGCCGCCGGTGATTGACGTGATCATTGGCATGGTGCCGAAGAATCCCTTCGCCGCCATGGCCGAGGGCAACATGCTGCAGATCATCGTGTTCTCGATCCTGTTCGGCCTGGCGATCACCCTTGCCGGCGCTGCAGGCAAGAAGGTCCGCGATGGCTTCGAGGCGCTGAACAGCGTGGTGATGCGGCTGGTCAGCCTGCTGATGGCGGTGGCGCCCTACGGCGTGTTCGCGCTGATCGCCAGCGTCGCAGCCACATTGGGCGGCGACGTGTTCGAGAACCTGCTGACCTACTTCCTGCTGGTTCTGTTTGCGCTGCTGATCCACCTGTTCGTGACCTATCCGATCCTGCTGACCCTGCTGGCGCGACTCAATCCTCTGACCTTCCTGAAGAAGATGCGTGCGGCCATGCTGTTCGCCTTCAGTACCGCCAGCTCCAACGCCACCTTGCCGGTGACCTTGCACAGCGTCGAAAAGCGCCTCGGCGCCGGCAATTCCGTGTCGAGCTTTACGGTGCCGCTGGGTGCCACCATCAACATGGACGGCACGGCGATCATGCAGGGCGTGGCCACGGTGTTCATCGCCAACGCCTACAACCACGACCTTACCGCCGCGCAACTGTTGACCGTGGTGCTGATGGCAACACTTGCCTCGATTGGCACGGCCGGCGTGCCGGGCGTCGGCCTGATCATGCTGGCCGGCGTGCTCACGCAGGTCGGCCTGCCGGTGGAGGCCATCGGCCTGGTGCTGGGCGTGGATCGCCTGCTGGACATGACCCGCACCGCGGTCAACATCACCGGCGACGCCATGGTCACCACCGTGGTGGCAAAGAGCGAGGGCGAGCTGGACATGGAGGTTTTCAACGACCCGAACGCCGGACTCGACGACATCCCCGACGAGTTGGCCGACTTCCAGTCGAATTGATGCCTGACGCCGGGTCCCGTCGCGTCGCGACGGTTGTGTGAACACGGTCACGACGTCATCTGCGCGTCATCTTCCGATCACTGCCGTTTAACCCGGCGACGGCAAATTGCAGGACTCACATTGCCGTTGCCCGCTGGCACCGGACGAGTTCCGGCTTGGTCTCGCGACCGCGGCTACTGACCCGGGATGCCCGATGCCTAGCCACCTCCGCTCGCTGCTGCTCACCCTTTTCCTCCTGTCGTCAGGCGTCGGACACGCCGACGCTGCCAATCGCGACCGCTCACCCAGCGCTGCGGTCGCACGACAGATCGAAGCCCCAGCCTCGATTGCACCGCGCTGGCAGCATGCGCTCCCGGCATCGGGAAGCCTGTCCTCGGTGGCAGGCTGGCATGGCGGCAATGGCCGCTTCATCGTTTATGCCAGCGACACGGCCGGCGGGCGCCTGCGCGTGCTGGATGGCCTGAGTGGCGAGCCTGCCGGCGAACCGGCCGACCTGCAGATGGCCGCACCGACGGCCTTGTTCGTCATCGATGACCTGCTGTTGGTGGTGGAGCAGGATGCGCGCCGCGTGCTTGCACTGGGTCTGCCCGGGCTCAACCCGCTGGGCAGCATCGGTGACGGCGGACTGATCCGGCCGGTCAGCCTGTTCGCCCGGCATACCGACGTCGACCGCTACCTGCTGTATGTCGGTGACGACTATGACAACGAGGGTCGCCTGCCGCCGGATCGCGACCTCAACCGCCGCGTGAAGACCTACCAGGTGTCGCTCGATCGCGATGCCGCCGATGCATCACCGGACAGGGTGAGCGCCGAACGGATCGGCCAGCTCGGAGAAACCGCGGGGGAAGGCGTCCTGCATCGGGTCGGCGCGCTGGTGGGCGACCCTTTCTACGACCATCTGTTGATCACCGAGCGCGACCGCACCAACGACAGCGGACTGCGTGTCTACGGCTTCGCGGGCAAGTACCGCAACGCGCGCCTAGATCGCGGCCTGTTTGGGCAACAGGCGAGCGGACTGGCGCTGCGCGCCTGCGGGAACGGACGCGGACACTGGTTCGCCACCGACGCCACGGAGAACTCGCCGATCCTGCTGATGGATCGGGCCAGCCTCCGTCCATCGGGCGCGTTCGACACCGGCTCGGACGGTGCCACGGACAGCCTCTGGTTCCAGCCAACGGCGGCGGCGGCATTTCCCGACGGCGTCCTGCTGATCCGCCAGGGCGGGCAACTCGCCGCCATCGACTGGCGCGACGTCGCCCGCGAACTGCGTCTCGACGCCGCCTGTCGCTGACGCCATCGGCTTGCGCCGGCAGGCTGCCGCCACAAGAATGGGCGGATGCAGATCCGCGCTTCCCACGCCACGCTGGCAGTCCTGATCGCCGCGTCGCTGATCACGACGTCACAGGCCGGCAAGGTCTACAAGTACGTCGACGAGAACGGCATCACCCACTATTCGGACCGACCGCCGGCCGGGCAGTCGCCCGAGGCGGTGGAGACCCTGCACTACCGGCACGAAAGCCAGCGGATCGTCACCCTGCGCCTTGACGGCAGCGGCGAGACGCGGCGCGCGGTAGCCTTCAATCGCCTGCACGGGCCGGTGGAGGTGGAGCTGACCTTCAGCAGCCGGCAGAACGTCCATGCCAACCCGTCGCTGCCGCTGCGGCAGGTGATTCCGGCGCAACGGGAAACCGGGCTGGCACGGTTCGAGGTGATCGAGGCCAACGCCGGCGGCAGTTTCGAGCTGGGAATGACCGGCGTGCCTGGCGATCCGTCCGCAAGGCACCAGGACGTCCTGTATGCCTTGCCGGTGCCATCCGACAGCGGTTGGCGCATCGATCAGGGCTTCAACGGCGGCTTCAGCCATCAGGATGACCAGGCGCGCTACGCCATCGACATCAACGTCGACGAAGGCGAGGCCGTGCTCGCTGCGCGCGGTGGCCTGGTGATGCAGGTCGAGGACGACTTCGAGGGCGCCGGCCTCGACCTCGAAAAATTCGCGACCCGCGCCAACTTCGTCCGCGTTCTGCACGACGACGGCAGCATGGGCGTCTACGCGCACCTGCAGACCGACTCCATGCAGGTTCGTGCAGGCACCCGGGTGTCCGTCGGGCAGACGATTGCCCGCGCCGGCAATACCGGCTATTCCACCGGCCCGCACCTGCATTTCGCGGTGCAGGTGAACACGGGCATGGCGTTGAAGTCGGTGCCCTTCCGCATGGCCGGCCCGGACGGCGGCGAACTGTCGCTGGGCCGCTGAAGCAGCCCGACAGGCTATAATCCGCGCCCTTTCTCGATTCCCGCCGGCGCTTGCCGGCCGTTCGCATGGCCGCTCCCGCAAACTCCAGCCACCTCAAGGAAACCCGGCGACGTCGCACCTTTGCGATCATTTCGCACCCTGACGCCGGCAAGACCACGCTGACCGAAAAGCTGCTGCTGTTCGGTGGCGCGATCCAGATGGCCGGCTCGGTGAAGAGTCGCAAGGCCGATCGCCACGCCACGTCCGACTGGATGGCGATGGAGAAGGAGCGCGGCATTTCGGTGACCAGCTCGGTGATGCAGTTCCCCTATGGCGACTGCGTGGTCAACCTGCTGGACACGCCCGGCCACGCCGACTTCTCCGAGGACACCTACCGCGTGCTGACCGCCGTCGACTCGGCGCTGATGGTGATCGACTGCGCCAAGGGCGTCGAGGAGCGGACCATCAAGCTGATGGACGTGTGTCGCCTGCGCGACACGCCGATCATGAGCTTCATCAACAAGCTTGACCGCGAGGGCCGCGAGCCGATCGAACTGCTGGACGAAGTCGAGTCGGTACTGCAAATCCAGTGTGCGCCGATCACCTGGCCGATCGGCATGGGCAAGCGGCTCAAGGGCGTCTACCACCTGGTCGACGACGAAGTGCACCTGTACGAAGCCGGCAAGAACTACGAGCGCCAGGCAGCGACCGTGCTCAAGGGTCTCGATCATCCCGAGCTGGCGGCGCGTATCGGCGAGGCCACGCTGGCCGAGCTGCGCGACGAGCTGGAGCTGGTGCAGGGCGCCTCGCATCCGTTTGACCTCGACGCCTACCTGCGCGGCGAGCAGACGCCGGTGTTCTTCGGTTCGGCGGTGAACAACTTCGGCGTGCAGTTGCTGCTGGACTTCTTCGTCCGACACGCGCCGTCGCCGCAGCCGCGCGCGACCACCACGCGCACGGTCGAGCCCATCGAGGACAAGCTGACCGGCTTCGTCTTCAAGATCCAGGCCAACATGGACCCGCAGCATCGCGATCGCGTAGCCTTCATGCGTGTCTGCTCGGGCACTTTCGATCCGGCCGGCAAGGCGTTCCACGTGCGCAGTGGCAAGCCGGTGAAGCTGGCCAACGCGCTGAGCTTCATGGCCTCGGATCGCGAGCGTGCCGGCATCGCCTATCCGGGTGATGTGGTCGGTATCCACAATCACGGCACGGTCTCGATTGGCGACACTTTCACCGAAGGCGAATCGCTGGCTTTCACCGGCATTCCCAACTTCGCGCCGGAGCTGTTCCGTCGCGCGCAGCTGCGTGATCCGCTGAAAACCAAGGCGCTGCAGAAAGGCCTGGCGCAGTTGAGCGAAGAAGGCGCGACCCAGTTCTTCCGCCCACTGATGTCCAACGACCTGATTCTCGGCGCGGTCGGCGTGCTGCAGTTCGACGTGGTCGCCTATCGGCTGAAGGACGAATACGGCGTCGACGCCAGCTTCCAGCAGGCCAGCGTGGCCACGGCGCGCTGGGTGCACTGCGACAACGCGAAGAAGCTGGAGGAGTTCCGCGAGAAGAACGCGGTGAACCTGGCGCTGGATGCCGCCGACCAGCTGGTTTATCTGGCGCCAACGCGGGTCAACCTGCAGCTCGCCGAAGAGCGCTGGCCGGACGTGCGCTTCTCCGCGACGCGCGAGCACGCGCACAGCGTACTGGCGGACTAGCCACTGGTGGCTCGCTCAGCGTTCCGGCTAGCCTGAGCGCTGAGCACAGCACGAAGGAGTCCGCATGTTCCGCAAGACGATGGTCGCCGGCTGGGGCGACATGGACTTCAACTCGCACATGCGGAACACGGCCTATCTCGACCGTTCCGCCGATATCCGCCTGCAGTTCTTCGCCGAGCATGGCTTTCCCGGGTCGCGCTTCGCGGAGCTGGCACTCGGTCCGGTGGTACGCCGCGACGAGATCGAGTATTTCCGGGAAGTCGGCCTGCTGGAATCCTTTGAGGTCCAGCTTGAGCTTTGCGGCCAGTCCGAGGATGGATCGCGCTTTCATCTGCGCAACCGCTTCTTCCGCCATGACGGTACGCCGTCCGCGACCGTCACCAGCGTCGGCGGCTGGCTGGACATTCGCGCGCGGAAGCTGATCGCGCCGCCCGCGGCCCTGCTGGCGGCGATGAACCGCATGCCGAGAACCAAGGACTTCATCGTGCTGCCATCCAGCCTCAAAGCTGCGCCTCGCTGACCCCGCCCACGCGGTCACGCAACGGCAAAAAGCCCGGTCGGAACCGGGCTTTCTCATGGCGCTGACGATGTCCACCGGCGTCAGCCGTTATCGAAGCTGCCTCCAAAAATAACGCCACGATCCACTTCTTGCGCTGCGGCAAGGCCGGGCTCAAAGCTGCCGCTGAACAGCGGCGCCGGCTCGACCGCCGGCGCGTTCGCGACATCGCCATCGGCAACGGGTGTCGGCGCAAGACCGATACGTGCCGCGAACAGCACGGCGAACAGCCCTGCCGACGCCGCCAGGGCCAACGGCCAGGCAGAACGACGCACGGTCGACGGACGCGCCGCGCGCGGACGCAAGGCGGAAGACAGCGTATGCGCATCGGCGCGCAGCTCGCGCGCGATCCGATAGGCGCTGGCTGCGTCAGCATTCCGCGACAGCAGTTGAACGTCTGCGCCGGTGGCATGCAGTTCGCCGGCCGCCAGTCGCGACAGCCGATCCACGTCCACATCGGCGCTTCCGGCTTCCCCGGCGCGCAATCCCGCGTACAGCGATTTCAAGTTGTTCTCAGTCATCGCTCAACTCCATCGCGAGCGCCTCCAGGCGTTCGCGCAGTTCCTTCATGCCGCGCTCCATCAGCTTTCGCGCGGCGTCGGCGCTAAGGCCGACCAGTTCGCCGGCCTCGCTGGGGCCGAAGCCCTGCAGGCTCAGCTCCACCAGCCGCCGACGTCGTTCCGGCAACGCCAACAGCGCATCGCGAAGCGTTGCCATCTGTTGCTGCCGACTGGCCAGTCGCTGCGGCCCGGCTTCCTCGGGAAGATCCCAGCCTGATTCATCGCCGGCATCCTCCATCGACTCCATCGGCCGCGCCTGGGCGCGTCGGACGGCGTCAATCACGGTGGAAACCACCACCCGCTGTATATAGGACGCAGGCAGCACTGCATTCCGGTCACGCTGCACGGTTTTCCAGAGGCGAATACGCACTTCCTGCTCGACGTCGTCGGCGTCAAGGCCTTGATTTCCCGAACAATGCTGCTGAACCAGGCTGCGTACACGCGCGCCGAAACGGGCGATCAGGGCGCTGAACGGGTCGTCCGCCCGCGGCGCGGCCAGTGACACAACGGCAGCGCCACGAGGCTTCGCAGCACCAGCTTCGCGGCCATGGTGACTGCAGTCGTCACGCTCGTCGTCGCCGTTTGTATGGTTCGTGTCAGCGTCGCTGGCCATGGCACTCCGGGACTCCTGCCTGTGTTGGGCACCAATGACCGCCGTCTCAACCGACACAGATCAGCCCGCGATGTACTGCTGCAGCTGGGAGATTTCCTCCTGCTGGTCGGCGATCACCGCCTTCACGAGGTCACCGATCGACAGCACGCCCACCACGCCCTCACCTTCCATCACCGGCAGATGGCGGATGCGGTGTCGGGTCATGCGGTGCATGCAGGCGTTGACCGTGTCCTCAGGCGACACCGACTGCACTTCGGCAGACATGATGTCGCTGACCAGCGTGGTCGCGGACGTACGCCCCTGCAGCGCCACCTTCCGCGCGTAATCCCGCTCGGACACCACACCGACCAGTCGCGAGCCATCCATCACCAGCAATGCGCCAATGCCGTGCTCCGCCATCAGCCGCAGTGCATCGATCACCGACGCCCCGGGTGCTATCGACGCCACGTCATGGCCCTTTTCGTCGAGAAGCTGCTTCACCGTGCGCATGACACCCTCCGTCCACCACTGGATGACAACGAACCAGCATCGCTCATCTGGAAGCGATGTGCTCGCCTGCGTCGGATGATACCGCTACCGGGCCGTCACTGATCATCCGATGGCTGCCGGTGACGGTGTCGATGAAATACAACGGCCGCTGCTTGCTTTCGTCGTAGAGCCGGCCCAGGTATTCGCCGATCACGCCCAGCGCGATCAGCTGCATGCCGCCGAGGAACAGCATGACGCTCATCAATGACGGGAAGCCGGCCACCGGATCGCCCCAGATCAGCGTCTTGGCGATGATCCACCCGCCGAAGCCGAAGGCGACAATCGCGGTGAGCAGACCAACGTAGGTGGCGACGCGCAGCGGCACGGTGCTGAAGCTGGTGATCCCTTCCAGCGCGAAGTTCCACAGCTTCCAGTAGTTGAAGCTGCTGCGACCGGTGTGGCGCGGATCGCGCCGGTAATCGACCGCGCATTGCCGGTAGCCAACCCAGGTGAACAGGCCTTTCATGAAACGATGCCGTTCGCGCAACTGGCGCAGCGCGTCCAATGCACGTCGTGACATCAGACGGAAATCGCCGGTATCGCGCGGAATCGGCGTCGGCGACAGGCGCGACATCACCCGGTAGAAGCCCGCGGCGGTGAAGCGCTTGAACCAGCTCTCACCGTCGCGTTCGAGGCGTCGGCCGTAGACCACGTCAAAACCGTCGCGCCAACGCGCGACAAACTCGGCAATCAGTTCCGGCGGATCCTGCAGATCAGCATCAATCACCACGGCGGCATCGGCATCGCAGTGGTCGAGGCCGGCGCTCATGGCGATTTCCTTGCCGAAGTTGCGCGACAGCTTGAGCCCCGAAACCCGCGGATCGGCGGCAACGAGTGACTCGATCACCGCCCAACTGTCGTCGCGACTACCGTCATCGACGTAGAGAATGCCGGTGTCGAGGCCTTCCAGCGCATCCAGCACCGGCAGCAGGCGCGCCTGCAACTGGCGCAGACCTTCGCCCTCGTTGTAGACGGGCACCATCACCATCAAGCGTTCGGTCGGAGCGGGCATTTGGAAACCGGTCGCAGATCAGGCCGTGATCGTAGCAAGCGCGGCGCGCATCAAGCACGGCGCGCAGTTCGGCGCCACTTGACGGAAGCCTTCATTTCCATAATTCTGGAATTATGGAAACTGTCGCCGCACTCGATGCCCTTGCCGCCCTCGCCCAACCCAGCCGTCTGGCGATCTTTCGCCTGCTGGTGCAGGCCGGCCCCGAAGGCCTGGGCGTCGGCGATATCCGCGACCGCCTCGAACTGCCCGGCGCCACGCTGACCGCCCACCTGAACGTCCTGCGGACTTCCGGCCTGGTCAACGACCGCCGCGACGGTCGCCATATCTGCTGTTTCGCCGACTTCACGCGCATGAACGCGCTGATCGGCTACCTCACCGAGAACTGCTGCGCAGGCGCCGGCTGCGGTCTCGATTCCTCATCCGGCGCCTGCGGAGACACGCCATGAAGCGCTTCCACGTCCACGTCCACGTCCACGTTGCCGACCTTGATCGCAACATCGCCTTCTATTCGCAGTTGTTCGGCACCGAGCCCAGCGTCCACAAGCCCGACTACGCCAAATGGTTGCTGGACGACCCGCGGATCAATTTCGCGATTTCCAGCGGCAAGTCGGGCAGCACGGGTATCGCCCACCTGGGACTGCAGGCTGGCGAAACGGACGAACTGGCGGAGATCGGTGATCGCCTGCGTGCAGCAGACGCCATCGCCCTCGCCGAGGCCGGCACCACCTGCTGCTACGCGCATTCGGACAAGTTCTGGGCGGTGGATCCGCAGGGCATCCAGTGGGAAAGCTTCCACACGCTGGGCGACGACGACGCCTACTACGCCGATGCCAACGAAGCCTCCGCACCGCGCGAGCAATGCTGTGGACCACGCCTGGACGAAGCGTCGATCACTACGTCCGGCTGCGGCGATAGCGCGAGACACGACAAGCCGGCCGATAGCGGCACGCGTTGCTGCGGTTGAGATGTCGGCGTGCGCCGGAAAATCCTCTTCGTCTGCGTCGAGAACAGCAACCGCAGCCAGATGGCCGAGGCATTCGCCCGTCATCTGGGTGGTGATGCGGTGGAAGCTCTGAGCGCCGGCTCGCGGCCGTCCGGGATCATCAATCCGAAGGCCATCCGCTTCATGTCTGAAATCGGTATAGATCTGTCCGGGCAGCACTCCAAATCGCTGGACGAGGTCGGCGACGGACCGTTCGAGGCCGTGATCACCATGGGCTGCGGTGACAACTGTCCCTTGGTTGCCGCCAATCGGCGCGAGGATTGGGCGCTGCCCGATCCGCGCGAGGCCGGTGATGACGGTTACCGCCAGGTCCGTGACGCCATCGAAGCGCGCGTGCGCGAGCTGCTGGCGTCACTGGCGTGAGGCGCCTGCAGCCGGCGCTGCTGGCCGAAGCACTGGGCACGCTGACGCTGCTGGCGGTAGTGGTCGGATCCGGCATCATGGCCGAGCGCCTCGCCGGCGGAAACATGGCCATCGCGCTGCTGGCCAATGCCGCTGCCACCGCCGCCGCGCTGTACGCGCTGATCCGCCTGCTGGCACCGATCTCCGGCGCGCACTTCAATCCGGTGGTGACGCTGTCCTTCTGGCGGGATGGCGAGCTGCGCGGCGCCCATGCGCTGGCCTATGTCGCGATGCAGTGCGTGGGCGGAACGGCTGGCGTCTTGCTGGCACACGCCATGTTCGAGCTTCCGCTGTGGCAACCCGGCACGCAGGTGCGAAGCGGCAGCGGTCAATGGATCAGTGAAGTGGTGGCCACCGCCGGCCTGGTGCTGGTGATCCGAATCGCGCTGCGCCAACGCATCGACGCCATTCCGGCACTGGTGGCGGCATGGATCTTCGCTGCCTACTGGTTCACGGCGTCAACGTCCTTCGCCAACCCGGCAGTGACGCTGGCGCGTGCGCTCACCCGGAGCTTCGCCGGCATCGCGCCGGTTGACGTGCCCGCCTTCGTGCTCGCCCAGATTGCCGGACTGTTACTGGCATTGCTGATTGATCGCCTGCTGCAGGGCGACGCGGTTCATCGCTCGAGGTAGGCCGGCCCGCCCAACTGACGCATCTGCCGCAGGATCCACGCCTGGCGCTCGCGCAGGTAGGGCCCGGGATTGTCGGCACGATACTCGCGCGGGTTTGGCAACGTAGCAGCAAGCAGCGCCGACTCCGCCGGCGTGAGAACCGATGCGGGCTTGCCGAAGAAACGTTGCGCCGCCGCTTCCGCTCCGTAGACGCCGTCGCCGAACTCGACCACGTTGAGGTAGACCTCGAGGATGCGCTGTTTAGGCCAGGTGCTCTCGATCAGCAGCGTGAACCAGGCTTCCAGTCCCTTGCGTACGAAACTGCGGCCCGAGGTCAGGAACAGGTTCTTGGCCAGTTGCTGGCTGATGGTGCTGGCACCGCGCAGGCGACCGCCTTCGCGGCGCGTCTGGATGGCGTCCTCGATGGCATCGACATCGAAGCCGTGGTGGTCCGGAAATTTCTGGTCCTCCGACGCGACGACCGCCAACCCCAGTTGCGGGGAAATTCGCGACAAGGGTTGCCAGCGATGCTGCAGATCGAAGCCAGCTTCACCCGCGCTGCGTGCCTCCCACTGCCGCGCCAGCATGAAGGCCGTCGTTGGTGGATCGATGAAGCGGAACAGCAGTACCGGCAGGATCGTGCCGAGCAGTCCGGACAACAGAACAAGCAGCAGCCAGCGACGCCAGCGGAAACGGCGACGCGACGAGGGCGACAGGCGGCGGCGTCGAACCACCTGTCGGTTCCGAGCCAGCGATTGCGAAATACGGAATCTCATGAGGAGCCGTTGTGCGGACCATCAGGCCATCTTGCCGTCGCGCCGTGCGGGCAAGGTGCTTGCGCCGGATGAAACAGCGCCCGATAGTGTCCGCAGCGTTCCGCACAGGCAAGCGCCAACATGAAGCCCGGCGAAACCACCCGTCCGACACATACCCTGAACACGCATGAATGACGATACCGGCAGCGACCCGCTGCTCCGCGCCCTGCTCGACCGCGCCGGTGTGCGCGCCGTCCACGTCCGTCTCGACCAGCAGTGGCGAAACCTGCTCGACCAGTCGGCCAGCGACTATCCGGCGCCGGTGCGTGATCTGCTCGGCGAAGCCTGCGTGGCCACGCTGCTGGTCAGCGCACAGATCAAGTTCGAGGGTCGATTGACCCTGCAGCTCAATGCCGAGGCGCCGCTGCGAACGCTGTTCGCCGAATGCACGCGGCAGGGCAGCTTTCGTGGCATCGCGCGCCTGAGCTCACCCGGAACACCGCTGACCACGCCACTGGACCTGCGCGATCTCGGACGATCTTCGCTGCTCGCAGTCACCATCGAAGGCATTCCCGGCAGCCTGGCCACCGGTGGACGTTACCAGGGACTGGTACCGCTGGAAAGCGCCGATCTCTCGCGTGCGCTGGAAGGCTATTTCGGACGTTCCGAACAGCTACCGACACGCATGCTGCTGGCAGCGGATGGCGAACGGGCCGCCGGGTTGCTGATCCAGCAGTTGCCGGCACCCGAGCGCGAAACCGACGAGGATGCCTGGCCCCGCGTGCAGGCGCTGTTCGACACACTGGGGCGCGACGAACTGCTGGCCAGTGATGGCGAGGCATTGCTGTTCCGCCTGTTCCACGAGGAATCTCCGCGACTGATGGAACGCAGCGCCGTGCGCTTCGCCTGTACCTGCTCGCGCGAGCGCGTCACCGACACGCTGCAAAGCCTGGGCGAGAGCGAGGCGATGGCCGCGGTGGGCGCGGACGACCACGTCGACGTGGATTGCCAGTTCTGCGGACGTCGCTACCGCTTCGATCGCATCGAAGTCGCGCAGTTGTTCCACGGTGGCCTTGCGGACAACGGTGCCAACGCCAGCCTCGACACCCGGCACTGACCTGGCAGGGACAGCCACGCTGCGAGCTACCGTCGTCTCGCGATCAACTCCGACAACGGCAGCGGACGCGCCATCAGGAACCCCTGGCCGAACTCGCAACCCAGCGCGATCAGGGCACGCCGCTGCGCATCGGTCTCGATGCCTTCGGCGATCACCTCCATCCCCAGTGAGCGGCCGAGCGAACAGACCGCCTGAAGCACGGCTTCCGCGCTGCCGCGCTCGTCGTCACCAAGGGCACTGACAAAACTGCGATCCAGCTTGATGGCATGGAACGGAAACTGGTGCAGGTAGCTCAATGAGGAATAACCTGTGCCAAAGTCATCCAGCGCCAGCGTGACGCCGAATTCATCGAACTTGTTAAGCAGCTCGCGGACCTGCAGCGGATCTTCCAGAAGGGTTCGCTCGGTGACCTCAATTCGAAGCTGTTCTGGATGCAGGCCGGCGCTCGAAAGGCGCTGCTCAATGTCCGCCACCAGATGCGGGTTGCGGAAATGGCGAGCGCCAACATTGATGCTGACAAAGCCGTTACCGCCACCGAGCAGCTCCCGCCCCTGCTGAAAAACGCGTTCATAGACCTGCAGATCGATGGCTTCGAGCAGTCCGGTTTCTTCTGCGCTTTGCAGAAACTCGCCGGGCGCCATGATCCCGCCATCAGCCTGCCGCCAACGCATCAATGCTTCGTAGCCAGTCACCTGCCCTTCGCGCAGGGACTGGATGGGCTGATAGAAGGCGTCGAACTCGCCGCAAGCCAATGCACGACGCAGATTTCCTTCCATTTCAAGCTGCAGCAACGCCTCACGCCGCAGCGTTTCATCGAAAACCACATGGCAGCGACGACCGCTGGCCTTGGCGCGGTACAGCGCGACGTCGGCATCACGCAGCAGCTCCTCGGGCGTGTGGTAGTGCGTCTGGCCCAGCACGATGCCGATGCTGGTCGATGAATAGAGATCCTTGCCGCCAACGCGCACCGGCGTCTCCAGCTCGGCGATGATGCGCTGGGCCACGGTTTCAGCGTCCTCCTGACCACGGATCGACTCCAGCAGCACCGCAAACTCGTCGCCACCCAGCCGCGCCACCAGGCCATCGCCCTCGACACAACGCGCGATGCGGTTGGCTACCTGTTTCAGAAGCTGGTCACCGACCAGATGGCCGACCGAATCATTGATGACCTTGAAGCGATCCAGATCAAGGAAAAGCACGGCAAACGCCTGCCTGGCCGGCCCCAGGAAATGGCGCAACGCGTCGTCCAGCCGGTTCATCAGGTGCGCCCGATTCGGCAAGCCTGTCAATGCATCGTGAAGGGCGTCGTGCTTGAGCTGGCGTTCCATCCGCTCGCGCTCACTGATCTGCTCGCGGAGGTCGCGGTTGGCGCTGAACAGTTCCTGGGTGCGTTCGTTGACCCGGGTTTCCAGCTCGGCGGCCTCGCGCAAGGAATCTGCCGCCTGCTTGCGCATCAGCGCGTTGGCGATGTGGTAACTGACGAAGGTCAGCAGTTCCTGATCGCGCGCGGTGTAGTTGTGGTCGGCGTCATAGCTCTGGACCGCCAGCACACCAACCGTCTTGTCGTCACAGATCAGTGGCACACCCAGCCATATCGTTGCGCGGGCACCGTGGCTCAGAATCTCTCCAGCCTCATGCAGCCGTCGGTTGGTATCGCGATCAGCCAGCAGCGGCTTGCCGGTACGGATGACGTACTCGGTCAAACCGGCGCCGAACTTTCGCGGCGCGCGATCCACGTCATATTCATCAACGGAGTAGGCGAACTGGATGGTGTCGCCGCCTTCCCCCAGCAAAGCAATGAAGAAGTTCCCGGCATATAGCAGCTCACCGACCACCTGGTGAACGGAGCCATAGAACGCCTCCGCCGACTCGCTGGTCGATCCCAGTTCGGCGATGCGGAACAGGGCTGCCTGCAGCCGTTCGCTCCGCTGCCGCTCCTCCACTTCCTGCTGCAGCGCGCGATTGGCGTCGTTGAGCTCCGCCGTCCGCTCACGCACGCGGCGTTCCAGCAGGTCATGCGAGCGCTTGCGCTCGATGGCGGTGGCGATGTGCTGCGAAACAAACGTCAGCAACTCCAGACTTCGGGTGTTGTAGCGATGGGCAACGTCGTAGCTCTGCACCACGATCACACCAATCACATCGCCGCCGTGACGCATTGGCACGCCCAGCCAGTCAACGCTCTGCGGGCCGTAGCCGCCGGGCGTGCCGTGCTCGGTGGCGAGTTGCAGGGACGGCCCGAGCAGTGCCTCGCCACGGGTAAGCACGAAGGCGGTCAGCGAACCGTCGTAGTCGGACAGCGGGTAGCGTTCGCCCGGTGGTGGCGGATCGGAATCGGCAACATCGCGGAAGTAGGGGAAGTACAAGTCCCTGTTCGCGTTGTCCAGCAACGCGATATAGAAGTTCTCCGCGTACATGAGCTCGGCAATGACGGCGTGGATCCTCGCCATCATGTCGTCCATGTCCAACTCGCTGTTGGCGAGGTCGGCGATCGAATAGAGCGCTCGCTGCAACCTTTCAGCGTCCGCGAGCCGATGCACGGCGAGGTGCAGCCGCTCCAGCTCCAATGCGGCCGGGAGCCGTTGCACCAGAAGATTCGCGGCATCCGCAAACCAACCCTGCAGTGCCGATTCGCCACCTCCCGGCGCAGGCGAAACGTGAACTTCACAGACCAGCGCCGCTGACACGCCGCCTTCTGCAAACAGCGGCGCAGCGAGCAGTAGCGGCTCGCCGCCCTCGCGCTGCACGGTGCCAGTAGCGATGGCCGCTTCCGCCAGTGACTGTGGTGCCAACCAGCCGCCATCGGCGTCCGCGCCGCCCACCAGCCACTGGGTTTCCCGTTCGTCGTCGGCGCCATCCGGCAGCCAGAGCGCGAAACGGCAGTCACCAAAACGCTCACGGAAGCCGTTCGCCAGGGACACCAGAAGGTCGCTGGCACGGCGTCCGGCCAGCAGCATATCGGTACGCGACACGCGCGCCGCCAGCGTCGCCGAATCCAGCAACGGAGATCGACTTTCGGTGGCTTCCGATTGGGCTTCCGTCTGGGCGCGCATCCATCCCCCTGCTCGCGGGATGGCAGCCAAGGTACTTCTGCTGACCCCGCTTTCCTGCAGTGTAGCAGGCAAGACACGCCTTACTGGGGGCCGCTGTAGGCGACGTGTGGCAACGCGCACAGGCCTTGAGTCCGCTGTCAAACGCGGCGGCAACGCGCTACACTGAACGAAGCCGTCGTCCGTTCAACCGGGTGTTCTGGGGAACCAGCAACACCCGCTCCGGGTCAAAGTGGCATCGTGATTCGGGGCAAGCCACCCGGAGGACGCGCAAGTTATTGATTTCATTAATGGATTGATGGAGTCCGACCCGGTGCCCGCCAGCCTGAAACGCCCCGCCAGACTTGTAGCACTGCTCGGCATGTTGTCGAGCAGCATGCTGCTGTCGGTGCCCGTTTCGGCCCAGACATCGGGCGTGTGGCCAGAAGACGCTGCGTTGTCAGACATCGGCACCAGCTACGAGGCCGGCGCACTGCCCTTCTACCTCAGGCGACCCGTTCTGGCAGACGAATTGACCAGCCCTGAGGCGCTGGCCTGGGGCGGCCAGCCGCTGGACGCCAGCACCAGCGTTCTGCCCGTACTGCGCAGCGGCGACGGACGCATCGAAGCGTTGTTGTTCATCGACAACGAGCGGAGCGCGCTGACGCTGAATCCGGTCGAGCGGCTGCTTGGTGACGGCACGACAAGCGCGATCAGCGACCGTCGGATTGCCACCGGCCTCCGCGTACAGGGCAGCGAGCGCCTGACACTGGCTGCCGACTTCGGTCGCAACCGCTCCGCCGGCATGGCACTGCTGTGCAATGAGGACATCGGCCTGGCGACCACGCTCAACAGCCTCAGCGAGCACTGCCTGCTGGCGCAACTGGGCGGCGACGCGGATCCGCTGTCGCCGTTTGCGCGCCGGCAGACCAGCGAACAGCATCTGGGCGCCTCACTGGATTTCGCAGATCGCGGCCTTGACCTCAGCTTCGGCCTGTCCTGGTTGCAGTCCGATCCGCTGCCGACTACTGCCTTCGGCACCACCAGCAGCAGCCTGCCGGGTTCCACCGGCCTGCTCTACCCGTCCTTCGGTGACGGCGCGGCCGGCCAGTTCAGCCTGCGCAGCGAAGGCATTGGCGTGCGCGGCATGCTCGACCTCGGCTCGCGTCGCTGGCTCAGTCTCGACGGTCAGGTCAGCCGCACCCGCATTGATCGCGGCGTGATCGACAGCCTGATGCCAAGCGAGTGGAACAGCGGACGCCTTGGCTTCGGCATGGGCTTCGGTGACTTCAGTGGCCGCATTACCGGCCATGTGGTCGACGTCGGCGGCAGCGACACGCTTTGGGGTGGCCTCGACATCGGCCTGTCCTGGCGCACGCCGTGGCGCGCGGCACTGACCATCGGCGCCAAGAACGTGGTCAGTGGCGGCAACAAGACCTGGCCGCAGGAAAACGCCCAGGCGTTGGACGAGGCGCAAAGCCGCATCCCCTACGTCCAGTACCAGCAGGATCTCTGAGCGACCGCGCTCAAACGCCTTCGGGCAACCGTCATTCCACTTCACCGGCGTCTCGCCACGGCGAGACCGGTGTCGCATGGCCGCACGTGCTTGCCGGCCCAACGAGACGAAAGCCATGCGCTGTCAAAAAACACAGCAACCGAGAATGATCCGACGCCGGACGAACGTGCTGCCGTCATTCCATGCCACAAAAAGCAAACGGCCGTCATAGTGAACGACGGCCGTTGCCTGGTTCATCGACGCCGTTACCAGCGCCCGATGTTCCGGAGTCAATCCAGAACGATTACTTCAGCTCGATCTCGATATCACCGCTGAACGTCTCCAGACTGATCCGTGCCGAACCGGAGCCAGCACGTGCTTCCAGCGTGGAGCCATTGCCGAAACCGGCCTTCTCGACCTTGCCCACCGGCGAGCGGATGTCGCCACTGAAGGTCTCGGCCTCGATCTCCGCCGACAGCGATGCCGGGAACTGCAGCTCAAGATCACCGGACACCGACTCCGCGCTGAGTCGTCCGGAAGCCGCCAGCGCCGCGCGCAGATCGACGTCGCCGGAAACGGTGCTGAGCCGGATCTCCTTGAGTTCGCCGGCCGTGATGTCGATGTCGCCGGACACCACTTCGGCCCGCAGCGAACCGCGGATGTCGCCGGTCGCGCTGATATCACCACTGACGCTTTCCACGCTCAGCGCCTGCGCGTCGATGCGCAGCTCAAGATCACCGCTCACGCTGGACACTCGGGCCTCACGCGCGCGCGCATCGACCGCGACGTTACCGCTGACCGACTCGGCTTCGAGCGCATCGCTGTCGATGCCGGAAACGTCGATGTCCGCGCTGACCGCCTCCAGGTCGAGCACCGCGGCGCGCGGCACCTTGATCTCCAGCAGGCTGGGGCCGGCGTTGGAATCACCGCCGAACCAGCCACGGCTCTGCGGATAGCGGACGCGGATATCGAGGTGGTTGCCACCGCCATCGATCTCCAGCTTCTCCACGCCGTCACCCAGGGTGCCGCCGACATGAACCTCGCCGCGATCCCAGGCACTGATGCTGATGCGTCCCTTCACGTTCTCCACACTGATTCGTGCGTCGCCGCTCACCGAACGCGTTTCGTCAATGGTCGTCGCCGCCAGCGCCGCCACCGGCAGCAGGCCGGCCAGCAGCAGTATCGAAATGCTTGTCTTCATGTTCATGACTCTACCTCGTGGTTCTTTCTGGAAACGCGTTCCAGTTCGGTGATCGGGACTCGAAATGGACATCGCAGAATGACGGTTCAGGCCAGCAGGCCTCGTTGCGACAGTCGCAGTCGTTGCGCGTAGACATCGCGCAGGCGCTCCAGCAGGAAGCTCGACTGCGGATCGCGATTCATGGCTTCGCGGATCTGCAGCGCGCTGCGATCCAACTCGGCGGCGGCGGCCTGCAGCGGAAGCGGCAGCGGCGCGCCACCCACCTCTGCCAGTGCCGCCTGGTACTCGACGGTCATCGCCTGCGCCTGGATGCGCAACGCACGGGAATTGGCAATCACAGCAGCGGACTCGTCGGACGCTTCCACGGTCACCGTGGGTGTCTGCACGGCCGTCGGCCAGAAGCCGGCCAGGACGGCGACGCCGAGCACGGATGCCGCCAGCGCCGTCCAGGCAGTCCAGCGGGATCGCCGCTGTCGACGCGAGGACAGCGATGCTGGCTGTTCGACACGGTCAAGACGCTGCGCGATCCCTGGCCACAGGTCGCGTGACGGGTCACGGTCTGCGGACAGGCCGCGAAGGCGACGCCGCAGTTCGAAATCCTGCGTATCGATGTCGTGATGTTCAGTCATGGTTCCTACCTCCCAGCCATTCCCTCAGCAGCCCACGCGCCCGGTGCAACTGCGCCTTGGAACTGCCCACCGCCATGCCCAGCTCGGCGGCGATTTCTTCGTGCTTCCAGCCTTCCACGTCGTAGAGCACAAGCACCGCCCGCGCCCTTGGCGGCAGACGCGATACCAATCGCTCCAGATCGACCCCGAGGTCCACCCGACACGCCTCGCCAACCTGCCAATCCAGCGCTTCGTCGCCATCCTCCTGCGCCTCACCGCGAGCGCGGCTGCGCAGGTTCATCAGCGCCGTGTTCACCGCCAGCCGGTGCAGCCATGTCGAGAAGGCGCTGTCGCCACGAAAGCCCGGCAACGCCTGCCAGGCGCGCACGAAGGCGTCCTGGGTCAGTTCCTCGGCCCTTGCCTCGACACCACCCACCAACCGCCAGATCACGCCGAACACGCGGCGATGATGACGACGGTACAGCGCCTCGAAGGCCGACTGCGAACCCAGCGCTGCATCGCGGATCAGATCGCTTTCTCCCGATCCGGATCCGGGTACTTCCTCGGCAGCTTCTTCGTGACGGGTGGGCATGGCGACGACGCGGGGAGCGATGGCGTTCATGCTCAGCATACCCTTTGGATGCGCCGGTTCCCGATAGCGTTTAAAGCGGTCTCTTCGGCGCAAACGCTTTGTGCAATCAGGGATCAGGCGGCGGCCGGTGTCGCGAAGTCGATCCCCGCGGCCTGCAGCGCGTCGGCCAGCGGGGCCAGTTGATCGCGATAGGGCCACCATTTCGGCTCGCGACGGCGCACCACGCCGCCGCGCACCTGCATGGCGCTGGCGGTGGCGATGGCGCGCCGGTTGGCGTCTGGGTTGGCCATCGCCGGCCGGTAGTCGAGGCCGCAGAATGCCGCGACTTCGCGCATCGCGGTGTCGGTGTCGCCGGTCAGGGCGTCATAACGCACGTCGAGAATGCGGCCGGGGAAGGCAGCGTGCCAGTGTGCCATCAGTCGGCGGTACTGCTGGTAGTAGTCGGCCAGGTCACCCATGTCGTAGGAGTAGGCGTTGGCGTCGGAGAACAGCTCGCGCAGGTTGGAGAAGCAGGTCTCCATCGGGTCGCGCACCAGATGCAGGATCCTGGCCTGCGGCAGCGCACGGCAGATGAAGCCGATGTTGAGGAAGTTCGACGGCAGCTTGTCGCTGAAGCGGCGACGCCCGCCCAGTCGCCAGGCGATGCCATCGAGATAGCGCTTGCCGACGTCCGCGAAATCGACGGCGCCGGCGCGGTCGACGATGCCCTGGTCGATCACACCCCGACAGTGATGGTTGGCGCCATAACGCATCGCGCTGGTGAAGTCGTACAGCTCGCCGGTGGCGAGTACCTCGTCGTGGCCGGACAGCAACTGTTCCAGCAGGCTGGTGCCGGAGCGATGCATGCCGACGATGAACAGCGGCTTCGGCGCGCTGGCATCAACACCTTCACCGGCAGCACCGCTGTCTACCGGCAGCCGGATCAAGGCGTCCACCAGACGACGACTGTCGTCTCGTTGATACGGCAGCGTGGCGCGCTTCGCCCGGCAGCCCTGCTCCAGGGCCGACCACGCGCCGGCATGATCGTCCAGGTCATCCAGCTCCTTGTGCAGCGCAAAAGCGAGCAATGACACATCCGCTGCCGAGCGGTTCGGTCGCTGAAGCTCCTGGCTGATCTGCGCAACGTGGTTCTGCTCCGGCGTCTGCTTGCGCAGGCGCGAACGCAGCCAGTGCGCTTGTGCGATCTGCGGCGCACGACGGATCGCGCGATCTACATCAGCCTGCGCGTCGTCCACGCGACCCATGTAGGTCAGCACCTGGGTCCGCGCGAGCAGGGTCGGCGGGTAGTCCGGATCGCCGCGCTTCGCCTCATCCAGAAGCCTGAGCGCACGCTCCTGCTCGTTGAGGTAGCTCCACTGCGCACCGGCCTGGATCAGCAGCGGAATCGGAAGGCGGTCAATCGGCCCGAGTCCCTTGATCAGGCGATCCAGGGCTTCCGCCTCGTTGAAGGTGCGCAGCCGCGCCATCAGGTCACCCAGTGCCTCGGGATGGCGCGGTGGCCGCATCGCGGCGTCGACGATGGCCTGGCGCGCCGCCCGGTAGTTGCCGGCGCCCGATTCCATGTAGGACAACTGGATCAGCAGCTCGGCGTTGCCAGGCTGCAGGGCCAGCATCTGGCGAAGCACGGTCGCGGCGCCAGTCCAGTCCTTGGCCTGCACCCGCGCTCGCAGCGCCTGCTGCAGCGCCTGCATGTCCAACGCCTGGTTCACGCCGGCGTACCGCTGTCGGCCAGCTCGCCCAGTGCGTCGATCATCGGCTGCAACTGTGATTCGTAGTTGCGCCAGTGCGCCACGCTGCGGGTATGGATCGGCTCACGCACCTGCGTGGCGCTGGCCGTCGATACCTGTCCCGTGTTGCGCTCCACCTGCCCGCACTGCGGCTCCCAGGGAAGCTGGCAATGGTCGAAAGTCCGCCGCAGCGCATCATCAGGTCTCGATGCCAGCTCACCGTAGGGCAACGAAAACACCCGCCCCGGGAAACGTTGTTGGAAATAGTCCATCAGCCCGGCATACGCGGAAACGTAGCGTGCCACTTCCGACTGCTCGTAGCTGTAGCCGTAGTTGCCGCCGAAGAAGTATTCGCGCAGGTTGGAGAAGCAGGCCGCCACCGGATCACGGTGGATATGCACGATGCGCGCATCCGGCATCGCACGCAGGATGACGCCGATGAAGCGGAAGTTGAGCGGCAGCTTGTCGGTCAGGCGCGGCTTGCCCTGGGCACGCCAGGCCACGTGCGAACGATAGCGCTGACCGAGGTCCATCGGATCCAGTCGAGTCATCGCGGCAACATGCGATTCGTCCAACTGCGCGGAACTGGTGAGGTTCAAGGACATGCGCACCTGTCGCGGCAGGTCGGTGAGCTCGCCACCGCTGTGTACCTGGCTGTGCAGGCCGAAGGCGCGTTCCAGCAGGGTGCTGCCGGCGCGCGGCAGACCCACGATGAAGATCGGCGAAACGCTGCCCGAACCCGGCGCTGCCGGCGGCGGCGGTGCCGGCATGTCGCTGTCAATCGCCTGGACCCGGCGAAGCAGGGACAACTCTGCCTCGATGTCATAGCCGGACTGCCCGCGCTGCAGACGCATGCCGCGTTCCAGCGCGGGCCAGGCCGCTGCATGATCACCGAGGTCGTCGAGCTCCTTGAACAGCGCGTAGCAGAGCACCGCCTCATCGGCAGGGTCCGCGGGCGGCGCGCCGAGCAGCGTCCGCAGCGTATCGATGTGGTTGGACGCGGTGCTCTGCCGTCGCAACTTGGCCATGCTCCAGTGGACGAACGGCGCGCCCGGCTCGAGCTCAAGGCTTCGCCGGTAGCTGGCCTCGGCGGCTTCCATATCGCCACGGCGCAGGTGGCAGCCACCAAGCATGTGGTGCAGGCGCGCACCGTCAGCGCCCAGCTCAAGGCAGCGCGACAGCAACTGGAACGCCGGCTCGGTAAGGTCGTTGTAGTAGAGCATCCGCCCGGCATCGGAAAGCGCCATCACATCGCGGGACTGAGCCAGCGCCGGGCGCTCCGCCACGGCCACGGCAGCCTGTGATTCGCCGATGTTGAGCAGCCGGTCCACCAGCGTGGAAAGGCCTTCCGCATCCTCGAGGATTCTTGTATCCACGGCGGCCAGCGTTTCCTCGACCGCCGTACGCAGATCGCCGCGCTTGCCGGCAATCTGCGACAGACGGAACCGCGCCACCAGGGCGAACTCGGGGAACTGGAGAAGCTCGCGGAACCAGCGCTCCGCCGCCGCGAGATCACCGGCGTCGAACGCCTGCTCCGCCCGTTGCCAGCGCTTCTGGATTCTCATCGATTCTGCTCTCTGCTGTTCATGATCATGTGCAGGACGCTGGCCTGCATCTTCTTTCCGCCTACCGTCACGCCGACGCGCCGGCCTTGTTTCCAAGTCGCTCGATCAACGGCGCCAGTGCGGATTCGTAGTGTCGCCAGTGCGCAACGCTGCGCGTGTGTATCGGCTCGCGGACCTGCGCCGCGCTGGCCGTCGCGACCACGTCGCCGGAAGCGGTCGTGTCCAGACACGCCTCATCCCAGTCAAGCCCACAGTGGCGGAGCGTAGCGGCGACCGTCGCGCGCGTGTTGCCCACCATCTCCTCGTAGCTGACCCGATGAATCCGCTCCGGGTAGCGCATCGACCATTGCGACATCATGTGGTCGTAGGCGAGGTAGTAGTCGGCCATGTCGGCAAGGTCGTTGCTGTAGCCGTAGGCGCCGCCGAAGAAGCATTCACGCAGGTTGCTGAAGCAGGCCGCCACGGGTTCGCGCGCGACGTGGATGATGCGCGCCTGCGGCATGGCGCGCAGGATCGCTCCGACGAGCCGGAAATGGGTGGGCAGCTTGTCCGTGATGAAGCGCTTGCCAGAACCGCGCCAGGCCACGTGCTCCGTATAGCGACGGCCCCAGTCGACGTGACTGACCGTCGCCAGATCGCCGACCAGTTCCGGATCGAGATTGGCGACACCCGGTCGGTTCACGACGTAGCGAAGCTGCATGACCAGATCACCCAGTTCACCACCGGCCGCAACCTGCCTGTGCTGCCCCAGCATGCGTTCCAGCAGCGTGGTGCCCGAGCGCGGCAGGCCGACGATGAACAGCGGAGCCAGGCCACCATCTTCCTCGTGACGCGCAGGCAGCAGCCCGTTGTCGGCGTCAATGTCCAGCAGGCGCTGCAGCAGGTCGAGATCCCGCTGCGACCGATAGCCGATGGCGGCCTTCATGGTTGCCGCCGCTGTGGTCCAGGCCTCCCAGGCGTGCGCATGGTCGCCGAGGTCGTCCAGCTCCTTGAACAGGGCATAGCCCAGCAGGGCGCGATCCATCGGCTGCGACGCACCACCCAGCGTCTGCCGCAGGCGGTCCACGTGGTTGCTTTCGCTGCTCTGGCGTCGCAGCTTGGCCAGCTGCCAGTGATTCGGAGCGAAGCCCGCATCCACCGCGATACCGCGCTCGAGGTTCTGCTCGGCCCGTTCGCTGTCGCCGAGGCGCATGCGGCAGGTGCCGATCAGGAAATGCAGCGGCGCACTCGCCAGGCCCTTGGCATGCGCACGTTCCAGCAGATGCAGTGCATCGCCGGGAAAGCCGTGGTCGCTGAGCAGCTTGCCGACTTCGGCCAGCGGCTCGATGTCGTGGCATTGCTGCAGCGCCCTGTCGCGCGCGACGGCCAATCCCAGTTCGTGCTCACCCACCGCCATCAGGCGCTTGAACAGCATGGACAGGGCATGCGGGTCAGCCGGCTGCCGGATGGTCGACACCGCGTCCACGACCTCGTCCACCGCACCCCGGAAATCCCCCTGCGCGCCAGCGATCAACGACAGACGCATCCGCGCCGCGATGGCCAGTTCGGCGGAGTCACGCAAGCGCGCGTATTGCCGCTTCGCCGCCTCGATCTGCCGCTGCGACAGCAACTGCTCTGCCCTGCCCCAGGTTTCGACTTCACTCATTGTCGTCAGATTGCCCTACGCCACGACCGCCATTCGACGGAACACGCCACCGAACGCAGAAAAACAAAACCGCCCGAAGGCGGCCGGTAACGATACAGGAAAAGGGCGACGGAGATTGGAGACTGGCCAGGTTTCGGGCCATTCAGTCGCGAACTGGCAAAAAAAAACGGCCGCCCGAAGGCGGCCGTTGAAGTACATCAATGCAGCAGGATCAGAAGTCGTACTGGACCGAGAAGCGCACGGAGCGCGGGGCCTGCCAACCGGTAGCCTGCTTGTAGAAGAACGGACGCGGTTCACCGCTGCCGTCGGTACCGCCAGCCTGCGGGTTACCCGATGCATCTTCACCAAACTCGTTCACCGTGGTGGCCGCGTCGTTGTTGAACACGTTGAAGATGTCGAACTTGAACGCCAGGTTGCCGTCGGCGAAGGCCGGGGCATAACGCAGGTTCAGGTCCACCGACTTGGTCCACGGCGTGGTGCCCGCCGAGCCACGCGGCACGATGGTGAAACCGTTGTTCTGGTTACCGTCACCCGGCACGGTCGGATTGCCATCGGCATCCGCTGCATCCACGTCAAGGTCGCACGAGAAGTACGAGTTGCCGTAGTGCGCGGTGTTCGAGCCACCCAGCCAGCCGAAGCAGTTGATCGGACGACCGGACTGCACCAGCAGGTTGCCGCCGATCGACCACTCGTCATTGATCGAGTAGTTGCCGAACAGCTTCAGGGTGTGGCGACGGTCGTTCGGCAGCAGGCCGTAGGAACCGATCGCCAGCTCCGGGTAGTCGAAGTCCTGGGTGACGTTGGTATCGGCCTGGCCGATGTCCGACTTCACGCCGCCCTCGGTGTTGCCCTTGCTCTTCGCCCAGGTGTAGGAACCCTGCAGGAAGAACTTGTCCCAGTTGCCTTCGAAGAACACTTCGACGGCCTGGTAGGTGCGCTTGGCCTCCGGACCCAGATCCTCCGCAGCGATTTCAACGGTTTCCAGCGTGCCGTCGCCGTTGATGTCCATGCGGAAGATGCCGTCACTACCCGGGTTGTACAGGTGGCAGAACGCGAAGCCCGGGTTGTAGGCAGCGATGTCGCTGTCCTGCGTGCGGTCGATCGGCTCGATGAAGATGCCGCCATCGGCGGTGAAGCCGTTGGCCAGCGCCCAGTCGATGATCGGGCGGTAGTCACAGGTGTCATCGATGGCGCGCTTCAGGTCACGGTAGATACCGCGGACGCCGACCGAGAAGTTGTCGGTCAACTGCTTCTGCGCACCCAGGATGTACTCGTCCTGGTACATCGGATCGAGGTTCTGCGAGGCAATCGTTTCCGGGTTCTTGCCGACGCCGAACTCGTTGTTCAGGTAGCGGTTCGGACGACCGTTGTTCGGGTTGTCGATCTGCACCAGACCGGTCGGTGCACCCGTAGCCGGATCGATACCGGTAAAGGTGTAGAACTGCTCGACGAACAGCGAGGCACTGGCACCACGGACGGCGACGGTGGCGGTCAGCGGCAGCGCGTAACGACCGGCGTTACCGAACACCTTCAGCGTGGAGTCGCCGTTCACGTCC
>JAWLAW010000010.1:0-107138 GCA_041395265.1 Lysobacteraceae bacterium
GCCACCATGAAGGGAACCTACGAATGAACACCATGAAATGGCTGCTCAAACGCGAGTACTGGGAACATCGCGGCGGCTTCTTCTGGGCGCCGATCATCGGCGGCGGCATTTTCCTGCTGCTGAACCTGTTCGGCATCATCGCCGCACAACTGGCCGCCGGCCGCGCCAACATCCAGGTTGGTCTGTTCAAGTTCGACACGATGTTGAACGGCATGGACATGAAGGCACAGGCCATCGCCGGCGCTGCCGTGGACGGCACCATCTACAGCACGACGGCCTTCGTCGGCGTGATCACCGGCGTCGTGCTGATTTTCTACTGCCTGGGCTCGCTGTATGACGACCGCCGCGACCGCAGCGTGCTGTTCTGGAAGTCGCTGCCGGTGTCGGACCGCGATACGGTGATTTCCAAGGTGATCACCGCCGCTGTCGTGGTGCCTTTGATTGCCCTGGTTGCTGGCATCGTCACCTCGATCCTGCAACTGGCGATGATGGGCATCTTCTTTGCCTTCCACGGCATCAACATCTTCGGCGCGATGTTCAGCTTCGGCCACCCGTTCCGCACCGTCCTGACGATGTTCGGCGCCCTGCCTGTGACCATCCTGGTGGCGATTCCGACGATCGGCTGGCTGATGCTTTGCTCGGCGTGGGCCAAGAGCAAGCCCTTCCTCTGGGCATTCGGCATCCCGGTAGGCGCCGGCATCATGGTCAACATCCTGGACCTCATGCAGCGCTTCGCGATACCCGACTTCAGCTTCTGGCGCGATGTTGTATTCCGCGCCCTGTTTGGCCTGTTCCCCGGTGCCTGGATGGACAGCGGCTTTTTCCGCCAGTTCGAAAACATGGACGAAGCCAACCTGGTGGAGTTCAATATCCTCTCGCTGGACAAGGTTTACGGCGTGCTGGCCTCGCCAACGCCGTGGATCGCCGCCGCCATCGGCATCGGCATGCTGGTCCTCGCCATCCGTCTGCGCCGCTGGCGCGACGAAGGCTGAGCCTGGCTACAAATCAACGCCCCGGCACTTCCGTTCCGGGGCGTTGTCATTATCCTGCACGGCCCGGCCGTCGATTCCTGAGCCATACACCTGCCCCGTGACCGATTCCGCACTGCAACTGCCTGCCTTTGTCGCTTCGCTGCTGGCCATGGGCGTGCTCGGCCTGGCGCTGATCGCGCTGATCGAGAAGCTGGTGCCGATCATCCCGTCCTACGTGCTGTACGTCTTCCTCGGCATCGAGGTCGTCCACGACACGCCGGATCTGCTTTCAGCCATTCTCGCCACCAGCGCCGGCGGCATGCTGGCCGGCCTGCTCTGGTATGGCCTCGGTCGGGCGCTGGGGCCGCGACGCACGCAGCGCTTCGTACAGCGCTTTGGCCGCTACCTGCTGATCCCTCAGGACCTGTTCGCACGCAGCCGGCGCGGCTACCGCCGCCAGCCCATGACCATCAGCGTGGTCGGCCACAGCGTTCCGGTGGTGCGCTTCTTCATCCCGCTGCCCGCCGGCATGATGGCCGTGCCGTTGCTGCCTTTCCTGCTCGGCGGCACCTTGGGCTGTCTTCTGTGGAACGGCCTGCTGATCGGCATCGGCTACGGCTTCGCCGAGCACAGCGCGCATCCGGTGACGCTGGGCGTGATCGCCGTGTTCGTGCTGCTGGCCCTCGAACTCGGACTGTTCGCACTTTGGCGACGACGACGAGATCGCCTTGGAGCTGGCCGGTCAGCGGCGGTAACACCGAGGTCACTTTGACGCGCCACTCACAAAAACGCCCCGCAATCCGCGGGGCGTTTTTCTTTTCGGGACTCTCCGTCGTACTCAGCTCCCGGACGGAATGCCGCCCCTGGTCAGCGCGGTCGGGTCGAGCAGCTTCTTCAGCTCGGCGTCGCTGAGCTTGGTCATTTCCCTGGCCACATCCATCACCGGACGGCCTTCGGCGTAGGCGCGCTTGGCGATCTTGGCGGCGGCTTCGTAGCCGATGACCGAGTTGAGCGCGGTCACCAGGATCGGGTTGCGGCCCAGCGCTTCCTTCAGCCGATCCTGCTTCACCACGAAGCTGCTGATCGAATCATCGGCCAGCAGGCGCGATGAATTGGCAAGGATTTCAATCGACTGCAGCAGGTTGTTGGCAATCATTGGGAGCATGACGTTGAGCTGGAAATTGCCGGCCTGACCGCCGACAGTGATCGCGGCGTCATTGCCGATCACCTGTGCGGCCACCATGCACACCGCCTCCGGGATCACCGGATTGACCTTGCCCGGCATGATCGAGCTGCCCGGCTGCAAGGCCTTCAGCTCGATCTCGCCGAGACCGGCCAGCGGGCCGGAATTCATCCAGCGCAGGTCGTTGGCGATCTTCATCAGCGCGCAGGCCAGCGCCTTCAGCTGGCCGGAGAGTTCCACGGCGGCGTCCTGTGAGCTGATGCCCTCGAAATAGTTGTCGGCGGAGGCGAACTTCACCTTGCTCAGCTTCTTCAGCTGTTTGGCGACCTCCGGACCGAACTTGGGATCGGCGTTGATGCCGGTACCGATGGCGCTGCCGCCCAGCGGCAGGCGACGCATGCGCTTCAGGCTGTCCTCGATGCGTTCGATGGCCGAGCCGATCTGCGCCGACCAGCCCGACAATTCCTGCGCCATGGTCAGCGGCATGGCGTCCATCAGGTGCGTGCGACCGGTCTTGACCACCTTGCCCAGCTTGCGGCCCTTGGCGTCGATGGTTTTCTTCAAGTGCTTCAGCGCCGGCAGCAGGTGCTGCTCAGCCTCGATGGCAGCGCTGACCTGGATCGCGGTCGGGATCACGTCGTTGGAGCTCTGTCCGTAATTGACGTGGTCGTTCGGGTGCACCTTGCCGCCGGCGACGTGGGCGATCACCTCGTTGGCGTTCATGTTGGAGCTGGTGCCGGAGCCGGTCTGGAACACGTCCACCGGGAAGTGCGCGTCGAACTCGCCCTCGGCCACGCGCAACGCCGCCTTGCTGATCGACTTCGCCATGGCCGGCTTCAGGTGACCGAGGCCACCATTGGCTTCCGCGGCGGCAGCCTTGACCAGACCCAGCGCACGGATGAAGGCACGCGGCATGCGCAGGCCGGAAATCGGGAAATTGTCGGCAGCGCGTTGCGTCTGCGCGCCATACAGGGCATCGGCCGGGACCTGCAGTTCGCCCATGCTGTCGCGCTCGGTGCGGTAGGACTGAGTCATCGAGAAACTCCGTGGATCGTGGGGACGGGAAAACGAGGGCGCGAATTATAGACCTCCCGTCGCCACAAAGCCGCGCCGAACCGCGCCGGACGCTACAATTCGCGTCCCCGATCCGCTGAAGCACTGGAATCCCGCATGTCCTTCGACTCCCCGAGCGCCCTCACCGCCCTGACGCCGCTGGACGGCCGCTACCGGAGCAAGGTCACGCCGCTGCTGCCGATCTTCTCGGAGTACGGACTGATCCGCGCGCGGGTTCGCGTGGAAATCGAATGGCTGCTGGCACTGGCTGCCGAACCCGGCATTGGCGAACTGCCGGCCTTCGGCGATGGCGCCGTGGCGCGCCTGCGTCAGCTTGCCGACGGCTTCTCGGTGGCCGACGGCGAGCGCGTGAAGGCCATCGAGGCCACCACCAATCACGACGTCAAGGCGGTCGAGTACTTCATCAAGGAGCGCCTGAAGGACGACACCGAACTGGCGCCGGCGCTGGAATTCGTCCACTTCGCCTGCACCAGCGAGGACATCAACAACCTGAGCTACGCGCTGATGCTGCGCGAAGCCCGCGAGGCCGTGCTGCTGCCGGAGACCGATGCAGTCATCGCCCAGCTGCGCGAACTGGCGCATGCGCAGGCGAAGCAGCCCATGCTCTCGCGCACGCACGGCCAGACCGCTTCACCAACCACGCTGGGCAAGGAAATGGCCAACGTCGTGGCGCGCCTCAATCGCCAGCGCTCGCAACAGGCCGCCATCACCATCCCCGGCAAGATCAACGGCGCGGTGGGCAACTTCAACGCCCACGTCTCGGCCTATCCCGACATTGACTGGCGCCAGCTGTCGCAGCGCTTCGTCGAGTCGCTGGGCCTGGAGTGGAACGCCTACACCACGCAGATCGAGCCGCACGACGGCATCGCCGAACTCTGCGATGCGCAGCGCCGCATCAACATCATCCTGATCGACCTGTGCCGCGATGTCTGGGGCTACATTTCGCAGGGTTATTTCAAGCAGGCGCTGAAGGAAGGCGAAGTCGGCAGCTCGACCATGCCGCACAAGGTCAATCCGATCGACTTCGAGAACGCGGAAGGCAATTTTGGCATCGCCAACGCCCTGCTCGACCATTTCGCCAACAAGCTGCCGATCAGCCGCTGGCAGCGCGACCTCACCGATTCCACCGTGCTGCGTGCGCTGGGCACGGCCTTCGGTCACGGGCTGGTCGGCACGCAATCGCTGCAGAAGGGACTCGGCAAGCTGTCGGTGAATCCGGAGCGCCTCGCCGCCGATCTCGACGCGGCCTGGGAAGTGCTGGCCGAGCCGATCCAGACAGTGATGCGTCGCTACGGCGTCGAAAACCCCTACGAAAAGCTGAAGGCGCTGACCCGCGGGCGCGGCATCGACGCGGAAACGCTACGCCAGTTCGTCAACGACCTCGACATTCCCGAAGACGCCAAGGCCGGCCTGCTGGCACTGACGCCGGCCGGCTACGTCGGCCTCGCCGCCGAACTGGCCTCGGACATCTGAGCGAGGCGCGGTCATCAGCATGACGCCCCCCATCGAGGTGACCGCGACCGCTGACCTGCCGCTTGGCATGCCGGCAGCCGACTTCCTGCGTGATTACTGGCAGAAGCGCCCGCTGCTGGTACGCGACGCGATCCCGGAGCTGGCTGCTGGCCAGCCGCTGCCGATCGAACCCGATGACCTTGCCGGCCTTGCGTGCGAGGACTTCGCGCTGTCGCGATTGATCGTCCACCACGACGACAGTGACAGCTGGGAAGTGCGAACCGGCCCGCTGCCCGAGGACGCCTTCGACGGCCTGCCCGAACGCGACTGGACGCTGCTGGTGCAGGACGTGGATCGCTGGGATCGCGATGTCGCCGGACTGCTAGGGCATTTCACGTTCCTGCCGCGCTGGCGCATCGACGACATCATGGTCAGCTTCGCCGCGCCCGGTGGTTCGGTCGGCGCGCATGTCGACCAGTACGACGTGTTCCTGATCCAGGGCATGGGCACGCGACGCTGGCTAGTCGACGCCGGTGAATCGCCCGACTTGTCTATGCGCGACGACGTCGAGCTGAAGCTGCTGCGTCAGTTCAACCCGACCCATGACTGGACGCTGCAACCCGGCGACCTGCTCTACCTGCCGCCCGGCGTGCCGCATCACGGCATCGCCATCGAAGCTGGCCTGACCTTTTCGGTGGGCATGCGCGCGCCGTCGCAGGCGGAAATGCTGGTCGACATCGCCGAGCACCTCGCCGAGGCCCTGCCGGAATCGCTGCGATACCGCGATCCCGACCTGCAACCTGCCGGCGATCCGTTCGAGATCGACGAAGCCGCCGTGGCACGCGCCCGCGCCGCCATGCCGGCGCTGTCGCCCATGGACGACAGCGCTTTCGTGCGCTGGCTGGGCGGCTTCATCACGCGCTACCGCAGTGCCGGCGAAGCCGCGCCGGCGGCCGACGCCACCCAAACCGACCAGATGCGCGCCGCCGTAAACGCCGGCGCCACGCTGTCGCAGCACCCGCTGGCTCGCTTCGCTTGGACGGCGCTGGGCGAGACGCCGCTGCTGTTCGTCAACGGCCTGGCGCTGCCCTGCCCGACCGCGCAGGCCGCGCTGATCTGCGGCCACGACGAACTCGGCATGGACGAGCTGGCCGGCCAACCGGAAGGCATCTGGACGACGCTGGCCCGGCTGGTCGACAGTGGTTACCTGGTGCCCGACGGAGCAGACGACGAATGAGCGGCAACCAGCAGAGCGGCCACGGTCTCGATGACGTCGCTACCGACTTCACCGTCGAGCACGCCGACTACCAGGGCGACCTCGACGACCTGCGCGCCGTGCGTGAACCGGTTTTCATCGCAGAGCAGAAGGTGCCGGCCGAGCTGGAGTGGGACGAACTCGACCCACGCAGCCACCACGTCATCGCCCGTGACCTCAGCGGCAAGCCGGTTGGCACCGGGCGGCTGACCCCGGAACGCAAGATCGGGCGCATGGCCGTACTCGCTGACTGGCGCGGTCGCGGTGTCGGCGCGGCGCTGCTGCTGACCCTGATCGAGCGCGCCCGCTCGCTGGGTTACGAGCAGGTCTCGCTGCACGCGCAGGTTTCGGCCATCAGCTTCTACCGCCGCCACGGCTTCGAGGCTTACGGCGACGAGTTCGACGAGGCGGGCATCCGTCATCAGTCCATGCGGCGGGCGCTGCCACCCAGTGAAGTCGTGCCGCCACGCGCACCCGAAGAAACGCCGCCGGTCGAGCTGCTCGACAGCAGCGACATCGAGGCCCTGCGCGAAGGCAGCCTGAAGCTGATCACCCAGGCACGCCGGCGGCTGTGGATCTACAGCCGCGACCTGGATCCACAGATCCTCGGTCGCCCGGAGCTGATGGAGGCGATCAGGCAATTGGCGCTCCGTGCCGAGGAAGGCGGCATCCGCCTGCTGATCCAGAATCCCGGCGCCGTGCGCGATGCCGAGCATCCGCTGATCGCGTTGAGCCAGCGCCTTTCCAGCGTGTTCAGCCTGCGCCAGCCGGATACCGAGGTCGACCTGCAGTACCCGAGCGCCTTTCTGCTCAACGACCGCGGCGGCTACCTGTTCCGCCCGCTGGCCACGCGGCTGGAGAGCAGCGGCAGCACCTGGGGGCGGGCACGGCAGCAGCAACTGCTCGAATACTTCAAACAGGTCTGGGAACGCGCCGTCTCCTGCGCCGAGCTGCGACCGCTGCAACTGTAGGAGTTAGGGCGCATGACCAATCTCATCACAGTTTGGCCAGATGATGCGGATGGTGACGTGTTTCGCCGTCTATTTGAGCGCGGCTTTGATTTTTCTGAGCCGCACTCGGTTGACTACAACGTCGATTTTTCGAGCTGGCCACCTGACAAGAGTGCAATTGAGCTCCTACGCTCACAGTACGGATCCATCACACTCTACGAACCGGACGAGCATGGAGACGGCTACGTCCAGTTTCATATCTATGCTCCGCTTACATATGAGGGCGTGATCACTGTTCAGAGCACGGTGAATGAAGCTATGAAACCGTATGGTGGCGTTTGCGAGTCTTGGGGAGTGTTACAGGATGCTTCCTAACGCTCCCTACAAGCCGATTTCGCTAGGGATGACGTTCCCGTCATCGCCCGATGCCGGTATACTTCGGCCTTCTGTTGCTGCATCGCAGCAGCCCCGCCAAATCCCTATCTGCCAAGCACTTGGCACAGCAAATTTTGGGCGATGAATCAGTGACCAGCCTGATCGAGCAGTTCTTCCGGTCCTCCCCGATCGCGGGCGGCAACGCCGACTACGTCGAAGCACTTTACGAACACTGGCTGGCTGACCCGGATTCGGTCGATGCCGCCTGGCAGAACTATTTCGCCGAGCTGAAAGGCCGCGAGGCCGGCGACATCCCGCGTTCGGTCATCCTTGACCGCATCACCGAAGCCGCCAAGCATGCCGGCCGCGTCAATGGCGACGGTGGCCCGGTGGACGACGAACAGGCGCGCCGACAGGGCGCCGTGCTCAAGCTGGTTACCGCCTACCGGTCGCGCGGCCACCTGCATGCCGACATCGACCCGCTGGACCTGATGCAGCACCCGCCGGCACCGGATCTCGATCTGCCATTCCACGGTCTCTCACCCAGCGACCTGGATACCGAATTCAGCACTGGCAGCTATGCCGGCGCTACCCGGATGACGCTGGAGGCGCTACTCGGCAAACTCAAGGCCACCTATTCCGGCAGCATCGGTGCCGAGTTCATGCACATCACCGACGCTGAACAGCGCCGCTGGGTATACGAGCGCCTGGAGCAGGCCGCCGGCGACTATGGACTCAGCGCCGCCGAGAAGAAGCGCGCGCTGGCATCGCTGACCGCCGCGGAGGGTCTGGAGCGCTTCCTGCATACCAAGTACGTCGGCCAGAAGCGCTTCTCGCTGGAAGGCGGCGACAGCCTGATCCCGTTGATGGACGAACTGGTGCGACGCTGTGGCGCGAACCAGGTCCGCGAGATGGTAATCGGCATGGCCCACCGCGGCCGCCTGAACGTGCTGATCAACACGCTGGGCAAGCCCTCGCGCCAGCTCTTCGCCGAATTCGAGGGCCGCCACGAAGGTCCACACGATCCGGCCCATTCCGGTGACGTGAAGTACCACATGGGCTTCAGTTCCGACGTGGTCACGCCGGATGGCCCGGTGCATCTGGCGCTGGGCTTCAACCCGTCGCATCTGGAAATCATCGACCCGGTGATCGCCGGTTCCGTCCGCGCACGACAGACCCGTCGCGGCGACGCCGAGCGCCGCCAGGTGCTGCCGCTGCTGATCCATGGCGACGCCGCGTTCGCCGGTCAAGGCGTGGTCATGGAGCTGCTGCAGATGTCGCAGGCACGCGGCTTCGCCGTCGGCGGCACCGTGCACGTGGTGATCAACAACCAGGTCGGCTTCACCACCAGCCGCACCGACGATGCCCGCTCCACGCTGTACTGCACCGACGTCGCCAAGATGGTCGGCGCGCCGATCCTGCACGTGAATGGCGACGACCCGGAAGCCGTGCTGTTCTGCACGCGACTGGCTTTCGACTTCCGCCAGCGCTTCCACCGCGACGTGGTCATCGACCTGGTCTGCTACCGCCGCCACGGCCACAACGAGGCTGACGAACCGGCGGCGACGCAGCCACTGATGTACCAGCACATCCGCAAGCACAAGACCACGCGCGAGCTTTACGCCGCGAAGCTGGAGCAGGCCGGCGTCCTGGGCGCGGACGAGGCCAAGGCCATGGTTGACCGCTACCGTGATCGCATGGATGCCGGCGAGGGTGTGGTCGAGCTGGTTGCCGATCCGAAAGACGATTTCGCCGTTGACTGGTCGCCCTACCTGGACGGCAAGCTCGGCGACGCGGTCGACACCGCCGTCAATGCCGAGACGCTGAAGTCGCTGGCCGACACCATCATCAGCGTCCCGGAAGACGTGAAGCTGCACGCCCGCGTGGCGCGCATCTACGAAGACCGCGTGAAGATGGCGGAAGGCGAGATCCCGATGGACTGGGGCTTCGCCGAGAACCTTGCCTACGCCACGCTGGTCGCCGACGGCAGCAAGCTGCGCCTGGTCGGCCAGGATTCCGGCCGCGGCACCTTCTTCCATCGCCATGCCGTGCTGCACGACCAGAAGACCGGTTCCACCGACATGCCGCTGCGCCGTCTGGCCAAGCGTCCCGAGGACGTCACCATCATCGACTCGCTGCTCAGCGAGGAAGCGGTGATGGGCTTCGAGTACGGCTACGCCACCGCCGACCCGACCACACTGAACATCTGGGAAGGCCAGTTCGGCGATTTCGCCAACGGCGCGCAGGTGGTAATCGACCAGTTCATTTCCTCTGGCGAGGCCAAGTGGGGCCGCCTGTGTGGCCTGGCGCTGTTCCTGCCGCACGGCTACGAAGGCCAGGGTCCGGAGCACAGCTCGGCGCGACTGGAGCGCTTCCTGCAACTCTGCGCGCTGGACAACATGCAGGTCTGCATGCCGACCACGCCGGCGCAGATGTTCCACATGATCCGTCGGCAGATGCTGTACCGCATCCGCAAGCCGCTGATCGTGATGATGCCGAAGTCGATGCTGCGCAATAAGCGCTCGGTGTCGTCACTGGCCGAACTGAGCCGCGGTGGCTTCCAGAACCTGATTCCGGACAGCACCTCGAAGGCCGGCAAGCCGGTGCGTCGCGTGGTCGCCTGCGCCGGCAAGGTCTACTACGACCTGCTGGAAGAAGCCGAGGCGCGCGGCGTTACTGATGTCGCCATTGTTCGCGTCGAGCAGTTGTACCCGTTCCCGCGCCCGGCGTTGATCGAGGAGCTGCAGCGCTTCCCGGCAGCCAGGGAGCTGGTGTGGTGCCAGGAAGAGCCGATGAACCAGGGTGCCTGGTACCAGATCCAGCATCACCTGCGTCATTGCGCCCAGGAGGGACAAAGCGTCCACTACGCCGGTCGCGAGCGTTCGCCGGCGCCGGCCTGCGGCCACTTCAGCACCCACCAGGCCGAGCAGGCCAAGCTGGTCGAGAACGCCCTGGTCGGCGAACTCAACGGCGACAGCCCGGCCGACTGACGCGGCATTGAAGCGCGGCGCAGGCAGCCTTACCTTTCATTCCAGAACCCAACCGAATTCAGCGAACCAGGACAGCGTCCATGAGCACCGAAGTCAAAGTTCCCGTTCTTCCCGAGTCGGTTTCCGACGCCACCATCGCCACCTGGCACAAGCAGCCGGGCGACGCCGTGGCCCGCGATGAAAACATCGTCGACCTCGAAACCGACAAGGTGGTGCTGGAAGTGCCCTCGCCCGTGGACGGCGTCATCAAGGAGCTCAAGTTCGCCGAGGGCGATACCGTCGAGAGCCAGCAGCTGATTGCGATCATCGAGGAAGGCGCGGCACCGGCCAAGCCGGCCGAAGCGCCGAAGGCCGAGGCCAAGCAGGAGGCGCCGAAGGCCGCCGCACCCGCACCGGCGGCTCCGGCGAAGTCGGTTGACACCAGCGCGCTGTCGCCAGCCGGTCGCCGCGTGGCCAGCGAGCATGGCATCGATCCGGCCAACGTCGCCGGCAGCGGTCGTCACGGTCAGGTGACCAAGGAAGATCTGGTCAACTACATGAAGAACGGCCCGGGCGACCGCCCGCTGCCGGGCGGTGCACGTCCGGAAGAGCGCGTACCGATGACCCGCATCCGCAAGCGCATCGCCGAGCGCCTGATGCAGTCCAAGGACAGCATCGCCATGCTCACCTCCTTCAACGAGGTGAACCTGGCCAAGGTCAAGCAGATGCGCAAGGAAATGGGCGAGGCCTTCGAGAAGCAGCACGGCGTGCGCCTCGGCTTCATGAGCTTCTTCGTCAAGGCCGCTGCCGAAGCCCTGCGCCGCCATCCCATCGTCAATGCATCGGTCGACGGTGACGACGTGATCTACCACGGTTACTCCGACATCTCGATTGCGGTGTCGACGGATCGCGGCCTGGTCACGCCGGTGCTGCGCAACGCCGAGTCGATGAGCTTCGCCGAGGTCGAAGGTGGCATCCGCGACTATGCCGAGAAGGCGCGCAAGGGCGGCCTGAGCCTGGATGACCTGCAGGGCGGCACCTTCACCATCACCAACGGTGGCACCTTCGGCTCGCTGATGTCGACGCCGATCGTCAACCCGCCGCAGAGCGCCATCCTCGGCATGCACACCATCAAGGATCGCCCGGTGGCCGAGAACGGTCAGATCGTGGTCGCCCCGATGATGTACATCGCACTGAGCTACGACCACCGCATCATCGACGGCAAGGACGCCGTGCTGTTCCTGGTCGACATCAAGGATCAGTTGGAGAACCCGCACCGCATGCTTCTGGGCCTTTGAGGCCCAGACGCCGTGATTCGTGATGGGTGATTCGTGGTTGGCTGGAGCACAGCATCGCCACCACGGATCCTTTGCCTTTGACGAATCACCCTTCACCAATCACGAATCACGCGAGCGAATGAAATGAGCGAGAACTTCGACGTCGTCGTCATCGGTGCCGGCCCGGCCGGCTACGTGGCCGCGATCCGCGCCGCGCAGCTGGGCCTGAAGACCGCCTGCGTGGATGCCTTCATCGGCAAGGACGGCAAGCCGGCGCTGGGCGGCACCTGCCTGAACATCGGCTGCATCCCGTCCAAGGCGCTGCTGGATTCCTCCAAGCGCTTCCACGACATCGAGCACAACCTGGCGGCCCATGGCATCAGCACCGAGAAGGCGTCGATTGACGTCGGCGCGATGGTTGGCCGCAAGGACAAGATCGTCAAGCAGTTCACCGGCGGCATCACCCAGTTGTTCAAGTCGAACAAGGTCACGCCGATTGCCGGCTACGGCACACTGCACCCGAACCGCGAAGTGCGCATCAAGGGCCATGACGGCACCGAGGCCAGCATCACCGGCAAGCACGTGATCATCGCCACCGGTTCGGTGCCGATCGAGCTGCCGTTCGCCAGGTTCGATGGAAAGCATGTCGTCGACAATGCCGGTGCACTGGACTTCGAAAGCACACCGAAGCGCCTCGGCGTCATCGGCGCCGGCGTCATCGGCCTGGAGCTGGGTTCGGTGTGGAAGCGCCTCGGCGCCGAAGTCACCGTGATCGAAGCCCTGCCCGACTTCCTCGCCGCCGCCGATGCCGACATCGCCAAGCTCGCCGCCCGCGAGTTCAAGAAGCAGGGCCTGGACATCAAGCTCGGCAGCAAGGTCTCCGCGGTCGAGGTCAAGGGCGACGAGGTCCACCTGACCTACAACGATGGCAAGGCCGACCAGAACCTGGTGGTCGACAAGCTGCTGGTGGCCGTTGGCCGCCGCGCCGCCACCAACGGCCTGCTGGCCGAGGGCACCGGCGTTGAGGTCAACGAGCGTGGCCAGATCGTGGTCGACGAGCACTGCCACACCGCCGCCGAGAACGTCTGGGCCGTCGGTGACTGCGTGCGCGGCCCGATGCTGGCGCACAAGGGCTCCGAGGAAGGCATCGCCGTCGCCGAACTGATCGCCGGCAAGCCGGGACACGTCAACCTCGATCTGGTGCCGTGGGTGATCTACACCGAGCCGGAACTGGCCTGGGTCGGCAAGACCGAAGCGCAGTGCAAGGCCGAAGGCATCCCGGTCAAGACCGGCAGCTTCCCGTTCGCCGCCATCGGCCGCGCCGTGGCGATGAACGAAACCGCCGGCATGGTCAAGGTCATCGCCCACGCCGAAACCGATCGCCTGCTCGGCGTGCACATGGTCGGCCCAGTGGTTTCCGAACTGGTGGCCGAGGCCGTCGTCGCCATGGAGTTCCACGGCAGCGCCGAAGACCTCGCTCGCATCTGCCACGCCCATCCGTCGCTGGCCGAGGCCGTGCACGAAGCCGCGCTGGCCGTCGACAAGCGGGCCATCCACAAGGCGAACTGATCGCCACCATTGCACGACACTGCGAGGCGCCCAAGGGCGCCTCGCGCATTTGGAGACAGCGCATGAGCACGACAGACGCCTTTCACGCCTTCCGCATCCACGCCAACCGCGAGAACTACCGCGCGGGCATCGAAACGATGTCGGTGGACGACCTGTCGCCAGGCGAGGTCGTGATCAAGACGGCGTACTCGTCGATCAACTACAAGGATGCACTCGCCGGTACCGGACAGGGCAGCATCCTCCGTCGTTCGCCGCTGGTTGGTGGCATCGATGTCGCCGGTCATGTCGTCGCATCAAGCGACCCGGCCTTCAAGGAAGGTGACGCCGTGCTCTGCACCGGCTGCGGGCTCTCCGAAACGCGCGATGGCGGCTATGCGGAATACGCTCGGCTGGAAGCGAAGTGGACCATCCCGCTGCCGGACGGGCTCGACCTTCGCGAGGCGATGATCCTTGGCACCGCCGGTTTCACCGCCGCGCTGTCGCTGTACCGCATGGAACAGAACGGGCAGACGCCGGACATGGGCCCGGTGGTGGTCACCGGCGCCACTGGCGGCGTTGGGATGCTGGCACTGGATATCCTGACCCGCGCCGGTTACGAAGCGCATGCCATCACCGGCAAGATGGATCGGCTGGACTTCCTGAAGCTTCTGGGCGCCAAACAGGTGATTTCGCGGCGCGACCTGCATTGGGGCCAGCGTCCGCTGGAAACCGCCAGCTGGGCCGGCGCCATCGACAACGTCGGCGATGAAATGCTGGCCGGGCTGACCCGCGTCATCCAGCCCTACGGCAACATTGCCAGTTGCGGACTGGCCGGCGGCCACGCGCTGGCCACCACGGTGATGCCCTTCATCATCCGTGGCGTGTCGCTGCTGGGCATCGCCTCGGCGGGCACGGCTCGCGATATCCGCGACGCCGTGTGGGCGCATCTGGCCGGTGATTGGAAACCCGCCAACCTCGACGGAATCTGCACTAGAACCGTCACGTTGGACGAACTTGGCAGCGTGTTCGACACCATGCTGACTGGCGGCTCGTTCGGGCGGACGCTGGTTGAGATCGCCGCCTGAAAGCCGCCGATGACAGCACAATCGGGGCGCGATCATCGCCCGATAACCTGCTAGACTGGATTTTCTGCCGCCCTGCCCCGATATTGGAGCTGGCGCTGCCCGACCGGACCCGGCGGGCCTGCAATGAAATCCGGGTGTGCCGGTCCAGTCACAAGCTGGCCGACGCATCGCAAACCATGAGGTGACTATGGCCCGAGTGCTTATTGTTGACGACTCCCCTTCGCAGTTGATGGGCATGAAGCGCATCATCGAAAAACTGGGGCACGAAACCCTGACCGCCGAAGACGGCGCGCTGGGCGTGGAAGTCGCCAAGAAGGAACTGCCTGACCTGATCCTGATGGACGTGGTGATGCCGAACCTCAACGGCTTCCAGGCCACCCGCGCGATCGCCAAGGAGTCGACCACCGCGCACATCCCGATCGTGCTGGTGACCACCAAGGACCAGGAAACCGACCGCGTCTGGGGCATGCGCCAGGGCGCCAAGGCCTACCTGACCAAGCCGGTCAACGAGTCGCAATTGATCAAGACGGTGAAGGAGCTGCTTCCCGCCGCCTGAGTTTTCTGGCTCCAGACGCCGGACTCGCCGTATGAAACGAAAAACGCCGCTTCCCAGCGGCGTTTTTTGTTTCGCAAGCCAGCGCCCGCGGTCAGGCCATTCGCGGGTCGAAATCCGGGAACGCCTGCTCGAATGCACGATAGGCCTCGATCTGCTGATCGCTTTGCGCGGGCGGCGATTCCACCTGCAGCTCGACGTATTGATTCCCCGGCGGATCGCCTGGCAGGCCGCGACCGCGTAACCGAAGCCGACGGCCACTGCTAGAGCCAGCCGGCACCTTCAGCGTCACGGCCCCGCCCAATGTCGGCACTGAAAGGCTTGCCCCCAGCGCGGCTTCCCACGGCGCCAGGCGCAGCTCGTAGACCACGTCGCGGCCCTCGACGCTGAAGTCGGGATGCGCGGCGTAGGCGATCTCCAGCAGCAGGTCGGCACCCTGCCCGCCCTGTCCCGCCAGCCGGATCGACTGGCCTTCACGCACACCGGCCGGAATCTTCACTTCCAGCGTGCGACCGTCCACCTGGATGCGCTGGGCGCCACCGTCGTGAACAGCCTGCAGCGGCACCTGCACCCGCGCGCGGCGTGCCTGCGGCGACCGGCCATGTGACTGTGCATGCCCTTGCGTGCGCCGCGCCTGCGCGCCGCCGAACAGTGACTCGAAGAAGTCACTGAACCCGGCACCGCCTCCTCCCTGACCACGAGCGAAGATATCGCCCAGGTCGAACTCGAAACCCTGCCCGTGTCCGCCGCGACCAAAGCCACCCTGACCAAAGTCCGGCGGCACGTTGAATTCATCACCGGGCCGATAGCCGCGCGCGCGCAACTGGTCATAGGCCGCGCGCTTGTCCTTGTCGCGCAGCACTTCGTAAGCCTCGTTCACCGCCTTGAAACGATCCTCGGCATTGGCTTCCTTGCTGACGTCCGGGTGGTACTTGCGCGCCAGCTTGCGGTAGGCGGACTTGATCTCGGCCTCGCTGCTGTCGGCAGCCACGCCGAGCTCGGCGTAGTAGTCCTTGAACTGCATCCTTCACTCCTGCGAGATGGCGATCATCCTCCGCGAGAATACTCCGCGAACGTCGCCATCGTTCTCAACAACAGCGGCCCGACCGGTTACCCGGCCGGGCCGTGTTCACACCGGCACGCAAGCCCGAAAAGAGCCAGCGAAGCAATCAGGCGTTGACCGGAATCCGTCGCGACCGGGTCTCGGCCCGCTTGGGAATCACGATCTCCAGCACGCCGTGCTTTCCGGTAGCCACGATGCCCTCGGCATCGGCGCTGTCCGGCAGCGTGAATCGACGGTGGAACGCCCCGTGCTGGCGCTCGGTGCGCGTCAGGCGCTCACCTTCGGCGATCTCGGCGACCGGACGCTCACCACGAATGCTGAGCACGCCGCCGTCCATGTCGATTTCGATGCTGGCTGGATCGACGCCCGGCACGTCGGCGAGGATCAGGAAGCGCCCCTGCTCCTCGCGGATGTCGACGCGCGGCGTCCACTGGGCTTCGGCAGGCTTGCCGACGTCGCTGTTGGCGTCGCTGTTGGCATTGCTGCCGACATCGCCAAAGAAGCGATCAAACACCTGGCGGATGTCATCCCCACGATGGGCGACGCGGGACCACGGGCGGTAGCGGATAACGTTCATGCTTGACTCCAGATTCGGGTTGGCGGACGCGGCCGCCGTTACACCCGATCTGCGGCTTTCCGCGCAGTTTTCAATATCCGTCCGCATGCAGCCCTACCTCGTCCGTTCAGCCACGATATGATTCGCGCCTACCCATGACGGGTCATCAAGGAAAGGAGATCAGGGCATGAGCATCCAGGTCGGAGAACGGATTCCCGAAGCCACCCTCAACGTCCTCAAGGACGGCGTGCAGTCGATCAACAGCAGCGACTTCTTTGCCAACAAGCGGATCGTGCTGTTCGCGGTGCCGGGCGCTTTCACGCCAACCTGCTCAGCCAAGCACCTGCCCGGCTATGTCGAGGCCATGGACGAGTTCCGCCGCCGCGAGATCGGCGTGGCCTGCCTGGCAGTCAACGACGCTTTCGTGATGGACGCCTGGGCGAAGACGCAGGATGCGCCGGACGACCTGGCCATGCTGGCCGACGGCAACGGCACTTTCACGCGTGCTCTGGGGCTTGAGCTGGACGCCACCGGCTTCGGCATGGGCCTACGCTCGCAGCGCTTCGCGCTTTATGCCGACGACGGCGTGGTGCGCAAGCTCAGCATCGAGGCACCGGGCGAGTTCAAGGTGTCCAGCGCCGAGGCCATGCTCAAGGCGATTGGCTGACTTCCCATTCGTCGGGGATGCGGTAGGACGATTCAAGCCGTGAAACGGCGGAACCGACGCGCGTTATGCGGGGGGTTTCGGTTCCGCGCCTTTGGCGCTCGAACCGACCCACTTCTGACTCAGGTTTGAAGTGACCGGCCCGGACGAACACCGGGCCGGCACATCACCTCAGTCCGTGCTCGCCGATTCACCTGCGGCGTCCGCACCATCGTTTGACGGCAACGCTTCGCCCGCCTCGGTTTCAAGGCCTTCGCCTTCGCCATCGACTTCATCCTCGAACTGATCGACGCGCTCGAGGCCGATCAGCTTTTCGTCCTTCACCATGCGCATCAGGGTGACGCCCTGGGTGTTGCGGCTGAGCTGGGAAACCTCGCCGGCACGCGTGCGAACCATGGTGCCGCCGTCGCTGATCAGCAGGATTTCCTGCTCGTCATTGATCTGCAGCGCGCCCATCAGGTCACCGTTGCGTTCGCTGGTCTGGATACCGATCACGCCCATGGTGCCACGACCCTTTTTCGGGTAGTCGTCCACCGGCGTGCGCTTGCCATAGCCGTTGACGGTCGCGGTGAGCACGTCGTCCTCACCATCGACCACGATCAGGCTGACCACCGACTCGCCCTTGCCCAGCCTGATGCCGCGCACGCCCGCGGCGGTGCGTCCCATGGAACGCACGGTGCTTTCGTCAAAGCGCACCGTCTTGCCGTTGCTGGCGAACAGCATGATGTCGCGCTCGCCATCGGTGAGGCGCACATCGACCAGTGCGTCCTCGGGATCGAGGTTGATGGCGATCTTGCCGCGCTGCAGGCGATAGGCGTACTCGGTCAGCGGCGTCTTCTTCACCGTGCCGTTGCGGGTGGCGAAGAACACGAAGCGACCTTCGTCGTACTCGCGCACCGGCAGCACCGCCTGCACCTTCTCGCCTTCCTCCAGCGAGATCCAGTTGATGATCGGGCGGCCGCGCGCATTCGGGCCGGCTTCCGGCAACTGATGCACGCCCAGCCAGAACACGCGACCGGCGCTGGTGAAGGTCAGCAGCGTGTCGTGGGTGTTGGCCACCCACAGGCGCTCGACGAAGTCCTCGTCCTTGGTACTGGCCGCCGAACGACCCTTGCCGCCACGGCGCTGCACGCGATAGGCGCTGACCGGCTGGCGCTTCACGTAGCCGGTGTGCGACAGCGTGACCACCATGTCCTCGGGCGCGATCAGGTCGAGGATGTCGAGGTCTTCCTCGCTCTGGCGGATCTCGCTACGGCGCTCGTCGCCAAACTCGGCGTTGACCGCATGCAGTTCGTCGCGGATCACTTCCAGCAGTCGGTCGGGATTTTCCAGGATCTCGATCAGGCCGGTGATGGTCTCCAGCAGCTGCTTGTACTCGTCGGTCAGCTTTTCCTGCTCGAGGCCGGTCAAGCGATGCAGGCGCATTTCCAGAATCTGCTGCGCCTGCGTGTCGGTCAGCTGGTAGCCGCCATCCACGAGACCCACGCCATCCGGCAGGTCTTCCGGACGCGAGGCCTCAGCGCCAGCAGCACCCAGCAGCGCGCCGACCAGACCCGGCTCCCAAACCCGATCCAGCATGCGCTCCTTGGCGACCTGCGGGTTTTCCGAGGTCTTGATCAGCTCGATCATCTCGTCGATGTTGGCCAGCGCGACGGTCAGGCCTTCGAGGATGTGGGCTCGGTTGCGCGCCTTGCGCAGCTCGAAAATGGTGCGGCGGGTGACGACCTCACGGCGATGGCGGACGAAGGCTTCCAGCATCTGCTTGAGGTTCAGCAGCTGCGGGCGGCCGTCCACCAGCGCCACCATGTTGATGCCGAACACCGACTCCATCGGCGTCTGCGCGTAGAGGTTGTTCAGCACCACTTCGGCGGATTCGCCGCGCTTGATCTCGATGAAGATGCGCATGCCGTCCTTGTCGGACTCGTCGCGCAGCTCGGAAATGCCGTCGATGCGCTTTTCCTTGACCAGCTCGGCGATCTTCTCGATCAGTCGCGCCTTGTTGACCTGGTAGGGAATCTCGGTGACGACGATGGCTTCGCGGCCGGTCTTCTCGTCGACTTCGACCTCGGCCCGGGCGCGCATGCGCAGACGGCCACGACCGGTGTGGTAGGCGTGATGAATGCCGGCGGTGCCGTTGATGATGCCGGCGGTGGGCAGGTCGGGACCCGGCAGGTGCTCCATCAGCTCGTCGATGGTGAGCTCGGGATTGTCGATCAGCGCGATGGTCGCGGCGATGACTTCGGTCAGGTTATGCGGCGGGATGTTGGTCGCCATGCCCACCGCGATACCGGCCGAGCCGTTCACCAGCAGCGCGGGAACGCGCGTGGGCAGGACGGTGGGCTCCTGCTCCTTTTCGTCGTAGTTGGGCTGGAAATCGACGGTTTCCTTGTCGATGTCCGCCATCAGCTCGTGCGCCAGGCGCGACATGCGGGCTTCGGTGTAACGCATGGCGGCGGCGTTGTCGCCGTCGATGGAACCGAAGTTGCCCTGCCCGTCGACCAGCATATAGCGCAGCGAGAACGGCTGCGCCATGCGCACCAGCGTGTCGTACACGGCGGAGTCGCCGTGCGGGTGGTATTTACCGATCACGTCACCGACGATGCGCGCCGATTTGTAGTACGGCTTGTTGCTGTGCGCGCCCAGTTCGTTCATCGCGAACAGCACGCGACGGTGCACCGGCTTGAGGCCATCGCGGACATCCGGGAGCGCACGCCCGACGATCACGCTCATGGCGTAGTCGAGGTAGCTCTTGCGCATCTCGTCTTCGAGATTGACCGGGATGATTTCCTTTGCGAGTTCCGCCATTCTTGATTCCAGGCTATGTCTTTACAAAACAATGGCTTGAGATCGAAACCTCAAGTCGTTCCCGTCTCGAAATGAGGCCTGACAAATGCGCTCGGCGTGGCGATCGCGGCAGGCCGTTCATGTGCGTGAAACAGACCCGTAATTCTACCATGTCCGGGGCGTCAAAGCCCGCGTTTGGCAGCCGCGGAAAAGCTGTCTCGCGGCGCCTCGCGAGCAGCTCGAATCAGTCCTGCTCGCTGCCTCGAAACACGAATTGCCTGGCCGACAGGTAGTTGACGCCGAGACCGGCCATCGAACCGGCAGCAACCGCGATGATCGGCCATTCCCGACTGATAGCGACGGTCGCGATGACCAGCGCATAGGCACCGTAGTTGGCGATGAGGCCCAGAGCATTGCCAACAACATAGCGACCCAACTCGGCCAGGCGACGACGGCTGCGCTGTTGTCGGAAAGTGATGTGGCGGTTGTACAGCCAGGTAAACAGCACTGCCGCCAAGATCGCCGGAATCCGCGCCCGAAAAGGCTCGAGGCCAACGCGATGAACCAGCAGATGGGTAATACCCGAATCGATCAGGAAGGCGACAGCGCCCGAGATGCAAAACAGGATGAACTGCCGCGAGGGCAGTCGCTCACGCAGCGCCATCGCCAAACAGCGCCGCCATGGATGTGGCGTCCGGCCGTTCAACCACGCCACGCTCGGTGACGATGGCGTCGATCAGGCCGGCCGGCGTGATGTCGAACACCGGGTTCCAGGCGGCAATGCCTTCGGCGACCACGCGCTGACCGGCAATGCCCAGCAACTCGGCCGGATCGCGTTCCTCGATCTCGATCTCGCTACCGCTGGCCGTGGCCATGTCGACCGTGGAGGACGGCGCCACCACCATGAACTTCACGCCGTGATGCCGAGCGGCGATGGCCAACTGGTAGCTGCCAATCTTGTTGGCGACGTCGCCGTTCGCGGTGATGCGGTCGGCACCGATGATCACCCACTGCACCCGGCCCTGCGCCATCAGGTGCGCGGCGGCGGAGTCGGCGATCAGCGTGGCGTGGATGCCGTCCTGCTGCAGCTCCCAGACGGTCAGCCGTGCGCCCTGCAGCCAGGGTCGCGTTTCGCCGGCGTAGACCGCGTCGATGCGGCCCTGCTCGCGACCCACGCGGATCACGCCCAGCGCGGTGCCAAGCCCGGCGGTTGCCAGTGAACCGGTATTGCAGTGCGTCAGCACGCCACTGCCCGGCGCGATCAGGGCGGCGCCGAGCTCGCCCATGTGGCGATTGGCGGCCAGATCCTCGACGGCGATGGCATCGGCTTCGATGGCCATCTGCTCGCGCCAGTCATCGTGATCCTTCAGTGCCGAAAGGCGAGACGCCATGCGATCCAGCGCCCAGGCCAGGTTCACCGCCGTCGGACGCGCTGCGCGCAGGTGGTCCAGCGTCGGTGCCAGCGCCTGCTTGGCCGCTTCCGCGTTGTCGGCATCACTTTGCGCGGCCGCCATCGCCACCCCGTAGGCGGCGGCGATGCCGATGGCCGGCGCGCCTCGAACAACCAGGTCACGGATGGCCTGCGCCACGCTGGCGGCATCGGCGCAGTCAATCCACTCGTCGTGGAACGGCAGGCGGCGCTGATCCAGCAGCGACAGGGTCTTGCCGTTCCAACGATAGGGGCGGACGCGGTCGAACGAGGATGCAGCAGTCGTTGAAGGTTCGGAATTCACGGAGAAGATTCAGACCGGTAGACAGACCGCCAAGTCTAGCAGGCGGAAGCGCGCCGCCCGGTGGCTGTACGGCCCGCGCAGCAACGCGCTAAGCTCGACGCATGGCCACGCGCCGCACCAGCGCCAGTGACAACGACGGCAAACCCGCCGCCCGCGTCAGCGCGCGCAAGAAAACCGCCAAGACCGCGCGCAAAGCGACCACCGCCAAGACCACCAGCAAACGCGGCAGCAAGGCCTCGACCACGAAGAAGACGGTGCCGAAGAAAGCCGTCAAACGAACCGCCGCGAAAAAGCCGACAGCCAGCCGACGCACGACAAAGAACGCCGCACCATCCAAACCGCTGACCGGTGAGGAACTGGATCGCCGCTGCCTGCGCCTGATCCATGCGGCCTGCCTGAAGGCCGGCAGCGGCGCGATTGCGGGAGGCCTGATCGAGAAAGTGCCGATGCTGGGCAAGCTGGCACCACTGCTGATCGGCAAGCTCAGCGACCGCGACGCACCCGCGCAGATCCAGAGACGATTGGTGCTGGATATTCTCGAGCTCCATGCGATCCGCCTGAACGAGCTGGAGGAACGCGCGGTCATTCTGCTCGCCACGGCAGTCGGCGGCAGTGCCCGCGAGATTTCCCAGCGCAGTCTGGAACTGCTGGTCGAGCGTTCCGGCATCAGCCGCCTCGGCGGCAGTCTGGGGCGACCCATCATCAATCGCCTGCTGCCGGTCGCGTCGCTGGCCAGCGACGGCGCCACCACGATCACGGCGACCTACGCCATCGGCCGCCGTGCCCAGGCACTGTGTCGCATCGGCAACGGCCAGGCGCAGGATCTCGGCGAGTTGCTGCACGGCCTGACCGGCATCGACCAGCGACGCCTGATCAGTTGGAGCGGCAGCGCGTTCCGCCTTGCCATTTCCCCGTTCCGCGCCGCACTGGGTGCAGTCAGCCAGTAGGCGCCAGCCGGACGGAGCTGCAAATAACAGTCACGTAGCGGCCAAACCGCACGATAGCGCTTAAAATGGCCGGCTGCGCGCGGATCACAACCGCGGGAGACTTCCAGACAACGCCATGCCGACCAAGCTGACCAGTACCCTGTTCGACTCCCGCCTGAGGATCTTCCTCGGGCTGGCGGCGGCGTCGGTGATCCTGGTGCTGGTCGGCTATTCGGTCAGCCAGCGCAGCCAGGAGTTCGCCGAGGACAGCCGCTGGCTGAACCGCACGCACGAGAACCTGGCGCTGATCCAGTCGCTGTACGCGGCGATCAAGGACGCCGAATCGGCCCAGCGCGGCTTCCTGCTGACCGGTACCGCCGAGCTGGAGGGCGAGTTCTTCGCGGCCATCCCGCGCGTCCACGGGTTTGTGGCGCGGCTGGAACAGGCACTGGCCGACAATCCGGAGCAGAGCGAGCGCATGCGCGCGCTCAAGGCCGCCACCGAGGTGCGTCTGGATCACGCCATGGACATCCTGCGCCGTTTCCGCGAACACGGCTTCGAGTCGGCGCGCGAGGAGGTCGGCAAGGCAGAAGGCAAGCGGTTGATGGAGGAAATCGCCGCCATTTCCCAGACCATGCAGGACGAAGAACGAGAACTGCTGGTCGCGCGCAGCGAAAGCTCCGAAATCAGTCTGCAACGACTGCAGTCGCAGACCATCATCGGCATCATGATCAGCGGCGGCCTGCTGCTGCTGGTGTTCGCTTTCATCATTCGCGAGAACATGCAGCGACGCCGCGCCGAGCGCACGGCCGGGCATGTCAACGAGCAGTTGGAGGAAACCGTCACCCAGTTGCGTCGCGCCGGCGCCGACACGCGGGAACTCAGCCAGTACGCCGGCATGCTGCAAAGCTGCCGCAGCGTCGACGAGGCATTGTCAGTCACCGCCGACACCTTCACCCGGCTGCTGCCGGCGTTCGGTGGCAACGTGTTCCTGCTGCGGCCCTCACGCGACCTCGCCGAAATGGTGCGGGCATGGGGTGAGCAGGCCTTGCCCAGCGAAATGCCGGTGCCGACCGCGGACTGCTGGGCGCTGCGGCGAGGACAGCCGCATTCGGTCGATGACCGCGACGGCGACACCCACTGCGCGCATGCGAAACGCGATCCCGCACGTCCCGCCATTGCCGTCTGCGTGCCGATCACCGCACACGGCGAGACCATGGGCTTCGTCTACCTGTCGCGCGCCGTTACCGACGCAGACCGCGACATACCGCCCGAACAGCGCCCGCCCAGCCGGCGCGAAATCGCCGCCGCGCTGGTCGAGCAGTTGGCGCTGGCGCTGGCCAACCTCAAGCTGCAGGACACGCTGCGCACGCAGAGCATCCGCGATCCGCTGACCGGCCTGTTCAACCGCCGTTACCTTGAGGAGTCGCTGCAGCGCGAGCTGGCACGCTGCGAGCGCCGCGAACTGCCGTTGTCGCTGCTGATGCTGGACGTGGACCACTTCAAGCGCTTCAACGATCAGCACGGTCACGACGGCGGTGATGCCGTACTGGTGCGCTTCGCGCAGACGCTGACCGCACACTCGCGGCACGAAGACATCGCCTGCCGTTACGGTGGCGAGGAATTCACCCTGATCCTGCCGGAGATGTCCATCGAAGATGCGGCGCGGCGCGCGGAGGCGATTCGTCGTCTGGTTTCGGAAATGACCGTGCAGCACAACGGCAAGCCGCTGCCGGCGGTGACGGTCTCCATCGGTGTTTCGACGTTTCCGGCCGATGGCAGCGATCCGCCGACCTTGCTCCGCGCCGCCGACGCCGCGCTGTACCGCGCGAAGCAGCAGGGCCGCAATCGCGTCATTACGGCCGCTACCGGCTGAGCCACCAAGGCTGCGCGGGATTGCGGCGCGATGGCGTCGTCCTGAACCTTCGAGGTGAATCGTTGCACGGGTCGCTACCCGCGGTCAGGCGCGATCGAAGGGAAAAGCCAGCGCCCGTTCCAGGTGATCTGCCTCCAGCATGGCCAGCAGCAGGCGATCCACGCCCAGCGCGACGCCGGCGCATTCCGGCAGTCCGTGCTCCAACGCCGCGAGCAGGCGTTCATCAATCGGCGCGAGCGCCTGTCCGGACTGCTTGCGCCGCGCCTGATCCGCCTCGAAACGACGACGCTGTTCGGCGGCATCGGCTAGCTCGTGATAGCCGTTGGCCAGCTCGACGGCGCCGAGGAACACCTCGAAGCGTGCCGCCACGTCGCCCCCATCGCCCTTGCGCACGCGGGCCAGCGCCGCCTGGCTGGCCGGGTAGTCATGCAACAGCAGCAGTTGATCCGCCGGGAAGCTGGGCTGGATCAGGTGCGTCAACAGCAGGTCGAGCCAGTCGTCACGACTGAGGCCGGCATCATCGATGCCGAAGATGCTCAGCGGCGCGATCAGCTCCGCAGGATCGGCGGCAAAGGGATCGATGTCCAGCGCCTCGCGGAACAGCTGGCGATAGCTGCATTTGCGCACGTGGCAGGAAATCCCCTGCATCACCAGCAGCTTGCGCACCAGGCTGGCGACTTCCAGCATCAGCGTGTGCTCATCCCAGCCGACCCGGTACCACTCCAGCAGCGTGAACTCGGGATTGTGCTTTCGCCCGGCCTCACCGTTGCGGAACACGCGGCCCAACTCGTAGCAGTCGCCAACCCCGGCCGCCAGCAGCCGCTTCATCGCGTACTCCGGCGAGGTGCGCAGCCAGCGCTGCTTCCCGCCACCGGCCACCGGCCCGTCGAAGGCCGTACTGAAGCCGAGGATGTTCGGATCGCTGTTGCCGGCCTGCGACAGCACCGGCGTCTCCACTTCCAGCACGTCGCGTTCGGCAAAGAAGGCGCGAATGGTCGCGTTGACCTCGGCGCGCAGGCGAAGCGCTCGCGTATCAGCGGTAGGTTGCCATGAGCTCATCGGACTATTCTCCGCCACAATCAGGCGCAGCGTCGAATCACTCAGTCGCCTGAATGATCGGCAAGGTAGGCGAGCAACTGCGCCTCGTCCCAGACCGGCACGCCGAGCGCCTGCGCCTTGTCCAGCTTGGAACCGGCGGACTCCCCCGCGACGACGAAACTGGTCTTCTTCGACACGCTGCCGGCAACCTTGGCGCCCAGCGCTTCCAGTCGCGCCTTCGCTTCGTCGCGGGTCATCGCGGCCAGCGTGCCGGTGAGCACGGCCGTCTGGCCGTCGAGCGGCCCGGAGGCCTGCTCGGTGGCTTCCGAAAGCGAGTCCAGCAAGGCCGCGAGTCGCTGCTGGACCTCAAGCAGATGCGCAACGCGTGACGTGTCGTCCCGCAGTTCCCGCAGGCTGGTGCAGGCCGCCTTGCTGGCGCCGGCCTGCGACCACTGCTCCTCGCTCGCGGCCAGCAGCGCATCCAGCGTCGGAAATGATTCCACCAGGCGCGACGCGCCCTTCTGGCCGAGGTGCTTGATGTTCGCCTTCGACAACAGGTAGTCCGGCCCAAACAGCTGGCGCAATTTCGGTGACGGCGATGATTCGTCCGTCAACGTGACGCCGGCGGCGAGCAGCGCGTCGATCACCTGCTGGTTGCCCGGCTCGGCGAAAAAGCTCGAAATCGACGCGGCCACCGTCGGACCAACGTCCTCCGCCGCGACCAGCAATTCGTCCGGTAGACGGCGGATGGTGTCGAGATTGCCGAAGGTCTGCCCCAGCCGCTTGGCGGTTTCCTCACCAATCTGGTTCACGCCGAGGGCAAACAGCAGCCGCGGCAGCGTGGTCTGCTTGCTGGCCTCGATGGCTTGGATCAGGTTCTCCGCCCACTTCGTGGCAATCTTGCCGGCCTTCACGGTCTCGGGAACCGCACCGTCGCGTTCTTCCGAGCGACGCTTCATTTCCAGCAGGTCGTCGAGCGTCAGCCGGTAGATGTCGGCGATGGTTTCGACGTAGCCGAACTCGCTCAGATCCTCGCAGAAGCGGCCGCCCAGGCCTTCGATGTCCATGGCGCGGCGCGAAGCGAAGTGGATCAGGGCTTCGACGCGCTGTGCCCGGCAGAACAGGCCGCCCGAACAGCGCGATACCGCCTCGCCTTCCTCGCGAACTACATGCGAGCCGCAGACCGGACAGGTCTCCGGCATTTGCCACGGAGCACTGTCAGCAGGCCGCTTCTCGGGCAGCACGCGAACCACTTCGGGGATGACATCGCCGGCACGGCGCACGATCACAGTGTCGCCAACGCGGACATCCAGCCGCGCGATCTGGTCGGCGTTGTGCAGCGTGGCGTTGGTAACGGTGACGCCAGCCACGTGCACCGGCGTCAGACGCGCCACCGGCGTGATCGCGCCGGTGCGACCGACCTGCACGTCAATCGCCTCGACCGTGGTCAGCTGCTCCTGTGCCGGAAACTTGTGCGCCAGCGCCCAGCGCGGCGCGCGTGCGACGAAGCCGAGCTCGGCCTGTTCGTCGTAGCGATCCAGCTTGTAGACCACACCGTCGATGTCATACGGCAGGCGATCACGCTGCTCACCGATGTCCGCGTAGTAGGCGAGCAGGCCCTGCAGACCCCGCACACGTTTCACCAGCGGGCTGACGCCAAAACCCCAGTCGCGCAGCTTCGCCAGCGTGTCGCTGTGCGTTTCCGGCAACGCGCCATCGCTGACCGCGCCCACCGAGTAGGCGTAGAAGGCCAACGGTCGTTTCGCCGTGATGGCGGGATCGAGCTGGCGCAGCGAACCGGCGGCACCATTGCGCGGATTGGCCAACGGCTTCTCGCCACTCGCCAGGGCGTGTTCGTTGAACTTCTCGAAGCCGGCGCGCGGCATGTAGACCTCGCCACGCACTTCCAGCAGCGCCGGCCAGCCTTCGCCACGCAGTCGCAGCGGGATGGCCCGAATGGTGCGCAGATTGGCGGTGACGTCTTCACCGGTGGCGCCATCGCCGCGCGTGGCGCCCTGCACCAGCCGGCCGTTCTCGTAGCGCAGGCTGATCGCCAGGCCATCGAGCTTGGGTTCGGCGCTGAACGCCGGCTCGTCCTCGCCCAGCGTGTCGCGGATGCGACGCACGAAGTCGCCAACTTCGGAGTCAGAGAAGGCGTTGGACAGCGACAGCATCGGGATCGCGTGGCGCACCTCGGCAAAGCCGCTGTCCGGCTTCTGGCCGACGCGGTGCGTGGGCGAGTCGGGATCGTCCAGCTCCGGATGCGCGGCTTCAAGATCTTCCAGCTCGCGCATCAGCCGGTCGTACTCGGCGTCCGGAATCGCCGGATCGTCAAGAACGTGATAGCGATAATTGGCGTCGTTGATCTCGGCGCGCAGGGCTTCGACGCGCTGGCGCGGATCGTTCGACATTGCGCTGGCGCCGCCGCTCAGTGGCCCTGCGACTCGCGCTTGCGGTCGTAGCCGCGAAGCTGGTCGCGGATATGCGCGATGCGCTGGCGGCCCAGTGCATTGTGCTCCTCGTCGAGCACGTTGCAGTCCAGCAGCTCAGCCAGGCGCTGCGCCGTCGGCAGCATCGCTTCCCAGGCATCCAGCGCCGGGATCGGCCCCGGCAACGCCATGAAGAAGCTCAGACCCGGCACCCGCAGTTCGTTGATGCGGCTCATGTCGAAACTGCCCGGCTTGACCATGCTGGCCACGCTGAAGATCGACGGACCGCTGTTGCCGTCGGTGCGGCGATGGAAGATGCCCATGTCGCCGAAGTACAGGCCCGCCTTCTCGGCGGCAACGACCAGATCGGAACCGCGAACCGTCTCGCCTTCGCGCGCAGCGACGAACAGCGTGATGATGCGGTCGAAACCGGCTTCCTCGGCACTGACCTTGCGCTCCGGCACGCGCCGCTGCAGCTCGACACGCTCACGACCGGACAGCGTGGCCTCGACCAGCTCCAGCTCCGACTGCAGGCCGGAGGCCGGATCGGCCAGTTCGTCGTGTTCGCCGCCTTCGCCAAGACGCGGCTCGACGCGTTCACGCGGCGCGCCCTTGGCCTTTCGCTTGCCCTGGTCCGGCTTCTTCGGCCGGCCGAAAAAGGCGATGGCCGCCAGCAACAGCAGGCCGACGATCAGGATGATGATGCGTAGCTGGGTGGAATCCATGGTGCGAAAGCCTATCCGAAAACCCGTCAGATCGCCGAGTCCGGCAATCCGCCCATCACAGTCGATTCAGTCCGACGCGCTCAGGCCGCGCCTGCCAGTCGCGTCGCCTCGTCGAGATCAACGCTGACCAGTCGCGACACGCCCGGCTCGCGCATGGTGACGCCGGCCAACTGGTGCGCGGCTTCCATGGTCGCCTTGTTGTGGGTGACAAACAGGAACTGCACACGTTCGCTCATCTCGCTGACCATCGCGCAGAAGCGGCCGACGTTGGCCTCGTCCAGCGGCGCGTCGACCTCGTCGAGCAGACAGAACGGTGCCGGGTTCAGGCGGAAGATGGCGAACACCAGCGCGACGGCGGTCAGCGCCTTCTCGCCACCCGACAGCAGGTTGATGTTGGACACACGCTTGCCCGGCGGGCGCGCCATGATCGATACGCCGGTATCGAGCAGGTCTTCGCCGGTCAGTTCGAGATAGGCGTGGCCGCCGCCGAACAGGCGCGGATAGAGTTCCTGCAGGCCGCTGTTGACGCGATCAAAGGTGTCCTTGAAGCGGCCGCGCGTTTCGCGGTCGATCTTGCGGATCGCGGTCTCCAGCGTTTCCAGTGCCGAGGTCAGATCGCCGTGCTGCGCATCGAGGTACTCCTTGCGCTTGCCCTGCTCCTCGAACTCCTGGATCGCCGCCAGGTTCACCGGCTCCAGGCGACGGATGCGGTTTTCCAGGCTTTCCAGCGCCTGCTGCCAGCCGCTGGCGTCAGCGTTTTCGGGCAGGTTTTCAATGACGGCGGTCAGTTCGAGGCCGGCGTCAACGATGCCCTTGTCGAGGCTTTCGGCCTTCATTGCCAGCGCCTGCTCGTCGAGGCGCAGCGCACTCTGCTTCTCGCGCAGGGCCAGGCCTTGCTGGTCGAACTGCTGGCGTTTCTGCTCGTTTTCGCGCAACTGTGCTTCGATGCCGTCCAGCGTGGAACGCGCCTCGGACAGCAGGCGATCCACCTGCACGCGCTGGTCGAGGCAGGTCTGACGCTGCTTCTCGAGATCAGCAACCGGTGCGTCGCCCTGTGCCAATTGTTCGGAGAGTTCGCCACGGCGTGACTCCAGCTGACCGCGCTGCGCGGTCATGCGTTCCACCGACTGCGCCAGCGAGGTCAGGCGCGCACGCTGCGATTCAAGACGCAACGCAAGTTCGTGCGTGGCCTGGCGCTTGGCGCGGGCCAGTTCGCGCTGCTGGTCGCGCTGCTGCGACAGCTGCTGGCGCTCGGTTTCGAGTCCAGCACGCTCGCTTTCCAGCTCCGCCATCTTCGCGATGGTCTGCTCCAGCTTGCCGCGTGACTCACGGGTCTGCGCTTCGGCGTCGGTGCGGCGCTGCTCGATCTGCTGGCGTTCGTCGTCCAGCTTCTGGATGCGCGCTGCAGCGGAATCAAGACGTCCCTGCCCGCTCTGCATCTGCCCGGCCAGTTCGGCCGCGCTGCGATGCGCCAGGTACAACGAACGCTGTGTCTCCTCGCGCGCCTGCTCGGCTTCCAGCAGGGCCGATCGCAGGTTCTCCAGCGCTTCGACCTGCTCCTTCTCGCGGGCAACCAGCGCATCGATATCACGACGCAGCTGCTGGATGTCGCGCTCGCGCGCCAGCGCACCGTGGGTTTCGCCGCTGCGCGTGGTGCGCAGCCAGCCGTGGCCCAGCCATTCGCCATTGCGGGTGATGACCGACTGCGACAGCGAAAGCGCGGTCAGGCGCGAACGCGCCGCCATGGCATCTTCGGCCACGAAGACATCGGCCAGCAGGCGACGCAGCACGACCGGACCACTGACCTTGGCCGCCAGCGAATCCGCCGCCGGCTGGAAACTCTCGTCGTGTTCACCGGGCGCCAGCAGTGCCAGGCGACCATCCTTCAGCGCACCCAGCGCATCGATATGGCCGTCCGGCCCATCGACCAGCACACCTTCCAGCAGCGGACCAAGCACGTTCTCGACCGCGACTTCCCAGCCCGGCTCAACACCGAGCTTTTCACCGGCGCGCGGCAACTGGTCCAGCGACTCGGCTTTCAGCCAGTCCAGCGCCGCGCCCTTTTCCTGACCCAGCGCGGCGTGCTGCAGCGCTTCCAGCGAGGCCAGTCGGCCACGCGCGCCCTGCAGTTCCTGGCGGGTTCCGGCCAGCGCCGACTGCTGCTGTTTCTGCTGCTCGGTGACTTCGGCGACCTTGGCCTTGCGCTGGTCGATCTCGCCGCCCAGGGCATCGACGCGTTCTTTTTCGGCATCGTGCTGGCGACGCAGGTCGTCCAGCGCCGAGGCCAGCGCCTCCAGATCCAGACCACTGCGCTCCTCGGCCAAGGTGGCCAGGCGCTTGCCAGTTTCGTGCGACTGCCGGTCGAGGTAGTCGATGCGCGTGCGTTCGACCTCTGCGGCCTGCGCGGCATCGGCGATCTGCTTGGCCTGCGTGCTCCAGCGCTGCTGCCAGTCGGTCAGCGCTTCCTCGGCTTTCTGCAGGGCATCGTTGGCCTGCGTCTCCTCGGCGCGCAGGGCGTCGAGCTGCGGCGTATCGCGCTCGACTTCGGCACTCAGCGCCTCGTGCTGGCGCTGGTCTTCGCCCAGATGGCGATCCAGTTCGGCGAACGCGTTCTCGGCCTCGCCTTTCGCACGCTCCAGTCGCTGGCGCAGCTCCTTCTGGTGGGCAATCTGCTGTTCGACGCGCGCCACTTCGGCGGCGACCTGGTACACCTCGGACTGGCGCTGGTTCAGCGCCTCGCTGGCTTCGACCTGCTGCTGGCGACCGCTTTCGATGGCCGCTTCCGACTGACGCTGATCGGCCAGCAGCGACTCCAGCTTCAGTTCGTCCGCCTTCATGCGGCCACGCAATTCGGACAACTTGGCATCCAGACCGCGATACTCCAGCGCCTTCAGTTCGGCATCCTTCTGCCGCTGCTCGGTCTTCAGCTGCTGGTACTGCTCGGCCTGCCGCGCCTGGCGCTTCAGGTGTTCCAGCTGCTTGCCGACTTCTTCGCGCACGTCGTCGAGGCGTTCGAGGTTTTCGCGGGTGTGGCGGATGCGGGTTTCGGTTTCGCGGCGGCGTTCCTTGTACTTGGAGATGCCGGCGGCTTCTTCCAGATAGATGCGCAGCTCTTCGGGCTTGGCGTCGATGACGCGGCTGATCATGCCCTGCTCGATGATCGAGTAACTGCGCGGGCCGAGACCAGTACCGAGGAACAGATCAGTAATGTCGCGGCGACGGCAGCGCGAGCCGTTCAGGAAATACTGCGAGGCGCCATCTCGGCTGACCGTGCGCTTCACCGAGATTTCGTTGAAGGCAGCATATTCGCCGGCCACCAGACCGTCGGAATTGTCGAACACCAGCTCGACCATGGCGCTGCCCACCGGCTTGCGCACGCTGGAGCCGGAGAAGATCACGTCGGTCAGGCTGTCACCGCGCAGGCGCGAGGCCGAGCTTTCGCCCATCACCCAGCGCACCGCGTCGATGATGTTGGACTTGCCGCAGCCGTTGGGACCGACCACGCCGGTCATGTTCATCGGCAGATGCAGGGTGGTGGCGTCAACAAAGGACTTGAAGCCGGACAGCTTGATAGTGGTCAAACGCATGGAGGCATCCGTGCGGAAGGCGGGCGCGCCGCCGTACAATTCGATAAACGGTTGATTCGCAAGGTTTCCGCCAATCATTCAGCGGCTGGAAACTTGCTGTCTCACGGGGCCTTCCGCTAACCTGCCGCGCCCTGCGGGAACGTGGCCGGAAGAAACCCGGCCGGCAAGCATACCGGCTGCCATGGCGCGGGTACACCTTGGAATTTCCACGGAATCGGGCGTGAAGCCGGCGTCTGCGGTAAAACGATGCTGGCAAGGCCGCCCTGCCTTTTTGCATCAAGTACTTGACTGCTTGTCGACGCTAAACAGCCCGGTACCGCAACATCTCCACACTGCCCGCATCGGGCCAACGGACACCAGCATGACCACCCAGCCCAGCAAAGACCTCGAAACCTTCCCGAATCCACGCCCCGGCCGCGACTACACCATCCGCATCACCATGCCCGAGTTCAGCTGCCTGTGCCCGAAGACCGGCCAGCCGGATTTCGCCGAACTGGTGCTGGAATACGTGCCGGAAGACCTGTGCGTCGAGCTGAAGGCGCTCAAGCTCTACATCTGGAGCTTCCGCGACGAAGGCCATTTCCACGAAGACGTCACCAACCGCATCCTCGACGACCTGGTGAAAGCCACCAACCCGCGCTTCATGCGGCTGTCCGGCGAGTTCAACGTCCGTGGCGGCATCTACACCACCGTCGTCGCCGAGCATCGCGCAGAAGGATGGACGCCACCGGTGGCGGTGGAGTTGCCGTAGTTGGAGTGGCTTAGCTGAAGGCTACAACGGGCAAGCCATAGGACCGAAATATACGTCGTGCCAGTTGCCGTCAGGTTTGAACCATACATTTACCCATTGACCACAATCACCGTGCATGAGGGTGTCAGGATTTTTGTGTGTGAGGCATACCATGATGCTGCCAAGGAGCATGTATGCCACGCAAGAAGAAGACGCCGGTGGTCACGCCGGCCATTGATCTGCCGCAGGAGTTTCTCGAGAAGCTGATCCCCGGCCCGATGGATGCGGCTGGGGTCGAGGCCGTTTTCCAGCAACTGAAGAAGGCCGTGATCGAGCGCGCCCTCGGCGCCGAGATGGGCCTTCACCTGGCCGACGCCGAGGGCGGTAACGGCAACCACCGCAATGGCCGCAGTGGCAAGACGGTGCTGACCGACGACGGTCCGCTGCGCATCGACGTGCCGCGCGACCGGTCCGGGACGTTCGAGCCGCAGCTGATCCCCAAGCACGAGCGTCGATTCGCTGGGTTCGACGAGCGGATCGTCTCGATGTACGCCCGTGGCATGACGGTGCGGGAGATTCAGGGCCACCTGGCCGAGATGTACCGCGTCGAGGTATCGCCAGAGTTCATCAGCAAGGTCACCGACGAGGTGATGGTCGAGGTTGCTGCCTGGCAGGCACGGCCACTGGAGACGATGTATCCGGTGGTGTTCTTCGACGCACTGCGGGTAAAGATCCGCGAGGACGGGGTGGTGCGCAACAAGGCCGTGTACCTGGCGCTGGGCGTGCTGGCTGATGGCACCCGCGACATCCTTGGGCTGTGGATCGAGAACACCGAGGGCGCCAAGTTCTGGATGCGGGTGTTCAACGACCTGAAGACGCGTGGCGTCGACGACATTCTGATCGGCGTGGCCGATGGCCTGAAGGGCTTCCCGGAAGCGCTGGAAGCGGTGTTTCCGGCGACCACGCTGCAGACCTGCATCGTGCACTTGATCCGCAACAGCCTGGACTATGCGAGCTGGAAGGACCGCAAGGCGCTGGCGGCAGCGATCAAGCCGATCTATACGGCACCGACCGCCGAAGCCGCCGAGGCCGAGCTGGACGCGTTCGAGGCCGGCCCCTGGGGCGAGCGCTTCCCAACCGTGGTCGCCGCCTGGCGCCGCGCCTGGACGCGCGTGGTGCCGTTCTTCGCATTTCCACCGGACGTGCGCCGGGTGATCTACACGACCAACGCGATCGAGAGCGTGCATGCGCGCCTGCGCAAGATCATCAAGACCCGAGGCCATTTTCCCAGCGACGACGCAGCGACCAAACTGATCTGGCTGGCCCTGCGCAACATCACCGCCGAATGGAGCCGTGCCAGCCGCGACTGGAAGGCGGCGATGAACCAGTTCGCGATAATCTACGAAGACCGATTCACGCTGGCTCGCTGATAGAGACCTTCGAACTAAACCGCCTCACACACAAAAAATCGGACACGCCCCCGTGCATCGGGTTCCCAGTGCCTCTCTCCGTTCGATGGAAAGATACTTGGCGAAAATACTCGCCTCCCGACTGTATGAGCCCCTCACTGTGAAGCTCGACGTATGACTTGTCATCGTCAAACTTCTCTGGAAACTCGGAACGCAGCCGTTGCAGGATGCTGAGAGTATCCGTTGTAACGAAGATCCTGATGTCTGAAGGTAGAGAGGCGTACTCCACGCGACAGGCCTCAGGGAACTCCCCACCACATGCTGGTACCGTGGAAGAAGCATCGCTGTTTTCGGGGAAGTTTGCCCATACGGCTAGGCAGGCAATTAGCGCCAAGCTCGCTGCAAGCCAGATGTACCGCTTGGAAAACCAGCCTGACATGGCTATTGCTTCTGCTCCGACGCCTGTTCAGCACCCACGCTATTGGAAGCCGGCACTGCCTGCGGCGCCTGGATGCTGGCCTTGGCACGCAGCGCCTTGACCTGATCGGCCAAAGCACGGGCCTTGAGCTGCTGTTCGGCGCCGTCGCGGACCTGCTCGAACGGCGGCGGCGTGAACGCGCGAGCAGCGACCCGCTTCAGCACATGCCAGCCGAACTCGCTCCTGATCGGTACCGGCGCCACCTGCCCGTCGGTCAGATTTGATGCGGACTCGGACAGCGTTGCCGGGATTTGCGTGCGGTTGACCCAGCCCAGATCGCGCGCATTCGCACCCTTGGCGGCGTACTCGCCCATCAACGCGCTGAAGTCGGCATCCGGCTGGATGCCCTTGCCGACCGCTTCCAGCGCAGCGTTTTCGTCCTTGAAGAGGATGTGCTGCAGGTGGTACTCCTGCCCACCGACGCGTGCGGTTTCCTGCTGGTAGTAGTCGCGGATCGCCTGGTCAGACACCTCGATGTTCTGCCGGTAGCTGGACACCATGCGGCCGGACAGTTGCAGCAGCCGCGCCAGCGTCACCTCGGCCTGCACATCCGGCTGGCTGGCGACACCGCTGTGAATGGCCTCCTGCGCCAGCAGCAATGTTTCCTCAAGCGTCTGCAGCGCCTGCGTTCGCTGCGCCGGATCGCTGATATCCAGTCCCCGGCCTTTTGCGAAGACATCCAGCAACGGCTCGCTGATGACCTCGCCATTGACCACGGCGACGACGTTGCCACCCGGCGCGCCGAGCAGGGCTTGCTGGACGCCGCCCGAAGCTGCCGGCGCGGCATCGCCCCCGATCTTCTGGTCGCAGCCGGCCAGCAGCAACGCGGTGGCCGCGGCGATGACAGTCAGCGATTTCGCTTGGAACATACCCGGGGAACTCCTGAATTCATGGAAATGACCTTGATCGACCGCCGTCACACCTCGTCCGGCGCCTTGGCATCGATGCTCAGCGCGTGGATGTCGGTCTGCATCATGTCACCCAGCGCCGCGTAGATCGCACGATGTCGGGCCAACGGCAGCTTGCCGCGGAACGCCTCGCTGACCATGCGCAGCCTGAAATGCCCGTGACCGTCCGCCGCCCCGGCATGGCCGACATGCCGGTGCCCGTCATCGTCGATCACCAGTTCGGTCGGTGACAGCGACGCCAGTCGTTCACGCATGCGTTGGATGCGCCCGGCGGCGATGCGTTCCCGCTCCGTGCTCACGGCAGCACCCGCAGGAACGGTTTGACCTCGACGCCGGCGTAGACGCCTTCGGCCATGTACGGGTCGGCCAGTGCCCAGTCACGAGCGGCTTCCAGCGATTCGAACTCGCCGACGATCATGCTGCCCTCGAATCCCGCTGGACCGGGATCGGCCGCATCAATGGCCGGCAACGGCCCGGCCAGCAGCAGGCGACCGGCGTCACGCAGCGCTTCCAGCCGCGCCAGATGCGCCGGACGCGCGGCCTTGCGCTTCGGCAATGAACCGGGATGGTCGCGTCCGAGGATCAGATAGAGCATGATGCGCGCTTCCGCTACGTGGGGGTCGGCATGATAACCGCCGATCGCCGGGGACCGCAGCGATCTTCAGACTGATGACGACACGATGACCGAACGGATCAGCGTCCATCCGACGCATCCGCAAAACCGGCTGATCGATCGCGCCGCTGCCGTGCTGCGCGACGGCGGGCTGTTGCTGATCCCCACCGATGCCGGCTACGACTTCGCCTGGGGCCTCGAGGCGGTGAAAGCCGAGGATCGCGTCATCCGGCTTCGCGCACTGGACAGGCGCCATCCCTTCACCTTAATCTGTGCGGGATTGAGCGACGTCGGCAGCCTGTCCCGACTGGACAATCAGGCCTTCCGCCTGATCAAGGGGCTGATTCCCGGGCCCATCACGTTCATCCTGCCGACCTCGTCCTCGCTACCCAAACGTTTGAAGCAGGCCAAGCGCCGCGCCATCGGCTGTCGTGTTCCCGACCATGCCGTGGCCCAGGCGCTGATCGCGGCACATGGGGCGCCGCTGCTGGTTTCCAGCGTGGTCCTGCCGGAAGAATCGCCGGACAGTCATGATCCGGAAGCCGTGGCCGAACGCCTGCTTCACGGCGTCGACCTGATGCTGGACGCCGACATCTGCCCGATGGGGCCGACCACGGTGATCGACATGAGCGGCGAAACGCCGCAACTGATCCGAGAAGGCGCGCAAGCGCTTGATTTAACGATCTAGTTTGCCGAACTGCTTCACCGATCCGGTCCGCCGGTTCCGGCAGGCCACTGTCGGTGATCGTGAAGCCCGCGCAACGGCGCACAACCGGCGGTGACTATGTAACCGCTGAATTGGATGCAACCACAGTCCGTCGTGAGGCGGAGCGCGACCCGGAGGGGGTCGAACACTTGATGAACAGCCAGACCGCGTCGAACGACGCCGACAGCGAGAAGACATCGGACAGCGCAGCCGACGGCAGCAACGTCGCCGCGAACGAGTCCGCGAAGGAATCGGCAAACCCGCAGCAGATCGAAATGCCGCTGGCGATGGTTCGCGGCCAGCCGATGCTGCAGATCCCGCAGGACCTGTACATCCCGCCGGACGCGCTGGAAGTCATTCTGGAGGCCTTTGAAGGGCCGCTGGACCTGCTGCTGTACCTGATCCGCCGGCAGAACCTGGACATCTTGGATATCCCGGTCGCCGAGATCACCAAGCAGTACATGGAATACATCGACGTCATGCAGGAGCTGCGCTTCGAGCTGGCGGCGGAATACCTGCTGATGGCCTCGATCCTGGCCGAGGTGAAGTCGCGCATGCTGCTGCCGCGACCGGTCAGCGACGACGAGGAAGAAGGCGATCCGCGCGCCGAGCTGGTGCGTCGCCTGCAGGAATACGAGCGATTCAAGCAGGCCGCTCAGGACATCGAGGACCTCCCACGGATCGACCGCGACACGGTAGCCGTCAGCGCCGAAGTGGGCGACCGCCACGTCGTGAAACTGCCGCCGCCGGTGGACCTGCGCGAAATGCTGCTGGCCCTGCGCGACGTGCTGAACCGCGCCGACCTGTTCAGCCGCCACGCGATCCGTCGCGAGGCGCTCTCGGTTCGCCAGCGCATGGGCGACCTGCTGCAGCGCCTGGGCGGTGGCGAGTTCCACGCCTTCGTGTCGCTGTTCTCGGCCGAGGAAGGCCGCCTCGGCGTTGTGGTGACCTTCCTCGCCCTGCTCGAACTGGCCAAGGAACAGCTGATCGAGGTGGTGCAGGAGAAGCCGCTGGCCGACATCTTCGTGAAGTCGCTGGCCGTGGATACCGACGCCGAGCCAGCCGCCAATGACGACAACACCGCTGATGACAGCAGCGCTGATGACAACGCCGCCGAACTTGATCGCGGCATTGACGACGACTACGCATGAACGAAACCAACGACGAAACGCTGCCGGAAGTGGCCGAAGACGCCGCGAAGGAAGCCGAGAATGCCCCGGTCGAAGAAACACCGGGCGCCGCCGCACCGGATGCCGCAACCATGAAGCGGATCATCGAGGCCGCGCTGATGGCTGCCGGCCAGCCGCTGACGGTCGCCCAGCTCAGCGAGCTGTTCAATGACGACGAGAAACCGGCCCGCGACGCCATCGCCCGCGCCCTGCACGAGCTGACCAAAGACTGCGCAGAGCGCGGCATCGAGCTGGTCGAGGTGGCCTCCGGCTTCCGCTTCCAGGTCAAGACCGACCTCAAACAGTGGGTGTCGCGCCTGTGGGCCGAGCGGCAGACGCGCTACTCGCGCGCACTGCTGGAGACGCTGGCGCTGATCGCCTATCGCCAGCCGATCACCCGCGGCGAGATCGAGCAGATCCGCGGCGTGGCGGTCAGCAGCAACATCATCCGCACGCTGGAAGAGCGCGAGTGGGTGCGCGTCATCGGCCACCGCGACGTGCCCGGCAAACCCGCCCTGTTCGGCACCACCAAGGCCTTCCTCGACTATTTCAACCTGAAGAGCCTGGACCAGCTGCCGCCGCTGTCCGAGCTGCGCGACATCCCCGAGCTGGAGCCGCAGCTGGCCTTCGACGGCGAGCGCGAAGCCCCGAATGATGGCTCCGACGCCGAAGCCGCCGCGGACACCGGAACGGTGAGCGGTGAGGACGCGATCGTGGCCGAGATCGACGCCAGCGACATCGATCGCGTCGACGAAACCGACGTTGATGACCCGGACTACCCGGACAACAGCGCATCCCATACCGACAACGAATCCATCGAACCCGAGTTCGATACCGAAGACGATCCTGAACAAATGGATCCGGCGGAAGACGCCGATCCGGAGCAACGCAATGACTGAATCATCCCGCCGTCGCCTTTCGCTGAAGACCGGTGACGACAGCAGTACCCCACGCATCGAAGAGCGCCTGCACAAGGTGCTGGCCCAGGCCGGCATTGGCTCGCGCCGCGCGATGGAAGAACGCATTGGCCGTGGCGAGGTGCTGGTAAACGGCAAGCCCGCCGAACTCGGCAGCAGCGTCCGCAGCGGCGACCGCGTCGAGCTGGACGGTCGCACCTTCGTCGCCACCGGGCTTGAAGAAGCCTCGCGCGTGCTGGTCTACAACAAGCCGGATGGCGAAGTGACCACCCGTGACGATCCCGAGGGCCGTCCCACCGTGTTCGACTCGCTGCCGCCGATCCGTGGCGCACGCTGGATCGCGGTCGGTCGCCTCGATATCAACACCACCGGCCTGCTGCTGCTGACCACCGACGGCGAGCTGGCCAATGCGCTGATGCATCCCTCCAGCGAAGTGCGTCGCGACTATGTCTGCCGCATCCACGGCGAGGTGCAGCCCGAAGCGCTGGAACAGCTGCTGAAAGGCGTGAAGCTCGACGATGGCCCGGCGAAATTCGACCGCATCGACGACATCGGCGGCACCGACAGCAACAGCTGGTTCCGCGTCACGCTGAAGGAAGGCCGTTACCGCGAAGTGCGCCGCATGTGGGAAGCCGTCGACCTGATGGTCAGCCGCCTCAAGCGCATCCGCTACGGCAACGTCGAGCTGCCGGCCAAGCTGCGTCGCGGCCAGTTCGAGGAGCTGAGCGAAGGCCAGGTCGGCGCGATCAAGCGCGACGTCGGTGTTTCCGACGAACACCGCGTGCTGACCCTGCAGCCGGTGATCGGCCAGCGTCGCGCACGCGGCAGCAGCGAAATGGAGCCGGCGCCGCGACCGCAGCGTGCCTGGACCGCCGGTGGCATGGCCATGGCTGATGAAGGCCGCGAACTGCGCCGCTTCGACGTGATCCGCGATGACCGCGCGGCGCGCCCGCGGCGCGGCAAGCCGGGCGCGAACAAGGCCGGTGCCGCCAAGCGCGGCCCCGGCGGCAAACCGGCTGGTGGTCAGGGCCGGAATGCCAAGCCCGGCGGCGGACACGGCCGTCCGGGTGGACATGCAGGCCAGCCCGGCAATCGCAGCAGCAATCCGCCCGGCAACAGCGCTGGACGCAGCGGCAAGCCGGGCAGTGGTGGCCCCGGCGGCGGCCAGCGTCGTCGCGGCGCCAAGCCGGGACACGAGGTCAATCCGGCCGAGTTCCGCAGTTGGTATGTGCCGGACGGCGTTGACACCGGTCCGTCGGCACGTCCAAACAAGCCCGGCCCGAACAAGTCCGGTCGTGGCAACCAGAGCGGCAACAACAAGGGACGTCCAGGCAATCGCAACCGGCGTGGTGACGGCAACCGGCGCTGAGTCGGCATCCGGCTACCGGGCCGCCAATCCTTGCCGAACCGGTTAGATGGAATGCTCTAGGTGTGGCTGACACGGTGAATCCAGCCCGCACTCACGGAAAACCACGATGCGCCCTCTGCTAGCCCCGCCCCTGATGGCACTGCTGATGCTCGCCGGCCTGTCCGGCACCGCCAGCGCCGCCGAATACCATGTCCGCGACCGCGATCCGGAGGCTCTGGCCGCCGCGATCCGCCATGCCAATGCCAGTCCGGAGGCCGACACCATCCACCTCGCGGAAGGTGGCCTGTACGCGATTTTCGCGCCGGCCGATGACCAGCGCGCACTGCCCGTCATCGAAGGCTATCTGCGCATCGTCGGCCACGGCGCCGCGCTGCGCCGCTACAGCGACCGCCGCGTCAGCCTGATCGAAGTCGCCGAGGGCGCGGAGCTGCGCCTGCAGCGCCTGTCGCTGGCCGAAGGCGCGCAGGGCGCCATCGCCAACCGTGGCCGCCTGTACCTGGAGGACGTACAGATCACCGACTCCACCGCCGCCGAACCGCCGGCCATCGTGATCAACGACGGCGAGCTGTTCGCCAGCCGCTGCGAGTTCAGCTTCAACCAGCTACTCGGCACGCGCGACATCAGCGGCGCATTGATCAATCGGGGGTTGATGCGCATCAACGACAGCCTGATCGCCGGGAACCGCGTCAGCCGTCAGTCGTCGACGCTGTCCACCGGCGCCGTTCTCAACTTCGGCGAGCTGACCATGCAGCGCGTGCGTTTCGAGGACAACCGCCTGACCGACACTGCTGGGGACGATGTACTGGTCGCCGTGATCAATGCAGCCAGCGGACAGATCTACGGCGACCTGGACTCCGCTTCCATCCACATGCTCTCGGCGAACAGCCCGTTCTGAGTCGCTTGCTTGCCCAAGCGGCGTTCCGGCCAACAAAAAACCCGGCGTGAAGCCGGGCTTTTTGTTGGCTCGTAGCCGTCAGCTCAATCGATATCGAGCGCGGAGCGGGTCTTCTCGCGGCGACGCTGGTCAGCCGCCTCGAACTTCGACTCGCAACCGTTGCGCTGGACCATCACGCAGCTCAGGTAGTCGGTGGTCAGCACCAGCGCGGCGCGGATCGCCTTGCCAGCCGGCGTCTTGTTCTCGTTGGCCAGTGAACCACCGAAACCACCGCGGTACAGGCCGACACTCATGCCGCCGCTCTTCGCCTCACCCTCGATGGTGCGCACGAAGTCGATCTCGCCGGTGGTGGAGTTCACCACCCGAATGTCGACGGCGATGTAGGCCTTGCTCTTCTTGCCACCCAGCGAAATGCCCTTGAAGGCAATGCCGCCGCCCTTGCTCGACGTGCCTTCCTCGTAGGAAGTCACCGTACCCATGACCAGATACTGCGCGCCGGTCAGCTTGCCGATGCGGGCGCTGGTGGACGACGAGACGCGGCCTGAAGCGCCCAGATCCTGTTCGGCCAGCACCGACTCCAGCTTGCTGCGCTCGACGACGTTGAAGTCACCGGTGGCCGCTAGCTCGTTGGCCAGCATGCCGGACAGCTCCCAGCCCACGCCGCCACGCCACCAGCCAGCACCGGACTCGTTCTTGAACTCCGCCACGCCGATGCTCGGCTTCTGTGCCATCACCGCGGCGCTGGCACCCAGCAGCGCGACGCCGAGAATCATCTGCTTGAACAACGTTTTCATGAAGCGATCTCCCGTGTGTTTCACCCCGAGGGGTCATTCTAGCCCGAAAACCCGACGCAACTGGTCGCCGCCAGCGCCGGTCTCATAGTGGGATACGAACGGCGCGCCGGAAAAGGGACATTCACCAGCACTCCGACAGGTTATTTGTGCGCGGGTCAAAGGCACAACTCGAAGTCATCGGCATCGCGATAGGCGGGAAAGCGCTGCCGCCAGGCCTCGATATCAGCGGCGGACAGCGACATCGTCACCGTCGCCGGAACCGGCCCCAACTCCGCCAGCAGTTGGCCGGAGGCATCGATCACGGCGCTGTCACCGGCGTAGTCGATGCCGTTGCCGTCGCTGCCGACGCGATTGACGCCGACCACGCAGGCCAGGTTCTCTGTCGCCCGGGCGCGCAGCAGCGTGCGCCAGGCATCGCGTCGCGGGCGCGGCCAGTTGGCGACGAACAGCAGCAGATCGTAGTCGTAGCGCTCGATCTCGCGATCCCAGCGATTCCGCAGGAACACCGGAAAACGCAGGTCGTAGCAGACCTGCGGGCAGACGCGCCAGCCGTTCAGCTCGACGATTTCGCGACGTTTCCCGGCCCCGTAGCGCTGGTGCTCGTTGGCCATGCGGAACAGATGACGCTTGTCATAGCTGACATGGCTGCCGTCCGGGCGCATCCACAGCAGGCGGTTGAACACGGTATCGCCGTCGCGGATCACCATGCTGCCGGTCACGACAGCACCCACCTCGGCCGCCAGCTCGCGCAGCCAGGCGACGCTCACGCCATCCATGGTTTCGGCGCTGTCGACGGCGTCGTTGCTGAAGCCGCTGGTGAAGGTTTCCGGCAGCACGATCAGATCGGTCTTCCCCGCCAACGCGCGCACCAGGTCGCCGTACAACGCCCGATTCGCAGCGGCATCGTGCCAGACGGTGGACGCCTGAATCAGGGAAACGCGCAGGTCGGTGCTGGGCATGTCGAATTGTCGGCGTTCGGGCTGGATGGAATTCTAGCTGGCCGGCGCGATGGCGCAGAGCTTTGCGGCAGCGGCGTCCAGCGTGGCGTCGTCCTTGGCGAAGCACAGACGCACCAGCCGTTGCCCCGGCGGCGGTTCCGCATAGAACGGTGACAAAGGAATCGCGGCCACGCCCTTCTCTTCCACCAGCCAGCGGCTGAAGGCCATGTCGTCCAGATCAGAAATGGCTGAATAATCAATGAGCTGAAAATAGCTTCCATCCACCGACGGCAGGCCGAAAGCCGAGCTCGACAGCCCATCACGGAAACGATCACGCTTGGCCCGATAGAAATCCGGCAACTCGCGGTAGTGCTCGGGATGCTGCACCAGCATCTCCGCCAGCGCGTGCTGCGCCGGATTGAAGGTGCAGAAGGTCAGGTACTGGTGAACCTTTCGGAACTCGGCGGACAAGGAGGCCGGCGCGATGCAGTAGCCAACCTTCCAGCCGGTGCAGTGGAAAGTCTTGCCGAAGGAGCTGACCACCAGGCTGCGCGTGGCTAGTGCTGCGTGACGCAGCACGCTCTGGTGGCCGTGCTCGCCGAAAGCGATGTGCTCATAGACCTCGTCGGAAATCACCCACAGATCGTGACGCTCGGCCAGCGCGGCCAGTGCATCGAGCTCATCGGGCGTGAACGCCGAACCACAAGGGTTGTGCGGCGTGTTGACGATGATCATCCGCGTTTGCTTGGTGACGGCGGCTTCGATGCGCTCCCAGTCGGGGCGGAAGCCGGGGTCGGCCAGCGGCACATGCACGGCCCTCGCACCGGCAAGGTCGATGGCCGGTTCGTAGCAGTCGTAGCAGGGATCCAGCACGATCACGTCGTCGCCGGCGCGGATCAGCGCATGCACGGCAGCGAAGATCGCCTCGGTCGCGCCACTGGTGACGGTAATCTCGGCATCGGCATCCGCAGCATGGCCGTACAAGGTTTCGGTCTTGGCCGCGATGGCCTGACGCAGCGCCGGGATGCCGGTCATCGGCGCGTACTGGTTGTGTCCGGCGCGCATGGCGCGTTCCAAGGCATCGATCAACGCCGTGGGCACCGAGAAATCGGGAAAACCCTGCCCCAGGTTCATCGCGCCGTGCTTCGCCGCCAACTGCGACATCACGGTAAAGATGGTGGTGCCGACCTTGGGCAACTTGCTGCTGGGGTTGTTCACGGCAGTTCCAGTTCGAGATGACGCCTAGTGCAGACAAACGCGGGTCACTACTGACAGACCGAAAGGCTCGTCAGCGGAACTATGTCGGCTTCCGTCTGCCAGTGTCCTTCCATGGGTGCTGGCAAGGTGATGTCCAGAACCGCATGGCCACCGCTGGCGTCGTTCGCGTAGCTTCGCACGTAGCTACCGGCAACCTGCCCCACAGCCGCGCTGTAGTCACAGGCAAAGCAACTACCGCCCTGGAACACCGTCATCGGCAAGGTATCCGCACCAAACGGTGCCGCCGAACCGATCGCCCAGCGCGCGAAGCCGCGCTGGTCGTAGAAGTACGCGGCCGTCGCCTCAAGCCCGTCCAGCGCGGTCACGCTGTAGCCATAGCCTGACTGGCTTGGCGCGAACCAACTGGCGGTCAGCGCCAGCACGTCACCTCCGCTCGACGGACAGGAGCCCGGATCCACGCGGACCAGCGTCTGGCTGGCGACTTCTCCATCGAGTGTGGTGGTGAATCCAATCCGCGTGGTGTCCAGCATGCTGATCACTGCCTCACCAACCTGACGTGCGCTGGCGCCGGCGCCGTCCCAGGCATAGCGGTAAAGCGGTACGCGCCAGTTTCCGGCGTTGCCGGACGGTTGCGGGTCGGCACCGAGATACCAGGTCGGTGTGCCGTCATCCAGGTAGCTGTAGACAATCAACGCCCACGCCGAGCCCGCCTCGTAGAGGAACGCACCGGAACCCGATCGCTCCGGGTTGAAGTAGCCACCGAACTCCGGCAGCGTTGGCGCCGATCCTGCGGTGATCGTGGCGGTCAGGGTGAAATCGGCCTGTTCTCCACTATCGTTGGCGGGCGTGATGAACCAGCGACCGGACTTCAGCACACTGCCCTGCAAGTCGATATTTTCGGTCGCGCCGGCGTGAATGGACGTGCCCTCGGCCTGCCCTCGTGCAGGTGCTACATCGATGCCGGTATTCGCATCCGGTGCCGCGAAGTCGCCGCCCCAGGCCGCATACAGGTCCACCTCGCCTTCGCCGCTCGTGCTGATCTCCAGTCGGCTGGCATTCGGCGGCACGTCGATGAACAGTCGCTCCTGCGCATCGCCCGCCGCCAGCTTCATCTTGCGCGGCTGCCCGGACACCAGCGCCGCCGCGGCATCGGTAGTCCCGGTGCGGGTGATGTTCACCGGCACCTTGCCGGTCTTGCCCTCACGACCGGCCTTGGCACCGAGCAGTAGGTAACCGAGCTTGGACTGTCCCGGAAGCAGGTCGGGCGCGTCCCAACTGATACGCACGGGGAAGCTGTCGCCCGCATCGACATGGCCCGGGCCAGTAATCGCCAGCTCGGTACCCGTGGACACGCTCGGGTCAACCACCTGGATGCTGAGGTCGACGTCGTCGTGGACGAACACGCTACCAGCCTGTGCGTTGTGGACCAGCACCCAAAGGCTGGATTCTTCCGCTGATGCCGCAAGTGGGGACTCACAATGCTTCTCATGTGCAAACCCCTGAAACGCGCATAGTTCTTCACTTTCCTCGGGAACTCCGTTCCTGTTGTCATCGCTTCCTATCAGCAGCGTCAAACCACCAGTGTCCTCCGACTTCAAGTCAGCGGAGAACAGTTGATTAATGTTGCTGGGCGCGACAGTCACAAACTCGAGAATGCTCTTGTCAAACGGCCCGGTGTAGTTGTCGGTACGCGACGGCTCACGATTGAGATCCATCGACACTTTCTTCGCGTCGTTCAGCACGCTGCTGGCAAACCGCGCCTCCGGCAGCGCGACGAGACCGCCGAGTTCGATATCCACGTAACCGCTTTCGCTGTCCGCCTCGATATCGATGGAATCCGGCAGCGTGCCGGGCTCGGACTTGATGGCTACTGGAATCTGCAGGTCGGCGATGCCGTCGTCCTCGCTGCGCTCCAGGCGCAGGTGGCCGTACACCCAGTCACCGGAGACATTGGCGTCACTGACGTTGAAACTGAAGTCCAGCGTGCGCGATGCACCGTCGGCCAGAGTGAAGGTCGACGGCGACACGCTGGCGACCGTGCCATCGGGCAGGTCGAACGACGCGGTCCAGGTACCGCCACCGGCCATGTCGGTGACAGTACGGCTCATGGAACAACTGAGGAAGCAGCTCTCATCCACCAGTGCGGGAAGGTTCATCGCGCGCGTATCACCACCGTTCGCAGCCATGAAGTCCGAACGCGACATCGGGAAATAGAGCCCCGCTCTCACCGCACCGGCGAGATCGGCGATGCCACTCCCCTGGTCCCACGGTGTTGCCGGCGTCACCTTGTCGATCTTTCCTGAAGCACGGGCAGTGGTCATCAAAGCTGAGATAGCCTGAGACGGCGTCCAGTCTGGATGAGCACCAAGCAGCAACGCGACCGACCCCGCTATGTGGGGAGACGCCATTGAGGTGCCCGTGAAAGAGGCAAGCTCGTTACCGGATTTGTAGGCCGCGAGAATGTTGGTTCCCGGCGCGGCAATCATGGGAGCCAGATAGCTTCCCCAGAACGTCGGCCCACGGCTGCTGCTCGAATTCACAAAGTCTGCGCTCTCAGGAGCATCAATCAACTCGCCCCCTTCCAGCCGGCCCCTGTGACCGGAACCGGACGCCAGCCATTGCTTCAGGGCAGCGCCATCCCAGTAGTCCAGATGGGTTCCCGGGATGCTGTGCTGATCCGCGGTGATCTGTGAACCCTCCAGAGAGCTGTTCACCAGAACAAAACCTCCGCCACCTGCTTGACCGACGTGAAGACTCTTGTCGACACGGGCAAACGTGCCGCGATCACAAACGACGATCTGACCGTCGAATGGCTGCTGCCCTGCCGACGTTGGCCAGGGATTGGTCGCCGCATCGATGGTGCCGTTTGCGCAAAGTGAACTGCCAAAATCGCCTGAATAGACAATGTCAGCCGGCCCATAGCCCAAGGTATTCCCCGCCCCAAAAAGCACGCCACCGTTCGGCGGCGGCGTGTTACCACCGCTCAGGTCAACGAGCCGATTGGCAACTACCCGGCCGTGTGTGGTGTTGGCAACCGACAACATCCACGGAGCGTTGGCGGGGGAACTGACCGTAGAAGGTCCAGGGCCATCGTTGCCGGCAGACGTCACCGGAACAATGCCGGCGTCACGCGCCCCCAGGAAAGCCAGAGAATCACCGTCGCTCCAGGGATTGTTGGTGCCGCCACCTATCGAATAGTTGATGACATCCACCTGGTCAGCGATCGCCTGATCAATGCCGGCGAGAATCCATGCGCCTTCGCACGTCGCTTCGAGCTCACAGACCTTGTACGAAACGATGTTTGTATGCGGCGCCACGCCGGAGATCTGCCGCTGCACGGAGGACCCGGCAGCCGACAGATTCACGTTGATACGGTTTCCGCCGACCGTACTGGCAACATGAGACCCGTGCCCGGTATTGTCGCTGCCATCGTTGACTTCGGCATCGCCACCACTGGTAGTGAAGTCATAGATGCCGATGAGCTTGTTGTTGCAACTGCCACCCGACCCCGCGCAAAGCCCGAGATACCCGGCGCGCGGATTGCTATGCGCGTACCCATCGACCGCCCCGCTAGCAGCAAATGAGGGATGTCCCGCATTGATGCCAGAGTCGATCACACCAACCACCACACCCTCGCCTTCGTTGGCGATGTCTGGAGCGCCGCCCCATATCTGGTCGGCATGGATCCAGCGCGGGCCGGCATCGGTCTGCGGCTTGCGCTTGAAGTCGCGGACCACGCGCTTGACGCCCGGCACGTCGCGAAGCAGCGTGGCTTCGGCGTTGTTCAAACTCAGCGCCACGCCGTTGCTGGCAAGGTCGTAGATGAAGTCGGGTTTCAGTTCGCGGCCGAGGCGCTTGGCGCCGTCGGCAAGGCGTGCACTGCGTTGATCCGCCAGATAGCCGCGATAGGCCACGCTCTCAGGTGCCAGCACGTCGAGTCGGCGCGCACCGGTCACGGCGGGGCTGGTCGCCTTCAACGCCATCGCCGCCTTGGACTTCGGCGTGATGCCGGCCGCCTTGAAACCGCGGAAGCTGGCAACGCCGGGCTCCTCGAAGTACACCAGCCAGGTGCTGCGCTCAGCCTGCGCCGCGATGGCGCTGGCACCGCCCGCGTGTGCTACGGGCTGCCCTGCGGCAACGAGTCCCATGCCAAGCGCGATGGCGGCGGCGAGAGAAGTCTGGCGAATCATCGATACGTCCATTTGTCTGAAAACAGAAGAAAAGATAAACGGTTAAGTCTATCGGCACGGGCGGGCTGCGCAAGTAGCATTCAGCAATATGTCGCCCCATCCACCCAAACTGTTCGACGACGTTGCCATCCCGGACGTCAATGCCCTGCGATCGGCATTCGAGACATGCCGGTACCGGGTATTTCTCAGGCGCCAGGTCATAACGCTGTGCGTGGGCAGGCTCGCGGCACAGCTTGAGAGACATATCCCGCGCTGCCGGACGTTCAGCCTGATTACCGCGTGGAACCCGTGGGCCTCAGCGGCGTCACCGCGACACAACCGTTCGGCGGATCGCGGCCTGCAGCGCTGGCTGTACCTGAGAGGTGCCCCGCACTGGCCGGCCGTCAACGGTGTCGGCACCTGGCAGGAATCGTCCTGGCTGGTCGGGAATCCACCGCTGGGGCAACTCGATGTCGTCGCCAGGCAACTCGGACAGATTGCCACCCTGCACTGGCGCCGGGGTGATCCGGTGGCGCTGCGTTGGCACGTCGATCCTGCCGGCCACCGACAACGTTTCGTGGACGCTGGACGCGCGGACCCGTAGCATCCTGCCCGGCCTGCAATGCCCGCGAACGCTTCAAGCTCAGGACTTCGCCACGCTGCCATGACCGCCGACATGCCACCGCTACTGGCCACCGAGGCGCTCGTCTTCGAGCGCAACGAGGAGCCTGTGTTCGGGCCGCTTTCGCTGTACGTTGGCGACGGCGAGGCGTTACTGATCCACGGTGGCAATGGTTCCGGCAAGACCACGCTGCTGCGGGTATTGGCCGGACTGCTGGCCCCCAACGCCGGCCGGATCAGCATCCGTGGCAGGCCGGCCAGTCGCGAATCAGTGGCGCAGACCTGCGCCCTGCTCGGTCATCTGCTGGGCCACAAGGGCGAGTTGACCGCTGCGGAAAACCTGCGCTTCGCCATCGGTTTGAACGGCCAACGCGACGGCACGGACATCGAATCGGCGCTTGATACCGTCGGTCTGGCCGGCTACGAGGACAGCCCGGCGCGGCAACTTTCCGCAGGACAGAAGAAGCGACTGGGCCTGGCACGACTGCTGCTGCTTCCCGCACCCCTGTGGCTGCTGGACGAGCCCTACGCCAACCTCGACCTCGACGGCATCGCGCTGGTCAATCGCCTGGTCGAAGCGCATATCGGCGTCGGTGGCGCCGCGCTGATCACCAGCCACGGCGCCTACGCCACGCCGGCGGTCCGCACGCGCGTGTTGGAGCTGGACTGACATGGCGCAGGCTTCCACGTCATCTGCCTGCTTCGCGCTGCTGCGTCGCGACCTGCTGCTGGCCTGGCGTCGGCGCGGCGATGCCGCTCAGCCGTTGATGTTCGCGCTGCTCGTGGTCAGCCTGTTCCCGCTGGCGCTGGGACCGGAACCGGAGTTGCTGGCGCGGATCGCGCCCGGCGTGATCTGGGTGGCCGTACTGCTGTCCGGCCTGCTCTCACTGGACAGCCTGTTCCGCAGCGATCTGGATGACGGCAGCCTGGAACAACTGATGCTGACACCGCAGCCGCTGGCGCTGCTGGTGGCCTGCAAGGTGCTGATTCACTGGCTGGCCAGCGCCGTACCGGTCTTGCTGATCGTGCCACTGCTGGCCGCTTTCCTGAACCTCGACAACAGCCTGCTGCCGACGCTGTGGCTGAGCCTGCTGCTGGGCACGCCGCTGCTCAGCCTGGTGGGCACAGTAGTGGTCGCGCTGACGGTCGGGATGCGCCGCTCTGGTATGCTGCTCGCCCTGCTGGCCCTGCCGTTGTACGTGCCGGTGCTGATTTTCGGCGCCGGGGCGGTGATGGCCGCCGCACAAGGCATGCCCTACGTTGGTGCCTTCTGGCTGCTCGGCGCGGCACTGGCGCTGGCCTCGGTGCTGGCGCCGCTGGCCGCCGCGACCGCGCTGCGCATTGCCATGCCCTGAACCCGCGCCGGATGTTCACATTGGATATTCCGGTCGCATCGGTTCATCGAATTGAGTGAGATTTGAGGTAGTGAACCCGGTACTTCGCTGGTTTCATCAGATGGGCTCGCCGCCCCGCTTCCACCGCTTTGCCGGGCGCTGGTCGCGCTGGCTGCTGTGGGCATCGCTGCCGTTCATGATCTGGGGCGTGTGGTCGGGGCTGTTTGAAGTACCCGCCGACTACCAGCAGGGCGACAGCTATCGCATCCTGTTCGTGCATGTCCCCAGCGCGTGGATGAGCCTGTTCATCTACGGCCTGATGGCGGTCTATGCCTTCATCGCGCTGGTCTGGCGGATCAAGCTCTGCGAACAGTTGGCGATGGCCTGCGCACCCGTCGGCGCCGGCTTCACCGCCATCACGCTGATCACCGGCTCGCTCTGGGGCAAGCCGATGTGGGGTACCTGGTGGACCTGGGATCCGCGCCTGACGTCGGAACTGGTGCTGCTGTTCCTCTACCTCGGCGTGATCGGCCTCAACGCCGCCATCGAGGACCGCCGCGCGGCGGCACGCGCCGCCAGCTTCCTGGCGCTGATCGGCGTGGTCAACGTGCCCATCGTGCATTTCTCGGTGGAGTGGTGGAACACCCTGCATCAGGGCGCGACCATCAAACTGGCGGGCGAATCCAGCATCGACGCCAGCATGGTGCTGCCGCTGGTGCTGATGGCCGTTGGCACCAAGCTGTGGTTCGTCGGTTCACTGCTGCAGCGCACGCAGTCCGCGATGCTGGAACTGGAATCCGGCAAGGACTGGGTGAAACAGGTCGCGCAGGAGCAACGGCCATGATGGATGCTCTTACCATGGGCAAGTACGGCGTCTACGTCTGGGGCAGCTACGGCACTCTTGTCGCATTCCTGATCTGGGACTGGCTGGCGCCGCGACTGCAACGCCGCCGGCTGCTGCGAAGTATCCGGCAACGTGAGCGCCGCGAAGCCACCCGCATCAAGAGATCGAAATCGCCATGAACCCGACCCGCAAACGCCGCCTGTGGACCGTGGCGCTGACCCTGCTCGCCGCCATCGCCGCCGCCGTGATGATCACGTTGGCGCTGCAGGCCAACCGCAGCTATCTGGTAACGCCGTCGCAAATCCACGCTGGGGAAGCGCCGAAGGACGCCAAGTTCCGCCTGGGCGGCATCGTCAAGGAAGCCAGCCTGCGCCGTCAGGAAGGTTCGCTGGATGTCGACTTCATCATCACCGACACGCTGGAAGACATCCCTGTCCGCTACACCGGCGTGCTGCCCGACCTGTTTCGCGAAGGCCAGAGCGTGATCACCGAGGGCCGCCTCGACGGCGACCGCTTCGTCGCCGACGAAGTCATGGCGAAGCACGATGAAACCTATCGACCGGTGGAACTCGAGAAGGCCCTGGTCGAGGAGCGCAGGAAGCGCGATGCGGAACAGCCCGCCACCGAGGACGCGAGCGACGGCGAGATGACCGACGGAGACGCTGCACAGTGATCCCCGAGTTAGGTCAGGTCGCGCTGATCCTCGCGCTGCTGGTCGCCACGCTGCAGTTCGCACTGCCGATCTGGGGCGCACAACGCGGCGGCGATGGGCTGATGGCAGTCGCCCGACCGGCGGCGTACACCCAGTCGGCACTCGTTTTGCTGGCTTTCGTCATGCTGACGGTCGCCTTTGCCCGCCAGGATTTCTCGGTCGCCTACGTCGCCCAGAACAGCAACAGCCTGCTGCCCATGCATTACCGAATCACTGCGGTCTGGGGCGCGCACGAAGGATCGCTGCTGTTGTGGGCGCTGGTCCTGTCGCTGTGGACGGCAGCGGTGGCGCGCTTCTCGCAGAGCCTGCCGAAGGACGTCGTTGCGCGCGTGCTCGGCGTGCTCGGTCTGGTCGCCATCGGCTTCCTGAGCTTCATGCTGTTCACATCGAACCCGTTCGAACGCCTGCTACCCGCCGCGGTTGAAGGCCACGACCTCAATCCGCTGCTGCAGGATCCCGGCTTCATCATCCACCCGCCGATGATCTACATGGGCTATGTCGGATTTTCGGTGGCCTTTGCCTTTGCCGTCGCTGCCCTGCTCGGCAACCGCTCGGCAAGTTCGTCGCCAGCCGCACCCGACTGGACGCACTGGGTGCGCTGGTCACGCCCGTGGACCAACGTGGCCTGGGCATTCCAGACGCTGGGCATCGTGCTTGGTAGCTGGTGGGCCTACTACGAACTGGGCTGGGGCGGCTGGTGGTTCTGGGATCCGGTCGAGAACGGCAGCTTCATGCCGTGGCTGGTCGGCACCGCGCTGATCCACTCACAAGCCGTGACCGAGAAACGCGGCAGCTTCCGCGGCTGGACGCTGCTGCTGGCCATCGCCGCGTTCTCGCTGTCGCTGCTGGGCACCTTCATCGTGCGTTCCGGCGTGCTGACCTCGGTGCACAGCTTCGCTGCCGATCCGGCGCGCGGCGTGTTCATCCTGGTGTTCCTGTGTCTGATCATCGGCGGCTCGCTGCTGCTCTATGCGCTGCGCGCGCCGGGCGGTGAAGGTGGCAAACCGTTCGCGCCGCTGTCGCGTGAAACCCTGCTGATGACCAACAACCTGCTGTTCAGCGCCGCCGCCGCCATGGTGCTGATCGGCACGCTGGCACCGCTGCTGTTCGAAGCGCTGGACCTCGGCCGCATCTCGGTCGGCCCGCCGTTCTTCGACCTGCAGTTCGCGATCCTGATGGCACCGATCGTGCTGCTGCTGCCGTTCGGGCCGTTCACGCGCTGGCAGAAAGAGTTGCCGGGCCGCTTTCTGCCGCTGCTGCGCTTTTCGATCACGGTGATCGTGCTCGCGCTGCTGCTGGCCTGGTTGCTGGGCGACGGCTTCACGCTGAAGAGCTATGTCGGCGTCGCCGCATCGACCTGGATCATCGCCGGCACGCTGCGCTTCGCCTGGCAACGGATGCAGGCAACGACGGCACTCAATGGCGAAACCATCGGCATGCTGCTGGCGCACCTCGGCATGGGCATTTTCGTGGCCGGCGTGCTGCTGGTGGAAAGCCTCGGCGTGGAGCGCGACGTGGCACTGCGACCCGGCGCCAGCGCCGAGATCAACGGCTACCGTTTCCAGTTCGACGGCGTGGAGCGTATTCAAGGGCCCAACTACCGCGCCGATCGCGGTCATCTGATCGTGTTCGACGGTGAGCGCGAAATCGCGCGCCTGCAGCCGGAGAAACGCGCCTACGCCAGCGGCGGCCAGATCATGACCGAAGCGGCCATTGATCCGGCCCTGCATCGCGATCTTTACGTCGCGCTGGGTGATCGCCTCGACGCACGCGGCGATGATGCCAGCGGTAACAATGCCGAGGTCGAAGCCCATAGCTGGTCACTGCGGATCTACGTCAAGCCCTTCGTGCGGCTGATCTGGCTGGGCGGCCTGCTGATGATGCTGGGCGGCTTTGTCGCGGCGGCGGATCGTCGTTTCCGCAAACCGCGCGCCGAAGCACCAGCGGAGGCCACCTGATGCTGCGCCGACTGCTGCCGCTGATCGTGTTCCTGGGCCTCGGCCTGCTGATGCTGGTCGGCATCCGCATCAGCGCGGACCGCGACCCCGACGCCCTGCCCTCGCCGCTGCTCAACCAGCCCGCGCCCGGATTCGCGCTGCCGGAACTTCACATGCCGGATCGCATCGTGCGCAGCGAGGAGTTGGCCGGCGCGCCCTACCTGCTCAACGTCTGGGGCAGCTGGTGCCCAAGCTGCCGCATCGAACATCCGGTGATCACGCAGCTGGCGCAGAGCGGCACGCTGCGCGTGATCGGCTACAACTACAAGGACGAGCGTGCCGACGCGCTGCGCTGGCTCGGCCAGTTCGGCGATCCCTATGAGCTGATCGTGGTCGATGAGGACGGCCGCACCGCCATCGACTGGGGCATCTACGGCGCGCCGGAAACATTCCTCGTCGACGCCGAGGGCGTGATCCGCTTCAAACTGGTTGGTCCACTGTCGGATGACATCATCGAACGCGACATCCTGCCGCGCATCGGTCTCGACACAGAGGGGAGCAAGTCGCCATGATCCGCTTCGCCCTCGCCCTGCTGCTGTTGCTGCTTCCGATGGTTGGTCATGCGGTGGAACCGCTGCCCTTCCGCGATCGTGCCGAGGAACAACGCTTCCAGCAACTCACCGCCGAACTGCGTTGTGTGAAGTGCCAGAATCAGAGCCTCGCCGACTCCAACGCGCCGATTGCCCACGACCTGCGCCGCGAAGTCTTCGACCTGATGCACGAAGGCCGCAGCGACGACGAGATCAAGGCGTTCCTGAGCCAACGCTATGGCGACTTCGTCCTCTACAGCCCGCCGGTGGCCGGCGACACGCTGCTGATCTGGATAGCCCCTGCGCTGGTATTGGTCGGCGGCGCGGTGACGCTTTGGCTGGTGGTCCGCAGCCGGCGTCGACCAACCGGCGCTGACGACATACTGCAGCCCGAGGACGAGGCATGAGTCCGCTGTTCATCGCCCTGGCCGGCCTGCTGACGCTGGCCACCTGCGCAGCGATCGTCCTGCCGCTGATGCGCGGCGGCAGCGAACGGCCGCGCGGCATCGCCCTTGGCATCCTGCTGCTGGTGCCGCTGGCGACGCTGTTGCTGTATCTGCATTTCGGGCGTCCTGATGGCCTTGGCGTCTCCGGCCCTGCGGTCATGCCCGCGCAAGCGGGCAATGCGTCGGAAGCCACGGCCAACCTCGAGGACGCCATCAACGGCCTGCGCCAGCGACTGCAGTCCGAGCCGGACGATATCGAGGGCTGGCGACTGCTGGGCCGCGCTTACAAGGCGCTGGAGCGTTTCGACGAAGCCCGCGATGCGGTGGCGCAGGCGCATCAACTCGCGCCGGACAATGCCGACGTGCTGGTTGACCTCGCCGAAACCACGGCGCTGGCCAATCCGGAGCATCGCTTTGACGAGCAGGCCGTTGGCTATCTGCAGCAGGCGTTGGCCGCGTCGCCCGATCATCCTCGCGCGCTCTGGTTTGCCGGTGTCGCTGCCTACCAGCGTGGCGACAATGCCCAAGCGGCAAGCACCTGGCAGTCGCTTCGGGAAAACCTGCCGCCGGGTGCGGATATCCTGCCGGCATTGACCGAACGCATCGCCGAGGCGCGACGCAATGCCGGTCTGCCGCCGCTGCCGGCTGTTCCCGATGCAACGACGGCAAGCAGCACCAGCGAATCGGCGGCCAACGACGCGCCGCTGCTGCGCCTGCGCGTCGAGCTGGATGAGTCGCTGCGTGATCGCGTCAACGACAGCGATACGGTGTTCGTGTTCGCCCGCGCCATCAACGGCCCGCCCATGCCGCTGGCCGTGCGCCGCCTGACCGTTGCCGAGCTGCCCGCCGACATTGAACTCGGCGACACCGACAGCATGCTGCCGAACTTGACGCTGTCGTCGCAGCCGCACGTTACGGTAGTGGCTCGCGTATCCTTCGGCGGCCAGCCAACCGCGAAGCCCGGTGACCTGGAGTCAATACCGTTTGACGTCGCCATCATCGCCGATGCCGATAGCATCGAAACGCAGCGGCTGTTGATCGACACCGTCCATCGGTAACGACGACAGACCTCGATCCAGCCATCACACCCTGACCGAATACGCCGTGACCGAATACATCGGACCAGCCACCCAGTTCGCGCCCCTGCCCGACGGTTTCGCCATGAAACGCGGCGGCAGCGTTGATGGCGCACGACTCGCCTACGAGACCTGGGGCCGGCTGAACGACGCCGGCGACAACGCCGTGCTGATCTTTACCGGCCTGTCACCCAGCGCACACGCGGCAAGTAATGAGGCCGATCCGACACCGGGCTGGTGGGAAGCCAATATCGGCCCCGGCAAGCCGATCGACACCAACCGCTATTTCGTGATCTGCCCGAACGCGCTGGGAAGCTGCCGCGGCAGCAGTGGCCCGGCATCGATCAACCCGGCGACGGGCGAACCGTGGCGGCTGGATTTCCCGCGCCTGTCCATCGAAGACGGTGCCCGCGCCGGTCGCGCCATGCTCGACGGCCTCGGCATCGAACGCCTGCACAGCGTGGTTGGCTGCTCCATGGGCGGCATGGTGGCGCTGGCCTTCCTGCAACAGAACCCGGGCTTCGCGCGCGGCCACCTCAACGTTTCCGGCGCCGCACAGGCACTGCCGTTCTCGATCGCCATCCGCTCGCTGCAGCGCGAGGCGATTCGCCTTGATCCGCAGTGGAACGACGGCCACTACGACGACGAGCACTACCCGGAAACCGGCATGCGGCTCGCTCGAAAGCTGGGCGTGGTGACCTACCGCTCGGCGCTGGAATGGCGTGGTCGCTTCGGCCGCGTGCGCCTGGAGCCGGACGAACGCGACGACGAGCCCTTCGGCCACGAGTTCCAGGTCGAGTCCTACCTCGATCACCACGCCGACCGCTTCGCCCGCTCCTTCGACCCGAACTGCTACCTCTACCTCAGCCGTTCGATGGACTGGTTCGACTTGAGCGAGCATTGCCCGTCGAAAGCAGCGGGCGGCACGGTTCACGACGCGCTGGCGTCGCTCAAGGTCGAGCGATCACTCGCCATCGGGGTGGAAACCGACATTCTATTTCCGCTGAACCAGCAGGAAGAGATCGCCAACGGCTTGGCCGCCGGCGGCTGCGACAGCCAGTTCGCCGGCCTGCCATCACCGCAGGGCCACGACGCCTTCCTGGTCGACCATGAGCGCTTCAGCCCGCTGATCGCCGGCTTCTTCGCGGCCTGAGGCAGCCTTTGCGACAGCCGTCGATACCGCAACCTGACCGCAGTCAGGAACCGCCGGGCCCGCGGCGTTACAATGGCAACCTGCTATCGCAATCCAGTGATCTCCATGAGCCAGACAGACTTCCCCGGACACGACACCCTGATACAGCGCATTGATCAGGCCGTCGCGCAGGGCGACGTCAACGCCATCACCGACTCGCTGCGCCGCACCCTCTGCGAGCTGATCCACGATGACAGCGTGCGTCTGCCGGATTGCGTCTTTGAGCCGGTCGACGGCCACTACGCGCGTCGCGAGCTCCACGTCAGCAAGGAACATGGCTACAGCGTGATCGCCATGACCTGGGGACCGGGCCAGGGCACGCCGATCCACGACCATTCCGGCATGTGGTGCGTCGAAGGTGTCTGGAGCGGCGAACTGGAAATCTGTCAGTACGAACTCGTCGACCGCCAGGATGAGCGCTTCAACTTTCGCGCCGTGGGCGCCATGCAGGCCGGTGCCGGTTCCGCCGGCAGTCTGATCCCACCGCACGAGTACCACACCATCCGCAACCCCAGCGCCGACAAGGTTGCCGTGTCGCTGCACATCTACCGCGGCTGCATGACCTGCTGCTCGATGTTCCAGCCGCTGGGCGACAACTGGTTCCAGCGCAACAACAAGGAACTGGGGCTGGACAAGGTGGCCTGACCTCACACGGCTCCGTCGCGCAAAACGCTGCATTTTCCCGGCAATCTGCTAGAATCCGCGTCCCGCACGGCACGGCCAGCCCGGAAAACCGCGCGCAGATGACCCGTGCCGTTGTAGCTCAGTTGGTAGAGCAACTGATTCGTAATCAGTAGGTCGGAGGTTCGACTCCTCTCAACGGCACCATTTGTTCTGTACGATGAAGGCGCCCAGCGGCGCCTTTGTTGTTCGGATCCGGGCGAAGCTGATGATCCGGCATCGTCTACCGAAGCCATTAGCGCTTCGACTATCAAACACGGAAGAGTGGCCGAGCGGTTGAAGGCACCGGTCTTGAAAACCGGCAATGGGAAACCATTCGTGGGTTCGAATCCCACCTCTTCCGCCAGATACGAAAAGGGCCGCCCGGTTGGGCGGCCCTTTTCGTATCTGGCGGAAGAGGTGGGATTAGCTAGAACCCCAGCAAGTCGCGCAGCGAATGGCTGGGGGTCGACAAAACGGCATGGAAAGCCGTTTTGGACGGACGAACGTCCGCCCGCGAAGCGGGTGGCGCACAAGGATGTGCGCCATCAATCCCACTTGATCCAACGGCCTTCCTTCCGCTGTCACCCCAGCACCCGAATCCGCAGCTCCTTCGGCAGCGCAAACACCATGTTCTCCGGCTCGCCATCCAGCTGTCGCGCGTTCCCCGCTCCCAACTGCTGCAGGCGCGAGATCACGCCATCGACGAGCAGTTCAGGCGCAGACGCACCGGCAGTCACCCCGATGGCCTGTTTGCCTTCCAGCCACGTCGGATCGATGTTCTCCGCACCGTCGATCAGATAGGCGGCGATACCCTGCTTTTCCGCCAGCTCGCGCAGGCGGTTGGAGTTGGAGCTGTTCACCGAGCCCACCACCAGCACCAGGTCGCAATGTCCGGCCAGCTCACGCACGGCGTCCTGGCGGTTCTGCGTGGCATAGCAGATGTCGTCGTGGCGCGGCCCCTGGATTGCGGGAAAGCGCTTGCGCAGGGCGTCGATCACGTCGAGCGTGTCGTCCACCGACAAGGTGGTCTGGGTGGTGAAAGCGAGGTTGTCCGGCTGATCGACAGAAACCGTGGCCACGTCCTCTACGCTTTCCACAAGATGAATCCGCCCGGTCGCGGCCTCTCGATCCCACTGACCCATGGTGCCTTCGACTTCGGGATGGCCTGCGTGGCCAATCAGCACCATGTCGCGACCGGCGCGGCAGTGGCGCGAGACTTCCATATGGACCTTGGTCACCAGCGGGCAGGTGGCATCGAACACCTTCAGGCCACGACGATCCGCCTCGCGACGTACCGCCTGCGAAACGCCATGTGCCGAGAAGATGACGGTAGCGTCGTCCGGCACTTCGTCGAGCTCCTCGACGAACACCGCGCCCTTGGCGCGCAGGTCATCGACGACGTAGCGGTTGTGCACGACCTCATGACGCACGTAAATCGGCGCGCCGAAACTCTCCAGTGCGCGGTTCACGATCTCGATGGCGCGATCCACACCGGCGCAGAAGCCGCGCGGATTGGCAAGCAGAATCCTTGGCGTGATCGTACTCATTCCGGACTCTCCTCGCCCTTGTGAAACACGACGCCGAAGATCAGCAGCAGGACTGCACCGACGCTGATCGCCGAGTCGGCAACATTGAACGCCGGCCAGTGACTGGCGCCCCAGTAGACATCAACGAAGTCGATGACATGGCCGAGACGCAGGCGGTCGATCAGGTTGCCCAGCGCACCGGAAATCACCAGCGCAAACGGCAGCGCGTGACGCCAGTCGTGGCGCGGGATCCGGCGCATCCACAGCACCAGCATGCCGCTGATACCGACGGCTAGACCCGAGAAGAACCAGCGCTGCCAACCAGATGCGTCACTCAGGAAGCTGAAAGCTGCGCCTTCGTTGTAGGTCAGCGTCCAGTTCATCAGGCCGTCGATCACCGGTACCGGGCGCTGGAACTGCAGCGCGCTTTCGGCCCAGAGCTTGGTCAGCTGGTCGAACACGATCAACACCACGGACAGCCACAGCCATGGCAGCGCATTGGCGCGGGTCTGAACAGCGGATCGATTCACGGTGGCGATCTGCTCAGAAATAGCGGCGATCCTCGCCCGGACCATCGACGTTATCGACGCAGCGGCTACACAACTCCGGATGCTCGGCGTTGCTGCCGACATCGTCGCGACGATGCCAGCAGCGCACGCACTTGGTGGCTTCGGACACCATCACGGCAGCCTTTATGCCGCCCAGACCGGGAATCGGCTCCAGCGTCTGCAACTCACCCGATCCGTCGCCGAGCTGTACGTCCGACACGATGAACAGGAAACGCAGCTCGTCCGCCACGGTCGCCACGGAAGCCGGCATGTCGTCGAAAGACAGGCTGACCTTCGCGTCGAGTGACGAGCCGATCTGCTTGTCCTTGCGCATCGGCTCGATGATCGCCGACAGCTGTGAGCGCAGTTCGACCAGCGCCTTCATCGTGTCATCGCCCAGCGCGGCGTCTGCCGGCAGTTCGTCCAGGCCTTCGTACCAGGTCGCCGAGAACACTGACGGGTCCTCGCGATCCGGCAGGAACGACCAGATTTCCTCGGCGGTGAAGCTCAGCACCGGCGCGATCCAGCGCACCATGGCCTCGACGATGCGGTACATCGCGCTCTGTGCCGAACGCCGTCCGCGCGACTCGGTCGGCATCGTGTACAGCCGATCCTTGGTGACGTCGAGATACAGCGAACCCAGTTCGTTGGTGCAGAAGTTCTGCACCGCGCCGACGATGGCGGCGAAGTCGTAGCGCTCGTAGGCGGACAGGATGCGCGCCTGCAGCTTCGCTGCCTGATCAACGGCCCACTGATCGAGCAGCAGCAGCTCGCCGTTCGGCAGCAGGTGCTGCTTCGGATCGAAGCCATCCAGGTTACCGAGCAGGAAGCGACAGGTGTTGCGGATGCGGCGGTAGGCATCACTGCTGCGCTTCAGGATCTCGTCCGACACCGACATCTCGTAGCGGTAGTCGGCCGAGCAGACCCACAGGCGCAGCACGTCGGCGCCTAGCGAATCCATCACCTTCTGCGGTGCGATCACGTTGCCGATCGACTTCGACATCTTGCGGCCGTCGGCATCGACGGTGAAGCCATGCGTCAGGCACTGCCGGTACGGCGCCACGCCGTCCATGGCCACGCCGGTCAGCAGCGAGCTCTGGAACCAGCCACGATGCTGGTCGGAACCTTCGAGGTAGATGTCGGCCGGCTTGGCCAGCTCGTCGCGCTGCGCCAGCACGGCGTGATGACTGACGCCGGAATCGAACCACACGTCGAGGATGTCGGTGACCTTCTCGTAGTCGCCCGCCTCGTCACCCAGCAGCTCGGCGGGATCAAGGTCGTACCAGGCGTCGATGCCGCCCTGCTCCACCTTGTCCGCCGCCTGCTGCATCAGTTCGACCGAACGCGGATGCGGCTCGCCGGTGGCGTGGTGGATGAACAGCGCGATGGGCACGCCCCAGGTGCGCTGGCGTGAGATGCACCAGTCCGGGCGTCCGGCGATCATGCCGTGGATGCGCTCCTTGCCGAAGCCCGGCACCCAGCGCACCGTCTCGATGGCGGCCAACGCGTCGCTGCGAAGGTTCGCCTGCTCCATGCCGATGAACCACTGCGGCGTGGTGCGGAAGGCCACCGGCGTCTTGTGCCGCCAGCAGTGCGGATAGCTGTGCGGATACTTCGCGAAGGCCAGCAACACGCCGCGCTCGCGCAGTATGTCGACGATCTGGTCGTTGGCCTTCCAGATGTGCTGGCCGGCCAGCGGCGGCTCGGCGGGCAGCATTTCGGCGAGATACACGCCGTTGGCGCCGACCGGATTCAATGCCTCGATGCCGTAGATCTTGCCGACCGCGAAATCCTCCTGACCGTGGCCAGGCGCGGTGTGCACGGCACCGGTGCCGTCCTCGACGGTGACGTGGTCGCCGAGGATGATCGGGATGTCGCGCTCGTAGAACGGATGACCGAGCACGAGGTTTTCGAGCTCGGCGCCCTTGGCACGACCCAGCACGGTCGGCGTCTCGATGCCGTAGCGCGCCAGCGCCTTGCCGGCCAGCGCTTCGGCCAGCACCAGCAAACGTTTGACACCATTGGTTTCAGGGCCTTCGACCAGCACGTAGTCCAGCTCCGGCCCCAGCGCGACGGCGAGGCTGGCGGGCAGCGTCCATGGCGTGGTGGTCCAGATCGGCACGGCAACGGTTGCATCGCTTTCGACGCCGAACTTCGCAGCCAGCGCCGCGCTGTCCTTGGCGTCATAGGCCACATCGACGGCCGGCGACACCTTGTCCTGGTATTCGATCTCCGCCTCGGCCAGCGCCGAGCCGCAGTCGAAACACCAGTGCACCGGCTTCACGCCGCGCTGCAGATGGCCGTTGTCGATGATCTTCGCCAGCGCGCGCAGCATGTCGGCTTCGTAGGTGAAGTCCATGCTGCGGTAGGGGTTTTCCCAGTCGCCGAGCACGCCGAGGCGCTTGAAGTCGCTGCGCTGCTTGTCGATCTGCTCGCCGGCGTACTCGCGGCACTTCTGGCGGAAAGCGGCGGCGTCGAGCTTCTGCCCGGCCTTACCGAACTTCTTCTCGACGGCCACCTCGATCGGCAGACCATGACAGTCCCAGCCCGGCACATAGGGTGCATCGAAACCGGAAATGCGCTTGGACTTCACCACCACGTCCTTGAGGATCTTGTTCACCGCATGGCCGATGTGGATTTCGCCGTTGGCATACGGCGGGCCGTCGTGCAGCACGAAACGCGGACGTCCCTGCTGCGCCTTCTGCAGGCGCGCGTAGCGGCCTTCGGCTTCCCACTCGGCGAGCATGTCCGGCTCGCGCTTGGGCAGTTCGCCACGCATCGGGAAATCGGTCTGCGGCAGGTTGATGCTGGCCTTGTAGTCCTTGCTCACGCTTGCTCCGGTGCTTCAGTGCGTCGTGGTCGACGCTTTGCTTGTCAGGGATTGGGATGGGGACGAATCGCCGGCAGGCAAAGCGATCCCGAGGATGCGACGTGCCTCGACAGCGTCGCGGTCCATCTGCTCGACCAGACTCGGCAGGTCATCGAACTTTTCCTCGTCGCGCAGCTTGGCGACGAACTCGACCTCGATCAGGCGCCCGTAGAGGTCGCCGTCAAAGTCGAACAGATGCGCTTCGAGCAGGCTTTCGTGACCATCCACGGTTGGCCGCGTACCCAGGCTCGCGACGCCCGGCCACGGATGACCTTCGACTCCGTGAACGCGCACCGCGAAGATGCCACCCAACGCCGCCTTGCGACCGTGCAGTGACAGATTCGCAGTGGGATAACCCAGCTCGCGGCCCAGCTGCTGGCCTCGGATCACGCGGCCGGACATGGCGTAGGGCCGACCCAGCAGTTCGGCAGCCGTATCCAGATCGCCGGCGGCGAGTCGTTCGCGGATGCGTGAACTGCTGATCCGCTGGTCATCGATTTCCACCGGTGACAGCACCGACGTCACGAAACCCAGCTCGTCACCCAGCCGTTCCAGAAGGCTGGCATCCCCGGCACGTCGATGGCCGAAGCGGAAATCCTGGCCGATCCACACCTCTCTCGCCCGCAGCCGGTCGCAGAGCACGCGCTGCACGAAATCTTCCGGCGACAGGGCGGCCAGCTCGGCGTTGAAGCGCAGCAGGCCGATGATGTCGAGACCGGCTTCGCGCAGCAGTTCGATCTTGCGACGCGGCCACAGCAGGCGTGCGGGCGGGTCGTTGCGGCCAAAGTACTCGCGCGGCAGCGGCTCGAAGCTCAGCAGCGTGGCGTCCAGGTCCATTTCCCGGGCACGGGCAAGCGCGCGGCCGATCAGCGCACGGTGGCCCAGGTGCAGACCGTCGAAAGCGCCGATACAGACCACGCTGCCCCGAGGACTGACCGCATCCCCGTCGACGTCCCTAAACAGCCTGCTCATCGGCGCGAATTATAGTGGCTTTTTCCCTTCTCCCGCTGGCGGGGGAAGGTGCCCGAAGGGCGGATGGGGGTGGTTCAACAGATTCATCAACCGAGTTGTCGACGCCGGAATCCGCTGGCAAACAGCACGCCGACGAACACCACGGCGGCCGTCGCCACCAGTCCGAACAGGCGTAGCACGCGCTCCCATGCCGTCCACGCACTCCAGTCCGGCCACTCGGCGTTGGCCCAGAGCAACAGCACTGCCATCGCGGCGCCCGCCAACATCAGGCGGAGCAGATAGGCCAACCAGCCCGGTCGAGCACGATAGCGCCCTTCCCGCTTCAACTGCCGCCAAAGCTGTGCAGCGTTCAGCCAACCGGCAAGACCGCTGGCCAACGCCAGACAGGCATGCGCGCCCGGCATGTTCGCCAACGCGTCCAGCCAGCCGTCGCTTTCCGCCAGCGCCTTCATGCCCATGTCGCTGTACGCCAGCAGCAGGCCGAGGAACAGCACGGTGAACAGCGCATTGGCGAACAGCGAGACCACCGCCGCGCGCACCGGCGTCCGTGCGTCCTGGCGCGAGAAGAAGGCCGGCGCCAGCACCTTGACCAGCAGGAACGCCGGCAATCCCAGCGACAGTCCGGCCAGGCTCAATGCCGCCATGCGCGAATCGTTGGCACCGAACTCGCCGTACTGGAACAGCGCGCTGAAAATCGGCCCGCCGGCGAGGATCAATCCCAGACTGGCCGGTACCGCGACCAGCAGCGAAGTGCGCAGCGCCCAGTCGAGGCCATCGGAAAAGCCACCGGCATCATCCGCACTGTGCTTGCGCGACAGGTGCGGCAGGATCACCGTCCCGATGGCGACGCCGAACATGCCCAGCGGGAACTCCATCAGACGATCGGAGTAGTACAGCCAGGTCACGCTGCCGGACATCAGCAGCGACGCCACCAGCGTGTCGAACAGCAGGTTGATCTGCGCTACCGACGAGCCGAACAGCGTCGGCAGCATCAACTTGAGGATGCGTCGGACGCCGGCATGCGCCGCGCCCCAGCGTGGTCGCGGCAGCAGGCCGAGCTTCATCAGTGCCGGAACCTGCACCGCCAACTGCAATGCGCCGGCGCCCAAGACACCCCATGCCAGCGCCATTTCCGGCTGGTCCATGCGCGGCGCCAACCCCAGCGCCGCGGTGATCAGGGCAATGTTCAACAGCACCGGCGTCAACGCCGGCAGCGCGAAGCGGTTGAAACTGTTGAGGATTCCGCCGGCGAGCGCGGTCAGCGAAATGAAGAACAGATAGGGAAACGTCAGCCGGAGCATGTCGCTGGCCAGCGCATGCTGCCCGCCGCCGGCCTCGAAACCGGGCGCGAAGATCCGGATCACCCACGGCGCGGCGAAAATGCCAATGCCGCTCACCAGCAGCAGGATCGCCGCCAGCGTGCCGGTGACGCTGTCGATCAGGCGCTTGAGTTCGGTCTGATCGTGCTTCTCGCGGTACTCGGCCAGCACCGGCACGAAGGCCAGCGAAAACGAGCCTTCGGCGAACAGGCGGCGCAGGAAATTCGGGATGCGGAAGGCGACGAAAAAGGCGTCCATCGCCGGCCCGGCACCAAAGGCTCGCGCGAACACCAGATCGCGCAGGAAACCCAGCACCCGCGAGGCCAGCGTCATGCTGCTGACGGTCAAGGTGGAGCGCATCAACGCCACGCCAGCGCCTCCCGACCGCGGGGATGATCGGCGACGCCATCAAACCCGCCGAAAAACATGCACCTACGCATTGACTCTGCCCGAACAGTCCCGCATAATTCCGCTTCTTTATCCGCAGCAATCCAGATTTCCGGAGCACAATAGTGGCAAACATCAAGTCCGCCAAGAAGCGCGCCCGTCAGTCCGAGGTCCGTCGCGCCCGTAACGCCAGCGCGCGCTCGATGATGCGCACCGCCGTCAAGAAGGTCGTCAAGGCGCTGGACGCCAACGACGTCGCCGCCGCTGAAGCCGCCTTCGTGGCCGCGCAGCCGCTGCTCGATCGTTTCAGCAGCCGTGGCCTGATCCACAAGAACAAGGCTGCGCGTCACAAGAGCCGCCTGAACGCCCGCATCAAGGCGCTCAAGACTGCCTGATTCAGCATTACATGATGCAGCCGGCGACTTCGGTCGCCCGGTCACGAAAAAGCCGGCCTTCGCCGGCTTTTTTGTTGTCTGTCGAAGCTGAGGCGCCATCTCTACAGGAGCGTGTCGGTCGACGCCGTCGCTCAGACCGGATCGCCTTCCAGCCCACCCTGCTCGCGCCAAGCCCGGTGTTCGGCCTCGGCAGCACTCTCGCCCACCTGTTCCAGCGCCTCTGCACGCAGCTGGTCGAGGAACTCCATCACCCGCAGCGTGACGATCTCCGTGCCTTCGCGGCTGATTGCCGAGATCGGAAACCACGGCACCTGCCAGTCGAGTTCGCCAATGATGCGATCCGCTGTCGCCTGACGCTCGTCTTCCGGCAACAGGTCCAGCTTGTTAAGCAGCAGCCAGCGCGGACGCTCCACCAGTTCGGGATCGAACTTCGCCAGTTCCTGCTCGATGGCGCGCACCTGTTCCACCGGGTCGCTGCCATCCATCGGAGCGACATCCACCACGTGCAGCAGCAGGCGATTGCGCTGCACATGCTTGAGGAACAGCGCACCGAGACCCGCGCCTTCGGCTGCACCCTCGATCAGGCCCGGAATGTCCGCCACCACAAAACTGCGATGCTGCTCGATGCGCACGACGCCGAGGTTCGGATACAGCGTGGTAAACGGATAGTCGGCCACGCGTGGCGTTGCCGCCGAGATCGCACGGATGAAGGTCGATTTGCCGGCATTCGGGAAGCCCAGCAGGCCCACGTCAGCCAACAGCTTCAGTTCCAGCTTGATCTCACGATGCTCGCCCGGCGTGCCCGGCGTTGCCTTGCGCGGCGCGCGGTTGGTCGAGCTCTTGAAGTTGATGTTGCCGCGACCGCCGAGGCCACCTTGCGCCACCAGCAGTCGCTGGCCGTGGCGGACCAGGTCACCGATGACTTCGTCGGTGTCTAGATTGGTGATGACCGTGCCCACCGGCACCTTGATCACCACGTCATCGCCGCCGCGACCGAAACGCTGCTGGCCCATGCCGTTCTGGCCACGCTGTGCCTGGAAACGGCGCTGGTGGCGGAAGTCGACCAGCGTATTCAGGTTCTCGTCGGCCTCCAGCCAGACACTGCCGCCGTTGCCACCATCGCCGCCATCCGGGCCACCGAAGGGCACGTACTTTTCGCGGCGGAAGCTGACGCAGCCGTTGCCGCCATCACCGGCAGCGACGTGGATTTCGGCTTCATCGACTAGTTTCATGACAACGGGCTCGGGGTTCTGGGTAACGAATGCGTCGCGGCCTTCACGCCGGGACAGTGTAGCGGCCCGCTGAGGCAAGCCGCTGGCTGGATACGGCGACGACAGGGCAACGCCTGTCGCCAGCAACAAAAAACCCCGCCGAAGCGGGGCTTTCTGCAAGCCTGTGGAGGCTGAAGAATCCGCTAGCGGATACCCGTCGTGATCAGGCCTCGGCCTTCACGCTGACGGTGCGGCGCTTGTTCGCGCCCTTCACGCTGAAATCGACGGTGCCGTCGACCAGCGCGAACAAGGTGTGATCGCGACCGAGACCAACGCCCGGACCCGGATGGAACTGGGTGCCGCGCTGACGAACGATGATGTTGCCGGCCTCGACAGCCTGACCGCCGTACAGCTTGACGCCCAGGTACTTCGGGTTGGAATCGCGACCGTTGCGGGTGGAACCGCCTGCCTTTTTATGTGCCATGACTGATTACTCCTGCTCGGCCTGAACCTGATCGGTATCGCTGGCCTTTGCGGCCTTCTTCTTGGCGGGGGCCTTCTTCTTGGCCGCGCCACCGATGCTGGTGATTTCGATTTCGGTGTAGTGCTGACGGTGGCCCATCTGCTTACGATGGTGCTTGCGGCGACGGAACTTGATGATGCGGACCTTCTCGCCGCGACCATGGCTCTTCACCACGGCGCTGACCTTGGCGCCATCAATCGTCGGCGCGCCGACGGTGACGGACTCGCCGTCGCCCATCATCAGAACCTGGTCAATCTCAAAGTTGGCGCCCTCTTCCAGGTCGAGCTTCTCGACGCGGAGGTACTCGCCTTCCATCACGCGGTACTGCTTACCGCCAGTGACAATGACTGCGTACATGTTGTGTCCTCTGTAGTTATTCTCTGCGGGAGGCTGGCGCCTAATCGGCTCATTGCCAGATCAGACCGCCACCGCATGGACTGCGTCTCGGACGTCGAAATACACGAACGACCGGCACAGAAGCGGAATTATAGCCGCTGATTTCTTTCCGGGTCAATTACTTGGCCCACGCAAAATGGACTGCCGGCAGCACTCCGGAAACGGGCCTGCAGCACGGGTCGAGAACACCTGCCCTGCTACACTGGTCGTTTCGATTCAAGCCCCGGCGGGCACAGCGAACCCATGGAAGAGATCCGCATTCGCGGCGCGCGAACGCATAACCTCAAGAACGTCGATATCGATCTGCCGCGCAACCGGCTGATCGTGATCACCGGCCTGTCCGGCTCGGGCAAGTCGTCGCTGGCCTTCGACACCATCTACGCAGAAGGCCAGCGCCGCTACGTGGAGTCGCTGTCGGCCTACGCGCGGCAGTTCCTGAGCGTGATGGAAAAGCCCGACCTCGATCACATCGAGGGCCTGAGCCCGGCGATCTCCATCGAGCAGAAGTCGACCTCGCACAACCCGCGCTCGACCGTCGGCACGATCACCGAAATCTACGACTACCTGCGCCTGCTCTACGCCCGCGTTGGCACGCCGCGCTGTCCGGATCATGACTTCCCGCTGGCCGCGCAGACCGTCAGCCAGATGGTTGACCAGGTCCTGACCATGGACCCCGAGCGCCGCTACATGCTGCTGGCGCCGGTGGTGCGCGAGCGCAAGGGCGAGCATGTGCAGGTGTTCGAGCAGCTCCGCGCGCAGGGCTTCGTGCGCGCGCGCGTGGACGGCGAACTGATCGAGCTGGATCACATTCCGGAACTCAATCTGCGGCAGAAGCACAGCATCGACGCCGTGGTGGATCGTTTCCGCCCGCGCGCCGAACACCAGCAGCGCCTCGCCGAGAGTTTCGAGACCGCGTTGAAGCTGGGCGACGGCCTCGCCATCGTCGCCGACATGGACGACAGCGACGCCGCGCCGGTGCTGTTCTCGTCCAAGTTCAGCTGCCCGGAATGCGACTACGCGCTGCCGGAGATGGAGCCGCGGCTGTTCTCGTTCAACAGCCCGGTCGGCGCCTGCCCGACCTGCGACGGCCTCGGCGTCAGCCAGTATTTCGACCCGTCCCGCGTGGTGATCCACCCGGAGCTGAGCCTCGCCGCGGGCGCGGTGCGCGGCTGGGATCGACGCAACCACTATTACTTCCAGTTGATCGCCGCGCTGGCCAAGCACTACGACTTCCACCTCGACACCGCGTGGAACGAGCTTCCGGAGAACATCCAGAACGCCGTGCTGCACGGCAGCGACGGTGAGCCGATCAGCTTCACGTATGTCACCGAGGGCGGCACGCGCAGCCAGCGCAAGCACCCGTTCGAGGGGATCATTCCGAATCTCGAGCGTCGCTATCGCGAAACCGAATCGCCGACGGTCCGCGAGGAGTTGAGCAAGTACATCAGCCAGCGCGCCTGCGTGGAGTGCGGCGGACAGCGCCTGAACCGCTCGGCGCGCCATGTGTTTGTCGGTGACAACAATCTGCCAACGATTACCGCCAAGCCGATCGACGACACGCTGTCGTTCTTCAGCGAGCTGGATCTGGCCGGCTGGCGCGGCGAGATCGCGCGCAAGATCGTCAAGGAAATCCGCGAGCGGCTGAGCTTCCTGGTCGATGTCGGCCTTGATTACCTGACGCTGGATCGCCAGGCCGATTCGCTATCGGGCGGCGAGGCGCAGCGTATCCGCCTGGCCTCGCAGATCGGCGCCGGCCTGGTCGGCGTGATGTATGTGCTCGACGAGCCCAGCATCGGCCTGCACCAACGCGACAACGAGCGCCTGCTCGGCACGCTGACGCGACTGCGCGACCTCGGCAACACCGTGATCGTGGTCGAGCACGACGAGGACGCGATCCGCCAAGCCGACCACATCGTCGATATTGGCCCTGGCGCTGGTGTGCACGGCGGCGAGATCGTGGCGCAGGGCCAGCTTGCCGACATCCTCGGCAGCGAACGCTCACTGACCGGTGACTACTTGTCCGGCCGTCGCGAGATCGCCGTGCCGAAAACACGCAACCTGCCCGATCCGAAGCTGATGCTGCACCTCCACGGCGCGACCGGGAACAACCTGAAGAACGTCGATCTGGCGATTCCGTCGGGTCGCTTCGTCTGCGTGACGGGGGTTTCGGGCTCCGGCAAGTCGACGCTGATCAACGACACGCTGTACCGCATCGCCGCCAACGAACTGAACGGCGCCAGCCACACGCTGGCACCGTATCGCAGCATCGATGGCATGGATCTGTTCGACAAGGTCGTGGACATCGACCAGTCGCCGATTGGACGCACGCCGCGCAGCAACCCGGCGACGTACACCGGTCTTTTCACGCCCCTGCGCGACCTGTTTTCTCAGGTGCCGGAATCGCGTGCGCGCGGCTATGCCCCAGGACGCTTCAGCTTCAACGTGCGCGGCGGCCGCTGCGAGGCCTGCCAGGGCGACGGCCTGATCAAGGTGGAAATGCACTTCCTGCCCGACGTCTACGTGCCCTGCGACGTCTGCCACGGCAAGCGCTACAACCGCGAAACGCTGGAAATCCTCTACAAGGGTTACACCATCCACGACGTGTTGGAGATGACCGTCGAGGACGCGCTGGGCCTGTTCGATGCCATCCCGCCGATCGCGCGAAAACTCGAGACGCTGATGGACGTTGGACTCAGCTACATCAAGCTCGGCCAGAGCGCGACCACGCTGTCAGGCGGCGAAGCGCAACGCGTGAAACTGTCGCGCGAACTGTCGCGCCGTGATACCGGCCGCACGCTGTACATCCTCGACGAGCCCACCACCGGCCTGCACTTTCACGACATCGAACACCTGCTGCTGGTGCTGCACCGCCTGCGCGACGACGGCAACACCGTAGTCGTCATCGAGCACAACCTCGACGTGATCAAGACCGCGGACTGGATCGTCGACCTGGGCCCGGAAGGTGGTCATCGCGGCGGGCAGATCATCGCCGAAGGCACGCCGGAAGACATCGCCGCCAACCCGGATTCGCACACCGGCCGCTTCCTTGCGCGCCTGCTGCCGGATGCCAAGGCGAAGCCCGCCACCAAGAAAGCCGAGGCGAAGGGCAAAACGGCGAAGAACGCTTCGACGCGCAAGAAGGCTGCGACCAAGAAGTCAAAGAACGCTGCGTGAAGAACGCCGCCTGGAGAACCAGCCACATGAGCAACGACGACAACAACCGCGAGCACCTGCAGCGCAGCGTCATCGACGTGCGCTGGGGCGACATGGACGCCTTCAACCACGTCAACAACGCCACCTATCTGCGTTACATCGAGCAGGCGCGCATCGAGTGGTTCGAGTCGTTGGGCGACGTCTGGCTGACCGATGCCATCGCACCGATCTTGGCCGCCGCCCAGGTCAACTATCGGCGTCCCATCGAGTACCCGGCGAAAGTCGTGGTCGATCTTTTTGCCGACAAGCGCGGCACCAGGAGCATTACCGTCGGCCACCGCATCATCGACGCCAACGACGCCGACTGCGTCTATGCCGACGGCGAGGTGGTGGTCGTCTGGATCAACCGATCCACTGGCCGAAGCGTGCCGCTGCCGACATTCGCGGGTGGCGGAAGCGACTGAGCCGCATCCATCGCTCACAGGCCCTGACGACGAAGTCACAGGGCACGCCGTTCGCGACGTTCAGGCATCATGCCCGCTGAGCCGGATCTTTCCAAACACCACCCTTCCGGACATCCAAGGAGAACCCATGCTGGAGCGCATCGAGCACGACCGCATCCTCGAACTGAAGCTGGCGCGGCCGCCGGTCAACGCCTTGAACCGCACGCTGCTCACGGCGCTGGAAGCCGCGATCCGGCAGGCGCCGGAGCAGGGATTCGGCGGACTGATGATCAGCGGTGGCGAGTCGGTGTTCTCCGCCGGCCTCGACGTGCCGGAACTGCTCACGCTCAATCGTGATGACCTCGAGACCTCCTGGCGGAGCTTCTTCGCGGTCTGCCAGGCGCTGGCCGAATCGCCGATTCCTTCGGCGGCGGCCATTGGCGGACACAGCCCGGCCGGCGGCGCGGTGATCAGCCTGTTCTGCGATTACCGCGTGATGGTGCGCCGTCCCGAGGACGAGAAGCCGGCGATGATCGGCCTCAACGAAACCCAGGTCGGGCTGGTGGTGCCGGAATGCATCCAGTACGTGTTCCGTCGCCTGGTCGGCCACCACACCGCCGAACGCTTGCTGGTCGCTGGTGCCATGATCGACGCCGGTCACGCCTTCCGTATCGGGATGGTCGACGAACTGGCCGAGCCCGGCGACGTGGAAGCCGCCGCTCGTCGCTGGCTGGCCTCGCACCTGGCCCTGCCGCAGCAGGCCATGCGCATGACCCGTCAACTGGCCCGCGCGGACATCGTTGAAGCCATCAATGACCCCGAACGACTGAAGCTGGACGTGTTCCTCGACGCCTGGTTCGGCAAGGAAACCCAGGCCGTGCTGCAGGCTCTGGTCGCCCGTCTCAAGGGCGGCTGAGCGCTCCGCCCGAGTTCGACAACCGGCCTGCCGTTGCCGGTGGACCCAGCCAGACTTCGACACGCCGATTGCGCGAGCGGCCGCGGTCACTGTCGTTGCTGGCCACCGGCGCCTCGCCGCCGAAACCCCGCGCGCGATGCACTGCGACACGCTTGCGAGCCAGCAAGGCGGCGATGTAGTCCACGCGATCGTTGCTGAGCCGCCAGGCCATCAACGGAACGCCCTCGGTGGCGTCCGAGAAGCCCATCAGCATCAGCCGGCGCCCTTCCGTCTGCGGGCCATTGGCGTAGCTCACCAGCCGCTCAAAGTCACGCAGGCCCTTGTTGTCGAGCAACGCTGAGCCCGCGTCGAAGCGGAAATTGAAGGACAGCCGTTGCGCGTCCTGGATCAGGCCACGGTATTCCTCCGGCAGGTCATCGCGCAGCACCGGATCGAATGCCTGCACCCGCTGCGACACGAAACCGGTCTCCTCGACCACCTGCTGGCCGGCATCGCTGAGCGCGAAGCGGACGAAGTCACGCGCTTCGGCGCTGGCGTTCGCCGGCAGGTACAGGAACAGACGGCGCGACAGCGGGTAGTCCTCGACCGCAACCTCGAACATGTCCGGACGCACCGGCTTGCCTCCATCGGAAACCGCCAATGCCTTCACGCCATCGACGCCGGACAGGCCGACGAAACCGATGGCATTGACGTCGGAAGCCACCGCCGCGGCCAATTCGGTGGTGCTCTCATAGCGTTTGGCCCCCTGCGAAAGCGGTTGACCGTTCAGCACCGTGCCGTTGAAGCTGTCCCAGGTGCCGGAGCGTTCATCGCGTGCATGCAGCGCGATGCGGTCCGGCTTGCCGCCCAGCTCGCGCCAGTCGCGGGTACGGCCGGAAAACACCTCCCTCAGCTGCGCCACACTGATCGATGTCAGCGGGTTGCGTTGGTTGACGATGATCGCCAGCCCGTCCAGCGCCAGCACGATCTCGCCGTCCGGCCCGGCCAGATCGCCAAGCACTGGCATTGCCTGTTCGCGCTCCGACGGCTTCACCGGTCGGGACGCCATACCGATATCAGCACTGCCGTTCAGCAGGCCGCGAAACGCGGTGCTGGAACCGTGTGCCTTGATCTCGACTCTACGCTCGCCTTCCGCACTGTGGCCGTAGACCTGCAGCTCATCGTAGGCAAGGTCATCCACGCCAAGCCGCTGGTAGCCGTTCTGCTGCAGCCAGGCTTGTGACAGGCGCAACGCGAGGCGTTCGCCGATCGTGTTCGACCCATGCAGCCGCAGCGGCGTCGCTGCGGATGGCGATGACAACAGGCAGGCGAACAGCGCAAACAGGGACATCCCGAGGACGCGTTGAGGCATTTGGCTTTCCGGCTTCGCAACGTGAAGCCGCCAGCCTCGGGGAAGCCTGTTACGTGCGGGCGAAGCAGATGTTTCGGATTGATGATGCTGCCGCGGGCGTCACAGAACGCCACGCAGGTTCACGGACTCAGGCGTCGCGCGCGACCGGCCGTACCGGGTCCGATATCCACTCGCTCCAGGAACCGGCATAGACGCGTGCGCCTTCGAGACCGGCATGCTGCATGGCCAGGGCGTGGTGGCAGGCGGTGACGCCGGATCCGCACATCAGCAAGGTCTCCTGCGGGGAAGTGTCGCCGAGCAGTTGCTCGAACTCCTCGCGCAGCACGGCTGCCGGCTTGAAGCGTCCGTCCGCTCGAAGGTTGGCGACGTAGGGCCGGTTGACCGCACCGGGAATGTGGCCGGGAATCCGGTCGATGGGCTCGACTTCGCCACGGAAGCGCTCCGGCGCGCGCGCGTCGATCAATGCGCCGCCCTGCGTCGCCATCCGCGCAGCAACCACCGCGGTACTGGCGATGCGCCGCACGTCGAATCGTCCGCGATACTGCGACGGCTCCGGACTGGGTGGCTGGCCGCTTTCGGTGCGTCCGCCGGCCCTGACCCAAGCCTGGATTCCGCCATCCAGCACCGCCACCTGCTGGTGCCCGAACAGGCTCAGCATCCACCACAGCCGTGCGGCCATGCTGCCGTCGCTGCTGTCGTAGACCACCACCGGCTGCTCCGGCGTCAGCCCCCAGCGGGAAAGCGTCTCGGAAAACGTCGATGCGCTGGGCAACGGGTGACGCCCGCGTCCCTCGATGGACAGGTCGGAAAGGTCGGTATCCAGGTTAACGTAGCCGGCACCTGGCAAATGCGAAGCGACAAAGGCACGACGCCCCGCATCCGCGTCGCGCAGGTCGAAGCGGCAGTCGAACAGGCGAAGGTGACCTTCGCCCAACTCCGTCGCCAGGCTTTCCACCGATACCAGCGTTTTCCGATTCATTCCCCTGAGCCTTCGATCCGATCACGCAGATTCACCAGCATAGCGGCTGTTGCGCCCCAGATGCGGTGATCGCCATAGCAAACCTGCCAGTAGTGCCGACGCCGCCCGCGGAAATCACCGGCATGCCGCTGCAGATGGCGTCGATCCAGCAGGAACGGCAGCGGTGCTTCGAACACCTCGTCGACTTCGGCGGGATCAGCCGTCAGCGCGAAGCCGGGGCGCAGCCGCGCCACCAGCGGCAATACGCGAAAGCCGGTGATGGTGACGTAGGGATCAAGATAACCCAGCGGCTCGACATGGGCCTGCGGCAGGCGAATTTCCTCCCAGGCTTCGCGCAAGGCCGCCTCGCGCGGACCGTCGTCGCCCGGGTCGATGCTGCCACCGGGGAAGCTGATCTGGCCGCCATGATGCGTCAGCGTGGCAGTACGACGGGTCAGCAGCACTCCGGGCTCGGCGGCCGGGTGATCGACGATGCCGACCAGCACCGCCGCTTCCCGGAACACATGGTCGCCAGGCAGCAGATCCGCCAGTTCAGCGCGATTCCAGCCGCCGCCGCGGGGCGGGCTATCCAGCGGGTGCAGCCGATCACGAAGCCTCGACAGCGCCGAGCCGGCTGAGGAAGGACTCACCCCACGATGTCCAGGGTGATGGTCGGCAGGGAAATGCTGTCCGCTGAACGCCGAAGGGCGCCTTCCTCGCGCGCCGGCAGGACTTCATCGATGAACCGGGCGCGCTGCGCGTCGCTGTAGCGAAGCCAGTTGGCGATCTCCTCGGTGCTGCGGAAGCAGCCCGTGCATTGCCCTCTGGCATCCAACGTACAGACGCCAATGCAGGGACTGAGGATTGCCTTCATCTTCAATGGCGGCTGGCGACGAACTGCTCATCGCCAGCCGCTGCAACCTTACTTGACCGACACCAGCGTGACGTCGAACACCACGGCCTGGTTCGGGCCGATCGGTGAACGCGGTGTGTCGCCGTACGCCTTGGTCGCCGGCAGGAAGATCTCCCAGCGCGCGCCGGTCTTCATCAGCGGCAGCACGTCCTTGAGGCCTTCCAGCGGCGCCTCGGCGACCTTGATCACCGCCGGCTGGTTGTTGGTGTAGGTGCTGACAAACTCCGGACCGTCGGCGATCGAACCGCGGAAGTTGATCGTCACTTCACTGGCGGCGGTCGGACGTGCACCGGTGCCTTCCTCGATCACGCGGTACTGGATGCCGCTGGGCATGGCGATGATGCCGGTCTTGGCACGGTTGCTGGCCAGGAAGCGATCAGCCTTCGCCTTGTTTTCCGCGGAAACCTTGTCGAACTCGGCCTTGGCCTTGGTCATCAGGTCCTGCTGCATCTTGCCCATGGCCTCGCGCATTTCCGCTTCCGACACGCTTGGATCGCGCTTCGCATAGCCATCCTGGATCGCCCGGATCACGGTGTTGAGATCAATGTCGATGCCACGCTCGGAGAAGTCATGACCCAGCTGGTAGCCGATCGAGTAGCTCAGCTTGCCCTTTTCGCTGCTGGTGTCCTGCGCCACGGCGACGCTCATTCCCAACGCCGCGACCAGCGCGACCATCCAACGCAACTTCATGCGAGAAACCTCCTGAAAGAATTCACCGCGACCCCGTGGCCGCGATAAGAAACGGGACGGCCAGGCCGCCCCGAGAGAACGCACAAGGATACCCTTGCCGGCCTCCATTGACCACTGGCGGCCACGACTGGTTCCCCGCCTCGGCAGCACAGGCTTCGCCCGGTACCATGCGGCCTTCTTCCCTTTCGGAGATGCCTCATGGGCTTCCAGAACCTGCTGGTCCAAGATCGTGGCGCGGTCCGCCACATCACCATCAACCGCCCGGAAAAACTCAATGCACTCAATAATGTAACGGTGAACGAGTTGCATCTGGCCTTCGATCACGCGGCTGCGGCAGACGACGTGCGGGTGGTGGTGCTGGGTGGTGCCGGTGACAAGGCCTTCGTCGCCGGAGCGGATATCTCCGAGCTGAACACGCTGTCACCGCTCCAGGCGCAGGCCTTCTCGCGCCGCGGACAGGCCCTGATGCTGAAGATCGAGCACCTCGGCAAGCCGGTGATCGCCGCGATCGGCGGCTACGCGCTGGGCGGCGGCATGGAGCTGGCGATGAGCTGCCACCTGCGCATCGGCTCTGAGAAGGCCAAGCTGGGGCAGCCGGAGATCGCGCTGGGGCTGATTCCCGGTTTCGGCGGCACGCAGCGCCTGCTGCGCCTGGCCGGGCGGGCAGCGGCGCTGGAGCTTTGTCTGCTCGGTGACCCGATCAATGCGGCACGCGCCCATGCGCTGGGAGTGCTGAATCAGGTGGTCGGGCCGGACGCGCTGGACGACACCGTGAATGCCCTCGCCGACCGCCTGGCGGCGTCCGCACCGCATGCGCTGCGCGGCGTGCTTGATGCGGTCATCGTCGGTGGTGAATGTGGCCTGCAACAGGGCCTGGACTACGAGACCCAGGCCTTCGCGGTCTGCGCATCCACCGAGGACATGCGCGAGGGCACGTCAGCCTTCCTGGAGCGTCGCAAGGCCGCTTTCACCGGTCGGTGACGGTGGTGCTTGCGTTCCGCAACCGTTCCGGCCACAAAAAAGCCCCGCATGGCGGGGCTTTTCGAATCACCAATCACGGCTCTTAATCGCCCATCAGCTTCTGACGATGCTCCCAACGCTCCTGCGCGTCGAGGCATAGAGTGGCGATCGGGCGCGCTTCCAGGCGCTCGATGCCGATCTCCTCGCCGGTTTCCTCGCAATAGCCGTAGTCGCCCTCGTCGACGCGCTTCAGCGCCTTGTCGATCTTGCCGATCAGCTTGCGATAGCGGTCGCGGGTACGCAGTTCCAGCGAGTTCTCGGTCTCGCGGGTGGCACGCTCGGCCTCGTCACCGACGTCACGCACTTCCTCGCGCAGGTTGTCGATGGTCTGCTTGGACTCCTCGACCAGATCGCTGCGCCAGGTCAGCAGCTTCTGGCGGAAGTACTCGAGCTGCTTCGCGCTCATGTACTCCTCCTTGCCGCTCGGCTTGTAGCCGGCAGGCAGCTCGACGCGCTCCGGCAGCGGCGGGCGCGCCGGCAACGGCGAAGCCGCGCTGCTGCGTGCCACGGCCCTGGCACGGCCGCCCGTGGTCTTGCGCGGGGCTTCCACTGCCTTGCTCGAAGTCGCCGTTGCTTTGGTCATCGATTTCGCTTCCTTGCGGGTATTCGCCGGCTTCGTCACCGGCTTGGTGGCAGCCTTCCTGGCTGCAGGCTTGGCGGACGTCGCAGCGGCTTTCTTGGCAGGCGCCTTCTTGCCCGCTGTCTTCACCGGCGCCGTCTTCTTGGCTGGCGCCTTTTTGGCCGCTGACTTCTTGACGGCTGCCTTCTTCACGGCTTTCTTGGCCACGACCTTCTTTGCCGGCGCCTTCTTTGCGACCGGCTTCTTGGCCGCTGCTTTCTTCGGCGCCGCTTTCTTCGGAGCTGCCTTCTTGGTCGCCGTCTTCTTGACCGTCGACTTGCTGGCGCTGCCGGACTTGGCCTTGGCCTTGCTTGCCTTCACCGGCTTCGCGGTGCGGGCACTGGATTTCTTCTTCACTGCCACTGTTTGCCTTCCTGATGCTTTGAGGCGAATGGTGCCGATCACCCGGTTGAGGGCCGGCGGCCGCGTGTTATAGCCTAGTCGGATGACGGCAGCAACCGCCGCCGGTCCTTTTCGACGGCCCTGCCGGCAACGCCCACCTCCGCCGCGACGACCGCCATCAACCGCCCGTGAAAGCCCTGCTACTCCTTCTGCTGCGCGGCTACAAGCGATTCATCAGCCCGATGCTGGGCCAGCGCTGCCGTTTCGAGCCCAGTTGCTCAGTCTACGCCATGCAGGCAGTGGACCGGTTTGGCAGCCTGCGTGGCAGTTGGATGGCCGCCAAGCGGCTGGCGCGCTGCCACCCGCTGCACCCGGGCGGCTACGATCCCGTTCCTGACAAGGATTCGCGACCCGACGTCACCCCTTCCGCTTCCAAAAAGGCGCCACCGCCATGACCTCCACCCTGTTCGTGAATGCCCGCATCGTCAGCGATGGCAAGGAGTTCGACGGCGACCTGCGGGTCATCGGCGACCGCATCAGCAGTATCGGGCCGTCGCTGACGGCGCGCGACAAGGAAACCGTGATCGATGTCGGCGGCCGCTGGCTTCTGCCCGGCATGATCGATGACCAGGTGCATTTCCGAGAACCGGGCCTGACCCACAAGGGCGACATCGCCAGCGAGTCGCGCGCCGCCGTGGCTGGCGGCATCACCAGCTACATGGAGATGCCCAACACCAATCCGCCGGCCACCGACCACGAAGGTCTGGAAAACAAGTACCGGCTCGCCAAGGGTCGCAGCCCGGCCAACTACGCCTTCTATTTCGGCGGCACCAACGACAACCTGGAAGCCATCCGCACGCTGGACCCGAAGGCCACGCCCGGCTGCAAGGTGTTCATGGGCGCGTCGACCGGCAACATGCTGGTGGACAACCCGAAGACGCTGGAAGGCATCTTCGCGCACACGCCGGTGCCGATCATCACGCACTGCGAAGACACGCCGATGATCGAAGCCACGCAGGCGCGGATCGTCGCCGAAAAGGGCGAAGCCAACGTCACGGCGATGGATCATCCGGACATCCGCTCGCGTGAAGCCTGCCTGAAGTCCTCGCGACTGGCAGTGGCGCTGGCCAAGACCCACGGCACGCGCCTGCACGTCCTGCACATCAGCACCGCCGATGAGCTGGCGCTGTTCGAGCCTGGCCCCCTCGAAGGCAAGCGAATCACCGCCGAAACCTGCGTGCACTTCCTCGCCTTCGACCGCGCCGACTACGCGACGCTCGGCAACTTCATCAAATGCAATCCGTCGATCAAGGAGGCCAGCGACCGCGAAGCCCTGATCCGCGCGCTGGTCGAGGACCGCATCGACGTGCTCGCCACCGACCACGCGCCGCATACGCTGGAAGAGAAGCAGAAACCCTACCTGCAGGCACCGTCCGGCCTGCCACTGGTGCAGTACGCGCTGGTGTCGGCGCTGGAACTGGTGCACGACGAGCGCATTGAGCTGACGCATCTGGTGCAGAAGCTCTGCCACGCGCCGGCACAACTGTTCGACGTCAAGGATCGCGGCTACCTGCGCGAGGGCAAGTTCGCCGACATCGCCATCGTCGACCCGGACCATGCCTTCACCGTGCAGCGCGAGGACGTGCTGTCGAAATGCGGCTGGTCGCCTTTCGAGGGCCGCCGCTTCCGCTCCAGCATCTGGCAGACCTGGGTCAACGGCGAATGCGTCTATCGCGACGGCGCGCTGACCGGCGTCATCGCCGGCCGCCGCATGGACTTCGACCGTTGATCGCCCTGCGCAAGTTTTACGGGTTCTTTCTGGTCGCGCTTTCGCTGACCGTTGCAGCCGTCGCCTGCGAACAGCCGGAGTTGCCGACACAGATCCAGCAGGGCGCATTGGCCGAGGGCTGCGTTCCCGCCGGCTCACGCCTGTGGCTCGGCGAACGCGAAATCAGCGTCGATCCCGATGGTCGCGTGGTGTTTGGCATCGGTCGTGATGAAGCCTCGCCGCTGACGCTGCGCTGGCGCGATGCCAAAGGCACGGAAACGTCACTGTCGGTGCCGGTGAAATCGCGCGACTGGAAGATCGAACGTGTCGACGGCCTACCGCAGCAAACCGTCACGCCGAACCCGAAGATCGCCGAGCGCATCGGCCGCGAGCAGCGCGCCGTCGCGGCCACGCGAGTCGGGGATCGCGCCGACGACGCCTGGCGTGCAGGCTTCATCCGGCCTGCTGAAGGGCGCATCAGCGGCGTCTACGGCAGCCAGCGCATCCTCAACGGCACGCCGAAGAACCCGCACTACGGCATGGACATCGCCGTCGGCACCGGCACGCCGATCAAGGCGCCCGCTGGCGGCGTGGTCAGCTTCGCCGACCCCGACCTCTATCTCACCGGTGGCACCGTGCTGATCGACCACGGCCGCGGTCTCAACTCCAGCTTCCTGCACATGAGTCGGCTCGACGTGAACGTCGGCGACCGCGTCGAACAGGGTCAGGTCATCGGCGCCGTCGGCGCCACCGGCCGCGCCACCGGCCCGCACCTGCACTGGGGCTTCAACTGGTTCGACGTGCGACTGGATCCGGCGCTGCTGCCGGCGCCGGACAACCCAGAGGACTGAGATTTATCGCTCTGAGCTAAACCTGACGGCTTCGATGTCGGTCAGTTCTTCCGGCAACCGGCGTTACTCGCGACGGCAATCACGTCACTCACGCGTGCCGCAGTGTACGTGTGCCCCTCGTTCTCGGCTGCAGGCATTGCAGAGCGGCTAACCGGATCCGGCGGCAGAAACTGGCCGTGTTCCACGAACGTCGATCCAACGAAACGGAAGCCATCAGCAGACGGAAACTCTCCAAAAAGTTTTAGATGGAGAAGCACCGCCTCCAGAAGCGTCAGATCCGGCCCCGGATGAGCTCCGTCCGCAGCGATCCACTGGGCATCAGGAAAGCACGACTGGCCTCTTGCTAACATGTTGGCAAGAGACAAATGCTCCAGGTTGATGCCGCTGCTGAACTCCAACTCCGCTGCGGCGACGCCGGCAGCGAAACGCGGGTCCGGCTGGTAAGTGCCGAGCATGACTGGCCGCGCGCCGCGCTCTCGAATCATGACCGCCAACGCCTTGATCGCCTGCTCCGAGCGCCGTTTGGCATCTGCACCAAAGCCGCCTAACAAGTCGCCGCCGCGTTCCTGCAGTATCACCACGTCGTAGCGCTGTGACGACATGGCGCGATCAACCGCGCCCTGCGAATGCCACTGGTCCAGCGTTGCACCGCCATTGACGATCATGTCGCTGTGAACGAGTCGCCCGTTTCTCAAAGCAAGCGCGTCAAACACTCCGGGCAGATTGTTCTCGTAAATCAAACTGTTACCCAAGAACAGAACCCGAATATCCGGCTCTGTGGGGCGGACACCCGTGCATGAGGCAACAGCCAGAACGAACAGCAAGACCAGCCAGCAAACGACTTTCATCGATGGGCTTCCGGAGCAAATCAAAGTTCAGCAAACGCCGCCAGCGGCCGATAGCCGCGACCATCGCGACTGGCTTCGGCGACGGCGTCGTGGGCGTGGAGGCTTTCCAAATGCGCGACGCGCAGGCTGAAGTCGGCGATGCGCGGCTCGGCCAGCAGGCGGCTCTGCAGGCGACGCGCGGCGTCTTCGCAGAACAGGGTGTTGGCGGCGTTGAGTTCGGCGAAGGCCTGTTCGTCGTCGCGCTTGACCGCGGTCTGCACCGGCGTACTGAGCGTGGCTTCCAGCGCCTCAATCAGACCGGCAATGGGCAGATCATCGAAGCTCGGTTCCAGCAACAGTCGCAGATCGGCGCGGCTGCGCTGGCTGTGCGGCGTGGCGGCCATGCCCTGCTCGCTGCCGAGCCAGTCGAACACCGCCTTTGAATCCACACTGCCTTCACCGAAGGTTTCGCGAAAGCGGTGCTGGATGGCTTCGCGCGACAGCGCGGCCGATGCCGGACAGGTGCTGGAATACAGCAGCGACAGGCCCAATTCGATGCGCAGAGCCTGCCCCGGACGTGATCCGGGACCATCCGCGTCCATTTCGGCGGCGACGGTGATCGGATAGCTGCGCCAGCCGCTGTTGTCGCTGCGCAGCGCGGGACGGCGCAGCAGCATCTCGAAATCGAAGCGCAGGCGCGCACGGCCGGACAGGCCTTCATGGCTGTCGAGGAATTCGCGCAAAAGGCGGCGAATCAGGCAGGGACTGAGCGCTTCGGCGTCCAGCAAGCGATCCAGTGCCAGGTAAAGCCGCGACATGTGGATACCGCGCGTGTCCGGCCGATCCAGGCTGACCTGCGCGGTAACACGTGCCGGGCTGCGCTGGGCATCGCCGGCCGCATCACGGATACGCACCGGCATCTGGATGTTTTCCATGCCGACCCAGTCGAGCACGCCGGCAGTCTGCGGACGCGCGTCGCTGGCTACGTCTGGCAAGGGACGGGCGGTGTTGTCGAGGGGCTTGGTCATGGCAGTCGCCGGTTCAGTCATTTGGACGGATTTGGGGGTGAATCGCGTTGTTGCAAGGTTTGCGCGCCTGGAGCAAAGACGTTGAATCCGTATTCCACCTGTCCGGGAACAAGTTGCTATCGATTGCCTGAATCGTTGGCGCCGAAGGCGCTTTGTGCCCCCTCGCGCGATGGCAATCGCGCTCGATCCCCCGCCAGTGAGGGAAGGGGCAAATTATCGACTCGCCCGCCGCGCCGCGTTCCATGCCAGCCACAGGCCGCGCATCGGCGGAATCGGCAGTTCGCGCTGCGGTTCGGCGCTGCCCGTTGCCATCGCCCGCAGTCGGTAGCCATCGAAGGATCGACGCAGCGATCGCAGCAACGGCAGACGCGTCGACCGTGGCAACCGTTGTTGCAGTTGCGCAGCGAAATCCTGATGGAAGCCCGGTGATCTCGCCGCATCGCCCTCGCCGCCCGCATGCCGGGCCAGCAGGTTCAGTGGCAACCGTTCACGCGCCAGTGGGTGCCCGGCAGCCGCATTGATCGCGGCGCGACGCAACAAGGCGATTGCGATGTCGTCGACGTTGACGGTCGATGAGGAGAGGCCGAACACGGCGGTGTCCGATATCGCCACGGCTTCAGCGTAAGCGCGGCATCGATCTACTGCCGCATCGACGTCACCCGCGCTGTCGCTATCCAGCAGGCTTGCGGCTTCACGCGGCGCGCTGCGCAGTTCCGCCACATCGACACCCTGCGTTACCAGCGCGCGCGCCAACGGATGGCGCTTGCCGCCTGCCGCCAATTCCTCGGCCCACCACAGCAGCTTGCCGGTGGCGATGGACGCGTCACTGGGCGTGAGGATGCTGTCCTCCCATTCGGCCAGCAAGCTGCCGAACAACTGCAGGCGCTCGCGCTGGGCAGGCGGGCAGAACACCTCGGCCTGCGCCATTTCCGGCTCGCGGCTTCGCCACTTGCCGATGTAATGGTCGGCGGCGTAGTGATCGACGGCGTCGTGCTCGATCATCGTGAAAAAGTCACCGGGTTCCCGCTTTCGCGGGAATGACGGCAGAAACTTGTGACTCGGATGCGAAATCCGCTGCAGCGACCGCGAGGCGGCCGTCGCGCAGGAGATCCAGTGGCTGCGACACGATGTGGTCAGCTCCCCAGGCGATGATATCGTCGCCAACCAGCCGATAGCCCCAGGCCGCCGCCAATGACGGCATCGGCGCGGCGCGTGCGGCATCGATATCGCGGCGGTCGTCACCGACGTAGACGGCGTCCTGGACCCGCACACCCACACGCTCGCAGGCGACGCGCAACGGCTCGGGATCGGGTTTGCGCGTCGGCAGGCTGTCGCCACCCAGCAACACGGCGCATTCGCCATCAAGCCCCAGCGCCGACACCAGCTTTTCCGCCAGCGCGAACGGCTTGTTGCTGACGATGCCCCAGCGCGAACCGGCGGCGTGAATGGCGTCGAGCACTTCCCGCATGCCGTCGAACAGGCCGCTGCGTTCGGCGATGCTGTCCGCGTAGATCGAGAGGAACCGAGGCAGACGCAGGCCCAGCGCATCGTCATCCTCGTCGGCAAAGCTCAGTCGCAGCATGGCTCGCCCGCCCTGCGATACGGTGCGTCGGAAGGCCAACGATTCCACCGCGGGCAACGACTGTTCCGCCAGATAGCGGTTCATGGCCAGCTCAAGATCGGGCGCACTGTCGACCAGCGTGCCGTCCAAGTCGAACAGCACCAGTGGTGCGATGGAAGCGATTCCGGCCACGTTCGCGCTCAATCCGCGCGGGTGGCGGACATCAGGTAGTTCACACCCAGTCCCGGACCGCTCCAGGCGCGGCGACTGAACGGTTCGTAGTGCAGGCCGGTGGCATCGCCCAGCGCGAAACCCGTCCCGCGCAGCCAGCGCGCCAGTTCGGAAGGACGGATGAATTGCGCATAGCGATGCGTGCCGCGCGGCAGCAGGCGCATCACGTATTCGGCGCCGATGATGGCCAGCGCGAACGCCTTTGGCGTGCGATTGAGCGTGGACACGAACAACTGGCCACCCGGCTTCAGCAGGCGGTGGCAGGCCGCCAGCAGCGCCGCCGGATCCGGCACATGCTCCAGCAGCTCCATGCAGGTGATGGCGTCGAAACGGCCCGGCATTTCCTCGGCCAGCGCCTCGACGCTGACCTGCCGGTAGTCGACCGGGTGGCCAGACTCCAACAGGTGCAGCTTCGCCGTCTCGATCAGCTCAGACGACAGGTCGATGGCCGTGACCGTGGCGCCCTCGCCGGCCAGCGCCTCGCTCAACAAGCCGCCACCGCAACCGACGTCCAACACCGCCGCACCTTTCAGCCTGATGCGCTCAGCGACGAAGGCCAGGCGCACCGGGTTCAGGTCATGCAGCGGTTTGCTCGGGCCTTCCGGGTCCCACCACCTTTGCGCCAAACGATCGAAACGGGCGATTTCGCCCGGATCGACGTTGGCCGGAGATGTCGCCGTGCTCACGACCGCCTCAGCCAGCCTTGCCGCCACGCGGCAGTTTGGCGATGCGCTCGCCCCAGCTGCGGGCGCGGGCGATGAGGTCGGCGCGATCCATGTCCTGCAGTTCACCATTCGCCAAGCGCGGCTTGCCGGCGATCCACACGTCGGAAACCTGATGACGCCCGCTGGCATAAACCAGGTGCGAAATGGCGCTGTAGACCGGCTGCGACTCCAGGTCATCCAGTCGCAGCAGCGCCAGGTCGGCCTGCTTGCCAACCTCGATGCTGCCGATGCGCTCATCCAGGCCCATGGCCTTGGCGCTGTTCAGGGTCGCCATGCGCAGCGCGTAGGCAGCATCGACGGCAGCAGCATTCTGCGCCACGGCCTTGCCCAGTTGGGCCGCCGTGCGCATCTCGCTGATCATGTCCAGATCGTTGTTGCTGGCGCAGCCATCGGTGCCAAGTGCGACGTTCACGCCGGCCTCGCGCAGCGCTTCGACCTTGCAGAAGCCCGAGGCAAGCTTGAGATTGGATTCCGGGCAATGCACCACATGCACGCCTCGGACGGCGCAGAGCGCGATCTCGGCGTCGGTGAGCTGGGTCATGTGCACGGCGATCATGCGCTCGTTGAGCAGACCGAGACGGTCCAGCCGCGCCAGCGGACGCTGGCCGTCCTTCGCCACAGCCTCGTCGACTTCCTGCGCGGTTTCGTGGACGTGGCAGTGCACCGGGATATCAAGCTGATTGGACAGCGTGCGGATGCGCTCGAAGGCGCGATCGTCCACGGTATATGGCGCATGCGGCGCGAAGGCGAAGCCGATCATCGGATCGCCGCGATACTGGTCGTGCACCTCGACGCCCTTGTCGAAATGCTCGTCGTGCGTCGCCGCCCACGGATTGGCGAAATCAATCACCGGTATGCCGACCACGGCGCGGAAACCGTGGCGCTGGTAGGTCGCGGCCGCGACGTCCGGGAAGAAGTAGTTCTCGTTGCAGCAGGTGGTGCCGCCGCGCAGCATCTCGGCGATGGCGAGCTCGATGCCGTCGCGGATGAAGGCCGGACCCATCACCGCGCCTTCCACCGGCCAGATGTGCTCGTTGAGCCAGCGCATCAGTGGCAGGTCGTCGGCCACGCCGCGCATCAGCGTCATCGGGTTGTGCGTGTGCGCGTTGACCAGACCGGGGAACAGCACGCCGTGCGGACGATCCACGCGCTGCCTGGGATGGAACTGCTGGTCGGCCTCGGCCACAGGCAGCACCGCCACGATCTTCCCGCCATCGACGGCGACGGCGTGCTCCTTCAGCACCACGCCGGCCGGCTCGACCGGGATCACCCAGCCGGCCGTGATCAGCAGGTCGATGTTGCGCTTGTCGTCGCTGCTCGACGCCACGCTCATTTCACCCGCGAGACGTATTCACCGGTGCGGGTATCCACACGGATCAGCTCGCCGTTCTCGATGAACAGCGGCACGCGAACGGTGGCGCCGGTTTCCAGCTTGGCCGGCTTGCCGCCGCCGGAAGCCGTGTCGCCGCGCACGCCCGGGTCGGTCTCGACGATCTGCAGCTCGACGAAATTCGGCGCGGCAACGGCCAGCGGCGCGCCGTTGAACAGCGTCACCACGCATTCTTCCTCGCCCTTCAGCCACTGGGCGGCGTCGCCCATGGCGGCCTCGTCGGCCTGCAGCTGCTCGAAGCTGCCCTGGTCCATGAAGTGCCAGAACTCGCCGTCGCTGTAGAGGTACTGCAGGTCGGTTTCCATCACGTCGGCGCCTTCGACGGTGTCGTTGGCCTTCAGCGTCTTTTCGGTCGTGCGGCCGTTCTTCAGGTTGCGCACCTTGATGCGGGTGAAGGCCTGGCCCTTGCCCGGCTTGATGAAGTCCGCGTCGACGATGGTGTAGGGATCACCGTCCAACAGGATCTTCAAACCGTTCTTGACGTCGTTCAAACCGTAAGTTGCCATGCCACCACTCCAGAAAATATTCGACTTGTAAACAAAAGCCGCCCGACGAGCGGCTAAAATGTATGGCCTACCCTCCAGCCACCGGCTGTTCCTTATGGATGGAACCCGGCGCCCAAGGCGATTCAGCGATCCGCCCATGATAACCGCAAGCCCACTCCCCGCGCAGCCAGCCGCTGCGGACTGGCGCCAGCAGTGGCGCGATGCCGAGCGTGACCCGCGACGCCTGCTTGCCCGGCTGGGGCTGGACAGGCTTGCCGAGCGCCTGGCCTTCGATGGCCTGCGGGACTTTCCACTGCGCGTGCCGATGAGCTTCATCGAGCGTATGCGGCCGGGCGATCCGGACGATCCGCTGCTGCGCCAGGTATTGCCGCTGGACGACGAGGATCGCCTGATCCCGGGTTTCGTCGATGACGCGGTCGGCGATGGCAACGCACTGACTGCCAACGGCGTCCTGCAGAAGTACCGGGGGCGTGCGCTGCTGATCGCCACCGGCAGTTGTGCGGTGCACTGTCGCTACTGCTTCCGCCGGCATTTCCCCTATGCCGACGAAACCGCGGCCGCCGGCCACTGGGTCGAGGCCCTGCAACGGCTTCGCGACGACGACAGCATCAACGAGGTCATCCTGTCCGGCGGCGACCCGCTGTCGCTGTCCAACCCCAAATTGGCAGAGCTGATCGAAGCGCTGGACACCATTCCTCATCTGCACACCCTGCGCATCCACAGCCGCCTCCCGGTTGTGCTGCCGGCGCGCGTCGATGCCGGCCTGCTGTCATTGCTCAGCCAATCACGGCTGCACAAGGTGGTCGTCATCCACGCCAACCACGGCAACGAGCTTCGCCTGCACGGTCAGCCGCACGCGGAAACCGCCACCGCACTCGCCGCGCTTCGCGACCACGGCTGCACGCTGCTGAACCAGGCGGTACTGCTGCGCGGCGTCAACGACAGCGAAGACGCGCTGACCGGACTCAGCGAGGCACTGTTCGATGCCGGGGTATTGCCCTACTACCTGCACCAGTTGGATCGGGTGCGCGGCGCGGCTCACTTCGAGGTGGACGACGACACGGCCCTGCGCCTGGTGGAAGCGCTGCGCGCCCGCCTGCCCGGTTATCTGGTGCCAAGGCTGGTGCGGGAAATCCCCGGCGCCACCAGCAAAACGCCAATCTGATCACGGAATAGGGCGAACGACCCCAAGGTCCGATGGAAGGATTTGCCCCAAACGGTGCAAAATTGACGGCCGGTGGCCAATTTCGGCCGACGCGTGTAAAAGTAGCCAGTCACAGGGATATTCAGGAATGTCGATGCAGGACTCCGTCGTACGCGTGGTGTTGGTGGAAGACCGGCTCGAAGACGCCGAGCAGATCATCAGCATTCTCCGTAACGGCGGCATCGCGGTGCGCCCAAACCGCCCCGAAAACGAGGAGGAGCTGGAGCGGCAGCTTGCCAACCAGCCGCTGGATCTGGTGCTGGTCGCCCGTAACTGCCAGACCATCGCCCTCCAGGACGTCGTGTCGGCGGTCGAGGCCAGCGGCAAGGACATTCCGGTACTGGTCACCGACACCGAAATCAACACTGATTTCGCAGTGCAGATGATGTCGCTCGGAATTAGTGCCATCGCGTTGCGCGACCGGCCAGAGCACATTCAGGCCGTTGTCTCGCAGGAATTCCAGGCGCTCGAACAGCGTCGATCCACGCGTCGGCTGGAAGCGGCTCTCCGCGAAAGCGAGCGACGTTGCGATGCATTGATCGATTCGTCGCGCGACCCCATCGCCTATGTCCACGAAGGCATGCATATCCGCGGCAACCAGGCCTACCTGGAAATGTTCGGCTACGAGGAGTTCGAGGAGATCGAAGGCCTGTCGGTTCTGGACATGGTGGCATCCTCGCATGCCGAGGAATTCAAGAACTTGCTGAAGTCGCTGAGCAAGGGCGAGCCCCCGCCCAAGTCCATCGAACTGACAGCGCAGCGCTCGGATGGCACCACGTTTGATGCGGTCATGGAGTTCACCCAGGCCACGTACGAAGGCGAGCCCTGCCAGCAGATCGTGTTCCGCCAACAGCTCATCGATGCGGAAATGGCGGCCGAACTGGACTCGCTGCGTTCGCGCGACCAGATCACGGGCCTGTTCAACCGTTCGCATTTCATGGGCCAGCTTGACGACGCGGTCGGCGAAGCCGCCAAGGGCAGCAGCAACCAGGGCATCCTGCTGGTCGATATCGACGGCTACGCCGGCCTGCTCAACAATATCGGGCTGGGTCAGGCCGATGCCCTGCTCCGCGCTGCCGGCGAGCGCCTGCAGGGGCTGCTCTCCCAGAGCGAAGTCTGCGCCCGCTTCAGTGATCATGGGTTTGCCGTCCTCTGCCGCGGCGATCACAAGAACACCCACGCCATCGCGCAATCCATCCACAACGGTTTCCAGGGCAGCGTGCTGGAAATCGACAAGCATTCGCTCAACCTGACCGTCAGCATTGGTGGCGTCCAGATCGGCGAGAAGATCGCCAGCACCCAGCAAGTGCTGGCCAAGGCCGGGCAATGCCTGCAGTCGTCGATCGCCCAGTCCGGCAACAAGATCGAGATCTTCGATCCGGCCGCACGTGATCGCGCCGAGGAAGAGCGCATCCTGCAATGGGTGGAGAAGATCAAGCAGGCGCTGGACAAGAACGAGTTCGTGCTGCACTTCCAGCCGATCATCAACCTGCATGAGGAAAGCGAACGCTGCTACGAGTGCCTGCTGCGCATGCGGTCGGAGGGCGGCGAACTCATCCCGCCGATGACCTTCCTCCCCATTGCCGAGGAACATGGGCTGATGGAGCGCATCGACCGCTGGGTCATCGGCCGCGCCATCAGCAGTATTGAGGAAGAAACCAAGAAGGGAAGAACCACCCGTCTGCTGGTCAAGATCACCCCTGACAGTCTCGCTGATGACAAGCTACCGTCGCTGATTGCCAGCCAGTTGCAGCGGGTCGGCGCCAGCGGTGATCACCTGGTACTTTCGATCCCCGAATCCAAGGTCGTGACCAACCTCAACGCCGCAAAGGAGTTCCAGCAGGCGTTGGCGACCAACGGCGTCGGGCTGTGCATCGAGCAGTTCGGCAGCGGGCTCAATTCAATCCAGATGCTGCAGCACATCGATGTGCAGTACCTGAAACTTGACAAGTCGTTCATGGAAGACCTGGGCAAGAATCCGGACAGCCAGGCCAAGGTTCGCGACCTGTCGCAGCAGGCGCGGGATGCCGGAAAGCTGACCATCGCCGACTACGTGCAGGACGCAGCCAGCATGACGGTGTTGTTCACCAGCAGCGTCGATCTGGTTGAAGGCGACTTCCTCGCACCTGCCGGACCAGAAATGAACTACGAGTTCGGACAAGGCTGATCGCAATATCCACCACGCCCGGACACGAAAGAGGCCGCGCAAACGCGGCCTTTTTCACGAGTAAGGGCAAGTAATATAAGTCAACGGCTTCGCTGTCTGCGAGGCGTCAGATTTTTGCGCCGTCGATCTAGCCGTTCCTTGCTTGCAGCAGGCGAAGCCTCCGGCTCACGCTCACTACCTCACTGCTGCTGAAGCCGCGCAATGCGCTCCTGCAGCGGCGGATGGGTCATGAACAGCCGCTTCAGGCCGCTACCGACGGAACCGGAAATACCGAACGCCCGCGCCTCGTTGGGTAACGTGCTGACGCCGTAGGTCTGGCTGAGCCGCTGCAGCGCAGCGACCATCTTGCCGCGTCCCGCGAGCTTCGCACCGCCGGCATCGGCGCGGAACTCGCGCCAGCGGCTGAACGCATTGACGATCATCGAGGCAAAGATGCCGAAGACGATGTCGAGCGCGAACACGATGATGTAGTAGGCGAAGCTGACACCTCCATCACGATTGCCGCTGATCCAGGCATCGACGATGCGTCCGACCACGCGCGCGAAGAAGATCACGAAGGTGTTCATCACACCCTGCAGCAGCGCCATGGTGACCATGTCACCGTTGGCCACGTGACTGACCTCATGACCGAGCACGGCCTCGACCTCGTCGCGCTGCATGCCGCGCAACAGACCGGTCGATACCGCCACCAGTGAACTGTTGCGGGTCATGCCGGTGGCGAAAGCATTCAGTTCCGGTGCGTCGTAGACGGCGACCTCCGGCATCTTGATACCCGCCGCTTCGGATTGCCGGCGCACGGTGTTCAGCAGCCAGGCTTCAGCCTCGTTGCGCGGCTGCTCGATCACCACCGCACCGGTGCTGCGCTTGGCCATCCACTTCGACAGCGCCAATGACACGAAGCTGCCACCCATGCCAAACACGGCGGCGAACACGATCAGGGTACCGTTGTTGCCGAGGTTGATGCCGAAAGCCTGCAGCACGCTGAGGACAATGCCGACGAGCACCAGAACGGCCATGTTGGTGGCCAGGAACAGAAAGACGCGTTTCATGTTGTCGCTTTGCTCCGCAAAGGGGAATGGCTATCGCGAGGGACGAGGCCGGAAACCGGGTGTGACGGTCACGAAGCGGATGTTCGTGCGTCGGTGACAACAGGATGCGGCCTCACTCCTCCTCGTTTCTGTGGTTTCATGGCCGCGATTTCAAGCTCCACGAACGATAGCGACAAACGATTCCGGTTGCATGAACCTGACCGCACTGACCCCCATCTCCGGCCCCGCCCACCTCCTGCTCGGCTTCCGCCTGCTGCTGCGACCCGGGCTGCGCCGCTTCGTGCTGCTGCCGCTGCTCGGCAACATCCTGCTGTTCTCGCTGGGTTTCGGCGCCGGCCTGTACGGATTGGATGCCGCGATGGACAGTTGGCTGGGCGACAGCTATGGCTGGCTGCGATGGCTGCTGTACCCGGTGCTGGCGCTGCTGTTTCTGGTAATCAGCTTCTACGGCTTCACCCTGCTCGCCAACCTGCTGCTGGCACCGTTCAACGGCGTGCTGGCGGCGCGGGTGGAGAAACTGCTGACCGGCGAGGCGCCGGCCGACCTTGGCCGCAGCCTGTGGACCGAGGCATGGTTCACCGTACGCCAGGAATCCAAGCGCATCGCCATGATCGTGCTGCTACTGGGCAGCGTGTTCCTGTTGAGCCTGATCCCCGGCGTCGGACTGATCGCGGCGCCGATCGGCTTGCTGCTGGCCGGATGGCTGCTGGCCGCCGACTTTTCCGGCAACGCCATGGGCAACTGGGGTTTCGATTTCTCCGCACAGCGGCAGTTTCGCGGGCGACATCGCTGGCCGTTCCTGAGTTTCGGTCTGTCGGCAATGGGCCTCGCGCTGGTGCCGGTACTGAATTTCGCGCTGCTACCGGCCGCGGTGGCCGGCTCAACGGCGCTTTGCATCCGTCTGCGCGATGCCGAATCCAGCAAACGCCCGACGCCGGATGACGTCACTTCAGGCTGAGCCTTATCGCGGGCGTTTTGCGCCCTCGCCCACCGGGCCGCTGCATTTCGGCTCGTTGTTCGCAGCACTCGGAAGCTGGCTGCGGGCACGACAGGCTGGCGGCGAGTGGCTGGTTCGGATCGAGGATCTCGACCCACCACGAACGGTTCCCGGTGCCAGTCGGCAGCAGTTGGAAACCCTGAAACGATTCGGCCTGGTTCCCGACCAGGAACCAGCCTGGCAAAGCCAGCGCAGCCAGCACTACGACGACGCGCTGTCGCTGCTGATCGAGAAGCACCTCGCCTACCCCTGCGCCTGTTCACGCAACGACCTTGCGCCCTTCGACGGCCTGCACCCGGCACACTGCGTCGCCAGCCGGCCGGATCGCGCACCGGCCTGGCGTGCCCGGACCAGCGAGGTCAACATCAACCACGACGACCTGATCCAGGGCCGGCAGCAGGCACGCTTGGCTCGCGGTGACGACTTCGTGCTGAAACGCACCGAAGGCTTCTACGCCTACCAGTTGGCGGTGGTCGTCGATGATGCGGCTCAGGGCATCACCGAGGTCGTTCGCGGTGCCGACCTGCTGGACGAAACACCACGCCAGATCTGGCTGCAGCGGGCGCTGGGATATCCGACACCGGCCTACGTGCACCTGCCGCTGCTGCTCGATGACGATGGCCGCAAACTCAGCAAGTCCGAGACCGCGAAAGCCGTGGATGGCGATGATCCGGTCCCGGCACTGCGCGCGGCACTCCGCCTGCTTGCCATGGAGCCCACCGGCAGCCGGCCCGACGAGTTGTTGCAGCAAGCCATCCAGGATGTTGACTGGAACCGCCTGCGCGGTCTGCGCCGGCTTCCGGCACCACTGGACTGATCCTGCGGGATCGATCTTTCGAGAGTCATCCTGAGGAAATCGTCCCGCAGCAATCACCCCGCAGCGCAACAAGACCTGACATCTGGTCTGTGTAGAATCGGCCCGCAAATCGAGCGCACGAAGTTGCGGCAGCAATCACACCAGTTTTCGGGAGAGGAACAATGCAGTCACGCATCGCGCTGGTCACCGGCGGCACCGGCGGCATCGGCACCGCCATCGTCAAACGCCTGGTCGACATGGGTCACAGGGTCGCGACCAACTACCGCAACGAGGAGAAGGCGCGCGCCTGGCAGGAACAGATGAAGGGCGCAGGGTACGAGGTGACCGTCGTCAAGGGCGACGTGACCTCCGCGCAGGAAGCCGAGGCCATGGTGCGCGAGGTGGAGTCCACACTCGGCCCGATCGACATCCTCGTCAACAACGCCGGCATCACCCGCGACGGCACTTTCCACAAGATGAAGACCGAGCAGTGGACCGACGTCATCAACACCAACCTCAACTCAGTGTTCAACGTCACCCGCCCGGTGATTGAAGGCATGCGCGAGCGCAAGTGGGGCCGCGTGATCCAGATCAGCTCGATCAACGGCCTGAAGGGCCAGTACGGCCAGGCCAACTACGCCGCGGCCAAGGCCGGCATGCACGGTTTCACCATTTCGCTGGCGCGCGAGAACGCCCGCAACGGCGTTACGGTGAACACGATCTCGCCCGGCTACATCGCCACCGACATGGTGATGGCAGTGCCCGAGGAAGTACGCGCCAAGATCGTCGCCGACATCCCGACGGGACGCCTCGGCACGCCGGAAGAGATCGCCTACGGTGTCGGCTTCCTGGCCGATGAGCAGGCCGGCTGGATCACCGGTTCCAACCTCGACATCAACGGCGGCCACCACATGGGCTGGTAGGACAGGCAGCCAGCAGTCCGCACCGGCAGGTGCAGCATGCCGTCGGGCAGCAGGCCCGTGCTCGACGGCGGCGCGACCCAACGCCACATCACTTGCACCGCATGACGCACTGCGCCATGCTGCCAATCCGGGCGCGTTTTGCTGCGCCGCAAAAGTCCAGACAGCAGCACATGGCAACAAAGCGGATCATCAAGAAGTACCCGAACCGTCGTCTGTACGACACCGAGATTTCCAGCTACATCACGCTGGAGGATGTCCGCCAGCTGATCGCCGACGACGAGGAATTCGAGGTCCGCGACGCCAAGAGCGGCGAGGACCTGACCCGCTCGGTCCTGCTGCAGATCATCGCAGAGCATGAAGAGCGCGGGCAGCCGATCCTGTCCACGCAACTGCTCAGCCAGATCATCCGCTTCTACGGCGATTCGCTGCAGGGCTTCATGGGCAGCTACCTCGACCGCAGCATGCAGCTGTTTCTCGACCAGCAGACCCAGTTCCGCAGCCAGCTCAACAGCCTGCTGGGGCAGACGCCGTGGACCATGCTCAACCAGCTCACCGAGCAGAACATGGACATGTGGAACTCGTTCCAGAAGGGGCTGTTGGAAGCCGTTCCTGGTAACAAGAAGCGCTCTCAGAAGAGCTGACGATCCGGCGTCCACCAGCACCGTCGTCGGAGGGCGATTCACGCCACCTCGCATGGCCGCAGACAAACTGTCAGCCCTATCCTTCCGGAGCAAGTAATGACCCAGCGCATCGCCGTTGTCAGCGGCGGCATTGGCGGGCTCGGCACCGCCATCTGCGAACACCTCGCCACCAGCGGCCACCGCGTGATCGCCACCGACCTGGCCGCGCGTGAAGAGCGCATCGACGCGTTCCGCCAGGAGCACGCCGGCAGGGACGTTTACTTCGAACCGGCCGATGTCTCCGACATCGCACAGTGCGCTGCGCTGATCCAGCGCATCGAGAAACAGCACGGCGCCGTTGATGTGCTGGTCAATGCCGCCGGCATCACGCGAGACGTCACCCTGCGAAAAATGACTGCCGAACAATGGCAGGACGTGCTGCGAGTCAACCTGGATGGCGTGTTCAACCTGTGCCGGCAGGTGGTCGACGGCATGTGTGAACGAGGCTTCGGACGTATCGTCAATATCGCCTCGGTGAACGGCCAGACCGGCCAGTTTGGCCAGGCCAACTACGCTGCGGCCAAGGCCGGCATGCACGGCTTCAGCATGTCGCTGGCACGAGAGGTCGCGCGCAAGGGCGTCACCGTGAACAGCGTGTCACCCGGCTACTGCGAAACGGCAATGGTGATGGCCGTGCCGGAAGCCGTTCGCGAAAAAATCATCGATCAGGTGCCGGTTGGCCGGTTGGGAAAGCCATCCGAAATCGCCCGTACAGTGGACTTCCTTTGCGCCGAAGACGCCGGCTTCATCACCGGCGCCAATATTCCGGTGAATGGCGGACTGTTCATGAGTTTCTAGCGCCTCGCAGGCGCAGATGCACTCAGGAGCCCGGGGCGCTATCGGCGTTGTCAGGCTCGCGCAGGCGCGCCGGCATGCGCGCCTCGGCGACGGCCACGCCCTGTTCTTCCCAACGTTGATAGCTGCCGTCCGCGCCGCGAACCCGATCCCGGATCCCTCGATGTTCGCTGCTGAAATCGCGCTTGCGGACGCCAACCTGATAGGGCACCGCTTCGGAGAAGGTTTGCTCGACACGGAAGCAGACGCTTTGCGGCACGGAGTCCGGCAACGTGATCTGCAGCTTCAGCGAACTTACCTGGCCACTGCGAATGGCATCGGTCACCGCTTCCTGACACATGCGGAACAGCAGCGTTCGCTGACCATCTCCCAGCGCTTCGAGGCGTGAATCGATCCGATACGCAGCATCGATGCCAGCCTCTTCCAACAAGTGACCTAGAATGCCATCCCGAAGCGCCGACACCAGACCTTCCGCCTTCGGCGGCGTCGGAGCAAGGCGGCTGACGACGCTGCGGATCGTGGTGTGCAGGTCGCGAACCATCTCGCGCATGGCATCCACCACCGCCAGCATTTCAGGATCACGGCTCTGCCGCGACGCCAGACCCAGCCGCACACCCATGGTGGACATGGACTGACCAAGCTCATCCTGCAATTCGCCGGCGATCCGCTGCTGCTCTTCTTCCTGCACCCGTACAAGGCGCCGGCTCAATTCACTGAGTTCACTGGACTGGTCGCGCAACTGCTGGTTGGCCTCCGACAGCGCGCGAACGTTTTCGGCCAACTCAGCATTGCTCGCTCGAATCGAATCGACTGCCGCTCCCAGCATCAGCGTGCCGGACCCGAACACGGCAACGATCAACTGCATCAGCGCACGATCAATCGCCACCTCGCCCAACTCGCCGATGGCATAAATGCCGAAGCTGGTCACCAGCAGCGCCGCTGCGGCACCGCGCCACCCGTAGCGGAACGCAGTCACCATGGTTGGTGTCAGCGCGAGCACCAACAGGTAGCCGGAGACCTTGGGCCACACCCATGCTGCCAAGGCGCAGGCAGCAAGTGGAAGCAGGATGGGCATTACACAACGCAGCAGCATCTCGCGCCATTCGGCAAGGCTGCGGAGGTCGGCCAGCATCATCAGACCGGGCGCGGCAATCAGCATCGACACGAAGTCCCCGACCGCCATGCCCACGGCCCGCTCAGGAATGGATTCGCGACTCAGTACGCCGTCAACGTACTGTGAGAAGGTGAGCAAGGGTGAAACCAGCGAAGCTGCCACCAGACACATCAACAGCAGTCGCAGCATCGCCGCCGGGCTGGTCGGACGAGCGCCCTGCCGCCAGCCAGCCGCCACAACAATCGCGCCGATCACCCATGGCGGGCCGTTGACCAGGAAAGCGGCCAACCAGGACTTGTAAACCAAGTGGCCGTCCAGATACAGCCAGAAGATTGCCAGGCCTTCACCCACCAGCAACCAGGGCCAGAACCGACGGGGCGCGAGCAACAGGCAGCCGATACGCAGACCGGCCGGTAGAAACCAGTAGTAGCTCGATACCTGATAGCCGACAACCCAGAGTAGCGTGTAGAGCGGTGCCCAAAGCCACGGTACGAGCAGCAGTCGCGGCAACCCATCATCGGAACGCGGACGGGGCCGCGTGGTGGACGATGGCGGCGATTGCAGTTCAACCATAGGGCAGCCCGAGGACAGACGCCGGCATCATCCCATGCCTGTCTCCAGGACGCTAACCAGCGATCCTAGTGGCTGCGTTCCGCAAGCCAGCCGTGTATCGCTGGCGGCACCTCGCGCTGCGCACGACCGGACACATAGATACCGATGTGACCACCCTTGAAGCTGATTTCGGTGTAGTCGTCACTGCCAATCAGGCCGCCCAGCGGCCGCGACGCGTCCGGCGGCACCAGGTGATCCTGCTCGGCGAAGATGTTCAGCACCGGCATGTCGACATTGCCCAAATCGACCTCGCGTCCGCCGATGTTGATGCCGCCGTTGAGGAAGCCGTTGCCCTGGTAGAAGTCCCGGATGAACTGCCGGAACAGTTCGCCCGGCTGGTCGGGCGAATCGAAGATCCAGCGCTCCATTCGCAGGAAGTCTTCCAGCGCCTTCGGGTTGTCGAAGACGTCCACCAGGCCGACATATTTCTGCAGGAATAGGCGGTACGGCTTCAGCGTCAGGTAACACCAGTTCATCAGGTCGCCAGGCACATTGCCCAGCGTGTCCACGAACTGATCCACATCCAGGTCGCGCGTCCAGTTCGACAGCATGTTGTCGTCGGTCTGGAAATCGACCGGCGTCACCATGGTCACCAGGTTGCGCACCTTGTCCGGATGCAGCGAGGCATAGCACAGCGAGAAGGCACCGCCCTGGCAGATGCCCAGCAGGTTGATCGCATCCATGCCGTGCGTGCGACGCAGGTAGTTGACGGCGCCATCGAGGAAGCCCTCGATGTAGTCCTCCAGCGTCAGGAAACGATCGGAACCATCCGGATAACCCCAGTCGATGATGTAAACGTCCTGTCCGGCCTCCAGCAATGACTTCACGATGCTGCGGTCGTCCTGCAGATCGACCATGTACGGCCGGTTGACCAGCGCGTAGCAGATCAGCAGCGGCACGCTGTCGGTGCCGCGTTTGGCCGCTGCGCCCTGATAGCGATACAGCGCGACCTTGCCATCGCGCCAGACTTCCTGCTTTGGCGTGCAGCCGACCGTGGCCGGCCCGACGTCCTGCAGGTTCTCGACGCCGGCCTTGAACTTGCGCGTCAGCTTGTCCGCTTCCTGCTGCAGTGACTCGGCGGTGAAATTCAGCGGTCCGAACATGGCTTACTTCCTCGCGCGCGCGGCTGTGGTCCTGCGCGCCGATTTTCTGGCGGGCTGCTTGGCAGGCGACCTGGCGGGTGCCTTCGGTGTGGCCATGACAGCGGCCTCATGTTTGCCGGCGGCCTTCGTCACCTTCTTCTTCGCAGGACCACGCGCAGTCGTCTTCTTGGCCGCCTTGCCGGACGCGGCCTTCGTCGACACCTTTGCTGCCATCTTCTTTCGGGCCGACTTCTTCGCGACGGGCTTCTTCGCCGCTGCGGTCGACGTCGATGCTTTCTTCGGAGCCGGCTTATGGTCGTTCGTACCGCCCTCCAACGTCTCCAGACGCCGCGACAGTCGACGCACTTCGCGCTGCAGCTCGGTGACCTTGCGGTGCGATCCATCCAGCTCGCTACGGGTCGGCATGCCCAGCTCGCGGCACTGCTGTTCGACCGCCTTCTGGATGCCTGCGCGCTGACGCATCTGCGCGTTCACCAGCTCGCCGTAGACCTCTCTGAACTCGTCAGACAACGCGACCTCAGCATAACCCTGTTCTGCCGCATCGATCCACAGGTCGAACAGCACACGCGCGGTATCGATCTGGCGGCCTGGCTCGCTGCGCTCGGCCAGCAGATCCTCGAAGATCGAGAACGCGCGCTCGCCGCCGTTCGACAGCAGCGCGAAATAGCGCTGCTTGGCCTGCTCGACGTCCAGCGACGCCTGCGCCAACGCCTGCCAGCGCTCCTGCTGCTCACGCGCGTAGCCAAAGGCCGGCATGGAGAGCAGCGGCTGCATCAGACTGGCGGCTGACGGCATCTGCCCCAGGCCATGCAGACCCTGCGCACCGGCGCCGCTGGCCATCCGGAACAGCTGCGAGAACGGGTCGGCGTTCGCGCTCTTGAGCATGCGCTTCCACACTTCCACAACGGTGGACGGCGATGCCTGTTCGCCGGCGAAACGCTCCGCCAATTGCTGCATCATTGTCAGCCAGCCGCCGGCCTGCTCGCTCAGGCGCTCGGACGCGGATTCCACCGCGTCATTCCCACCGCCGGCCAACGACGACCACCAGCCCGCAAGGCGCTGGAAACCCGGCACTTGCTCGGCCGCCGCGCTGGCGCCGCTTCGCGCCTGTCCCAACCCATCCCAGAAGCGCTGCATCAGCGCCGAGAAATCGCCAAACGGCGACTTGTCCGAAGCGTTCATGAAACCTCCAATTTCCGGCGCGAATGCTAACAGCTATGCAGTTACCGAGCGATGTCGCACACGCCATTTTCGTCAGCCCCTTGCGCTATCCGGTGTCGATGCGGGCTGCTACGCTGCAGCGACCCACGACGAGCGCAGCCATTTCAAAATGCCCCAGGATCGTATCGAGGACGGGCCTGCAGCCACAGAGCCGCAGAACGACGTCGCTTCCAGCAGCCTCCCGCTACCGCGCCACACGACGCCTACGTGGGAAGTCGAATTGCTGATTTCCGGTGTCGCCGTGTTCGCCATGCTGCAGTTGCCTGGCTGGCTGAACGAGCACGAACTCAATCTGCGCCCTCGCTTCGACCCGTACTGGCGAGTGATCGTTGTACTCGCATTGACCTACGCCAAGAGCGTGGCCGTCGTGCTGGCGTCCACGTTCGTGCTGCACCTGCTGCTCCGCGCGCAGTGGATCGCGCTGGTCGGGATGAACTCCGTATACCCGGATGGCGTCAACTGGGATGAGTTGAAGATGGGGCCGATCCAGCGGGCACTGGAACAAGGAAACTACCCGGGCATGCCGGCGCTGATGGAGCGTGCGGACAACCGTGCTTCGATCGTTTTCGCGTTCGGGGTTCAGCTCGCCACCATGCTGCTGGTCATCACGACCGTGGCCACCTTCGCGGCACTGCCGTTGTGGCTGCTCCAGCATCTGGGTTTCGAACTGACCATCTCCGGCATGCTCTGGTTGATCATGGGCGTGACGATCCTGCCGTTTCTGCTTGCTGCCATGCTGGACCGTGCCTACGGCGCACGCTGGCCGGCGGACAACTGGAAGCACCGCTGGGTCGAAGCCCTGTTCCGCTACGGTGCCAGGCTCGGTTTTGGTGTTTCCCGGAACACGACCACCTCATTGATCAGCAGCCATGCGGGAAACGGCAAGACCGGCGTGATCATCATGCTACTGGTCTCGGGCGTCGTCACCCTCCTGGTCATTTTCAGCGTCGTGAGCCGGAGCCGCTACGGCGCTGGCGCCTGGGACTGGCTGCCGGATGTCCGCCGCGACGCCGGCGATTCCCTCTTCGAGCAGCACTACGACAGCCTGCGCGACACGCGCCATGCCGACCACCTGCCCTACATCCAGAGTCCGGTCGTGCTCGATCCCTATCTTGAGCTGCGCGTGCCGTTCTCACCGGCGCGGCACAACGCGCGCATCGCCAGTCAATGCGGTGAACTACCCGACAACGCTGCCAGCGAGGCATACCGAAACGGCCTGCTGGCCTGCCTTACCGGCATGCACGCTGTTCGCCTCGATGGCCAGCCGCTGGCGATCCGCTACTTGCTGGGAACCGACCAGAAGCGTTCGCTGCCGGTGCTGCAGGCCATGATCGATATCCGAGCACTCGCTCCCGGTGAGCATGAACTGCAGGTGGACTTCCCGCCTTCCTCGATTGAGTCCGAAAACGAAGCATCCGTCGGAGATACGGAGTCCGATGCCGGGGCCGTCGATGTCACAGCGAATGGCGGAACACCAGAAAGCCAGACGTCGGAAGAAAAACCCGCGCCACCCTCCACGTTTGATCGCATTCCCTTCTGGCGCTGAGCCGGCGTCAGCCACCCCGCAGCAAGCACGGAGCAGATCATGGGCATCACCAAGTCACATCCGGTTGGCGCACCCAACTGGTTCGAGCTGGCCACCACCGACCAGCAGGGTGCAAAGGCATTCTACGAAGCACTGTTTGGGTGGCATGCGTCGGATAAGCCGATTTCCGACGGCGAGCACTACACCATCTTCGAGTACGAAGGCGCGGAGGTCGCTGCCTGCTACTCGATGATGCCGGACCAGATCGAAATGGGCGTGCCGCCGCACTGGGGCATCTACTTCCGTGTCGAGGACTGTGACGCGTCGGCAGCCAGGGCTGTCGAACTGGGCGGGAAACTGCTGGCCGAACCTTTCGATGTGATGCAGCACCTGCGCATGGCCGTGATCGCCGCACCGGATGGTGCCGCCTTCATGCTGGCGCAGCCGCGCGAGCATCCGGGCGTTGGCAGGATCCGCGAAGACAACGCGGTCACCTGGGTCGAACTGGCGACGCGAGACCTTGCGGGGTCCGAATCCTTTTACTCGCAGATGTTCGACTGGACCATCGATGAACACCAGAACGCGCCGGTGGCCTATCGCCTGATTGGCGACAAGACCAGCGAATGCGGCAACTTCGGTGGCCTGCTGAAGATGAGCGAAGAATGGGGACAGGTTCCGCCGCACTGGTCGATCTACGTGCAGGTTCAGGACGTCGACGCGACCCTGGCGAAGGCGGTCGAACTGGGCGGCAGGATCAACGTGCCGGGCTTCGACGCGCCGGGTGTTGGTCGTATCGGTCAGTTCGCCGATCCCGCCGGCGCCTGGGTCTATGTGATCAAACTCGAACCCGCCTGACTGGCCCTACACGGGAACGAAAAAGCCCGCGTTGATCGCGGGCTTCTTCGTGACGAAATCGACCACAGCACTCAGGCCGGCGATGGCGGCGGCGCAGGCGGTGGCGCGCTGGGCGGTGGCGGCGGCATCACCGGCTCCGCCTTCTTCACCCGACGGAACAGGAAGTAGAACGCCATCACGGCGATGCCGACCAGCGTCAATCCCAGCAGCGGCCGATACCACAGCCAGGCCAGCGCGATGGTTCCCAGCGACAGCACCACGGCCAGCAGCAACGACACGAAACCCGTGCCGGCACCGACGATGCGACCAGCCAACGGAATGACATCGGCCAGCACCACCAGCGGCTTGAACAGCATGGTGAAGCCCAGCCACATCAGCGCCACACCGCCGATGCGCAGGACCCAGGTCAAGGCCGTGTTGTCGGCCTGCGCCTTCTCGAACATCGCGTCAGCCGCCACGTTGCCGGTACGCATCAGGATCAGCTCCCGTCCGCCGCGCGTGGTGAACGGCTTCAGACTGCTGCCGGACTGTTCAGCGACGATCGAATGCGTGCCTTCGGGCACGATGGAGAAACGTACGCGCAGATCGCCGACCTGCGGGCTGGACGGATTGGCGCCACGATAGAACTCGTCGCCCTCGCGCCGAAACGTCGGATCGCTGGCCCGTGCCTCGACGGGTGGCGAGAAGCGTGCCTTGCCACCCAGCCGTCGAAGCATGCCCTGATCAAGACGGAATCCACCCAGCCGTCCACCGCTCGCCGACCAGTTACCGTCATCCAATGCCATGCGATCCGGGTTGCGATGGCCATCCGGCGAATGGAAGTCATCGGAGTCCTGCAGTCTCGATGACCAGTCCTTCTCGTAGCGGTATTCGGTGACGGTTTCAGTGCCGCCACCCAGTTTCTTGCGTGTTTCCGACTCGCGTTTCTCGATCCACTGGTACATCTCCACCGAACGCGACAGCGACAGCGCCGCGACCTGGAAGTTGAAGTCAGGTTCGGCCAGCGGCGCATCCGCCGTCACCTTGCCGCTGACGTGGACCAGCTTGCCGTTGTTGTCGCCACGCACCGCCCCGTCCGCGACACTGATCACCGCGGAAGCGCCCTCAGCGAGATCGAGTGCGCGCCGCACCGCGCGCCCCTCGTTCCACCATTCCAGAACGAAGGCGGCCACGATGAACAACAGCCCAAACAGCAGGCCGCTGAATGCACCTTTCAGTCGTGATCCCCAGCCGCGGTTGGTAACTTCTCGGAAAACGTCGCTCATGCCGGCTCCCATCCGGTGATTGCTTCGACCGGAGTCTAATGCAGTAAGCGCTTGATGTTCTGGACACAGTCACTTCGTCATCATCAGGGCCATCCGTGCGATGTCGAAGAAACCAGGCTGAAGCGCCAGGGAGGCGGGCGATCCCGTCGATCAGGCAAAATACCGCGATGTCCACCAAAGCCGCACAGATCAAAGCCCCCGCCACCGTCCCGCCCGCCGAAGCCGGCATCGATGTCGCTGGCATCCTGCGCAACGGCCTGGACAGCGGCAATGTCGGCCTGGTGCAACTGCTCGGCCTTTGTCCGCTGCTGGCCGTGTCAAACACGGCGGTGAACGCGCTGGGACTGGGGTTGGCGACGCTGCTGGCGGTCAGCCTGACCAACCTGGTGGTCTCGCTGATCCGTCATCTGGCCGGACGCGAGGTGCGCATTCCGGCCTTCGTGATGATCATTGCCGCCGTGGTGACGGCGCTCGAACTGGCGATGCGCGCCTGGCTGCCGGCGCTGTACGCAGTGCTCGGCCTGTTCATCCCGCTGATCGTCACCAACTGCGCGATCATGGGCCGCGCCGAAGCCTTCGCCTCGCGCAACCGCCCGCTACCGGCACTGCTGGACGGATTCGCCACCGGCCTCGGCTTCCTCTGGGTGCTGCTGGCGCTGGGCGCGCTGCGCGAGTTGTTTGGCAGCGGCACGCTGTTCGCCGGCGCCGGCAACCTGCTGCACCTGCCCTGGCTCGAGATGACCCTCCTGCCCGGCTATCGCGGCTTCCTGCTGGCCATCCTGCCGCCCGGCGCCTTCATCGTGCTGGCGCTGATGATCGCCGGCCGCAACAAACTGCAGGCGCGCGCCGAACGGCGTCGATCGTCAATGTCAGCCAAACGTCCCGTCGCTTCCACGGCATGAAGCTCGCCGACCGCAAGGAACTGTTCCGCCGTCTGCAGGAACTGAATCCGCACCCGACCACCGAACTCGAATACAAGACACCGTTCGAGCTGCTGGTGGCGGTCGCACTGTCCGCGCAGGCCACCGACGTCGGCGTCAACAAGGCCACGCGCAAACTGTTCCCGGTGGCGAGTACGCCAAAAGCCATCCTCGATCTCGGCGAGGACGGACTCAAGCGCTACATCAGCACGATCGGCCTGTTCAACAGCAAGGCGAAACACGTCATCCAGACCTGCCGCATCCTGCTCGACGAACACGGTGGCGACGTACCGCGCGAGCGTGAAGCGCTGGAGGCGCTGCCCGGCGTGGGTCGCAAGACCGCCAACGTGATCCTCAACACCGCCTTCGGCGAGCCGACCATTGCCGTGGACACGCACATCTTCCGTGTCTCCAACCGCACTGGTCTGGCTTCCGGCAAGACGCCGCTGGCGGTGGAAAAGGCGCTGCTGAAGCAGGTGCCGCCGGATTACCGGCTAGACGCACACCACTGGCTGATCCTGCACGGCCGCTACGTCTGCAAGGCGCGCAAGCCCGACTGCCCGGCCTGCGTGATCCGCGACCTGTGCCGGTTCAAAGACAAGACATCGGCCTGAGTCGCAGCGGCAGCGCTTCCGTCTGACGGACTGCAACAGAACTGCAACCTGAACGTCACTTTGTAATGCAGTTGTAACCTGAAAGTCACATGATCGCCGCGCCTTTCCCATCGCGCGGGTGCTACCGTGGCTGAGAAACTCTCTACCGCCTTGATTTTCAAGGTGCTGGTTCAGTGCTGCCTGATCCTGATGCTGTTCGGCGTGGACGCCTCCAGCAACACGGCAATGGCCGGCAAACCCAGTGCTTCCATCAACGTCCAGTACGACCTGATCCGGATGGATTCGGGCGAATACGACGTCGACCGCGACCGGCTGCGCCGTGCGCGCCTCGCCTTCAAATGGAAGTCCGACCAGGTCAAGGGTCTGGCGCTCAAGGCGGAGTATGACTTCGCCAGCAGCAACTGGACGGACGTCTACGCCAGCCTGGATCGCGGTCACGGTCGCTGGCGCGTGGGCCAGTTCAAGCAGCCCTTCGGCATGGAAACGCTGACCAGCGACAAGGACTGGCTGTTCATGGAGTCGCCGGTCGCCGGCGCATTCGGTGTCGATCGCCGTCTGGGCGTCGGCTACGACCTCGAACAGGGCAACTGGCACGGCTACGTGTCCGCCTTCGGGGACCAGATCAAGCGCGGCAACAGCGGCAACGGCGTCGCCGCCCGCTTGAACTGGACGCCGCTCGGCCAGGGCATCAACCTGCTGCATCTGGGCATTGCCGGGGCACGCGAGAATCCCGCTGACGAAAGCTTCCGGCTGCGACTGCGGCCAGAGGTATCCGTTGGCGACCTCCGCTTCATCGACAGCGGCAGCGTGGCGGGCATCGACAACCTGCAACGTGGCGCAATGGAGCTGGCCTGGCGTCACGGCCCCCTGCTGCTGCAGGGCGAACATCTGCGCCTGGACACCAACGGCGCCATCGATGATGACCTGCACGCCGAGGCCACCCAGCTCAGCCTCGGCTGGCTGCTGACCGGCGAGATCCGACCCTACAAGGAAGGCCTGTTCGGCTCGCCGACACCGTCACATCGACGCGGCGCCGTGGAGCTGGCCCTCCGCTGGAGCCGTACGGCGAGTCGCCGTGACGACATATCCCAGGTGATGCGAAGCACGGGCCTGGGCGTCAACTGGTACCTGAGACAGCACGTCCGCCTGATGCTCGACGCCCATCGCGCCAGCACCAGCCGGTTCGGCGGCGATACGAACGCCGACGTGGTGCAGGCGCGCATCCAGATAGCGTTCTGAACCTCCGCGTAGCCGTCCGCTCAGCCTGTCATGTCGAAGCCGCCGCTCTGGCGGCTTCGTTTCATCGTGCCGATCTTGCGTCTTGCCGCAAACCAACGGCTCCTGCAGGAAAACGGATGAATTTCCGCCCGGTTTCGCGCTCCAATGGCCCCGAAGCGAGCATGCCTGCCGTCTTGCCATTGGCGATCCACTGAACCAGTATCGGATCGCGGCCATGCGTCAGGGTGCCCGCAACCACCGCCAATCGGCGGCCAATGCGGCAGGTCCGCAAACCAACCCTCGTGGGAGAATCATCCATGTCGAACAAGTCCAAACTCAGCAAGTCGCTTTCCGTTGCCGTTGGTGCCGCGTTTGTCGGTGCGTTCGCGGTGGCGCCCACCGCACAGGCCAACAGCTTCCAGATGAATGACCTCGACCATGGCTATCAACTGGTCGGCGACGAACACGCCGACAAGGCCAAGGAAGAAGGCAAATGCGGTGAAGGCAAGTGTGGTGAAGGAAAATGTGGCGACGACAAGAAAGCCGATCACGAAGGCAAATGCGGTGAAGGCAAGTGCGGCGAAGGAAAGTGTGGCGACGACAAGAAAGCCGATCACGAAGGCAAGTGCGGTGAAGGCAAGTGCGGTGCCGACAAGAAGGACGAGAGCAAGGACAAGGAAGGCAGCTGCGGCGGCATGCGCTGAGCGGAGACCTGATCCGTGCCGCGCCAAACGCTATCCGATTGCTCGGCCGGACTGGGCCTGCGGCGAGCCCAGTTGGGCTCGCTGCAGGACGCCGAACCGGGTCGCTTCGATTTTCTCGAATGCGCACCCGAAAACTG
>JAWLAW010000011.1:0-98883 GCA_041395265.1 Lysobacteraceae bacterium
CCCGGTCTACAAGGTCACCATCATTCCGCGTGGCAGGGCGCTGGGCGTCACCATGTTCCTGCCCGAACAGGATCGCTACAGCATTTCGCGCGAGGGTCTGCGCAGCCAGCTGTGTTCGCTGTATGGCGGTCGCGTCGCCGAGGAGCTGATTTTCGGTGCCGACAAGGTCACCACCGGCGCCAGCAACGACATTGAGCGTGCGACGCAGATGGCGCGCAACATGGTCACCAAGTGGGGACTTTCCGACGAGCTCGGCCCCGTGGCCTACGGTGAGCAGGAGGACGAAGTCTTCCTCGGTCGTTCGGTGACACAGCACAAGAACGTGTCCGATGAGACCGCGCGCAAGATCGACGAAGTCGTGCGCAACACGCTGGATACTGCCTACCAGCGGGCAACGCAGCTGCTGACCGAGAACATGGACAAGCTGCACGTCATGGCCGACGCGCTGCTGACCTACGAAACCATCGACCAGCCGCAGATCGATGCGATCATGCGCGGCGAGCGTCCGGGCCCGCCGAGCGACTGGCAGAACGCGCCGCCCGCGCCGGGCAGCGAACCGCCGCCGGCCGCCGGCAGCGTGGGTGGTCCGGCGACGCAGAGCTGAATTGCCAACAGGTTTTGGTGGGGATGCATGCCCGCGAAGCGAGCAACAATTGTCGCCTCGATTGATTCTCACGACGAGATGACTTTGGCCAACGAATGGCTCGCTGCCAACAAATCAGCGCTCAGCTACATTTCAGAACAGAAAGGTTGCGGGTGCTGTGTGGTCGAGTGGGATGTCACGGGGCCAATCGAAGTTGTTGACTCGCTACCAGCGGCTATTTCGGCAAGCAGTTCATGGGTCCGAGGTGATGGATCATGAAAGCACGCTTGGCCCAACTTCCTTACGGTGACATCCGTGTTCGACACCACCCCGAGCCTTGATTGCCGTGGCCGCGTCCTGTTGCTGGACCGCCCGCGCATCATGGGTATCGTCAACGTCACGCCGGATTCCTTTTCCGATGGCGGCCGCTTCGACAGCGTCGAGGCGGCCGTTTCGCATGCGCTGACGCTGGTCGGGGAGGGCGCGGACATTCTCGATGTCGGTGGTGAGTCCACGCGACCCGGTGCCGGTGATGTGTCGGTTCAGGAGGAGCTCGATCGCGTTGTTCCGGTGATCGAGGCACTGGCTTCGCGTTGCGAGGTGCCGATCTCGGTGGATACCTCGAAACCCGAGGTCATGCGTGCCTCGGTGGCCGCTGGCGCCGGGATGATCAACGACGTCTATGCGCTGCGCCGCGATGGCGCGCTGGAAGCCGCCGCGGAGCTGGCGGTCCCGGTCTGCCTGATGCACATGCAGGGTGAGCCGCGCAGCATGCAGGCCGATCCGCAGTACGACGACGTGGTCGGCGAGGTGCACCGCTTCCTCGCCGAGCGGATCTTCGCCTGCGAGATGGCCGGGATCGACAAGCGCCGCATCGTGCTCGATCCCGGTTTCGGCTTCGGCAAGACGCTGGACCACAACCTCCTGCTGTTGCGCCAGCTGTCGCGGTTTTCCGATCTGGGCCTGCCGTTGCTTGCCGGTCTGTCGCGCAAGTCACTGATCGGCAAGCTGATCGGCCGCGAATCGCCAGCGGATCGCGTCACCGGCTCCGTCGCGGCGGCGCTGATCGCTGCCCAGAACGGTGCGACCATTCTGCGCGTCCATGATGTAGCCGCCACGCGCGATGCCCTTGCGGTGCTGGATGCCGTCCTTGGGCAGCCTGCCGCAGCCACGCGTGCCGCCGCGCCGCGTATCGAGTGGCCGGACGACGATTGAGCCAAGCGCCGGCGAGGCGCGGCCGGTTTTCCGTGGCAACGCGGCTATTCGGCAGAATTGCCCGGAAAATCCGGTACTTCGTGGCATAATGTCCGGCTTTGCGGCTGCCGATCCGCCCTGATCGCCCGGCCAGACATCCTTGAGCAGCCACAGTCCATGCGGAACATTCGCAACTTCTCCATCATCGCCCACGTCGACCACGGCAAATCCACGCTGGCCGACCGCATCATCCAGCTCTGCGGCGGCTTGCAGGAGCGCGAGATGGAGGCGCAGGTGCTGGACAGCAACCCGATCGAGCGCGAGCGCGGTATCACCATCAAGGCGCAGTCGGTGTCGCTGCCGTACACCGCGCTGGACGGACAGACCTACCAGCTCAACTTCATCGACACGCCCGGCCACGTCGACTTCAGCTACGAAGTCAGCCGTTCGCTGTACGCCTGCGAGGGCGCGTTGCTGGTAGTGGACGCCGCGCAGGGTGTCGAGGCGCAGTCGGTCGCCAACTGTTACACGGCGGTGGAGCAGGGGCTGGAAGTGATTCCGGTGCTCAACAAGATAGACCTGCCGACGGCCGACGTGGACCGCGTCAAGGAAGAAATCGAGGCGGTGATCGGCATCGATGCCGAGGACGCCATCGCGGTCAGTGCCAAGACCGGCCTCAACGTGCGCGACGTGCTGGAAGCCATTGTCCAGCGCATTCCCGCGCCCAAGCCGGGCAACACTGACAAGCTGCAGGCACTGATCATCGACAGCTGGTTCGACAACTACCTCGGCGTGATCTCGCTGGTCCGCGTGATGCAGGGTGAAATCCGCCCTGGCGACAAGATCAAGGTCATGTCTACCGGGCGTGCCCACGGCGTGGACCAGCTCGGCGTATTCACGCCCAAGCGGGTGAAGCGCGACCACCTCGGCCCCGGCGACGTGGGTTGGGTGAGCGCGGCGATCAAGGACGTGCATGGCGCGCCGGTGGGCGACACCATCACCCAGTCCACCGATCCGGCCGCAGAGCCGTTGCCCGGTTTCCAGGTGATGCAGCCGCGCGTGTTCGCAGGGCTATTTCCGTCCAACGCCGACGACTTCCCCGATCTGCGTGACGCGCTGGAAAAGCTGCGCCTCAACGACGCCGCACTGCAGTTCGAGCCGGAAAACTCGGAAGCGCTGGGCTTCGGCTTCCGCTGCGGATTCCTCGGCATGCTGCACATGGAAATCGTGCAGGAGCGGCTGGAGCGCGAATACGACATCGACCTGATTACCACCGCACCGTCGGTGGTCTACGAGCTGGCGCTCGGCAGTGGCGAAGTCGTGTCGCTGGATAACCCGGCCAAGCTGCCGAGCAGCGACAAGGTTGCCGAAATCCGCGAGCCGATCATCGAAGCCACGATCCTGACGCCGCCAGATCACGTCGGCGCGGTGATCAAACTTTGCGAAGAAAAGCGTGGCATGCAGAAGGCCATGAACTATCTCGGCAGCCAGGTGCAGATCCGCTACGAACTGCCGATGGCCGAAGTGGTACTGGATTTCTTCGATCGTCTGAAGTCGGCCAGCCGAGGCTATGCCTCGCTGGACTATCACTTCCTGCGTTTCGATGCCGGCCCCTTCGTTCGTCTCGATATCCTGATCAACGGTGATCGCGTGGACGCGCTGTCGATGATCACCCATCGCTCGCAGGCGGATCGGCGTGGTCGTGAAATCGCCGACCGGATGAAGGAACTCATTCCGCGACAGATGTTCGATGTAGCGATCCAGGCAGCAATCGGCTCGCAGATCATCGCCCGCACCACGGTGAAGGCGATGCGCAAGAACGTGCTGGCCAAGTGCTATGGCGGTGATGTCAGCCGCAAGCGCAAGCTGCTGGAGAAGCAGAAGGCCGGCAAGAAGCGCATGAAGCAGGTTGGCAGGGTGGAAATCCCACAGGCCGCCTTCCTTGCCGTCCTGCAGACGGACAACAAGTAGTCTTGACGCGGCTTCGCCGCAGCAACGAGAAACCCAGGGGAACACGGACGCGTGAATATCGACTTTGCTCTGCTACTGGTTGGACTTACCGCTCTGACCGGCGCCATCTGGTTGCTGGATCATTTCGTGCTGGCGCCGAAGCGCCGTGCCGACAAGGGCGACGAGGCTCCGCAGCCCTGGCCGGTGGAGTATTCGCGCTCGCTGTTTCCGGTGATCCTGATCGTGCTGCTGCTGCGTTCGTTTCTGGCCGAGCCGTTCCGCATCCCGTCCAGCTCGATGATGCCGACCCTGCTGATCGGGGATTTCATCCTGGTCAACAAGTTCACCTACGGCATCCGGCTGCCGGTGCTCAATACCAAGGTACTTGACCTTGGTGAACCGGAGCGCGGCGACGTGGTGGTATTCCGCTTTCCGGGCTATAGCTGCCGGCAGGACGGCGAGATCGTTCGCAGCGGTCAGGATTGCCGTCTCCCGCTGGCGCCGGTGCCCAACGAAAACTGGATCAAGCGCGTGATTGGACTACCGGGCGACGAAGTTGTTTATCGGAACAAGACGTTGTACGTGAATGGCAAGGTTGTCCAGACCGAGGCCGCCGGCAAGTACATTGGCGTGGGGCAGGGGAAGGACATGACCGGGGCGGAACTGCGGCATGAGAACCTGGAGAGCGTTGAGCACGATATCCTTGTGCGCACCGGGGTTTACCAGGGGGCGGAGAACGAGCGGCGCTGGCTGGTTCCCGAAAACAGCTATTTCGTCATGGGCGACAACCGCGACAACAGCGCCGACAGCCGGGTATGGGAGTTCCTGCCGGAGGAATACCTGGTCGGCAAGGCCTTTTTCATCTGGATGAACTGGGACATGAGCAACGGTGGGGTCGATTTCAGCCGGATCGGCACCAGCATCGACTGAGTCGGTCGCAAGCCGGGTTCGCCCTGTGCGGATCGCCTGTTTTCAGGCAAACTCTGCAGGCATCCGGTACTCAAGCAAAGCGGGGAACAGAATCATGAAGCGCTATCACCGTGGCATGACGCTGATCGGTTTCATCTTTGTCCTGATCGTTGCGGGATTCTTTGCATTCCTCATCATGAGGTTGTTTCCCGTCTATTCCGAGTACTACAGCGTGGTCACTGATATGAAGGGTGTCCAGGCGGAGCCAGGAGTTGCGACGATGTCGCCCGCAAAAGTTCGCGAGTTGCTGAATCGCCGCTTCTACGTGAGCTATGTGAAGTCAGTTAAGCCCGAGAACATCAAGATCGAGCGGCGGGACGGATACAATCTGACGGTCAAGTACGAAGTGCGCGAACCGCTGCTCTACAATCTGGATTTTGTGGCCAAGTTTGAAAAGACCGTGGATCTGACCCGCCAGGGCGGTGTTGACTGACGCGCTGGGTCACGACTTCCGCGATCCGGATTTGCTGCAGCGTGCCTTGACGCACCGCAGCGCCGGGTCGCCGCACAATGAACGTTTCGAGTTCCTGGGCGACAGCCTGCTCAATCTGATCGTCGCTGAAGCACTTTTCCGACGCTGGCGCAGTGTCGACGAAGGTGTCCTGACGCGTGCCCGCGCACAGTTGGTTCGTGGCAGCACGTTGGCTCAGATCGCGCGGGAGTTCGACCTGGGCAAGCATCTGGTGCTGGGACCTGGAGAAATGAAGAGCGGCGGACATCGTCGCGAATCGATTCTTGCGGACGCTCTGGAGGCGATCATCGCGGCCATCCACCTGGATGCCGGCTTCGAACGCTGTCGAGAGGTCGTGCTGGGCTGGTTTGGCCAGCGGCTGGACGAACTGCCGGTGGGCAAGCTCGGCAAGGATGCCAAGACGCTGCTGCAGGAATGGTTGCAGGGACGTGGATACCGGCGTCCGGATTACTGCCTGTCGGCCACACACGGCGAGGAACACAACCGCTGTTTCGAGGTGACTTGCCTGGTTCCAGAATTCGGGATTAATGCGGAAGGCAGCGGCAGTTCGCGCCGTGCCGCCGAGCAGCAAGCCGCCAAACGGGCATTGGCGCAAATCGAGGCGAGTCGCAATGACGGGTAGTGGCGTGAGTGACGGGTTCCGCGCCGGGCTGGTGGCGCTGGTTGGTCGCCCAAACGTGGGCAAATCCACATTGCTCAATGCGCTGGTCGGTTTTCGGCTCAGTATCGTCACGCCGCGACCGCAGACCACACGTCATCGCATTCTCGGCATCCATACAGGGATGCACGGTCAGATCGTCTACGTCGACACGCCCGGCATGCATCGCGCTGAGAAACTGGCGATGAACCGCATGATGAACCGCGCCGCGCGCGGTGCGCTGTCGGAAGTGCAACTGGCGGTGCTGGTGATCGAGGCCGGGCAGTGGCGCGAGGATGACGAGATCGCCTTCAAGGCGATTCAGGAAGCGGCTGTTCCTGCAGTTCTGGTCATCAACAAGGTGGATCGTCTGGCCGACAAATCAGCGTTGCTGCCATTCATCGCCAAGGTCACTGCCGAGCGTGAGTTCGTCGAGGTGTTTCCACTGTCGGCCACGCGAAAGAAAGGACTGGATGCGCTGCAGGACGGCCTGCTGCGCCACCTGCCGGTATCGGATCCACTGTTTGCCGAGGACGAAATCACCGACCGCAGCGAACGCTTTCTTGCCGGCGAACTGCTGCGTGAGCAGTTGATGCGCCAGTTGGGACAGGAGCTGCCGTACGCCTCGACTGTGGAGATAGAACGTTTTGAAGAGGACGGCAATCTTCGGCGGATTGCCGCGGTGATCTGGGTGGAGCGAGATAGCCAGAAGGCCATCGTCATCGGCAAGCAGGGCGCACGGCTGAAGGCCATATCGGCGTCGGCAAGGCGCGAGATGGAGAGTCTGTTCGACGGCAAGGTGTTTCTTGAGACCTGGTGCAAGGTGCGTGATGACTGGTCGGACGACGAGTCGGCGCTGAGGCAGTTCGGCTACCAGGACTGAATCTGCGGGTGACTGGTTCGCCATGCGCGTTGATCTCCAACCCTGCTACCTGCTCCACGCGCGGCCCTATCGCGAAACCAGCCTGCTTCTGGAAGTGCTGGCGAGGGATCATGGTCGCGTCGGATTGATCGCGCGTGGCGTCCGCAACTCGAACGGCCACCGTCTTCGCGCGCAACTGCAGCCGGGTCGACCGCTGCTGTTGGGCTGGCGTGATGCCAGCGAGCTGCCGGTACTGGGAACGGTCGAGGCAGGGGCAACATTGCCGCGAATCACTGGCGACGCTCTGCTCGCATTGTTCTACATCAATGAATTGCTGGTTCGCCTGTTGCCGCAGCGCGAAGCGCAGTCAGCGCTGTTCGACCACTACGCGCTGCTGATCGCGCAGCTCGCGGATGCTGTCGAGTTCGGGGCCGCGCTGCGCGTATTCGAGTATCGCCTGCTGTCGAGCCTTGGCTACGCGCCGATGCTCGATTTCGACTTGGAGGGTACTCCGATCGAAGCAGGGGTTCTGTACCGTCATCTCGGCGACCAGGGCATGCGACGTGTTCCTGCAGCTTCGAGTGCGGCACGAGTCGACGTGGCCGGCGAGGCCCTGATTGCCCTGCGAGACGGCTTTCCTTTGAAGCGCGAATGGTTGGGATCCTTGAGGCGCCTGTTGCGCCAGTGCATCAGCGAGCAGTTGGACGGTCGCCCCCTGCAGTCCTGGCGGCTGGCCCGGATGCTGTCGGGATCCTCCGGAACGGGGGATCGATTGTCCCCTCAGGACTCGCCGGAAGTTGCTGGCGAGGGTGTGTCCGCAGACTTGGAAAGCGATCCTTGAGCGGGAGTGCCTAGCTGGCCCGCCCATAGCAGGGCCAGCAGACCCGTCAGGGCAAGCATCACCGACATTCTTGTGGTGAGTCCCAACGTCACCTCTCCGAACCAGCGGCCGCCCAGTGCGGCGATGCCCATGATCAGCGACAGCCACAGTGTCTGAAGCCAGACGGCGTGGCGCCTGCTTTCCATCACCGCGCCCAGGATCATCAGGCTGACGAGCAGCATCGCGGCGTAGCCGGCTGCTTCTACGGTCGGCATCGACCCGGCGGCTAAAAGGAAATGTACGCCGAGCCCGGTGAGCAGTGCGAACACCAGCAGCGCATGCAGGCCGAGAAGGCCGCTCAGCGTGGGATTGAATTCCTCGCGGCGGATGTCGAAGGCCGGCTTCGGGAAAAGCTCGGCAATATCCGAAGGTCGCCAGCCGGGTGGCTTGAACCAGATGCGCAGTTTGTCCGACCATCGCTTTGCATGTCGGCTGTCCTGCCACAGTGCCCAGTAGACCTCGGCATTGGCCCACAGCGGGTTCCAGCTCCGGAGCGGCGCGCGGGTGCCGAATACGACGGGCTCCTTCGGATCCTCCTCGATAAAGCTGCCGAACAGCCGATCCCACAGGATCAGGATGCCGCCGTAGTTGCGATCCAGGTAGCGATCATTCACCGCGTGATGCACGCGATGGTTGGAGGGCGAAACGAACACGCGGTCGAACCAGCCGAGCCGACCGACCAGTTCGGTATGCACCCAGTACTGGTAGATCAGGTCGATCACCGCCACCGTGGCAAACACCTCCAGCGGATAACCAAGAATGGCCATCGGCAGGTAGAACAGCCAGCCGAACAGCACGCCGCTGCTGGTCTGACGCAGCGCCGTGCTCAGGTTGTAGCGCTCGCTCTGGTGATGGACGACGTGCGCGGCCCAGAACAGCCCCACTTCGTGGCCCGCACGGTGCAGCCAGTAATAGCAGAAGTCGTAGAGCAGCAGGGCGCTGATCCAGGTCAGCGGGTTGTCCATGGGTAGGTCGAATAGCGCGACGTGCTTCAGCACCACCGCGTAGATGCCGACGCTGAGCAGTTTGCCAAACACGCCGGACACCTGGGAAAGCACGCCCAGACTGATGCTGTTGATGCTGTCGTTGAGCCGGTACACCGGTCGGCGCATCAGCTTCGACGCCAGCAGCTCGATGGCCATCAGCACGAAGAAGCCCGGGATGGCGACCATCATGATGCTGTCGGCCAGTGACATCGTGACTCCTCAGTGACGTTGTACGGAACGCGCGATGCACCACACTGCCGCGAAATAGCTCGACAGCACCAACAAAGACGACATTGGCAGTCCACCGCCGAACAGGTTCCAGGCCAGCAGCGAATCGCTCACTACGAACAGCGCGCCACCGATGCCAGCCCAGCGCGCGGAATCGCGCAGGCGCACGTCATGCCGGCACGTCCATGCGCGCGCGCCGGCGAGGCTGGCCATTAGCACCAGCACCACGACATAGGCGGTCACGGGCAGCTTGAGATCGTCCGGCACCTTGGGCAGAAGGAAATTCAGGTTGATCACCGCGATAGCGCTGTAGATCAGCAGCGCAATGATTCGTGACCTGTTGCTGGCGCCGGGCGCAAACGCGGGGATGAAGAACAGGTGCGCCAGCAGAAAGGCGATCAGCCCGGGCACGAACAGGTGCCACGGCGGCATCAGGAGTACGTCGCCAACCAGCGACAGCGACAGACCGATCAGCACCAGCAGGCGGTAGCGCGGCGACAGCGCCGGCACCGCCTGCCCGGCCGCCAGCAGGATCAGCATTGTGGTCAGCGGCTTTGCGACCTGATGCAGCAACAACCATCCGTCACCGAGCATGGCGCCAGCAATCGCCAGCACGGCGGAAACGACGATGAACGGCAGCAGTCGGCGGGCAGGGTGGGTCACGGAGGAAGCGTCGGAGTGGACGAAACCATACTGTATCGCATGGAGCATGCCTCGCGGATCACCACATGCGCGGTTCGGATCGGGATGTCGCGGTTCGCGGTGAGCGAACTCGAGCCATGAGCTTGCCGTCGATGGTCAGCGTTGCCCTAGTCGTCCGCGGCCGTGGGCGCGCTGAATTCCTTGCTGTAGAAACCACTGCGGTCGAAGCAGCAGACGCGGCCTTTGCCGGAGGCCAGCATGTCGCAGGCGTTGCTTATCCGGCGCTTGCGGGTTTCTGCCTTCTTCGCGCCCTCGATCCAGTGCACCCAGTCGCGCCGCGCCAACGTGGTGATGTCGTCCCAAGCCGCCGCGGCCTCAGTGTCCTCCGCCAACGCTTTTTTCAGATCCGGTGGCACGATTGGCTCGGGCTCCTTTCTTGCCGGGCCAATCGCCAGCGTCACCGTGTCGCCAACGGCCACGCCGGCTCTCTTCCGCAGCGCCTCATTCACCTTCAGCCAATGTCCTTTCTGTCCGTCCGGCTCCAGGACGGCCGTGAACGCAGTTCCGTTGAGACTGCCGTCAACTCCGACCATGCCGCGCGACGGCAGCACGGTGCTGACCGAATCCGGAAGCCGAACAAAGCTCCAGCTTCTGCAGGATCGGGCGTCAGCCGGGCGGCACAGACGAACATGAAAAGTGAGATGGTCGAAAGGCTTGGTCATCAGGTCAGCGACTCCGGCGTGAACGGCGCCATTCGAAGAGGTTGGACCAACCACTTGGCTCGATGCGACCAGTGTGCGGGAAAGGTGGCCATGGAACACTTCCGGGGTTCTTCGGGTGAGCTCACCCTGTGGTGGCGTGCGGTGGCAACAAAGTGCAAAGGGGAACCCAAAGGGGAACCACTCCGCTTCAAACGCTGTTGTTCGCTGTCTCCTTCCTTCGATGATAGGTGAGCGCTGCGGCGATGCACGTGCGTACGGCGTCCTCGGGGATCGGCGTGTCGAGCCGGAAGACCAGTGCGCGGTTGCCTGCGAAGACGAAGTCGTTGGGAAACATTGTCCGGAACGTTTCGATCAGGTTGGTCCGGCAGTGGAAGTACAGGGCGTATTCGTCCGGGCGCTTCGCCTTCCAATCCATCCGGATCGTAGTGCCGCTGCGGTTCGGTGTGACGTAGGCCGGCTCGTCCCATTTCAGCGTTTCCTCGATGTCGCCCACGTCCGGTGTTGTTCCTGCCACATCAAAGATCAGCTCGCGAAGGCCAAGCAGCGCTTCCTTTGCCTGCAGCGGGTAGCTGTCGAACTTCGTGGCGACGGCGTTGGATTTGAAGGGCGTCATTGAACCGTTGATGATGCTCGAATGATGCGATGGTCACTGCATCCTACGCGATGATCGTTGCGCCGGGTTTTCGACCCGTACGCCGTTTCCGGATACTGAAAAACCTCACACTCACCGCAGCGCGCCGGCGAAACATCGTGCGGTTGCGAAAAGCGAGCAGTTCAGGGCACCCGGGAGAAATGAACTGCCACTTCTACCGAGGTGGTGAGCCGGAGATCAAGGGAATCTTCCATGCCATCGCCGCTCATTTGTCGTCTCTGAATCTCGACTTCTAGAGCGAACGCGTGCGGCCGCCATCCACCGGCAGGTTGACGCCATTGACGTAGCTCGCCGCCGGTGAGGCGAGGAAGGCGACGGCGTTGGCGATCTCGTCGGCTTCGGCAAAGCGGCCGGCTGGCACGCCGGAGAGCATGCCCTTGGCTATGTCGTCTTCGCTGATGCCCTGCGCCTTTGCCTTGGATGCGATCAGGCTGGCGAGGCGGCCGGTGCGGGTGAAGCCGGGTAGCACGTTGTTGACGGTAATGCCGAACGGCCCGAGCTCGGTGGCCAGGGTTTTCGCCCAGCTCGCCACCGCGCCGCGAATGGTGTTGGAGACGCCAAGGCCGGTGATCGGCTCCTTTACCGAGGTCGAGATCACGTTGACCAGACGGCCGTAGCCAGCGTCCTTCATGCCCGGCAGCAGCGCCTGCAACAAGGTCTGACCGGCAACGAGGTGCTGGCGGAAGGCGGTCAGGTATTCATCGATCGACGCCGCATTGGCCGGACCACCCGGCGGGCCACCGCTGTTGTGGATCAGGATCTGCGCCGGCTTCGTGGAAACCAGCGACTCGACGGCGGCTTTCAACGCAGCCGTATCGCCGACATCCTGCGTGATGAAGCCGTGCTGCTGGCTGCCGTTGTTCGGCAGTTGCGACACGATTTCCTCCAGCACGGCTTCACGTCGCGCCAGCACCGTCACCGACGCGCCCATTCCGGCCAGCGCCATGGCCGAGGCGCGACCAATGCCTTCCGACGCACCGCAGACCAGCGCGTGGCGGCCTCGAAGATTGATGTCCATCATGCAGCTTCTCCGTTGTCGTTGATGCGCATCCAGTCCGCCATCGTGGAAGCGTCGGCGTTCCCGAGGCCAATCAGCGCATCGCGAACCGCCGTCTGGTTGGCGGTCGGGTGATTCTGGCTCAGCTTGGTCTTGAACTCGATGCGCGTCACGGCCAGTTCGAACCCGACGATGCCGCGCAATTGGCGACGGAAACGCTCTTCCATCGGATCGAAATCCCAGTCACCGCCGATGGTCGCTTCGAAATGACGGCTCAAGTCATGCACCAGCTCGCTGACCCGTGGCTCATCGTCAAACCACGTCAGCCGGCCATGCAGATGGGCAACCACGTAGTTCCAGGTTGGCACGCGGGCGGCGGCTTCCTTGTCCGGATACCAGCCCGGCGACACGTAGTGCTGCGGACCGTGCAGGATCAGCGTCACATCGCCATCGTGATGGCAGAGCGGGTTGGGCTTGGCCAGATGGCCACGCAGGTGGACGGCATCGCCACCGCGCCGATAAAGCACCGGCGCGTGCGCGATGATCGGCTCGGCATCGGTTGCAGCGACCAGCGTGGCGAAAGGGTGCTGGTCGGCGAGCCGATCCAGCCGACCGAGATCCGATTCGACGAAATGGCGCGGCTGGTAGAGCGTCACGGGATTGCCCGGATCAGGCCTTCTGGCCGGGCTGGCGGATCATCTGCGCCAGCAGGCGGGCATCGTCGTCGCCTTGCGGCGGCGTCAGTTCGTCCAGCAGGAAGCCGAGTTCGGCGGCATCGCCTTCATCCAGACCTTCGCGCTCGCGGAAGTCGGCGTCGAGCAATGCGCTTCGCGCCGAATCCTCGCTGTCGTAGGGAAAGGTATTGCCGGCGCTGTCGAAGACTTCGGCGGTGCCGGCTTCCAGCAGGCGCAGCCGCGCCCAGACCTGGGTGCGGCCGAGAAAGCTGATCCACCAGCTGTCCTGATGGCCGTCTGGCGTGGCGATGTCGCTCAATATTCCGCTCCGCCGGGCACGCGCGGGTAGGGAATGGCGTCGCGGATGTTGGCCAGACCGCAGACGTAGACCACCAGTCGTTCGAATCCGAGGCCGAAGCCGGCGTGCGGCACCGTGCCGTAGCGGCGGAAATCGCGATACCAGCCGTAGTGCGCGGCATCGAGGCCAAACTGCGCCATGCGCTTGTCGAGGACATCGAGACGCTCCTCGCGCTGCGAGCCGCCGATGATCTCGCCGATGCCGGGGGCCAATACGTCCATGGCGGCGACGGTCTTGCCGTCGTCGTTGAGGCGCATGTAGAAGGCCTTGATGTGCTCGGGGTAGTTCATCACTACCACCGGGCGGCCAACGTGTTCCTCGGTCAGCCAGCGCTCGTGCTCGGTCTGCAGGTCGAGACCCCATTCCACCGGGAAGTCGAACTTCTTGCCGGACTTCTGCAGCAGGTCGATGGCATCGCCGTAGTCGATGCGCTCGAACGGCGCCTTGATGAAGGCCTCCAGGCGGGTGATGGCGTCCTTCTGTACGCGCTCGGCGATGAAGGCCATGTCGTCACCGCGTTCGTCCAGCACGGCCTGGAACAGGTATTTCAGGAAGGCCTCGGCCAGGTTGGCATCGTCGTTGAGGTCGGCGAAGGCGATTTCCGGCTCGATCATCCAGAACTCGGCGAGGTGGCGGCTGGTGTTGCTGTTTTCGGCACGGAAGGTCGGGCCGAAGGTGTAGACCTTGCTGAGCGCCAGGCAGAAGGCCTCGACGTTGAGCTGGCCGGAAACCGTCAGGAAGGTTTCCTTGCCGAAGAAATCACGGCTGAAATCCACCGCGCCCTTGTCGTCGCGCGGCAGGTTGGCCATGTCCAGCGTGGAGACGCGGAACATCTGGCCGGCACCTTCGGCGTCCGACGTCGTGACAATTGGCGTGTTGACCCAATAGAAGCCCTGTTCGTGGAAAAAGCGGTGCACGGCCTGCGCCAGGCAATGGCGGATGCGGGTCACCGCGCCGAACAGGTTGGTGCGCGGCCGCAGGTGGGCGACCTCGCGCAGGAACTCCAGCGAATGCGCCTTGGGCTGGATCGGGTAGGTTTCCGGGTCATCGACCCAGCCGACAACTTCGATGGCGTCGGCCTGGATCTCGAAACCCTGGCCCTTGCCCTGTGAGGCCACCAGCGTGCCGCTGGCGATCACGGCGCAGCCGGCGGTCAGGTGGGTGACTTCATCGGCGTAGTTGGGCAGGGTGTTTGGCGCCACCACCTGGATCGGATGGAAGCAGCTTCCGTCCGAGACGTTGACGAAGCTGAGGCCAGCCTTGGAATCACGGCGGGTGCGAACCCAGCCCTGGACACTGACCTTGCTGTCGGCAGCGATATCGCCCGACAACGCCTGTTTGATGCTAACTACGTCGATGCTGCCCGCGCTCATGAACCACTGTCTCCGGCTTTCTGGGGCCGCCCGGGATTTCCGGCCGGCATAAAAACGAACCGTGAATGATAACCGACCCCGGCACCCGGATTGGAGCCGGTTGAAGGCTTCCGCACGGTAGAATGACTCCATGCAGAACGTCACCGACACCACCATCCGCCTCAGCGACGCTGCAATGCAGCGCGTGCGACACTTCCTTTCGTCTGATCAGAGCGCCCTGGGCCTGCGTTTCGGGGTGAAGCGCACCGGCTGCTCCGGCTGGGGTTATGCGGTCGATCTGGCCCGTGAACAGCGCGATGACGACACGGTTGTCGATGTCGACGGCGTCCGTGTGCTGATCGATGCGCAGAGCCTGCCGCTGGTCGCCGGCACCGAGATCGACTTCGTCCGCGAAGGCCTCAACCAGCAGTTCGTCTTCCGCAACCCCAACGCGGCGGGTGAATGCGGCTGCGGCGAGAGCTTCACCACCGAGGATATGGGCGACATCGGCGCCTGAGTCGCCGCCGCTCAGTCGCTGTATCGACGCAACACCAGATTCAGTGTCTCTTTCTCAAGCCGCGGATAGAAAAGGCTGAGCAACTCTGCCTTCTCATCGTATATGTCGCGGATCAGCCGCCCCGGCAGACGCAGTGTCTCCTTGAATCGTCGATACTTTTCGGCGTACCACTTCGATTCCGAGACGTTGGCGTCAAGTTGCTCTACCGGCCTGCCAGTGATTCTGGAAAGCGTCGGAGCGATGCATTGAACGATGTGGTCGAACCGACACAGATGCAGGTCGGCGTGCGGAGTCGAATTGAGTGTGGACAGGTGGGACGCGTCGAACTTCAGTTCACCGGGCGTCAGCTCGAGGTCGTCGCAGATGGCATCCACTGATTCGCGATATCCGATCAATGAGCGTGTTTCCAACTCGGCAACCAGTTGATCCTGCAGATGTTCGAGCGACTTCCGGTAGATCAGCGTTTCGGTTTCGTCCTTGACCTCGCCCAGCCGGATCGGGCGGGTCCCGTATCCCTGGAAGAACGACGAGATATGCCGATCGATCGGTTCCCTGAACACACTGATGAGCTTGAGCCGCGAGCCTCTGCTCTTCCAGTCGTCGGAGGTCAGCCATTCCCTGAAGTTTGTCTGGTCTAGCTCAATGTTGTTGAGAAAGTGGCAGTGGATAGCGCGCAGTCCCGACTTCCGGAGGCTTGCCGTGATGGTCTGGGTCGCAGACTTGTGGGAGCTGTAGACGAGATAGTCGATTTTCGGGTGCATGGGCAGGGTGCTGACTGTTCTGGCGCTGAGCCTACCCGAGTTAGGGCGGCGACATTTCGTTTCGGCGCCCGTAAACCGCGCCACTTGCACGCAAGTCACTGATTCCGCGTCAATGAGCGGCTCGCTTGCTCTTCCTTGCATCGCACCCGGCCAAACGTGGCGTAGCCCGTCTCCAAAGCGTCAACAGGCCCTAGGTAAACCGACTGCCCCCCTCAGTTGACATGACTCCGTATGCATCGGTGCCAGGGAGGAGGTAGCGAAATAACGATACCAGGGCTACAACACGCCCCGTGAAGCGCTGGAGTTCCAGTTCGGACATGGGGTCGACATCGGCCACGCCATGTATAGAACGCCCGTCGTAGACGATGACGTCGCCGGCATGGGTGAAGGGCTCGTAGCGGAAGCGGTAACCGTCATGGTCGACGTAGCCGCCACCTTCATCGTAGTCGCGCCCCTGCTCGGTCATCAGCATCAGCAGCTGGTAGTAGCCCAGATCGGCCGAGGTGGTCGCCAATTGCGAGTACACATCGCGATGCGGAACCATGAAACCACCGCCAGCCGGGTACTGCAGCAGGCGTGAGCAGGTCCAGAAGCCTTCCTGCGTACCGGTGACGGCGAAATCGTCCGCCAGGCCATACAGGCGGTTGCGCAGCCTTGCCAGGCGGATGAAATCGTTCCGCATACCGAGCACATCGTCAGCGAAGATCGGGTTGTAAATGGCACGCATGAAGCGGCCCAGAGTGCGCATGCTGTTGACCCCGGAGTTCGCGCCGATCTGGAGCTTCTGCAGGTTGCCTCTGACCGCTTCAGTGTCAGCGGGGTCATGCTTGCGGTCATTGCTAGCATCGAATCGCTCGCGGATGCGGCGTAGCGTTGTTTGAACCTCGCTGCGCGAATGCAGCCCACGAATGCAGGCCAGGCCATTGCCTTCGACCGTATGCTGCACCTGCATCGGATCCAGTGTGGACAGATCATCCGCTTCGATCAGGATGCGGTCGAACCGGCTCCGGTCGGAGACACCATTCAAGCGGGGCCGTCCATGTGGTTTGCGGATACAGCACTGGGCTTGTGCATCACGATCGACTGGAAAGGCTTCAGCGCCGCCGGTACAAGTGGCTCAAGCATGCGCTCGCGATTCCATCTGCCGAGCCAGTTGTAGGGCGCACGCGGCAGGGAGCCGTAGCGCTCGATACTGAGCCCGGCGAAGCCGGCCAATGTCGCGGCAGCGTTCAATTTTCGTGGCGTGAGTTCATAGATTCCCCGTTCGGCGGCCCAGCGCATGCCTGGCGTCAGCGCGATCTGGATTGGGAATAGCGGACACCAGGGATTGGGCTCGACAAACACCATTCGTCCACCCGGTTTGAGAGCGGTAAACGCCTTGCGGAAATAACTCCCAAGCTCTGGCAAGTGATGCAGCATGAAGTATCCGACCATGGCGTCGAAGCTGCCGTCGAGCTGCTCCAGCTGCTCACCGACATCACCGCAGTGCATGTGGAAGTCGGGATTGGCGCCGATAGCATTACGGCATTCGGCGGCCTGTTCAGGCGACAGTTCGATCGCGTCGACTTTGAGGTCGCTCGCCAGCAGGAGTCGTGAAAAACGGCCGAGTCCGGCACCCCATTCACAGACGCGTTCGCCCGCAGCCAGCCTGCCCCGTCGCATGACCTCCGCATGGTGGCGGCGCACGTATGGCGTATCGAGGGGCAGCATGCGGATCGGTCGTCGCTCCGCGAAATAGGAGCGCTGGACGTCGAAGTCGCGTTCGTGCCTGGCGTTGCTGTCGTTGGAGTTTCCGGTTCTAGTCATGGCGGTCAGGCGGGTGTCGAGCAGCAGCTGATCGAGCCCGAGGAAAGTAGCGTAGACGCAACATTTGCGACAACGTTCCGGCAGCCTTGCGCAGCCGTCGCCAGCTGCTATGGCCGGAACGGCCGCTCGGGCGCGCTTCGCGGTTGATGGGGATCGCGACAAAGCGGCGACCGGAAGCGGCGATCAGCGGCATCAGCCAGGATGAGCTTTGTGTCTGGCTGACGATCCGGTTGACAGCTGGTCGTGACAGCAGTGCGAACAGGCAGGCCCCCGGTGGCAGTCCGCCAACCCAGCGAATGCTCTGGCGATAGAGCAGGGAAGTCAGCCTCCGGTCCGGCCGGCTGCAGCTGCCTGTACGGCGCGCGAAAATGACGTCGATGTCGGGATGACGGTTGGTCCAGAGCGCCGGGACGGCTTCGGGCGGATCCTCGAGATCGGCGTCCATGATCAGGCACCATTCTCCCCGGCTGGCCATCAGGCCGTGGAGCAGCGCCTGGTCCTGGCCGCGATTGCAGTGGGTTTCGAGGATGCGCACGCGCGGGTCGTTGCCGGCAATCGCACGGGCTTGTGCCGCGCTTCCCTGTGGGCATGCGTCATCGACCAGTATCAGTTCATAGCTGACATTCAAATCCTCGGCCACTGTGCGGACTCGTCGTAACAGCTCTTCCAGCATGTCGGCGGTGCGATACATGGGCATGATCCAGCTGAGCTGAATCGCGTCGTTTTTCCGGATGGAGCTCGGCGAAGCGGTCATCGGACTCATGGCGTATGCAGGAGGAAGTTTCTGCCTGCGGGAGTCTGCGCCCACGCCCAGCAGCGGCGTAGGCCTTCTTCCAGGCTGATGCTTGGCGACCAGTCAAAACCATCCGAGGCTGAGGGCGGGATGCCTGCGCCGACCTGGCCATAGGCGTCACCACGTTCATACGGCTGCCGGTTGGTCAGTTGAAGGCCGGTGATGGCCTCCAGGGTTTGCGCGACCTCGCCGACCGTGTTCAGGCGACCAGCGCAAAGATTGAAGGCAGGAGCCGGAACATGAACGGACTCGCCGAGCAACAGTACCGCGCGCGCAATATCGTCGAAATAGAGCCAGTCGCGTACTGCTTGGGCCTCGCCCACGGGAACCTGTGTGCCGCCCAGCGCGGCTCTGAGCAGTGCTGGTACCAGGCGGTCGCGCTGTTCGTAGGGGCCATAGCCCGTAAACAGACGAAGTTCCGTGAATGCGATGCCCAGCTCGCCGGCGCGTTGTTGCGCGAGGATTGACTCGGCCGCCTTGATCGCACCGCGGAAGGTTTCCGGCTGCAGATGGTTCGTCACTCGCCGTGGAATGGGCGCCCGGCCATACATCATCGAGCTGCCGAACCAGGCCAGTCGCCCACTGAAGCCGGCCTGTTCCAGCGCATCGAAAACGCCGAGCAGGTTCTGCCCCATGGTCTGCAGAGAATCAGATCGACCGCTCGGGCCCCGATGAGTAGCGGGTGCAGGGAATGCTGCCATAACCACCAGACGTGGCTGCCTGCGGACGAGCAGATCGCGCAGTGCGGCGGTGTCAGCAAGCGACAACGTGTGGCGAATGATTTCCGGATGCGCTTCCAGCCGGGGCATCGCGGAGTCGCCCCGGACCACCACGTCCACCTCAGCCCCGTTGCTGGCGGCGAAACGGGCGATCGCAGAGCCGATCGCTCCGCTCCCTCCAAGGATCAGGATGCGCATGCTGTCGGAAGGCCACCGGATCGCGGATTGGCACCAAGACAGGGTTCCACCAGACGGCGAAGCGCCTCGTGGTCGATGGCAATTTCCTCGGGCGAGCGAGTGCCCAGCGAATCGATGGTGGCATCCAGTTCTGACAGGGCTTGCTCCATGGTCTGTGCAGGCACCGAAGCGCGAAAACCCCGGCGCGCCACACCAAAGCTGCAGTCAAGGCGTAGCATGGCAGCGAGCAAAAGCGTCTGCGGGATCGGTTGGCCGCCATCTGGGCGCGTGATGCCGGCGAAGCCGAAGGCACCCCGGTACGTCTCCCGGAAACGGTCCAGTGTGCCGTCAACCAGAGGCAGGAACAGATCATGGTTGCCAGTGTCGATCCGGTAGTCGTGCAGCCCCACGTAGACACGGGAAATTGGCAGATGCTCCAGATCGCGGCCCAACTGCATCGCATCGACGGTCTCGACCAGCACGCCAAGGCGGGCGCGGCCGTCCAGGACATCCAGCAGCGCCTCAACCTCCTCGATACGCCGGAACATCGGCAGGAGAATCTCATCCGCACCGTGCTGCACGGCGAGTGAAACGTCTTCATGCAGGCACGCCGGATGGTTGTTGACCCGGCAGATCACGCCACAGTCGACCGCTGCGCGGATCGCGATCAGATCGTCGACACCACCGCGATTGATTTCGGTGTCGTGCCCTGCCTGGCGGCCGGGCTTTCCCCGCCATTCCCAGTCAACGATGATCGCTGCCATGCCGGCGGTAGCGGCCGCTCGGGCATAGTCAGCGTCATGGGTGAAGAGCAGATAGTCCATCACGTCGAGACTGCTGGGCTGCGGGATGCCCCAAGCGGTTTTCTCGCGGTCAGCACCAGACTGCTGCCAGTGGGCGGCCTGATCAGCCGCCCAATGCTGACCTCGGCGCGATTGACCGTGCGCAAAAGCGTGTTGAACGTACTGGCGGGTCGATCTTCCAGCATCGTGTCGCGTGAGCGCATCAGCCGCATTCCCAGGCGGGAGGCGCCGATCAGTGGAAGCAGCAGGAATTGGAAGCCGAACAGCTGCTCGATATGGAAGCCGGCATCCCGGACACGTTTGGAAAGCAGGGATCGTGAATAACGACGCCGATGTCCGGCGAGCTCGTCGCGGCGGCTCCAAAGCCAGCGATGTGCCGGCACGGTCAGCAGCAGGCGCCCTCCAGGACGCAGGATGCGATGCATCTCGCGCAGGCCGACGTCGTCATCGCCATGTTCTAGCACATCAAATGCGCAGGCGATGCCTGCACTGCCATCCTGCCAGGGGATCGATTCCATCTCTCCGCAACGAAAGCGCTCGCTCAGTGGGTGGTGCTTGTCTGTCCATGGATCGACGCCATGGGCATCCACGCCGCGTGCAAGCAGGGCCTCGACCAGCGCGCCGGTGCCGGACCCGATGTCCACCACGGGGCCTTCCACGTGCTCGGCAGCAAGATGGCGCGGGGCTATCAGGTCCAGCAGCAGCCGGCGTCGTGGCGCATGCCAGTAATGACCGGACTCGTCGAGTGCAATACGATCAAGCCGCTCTTGGGGAAACGCTGATCGGGCCGATTCGATGGCGACTGTTGAGGGATGGCGATCATTGCGGGTGGGGCAGGGCATGATTTGCCGCGGGAACAGGGACAGGGACGCTGCATGGTAACCAAGTTCGTGGTCGTTCGTTCGGCACCTGGCTTGCCCAGGCAGTGGATGAACGGGTCGTGGAAGGTGCCCTGATGGTGGAACCATGGATTTGCATGGCGCTGGCGCTGGTGGCAGTGGTCGCGACCTTAGGACTTCGTGCCCGGGCGGCGCTGGGAGCGGACGAGGGTTATCTGTGGTTCGGCGTCCAGCAGGTGCTGAAAGGGCGCTTGCCGCACCGGGACTTCAAGTCCTATGAGCCGGGACGCTATCTGTGGTCGGCACCTTTGACCCGGTTTTTCGGGGGGCGACTGCTGGGCGTGCGTGTCTCATCGCATCTCTTCTTTGCCCTGGCACTCGGACTGGCGCTGATGTGCCTGCGAGGCCTGGGCACGGCCTGGCCCGGAGTTATTCTGGCGGCAGTCGTGCTGGCTGCCTGGTCGCATCCGCAGCACAAGCAGTATGAACATGGCTGGCTGTTGCTGATCTGGTCCGCGTTTGCGCTGCTCGTGCAGACGCCCGGTGAATCGACGGCATTCCAGGCAGGGCTGGTTGTCGGCCTTGCGCTATTTTTTGGCTTCAACCTTGCCCTGTACGCCAGCGCGGCCCTGTTCGTCACGGTCACACTGACTGCCTGGCTCGGCCTGGTTCCGCTTGAGGGCAATATCCCAATGGCTTTGCTGCTGGGAACAGTCATCGGGGTATTGCCGTTTGCCCTCATGCTGTTCTCGGCCGGGTTTGCCAGGCACTTCGTCGATCGCCGGATCACATCCGTGCTGGCACGCGGCGCTGCCAACCTGTCGCTGTCTCGTCCTTGGCCCTGGCGTTCGGCCAACCCGGCTTTTCAGGGAGTGTCGCCGACGCGACGAAGCGCCTTTCAGTGGCTGTTTCTGATCCAGCTGTTGTTGCCCATCGGCGTCCTGCTAGCCATTGTCGCCGGGGCGTGGCTTGATGATCCGGTGGTGGCGGGCATGCTGTCTGCGGCCAGCCTGGGCCTGTTCGTCTTCCACCATGCGGCGAGTCGAGCCGATGCGTCGCACATTGCACAGTCTGCAGCTCCCGTGCTGCTGGTTCCTTTCATGTGCTTCCCGGTGGCGATGCAGCTTCTACTCGCACTGCTGCTGCTGTGGCTGATCGCTCCGTTCTATCGGCATCGCCCTCGTCGCGCGGGTTCTTGCCCTGATGCCGGATCGGTTGGCAGTGATTACCATGCCATTGTCGGCAACCCTGCGCTGCTGGCGGAAGCGGTTCGATTGTGTGCTGACCAGCCTGAAGGCGCGCCCTGCCTGTTCGCGGCTCCCACGTTACCCTGGCTTTACGCCGTGCTCGGGCGCGATGCGCCGGTCTATGACACGTTCTGCGTGCATCCAGCCTCAGCCCACTTGCAGGAGCAAATGATCGGCCAGCTGCAGGCCTCTGGCGCTGTCTTCGCGATGGTTTCCAATGCACGGCTAGATGGCCGTGATGATTTGCGTTTCACCTGCACCCATCCAATCGTCTGGGACTATCTGAACCAGCATTTCCAACTGATGGTTGGGCACGGTTTGGGTGAGGACATCCACGTGTTCAGGAGGTGCGCCCAGAGCATCGAATGCCAAGGACCGGCGTGAAGTCACTCTTTGGTTTGCCACCACTTGCACGCAAGTCACTGATTCCGCGATAATGCGCGGCTCGCTGGCCGTTCCGGCTGCGAGACTCGCCTCACCGGTGCTGCCGGGAGGCTGCCGACCGGCAATTCCGCCGCCGGCATCCAAGAGGAAACAACATGCGTCATTACGAAGTCGTGTTCCTGGTCCACCCGGACCAGAGCGAAAACGTGCCCGCCATGGTCGAGCGCTACCGCTCGATGATCGAAGCCGATGGCGGCAAGGTTCACCGTCAGGAAGATTGGGGCCGCCGCCAGCTGGCCTATCCGATCGAGAACCTGGTCAAGGCCCACTACATCATGCTCAACATCGAGTGCAGCCAGGCTGCGCTGGACGAGCTGGTGTCGGGCTTCCGCTTCAACGATGCGGTGCTGCGTCACCTGGTCATCAAGCGTGACGAGGCCGAAACCGAGCAGAGCTTCATCCTGAAGATGAAGGACGAGAAGCCGGAGCGCGAGCGTCGCCCGCGTCGTGACGAAGAAGGTCGCGGCGGTCGTGATGACGACGATTCGTCCGACGACGATTCCGACAACGACACCGAATCGGCCGACGCCGAGGAAGCGACGGCCTGAGCCGGCGCCTGACCTGAAGGAATACGAAAATGTCCAAGTTCTTCCGCCGCCGCAAGTTCTGCAAGTTCACCGCCGAGGGCATCGTCGAGATCGATTACAAGGATCTCAACACCCTGCGCCAGTACATCACCGAGACCGGCAAGATCGTGCCGAGCCGCATCACCGGCACCAAGGCGAAGTACCAGCGCCAGCTGTCGACCGCCGTCAAGCGCGCTCGCTACCTGGCTCTGCTGCCGTACTGCGACAGCCACTTCTGATTCAACGACGTCCTTTTCGGACAGCAACGGTTGCGGCGGCGGTTCTTGACCGTCGTCGCTAACGAAAACGGAGCAACACCATGGAACTGATTCTTCTGCAGAAGGTGGCCAACCTCGGCAACCTGGGTGACAAGGTCACCGTGCGCGCCGGCTACGGCCGTAACTTCCTGCTGCCGACCGGCCGTGCCGTGCCGGCAACTGCAAGCAACCTGGCCGAGTTCGAAGCGCGTCGCGCCGAGTACGAAGCCAAGGCCAAGGCCGTGATGGACGGTGCCGAAGGCCGCAAGGCTCGCCTCGAAGGCCAGTCGGTGACCATCGCCGCCAACGCCTCCACCGAAGGCAAGCTGTACGGCTCGATCGGCCCGCGCGAGATCGCCGAAGCCTTCACCGCTGCTGGCCACGAGCTCAACAAGAGCGAAGTGATCATGGGCGAAGGCCCGATCCGTCACGTGGGCGAGCACGAAGTGCTGATCCACCTGCACGCCGACGTCGAACTCACCGTCCAGGTGATCGTCGAAGCGGAAGCCTGATTTCGACGGTCACACCGTCGTGTCACGAAAAGGGCGCCTTCGGGCGCCCTTTTTGTTTGTGGGTCGGGGCTTGCGTGCGTTGCCCGCAAACGGCCCGATGAACTCCACACGTTTTCCACAGGGTTGTTGTCTTATCGCCTGAGACACGAATCCGTATGATCGAGTGTCGGGTTGATCCCTGCGCCGAGTCTGCTGATTCCAAGATGGCGATGCCGGGTTCGCGGTCCACCCGCGCCACTGTCACGGCAGGCAGCGCCTGCATTCACCGGAATCTGCGGAAACCCATGGCCACGAATCACGTCAGCGAATCCTACGAATACGACTTCGACGAGCCGCCGCGCCGGCTTGAAACCGCGCGCGTGCCGCCGAATTCGGTGGACGCGGAGCAGTCGGTGCTGGGCGGCCTGATGCTGTCGCCGGACAAGTGGGACGTCATCGCCGACCGCATCACCGAAGAAGACTTCTACCGGCGCGACCACCGGCTGATCTTCCGCGCCATCGCCGAACTGGCCGAAGGCGGCAAGCCGTTCGACGCGGTGACGCTCGGCGAGTGGCTGGAGTCGCGAAACAAGGACGCGGAGATCGGTGGCAGTGCCTACCTGATCGAACTGGCCAGCACGACGCCCAGCGCGGCCAACATCAAGGCCTACGCCGACATCGTTCGCGAGAAGTCGATCCTGCGTCAGTTGATTGAGGTTGGCACCGACATCGTCAACGACGGCTACCAGCCGGAAGGTCGCAGCAGCGCGGAAGTGCTGGAAAAGGCCGAGCAGGATGTGTTCCGCATCGCCGAGGCCGGCTCGCGCGGTCGTCAGGGTTTCGTGCGCATCAACGGCGCACTGAAAGACGCCTTCGAGGTGCTGCAGCAGCGCTATACCAATCGCGGACAGTTGACCGGCCTGCCCACCGGACTGCGTGACCTGGACGAGATGATGTCGGGCTTGCAGAGCAGCGACCTGATCATCCTCGCCGCGCGTCCGGCCATGGGCAAGACCTCGCTGGCGCTGAACATGGCGCAGAACGCGGCGATCAAGACCAAAAAGGCCGCCGCCGTGTTTAGCATGGAAATGTCGGCGCCGCAGCTCGCCTTTCGTCTCATGTCCTCGCTGGGTCGCATTGACCAGAGTCGGCTCAAGACCGGCAATCTAGAGGACGAGGACTGGCCACGCGTGACCTCGGCAATCAGCATCCTGTCGGACGCCAAGATCTTCATCGATGACACACCGGCGCTGTCGCCGATCGAACTGCGCTCACGTGCGCGTCGCCTCGCGCGCGAGCACGACCTTGGCGTGATCGTCATCGATTACCTTCAGTTGATGCAGGTACCGGGCAACAAGGAAAACCGCGCCACCGAGATCTCCGAGATTTCGCGGTCGCTCAAGGCGCTGGCCAAGGAGCTAAATATTCCGGTGATCGCGCTGTCGCAGCTCAACCGTTCGCTGGAGTCGCGTACCGACAAGAAGCCGGTGATGGCCGATCTGCGCGAATCCGGTGCCATCGAGCAGGACGCCGACATCATCCTGTTCATCTATCGCGACGAGTACTACAACAAGGATTCCGCCGAGAAGGGCGTGGCCGAAGTCATCATCGGCAAGCACCGTAACGGCCCGACCGGCTCGGTGAAGCTGGCCTTCATGGGTCAGTACACGCTGTTCGCGGACCTGAGCCGCGACGAGTTCTCCGGTCACTTCGAATGAGCCGAGCCACCGCGGCCAGCATTTCCCACGCCGCACTCCGCCACAACCTCGCCGAACTCCGCCGCCGCGCGCCGAACAGTCGGGTGATGGCGGTGGTGAAGGCTGATGCCTACGGCCACGGCCTGGAGCGTGTGGCCAGCGTACTGCGTGACGCGGATGCCTTTGGCGTGGCGGCGCTGTCCGACGCCGAACGCATCCGCGATGCCGGTCTCGACAACCGCGTCCTGCTGCTGTCGGGTTTCGATGAACCGGAAGACCTGCCGGTGCTGCGACGGCTCAAGCTGGATGCTGTCGTCCATTGCGACGAGCAGTTGCGCATGCTGGAGCTTGATGCAAGGTCGCCCGGCGCTGATCCGCTGCGTGTGTGGGTGAAGCTCGACACCGGTATGAACCGTCTGGGCTTCCGGCCGGAACGCGTCGGTGAGCTGCAGCAGCGGCTTGGTGACTTGCGTAACGTGCATGCGGCGCTTCAATGGATGAGCCATCTGGCGCGCTCCGACGAATTCGACGTGCCGAGCACGCCGGAGCAGTTGGCGGCTTTCGATGCGGCCATGCGCGACATCAATGGCGACCGTTCGCTGGCGAACTCGGCGGCGATCCTGGGCTGGCCGGCCAGTCATCGCGACTGGATTCGTCCCGGTGGCGCGCTGTACGGCATGTCGGTCGTCGACGGGAAGACCGGCGCCGATTTTGGCCTCAAGCCGGCCATGAGCCTGCATACGCGTCTGATCGCGGTGAAGGAGGTGCGTGCTGGCGACTGCATTGGCTACGGCGGCACCCACGTCTGTGAGCGTGACGGTCGCATCGGTATCGCGGCCATCGGCTACGGCGACGGCTATCCGCGTCTCGCGCCTGCCGGCACGCCAGTGCTGGTCGATGGAAAGGCCTCGCGCATTGTCGGTCGCGTCTCCATGGATCTGATGGCGATTGATCTCGACGGTTGCCCAGGCGCGCAGGTTGGTTCGCCCGTCCTGCTTTGGGGTCCTGAGCTGCCTATCGAAACCATCGCCAGCGCCGCCGGCACGATCAGCTACGAGTTGGCTTGCGGCATCACCCGGCGCGTGCGGTTCATGGATGAATGATCCCGGAGAGAGCGCCTTGAGAATCGAGTACGAAAACAGTTTCTGGGATGCGTATCGCCATCAGTTGGGCACCATACTGTTTCTCTGGCCGATTCAAGCGCTGATTCTGCTGGCGCTTGTCCCAGCAGCTATCCAGGTCGTTCCGACGCACGGCATCATTGTGGCCGCAATCTCTGTCATCGTTTTCGGCGTTATTTTTCTGATCTTTCAGGCGATCTTGGCGGTTTTTGTCACTGCAATAATGACGAACCGAAGCGTTTTGACGCGTCATGTAATCGAGCTAGAAGACGAAGGTCTTCGAGAAGAGACGGCATTCAATCGGTCAGTCTTCTATTGGGATGGCATACACAAAGTGGTTGACCGGTGGGGAATGGTTTCGATCTATGTTGCGCCCGGCCTGGCACATTTGATTCCTCATCGTGCGTTTGAGTCAGCGGATGGCCGGTTGTCGTTTGTGCAGGAAGTCCGGCGACGGATTGACGCCGCCAAGCTGGTGAATCCAGCCTGAGTTGGGTCGTCGGGTTTGATGAGCCGTGCGCTAGTCTGGTTCCGTCGCGACCTGCGGCTTGCCGACAACCCGGCGTTACAGGCAGCGCTGGACGCCGGTCTCGCGCCGATTCCGGTTTACCTGCACGCACCACACGAAGAATCACCGTGGGAACCGGGTGCGGCCAGTCGCGCATGGTTGGCGAAGTCGCTGGCGGTGTTGTCGAAAGATCTGGCATCGCGCGGTTCGCGACTGATTGTCCGTCGCTGTGACAGTAGCCTCGACGCGCTGCTGCAGTTGCAGGCGGAAACCGGTGCCGAGGCGGTGTTCTGGAATCGCCTTTACGAGCCGGCACTGATCGCGCGCGATAGCGAGATCAAATCGGCTTTGCGCGGACAGGGCCTGCGGGCTGAGAGTTTCGGCGCGGCGCTGCTGCGCGAGCCCTGGGAAGTCGAAACGGGACAGGGTGAGCCGTACCGCGTGTTCACGCCGTTCTGGAAGAAGCTCAGTGCCGAACTTCGCAGCGTCTCGGTTTCCGACGCGCCGAAACGCCTGTCCGGCGTGCCGGATGGCATCGAGGGTCTCGATGTGTCGCAGGGTGATCCGCTGGCGCTGGTCCCGTCACCGCGCTGGGACAAGGGGTTCTGGGATCACTTCGAGCCCGGCGAGGCAGGTGCCGCGAAGCAGCTGAAGGCCTTCCTCGATTCGGCTGTATCCGGCTATGGCGAGGATCGCGACTTCCCGGCGGCGACGGGTACGTCGCGGCTGTCGCCTTACCTGCATTTCGGCGAGATCAGCCCGAGACAGGCACTGGCTACAATCCAGCGTGCGGGTCTGGATGCCGATGGCGGTGCGAAGGCATTCGTTCGCGAGTTGGGCTGGCGTGAGTTCAGTCACCACCTGCTGTACCACTTTCCGAAAAGCGCGGAAGAGAACTTCAATCCGCGCATGGAACCCTTCGAGTGGGCGTCGGCGGAGGAAGACAAGTTGGATGCCTGGCAGCGTGGTCGAACCGGCATCCCGATTGTCGATGCCGGCATGCGCGAGCTGTGGGCGACCGGCTGGATGCACAACCGCGTGCGCATGATCGTGGCCAGCCTGCTGACCAAGAACCTGCGCTATCACTGGCGCCACGGCGCCGACTGGTTCTGGGACACGTTGGTCGATGCTGACCTTGCCAGCAACACGCAGGGCTGGCAGTGGACGGCCGGCACCGGCGCCGATGCCGCGCCGTACTTCCGCATCTTCAATCCGGTGACGCAGGCCGAACGCTTTGATCCGGATGGCGACTACATTCGTCGCTGGGTGCCGGAATTGACCGGGCTCACGGGCAAGGCGCTGTATGCACCATGGACCGCGGTCGACGCGCTGCGACGCATGGCGCCGGGCTATCCGTCCGACCCCATCGTCGACCTGAAGCTCAGCCGCGAAGCCGCACTCGCCGCCTATCAGCAAAGTCGCGTAGCCCTTGCCGAAAAAGACGCCTGAGGTGCGTCGTTTCGTTGACGCTTCACAGGGTGCGTGCTACACCGGGCGCATCGTCTGGGGAGCACGGTCATGACAGCTTTGGGAAGGCGCAAGGGGCGGCGCGAGGCCATGTCGCGGGTCGACACGGCCTGGCTGCGCATGGAAAAGCCCACCAACCTGATGATGATCACCGGCGTGCTGATGTTCGCCGATCCGCTGGAGATCGTCCGCCTGCGCGAGCTGATCCGTGATCGTTTCCTGGCCTTTCATCGATTTCGTCAAAAGGCCGTCGACAACCAGTCATCGGCACACTGGGAAGACGACGAGGACTTTGACCTCGACTGGCACATCCGCCTGACCGCGCTGCCTGGCGCGGCCGGCAAGAAGGAGCTGCAGCGTCTTGTCAGCCAGTTGGCGTCGACGCCACTGGATCACTCCAAGCCGCTCTGGCAGTTCCATCTGGTGGAGACCTACAACGGTGGTTCGGCGCTGATTTCGCGCATCCATCACTGTTATGCCGACGGCATCGCGTTGATCCAGGTGCTGTTGTCGCTGACCGATACGCATCCCGACGCCAAGCCGGGTAGCGATCTGCCGCAGGCCTGGCTCAAAGCGGATGGCGAGCGCGTCACCCGCAAGTTCTTCGACCCGGCCAAGGCGGGCATTGATCGCGCCATGAAGCTCGGTGGCAAGGCGCTTGAGAAAGGCATGGAGATCTACCGCGATCCCACATTGGCGGCGATCCTGGCCAAGGATGGCGGTGACATCGCCATGGAGCTGGCGCATGCCCTGAGCCTGCCGGATGATCCCGAAACGCAGTTCAAGGGGCCGCTCGGCGTCAGCAAGCGCTGCGCCTGGGCCGATCCGCTGGATCTGGAGGAAGTCAAGACAATCGGCAAGGCCCTGAACTGCACGGTCAACGACGTGCTGATGGCCGCTGCCGCCGGCGCGCTTCGCGCCTATCTGCTGGAGCAGGGCGAGGATGTCGATGGCCTGACCATCCGCGCCACCGTGCCGGTGAACCTGCGGCCGCTGGAACACGCGAAGAAGCTGGGCAATCACTTCGGCCTGGTGTTCCTTGAGCTACCCGTGGGCGAACCCAATCCGCTGCGTCGCCTGGAACGGGTGGCGGAGTGCATGCAGGAGCTGAAGAACTCGCGGCAGGCCATCGTCGCCTTCGGTTTGTTGGCCGCGTTGGGCATGACGCCGGCGCCGGTCCAGCGCGTGGCGCTGGAGCTGTTCTCGCGCAAGGCCAGTGCCGTGGCCACCAACGTGCCCGGGCCGCAGATGCCGCTGTACCTGGCCGGCTCACGCATCAGCGACCTGATGTTCTGGGTACCGCAGTCCGGTTCGCTCGGCCTCGGCGTCAGCATCCTCAGCTACAACGGCGAGGTGCATTTCGGCCTGATTTCCGACGCCAAGCGCATCAAAGAGCCCGAATGCGTCATCGTTCGCTTCAAGGCCGAATTCGAGAAGCTGCTCTACGCCACGCTGATGGAAGATTGGGATGCCCCGATCACCCCGCCGGACGCCAAGGCGACGCTGGATTACTTCAGTTGACGAGGTTTCCCGTCATCCGTGGCATTGATCCGTTCCGGACAATGACAGGCAGAGCATCAGTTCTCTGCCGCCAGTATCAGCGTCGTGTTGGCGCGAATGCCTTGCTGTAGTTGGCGCGTTGCGGCACGCCGTCCTCGCCTTGCAGCGTGCCGTTGACGAATTGCTGGAACACCACCGGCAATACCGGTGCACCGAAATAGCGTGTGCTTTCGTTGCTGGTCAGCTCTTGGTATTCGTCCTGCGTTGCCCCACCGTTCAGGTCTTCGCTGAACCAGATGCTGAAGGTGCCCAGCGTTGCCAACGAATCGATGGCCGACTGATCCCCGACCCATGTTTCAGGGCCGTAGGAATCTGGAATCCCGAGCAAGCTGGAAACCCCAGGATCACCGCCGTCAGTCGTGTTGAAACTGAGGGTCTGTAGTTGGGTCGGCTCTTCGGCACGCCAAACTGAGAAATTGCAAGTTTCTCCTGGTGGAATGAGGCCGGGGCAGATCAGCGGCAATTGGCCCTGACCGAGCCGATCAAATACGGCCATCCAGATGCGAGGCTCACTGAGCGGGTGCGGCTCCGCGCCTTGACGAGCTGTGAAGTACGGCACTAGCGGAAAATGGAACACAGCATCGGTGCTGGCACCGAGGTTCGGGTCGATGGCGTAGTCGCCGCGACTCCACCCGGTCATCAGGGCCGCTGCCATGGCATCCAGAGCCGTTGGCCAGGTGTCTTCGCGGCAGTTGCCCGCGGAGCAGTTGCGGCTATGCGTCATGGCATTGTCGGTGCCCGAATCGTGGCCACTCGCCAGGTTGGGCAGTTCGCTTCCGGGTGTCGTATGTTGTGTGCGGTCGGAATAATGGACCAGCGCCGTGTCTGGCACGTCGAACAGGACGCCGCGTTCGACGTTGATGATTGACCAGTCGGCAGCCGCCAGTGGCGGGCCGGACGGGTATTCCGCCGCCAGGCCATTGTCCGGGTCTGTTGCCCAGGCACCCGAGTTCCATCGGGCAGCAAGGCCATCGCAGTCCTGATCGGCGATCAACTGCCTGACCTCATCGCCCGGCGTACCCGAAACGCCACTGTCTGTCGTGCCCATGACGATGACTTCCGCCGAACCGTAGTCGGCATCGATATCCAGCGGAGCACTGGCAGGAACGACGCCACCTTCACTCTCGATCAGAAGGCAGCCGTTGGCGCCTGGGTGCAGGCGGCTCCCGCCACCGCTGCGTGCGCCAATTCCGGCGGTCCAGACGCCGGAATAGGTGTACAGATTGCCATTGAGGACGACGCTTCCACTGGCATCCAGTAGTCGCAGGCGCACCATCTGCGCCGGGTACAGATGAACCAGCGTTGAGTGTCCGCCGGTTGTGGTCCACAGCGGCAGGATGAGCACCTGTCCCTCGCCGTCCGGATTGACTTCCACCGCCGGCGCCGGCGCCGGCGCTGAAACACACAGTCCGAAAAGAACCAGCCCCAGCCATCCGTAGTTGCGAATACGTTTCATGAGTCTCTCCCGAACATCCGTCTTCCGGCGGTTGTTTCATCAGGCGATGCTGATCGCACTCAATAGCCTCGAAACGGCACCTTACCGCGGTTGGCCTGTTGGGATCAGTTCTGCAGCTCGCCGCGAAGGACGGCGACAGCTTCGAGCAGGGCGCGGCGGCGCAGCAGCAGGTCGACGTAGTTCCCGCCGACCTGCCGCCACAGCACGGCGCTGCGCACGGCGGCCAGCAGCAGCGAGCGCACTTCGGCGACCACGCTGGCCTGACCGAGGTACTGCGGGTTTCCCTGCACCATCACGCGTGGACGCAGCGTGCTGATCGTTCCCGCGTAGAGCTCACCGAGCGCGTTAAACACGGCCGGATGCAGGCCGCCGAGCTGCTGGCGGCGGTGCGCGCAGTCGGCAATGCCGTTCTGCAGTGCCGTCTGCATCGCGCCATGGCGATTGAGCTTGCGCTCGACGTGCATCACGGTGACGGCGATCCGCGACGGTGGCGGTTCGCGGTGCGTGCCGACCAGACGGTCGTGCAGGGCGTTGATGCCCAGCGACAGGCCGTCCAGTCCGCCGAACACGTCGCGGGTGGAGTCGGCATCGATGCGGAAAATGCTGTCGATGCTGCATTCCAGCGCCTGCTGCGCGGCACTGCCGACGGTGGCGATGCCGTGAACGAGCTGGCAGGCCTGCAGCAGGCCGGACAAGGCGATGGCGCGTTCTTCCATGGGGTGCGGCTTGCGGTTCATGCGTTTGGCTCGTGCGCGTCCGTGCGTAGTCAATGCTGCTGGAACGCAGGTTCAAGGCCGCCGAAGCGGGCGTTGCAGGCGGCGATCACCGCGCCACCCAGGCATTCGTCGTCGCGATACAGCACCAGCGATTGTCCGGGTGTCACCGCGCGCTGCGGCTGGCTGAACCGGACATCAATGCTGCCGTCGTCCCGGATTTCCACCACGCAATGCTGGTCGGGTTGACGATAGCGCGTCTTGGCGCTGGCTTCGAAACGGCGATCCGGCGCCGCGCCAGCGATCCAGGTCGCGCTTTCCGTGACCAGTCGATCCGACAGCAGCGCCGGATTGTCATGTCCCTGATCCACCCACAGCGTGTTGCTGGCGACATCCTTGCCGACGACATACCAGGGCGCCGCATCGCGACCGCGAACGCCACCGATGTTCAGGCCCTCGCGCTGTCCTAGCGTGTAGTAGAAGCTGCCGGCATGCTCGCCGATCACCGTGCCATCAAGAGCGCGCATCCCGCCCCGCTGCGCGGGCAGGTACTGGCCGAGGAACTCGCGGAAATCGCGCTCACCGATAAAGCAGATGCCGGTGCTGTCCTTCTTGTCGTGCGTGGCGAGGCCGGCCTCCTGGGCCAGCCGGCGGACTTCCGTTTTTGGCAACTCGCCGACCGGAAAACGCGTGTATCGCAATTGTTCCTGGTTCAGGGCGTGCAGGAAGTAGCTCTGGTCCTTGCCGTCATCCACGCCGCGCAGCAGTCGCCAGCGGCCATCCAGCTTGTCGACCCGTGCGTAGTGACCGGTAGCAATGCAGTCAGCGCCGAGCGCGCGGGCGTGGTCGAGGAAGCTCTTGAACTTGATCTCGCGATTGCACAACACGTCTGGATTCGGCGTGCGACCGGCGCGGTATTCGTCGAGGAAATGCCGGAACACCTGATCCCAGTATTCATTGGCGAAATTGGCGCTGTGCAGGCGGATGCCGAGACGGCCGCAGACAGCGACCGCATCGCGTCGATCATCTTCTGCTCGGCAGCCGGAGAGGCGATCGTCCTCTTCCCAGTTCTGCATGAACAGGCCTTCGACATCCTCGCCGGCCTGTTTCAGCAGCAGCGCGGCGACCGAGGAGTCAACGCCGCCGGACACGCCCACCATGATGCGTTCACCCGACGCCATCACAGGCCCTGCAGGTTGCGCAGTGCGGACAGCGGCAGCGTCGGGCCATCGAGATAGTCACGGACCGCCGCCAGCACCAGCGGACTGCGCAGGCGCTCGCCCAGCGCCTCGATCTCGTCAACGCTCAACCAGTGTGTGGCGATGATGCCGTCGTCCAACGGCTGGGCCGGATCGTGCCGCAGCGGTTCGCCGACAAAGACGAAACGCAGGAATTCCCGGCTGGCCGGATCACCCGGATCACGGCGTTCCGGGCTGTCATCCTCCAGCACCGACCATTGATAGGCACCGGTCCACGCCGTGGCCTTGATGTGCCAGCCGGTTTCTTCGAAAGTTTCGCGAACGGCAGCGTCGATCAGGCTCTCGCCGACATCGACGTGTCCGGCCGGTTGGTTGAACACGCGGCGGCCGCGGACTTCTTCCTCGACGATCAGGAAACGCTCATCACGGATCACGATGCTGGCGACGGTCAGGTCGGGCCGCGCGTCGCGCGTGGTCAGGTTGCGGTAAGTCATTGATCGTTCGGGCCGGGCGTGGTCTTCATGCAAGTGGGCAATGTTAACGGTTGTATCGATTCCGGGCAGCCCTTGCTTTCGACCCGTCAACGGCCCATATAGTGGATTCCAGTGAACACCGCATTGAGCCATGGCAGGCAAGGACAAACCCGAGACCGGGCACGAACACGAGCATGCTCACGAAACGGGCATCGCCGTCGAAGTCGCCAAACCGGAGGTGGCCAAGCCGCCGCTGTTCCGGGTGCTGTTGATGAACGACGACTACACGCCGATGGACTTCGTCGTGCAGGTGCTGCGGATTTTCTTCAACATGGACCAGGAGAAGGCCACGCAGGTCATGCTGCACGTGCATACGCGCGGGCGCGGCGTGTGTGGTGTATTCACCCGCGAGGTTGCGGAAACCAAGGTGGGGCAGGTCAACGACTTTTCCCGCGAGCACCAGCATCCGCTGCTGTGCACGATGGAGCCCGCGTGAATCGCCGGGACATCGATCCATTGAACGAGCGACCGCAGGATGCGGTCGGAGCAGTACCGGCAGGACGCCATCAGTCATAACGGAGCATCGTCCATGTTCAGCAAGGACCTCGAGTTCACCATTGGCCAGTGCTACAAGCAGGCACGCGAGGCGCGTCATGAGTTCATGACCGTCGAGCACCTCCTGTTGGCGCTGCTGGAAAACGACTCGGCGTCGGGCGTGTTGCGCGCCTGCGGTGCCGACATCGAGCGCCTCTCGAACGACCTGTGCAGCATCATTGCCGAGACCGTGCCCTTGCTGGCGGGTGACGATGCGCGCGACACCCAGCCAACGCTGGGTTTCCAGCGCGTGCTGCAGCGGGCCGTCTACCACGTGCAGTCATCGGGCCGGAAGGAAGTCACCGGCGCCAACGTGCTGGTGGCGATCTTCGGTGAAAAGGATTCGCATGCCGTCTATTTCCTCGGACAGCAGGAGATTTCCCGCCTTGACGTGGTGAACTACATCTCGCATGGCGTGGCGCGGATTGCGGATGAATCCGGCGCGAAGACGGAAGCCGAAAGCGGCAAGGAAGGCGAGACGACCGAGGAAGGCAAGAGCAACCCGCTGGCCGAGTTCGCCAACAATCTCAACGAGCTGGCGCTGCAGGACAAGATCGATCCGTTGATCGGTCGTTCCGAAGAGATCGAGCGCACCATCCAGGTGCTCTGCCGTCGTCGCAAAAACAACCCGCTATACGTTGGTGAAGCCGGCGTCGGCAAGACCGCGTTGGCCGAAGGCCTGGCCAAGCGCATCGTCGATGGCGAGGTGCCGGACGTGCTGGCCGATGCCACCATCTTCGCGCTGGATCTCGGCGCGCTGGTCGCTGGCACCAAGTATCGCGGCGACTTCGAGAAGCGCCTCAAGGCCGTGCTGGCCGAGCTGAAGCAGCATCCGGGCGCGGTGCTGTTCATCGATGAAATCCACACGATCATTGGTGCGGGCTCCGCATCGGGCGGCACCATGGACGCCAGCAACCTGATCAAGCCGGTGTTGGCTTCCGGTGAGCTGCGCTGCATTGGATCGACCACGTTCCAGGAATACCGCGGCGTGTTCGAGAAGGATCGCGCGCTGGCGCGGCGCTTCCAGAAGATTGACGTGGTCGAGCCGTCATTGAGCGAAGCCGTGCAGATTCTCGAAGGCCTGAAGTCGCGCTTCGAGGAGCATCATGGCGTGTCATACAGCAGCGATGCGCTGCAGGCCGCGGTCGATCTGTCGGTCAAGCACATTGGCGACCGCCTGTTGCCGGACAAGGCCATTGATGTGATTGACGAAGCCGGTGCACGGCAGCGGCTGCTGACCGAAGACAAGCGCGTGTCGGTGATCGGCGTCACCGAGATCGAGCAGATCGTGGCGCGCATGGCGCGGATTCCGGAGAAGCAGGTCAGCGCCTCGGATCGTGATGTGCTGCGCAATCTCGACCGCAATCTGAAGATGGTGATCTTCGGGCAGGATCCGGCCATTGATTCGCTGGCTGCTGCCATCAAAATGTCGCGCTCAGGGCTGGCCGATGGCGACAAGCCGATCGGCAGCTTCCTTTTCGCCGGCCCGACCGGCGTCGGCAAGACCGAGGTCACCCGCCAGCTGGCGCTGCAGCTTGGTATCGAACTCGTCCGTTTCGACATGTCCGAGTACATGGAAGCGCATTCGGTGTCGCGCCTGATCGGCGCGCCGCCGGGCTATGTCGGCTTCGACCAGGGCGGCCTGCTGACCGAGAAGATCGTCAAGACACCGCATTGTGTGCTGCTGCTGGACGAGATCGAGAAGGCGCATCCGGACGTGTTCAACATCCTGCTGCAGGTGATGGACCACGGCGCGCTGACCGACACCAACGGTCGCGAAGCGAACTTCCGCAACGTGATCCTGGTGATGACGACCAATGCCGGTGCCCATCAGGCGGCGCGGCGCTCGATCGGCTTCACCAAGCAGGATCATTCCACGGATGCGATGGAGGTGATCCGCAAGGCCTTCACGCCGGAATTCCGCAATCGACTCGACGCGGTGATTCAGTTCGGTGGGCTCGGCTTCGACAATATCCTGCGTGTGGTCGATAAGTTCATCATCGAGCTGGAAACGCTGCTGCAGGAGAAGCAGGTGTCGCTGAACGTGAACCCGGAAGCGCGCCAGTGGCTGGCCGAGCACGGCTTCGACCCGGACATGGGCGCTCGTCCGATGGCCCGCGTGATCCAGGAGAAGATCAAGCGACCGCTGGCCGACGAGCTGCTGTTCGGCAAGCTGGCCGGTGGCGGCCGTGTCAACGTCAGCGTCCGCGACGGCGACCTGCATGTCGAAGCCCTGGCTGAACCGGAACGTCTGCTGCCGGCGACGGTGGAGTAGGGCTGCGCTAGACTTCCCGCAAACCTCCCGGGAAGTCGACATGCCATTGCTCAAACGAGAAAGGTCGAAAGGCAGGCTGGTGCTGACTGGCGTCGCGGCTGTCGTCGCCCTCGCCAGCTCCACCATCCTTGCCCGCCCGCCGGAAATGCACGGTGCTGACCGCGTGCTTCCCGCGCTGGACACCGGTGTGTCACTGGATCAGGCCGGCTGGCTGGAACTGTTCGTCAACCCGGATGCGCTGGATTATCTGGGCCTGTCGTTGCCGGTCAGTGATGACGGTCTGCTGCGCGTCACCCTGCGACCGGGCAAACGGCCGCTGCAGGTTCAGCTTGGGGACAACGCACCCACCGCTATTGGCGACGGCCATCTGCTGGCCGACGGTCTGCGTTTCACGCGAGAAGACGGCACCGTCAGTCCGGCGCTTCGCGTGGTTTCCGGTGGTGACGGGCTGGTTCTGAGTTTCCGCGATGACCATGGCCGCGAGTGGGCGCGCATCCTGCAGGTCATGCGCTCGCCCGACGTGGCGAAGGACGGCTTCCGCTACATCACCGCCAATTTCGCGGTGGGCGAGGCGCTGCTGGCGTTCGCCGGAAAACCGGCGCAGGGACTGTCGATTGCCAATGCCGGCCTTCAGCTTCCGCTGGAGACTTCGGACGTTCCGCAAGTAGCCAAGTCCGAGGCCAATCCGGTCTGGCCAGGGTCGCCGGGAACGATTACTGACGTACTGCTGGACAGTATCCCGATCATCAGCACCGACATGCCGGGCATCGAAACCATGCGCTGCCGGCAGGTCGCTGGTGGCGGCCCCTGTGACGGACCCGGCGGTACGGAAGGCGAAGTTGTCATCACGCCCGAAGCACGGCTGAGTAACAGCGATGCCGTCAACGCCAGTGACGTGCCCTGGTATCGCATGTTCTCCGAGGCGACGTCGGCTTACCCGGATGTCGGACCGAAAATCGACCAGCATCCCTACCTGATCTGGAACCTGTATCGACTGGACCCGGACGGTCGTATCGCCCAGATTGGCCGCAGTGGCGCCAAGCACGCCTTCGCCACCGCCAACGAATACTGCACGGGATACACGCCCTACGGCCACATCCTCGGCCCGGGCTGCAGCGACCTCTACAACGTACACAGCAACGAATGCGAACGTTTTCTCGGACCCAGGTCGGAGATCATTCCGGCGACCGGGCAATGGGGGCGCTGCGGTTCGATCCAGGATCCGGACTGCGACGGCGACAGCGAGCCCAACATCACCGGCTTCACCTGTGTTGCCGCGTATGACTCGCCAGCACGCGACAAGTACAGCTACCGGCTGCGCGCACGGGAAAGCGCCATCGACATCAATCTGCATCCTGAGTCGCGCTGGATGATGGAAGCCTGGTACGTCGTCCGCGATGACGAGAACATCCACAACACGATGGGCTCGCGCGAGGTGTTTCCGGCGTACTCCAATCCGCTCTCGCGCTGGCAGATGGGATCGCCCGGGCCGTTCGTCCTGGGCTCGGTGCTGGATCGTTGGCTGTCTACTGCGGCTGCGAACGAATCGACGCACAGGGCGGTGGCAGATACAGCGGAAGGTGAGGTTGCGGTTGCTGTCCGCGTCAGCCGCCTTGGGGATGGACGCTTCCGCTACGACTACGCGGTAATGAATTTCGACTTCGCTCGCGCGCAGACGGATGCCATGACTGAAGAGCCGAATCTGCGGATCACCAGCAGCCATGGACTGGACGGCGTCGCTGTCGAGCTGGCGTCAGGCGCCACCGTGGAGGAAAGCCTGTTCGGCGATGGCAACAGCGAAGCAGCGGATGACTGGGCTGCTTCTGCGATCACCGGCGGCTGGCAATGGATGGCACCGGCCACGCCGGACGCCGAACTTGAGTGGGGTCAATTGCGATTCTTCCGTTTGATCAGCAGCGATTGGCCGGGAAGCGGCTCGATGACCCTGCAGGTTGCCGGCGGCGGCATGCCGGCGAGTTACGCCGTGACTGTCCCATCGCCGGATGGCTCGATCCACCTGTTCGGCGACGCGTTCGAGTAGCCGACAGAGCACCTTGTTTCCCTTCGGCAGCGGTGAGGCGAAGCCTGCTTGGCCAAGGTGATTGCGAAGCTCAACGTTGCCCCCCGATCCACGCACAACTGTGTGCTGTCGAGGATGAGATCAGGTCAAGACACTGGATCCCGGTTCAATAGCACATCCATGTGCGGCCGGGATGATCGCGAAGATCAAGATGGATCCCCGATCAACGCACATCTACCCGCTTTCGCGGGCACAGGCTCTGTGCTGTCGGGGATGAGGTCAGATCAAGGCACTGGATCCCGGCTCAAAAGTACATCCATGTACGGCCGGGATGATCGCGTCAGCGATCACTTCATGCGATAGGTGATGCGACCCTTGCTGAGGTCGTAGGGTGTCATCTCGACCTTCACCTTGTCGCCGGTGAGGATGCGGATGTAGTGCTTGCGCATGCGGCCGGAGATGTGTGCGGTCACCACGTGACCGTTCTCCAGCTCCACGCGGAACATGGTGTTGGGCAGGGTCTCGAGGACCGTGCCTTCCATTTCAATGACGTCGTCTTTAGCCATGCAATACCAACTTGGAAACAATGCGTCGCCGGAAAAAGGCTCCCGGATCGACGAAGCGCGGCATTTTGCCACGCTGGCGACCTTAAATGAAGCACAAGCGACGGTTCACGAAATATGGTCGCTGGACGGAAAAGCCAAGCAGGGCCAAAACTTACGGTTCAGTTTCGGCCTTCGTGGTCGAGCTGGGCCCTATAGCGCGCCGGTTTCCAGCACTCCGAAACGCGCCTGCCAGTTGCCCGCGGCGGCTTCTTCTTCAGCCGTGAGCCCCTGCAACATGTCGGCAAATCGATGACGTGGCAGGGTGGTCGCGCCGAGGCGCATCAGGTGCGCGGATTCGACCTGGGCGTCCAGCAGCGGAAAGCCCCATTCCTGCAGCCGTCGACAAAGCCCGGCCAGTGCTGCTTTGGAGCCGCCGCTTTCCAGGCTGACCATAGACTCACCGAAGAAAACGCGACCCATGGCGATGCCGTAGAGCCCGCCGACCAGGCAGTCATCGGCATCCCGCACTTCGATACTGTGCGCGTGCCCGAGCTGATGCAGCCGGATGTAGGCCGCCTGCATCGCCGGATCGATCCAGGTGCCGCGCTGTCCCGGGCGCGGTTGTGAGGCGCAGGACTGAACGACTGCCTCGAAGTCGCGATCCGCGATGATCCGCCAGCTGCGTTGATGCAGCGAGCGCCGGTCGCGCCGGCTCAGGTGGAAGTCGGCAGTGCGGAAGACGCAGCGCGGGTTCGGGCTCCACCACAGGATCGGCTCGCCCTGCGAGTACCAGGGAAAGATGCCGTGGCGGTAGGCGTTGAGCAGTCGCGTCGGCGTCAGGTCGCCGCCCCAGGCCAGCAGGCCGTTGGGTTCGGACAGGGCGCTGTCCAGCGGAGGAAACGGCGATGCCGGTGTAAAGCCGAGCTCAGGCAGGCGGATCATGCCAGCGATCCGGTTTGGCGGAACGGCAGATGGTGCTCCAGCTCCTTGCCGTAGCGTTCGACCCAGGTGGCCTCATCGGCCAACCAGTCGCGCACGGCACGCTGCATGTTCGGGTCGTAGAGGTGATGGAAGGAGCGCGTCGGCACCGGCTCGAAGCCGCGTGCGATCTTGTGCTCGCCCTGTGCGCCGGGTTCAAAGCGCTGCAGGCCGTGGGCGATGCAGTAGTCGATGCCCTGGTAGTAGCAGAGCTCGAAATGCAGGCCAGGCACGTCGACATCGGCGCCCCAGTAGCGGCCGTACAAGGTGTCGGCCGAGCGCAGGAACAGGGCGCCGGCGACCGCTTCGTCGCCATCGAAGGCCATGCTGATCAGCAGTCGATTGCCGAATTGCTCGGCCAGCCAGTCGAAAAACGCGCGGTTGAGCACCGGGAAGTTGCCCTTGTGCTGGAAGGTGCTGGCGTAGAAGGCGTGCATGGCATCGAGTTCGCGCGTTGTGGCTGACTCGCCGTCGATCATGCGGACACGCAGGCCGCTGGCGGCAACCTTCGAGCGCTCCTGACGGACGTTCTTGCGTTTCTTGGCGGTAAAATGCGACAGGAAATCGTCGAAATCGGCGTGGCCACGATTGTGCCAGTGGAACTGCCAGCCGCCGCGGGGCAGCCAGCTTTCATCCGGAAGTGCCTGGCTGTCGTGTTCGCTCGCGAAGTTGATGTGGACGCTGGAAACACCGAGTCCACGGCCGGTGAGTAGCAGAGCGTTCGCCAGCGCTGCACGCAGTGAGCCGCCGTCGTCGCCGCTACCGACTAGCAGTCGCGGCCCGGGCACGGGCGAGTAGGGCGAAGCGATCAGCCACTTCGGGTAGTAGTCCATTCCGTAGCGGTGATAGGCCTCGGCCCAGGCGTGATCGAACACGAACTCGCCGTGCGAATTGCCCTTCAGATAACCGGGAGCGACGGCGACGCAGCGCTCGCCGTCGAACAGCCCCAGATGCAGCGGCTTCCAGCCGAGGCGAGGTTGCAGGCAGCCGCAGTGCTCCAATCCGTGAATGAAGGCGTGGCTGACGAAAGGGTTGTCGCCAGCCAGTGCATCCCACACCGCCGCCGGGATGGCGGCGGCTTTGGTCAGTGTGCGGGCTTCCAGCTCCAAGGCAGCGGGCGGTCAGGCGCCTTGATCGAGGAACTTCTCCGCGTCCAGCGCCGCCATGCAGCCGAAGCCGGCGGAGGTGATGGCCTGGCGGTAGACCTGGTCGGCCACGTCGCCGGCGGCGAAGACGCCGGGCACGCTGGTTGCGGTGGCCATGCCGTCGAGGCCGCTCTTGATGGTGATGTAGCCGTTCTTCATGGCCAGTTGGCCGTCGAACAGCCCGGTGTTCGGCGTATGGCCGATGGCGATGAACACGCCGGTCAGCGCGATGTCGCGACTTTCGCCGCCATCGCGCGGCGCGATGCGCATGCCGGTGACGCCGCTGTCGTCGCCCAGTACTTCCTCCAGCACGTGATTCCAGATGATCTCGACCTTGCCTTCCTGTTCGCGCTTGAACAGCTTGTCCTGCAGGATTTTCTCGGCGCGCAGCGTGTCGCGACGATGCACCAGCGTGACCTTGCGGCAAATGTTGCTGAGGTAAAGCGCTTCCTCGACCGCCGTGTTGCCGCCGCCGATCACCGCCACGTCCTGCTCGCGATAGAAGAAGCCATCGCAGGTCGCGCAGGCGGACACGCCCTTGCCCTTGAACGCCTCTTCGGAGGGCAGGCCGAGGTACTTGGCCGAGGCACCGGTGGCGATGATCAGGCCGTCGGCGGTGTAGCTGCCGTTGTCGCCTTGCAACTTGAACGGACGCTGCGACAGGTCGACCTGGTTGATGTGGTCGAACACGAGTTCGGTGTCGAAGCGCTCGGCGTGCGCCTGCATGCGCTGCATCAGCGCCGGACCCTGCAGTCCTTCCACGTCGCCGGGCCAGTTGTCCACGTCGGTGGTGGTCATCAGTTGGCCGCCCTGTTCCAGCCCGGTGACCAGCACCGGCTTCAGGTTGGCGCGCGCCGCGTAGACGGCGGCGGAATAGCCGGCGGGGCCAGATCCGAGAATAAGCAAATGGCAGTGGTGGGGCGTCTGGTTGGCAGTGCTCATGTATAATCCTGACCGCCTTCGGCGGCTGAAAAATGGGTCGAGGGAGTCGGTCATCCGGGGCGTCCGCCGCCGGCTTCCACAGTCGAAACCGACGACTCGTCAGACGCACCGTCGTCGCTATGCGAGTCGCGGTTGAGCATGGGGGCTTGCGGGCATCGAATCAAGGTTCGATGTCGGGGTTGGGCGTCTTGGTGACCGGGAGGGGCGGGTACTGCACCCGCAGACAAAACGAATGGCCGTTACCGGCCCGGCAAACCTGCCGGTCGGCGGCCAGCTCACAGCAGAGGCAATCATGCGTATCGGTATTCCCCGCGAAACCAAGACACTGGAAGGGCGCGTCGCGCTCGTGCCGGCGGCCTGCGCCGATCTGGTCAATCGCGGACACGAGGTCTGGATCGAGAAGGATGCGGGCGTCAAGAGCGGCTTCAGTGACGCCGAGTACACCGCCATTGGCGTCAACATCGCGCCGGATGCGGCTGCGCTGTATGAAAAGGGCGAGATGATCGTCAAGGTGAAGGAGCCGATTGCCGGCGACCTGCAGCACCTTCGGAAGGACCATCTGCTGTTCTGCTACCTGCATCTGGCCGCCGAGCCGGAACTGACCCGCAAGCTGCTCGACATCGGCCTGACCGGCATCGCCTTCGAGACCGTCGAGCTGGACAACGGCGACCTGCCGCTGCTGGCGCCGATGTCGATCATCGCCGGCCGCATCGCAACGCAGATCGGCACGCATCTGCTGCACATGCCGGCTGGCGGCAAGGGTCTGTTGCTGGGCGGGCTGCCGTCCACGGATCGTGGTCGCGTGGTGGTGCTGGGTGCTGGTGCCGCTGGCGGCAATTCCGCACAACTGGCTGCGGCCGGCGGCGCCAACGTGGTGGTGTTCGAAAAGCGCCAGGACCGCATGGCGCAGATGATGGCGCTGGGTGCCAACGTCACGGCGTTGTATCCGTATGCCGAAACCGTGGCCCGCGAACTGGCCCGCGCCGACCTGGTGATCGGCGCAGTGCTCGTCACCGGCGCCCGCGCGCCACATGTGGTCTCACGGGAGATGGTGTCCGGCATGCAGCCGGGCAGCGTGATGGTCGATATTTCGGTGGACCAGGGCGGTTGCTTCGAGACCACCCGTCCGACCACTTACGCCGATCCGACCTACGTGGTCGACGACGTCACCCATTTTGCCGTCACCAACATGCCCGGCGCGGTGCCGCGGACCTCGTCGCAGGCCATCTGCGCGGCGATCCTGCCGTTCGTGTCCAAGCTGGCCGATGGCGGCTGGCGCGACAACCAGCCGCTGGTGCGCGGCATCAACGTCGAAGACGGCCGTCTGGTGCATCCTGCACTGCAGGACATGAATGTCTAATCTGTCGTAATATCAGCCACTAACGACAGGTTATTCAGGTCAATTATCACGGTGGCACGCGCCTCAAAAGACAGCAAATCCGCCGCGCCCGACATGCCTGACCGGGCGCGGCGGCTTCGCAGGGAAAGCCTGATCCTCCTGCTGGTGCCGGTGCTGCTGTACCTGGTTGCCTGCCTGGTCACCTACAGCCCGCAGGACCCCGGCTGGTCGCACGCCGGCAGTGTCGCCGGTCGGGTGCATAACTTCGGTGGGACCTTCGGCGCCTGGGTTGCCGATATCGCCCTGTATTTCCTTGGCTACGCCACCTACCTGATCCCGCTGCTGTTCGCGCTGCTGCTGTGGCAGTCGATCCAGGGGCCGGAGCGGCGTGCGGAAGCCGGCGTCACCCCAGCCTGGCGACTGGTCGGTGCGGTGGCGCTGATCGTTTCCGGCGCCGCATTGGCGCATGCGAGGCTGGTGATGGCCTCCGACCTGCCCGAAGGCAGCGGCGGCATCCTCGGGCAGATGGTCGGCGGCAGCCTGTTGCGGATCTTCGGACCGCTGGGTGTCAATCTGTTCCTCGTTGCGCTGTTCCTGGTCGCGGTGACGCTGGTCAGCGGCCTGAGCTGGTTCCGGCTGATGGACCGCATCGGGCAGGGCGTGCTCTGGCTATGGGAGAAGGCCGGCGACGCACGGCATGCCTTCCGGGAATGGCGCGTGGCCCGTGCGGCCAAGGTCGAGCGCGAGGAAGTCCGCAAGATCGACACCGAAAAGCGCGCCAAGCGTGAGCCGGTACGCATCGAGCCCAAGATCCAGCCGATCGAGAAGAGCGAGCGCGCCAGCCGCGATACGCAGATTCCGCTGTTCAACATCCAGCGCCAGGACGGCCTGCCGCCGCTGTCGGTGCTGGATGACCCGAAGCCGCAGCCGGCCGGCTATTCGGCGGAAACGCTGGAAACCCTGTCGCGGCAGATCGAACTGAAGCTGCGCGACTTCCGCATCGAGGCCCAGGTCGAGGGCGTGTTCCCCGGCCCGGTGGTCACCCGCTTCGAACTGGAACCCGCACCCGGCGTGAAGGGCAGCCAGATCAGCAACCTCGACAAGGACATCGCCCGCGGCCTGTCCGTGACCAGCGTTCGTGTGGTCGACGTGATTCCCGGCAAGTCGGTGATTGGTCTCGAAATCCCCAACGCCAACCGGGAGATGATCTACCTCTCGGAGATCCTGCGCTCCAAGGAATACGACAAGCTCAACAGCCCGCTGGCGCTGGCGCTGGGCAAGGACATCGCCGGCCGTCCGAGCGTGGTCGACCTCGGCCGCATGCCGCACCTGCTGGTGGCCGGTACCACCGGTTCGGGTAAATCCGTGGCGCTGAACGCCATGGTGCTGAGCCTGCTGTACAAGGCGCGCGCCGCCGACGTGCGCATGCTGATGATCGACCCGAAGATGCTGGAGCTGTCGGTCTACGAGGGCATCCCGCACTTGCTGGCGCCGGTGGTCACCGACATGAAGGAGGCCGCCAACGGCCTGCGCTGGTGCGTTGCCGAGATGGAGCGCCGCTACAAGCTAATGTCGGCTATCGGTGTCCGAAATCTGGCCGGCTTCAACAAGAAGGTGAAGGACGCCGCCGACGCCGGCCAGCCGCTGATGGATCCGCTGTTCACGCCGAACCCGGAGTTCAACGAGGCGCCGCGCGAGCTGGCGCAGCTGCCTTACCTGGTGGTCATCATCGACGAATTCGCCGACATGATGATGATCGTCGGCAAGAAGGTCGAAGAACTGATCGCCCGACTCGCGCAGAAAGCCCGCGCCGCCGGCATCCACTTGATCCTCGCCACCCAGCGTCCGTCGGTGGATGTCATCACCGGTCTGATCAAGGCCAACATCCCGACCCGCATTGCCTTCCAGGTCAGCTCCAAGATCGACTCACGCACGATCCTTGACCAGAGCGGCGCCGAAACGCTGCTCGGCCACGGCGACATGCTCTACCTCCCACCGGGCACCGCCATGCCCGAGCGCGTCCACGGCGCCTTCGTCAGCGACGAGGAGGTGCATCGCGTGGTCGAGCACCTGAAGCAGGTCGGCGGACGCCCGGATTACATCGAAGGCGTGCTGGAGGAAGTGCAAACCATGGCCGACGGCCAGGTCGTAGGCCCCACTGGCCTGCCGGAAACCGCCGCCAGCGGCGACGACGAATCCGACCCGCTCTACGACGAAGCCGTCCGCATCGTCACCGAAACCCGTCGTGCCTCGATTTCCGGCGTCCAGCGTCGCCTGAAGGTCGGCTACAACCGCGCGGCCCGGATGATCGAAGCCATGGAAGCCGCCGGCGTGGTCAGTCCGCCGGAGCACAACGGTGATCGCACGGTGTTGGCGCCGCCGCCGCCGAAGGGATAACTGACAAATGTCCGAATACCTTACTGGCCCTGAAACCCTGACCGTCAAACGAGCCGAGCGGTGGGTACGGCTGTGGAAAGTGCTTCGCTGGGTTCAGCTGGCTGTCGGTGCGTTTTGTCTGGTTTATTGGGTGTGGAAGGGAATCATCCAGCATGACCAGTCACTGGTCTTGGGAATGTTTCACCCCAACTTCCTCGCGATTCTTGCGGGAGTGATGGTCGGCGACTCGGTCGGTAATCGAAGGTTTCGAGAAGCGTCGCTGCTCCTGAAGTTGGTTCGCACCAACGAGGGACGAAAGGAGCCCAATGGCTAGGCCTCGTTGGCTCAGTCAGGGCGTGTCCGATTTTTTGTGTGTGAGGCGGTTTAGTTCGAAGGTCTCTATCAGCGAGCCAGCGTGAATCGGTCTTCGTAGATTATCGCGAACTGGTTCATCGCCGCCTTCCAGTCGCGGCTGGCACGGCTCCATTCGGCGGTGATGTTGCGCAGGGCCAGCCAGATCAGTTTGGTCGCTGCGTCGTCGCTGGGAAAATGGCCTCGGGTCTTGATGATCTTGCGCAGGCGCGCATGCACGCTCTCGATCGCGTTGGTCGTGTAGATCACCCGGCGCACGTCCGGTGGAAATGCGAAGAACGGCACCACGCGCGTCCAGGCGCGGCGCCAGGCGGCGACCACGGTTGGGAAGCGCTCGCCCCAGGGGCCGGCCTCGAACGCGTCCAGCTCGGCCTCGGCGGCTTCGGCGGTCGGTGCCGTATAGATCGGCTTGATCGCTGCCGCCAGCGCCTTGCGGTCCTTCCAGCTCGCATAGTCCAGGCTGTTGCGGATCAAGTGCACGATGCAGGTCTGCAGCGTGGTCGCCGGAAACACCGCTTCCAGCGCTTCCGGGAAGCCCTTCAGGCCATCGGCCACGCCGATCAGAATGTCGTCGACGCCACGCGTCTTCAGGTCGTTGAACACCCGCATCCAGAACTTGGCGCCCTCGGTGTTCTCGATCCACAGCCCAAGGATGTCGCGGGTGCCATCAGCCAGCACGCCCAGCGCCAGGTACACGGCCTTGTTGCGCACCACCCCGTCCTCGCGGATCTTTACCCGCAGTGCGTCGAAGAACACCACCGGATACATCGTCTCCAGTGGCCGTGCCTGCCAGGCAGCAACCTCGACCATCACCTCGTCGGTGACCTTGCTGATGAACTCTGGCGATACCTCGACGCGGTACATCTCGGCCAGGTGGCCCTGAATCTCCCGCACCGTCATGCCACGGGCGTACATCGAGACGATCCGCTCGTCGAACCCAGCGAATCGACGCTCGTGCTTGGGGATCAGCTGCGGCTCGAACGTCCCGGACCGGTCGCGCGGCACGTCGATGCGCAGCGGACCGTCGTCGGTCAGCACCGTCTTGCCACTGCGGCCATTGCGGTGGTTGCCGTTACCGCCCTCGGCGTCGGCCAGGTGAAGGCCCATCTCGGCGCCGAGGGCGCGCTCGATCACGGCCTTCTTCAGTTGCTGGAAAACGGCCTCGACCCCAGCCGCATCCATCGGGCCGGGGATCAGCTTCTCGAGAAACTCCTGCGGCAGATCAATGGCCGGCGTGACCACCGGCGTCTTCTTCTTGCGTGGCATACATGCTCCTTGGCAGCATCATGGTATGCCTCACACACAAAAATCCTGACACCCTCCTCAGTCACGGTGACAGCAGCATCAATCCCGTTTCATCGAGAGCTTTCGACATCGCCTTCGGCGCTGCCGACCTACTTTCTCTTGCTTGTCCAAGAGAACAGTAGGCAAAGAGAAGTCGAACGCGACTACCGTCGCGTGAGGCCGAAGTTCGCGCGGCGACGGTAAAGCCGCCGCCACCTCACGCGGCGGTAGCCGCGTTCGAGCTACGTTGCTCGGAATCCGTCGGTCGGCGCGAACTTGGCCTTTTACGCCTACGCATCCAGCTTCAGCGCAAAAGCCCAGCCTTCGCCATCCATAGCTGCGGCGCTCGTCGGGACGAAGCAATGCTTCGTCTTTATCCTCCTCGCCCATGGCCTCAGACAAGCGCGCCTTTCCCTATCGAATCCCTGCGCTACTCGGCGCTCCCACGGGATCCAAAAGCAAGAGCGACCCCATCCCGGCCTTCCCCTGCAAGCAAGGAAAGGAGTCAAGAACGTCGTGCTCTGGCTTTGTTCCTTCCCTTGCTTGCAGGGGAAGGTCAGGAAGGGGTGCTCTGGCCTTTGCTTTTCGGCCCCCTCGGTGGCGGTGAGTTGGAGACGATCAGGCCGCAAAGCGGGCGTGTGCAGGGACGCACACGCGTTTTCGCCAATTCAAGGATGAATTGTCGAAAACCCCGGCTCCGGCTCACGAACCCGCGAAGCGGGCGCGAACGCGGGGTGTCCTTCTCTTTGGTTCGGTTTCTCTTGGACAAGCAAGAGAAATGAACTCGCGGCCCGAAGGGCAGCGAAAGCTCTTGATCTTGATTCAGATGAACAAAGTCACAGGGTTCCCGCGTTCGCGGGAATGGCAAGCAAAGATGAATGCGCTCAATACACCGCTATCGCCGATTCAGCCTGCCTCCGGCACACTGCCGCCATCCAAATATCCGGAAACCCCGTGAAGCACATCCTCCTATTTGCCTTCGCAACATTATTCGCACCGCTGGCATTCGCCGCCGAATCCCCGGCAACAGCGTTCCTCGAAAAACAGACCCAGAACCTCAAGGGCCTGCACGGCGAATTCATCCAGACCGTGTACGACGCCAACGGGCAGGCAGTGGAGGAAACCAGTGGCGAAGTGTCGCTGCAGGCGCCGCGGCAGTTTCGCTGGGAGTACAAGGCGCCGTTTCCGCAGCTGATCGTTGCCGATGGTGACCGCGTGTGGATCTACGACCCGGACCTGGAACAGGTCAGCGTGCGCCGGCAGGGCAATGCCGAGCAGCAGAGTCCGCTGCTGGTGCTGATCGATCCCACGGAGCTGACGCGCCAGTTCAACGTCGAAGGCCCGACGCCACTCGGAAACGACCTGTCTCGACTGGTGCTGACGCCCCGCAACCCGGAGGCCGGCATGACCCGCGCCGACCTGATCTTCGCCGATGACGGCCTGACCCGGATGTCGATGACCGACAGCATTGGTCAGCGCACCGAAATCCGCTTCAGCGCCTGGGAACGCAACCCCGCATTTGCCGAGGGCTGGTTCGGCTTTGATCCACCGGATGGTGTCGATGTGGTCGGTGACCTGGGAGAAGATGCGGAAGTCACGCCGCTGGGCGAGTAACTTCCCGTCTCGGCTGTTGCGAGCGGCAGCCGCTAAACTGCGCCGATGACCTCCGCGCAAGCCAATAGCGACCTGTTCAACGACGGTGGTGCCGCACTGCGCCCGCTGGCCGAGCGCATGCGGCCGCAGTCGCTGGACGAGATGGTGGGACAGCGGCGGTTGCTCGCGGAGAGTTCGGCGCTGCGGCGGGCGATTGCCGGCGGGCACCTGCATTCGATGGTGCTGTGGGGGCCGCCGGGCTGTGGCAAGACCACGCTGGCGCTGCTGCTGGCCAAGTACGCCGACGCCGAGTTTCGAGCGGTGTCCGCCGTGCTCTGTGGGCTGCCCGAAGTGCGCAAGGTGCTGGCCGAAGCCGAAGCCAACCACGGGCGAGGGCGCCGCACGGTGCTGTTCGTCGACGAGGTACACCGCTTCAACAAGGCGCAGCAGGATGCCTTCCTGCCGCATATCGAGCGTGGCCATATCCTGTTCGTCGGTGCGACCACCGAGAATCCGAGCTTCGAGCTGAACTCCGCGCTGCTGTCTCGCTGTCGCGTGCATGTGCTGGAGGCGGTGACCGCCGAGGACATCGAGGTCGCGCTTCGTCGCGCGCTGGAAGACGCCGAACGCGGCATTGGTGGTCGCGGCCTGCGCATCGCTGAGGCTGAACTGCGATTGATTGCCCATGCTGCCGACGGCGATGTGCGCCGTGCGCTGACGCTGCTGGAGATCGCTGCCGAGCTTGCTGGTAACGATGGGAGCGAGGGCGAGGGCGGCCTGATCGACGCGGCGACGGTCGAACAGGTGCTGGCCGACCGCACGCGGCGTTTCGACAAGGGCGGTGACCAGTTCTACGACCAGATCTCGGCGCTGCACAAGTCGGTGCGCAGCTCCAATCCCGATGCGGCGCTGTACTGGTTCGCGCGCATGCTGGATGGTGGTTGTGATCCGATCTACCTCGCGCGGCGTCTCACGCGCATGGCCGTCGAGGACATCGGTCTCGCCGATCCGCGCGCACTGGCGATGGCGACGGATGCCTGGGACGCCTATCTGCGGCTCGGCAGCCCGGAAGGCGATCTGGCATTGGCGCAGGTTGCGGTCTATCTCGCCTCCACCGCCAAGAGCAACGCGGCCTACATGGGCTACAAGGCGGCGATGAGCGACGTTCGCGAGTTCGGCACGCAGCCAGTACCCATGCACCTGCGCAACGCGCCAACCAGGCTGATGAAGACGCTGGGCCATGGCGATGGCTACCAGTACGACCACGATGCCGAAGGCGGCGTGGCGCTGGACCAGAGCGGTTTCCCCGACGCCATGGGCGAACGTCGCTACTATTCCCCGGTGGCGCGTGGCCTTGAAATCCAGCTCAAGGAGAAGCTCGACGCCCTGCGTGCCGCGCGCGAGGCGGCCATTTCACGGCGACAGGAGAACGAGACGTCGAATGAAGACTGAGTACAGCTACCCGGCGTCTCACGCGTCATGACTGGCGTTCGGCTTCCCTTGCTGTTCGCGGCGATGGCCGGCGGTGCCTTCGGTGCCGGCCTGCGCTATCTGGTTGGCGTTCTGTTCGTGCAGCGCCACTGGTACGGCATCCCGGCGGCGACCTTCGCGGTCAACGCGCTGGGCTGTTTCCTCGCTGGTGGCCTGATCGTCTGGCTGGACACGCGACTCAGCGGCCAGCCGTTGCTGCGAAACCTGCTGATGGTCGGTTTCCTGGGCGGCTTGACCACGTTTTCTGCGTTTGGCGTCGAAATCTGGCAATTGCTGCGCGCGGATCGCTTCGGCGTGGCGGCGATGACCGTGGCCGCGCATGTGATCATTGGCGTCGCCGCCGTGGCGTTGGGCTGGCAGCTGGGTCGCTGGCTCTGGTTTCGCGGCTGAACCGCGTCCTATCATCAGCGTTCTCCGTTCAGCCGGACGGCTCACCGGGGAGGAGTGAATCATGCGGATCCTGATTGCGGGAATCCTGGGCGGCGTCGCCATGTTCGTCTGGGGCGCGATTGCGCACACCCTGCTGCCGCTGGGCAGCATGGGCATGGTCACCGGTGGCCCGTCGGCCGCTACCTTGAGCGCGTTGTCGCAAGACGCTACAGCGGGAGCTGGCATCTACATGCTGCCCAGCCCCAGTGACGCCACCATCGGCGACGAAGCGGCGATGAACGCCTTCATCGAGGCCAACAAGGACAGTGCCTACGCCTTCGTCGTTTACCAGCCCGACGGCAACCCGGGGTTGTCGGCGATGGGGCCGAACCTGCTGACGCAGTTTGTTTCGGACACCTTGGCGGCGCTGGTGCTGGCGCTGGTGCTCGCTGCCAGTGCCTTCGGCATGTTCAAGCGGGTGATGATCGCCGCTGGTTTCGCGCTGTTCGCCTGGCTGACGATCAGCGTGCCGTACTGGAACTGGTACCTGTTTCCGCTGGACTTTACTTTCGGTGGGCTGGTTACGCAGGTGATCGGCTGGATGGGCGCCGGCGAAGCGATGGCCTGGTGGCTGGGCCGCAAGGAGCGCTGGTCGCGGCGGTGAGGTGTAAGGAGTGAGTCGCAGGCTGCGCCTGCTGTGAGAGCGCTTTTCTGACTCCCTGACTGACCGCGAAGCGGTCGCTCACTCCCTCACCGTTTGCCCGACATTGCGGGGCGCGGCGATAATGCCGCGCCCCGTTTCCGTTATGGACCACCCATGCTTGACCCGCAGCTGCTGCGCAGCCAGCCCGCCGAGATTGCCGAACGCCTGAAGGCGCGCGGCTTCGACTTTGATGCCGATGCGTATGCAGCGCTGGAGCAGCAGCGCAAGGCGATCCAGTCGCGCACCGAGGAGCTGCAGAGCCTGCGCAACTCGCGCAGCAAGGCGATCGGCCAGGCCAAGGCCAAGGGCGAGGACGCCGGCGCGATCCTGGCGGAAGTCGCCGGCATCGGCGACGAGCTGAAGGCCAAGGCCGAGGAGCTGGCGAACGTGCAGCAGCAGCTGCAGGATGTGCAGCTTGGTATTCCGAACCTGCCGGGCGACGACGTTCCGGTCGGCAAGGACGAGAACGACAACGCCGAAGTGCGGCGCTGGGGCGAGCAGCGGTCCTTCGACTTCGAGGTCAAGGATCACGTGGATCTGGGCGAAGGGCTCGGCGGCCTCGATGCCGATGCCGGCGCCAAGCTGTCCGGCTCGCGTTTCACGGTGATGCGCGCTGGCGTGGCGCGGCTGCACCGCGCGCTGGCGCAGTTCATGCTCGACCTGCACGTCAACGAGCACGGCTACACCGAATGCAACGTGCCGCTGATCGTCAACGACGACAGCATGCGCGGCACCGGCCAGTTGCCGAAGTTCGAGGAAGACCTGTTTTCCACGATGGTCGGCGAGCACAAGCGCTATCTGGTGCCGACCGCCGAAGTGCCGCTGACCAACCTGGTCCGCGACGAGATTGTCGAGGACGCGCAGTTGCCGATGCGCCTCACGGCCCATTCGATGTGCTTCCGTGCCGAGGCCGGCAGCTACGGTCGCGACGTGCGCGGCATGATCCGCCAGCACCAGTTCGAGAAGGTCGAACTGGTGGCCGTGGCGCGTCCGGCCGAATCCGAGCAGGTGCATCAGGACATGGTTCGCCATGCCGAAACCGTGCTGGAAAAGCTGGGTCTGCCGTATCGCACCATGCTGCTGTGCACCGGCGACATGGGCTTCGGCGCGCGCAAGACCTACGACCTCGAAGTCTGGCTGCCCGGCCAGAATGCCTATCGCGAAATTTCCTCGGTGTCGAACTGTGGCGACTTCCAGGCGCGGCGCATGCAGGCCCGCTGGCGCAACCCGGAAACCGGCAAGCCCGAGCCGCTGCACACGCTGAACGGATCCGGCGTCGCCGTCGGCCGCGCGCTGGTTGCCGTGCTGGAGAACTACCAGAACGCCGACGGCTCGATCAGTGTGCCGGAAGCGCTGCGTCCGTACATGGCGGGTGCCGAAAAGATCGGCTGAGTTCCAGCATTGACGAGTGTCTCTTGCAGCTCCAGGTAGACATCGGCTTGTGTGCCAGTGAGGAAGTGAGTTGACAGCTTCGCTGTCAGTGAGGAGGTAAGGAAGCTGGGCCTCGCTTTTCTTACAGCACGCGCAGCGTGCGACTCACCCCTGACTTCCTGACCGTCTTCTAGAAAAACCAGCGCAGCGAAAGCTGCGTCTGGTGATCCGTCACCGACTCCGGAAAGCCGGCCTCCGGTCGCGTGGTTCGCGAACTGTCCACGCGCAGCCATTCCGCACTGACTCGCCATCGTGGTGCGGGTCGCCAGATCAGCGCTGCGGTGATCGCGTTGCCATGTTCGTGTGCGGCATTGTCGCCGTCCGGCGTTTCTCGTGTGCCGAACTGCTCGAATCGGATCATCGGACGCCATGCACCCCGCGAGCGCGCCAGCGACACGAAGCCAGACCAGAACTCGGTGGTGCTGAGCACGTTTGGCGCAGGCTTGAAGACGGTGTCACCGAGCATGCCCTGCACGGTCAGCGTCATGCCGCCCAGTTCCCGCTGGTGTCCGATTGACCAGAACCGTGTGTGCCAGGAGTAGACATGCTCGCCGTCGTGTTCGCGGAACGTGGTCGGGTCGGTGCGGTTGTCGTAGTACATCGCTCGCCAGCGGCCTTGCGAGCGTGAGTCGATGTCGATGTAGGCATGCCATCCGACGGTGTGGTCGTTCTCGACGAAGGGATCGAAGTCGCGCGGCGGTGGCGCGTTGCGGGCGCTGATGTCGGGTTCGCGCAGGCGGCTGCCAAAACCGTGGTAGCGATCGCTCAACGACCAGCCGCGTGCGGCGAGGATCTCCCCGGCCGGGTCGTTGCCGCCGAACACGGTGATGCCGGCACTGATGGTGCGCGGCATGGCGCGGTGCTCGACGCGCCATTCGACGCCGGTGGATCGCAGCTCCTCGCCGATCCAACTATTGATCGCCGATGGCGTGATGCCGGCCGGCATGCTCCAGCCGACGCCGTCGTTCTCCAGCGAAATCGGCGGAAAGAAGGCGCCTGCACGAAGCGACCAGCGCCAGGGCGATGTCGAGACCGGCCGATAGCGCAGCCAGGCTTCCAGCGTTTCGACCGCCGCGTGGCTGTCCGGCTGTGCCTGCAGCGAGGCGCTGGCCAGCCATTCCGAGCCAAGCTGGGCGTGCAGGTTGAGTGCCGCGCTCGGCGTGACCACGTCGGCACCGTCGCCCCAGCGCAGCTTGCCTAGCCCGCCTTCGATCCAGGACGGTTCACCGGCCGGCTCAACCAGGCGGAGATCGAGGTAGCCCTGAGCACTGAAGTCCTGCGCTGAAGCCGGCTGGCCGGGAAACAGCAGCGCCGCCAACACCGTCGCGATGCGCTTCGTGCGTTCAGCCATCGGCCCGACCCTTGGCATCCACACCGTCGAGGAAACTGTCGAAGCCCTCCGCCGGCATCGGCCTGGCGATGAAGTAGCCCTGCGCCGTATCGCAGCCGACTTCGGCGAGGAAGTCCAGTGACGGGCGATCCTCCACGCCTTCGGCGGTGACGGTGAAGCCAAGCCGATGTCCGAGCTCGACGATGGAGCGCACGATGGTGCGGTCTTCCATGTTCTGCGCCAGCCGCCGCACGAAACTCTGGTCGATCTTCAGCTCGCGTGCCGGGAGACGGCGAAGGTAGGTCAGCGAGGATTGGCCGACGCCGAAGTCGTCGATAGCGATGGTGATTCCGAGATCAGCCAGTTGGCGCATCACGGCGATGGCGTTGTCCGGCTGGTGCATGGCGGCGCTTTCGGTGACTTCCAGCGTCAGCGCTTCGCCATCCACACCGTGCGCGGCGAGCAGGTCGGCGACGTGGCGCGGCAGGTCATGATCATCCAGATCGCGCGCCGACAGGTTGAGTGCGAGTCTCAGCTCGCGCTCCCGGTCGCGCCAGCGACGCGCTTCAGCAATGCCGGTGGCCAGCACCCAACGGGTCAGACGACGGATGTTGCCGGTTTCCTCGGCCAGCGGCACGAAGTGATCCGGCGGGATCGATCCGCGCAACGGATGCGGCCAACGCACCAGCGCTTCGGCACCGGCGACGCGGCCGGCGGCGATCAGCAGCTTCGGCTGGTAGTGCAGGGCCAGCCCGTCTCCGTCGATGGCGTGAGTCAGCTCGCTCATCAGCTGCAGGCGTTCGGGCCGGTTCGGGTCACGCTCCGGTTCGTAGACCTTGACCGGCTCGTCCAGCCCTGACGCATCGAACAGTGCGACTTCGGCACGCTGCGCCAGGACGTTGGCGTCGTTGCCGTGATCTGGATACACGGCGATGCCGACGGCGGGGCCGAGGCTGAGGCGGAGGTCGCCGTCGTGTATCACTTCGCCAAGCCGCTCGCGCAGGCGGAAGGCCTGCTGGATCGCACCGTCGCGAGTGATGCCACCCAACCACAGCAGCAGACGGCTGTCGCCGGCACGCGCCAACAGCGCGTCGCCGGCATCATGGTGCAGGTGTTCGGCAGCCTTCTGCATCAGTCGATCGCCGACTGCGTGGCCAAAGGTCTTGACCATGTCGGGCAGGCGGCTGAGGCCAATCATCAGCAGCGCAGCATGCGCAGGTCGTGACGGCCCGGACAGTGCGTCCTGGATGCGTTCCTGTGCCGCCGGGCGGTTGAGCAGGCCGCTGACGATGTCGTGCTCGGCCTGGTGCCGAATGTGCGATTCGCGCTCGCGGATGGCCTCGCTCATCTGCCGGAACGCCAGCGACAGCCGTCCGAATTCGTCGCTGCGTCGGACCGTCGCCGTCTGCTCCGCTGCCGCGTAGTCGCCGGATTCAATGCGTGCGCTGGCCTCGGTCAGGGTTTCCAGCGGGCGCGCCACGCTGCGCGCCATCAGCCAGGCGCCACCGGCACCGATCAACAGGCCCAGCGCGACCAGCATGGCCCAGGTGCCGGTCATGGAGCGGAACGGTCGCAGCGCGTCATCCAGTGAATAGCCGAGCAGGGCAACCACCTTCACGTCACCGGTGGACCGCATCAGAGGTCGCGACAGCAGCACGTATTCGCTGTCGGCCAGCGTCCTCAGCATCGGCTGCAATGGCAGGTCGCTGCCGCCCGGCACCAGGGCGGCCAGCAGGTCGACTCCGCCGTCCCCGCGCGCGACGCGTTGCCACGGACCCTCGCCGGTTGAAGCCAGCAGTTCGATGGACTTGGGCAATGCCGACAGCCGTTGCAGACGCTGCAGCAGGGCGTCGTCGACCGGGATGCCGGCGGCGATCAGCGCCACCGGCTGCGGTGCGTAGACCGGCACCACCACCAGCCAGTAGGCACGGCCTTCGATGGCGACGACGGCCGTGACCGGATGGTCGTAGACCTCGTCGAGCAGCCCCGGGAACAGGAAGCCCGGCGTGGCGACGGGCAATTCCTCGGGTGGGTGCGCGGTGTCGGTACGGATGCTGCCGTCGAGATCGAGCAGCAGCATGCGCTCGGCACCGACACGGCGGCCGTGGTTACGCAATGCCGACCAGATGGTTTCCTGGTCGCGCTGGGCAATCGCGGCGCGTAGCGGGTAGTCCAGTGAGAGTACCTGCACGCTGCCGGCGATGCGGGCGGAGACGTCGTCCATCTGCTGGACGAAGGCATCGGCGGCGGCGGTCAGTTGGCGCTCACCCTCGGCGATGGAAGCCTCGCGCGTGGCGCTGTAGACCATGGCCCAGGTCAGCCCCTGGACCAGCACCAGGATGGCGAGCAGGAACAGGCTGAGGCGGGCGCGGAAGGACATGCGGATCTCTGTGCGTCAGTAGTCCAGCCGCTCGCGGTCGTGTTCGCCGCGCGGGTCGGGACCCAGTTCCAGCGTGAGCTCGATCTTCGATGTGCCGTCGCCAGGGTCGATCTCGCGAACCAGAGGCTTGCCGGCTGGGCGGATCTGCGGATGCCAGGCGGTGAGCCGGTAGCGTCCAGCGGGCAGGTCATCGACGCGCCAGTGCCCGTCTTCGCTGCTGCGGCCAAACCAGGGTGCTTCGGAGACCACCAGGTAGGTGATCATGTTGTCGTGGATGTTGCAGCCCACGGCGATGGTGCCGCTGTTGGGCAGGGTGATGGGCTGGGATGCCTCGCCGGGCTTGAGCACCATCTCGAAGGTGGCTTCCGGCGCGAAGGAATAGGCGTGGTGCTGGGTGCCGTCACTGTTGTGGAACACCACCTGGTCGCCCGGTTTGAAGACCTCGACGTAGGGCACGAAGCGTTCGTCGCGCTGGTCGATCTGGCGTACTTCGGGGGCGGGCTTGATGCCGTTGCCCGTGTTGTCCAGCGGAGTCAGTGTGAGCACGGCATCGGCAACCGCTGAGCCCTTCGCGTCGTTGATCCTGACCTCCAGCGTGCCGGCCCGGCAGATGCCGGCGGACAGCAGCAGCAACAGCGGCAGCGGGCGGATGCTCACGACAGGCGATGCCTCCAGACGGCCTGCTGGCAGTGTACCCAAGATTCTGCTGGCGACCACGCCACCGCCAACAGCTGGTCGCGTTGCAGGTGCAAGGTGACGTGACCCGTGCGCGCGTGAACTCGGCCGGTACTTCAGCCGGGCTGTCGAGCGACCTCGTAGCGGGCGATACGCGGATGGATGATGCGTCGCCACAGCGGTGGCACCAGTGCCAACAGCAGCATCGCGGCGTAGCCGCCCGGGAGTTGCGGGCTGTCATCGTGATGGCGCAAGGCCTGGTAGCGACGACGTGCATTGGCGTGATGGTCGCTGTGTCGCTGCAGTTGGAACAGCAGGCGGTTGGTCAGCCAGTAGCCGGAGTTCCAGGAGTGATGATGGGTAACGCGTTCGTAGCGGCCATTGCCCAACGTCTGTCGCTCCAGGCCGTAGTGCTCGATGTAGTTGATGATTTCCAGCGTGACGCCGGCCAGCAGGCCCTGCGCTGCGAAGAACAGTAGTCCCGGCAGGCCCAGCCAGAGTCCGAAGCCCGCGCCCATCAGCGCCCACAGGCCGTACCAGCCGATCAGTTCGTTGCGCCAGTGGACCGCCGGCAGGCCAAGCCGCTGCAGGCGCTCGGCCTCCAGACGCCAGGCGTTGCGCTGGTTGCGCCACAGGGCACGCGGCAGGAACTGATACAGGGACTGCCCGTATCGCGCCGAGGAGGCGTCTTCCGGCGTTGACACGTGGACGTGATGGCCACGCAGATGCTCCACCTTGAAGCCGCAGTAACCGACGCAGGACAGCAGCGCACCACCAATGGCCTGTTCGAAGGCCTCGCGCTTGTGGATCAGCTCATGCGCCACGTTGATCGCCAGCACGCCGCCGATCACGCCCTGCGACAGCAGCCAGCCGAGGCGTGCGGCGACGCTGTCCAGTTGCACCCACTGCGCGGTCGACCAGATCAGCAGCACGAGGTACACGGGCAGGCAAAGCCAGGTCAGCACGCGGAACGACCAGCGCGACTCGAGCCGATCAGCCGTCGCCTCGTCGCCGGGATTGCGGGTATCGACACCGATCAGGTAATCCAGCGACGGCAGCAGCACGAACAGGAAGGCCAGCGGGAACCAGGCGCCAATCGAGGCCGGCAGGCCGGTATCGATCATCACCTTGCCGGCCGGCAGCAGCAGCGGAACGACCAGCACCGGGAAATAGCTGGCGAGCTGGAGGAGATCACGCTGGGGTCGGGTGGAAGACGTATCTGTCATGGTCTCTGATTGGGGCCGGGCGGATTTCGGATAGCCGTCAGTCTATGGCTTCGCGCGGCAAAGGCTTGCGGCGGTGCGTCAAACGGGGGATCTGGCCCAGGTAGTCAGCCTTTGTTGTCGCGGGTGTCCCGTTCGGTACGTCCACCTCGCCTGGAAAAACCGGCAGCGTGGTGGATGCGCGCGACCGGTGTCACCGATACAATGTGCGGCTTACCTCACATTTCCCGGAAAACCTGCCATGGCGCTCAATCCCTATGACCTGTTCGATGTCCGTTCCCTGCTCAGCGAGGACGAACGCGCCGTGCAGGACGCCGTGGCCCGTTTCACCGACGAGCGCGTGATCCCGATCATCGGCGACGCCTTCGACCAGGGCCGCTTTCCGAAGGAACTGGTGCCGGAGATCGCCGAGCTGGGTCTTCTGGGTTCGTCGCTGCCGGAACAGTACGGCTGTGCCGGTCTGAATGGCGTCAGCTATGGCCTGATCTGCCAGGAATTGGAGCGCGGTGATTCCGGTATCCGCAGCTTCGTCAGCGTGCAGAGCTCGCTGTGCATGTACCCGATCTACGCCTACGGTTCGGAAGAGCAGCGCATGCGCTGGCTGCCGGATATGGCCGCAGGCAAGGTGATCGGCTGCTTCGGCCTGACCGAGCCGCATGGCGGTTCCGACCCGGCCAACATGAAGACCAACGCCAAGCGCGACGGTGATGACTGGATCATCAACGGTTCCAAGATGTGGATCACCAACGGCAACCTGGCCGATATCGCCATCGTCTGGGCGCAGACCGAGGACGGCATCCAGGGCTTCGTGCTGGAGAAGGGCATGGCCGGTTTCACCGCGCAGGAGATCAAGCACAAGATGTCGCTGCGCGCTTCGGTGACCAGCTCGCTGTTCTTCGACAACGTGCGCGTGCCGGATGCCAACCGCCTGCCGAACGTGAAGGGTCTGAAGGGGCCACTGGGCTGCCTCACGCAGGCGCGCTACGGCATCACTTGGGGTCCGATAGGCGCGGCCATCGCCTGTCTGGACGAGGCGCTGAACTACTCCAAGGAGCGCATCCTGTTCGACCGTCCGGTGGCGGCCACGCAGAGCGCGCAGATCAAGCTGGCCGAGATGGCCCGACGCATCACCCTGGCGCAGTTGCTGGTGCTGCAGTTGGGTCGCCTGAAGGATGCCGGCACGATGGCGCCGCAGCAGGTCAGCCTGGCCAAGTGGAACAACTGCCGCATGGCCATCGACATCGCCCGCGAGTGCCGCGACCTGCTGGGCGGCGCCGGCATCACCACCGAGCACGCCGCCATCCGTCACGCGCTGAACCTCGAGTCGGTGATCACCTACGAGGGCACGGAAACCGTGCACCAACTGGTGATCGGCCGCGAACTCACGGGCATCAACGCGTTCTGAACAGGCGGGCGCTGCTTGGCCCGCCATTTGTCGCAACAGAGGTCGCCACGCCAATGGGCCGGGCAGGCTCCCGTCCATCGACTGACAGCGCAATCCGTGGAGCATGCCGCTTCGCCGCAGCGCTTTGCCTTGCTCTGGTGTCTACGCTGGTCTCCGCTCAAACGCTGTTCTCGCACGGCTTTGAGTCCGCACGGGCGCAGGCGCGCGGCGGCAGCCACCTGATCTGGTACGACGTGGACAGCGCCTGCGTCGCCGAACCGCAGGCGATCCTGACCGACTACCACCAGCCCGGGGTGCGTCCGCAGGTTCTCGACACGATGGCGGCGATGCGCGCTGCCGGGCAGCAGCGCGTCGCGGTGGTGATCTTCCATGCGCGCGGCGACAACAACCCGGACGGGCTGGTCAATGAACTGGTGCTGGATTCCACCGGCGGGACGCTCAACAAGCAATACATCACCAATTTGACGCGCCTGCTGCAGGACATCCGTGACGCGGGCTTCCACGAACTGCTGTTGCGTTTTGCGCCACAGTGGATCAACAACCCGCAGGACTGGGAGGGCAACGGCGGCTGGAACCAGAGCCTGTTCGACGAGAACTGGGCGCTGATCCAGAAGCTGCATCCCGTCGTGGCCGCAAACGGCATGCCGTATCGTATCGATCTCGGTGTGGAAGGTCTTCCGCGCGCGCGAATCATCGCCGGCCACGTGATTGCCGACCAGCCGGACAACGAGGAGTGGAGTGACTACGCGCAACGCCTGTGGGAGAACTACGTCAACGCCTATGGCAAGGCGGACAGCATCGGTTTTTCCAGCGTTTCCGGACCCGACCTGGAAAAAGCCGACGCCCGTGTCGAGCACCTGCGTACGATCTATCGTGTGAACGGGTCCGTCGAGCTGCCGCCGGTGATCGGCGTCGATCTGTATGCCGCCGGCGGCATCAGCGAAGGCCAGTTCTTCAGCAAGTGGTCGCAGGAACTTGATCAGGAAGGACTGGGTGACCTGCCGATCATCGTCCCCGAGGTGTATTACAACGACGCGGTGGCAGCGGACGACATCCAGGCAGCGATGACCGCGACCGGCCGTGCCGTGCCTTACCTGCTTCAATGGCCGCTTGAACGCGACGAGGGCTGCTATCCGGGTGATCCGGTCAGTGTGTCCGAGCCCACGGCTTTCCAGCACTATCTCGAACACGGTTTCTGAACAACGCTGCCGTCACATCACGATCAGGACAGACACATCCGACCATGAGCACCGCCGTCATTCCCGCCTGGAAAAAGCAGTTCAACCGCGCCGACGTGGTGGATCGCAACTTCACCGAGACCGTTCGCGCCTGGCAGGGCGAGCCGATGCCCAAACCGGCACCGCAGGAAGCCATCCTGCCTGGCAGCAGCCTGTCCGCGGCCGAGTTCGACGAATTGCTGGAATCGCAGATGATCAGCCGCCAGTTGGACCTGATGGCGCGCGTGCTGCGGGTGCAGAACAAGGTGTTCTACACCATCGGTTCCAGCGGCCACGAAGGCAACGTGCTCACCGGGCGGCTGACCCGGCACACCGATCCGGCGTTCCTGCACTACCGCAGCGGCGGCTTCATGGCCGAGCGTTTCCGCAAGCTGCCGCATCCTGATGGGACGCCACGCGACCCGGTGATGGATTCGGCGCTGAGCTTCGCCGCCAGCAAGGACGATCCGATTTCCGGCGGCCGGCACAAGGTCTGGGGCAGTCGGCCATTGTGGGTATTGCCGCAGACCTCGACCATTGCTTCGCACCTTCCCAAAGCCCTTGGCACGGCGCTGGCCATCGAGCAGGCGCGGCGCATCGGCCACGAACTGCCGATTCCTGCCGACAGCATTGCGGTCTGCAGTTTCGGCGATGCGTCGGCCAACCATGCGACGGCACAGTGCGCCTTCAACACCGCGCAGTGGACGGCCTACCAGAAGCTGCCGGCACCGGTGTTGTTCGTCTGCGAAGACAACGGCATCGGCATTTCGGTGAAGACACCGGGCGGCTGGATTGGCGAGAACTTCAGCCGCCGTCGCGACCTCGATTACTTTTACGCCGACGGCCTGGATCTGGCTGAAGGCCATGCGCAGGTCGCGCGCGCGGTCGAGCACTGCCGCAACACACGTCGTCCGACTTTTCTGCACCTGCGCACCACGCGCGTGATGGGCCACGCCGGCACCGACTTCGAGATCGAGTGGCGCAGCATCGAGGAAATCTGTTCGGTGGAGTCCACCGATCCGCTGCTGCGCTCGGCCTGCATCGCGCTGGAATCCGGCTGGCTGATGGCCGATGAACTGCTGGCGCGCTACGAAGCCATCCGCAAGCGCTGCTTCGACGCCGCCGAGAACGCCGACGCGCGACCGAAGCTGGATCGCCTCGACGAGGTGATCGCGCCGCTGGCGCCTTACACGCCTGACAAGGTCAAGGCCGAAGCCGAACGTGCCGATTTCGACACCCGCCGCGTAGCGGCCTTCGACGGCGCCGACAAACTGCCGGAGAAGCAGGCGCCGCGTCACCTCGCGATCCAGATCAACAATGCGCTGCACGACCTGTTCTGCAAGTACCCGGAAGCGCTGCTATTTGGTGAAGACGTGGCGCAGAAGGGCGGCGTCTATACCGTCACCAAGGGATTGCAGAAGGCGTTCAAGGGCGCGCGCGTGTTCAACACGCTGCTGGACGAGACGACCATCCTTGGTCTGGCCCAGGGCTTCGCCACCATGGGCATGCTGCCGATGCCGGAGATCCAGTACCTGGCCTATTTCCACAACGCCTGCGACCAGATCCGTGGCGAGGCCTGCTCGCTGCAGTTCTTCAGCAATGGCCAGTACCGCAACCCGATGGTGATGCGCATCGCTTCGCTGGGCTACCAGCGTGGCTTCGGTGGGCACTTCCATAACGACAACTCGATAGCCGCACTGCGCGACATCCCGGGGCTGGTGGTCGGCTGTCCGTCGCGCGGTGATGACGCCGCCACCATGCTGCGCACGCTGATGGCGCTGGCCAAGGTGGATGGTCGCGTCTGCGCCTTCCTCGAACCCATCGCGCTGTACATGACCAAGGACCTGTACGAGCCGGGTGACGGCGGCTGGCTGACCGAGTACCCGAGCCCGGAACTGGCCATGCCGCTGGGTGAAGGCCGTGTCTATCCGGCCGAGAGCGGCGATGGCAGTGACCTGGTCATCTTCAGCTTCGGCAACGGTGTGCCGATGAGTCTGCGTGCCGCGCGGGAAATCAGCAAGAAGCGCGGCTGGTCGGTACGTGTGGTCGACCTGCGCTGGCTGCAGCCGCTCAACGAAGGCTTCATCGCCGAGCAGGCAGCGGCCTGCAAGCGGGTGCTGGTGGTCGATGAAGGCCGCCGCAGCGCCGGCGTTGGCGAGGGCATCATCACCGCCATTGTCGAAGCCGGGCAGGGCGCCAAGCCGCTGAAGCGCGTGGTCGGCGTCGATACCTACACGCCGCTGGCGGGCGCGGCCTTCCTCGTACTGCCGTCCGACCAGGACATCGTGACGGCCGCTCTGGCGCTGGATTGAAGCGAACCGTGCGCCGCCCCGTGACGGCGGACGATGGATTGCCTATCATCGACAGGCCATGACCCAGTCCACCCCGCTCACCATCCTGTTTGCCGACGTCAGCGGCAGCACGCGGTTGTTCGAGGAGCGCGGCGACGTCGAAGCCCGCGGCATCATCGCCGCGGTGCTGGGCGCGTTGTCCGAAGTCGCGGCCAGCCACGGCGGCGAGGTGGTCAAGACCATCGGCGACGAGATCATGTGCACGTTTCCCGGTGCCATGCAGGGCGTGATGGCCGGCTGCGACATGCAGCGTCGGGTAGCGCACGATCCGCAGTTCGTCCGCGACAACATCGCCATCCGCATTGGCATGCACCACGGCGACGCACTGGTGGAAGAAGGCGATGTCTACGGCGATGCGGTCAACACCGCCGCCCGCATGGCAGCACTCGCCAAGCGCGAACAGATTGTGACCACTGCTGCCTCGGTGAAGAACCTCACTGCCAGCGGCGGGCTGAACGTGCGCAGCCTTGGCAAGGCGCGGGTAGCGGGCAAGCTGCTGCCGATCGAGATCGTGGACGTGCTGTGGCAGGAAGACACCTCGAACGTCACGACCGTGCAACGAGCGATTCGCGTCGACGAGGTGGCCGGCCGACCCAAGCTGACGCTCCGTTTCCGCGGTCAGGTGATCGAGCTGAACGACCAGAGCCAGCCGTTCTCCCTTGGCCGTGAGGACAGCAACACGCTCTCGGTCCAGACCGAATGGGTGAGCCGCAACCATGCGCTGATTGAATACAAGCGCGGGCACTTCATTCTGTCCGACCGATCAACCAACGGCACCTACGTCAAACTGGGCGACGATGACGAGCTGCGCCTGCACCGCGACGAGGTGCATCTGCGCAAGGCGGGCACCATCAGTCTGGGACAGATGGTCGCACTCAACGAGCGTGACGTGGTGTATTTCCAGTGCAGCGAAGGGTCGGTCATCGGCTAGACGCCCGGTTGACACGGTTACAACGACGGTCGTTGGCCGGATGCAGGATCAAGCAACGCGATTGCAACCCGAAACGCCGGACGCGATTCCGCTCGCGCCCGGTCGATTCGTCGGGTCCTGATTACCAGATGCGGACCTTCTTCTCGCCATCGCGAACCATGGCGTCGCCCACCGTGCAGGCAAAGGCCGCGGCGAAGGCATCCATGTTCGACGGCGCCCCGATGGCACGGAACTTCATCGGTGAGTGCGAATCACTGTTCAGCCGCACCAGCTGCGCTTCGTCACGGATGCTGCCGCGCCAGACGCGACCCCAGCTCAGGAAGAAACGCTGTTCCTGGGTGAAACCGTCGATCTCCGCTTTCTTTGCCGGATCCGCCTTCAGCGCGGCCTGCAGGGCATCGTAGGCAACGCTCAGGCCGCCGAGGTCGGCAATGTTCTCGCCCAGCGTCAGTCGGCCATTGACGTGCTTGTCCGGGTGGTCGGCCAGTGGCGCGTAACCTTCAAACTGCTCGACCAGCTTGTCGGCACGCGCCTCGAACTTGGCGCGGTCCTCGTCGGTCCACCAGTTGGCGTTGTTGCCGGCGCTGTCGAACTTGCTGCCCTTGTCGTCGAAGCCGTGGCTGGCCTCATGGCCGATCACGCCGCCGATGGCACCATAGTTGATCGCATCGTCACCGTCCGCGTAGAAGAACGGCGGCTGCAGGATGGCGGCCGGGAAGTTGATGGTGTTGCTGGTGCCGCTGTAGTACGCGTTCACCGTCTGCGGCGACATGCCCCATTCCATGCGGTCGGTTGCTGTGCCTATCTTGGCGATGTCATAGGCGTGGTTGAACTTCGCCGCCGCCTTGATGTTGGCGTAGAAGTTGTCCGGGCTGATCGACAGGCCGCTCCAGTCGCGCCACTTGTCCGGATAGCCGATCTTCGGCAGGAAGGTGCTCCACTTCTCCAGCGCCTTGGCCTTGGTGGCGTCGCTCATCCAGTCGAGGTTCTCGATGCGAACCTTGAGGGCGTTGTGCACGTTGTTGACCAGCTCCAGCGCGCGCTCCTTGGCCTCGGGCGGGAAGTAGCGGTCAACATAGAGCTGGCCCAGCGCCTGGCCCATGCTGCCGTTGACCACGTCCAGGACGCGCTTCCAGCGGGCGCGCTGTTCGGGCTGGCCGTTCAACGCCTTGTCGTGGAAGCCGAAGCTGGCGTTCTGGAAGGCGCTGGACAGGTAGGGAGCCGCGTCGTCGATGGTGTGGAAGGCGAGGTAGTTGCGCCAGTCGCTGACCGGGGCCTTGGCCAGCAGTCGATCCACCTCGGCAAAGAAGGCCGGCTGGCCCATGGAGAAACCATCCTTCACCGTCAGGCCCTGTGCCTTGAAGAAGGCGCTCCAGTCGAAATGCGGCGTGATCTCGTTGGCCTCGGCGATGCTGACGAACTTGTACTGGTTCTTCGGATCGCGACGCTCGACGTTGCTCAGCGAGGCAGCAGCCAGCTGGGTTTCGAAGGCCAGCACGGAGTCCGCCTTGTCGCTGGCTGCCTTGGCATCGTCGCCGGCGAGGGTGAAGATCTGGGCGATGTAGTCGCGGTAGGCACGGCGGATGTCGGCGTACTGCTCATCGCTGTAGTAGTCCCTGGTCGGCAGGCCGAGACCGCTTTCAAAGGTGAAGGCGATCTGGCGCCTGGCGTCCTGATAGTCCGCGCTGCTGCCGAAGCTGAAAAGCTGTGCGTTGCCTTCGGCATAGGCCTTGCCAATCCAGTTGGCGACGTCCTTGCCGTTCTGCAGTCGGTCGATTTCCCAGATTTCCGGGCGAATCGGATCCATGCCGGCCTTTTCAATGGCTGCTTCATTCATGCCGGAGCGGTACAGCCAGCCGATCTTCTGCACCAGACTGCCCTTGCCGGCCATGTCGGCGACGGTCTCGGCGGCGTTCACCAGGTCCTGCTGAGCGTTGAGGCTCTGCTCGCGGAGCTGGTCGAAGGCGCCCCAGCGCGTGCGATCGGACGGGATCGGGTTCTCGGCTACCCACTTGCCGTTGACGTAGGCATTGAAGTCGGCGCAGGCATCGACGTTCCTGTCGATGTCACCGGCATTGAACGCCGGTTCTGCGGCGGCGGCGCCGGCCAGCGTGGTGAAGGCGAGGGCGATGCTGAGGCTCAGCGAACGGCGGACGATTCGTGACACGAGAAACTCCTTCAAGGTTTGATGCACGCGCGGACCCGCAGGTCCGCGCGCAGTAGCGAGCAGCCGGAAAACCCGCTGCTTACCAGATGACGACGCGCTCGGCTTCCGGACGCACCATCTTGTCGCCGTCGACGCACTCGTAAGCATGCGCGAAGTTGGGCATGTTCGACGGCGCACCAATGGCGCGGAAATTGGCCGGCGCGTGCGGATCGGTGTTGAGGCGCACCTTCAGCTCTTCCGGCTTGAAGTTGCGGCGCCACACCAGCGCCCAGTTGGCGAAGAAACGCTGGTCGGGCGTCATGCCGTTGATCGGACGCAGGCGCATGTTCTCGGTGGCCTTGTGGAAGGCGTCGTAGGCGACGGTCAGGCCGCCGAGGTCGGCGATGTTCTCGCCCAGCGTCAGCTCGCCCTTCACGTGCAGGCCGTCGATGGCCACGTAGCTGTCGAACTGATTGACCAGCTTGGCGGTGCGCTCCTCGAACTTCTTGCGGTCGTCCGCCGTCCACCAGTTGTCGAAGTTGCCCTTGGCGTCGAACTGGCTGCCCTGGTCGTCGTAGCCGTGCAGCATTTCGTGGCCGATCACCGCGCCGATGCCGCCATAGTTGAGCGCCGGGTCGGCCAGCGCGTCGAAGAACGGTGGCTGCAGGATGGCGGCCGGAAACACGATCTCGTTCATCTGCGGGTTGTAGTAGGCGTTCACCGTCTGCGGCGACATGCCCCATTCGCTGCGGTCGACCGGCTTGCCGATTTTGGCCATCTGGAACCGGTGCTCGAAGGCGCTGGCGCGGACCGCGTTGCCCAGGTAGTCGTTGGCGCGGATGTCGAGCCCGCTCCAGTCACGCCACCTGTCCGGGTAGCCGATCTTCGGCGTGAACGACGCCCACTTCTCCAGCGCCTTTTTTCGGGTTTCCGGGCCCATCCAGTCAAGATTCTCGATGCGAACCTTGAGCGCGGCGCTCAGGTTGTTGACCAGTTCCAGCGCGGCGGCCTTGGACTCCGGCGGGAACACCTTGGCCACGTAGAGCTGGCCGAGACCTTCGCCCATCACGCCGTTGACGATCGACAGCACGCGCTTCCAGCGCGGACGCTGCTCTTCCTGCCCGCGCAGTGCCTTGCCGTAGAAGTTGAAGCTTTCCTCCGAGACCGCGTCGCTGAGGAAGGGTGCGGCGCTGTTGATGGTGTTGTAGCGCAGGTAGGCCTTCCAGCTGTCCAGCGGCGTTTCGGTGATCATCTTGTCGAGCGCGGCGAAGAAGTCCGGCTGAGCCAGCGAGAACATCTTCGGCTGCGCAACCCCGTTGGCGTCGAAGAAGGCGCTCCAGGAGAAGTGAGGGGTGATCTTGTCGGCATCGGCCACGCTGACCGGGTTGTAGAACTTCGATGGGTCACGCAGTTCGATCGGCGACAGCGAGTGCTTGGCCAGCTCGGATTCAAAGGCCAGCACGTCCTTGGCCTGCTTGGTGGCGTCATTTGCTGACAGGCCTGTCAGCTCCAGCATCTTCGCCACATGCTCGACAAAGGCTTTGCGGATCCTGACGTAGTCTTCCTTGTCTTCGAGGTAGTAGGCCTTTTCGGGCAGGCTCAGGCCGCCCTGGGCGGCGTAGGCGATGACCTGCGAGGAGTCCTTGAAGTCGCCGGTGCCAAAGAAGCCGAACAGGCTACCGAAGCCACGGCCGTAGTCGCGGCGGATCCATTCACCCAGCGCTTCGGGGCTGTCGATGGCGTCGACTTCCGCCAGGTAGGGCTTCAACGGCGCGACGCCGGCCTTGTTCAGCGCGTTGGCATCCATGCCGCTGCCGTAGAGATCGCCGATTTTTTGTTCGATGCTGCCCTTGGCTGCTTCACTCTTGGCGGCAGCTTCCACGATCTCGCGCTGCGTCGCGAGGGACTGCTCGCCGAGGATTTCGAAGGTGCCCCACGTGGTGTGGTCTCCCGGAACCGGATTCGCGGCCAGCCACGGGCCATTCACGCGCTGGTTCAGGTCCTGGCAGGCGGCGGTGTTGCCGTCAAATTCGCCGGGCTTGAGCCAGTCATGTTCGGCGGCAGCGGCGGAGGCGGTAAGGGCGAGGCCCAGCGCCGTGGCGAGCGGCAGCAGACGGATGCGGGACATAGGAACTCCAGAAAAAGGTAGCGCCAGGCGCTACATGGAAAAGCCGGATTGCGAGACTAGGCCCGGCAGGACTGACGTTCCAGTGACAGAGGTCATTGGCCCAAGTGCCCGGATGATCACAAAAAAACCGCCCGGAGGCGGTTCTTTTGTGGGTTTGGTGGAGGCGGGGGGAATTGAACCCCCGTCCGAAGATGCTCCATCCTCGAATCTACATGTTTAGCTCGCCGTTTGATCTCGCCCGACGACAACACGACGTGCGAAGCACACCGCCGGACCAGTCCGCTTGATTTAGCCCGTCAGCGGCAGACGACACAGCCGGGCGATCCTGCAAATATGACCGGAAACTCCACCGTTACAGGCACCGATGGGTTCCGGACTGGCCTATTTAGGCGGCCAGTGCGTAGTTGTCGTCGTTCGCAACTAAGCTTGTTTGCCGCTGGATTTACGAGGAAAGCTGCCCCCTCGACATGCATCAAGTGACTTCACGACCCCCGTCGAAGCCGATCGCCCCCTGAAGTGGCTACGCTAACACAGATGGCGGTGGATTCCGCCGGATTCAATGGCGGTAGCGACTGCCGATAGCCGCCATTCAGTCTTCCGGTCAGCCGGTCTTGTTGTGGCTGCGCATGATGCGCTGCTTGTCGCGCTGCCAGTCGCGCTCCTTGGCGGCGGCGCGCTTGTCGTGGGCCTGCTTGCCCTTGGCCAGCGCGACTTCGACCTTGACCCGGTTGTTCTTCCAGTACATCGCGGTGGGCACCACGGTGTAGCCATCGCGTTCCACGGCACCGATCAGCTTGTCGATCTCCCGACGGTGCAGCAGCAGCTTGCGCGTGCGCCGGTCCACGGTCTTGACGTGGGTGGAGGCTGAGAGCAGCGGCGTGATCTGCGCGCCGATCAGGAAGATCTCGCCGTGCTGCATCAGCGCATAGCTGTCGGCGAAGGCGATCCGGCCGGCGCGCAGTGCCTTGACCTCCCAGCCCTCCAGCGCGATGCCGGCCTCGAAGCGCTCCAGCAACGAGTACTCGTGGCGGGCGCGCTTGTTCAGGGCGATGGTTGATCCGCTATCCTTGTTGTCCTTCTTGCCTTTCTTGGCCATCGTTTCGATTCCGTTACAGCAGGCGATTGTCGCCGATCCCGTCCGGGCTCGCGAGTCGCACCAACGAGCCCAGCACAGCCGGTAGCCCCGTGACCCAGATCCAGCGACAGGCGATTGTCCGCCGTTCCGCCAGCTTTCTTTACGACCTGGTCAATGATGTCCGGTCGTATCCCGACCGTTTCAACTGGTGCGAAGCCTCGACCGTGCTCGACGAGGGCGAATCCAGCATGGATGCCGAGCTGAAGCTGCGTCTTGGCGCCCTGAAGACGGCCTTCACCACCCGAAACCAGTTGTTTCCGCACGAGCGCATCGAACTGAACCTGCTGGCCGGGCCGTTTCGCAAGTTGCGCGGCGAGTGGCGTTTCGTGCCGCTGGCCGAGCAGGCCTGTCGGGTAGAACTGCAACTGGACTTTGACCTGGCCGGAACGCTGGTCGGCTCCGCGCTGGCGATTGGCTTCACCGGGTTGGCGGATCGCCTGGTCGACGACTTCTGCCGCGAGGCGATGCGTTTGCAGGAGGCTGCGCGTGTCTGAAGCGTCAACGCCGGCAGCGACGATCCGCGTCAGCGTGGTCTATGCGTTGGTGGACCGGAGTTGGCAGCGTCGGTTTGAACTGCCTGCGGGCGCCAGTGTATCCGAGGCCATCACCGCCAGTGGGTTGCGCGAGGTGGTGCCGGATATCGACTACGCGTCGGATCGGCTGGCCGTGTTCGGCAAGTCAGTGAAGGAGGACACGCCACTGCGTGACGGCGACCGCGTGGAAATCCTGCGGCCGCTGCTTTGTGATCCCAAGGAAGTGCGCCGGCAGATGGCGGAACGTCAGCGCGAGGCCAAAGAAGCCGGGGCCGGTTAGCGGCCCTTGTCTTTCTCGCGCGGCAGATTGCCGTAGCGGCCCAGTTCGCGGGCGAGGTCGCCGGGTTCGTCCTTGAAGTAGTCGCCATCGATCGTGGCCAGCGAATCGCCGTCGAAGGTCAGCGTCAGCGTCTTCACCTCGGTCTCTCCGCCGTCGCGTTTGAAGCTGCCGCTGTAGTCCCAGCGATCCTGGTGGAACGGATCCTTGATGGTTGGCGTGCCCAGCAGCAGCGTCACCTGACGCTTGGTCAGACCCGGCTTGAGCTGTTCCACCTTGGCCGGCTCCAGCAGGTTGCCCTGGTACACCGGTACCTTGTAGATCAGGCCGCAACCGACCACGGTCGAGGCGAGCAGGGCGGAGGTCGCCAGTTTGAGAGCGGTCTTGGGCAACTGCGGCATGTGCGGGAAACGTCCGTCGGGCAAAGGGCGGATGATACACTAAGGCGTACCTGCGAAAGCCCGGCTGAATGCCGGATCGCCGCGTACCAGGTCATGCCAGATCGAGCCAGACCGCATTGTACGAAGCCTTTTCCCTCTGACATCGACGTGGAGTCAACCGCATGGAAACGCATGACCTGCGCAAAGCCGGCCTGAAAGTCACCCACCCGCGCATGCGCATCCTCGACATCCTCGAGAACGCGCGGCCGCGGCACATGACTGCCGAAGACATCTACCGTTCGTTGCTGGAGCACGACGAGGATATCGGCCTTGCCACCGTCTACCGCGTATTGACCCAGTTCGAGGCCGCCGGCCTTGTCATGAAGCACAATTTCGAGGGCGGGCAGGCCGTGTTCGAGCTGGATCGCGGCGAACATCACGACCACATGGTCGATGTCACCACCGGCAAGGTGATCGAGTTCATCAGCGAAGACATCGAGCGCCTGCAGCACGAGATTGCCGAAAAGCACGGCTACCTCATCGAGGATCACAGCCTGGTGCTGTATGTGCGACCGAAACCGAAGAAAAGTTGATCGCGCTCCAGCGGCTGGGCTCAGTCGCGTTGACCGTCGGTCAGCATCTGTCTGGCGTGGGCGGTGGTTTCGGCGGAGATTCCCAGCCCTCCGAGCATACGGGCGAGTTCTTCGATGCGTGACTCGTTGTCGAGTCTGGCGATGGCGCTGCGAGTAATGCCGCCGTCGACGCCCTTGCTGACGCGGTAGTGCTGGTGTGCCTGCGAGGCGACCTGCGGTAGGTGGGTGACACAGAGCACCTGCCGGCTTGCAGCCAGTTCGCGTAGCTTGCGGCCGACGACGGCGGCCACCGCGCCACCGATGCCGGAATCGACCTCGTCGAAAACCATGCTGGGGATGCTGTCGAGGCCCAGTGCGGCGACTTCGATGGCCAGGCTGATACGCGACAGCTCGCCGCCGGAGGCAACCTTGCGCAGCGGGCGCGGCGGCTGTCCCGGGTTGGCGGCGACCAGCAGTTCGATGCGTTCGGCGCCGTTCGGATGCGGTGACGCGTCCTCGCGCGGCTCCAGTGTGGCCTCCAGGCGGCCGCCGCCCATGCCGAGCTGATCCATCAGCGCACTGACGTCCTTGCCCAGTTGTGCTGCGGCCTTCTGGCGCTTCGCAGTCAACGCCTTGGCGGCATCGCGCCAGCGGGTTTCGATTTCCGAGCGCTGGCGGCGCAGCCGTTCGGCGGCCTCGTCGCGACCGCGCAGCTCCTCGACTTCGGTGGCGATTTCGCCACGTCGCTCACCCAGGCGTTCGACGCTGACACGGTGCTTGCGGGCGAGGTCGTTGAGCCGGCCCAGCGTCTGCTCCAACTCCTGCAGTCGCTCGGGATCAAGGTCGAAGTCGTCGCGCAGCTGGTCGATGCCGCTGGCGGCTTCGTCGATGGCGATGGCGGCAGTCTCCAGCGTGGCGTCGATCTCGGCCAGACGCGGCTCGACATTGGCCAGCTTGCCCAGCTCGGCGCGGACGCGTCCGATCTGGCTGGCGATGGCGAAGCCGTCGTCGCCGGACAGCAGTTGTGCGGCGCGGTCGCTGGCTTCGATCAGGTCGGCGGCGCTGCCTTGGCGACGCTGGTCGGCAATCAGTGACTCGATGGCTTCCGGCTCCAGCGATTCGCGCGCCAGCTCGGCCAGTTGATGTTCGAGGTAGGCGAGGCGATCGCTGCTGTCATCGGCGGCATCCAGCCGTTCCAGCTCACGTTGCACGCCGCGCCAATCGGCGGCGAGGTCGGCGACGGCCTGGCGCTGCTCCGGATAGCGACCGAAGGCATCCAGCAGCTCGCGCTGATGTTCGCGCTGCAGCAGGGCCTGATGCTCGTGCTGGCCGTGGATCTCGATCAGCAGGCCGCCGAGTTCAGCCAGTTGACCCAGCGTGGCCGGTCGCCCGTTGATCCAGGCGCGTGAGCCGCCGTCGGCACGGATAACCCGGCGAAGCGCGAGTTCGCCGTCTTCGTCCAGCTCCTGCTCGCGTAGCCAGTCGGCGGCGGCTGGCGCATCATCAAGTCCGAACTCGGCCAGCAGTTCGGCGCGATCGGCACCATGACGGACCACGCCACTGTCGGCACGCGCGCCGCTGATGAACAGCAGGGCGTCGACCAGCAGCGACTTGCCGGCGCCGGTTTCGCCGGAAATCACCGTCATGCCGGTGGTGAAGCCGATCTCGGCTTCGCTGATCACGGCGAAGTCCTTGAGATAGACGCGGCGTAGCATGGGGCGGCGGCTCGGCTGGCGGAAGGGCGGCCAAGCTATCACGCGGCTCGATGCCCGCCAACCGGCTTGCCTTCGCACGCCACTGACCTTATTTATGACTTGACGCTTCTGCACGCCACCGCCACGCATGACCGCCGAAAACCAACTCGATGCCCGCGCCCGTCGCCTGCTGCGCACGCTGATCGGTCAATACATCCGTGACGGCCAACCGGTGGGCTCGCGCACGCTGGCGAAGCAATCGGGGCTGGATGTCAGCCCGGCGACCATCCGCAACGTGATGGCGGACCTGGAGGAACTCGGCTTCGTCGCCGCGCCGCATACCTCGGCCGGTCGCGTCCCGACCGCACAAGGTTACCGGTTATTCGTCGACAGCCTGCTGCAGATGCAGCCGCTGGACGGGCCGGAACTGGACCAGCTTCAGCGCCAGCTGCCGGAAGGTGCGGGAACCCAGGGCCTGCTCAGCAATGCCAGCGAACTGCTGTCGGCAATGACCCATTTCGTCGGCATGGTCACCGTGCCGCGACGCGAGCAGTACGCGCTCAAGCACATCGATTTCGTCGCGCTGGATCCGCAGCGGGTGCTGGTGATCCTGGTGTTCAACGACAACGAGGTGCAGAACCGCATCGTCACCACGCGGCGCGGCTATTCGCCCAGCGAGCTGGAGCAGGCCGCGAACTACCTCAATGCGCATTTTGTCGGGCGTTCATTGGGCGACATTCACCGTGAACTGCTGCGCGAGCTGAAGGAAACCCGCTCGGCGATGGAACGCGTGCTGTCGGCCGCCGTGGACGTGGCCGAAGGCGCGTTCCAGCCGATCACCGACGACGACATGCTGGTGGCCGGGCAGACCCGGCTGATGTCGATCCAGGACCTGTCCGACCTTGACCGCCTGCGCGAACTGTTCGAGGCGTTCTCACGCAAGCGCGAGCTGATCCGCCTGCTGGACGGCTGCATCCATGCCGAAGGCGTGCGTCTGTTCATCGGCGAGGAATCCGGCCTGGCGCCGCTGGATGGCTGTTCCATCGTCACCGCGCCCTACGGTGCCGACGGCCGCGTGCTGGGCGTGCTGGGCGTCATCGGGCCGACCCGGATGGCCTATGACCGGGTGATTCCGGTGGTCCGGGCCACCGCAGACGTCCTGGGTGCCGCGCTGGGCGGGCCTCTGGCCAAGCCCTTGAATAGCCAGCCGCCGACCCTATAACCGTTTGCGACGCTGTTCGTGCTTGCGCAGGTTCGCGGCTTTTGCCGCTCCTGCAGAAGCCGGGAATCGGGATAGGTGGCTGTAGGTCGGTTCAAGCCGCGAAGCGGTGGAACCGACACGCACCAGCGGTTCCCTGTCGGTTCCGCGCCTGCGGCGCTTGAACTGACCTACGAACTTATTGAACGAATGCCTCCGACAGTACCGGGCCAACACGCTTCGATTTTCCCAGGACACCCCATGGAACCCACCGACCACAATCCAGACGCCATCGACGACCAGAATCCGGCGAAATCCGCTGACGAAGCCTCCGCGCGCGTCGCCGAGCTGGAAGCCGCGCTGCTGCAGCTGCAGGACGAGCGCCTTCGCGAACGCGCCGACATCGAGAACCAGCGCCGCCGCCTGGCGCGCGATCTGGAGCAGGCCCGCAAGTTCGCCAACGAGCGCATCCTCGGCGACCTGCTGCCGGTGCTCGATTCGCTGGAGCAGGGGCTGGGTGCCCAGGGTGATGGCGAGCAGCTGCGTGCTGGCGTCGAGCTGACCCTGAAGCAGCTGCTGAAGGTGGCTGGCGACAACGGCCTGAGCGTGGTCGATCCGACCGGTGAGGCCTTCGATCCGGAGAGCCACCAGGCGATGAGCATGGTGCCGTCGGCCGAGCATCCGGCAAACACCGTGGTGCAGGTCTACCAGAAAGGCTATCGCCTCAACGACCGCCTGCTGCGCCCAGCTATGGTGGTTGTGGCCAGCGACGGCTGAACCGCCTCCAAACATCGCGGGCGCACCCTTGAATAAACCGGCGTCGCGCCCCAATTCGGAATCAAGTTCCTGACGGCCCGAAGCTGATAGCAAGGTCACCGTCCAAATATTCGGGAGAATCCAACATGTCGAAGATCATCGGTATTGACCTTGGCACCACCAACTCCTGTGTCGCCATCATGGACGGCGGCCAGGCCAAGGTCATCGAAAACTCGGAAGGCGATCGCACCACGCCGTCCACCGTCGCCTTCACCAAGGACGGCGAGACGCTGGTCGGCGCCGCCGCCAAGCGCCAGGCTGTCACCAATCCCAAGAACACCTTCTACGCGGTGAAGCGCCTGATTGGCCGCAAGTTCACCGATGCCGAGGTGAAGAAGGACATCGACCTGGTGCCTTACGCCATCGTTGACCACGAAAACGGCGACGCCTGGGTGTCGACGTCCGAGGGCAGGAAGATGGCGCCGCCGCAGATTTCCGCGGAAGTGCTGGCGAAGATGAAGAAGACCGCCGAGGACTATCTCGGCGAGAAAGTCACCGAAGCGGTCATCACCGTGCCGGCCTACTTCAACGACAGCCAGCGCCAGGCGACCAAGGACGCCGGCAAGATCGCCGGTCTCGAAGTGAAGCGCATCATCAACGAGCCGACCGCGGCAGCACTGGCCTATGGCCTGGACAAGAAGGGCGGCGACCGCAAGATCGCGGTGTATGACCTGGGCGGCGGCACCTTCGACGTGTCGATCATCGAGATCGCCGAAGTCGACGGCGAGAAGCAGTTCGAAGTGCTGGCCACCAACGGCGACACCTTCCTCGGCGGTGAGGACTTCGACAAGCGCGTCATCGACTATCTGGTCGAGCAGTTCCAGAAGGACGAGGGCATGGACCTGCGCAAGGATCCGCTGGCACTGCAGCGCCTGCGTGATGCCGCCGAGCGCGCCAAGATCGAGCTGTCCAGCGGCCAGCAGACCGAGGTCAACCTGCCGTACATCACCGCCGATGCCAGCGGTCCCAAGCACCTGACCATCAAGCTGACCCGCGCCAAGCTCGAATCGCTGGTCGAGGACCTGGTCAAGCGCACCATCGAACCCTGCCGCACGGCGCTGAACGATGCCGGCCTGCGCGTTTCCGATGTGTCCGACGTGATCCTGGTCGGTGGCCAGACCCGCATGCCCAAGGTGCAGCAGGCCGTCACCGAGTTCTTCGGCAAGGAGCCGAAGAAGGACGTGAACCCGGACGAAGCCGTGGCCATCGGTGCGGCGATCCAGGGCGGCGTGCTGGCTGGCGACGTCAAGGATGTGCTGCTGCTCGACGTGACCCCGCTTTCCCTCGGTATCGAGACCATGGGCGGCGTGTTCACCAAGATCATCGAGAAAAATACGACCATCCCGACCAAGGCCTCGCAGACCTTCTCGACTGCGGAAGACAACCAGACCGCGGTCACCGTGCACGTGCTGCAGGGCGAGCGCGAGCAGGCGCTGTACAACAAGTCGCTGGGCAAGTTCGACCTGGCCGGTATTGATGCCGCGCCGCGTGGCATGCCGCAGATCGAAGTCAGCTTCGACATCGACGCCAACGGCATCATCCACGTCAGCGCGAAGGACAAGAAGACCGGCAAGGAACAGCGGATCGAGATCAAGGGCAGCTCCGGTTTGTCCGAGGACGAGATCCAGAAGATGGTCAACGACGCCGAGACGCACCGCGAAGAGGACAAGAAGTTCCACGAGCTGGTGACGGCCCGCAACAAGGCCGACGCGCTGGTTCACGCCACCCGCGAAGCGATCAAGGAGCACGGCGACAAGGTGCCGGCGGAGGCCATCGGCCCGGTCGAGTCGGCACTGTCGGACCTGGAGTCGGCCATGAAGGGCGACGACAAGGCTCAGATCGAAGCCAGGACGACGGCGCTGGAACAGGTCGCGCAATCGCTGTACCAGGCCGCCGCCGCGGCTTCGCAGGGCGACGCACAGCCCGGTGGCGACACCGGCAGCGCCAGTCAGGCGGCTGAAGACGTGGTGGACGCCGAGTTCACCGAGGTCAAGGATGACGACAAAAAGGCGTAAATGGCCAAGGGTCAATGGTAAATAGCAAAGAGTGAGGCAACGGGTCGGGCGGTGTCCGGCCCGTTGCCGCGATGGAGAGGAAAAGCGGATGCGACCACATCATGATCTTCGGGTTTGGCAGGATGCCATGGCGTTGGTCACTCGCATCTATGAAGTGACGGTCGATTTTCCGGCGGATGAGCGCTTTGGATTGACCGCGCAACTTCGACGCGCAGCGGTCAGCGTGCCGTCCAATGTTGCAGAAGGTGCTGCGCGCGGTGGTCGGAAAGAGTTTGTTCATCTTCTGACTATTGCCCGCGGTTCGCTGTCAGAGCTCGATACCCAGCTTCGCATTGCCGTGAATCTGGGTTTCTCCAGTTCGCTTGATTCATTGCTGGTGGACATCGAACGCTTGCAGGCCAGCCCAGGTGCCTTGATCAAGTCGCAACGCGACCCTTCGCTCCATACGATTCACCATTCACAGACGGCGAAGCCGTCGAATTAACAGGCCGAAGGCCGGATTCACCGCATGTCAAAACGCTGCTACTACGAAGTCCTCGCTGTCGAGAAATCCGCCAGCGGCGATGAGCTGAAGAAAGCGTTCCGCCGGTTGGCGATGAAGTACCACCCGGATCGTAATCCGGACGCCGACGCGCAGGACAAGTTCAAGGAGGCCAAGGAGGCCTACGAGGTGCTGTCCGACGCGAACAAGCGTCGCATGTACGACCAGCACGGCCATGCCGCCTTCGAGAACGGGCATGGCGGCGGTGGCGGCGGGCAGGGCTATGCCGATGTCGGCGATATCTTCGGCGACATTTTCGGTGACATCTTTGGCGGTGGCGGTCGTTCACGCGGGCCGCGCCGGGGTTCGGACCTGCGCTACATCATGGAGCTGGACCTCGAGGAAGCCGTGTTTGGCGTCGAGCGTCGCATCGAGGTGCCGACGCTGGTGTCCTGCCAGCACTGCACCGGCACCGGTTCGGCTGACGGCAAGGTCGAAACCTGTGGCACCTGCCGCGGCCAGGGCCGCGTTCGCATGCAGCAGGGCATCTTCTCGGTGCAGCAGGCCTGCCCGCATTGCGCCGGCAGCGGCAAACAGGTCAGCAACCCCTGCGATCACTGCCACGGTCAGGGTCGCCTCGAAGACCAGCGTGTACTGTCGGTGAAGATTCCGCCGGGTGTCGACAACGGTGACCGCATCCGCCTGCAGGGCGAGGGCGAAGCCGGCCCGGGCGGTGCGCCAGCCGGTGACCTGTTCGTCGAAGTCCAGGTACGCCCGCACGAGATTTTCCGCCGTGATGGCGATGACCTCTACTGCGAAGTGCCGATCCGCTTCTCACAGGCCGCACTGGGCGACGAAATCCGCGTCCCCACGCTGGACGGCGAAGCCGAGATCAAGGTGCCGCACGAAACCCAGACTGGCCGTCTGTTCCGCCTGCGCGGCAAGGGCGTGAAGTCCGTGCGCTCTCGTGCGCCAGGCGATCTGCTGTGCCGCGTGGTGGTGGAAACCCCGGTCAAGCTGACCTCGAAGCAGCGCGAGCTGCTGGAAGAGTTCGAGACCACTTTCGAGGGCGACAAGGCCAGGCGGCATTCGCCCAAGTCCAGCTCCTTCCTCGATGGTGTGAAGGCGTTCTGGGAAAAAGTCACCGGCTGACGTTACAGCTACTCTTTTCGCGCCCCGCACTGCGACCAAACACTTCAGCGTTGCCGTGAACGGCCCGTCGCTCAGTGGAAGCTCCCCATCGCCAATAGGCCAAAGCAAGCAGCCATCAGCAGGAGAATCAGTGCGATGGCGGCAAAAATGGCGTAGAGCACACCGAGCGCGGTTCTCTTTTCGTGCCAGCGCCAGAAGTAGATTGCCGCCGCAAGTGGAGCAATCAGCGGCAACAATCCGGCGAGCAGCAGCATGGCGTTGACCAGCGTCGACGTACTCTCGTATTGCGTCAGCATGCCGATGGTGGCGATGATCAGCCCCGCGACGATGCCCCCAGCGATCATGCACGTCCAACCGACAGCGAAGCCAGCGGCGATGCTTCCCTGTTTTTCCTGCACTTTGGATTGATTCTCCATCGCTCAGAACCCGTTGACGGCAAACAGGCCGAAACAGGCCGCCACCAGCAGCAGCGTCAGCGCGAACATGGAGCCAAAGCCGGCCAGCACGCCGCCGGCGAAGCGCTTGTGCCCGGAGAAATAGCTGGCGGCGATCAATCCCAGCATCGCGAACGGTGAGATCAGGCCGAGGAACAGCACTTCGTTGCCGTGCATACCGGTCTCATCGAGGATCGCGCCGATGATGACGCTGGCGACGCCGGACACCAGCAGCACCGCCCAGGCAATCCCGAAGCCGGCAGCGGTGGTATCCCAGTTGCCAGCACGCCTGTCCGTCGCGTTCGAGTCCGTCATGACGGGTCTCCGGGTGATGTGGTGTTGCCTCGATCCACCGCCGCCCGCAGCGCTTCCAGTTGTTTCACGCGGTCGTCGCGGTAGAACAGGTTGAAGGTGTCGAAGGGAATGATGCGCCCATCCGGCTGCGCGATGTGCACGCAGCTCTTCTTCACGGCGCGCAGGTCGAAACTGTGGGCATCGATGAAGGCCATGATCAGCACCCGGAACACGTTGCGATAGCCAAGCTCGGCTGGCGCTTGAACCTGCGGCAGGCAGCAGAGCAGGTCGGAGAGGGAGCAGGCCTGACCTTCCGGTGACTGGTTGGTGGCGAACAGCCTGAAGACCTGCTCGCGCAGTGCCTCGTCTCGCTCGACCACGATGGTGTTGCGGCCGGCATTGATCAGCGTGTCCTCGGGAATCAGGCCGGTCAGCGGGACCACTTGATCGCCCAGCTTCAGCGCATAGGCCATGGCCAGGCTGTCCGGATTGCAGGGCACCGGGATCAGGTCCTTGCCTTCGAAATGCGCGCTCTGCTCGATGATGCGGCGACGGACTTCGGTCAGCGTCAGCCGGTTGCTCGCAGGATCGAAGCCTTCGGCGCGACCGGCGTGCTGGATCGGCTGGAAGGTCACACCACGCACACAGGGCTGCTGCAGCGCGAAGTCGATGATCTCACCCAGCTCCCCGTCGTTGAGGCCCTTCTTCACCGTCACCACCAGCGTGGTGGAGATGTCATGGCGGTTCAGGTTCTCCAGCGCACGGCGGCGGATCTCGCTCAATTTCGCGCCGCGCAGTTCCTGATGGACCTCGTCACGCAGCGAGTCGAACTGCAGGTACAGCTCGAATCCGGGCATGTAGCTGGCCAGGCGCTCGACGAACTCCGGCTCCTTCGCGATCCGCAGGCCATTGGTGTTCACCATCAGGTGACGGATCGGCCGTGCCTTGGCGGCATCGAGGATGGCGAAGAAGTCCGGGTGCAGGGTCGGTTCGCCGCCGGAGATCTGCACTACGTCCGGCTCGCCCTCGTTGGCGACCACCGCGTCCAGCATGCGTTCGATGGTGGCGAGGTCGCGGAAGCCGGGACGATGCGGGCCGGAATCGGCGTAGCAGATCGGGCAGCGCAGGTTGCAGTGATCGGTGACTTCGACCAGCGTCAGGCAGCTGTGCTGCATGTGCTCCGGGCACAGACCGCAGTCGTAGGGACAGCCCCAGCGGCGCTCGGTGTTGAAGCGCTCCGGCAGTTCCGGCGGTTTGATGAAACGTTCGCGTGCCATCCGGTAATAATCGGCGTCGTCGGCGATCAGCACGCGCTCGCGGCCGTGCTCGGGACACCATTTGTCCATAAACACGCGCTGGTCCTTGATGATCAGGTTGCCCTCGACACGGCGCAGGCAGGTCGAGCAGATCGAAACGGCGTGGTCGTAGTAGAGGTATGGCCTGACCTTGTGGCCCATCTCAGTTCCTTGTGGACAGCAGTTCGCGGCTCAATCGCGGCAATGCCGGCAGATAGTAGGCCAGCCCGACGAGGCACAGCCATTGGATGCCGGAAAGGCCCATCCAGGAATACGGCAAAGGCTTGATGAATTCGATCACGAGGCGGAACAGCAGGTAGCCGGCCAGGTAGAGGCGAAACAGGTCGCCCGATTGGCTTAGTCGTTGTCGGCGGCGCCAGATCAGCGTGGTCCAGCCGAGCAGAAAGGCGATCTCGTAGAGCTGGGTCGGATGTCGTGGAGTACCGTCACCGAAGTCGATTGCCCAGGGCAGGGCAGTCGGCGTGCCGTAGGTATGGTCGGCAAGGCCGGCCAGGAAGCAGCCGACGCGGCCGATGCTCATGCCGATGGCCAGCGGCCACACGAAGCTGTCGCCGGTGGATTCGGTCTGTCCCAACGCTTTCTTGGCGATCTCGACGCCGATCAGTCCACCCAGCAGGCCGCCGACGATGGACTTGCCCTGCAACAGGTGCCGCCAGTCGGGGAGGTCGGCAAAGGCGGCCAGCGGATCTTCGAGCCAGAAGCTGAGTTTGGATCCCAGTGCAGCGCCGACCGCAGCGGCCACGATGATCACGATGCCCAGGTCGCGATCACGCAGTACGGGATGCTCCTGCCGCCGTTTCTGGCGCAGGTAGACCTGCATGCCCACGGCGTACGCACACACTTCCAGCAGCGTATGAACGGCGACAGGGCTCAAATAAGCACCAGAATCGGTCTGAATAAGCCTTGTTTTATCAGCTACTTAAAAAGACTTTCTGAGCCCGGCATTAAGTCTGGTCTCGGTCAGTGTGCTGTAGCCGATGCTGCGATCAACGCCAATGAACCACTGCCACCCACCCGGTCGGATGGCGCTGATGCCGATACCGAGGTTGCCGAAGTTGCGATCCGGCGCCGCGCTGGCGAAGCCGATGCGGGTGTTGCTGGGATCGCCGGCAAAAAAGGCCGGCAACACGCGACCGTCGTCCTTGGACTCGTGGTACCAGTCGAGCCGCGCATACGGCGTCCACACGCCCCAACTGGCGGAATTGCTGCGTGACACCTCGAAGCTGAGGTAGCCGCGAAGGCTCTTGCTGGCGCGGCGTGCGAAGCGGATATCCAGACCGCCACCGCCGGATTCGGTGAATGGATCGATGCTGACCTTGCTGTAGTCGGCTCCCAGACCGGCGCGGAACGACCAGGCGTCGCGGTACCAGCTCCAATCACCGCCGAGGTTGGCGAGATCCTGCCGTCCGCCCATGCTGGCGACGGCAAGAAAATCGACATCGACCTGATTCTCGTCCGGCTGACCGGCGTTGCGGATCAGGCTGTACTGGATGCGGCGGGCGGTGTCGTAGTCCAGGTTGTCGCGACCGATGCTGGCCTGCCAGCCGAAGTGATCGCCGATGTTGCCGTACAGGCCTACGGTGAAATTGCGCGCATCGTCGTTCATTCGGCCTCGATCATTGACGAATTGGGCTTCGTGATGGCGAACACCGATGCTCAGCAATCCAACCAGGTTGGCCGAGAAACGGTAGTCGACACCCAGCGTCGCACCCCAGACGTCGCTGTTGAAACCGTTCTCGAAGTCGGTCTCAGGTCGCTTGATGTCGCTGCCGTAGGCGCTGGCGAACAGGCCCCAGCGCTCGCTCTGCCAGAGCGTTTCATCGGTGCTGCCATCCAGCGACAGGGCATCGTCGTCATTCTGTTGATCCGCGCCGTCTGCCGCCTGACGGGCAACGCGGCTGCGGGCGATCTTGATCTGTGCGGCGAACACGCCGAGGTTGTTGCCGAGGGCCGCTGCCGAGCGCCGATCCCCCGATCCCGGTCCTGCATTCAGGATGTCCTGGCAACGAGCGTAGAAGCTGCTGTCCGGGTCAGCCTGCGCGCAGACCTGGAGCCAGGCGGCGTCCAAGGCTTCTGCCGGTGTCTGTGCGAGCAGCTTCGAGGGCGCTGCAATGCTGCAGAAAAGCAGTGCAAACAGCGCTGCCAGATGGCGCGCGCGTCGGCGTGGCGTGCTGGACATGATCGTCTCCCCAACGATGATGCTGTCGATTATTGCGCTGGCGTCACGGATGCGCCAGCGCTGGGCCGGAGTTGACGCTCGCGAGCCTGCTGCCCGAGCATTGCCGCATGAGTACTTCACACGACGATCGTTCGAATGCGCGCGCGGGCACGCCAATCCGACTGCTCCTGTTGGGCGGCAGTGGTCGCATGGGGCGCTCCATCACCGAGTTGGTCGCGCAGGATGCGCGCTTCCAACTGGTTGCGACGCCGGGGCGCGATGACGCGCTGGACGCCAATACGCCGGCCTTCGATGTCGCCATCGATTTCAGTCGGCCGGAAGCGCTGCTGAAGTTGATCGAACTCTGCCACAGCCGCGCACGGCCACTGGTGACCGGCACTACCGGCATGGATGGCAACCTGCAGGCGAGGCTGGTGGGTGCGACGGATCGTGTGGCGCTGGTCTGTGAGTCCAACTTCAGCCTGGGTGTTGCCGTGTTGGGAGCAGCGGTGGCGCAGGTGGCAGCCTCATTGCCCAACTGGGACTGCGACATCATCGAACAGCATCACAGCGGCAAGCAGGATGCCCCATCCGGAACCGCCTTGGCGCTCGGGCGCAAGGTGGATGCCGCGCGACCGGCGGCGAGTCGTCCGGTCGCTTACTGCAGCACCCGTAGCGGCGATATCGTCGGCGAGCATACCGTGCAGTTCTGCGGCGCCGGCGAGCGGCTGGAACTCACCCATCGGGCCACGGATCGCCACATTTTCGCGGCCGGTGCGCTGGAGGCGGCGGCGCGGCTGATCGGTCGCCACGCGGGTCGCTACCGGTTGGTGGAGTTGCTGACGCGCGATTAGCCGCCGGCGTTTCGACGCGACGGCATTCGTGTCATGCTGGCCCGGTCGGCTGGGGAGCCGACACGGACTGGCCATGACGATCTCGGCTCAAACGGCGAGGGCTTTTGTCAGTCTCAAATAAATTCAATGGTTTATGGGGAAAAGCTATGAAGCTGAAGAAGATTGGTGTGCTGTCGATGGGCATGAATACCGCGATCTACGGCGCGCTGTTTGGATTGATTGCGGGCCTGTTCATGGCGTTGTTTTCGATGATGGGTCTGGGTTCCGGGATGGAAGGAGCCGGGGCCATGGCAGGCGCGGGGCTGTTTGCCATTATCCTGTTCCCGATCATTTACGGCATCGCCGGTTTCATCGGCGGCCTGCTGGGCGCGCTGTTCATGAACATCGCGTTCAAGATCACCGGTGGCCTGGAGCTCGACTTCGAGCAGTAAGTCGCTGATTCCAGAACTCGCACACGGCGCCGCGGTGATCGTTTCACCGCGGCGTTGTGCTGTCTGGAGCCGTCGGAGACAGCGCCGCATCAAGTGGACAGTGCCCGCCCGCATCCCTAAAATATCGTTCCGCCCGATCCCCCGAATTTCACGATCCCCACAGGCCAGCTTGCGCGGGCTTGCGGGTTTCGCTGCACCTGCGAGTCTGTCCACAGTCTCACATGTGCCCTGCGTCGGGAGCGGTTTGAGACCTTAGAACGACTCTAGAGGCGGTTCCGAATGACTCCAGCTCTGCTCGCGCTTGCCGACGGCAGCCTTTTCCACGGCCTCAGCGTCGGTGCGGATGGCGAATCGGTCGGCGAGGTCGTATTCAACACGGCCATGACCGGTTACCAGGAAATCCTGACCGATCCGTCCTACGCGCGGCAGCTGGTCACGCTGACCTATCCGCACATCGGCAACACCGGCTGCAATGACGCCGACAACGAGTCCGGCGACGTCTATGCCGCCGGCCTGATCGTGCGCGACGTGCCGCGCCATGCCAGCAGCTGGCGCAGCGAGGTCGACCTGCCGCTGTGGCTGCGTCGCCGTGGCGTGGTCGCCATTGCCGAGATCGACACTCGCCGCCTGACCCGCATCCTCCGTGACGACGGCGCCCAGGGCGGCTGTCTGGTGGCCGGCGAGAATATTGACGCCGACCGCGCCATTGAGCTGGCGCGCAAGTTCGGGTCGCTGAAGGGTCAGGACCTGGCCCGTGTGGTCAGCTGCCGCTCGCCTTACGACTGGAACGAGGGCGTATTCGATCTCGACGGCAACGCCTTCACCGGCGGCGGCAGGCGTTTCCGCGTGGTGGCCTACGACTTTGGCGTCAAGCGCAACATCCTGCGTCTGCTCGCCGACCGCGGCTGTGACGTCCATGTCGTCCCGGCGCAGACGCCGGCTGCCGACGTGCTGGCATCGAAGCCGGACGGTGTGTTCCTCTCCAATGGCCCCGGCGACCCGGAACCCTGCGACTACGCCATCGCTGCGATCCGCCAGTTCCTTGATGCGCGCATTCCGTTGTTCGGCATCTGCCTTGGTCACCAGCTACTCGGTCTGGCCAGCGGTGCGAAGACCGAAAAGATGAAGTTCGGCCATCACGGCGCCAACCACCCGGTGCAGGACCTTGCCTCCGGTCGCGTGATGATCACCAGCCAGAACCACGGCTTCGCCGTCGATGAGACGACGTTGCCGGCCAATGTCGAGCCCAGCCATCGCTCGCTGTTCGACGGCAGCCTGCAGGGCATCCGCTTCACCGACCGGCCGGCCTTCGGATTCCAGGGCCATCCGGAAGCGAGTCCGGGCCCACAGGACATCCAGGGCCTGTTTGACCAGTTCACCGAACTGATGCAATCGCATCGCGGCAAGGAGGCCGGCTGATGCCAAAGCGTACTGACATCCAGACCATCCTGATTATCGGCGCCGGTCCGATCGTGATCGGCCAGGCCTGTGAGTTCGACTATTCCGGCGCACAGGCCTGCAAGGCGCTGCGCGAAGAGGGCTACCGCGTGGTGCTGGTGAACTCGAACCCGGCCACGATCATGACCGACCCGGAGATGGCCGACGCCGTCTACATCGAGCCGATCACCTGGCAGTTCGTCGAGCGCATCATCGAGAAGGAGAAACCGGACGCGCTGCTGCCGACCATGGGCGGACAGACCGCGCTCAACTGTGCGCTGGACCTTGCCGACAACGGCGTACTGGAAAAGTATGGCGTCGAGCTGATCGGTGCGTCGCGCGACGCCATCCGCACCGCCGAGGATCGCGAGCTGTTCCGCGTGGCAATGAAGGAAATTGGTCTGGAGTGCCCGAAGGCCGAGGTCGCCAAGAGCTTCGAGCGTGCCGTCGAGATCCAGGCCGAGGTCGGTTTCCCGACCATCATCCGGCCAAGCTTCACGCTGGGTGGCAGCGGTGGCGGCATCGCCTACAACCGCGAGGAATTCGAGGAGATCGTCACTCGCGGACTTGAGCTAAGCCCGGTCCATGAGGTGCTGGTCGAGGAGTCCGTGCTCGGCTGGAAGGAATTCGAGATGGAGGTGGTTCGCGACCGCGCGGACAACTGCATCATCGTCTGCTCCATCGAGAACCTCGACCCGATGGGCGTGCACACCGGCGACTCGATCACCGTGGCGCCGGCGCAGACCCTGACCGACAAGGAATACCAGCGCCTTCGTGACGCCAGTCTGGCCGTGCTGCGCAAGATCGGCGTCGATACCGGCGGCTCCAACGTGCAGTTCGGCGTCAATGCGGAAACCGGCCGCGTCGTGGTGATCGAGATGAACCCGCGCGTGTCGCGTTCGTCTGCGCTGGCTTCCAAGGCCACAGGGTTCCCGATTGCCAAGGTCGCGGCCAAACTCGCGGTCGGCTACACGCTGGACGAGTTGAAGAACGAGATCACCGGCGGCCTGACGCCCGCCAGTTTCGAGCCGACCATCGACTACGTGGTTACCAAGATTCCGCGCTTCGCCTTCGAGAAGTTCCCGGCCGCCGACGCGCGCCTGACCACGCAGATGAAGTCGGTGGGCGAGGTGATGGCGATGGGCCGCTGTTTCCAGGAGTCGCTGCAAAAGGCGCTGCGTGGCCTGGAGACCGGCAAGGTTGGCCTTGATCCGGGTGAAGATTGGCTGCGAGGCGGTCTCGACAGCGACGAGGATCGCGTGCGCCTGCGTCGCGATCTTCGCGAGCCGGGTGCCGAGCGCATCTTCGCGCTGGCCGATGCCTTCCGTGCTGGCATGGGCGTGGCCGAAGTGTTTCGCCTGTCGCACATAGATCCGTGGTTCCTCGACCAGATCGAGGAGCTGGTGCAGATGGAGCGCCAGGTCGAGGCCGGCGGCATTGCCGGTCTGGATGCGCGTGGCCTGTGGCGCCTGAAGCGTCGCGGCTTCTCGGATGCGCGGCTGGCCCAGCTCACCGACACCGACGAAGCCGCGGTGCGTGCGCTGCGCCATGCCTTCGGCGTGCGTCCGGTCTACAAGCGCGTCGACAGCTGCGCGGCAGAGTTCGCCACCAACACGGCCTACCTTTATTCGACCTACGAGGAAGAGTGCGAAGCCGAGCCGAGTGATCGACAGAAGGTCATGGTGCTGGGTGGCGGGCCGAACCGCATCGGCCAGGGCATCGAGTTCGACTACTGCTGCGTGCATGCCGCGCTGGCGCTGCGCGACGACGGTTACGAGACCATCATGGTCAACTGCAATCCGGAAACCGTCTCTACCGATTTCGATACCTCCGACCGCCTGTACTTCGAGCCGCTGACGCTGGAAGACGTGCTGGAAATCATCGAGATAGAACAGCCCCGTGGCGTGATCGTGCAGTACGGCGGACAGACGCCGTTGAAGCTGGCGCGCGACCTCGAAGCTGCCGGCGCACCGATCATCGGCACCTCGCCGGACAGCATCGACCTCGCCGAGGATCGCGAGCGTTTCCAGCAGATGATCGTCAAGCTGGGTCTGGAACAGCCGCCGAACCGCACGGCGCGCAGTGCCGATGAGGCGCTGGCGCTGGCGCGCGAGATCGGCTATCCGCTGGTGGTGCGCCCGAGCTACGTGCTGGGTGGTCGCGCCATGGAAATCGTCTACAGCGACGAGGACCTGAGCCGCTACATCCGCGACGCGGTGAAGGTGTCCGACAAGTCGCCGGTGCTGTTGGATCGCTTCCTCGACAATGCGGTCGAGGTCGATGTCGATATCGTCATGGACCAGCAGGGCGAAGTGCTGATCGGCGGCATCATGGAGCACATCGAGGAAGCCGGCGTGCATTCCGGCGACTCATCCTGCTCGCTGCCGCCGTACTCGCTGGGTCCGGACATCTGCGCGCGTCTTCGCGAGCAGGTGACGCGGATGGCGCGCGAGCTCAAGGTCGTCGGCCTGATGAACACGCAGTTCGCCATCCAGGGCGAGCGCATCTTCGTGCTGGAAGTGAACCCGCGAGCCTCGCGCACGGTGCCGTTCGTGTCCAAGGCCACCGGCGTGTCGCTGGCCAAGATCGCTGCACGCTGCATGGCCGGTACAAGTCTTGCGGAGCAGGGCATCAGTGGCGAAGTCATCCCCGACTACTACTCGGTGAAGGAAGCGATCTTCCCGTTTGCACGGTTCCAGAACGTCGACCCGATCCTCGGTCCGGAGATGCGCTCCACCGGCGAGGTGATGGGCGTGGGTCGCAGTTTCGGTGAAGCCTTCGCACGGGCGCAGGAAGCAGCCGGCATCCGCAAGCCCAAGCTCGGCCGGGTGTTCGTTTCGGTACGTGATCCGGACAAGCCGCGCCTGCTGCCAGTGGCGCGTGACCTGATCCGTCGTGGCTTCAGCCTGGTCGCCACCGGCGGCACCACGGCCTACCTTCGCGAAAATGGCCTGCCGTGCGACCATATCAACAAGGTCATCGAAGGCCGGCCGCACGTAGTCGACCTGATCAAGAACGGCGAGATCGTCTATATCGTCAACACGACGGAAGGCAAGCAGGCGATTGCTGACTCGTTCTCGATCCGCCGCGAGGCGCTGCAGCACAAGGTGACCTATTCGACGACGATTGCCGGTGCGCGAGCGCTGCTGCATTCGCTGGAGTTCCGCGACGGCGCCAACGTGTTGTCGCTGCAGGAACTGCATACTGAATTGAAAGACCGGGACATGAATGCCCGGGAAACGAAGGAAGGGATGTCAGAGAAATGAGAGCACCGCTCACCCGCCGCGGCGCAGACGCGCTGCGCGAAGAACTGGAACGCCTGAAGCGTGTCGTGCGACCGCAGATCATCGAAGCCATTGCCGAGGCCCGCGCCCACGGCGACCTCAAGGAGAACGCGGAGTACCACGCGGCCCGCGAGCAGCAGAGCTTCACCGAAGGTCGCATCAAGGAGCTGGAGTCGACGATCAGCAATGCGCAGATCATCGACGTGTCGTCGCTCAATGCCGGTGACAAGGTCGTCTTTGGCGCGACCGTCGAGCTGGCTGACGAAGAATCCGGCGAAGAGAAGCGCTACCAGATCGTCGGCGACCTCGAGGCCGACATCAAGAAAGGCCTGATCTCGATTTCCTCGCCGGTGGCGCGCGCGCTGATCGGCAAGCATGAGGGTGACAGCGTCACCATCGCCGCACCGGGTGGCGAGCGCGCCTACGAGATCGTTGCCGTCCTCTACGAGGGCTGATCCGCACGCCATGGGTCGCGTCTGCTTCCTGCTGCCGGCACCCGAGCACATGGACCCGGTGCCTGTCGGCTCGCTGCTGTCTCGCTGCCTGCCTCGCGGTGACAGCCTGACGTTGGAACCGGGCGATGAAGCGCAGTTGATGCGCCACGTTGACGTCCTGCCGCGCCGCCTGTCGATGGCTGCGGTCAGCCGTCAGTACGACTGTGGCGATGCACTGGGCAGCAGCTGGCTGCGCGCTGATCCCGTATTGATGCAGGCCGACATGACCACCGGCCGCCTGATGGCACACGGCAATCTTGCGCTGACGCCGGCCGATGTCGAGTCGTTGCTGCGGCCGCTCAAGCCGTTGTTCGGTGACGAAGGTTTTCCGATCTCGCCGGGTACGCGTTCGGCAGAAGCCGGCAATCGCTGGTACCTGCAGCTGCCCTTCGAGGCCGAGCTTCCCGATTTCGTGCCGCCGGAAGACGCATTGGGCGCTGATCTGGGCGACTGCCTTCCTGCCGGCGACATCGGCAGGCGCTGGCGTCGCCTGTTCAGCGAGGCGCAGATCGTGCTGCACAACCACGAGCTGAACGCACGCCGCCGCGATGCCGGTCTGCCGTCTATCAACGGCATATGGTTCTGGGGCGGTGGGCGGCTTCCCGACAACGTCACGCTGTCGCATGCCAACGTGGTGAGCGGCGACGCGCGCATGCACATGCTGCTGGCGCTGTCATCACAGTCCTCGCGCGTCATCGAGGATTTCGAGGCGGCCATCGACAAGAAATCCGTCGACGGCGACTGGCTGGTTGACCTGCGCCAGCGACGCGACGCCGGAAAGGTGGTCGAAGCCGCGCTTCCCCTGATCCAGCGTCATCTCGCCGAGGGTGAGGTGGCCTTCGATTTTTCCGACGGTCGGGTCGTGACCTGGCGACGCGCCCATCGCTGGCGCTTCTGGCGACGCGGGTGACGGCTTCACGCATCGAGCGGCGAGAGGTTCCGGCCGGATTGAATGACGCGGACTGGCCCGGACTGCATCCGGTGCTGCGCCGCGTGTATGCCGCACGCGGTGTGGGCAGGGCGGTCGACGTCGATCCCGGTCTCACGGCGATGGAGCGGCCCGACTCGCTGGGCGGACTCGATGCCGCCTGTTCGTTGTTGATCGAGGCCATCGACCGACAGCAACGCATCCTGGTCATCGGTGATTTCGACTGCGACGGCGCCACCGGCGCGGCGCTGGCGGTGCGTGGCCTGCGCATGCTCGGTGCTTTGAATGTCGATTTCGAAGTGCCGCATAGACTTCAGCACGGCTATGGCCTGTCGAAGGCGCTGGTCGCCGATCTGCCACGACCACTGCCCGACCTGCTGATCACCGTGGACAGCGGCATCGCCTGCCTGGAAGGCGTGGCGGGGGCGAAGGCCGAGGGCTGTCGGGTGATCGTTACTGATCATCATCTCCAGGGCGAACAACTGCCGGCGGCGGATGCCATCGTCAACCCCAACGTCGAGGGCGACGCCTTCCCGAGCAAGGCGCTGGCTGGCGTTGGCGTGATGTTCTACTTGCTGCTCGCGCTGCGCGCGCGCCTGCGTGCGGACGGGCGCTACGCGGACGCGCGCGAGCCGGATCTGTCCACGTTGCTGGACCTGGTCGCCGTCGGCACGGTTGCTGACATGGTGCCGCTGGATCGCAACAACCGCACGCTGGTTGCCGCCGGGTTGCGGCGCATCCGCAGCGGTCGTTGTCAGCCGGGCATCGCCGCGCTGGCACAGGTAGCCGGCAAACCGCTGGACGCGCTGTGCGCCGCCGATATCGGCTTCACCATCGGCCCGCGCATCAACGCGGCGGGCAGGCTTGAGGACATGCGCGTCGGCATCGCCTGTCTGCTGGCCGATGACCCGACCGAAGCGCTGACGCTGGCAACGATGCTCAATGACATCAATCGCGAACGCCGTCAGGTGCAGCAGCAGATGCTCGACCAGGCCGAGCAGTCGCTGGGAGACCTGGATGTCGCGACCTCCGACGCCGCAGCCATCGTCGTGCATGACGCGGGTTGGCATCCGGGCGTCGTCGGATTGGTGGCATCGCGCCTGAAGGACCAGCTGCACCGCCCCGCGATTGCGCTGGCACCGGTTGACCCGGATCGGCCAGACGGCGAATGGCGCGGCTCGGCGCGCTCCATTTCCGGCTTCCATCTTCGCGATGCATTGGCTGAGGTTGATCGCAGGCATCCTGGACTGATGATCCGCTTCGGCGGTCACGCCATGGCGGCGGGGCTCAGCATCGAAGCGACGGACATCCCGCGGCTCGTCAGTGGTCTTTCCGAAGTCGCCGGTGACTGGCTTACGGCCGAACAGCTTTCGCGATGCCATGTCAGCGACGGGGCATTGGCCACCACCGATTTCAGCCGCGAACTGGCGGAACAGTTGCGTGACGGCGGGCCGTGGGGACAGGCGTTTCCGGAGCCGGTTTTCGACAATCGGTTTACAGTCGCTTCGTGGCGCGTGGTCGGCGAGCGCCACCTCAAGCTGTCGCTGCAAGGCCTGGACGAGGCTGACGGCGTCCAGATCGACGCCATCGCCTTTGGCGCCTGGCAGGGTGAAGCGCCGGCGGCGCGCGTCCATTTGCTGTACCAGCTGGCCACTGACGACTATCGCGACCGCCACGGCGTGCAGCTGATCGTTCGCGAAATGAGTACTGCAGACTGACCGGCAACGCGCGTATTTGCTAACATCGCGCCCCTTTGGCGGCGCATTTTGGCGCACCGACCGACAGCATCCGAGTTCACCTGATCGAGAGCAGGACATGATCGAGAGCAATGCGATCCAGGCGCAGATTGCGGACCTTCAGGGCCGCGTCACCGCGCTTAGGGGGTATCTTTGACTACGACGCCAAGCGTGAGCGTCTGGAAGAAGTCAATCGGGAAATGGAAGACCCCAGCATCTGGGACGACCCGAAGCGCGCGCAGGAGCTGGGCCGCGAGCGTGCCCTGCTGGACAACATCGTCAGCGAACTGAGCGGGCTCGGCGAAGGTCTGACCGGCGCCGCCGAATTGCTGGAAATGGCGGTGGAAGAGGGCGACGAGGACACCGTCAGCGCCATCGAAAGCGACGTTGATGGTTACAGCAAGCGGCTGGAGAAGCTGGAGTTCCAGCGCATGTTCTCCGGCAAGCTCGACTCCGCCAACTGCTTTGTCGACATCCAGGCTGGTGCCGGCGGCACCGAGGCGCAGGACTGGGCCGAAATGCTGCTGCGCATGTACCTGCGCTGGTGCGAGGATCGAGGCTGGAAGACCGAACTGATGGAAGTCAGCGGTGGCGACGTGGCCGGCATCAAGTCCGCGACCTTCCGCGTCGAAGGCAGTTACGCCTATGGCTGGCTGAAGACCGAGATCGGCGTTCATCGCCTGGTGCGCAAGTCGCCGTTCGACTCCGACAACCGCCGCCACACCAGCTTCACCTCGGTGTTCGTTAGCCCGGAAGTCGATGACGAGATCGAGATCGACATCAATCCGGCGGACCTCAAGACCGACGTCTATCGCTCGTCGGGCGCTGGTGGCCAGCACGTCAACAAGACCGAGTCGGCGGTGCGTATCACCCACGTGCCGAGCGGCGTGGTCGTGGCCTGCCAGACCGAGCGCAGCCAGCACGCCAACCGTGATCGGGCGATGAAGCAGCTGAAGGCCAAGCTCTACGAGCTGGAGATCCAGAAGCGCAACGCCGAGAAGGACGCGCTGGAAGCCAGCAAGTCGGACATCGGCTGGGGCAGCCAGATCCGCAACTACGTGCTGGATCAGAGCCGCATCAAGGACCTGCGTACCGGCGTGGAGCGCAGCGACACCCAGCGTGTGCTGGACGGTGATCTTGATGAATTCGTCGAGGCCAGCCTCAAGGCCGGCCTGGAAGCCGGCTCCAAGCGCAGCGACGCACAGTAATCCGACACACAGCAAAAGCGAACGAACCGATGAGCGACAGCAAGCAGCGCCCCGAGGGGCAGGCCAGCGACGAGAATTTCCTGATTGCCGAGCGTCGCGGCAAGCTGAAATCGCTGCGTGAAGCCGGGCAGGCGTTCCCCAACGATGCGCGCCCGGATGCGCTCGCCGGCGAACTGCAGTCGCGTTTCGCCGATGTCGAGCAGTGGACGCAGGAATCCATCGAGGCGGAGAACGTTCGTGCCAGCCTGGCCGGTCGCATGCTGGCCAAGCGCGTCATGGGCAAGGCCAGCTTCGTGCGTATCCGTGATCGCAGCGGCGACATCCAGCTGTTCCTGCAGCGCGATGCCGTGGGCGAGGACGTCTACGCCGGCTTCAAGACCTGGGATGTGGGTGACATCATCGCCGCCGAGGGCACGCTGACCCGGACCAAGACCGGCGAGCTGTCGGTAAAGGCCGATTCGCTGCGCCTGATGTCCAAGTCGCTGCGCCCGCTGCCGGACAAGTGGCACGGCCTGGAGGACGTCGAGACGCGCTACCGCCAGCGCTATGTCGACCTCATCATCAACCCCGATTCGCGCTCCGTTTTCCAGAAGCGTTCGGAGATAATTCGCTTTATTCGCAATTGGTTAGAAGACAAACCTCGAAACTTTCTTGAAGTCGAAACGCCGATGATGCAGATCATCCCCGGCGGTGCGACGGCGCGACCCTTCGTTACCCATCACAACGCGCTGGACATCGATCTGTACCTGCGCGTGGCGCCCGAGCTGTACCTCAAGCGTCTGGTGGTGGGTGGCTTCGAGCGCGTCTACGAGATCAACCGCAACTTCCGCAACGAAGGCGTCAGCACCCGGCACAATCCCGAGTTCACGATGCTGGAGCTGTACCAGGCCTATGCCGACTTCCACATCATCATGGACCTCACCGAAGGCCTGATTCGCGGCTGCGCGGAGAACGTTATCGGCACGACCAATCTGGAATGGGAAGGGCAGGCCATCGACGTGGGTCCGGCCTTCCGTCGTTGGGCCATGCACGAGGCGGTGCAGCACCACAATCCGGAGATCAGCGAAGCCGACCTGCGCGATGTCGATGCGCTGCGTCGCCACTGCGAACGGCTGGGAATCAAGACCAAGCCTGGCTACGGCTGGGGCAAGCTGCTGCTGGAGATCTTCGAGAAGACCGTCGAGCACACGCTGGTGCAGCCGACTTTCATCACCATGCATCCCACCGAGGTCAGTCCGCTGGCCCGCGCCAACGATGCCGACCCGGGCCTGACCGACCGCTTCGAGCTGTTCATCGGCGGCAAGGAGATCGCCAATGGCTTCTCCGAGCTCAACGATCCGGAAGACCAGGCCGAGCGATTCCATGCTCAAGTGGCTGAGAAGGACGCCGGCGATGACGAGGCCATGCATTTCGATGCCGACTACATCCGCGCACTGGAATACGGCATGCCGCCCACCGGCGGGCTTGGCGTCGGTATCGACCGCCTGGTGATGCTGCTGACCAACAGTTCCTCGATTCGCGACGTGCTGCTGTTCCCCTACATGCGTCCCGAGCACGTGGAACACTGAAATGACTCGCTTTGAAGGCTTGTCAGGCTCCGGCTTCTGCGCATCTTTCGCGTGATCGCCGTCACATTTTTATATCGCCGACTGACGTTTTTTGTCTAAATGACTGAATTGAAACGATTCTTTTCAATTCGGCCTTGTCAAGCAATGAATCGTGGGAGCACCGTGTACTCGCCAACAAAGGAGGCGGGAACATGGGGGCACATCTTCCTGGCGTTCGTTGCTCGCGGGCCATGGTCGACGGAGAACTGACCATCCGCCAGGGACAACGCGAATGGAGCAGTTCATTGCTGGACGTTTCGCTCAGCGGCGTGAAGGCACGCTTGCCAGACGCCTTCGACTGCGCGATGAACGACGGCGCGGAACTGGAAATCCAGGGGCTTCGAGGTGAACGGGTGATGGCCTGGGCCAAGGTGGCCCGCCTGAGTGATGACCATGCCGCGTTTCGCTTTGATCGCCTGTCCACACCCAACGAAACCCGCCTGCGTGAGCTGATCAAGCAGGGCAAGCTCTACGACCACTTCGACTGAAACGCATCGCAGCGCGGCTGTCGTCGCTGCGAGGACGGCAAGGGGGTAGGGCGCGGTGCTCAGGTCGAGTCGCGCAGCTCGCGACGCAGGATCTTGCCGACGTTGGATTTCGGCAACTCTTCCCGGAACTCGATGTAGCGCGGCTGCTTGTAGCCGGTAAGGTTTTCCTTGCAGTGCGCCTTCACCTGTTCGGTGGTCAGTGCCGGGTCCTTCTTCACGATCACCAGCTTCACCGCTTCGCCGGATTTCTCGTCCGGCACGCCAACCGCGGCGACTTCCAGCACGCCGTCCATTTCGGCGACCACGTCCTCGATCTCGTTCGGATACACGTTGAAGCCCGAGACCAGGATCATGTCCTTCTTGCGGTCGACGATGAAGAAGTAGCCCTTGTCGTCCATTTTCGCCATGTCGCCGGTATGCAGCCAGCCGTCGGCGCTGATCACCTTGGCGGTGTCCTGCGGGCGATTCCAGTAGCCCTTCATGACCTGGGGGCCGCGCACACAGAGCTCGCCGACCTCGCCAAGCGGCAACTGCCGGCCGTTCTCGTCCATGACGCAACACTCGGTCGATGGCACCGGCAGACCGATGCTGCCGTTGTAGTCGGTCAGGTTCATCGGGTTGATGCAGGCGGCGGGTGAGGTTTCGGTCAGACCGTAGGCCTCGATCAGCGGCACGCCGGTGACCTTCTTCCAGCGCTCGGCCACGGCACGCTGCACGGCCATGCCGCCGCCAAGGGTGAACTTGAGGTTGGAGAAATCCACCTGGTCAAAACCCGGCGTATTCAGCAATCCATTGAACAGTGTGTTGACGCCGGTAACGCCCGTAAAACGAAGCCGCGATAGCGTTTTCACGAAGCCGGGCATGTCACGCGGGTTGGTGATCAGGTGGTTGATGCCGCCGAACTTCATGAACACCAGACAGTTCGCCGTCAGAGCGAAGATGTGGTACAGCGGCAACGCGGTGATGATGGCTTCCTTGCCGTAGTCGATGTTGGTGCCCAGCCACACCGAGGCCTGCTGCATGTTGGCGACCAGATTGCGGTGGGTCAGCATCGCGCCCTTGGCCACGCCGGTGGTGCCGCCGGTGTATTGCAGGAAGGCGATATCACCGGCTTCGATGTCCACGGCAGGCAATTTGTGGCTGTGGTTGAGCAGCGTCTTGAAGCGGATCGCACCGGGAATGCGGTATTCCGGCACGGCCTTCTTGACGTAACGCAGCACGAAATTGACCAGCTTGCCCTTGGCGAAGCCAAGCAGGTCACCGGCACCGGTGGTGATGATGTGCTTGAGCTGGGTCTGGCCGGCAACCTGGGCGACGGTATGGGCAAAGTTGTCCAGCACCACCATGGCGGTAGCGCCACTGTCGGTCATCTGGTGCTGCAGCTCGCGCGCCGTGTACATCGGGTTGGTGTTGACCACGGTCAGGCCAGCACGCAATGCGCCGAAGATGGCGATCGGGTACTGCAGCAGGTTCGGCATCATGATCGCGATGCGGTCGCCGCGCTTCATCTTCAGTTCGTGGATCAGGTAGGCGCCGAAGCGGGCGCTGAGCTCGTCGATCTCCGCGTAGCTGAGCGTGCGCCCGAGGTTCTCGAAGGCCGGCCGGTCACGGAAGCGCTGGCAGGATGATTCCAGTACCGAAACGATGGAGCGGAACTCCTCCAGATCGATTTCTGCCGGCACGCCGGCCGGATAGTTGGCCAGCCACGGGTGCTTCTCGCTCATCCAGATCTCTCCCAAATCTCGGTCGCCAGTTACTGCTACGGGGCCGCGCGGCGCGCCATTCGTTGGCGTACGCGCTATCGTTGGCAAGGATTGCATCATCCCCAAAGGCTGACAAGGCAGGGTGCAGCATGAGTGAAGGGCGACGGACACGAGGGAAGGCAGCAACGGGCGGGAGAGGCTGGACACGCTGTTTGCTGCTCACGGCAGGTCTGTTGCTGGCTTGCCTTGCAGCCTGCTCCACCGCGCCGCCGGAGCAGCGCCTGCGTGAGCGGATCGCATCCATGCAGGCGGCCATCGAGGCCGGAGAGTCCGGCGGGTTCATGGACGGCGTGGCGGACGACTTCGTGGGCGAGGGCGGTATGGATCGCCGCCAGCTTCGTGGGTTGATTGCCGCTCAGTTGTTGAGGGCGAAGGAAGTCGGCGTCAGCGTGGTATCGATGGAGGTCCGGATGCTGGCCGGTGATCGGCAGGCGGAAGTCGAGCTCGACGTGTTGCTGACCGGCGGTGCTGGCCTGCTGCCGGATCGTGCCTCGACCTACGGTATCCGTACCGGCTGGTGCGATGGTGACGATGGCTGGCAGGTGATCAGCGCGGATTGGGATCGCGGACTCTAGGGACGCGAGTCGAGGTCAATGTCCAGCGGTGGAAGGCCGAGGATCTTGTCGGCCATGTCGAACACGGCCTCGCTGACTTCACCCGCGAGGACGAAGGCCAGCCCACAGCCGCCCACGGACAGTGCGCCGGCGAAAGACGGGCCGAAGAAGATCAGCACGAGGGCAACCACCAGCAAGCCGAAGCCGACGAACAATGCAATGCTGGTGATGACGCGACCCAGTCGGTAGCGCGATTTCATGGTTTGTTCCTCAAGAAAAAACGAAGGCCGGGGAACTCCCGGCCTTCGTTGTGAACTTCATGGTTGAGACTACTTCGCCGCGAGCTGGCGCAGCACGTAGTTCAGGATGCCGCCGTGGCGGAAGTACTCGACTTCCTTCGGCGTCAGCAGCAGCACGCGCACGGTGAAGGCGGTTTCCTTGCCGCTGTCGTGGGTGGCAACCACCTCGACCTCGCGCGCGGCGCCGTCATTCATGCCGACGATGTCGAAGCTTTCGCTGCCGTCCAGGCCCAGCGACTCGGCGTTGTGGCCTTCGGTGAACTGCAGCGGCAGCACGCCCATGCCGACCAGGTTGCTGCGGTGAATGCGCTCGAAGCTCTCGGCGATCAC
>JAWLAW010000012.1:0-88066 GCA_041395265.1 Lysobacteraceae bacterium
AACCGATTCCGGAATCGTATCCTCGGCCTTGCGAAGGATGTTGCGGATGCGCTTGTTGGCTGCGGCCAGCGCTTCGGCTTCCGGCAGCTTGGCGAATTCCGCCACGGCCTTGAGGCGGGCGTCGAAATCGAGCAGCGAGGCCGGCTTCAGCTCGGCGACTGCGGCGAACTGCTGCGGCGTGAAGCCGCGATCCGCGTAGTAGCCGCGCAGGCGGTCGAGGATGAATTCATGCACCCGGATGACGTCAGCAGAACTTGATCGCGTGGTCGCAAAGGCGCCGGAACCAGACACATCAACGCCTTTGGCTCTTGCTTCGCTTCGTGCTTTTAGCTTTTCGGCGACCTTCTCTTGGGTGATTCCGTGCTGTGCGAGGTCGTGAGCGATTTCCAACGCCTCATACAGGTGGAGGTCGATACCACCTTCGACAATCGTCCGTGCCAGTCCCAGCGCGTTGCGCCGCAACGCAAACGGATCCTTGTTGCCGGTGGGCTCAAGTCCCGCAGCGAAGCCGCCGGCCAGCGTGTCCAGACGTTCGGCGATCGCCAGCACCTGACCGAGCCTGGACGGCGCGATGTCGTCGGCAGCGAAGCGCGGCATCCACGATTCGTCGATGGCGTTCGCGACTTCCGCTGGCTCGCCTTCGGCGGCGGCGTAGTAGCGACCGGCAATACCCTGCAGCTCCGGGAACTCGTTGACCATGCGTGACTGCAGGTCGGCCTTGCACAGTTCGGCGGCGGCGCGCGCCTGTACCGGATCGACGCCGACCTCACCGGCAATCGCTTCGGCCAATGCGGCAATACGCGCCACCTTGTCGGCGTAGCTGCCGAGCTTGGCCTGGTAGGTGACGGTTTTCAGGCCATCGTTCATCGAGGCCAGGCCCTGCTTCAGATCCTCGTCGTAGAAGAACTTGGCATCGGCGAAGCGCGGGCGGATGACGCGCTCGTAGCCCTTGGCGATTTCCGCCGGGTCCTTCGACTCGATGTTGGCGATGCCGATGAAGTGCTCGGTGAGTTTTCCGTCGGCGTCCAGCACCGGGAAAAACTTCTGGTTGGTCTCCATGGTGGAGATCAGCGCTTCCTGCGGCACGGCGAGGAACTCGCGCTCGAACTGGCAGCGCACGGCCACCGGCCATTCGTTGAGGCAGTTCACCTGTTCCAGGTTGTCGTCGTCGATGCGCGCGCGGCCGTTCACTTCCGCAGCGGATGCGTTCACCGCATCGATGATGCGCTGGCGGCGCTCGTCCGGATCGACCAGCACATGGGCGGCGCGCAGCGACTCGAGGTAGTCATCGGCGCTGGACAGCCACACGGGCTTGTCGTGGTGGAAACGATGGCCGCGACTCATGCGGTCGGCTTTGAAGCCGAACAGTTCAGCTTCGGCGATGTCCTCGCCCAATAGCACCACCAGCCAGTGCAGCGGACGGGCAAAGCCGTGGTCGCGGTCACCCCAGCGCATCGGTTTGGGGATCGGCAGCGACTTCACCGCTTCCGCCAGCACCTCGCCGAGCAGGTCGATGGTGTTGGCGCCCGGCGTCACCGAACGGAAGGCGAAGCGCTCGCCTTTCTGGTCGGTGACCTTGTCCAGCTCGCTCCATTCGACGCCGCACTTGCTGGCGAAGCCCTGCAGTGCTTTGGTCGGATTGCCGTCGGCGTCCAGCGCGATGTTGAGATAAGGGCCGAGCATCTCGCTGTGCTGCTCGGGCTGCGTCGTCGCAACATTGGCGACCTGGACCGCAAGCCGGCGCGGCGACTGCAGCGTGCGCGCGCCGCCGTGTTCGATGCCGCGACTGTCCAGCGCGGCGACCACGCCGTCGGTCAGCGCCTGCGCCAGACCGGGCAGCGCCTTGACCGGCAGCTCTTCGGTGCCGAGTTCGATCAGGAGAGTCTGCTGGCTCATCACGCGGCCTCTGCCTTGGCAGCGGCCTTGAGGCCCGGGAAGCCCAGCTTCTCGCGCTGCGCGAAGTAGGCTTCGGCGACGCTGCGTGCCAGGTTGCGCACGCGCAGGATGTAGCGCTGGCGCTCGGTGACCGAAATCGCGCGACGGGCGTCGAGCAGGTTGAAGCTGTGGCTGGCCTTCATCACCTGTTCGTAGGCGGGCAGCGGCAGACCGAGCTCGACCAGCTTCAGTGCTTCGGCTTCGCATTCATCGAAGTGGCGGAACAGCACGTCCACGTTCGCATGCTCGAAGTTGTAGGTGCTCTGCTCGACTTCGTTCTGATGGTAGACGTCGCGGTAGTGCACCGGTTGGCCATCGGGGCCGTGGGTCCACACCAGGTCGAACACGTTGTCGACGTTCTGCAGGTACATGCACAGGCGCTCGAGGCCGTAGGTGATTTCGCCCAGCACCGGCTTGCATTCGAGGCCGCCGGCCTGCTGGAAATAGGTGAACTGGGTGACTTCCATGCCGTTCAGCCAGACCTCCCAGCCAAGGCCCCAGGCGCCCAGCGTCGGCGATTCCCAGTTGTCCTCGACCAGGCGCAGGTCATGCACGAGCGGATCGATGCCGAGGCGCTTCAGCGACTCGAAGTACAGCTCGACGATGTTGTCCGGGTTGGGCTTCATCACCACCTGGTACTGGTAGTAGCGCTGCAGGCGGTTGGGGTTTTCGCCGTAGCGGCCATCGGTGGGACGGCGGCAGGGCTGCACGTAGGCGGCGTTCCACGGCTCGGGCCCGAGCGCGCGCAGGAAGGTGGCCGGGTGAAAGGTGCCGGCGCCGACTTCGAGGTCGAGCGGCTGGATCAGCACGCAGCCCTGTTCGGCCCAGTATTCGTTGAGTCGCTGGATGAGCTGCTGGAAGGTCGGTGCGGACATGGTCGCAATGGCTGCAGAAAAGCGGGCTAGTATAGCGGCCGCTTGGCTCGGGAGCCCTGGATGTCGCTGGATCGCCCCATTCTGATCATCGAAACCGGCCGGCCGGTGCCCCAGTTGCGGCGTCACGGCAGCTTCGCGCACTGGATCCGCCATGCGGCGCGACTGCCGCGTAACCGTGCCGTGGCCTGCAACGTGGAGGCCGGCGATGCGCTGCCGGATTCGGTCGAAGGTTTCGCTGGCGCCATCATCAGCGGTTCGCCGGCGATGGTCACCCAGCGTCTGGACTGGAGCGAAACCACCGCGCAATGGCTGCGCGACGCCGCCGAGGCGGGCCTGCCGCTGTTCGGCGTCTGCTACGGCCACCAGTTGCTGGCGCATGCTTTTGGTGGCAGCGTCGGCGACAACCCGCAGGGTCGGGAGATCGGCACCGTCGATGTGCATTGTGAAGCCGTGGCTGCCGATGACCGTCTGTTCCGTGGTCTGCTGAGCCCGTTCCGCGCGCAGGTCAGCCACCTGCAGACGGTGACCTCGCCGCCGACCGAGGCGACGGTGCTGGCGACCTCCTCGCTGGACGACTGTCAGGCCTTCCGGCTGGGTGATCGGGTCTGGGGCGTGCAGTTCCATCCGGAGTTCTCGTCGACCATCACGGCCGGCTATGTCCGCGCCCGCGCGGACCGCATCCGCGAGGAAGGCCATGACCCGGCTGCCATCCTTGCCGACATTGGCGCGGCCCCGCTGGCGCGACAGGTGCTGCGACGCTTCGTGCGCTTTGCCGATACCATGCGGCAGGACTGACACAGATCAACGCAAAGGACACAGGAATGCACCGGAAAGTCGAAGCGGGACGTGGCGCGGGCTGGATTGCCGACGGTTTCTCGCACCTGAAATCAAATGGCGGCGTGTTCGCCAGCCTGGGCCTGCTGATGGGTTTCCTGAGTTCGTTGCCGTTGCTCAGCATCCTGATCGGCCTGCTGACCCCGGTGCTGCACGCCGGTATGGTCAGCGCCTACGACAGCAGCCGCCGAGGCGAGACACCGACGCTGGGCCAGTTGTTCGATGGGATTTCGCGACCGGGCGCGTTCGGCCGGCTGTTCCCGTTGGTCTTGGTCATGCTGATCGTGGCGGTGGTGGCCATCGTGCTGCTGCTGATTGCGGTCGGGCCGGCCCTGTTCAGCCTGATCGCCGGCGGTGGCGAGCCGGATCCGGACAAGGTGCTGGCGATGCTGGCGCCGCTGTTCCTGGTCATCCTGATTCTGTTCCCGGTGGGCGTGGTGTTTGGCTGGATGATGTTCCTCGCCGTGCCGCGCGCCATGCTGGAAGGCGTTTCCGGTTTCACCGCGCTGCGCGAATCCTTCGCCGCCATTGGCGCGAACATCGGTGCGTTTATTGTCAACCTGCTGTGCTGGATCGCGCTGGTGATCGTGATGATGATTCCGCTGATGGTGCTGGGCATGCTGTTCGGCATCCTTGCCAGCGCTGCTGGCGAGCTGGGCCAACTGTTCGCGCAGGTGCTGCTCGGAACGCTGTTCGGCGCGGTCTATGCCGTGATCTACACCGCCTCGATGTACCAGGCCTGGCTGGAGATCCATGCACCGACCGATGCGGATGAAGCTCAGCCGCCTGCGGCGCTGGAAGCCTGATCGCGGAGCGTCACGCCGGCATCGTGTCGGCGTCGAGGTGACTGTCGCCGGTGTGGCCGGTAGACGCGCTATGCTCACCCACTGGTATCCACGCAGGGAGTCGCAGCATGTCCGAGTCCAACACCGACGCCGGTAGCGGCGTCACCTGGCTGAGCCAGGGCCTGCAGTTGTTTCTGAAGAACCCGGTGCCGTTCGCGGTGATGGGCCTGATCCTTGGCATCATCGGCATGGTGTGGATCATTGGCGGCCTCGCGATGATGATCCTCGGCCCCGCGCTGTATGCCGGCATGATGTCCGGCTACCGGGCGGAAGCCGGTGGCGGCAAGGCCGAGATCGGCAACCTGTTCGCCGCTTTCCAGCAGGAAGGCAAGGTGGTCAAGCTGCTGCCACTGTGCCTGCCGGGAATTGCCGCGGCCATCGTCATCGGCGTTGTCGCCGGCGTGCTTTTTGTCGGCGCGGTGGCGACGGCGGCCGGCGGATCGGTGGCCGCCGGCCAGGTGAGCAGTCCGGAAGGCGTGATGGCGATGATGTCCGGTGTGGGCATCATTGGCGGCCTGATCGCGCTGGTCGTCTTCATCGCCGTGGCGCTGGTGGCCTGGGCGCTGCTGTTCACGGCGATCCCGCGGGTGATGTTCGACGGCGTCGAGCCGTTCACCGCGATGAAGGAAAGCTTCAGCACGGTGAAGTCCAACCTGTTTGCCTTCATCGGTTTCGCGCTGGTGGCGATGATCGGCTACGCCATCGTCGCCTTCGTGCTCAACCTGCTGCTGGGCTGGAGTTGGATTACCAGTTTTCTGCCGCCGTTGCTGATGGCGGCCGGCTTCACACCGGTCATTGTTGGTGGCCTGTACAGCGCCTACCGCCAGTTGTTCGGCGGCGCGCCCGTCGCGGAAGCACTGCCGGAAGCGCCGGCCGCACCGCCGCCGGCACCGCCGGCTGAGGGCGACGGTGCGGACAAGCCCGACGCCTGATCGCGAAGCTCATTCGAGCCGGGTCACCGTCGCGCGGCCCGGCTCGATGGTTCAGGCGTTCAGCAGCGCCAGCCAAAGGCCGGCGGTGATCACCGCCAGCAGCAGCGTGAAGAAGCCCAGCAGGCCAAGCTGCACGCCGATCATCCACTTCGCCCAGACCGGCATTTCCGGATGCGCCGGATCGCGGTTGAGTACGCGGGTGCCGGCCAGCAGGTCGTGCAAGGCGCGCTTGTCTTTTCTCCAGGCAGCAAGTGCATGGCCGAGGTTCAGCGTCAGCCAGGAAAAGGTAGTGGCCAGAAAACGAGCGCTGGCATGCGCGAAGGTGATCGGCTGCCCGTTGCGATCACCGACGACGATGCCCAGCGCCTGCTTGCCGAGGCTGCCGCGCGCCTTCGAGCTTTCCAGGATCGCGAAATAGGGAAAGGCGATCAACACCCAGGCGACAATCGACCACAGCGTCAGCGGCCACAGGACGTCCGACCACATCTGAAGCAGCAGTTCCTCCGGCGGCATGTGCTGCGCAACCGGCAGCAGTGCCTTGAGTCGCGGCGCGTAGAACAGCGACACCGGCGTCAGCAGCAGGTTGCTGGCGACGCTGATCAGCAGCCAGTCGATAAAATAGGCGGCATAGCGTTTCCAGAAGCCGGCGTTACTGGCCGGCGACGGCAGGTTCTCGTTGGCTAGCGGCATTGCGCCGGCAGGAGCTTGCTTCTGAACGACGTGTAGTCGGCAGCGTTGGACTCGGTGAGCGCCGTTGCGTCTTCGGCATCCTGCCAGTCCGGCAGCCCGGCATAGCCACACAGCCAGGCCACGTTTCCGCTGTCGTCGAGCCAGGGCTCCAGTGCCAGGGTGTCATTCTGCAGGCTGCTGTCGAACTGCAGCACCAGCAGGCCGCCGTCCAGGGCGATCTGCTGCAGCGGCGGCTTGATGTCCGGCACGAGACCCAGTGCGCCGATGTCGCCCGGCACGTCGCCGTTTGTCGCAACGTACTCGGCATACGCGACTTTCAGCGGTGCTGCGGCGTAGAGGCCTTCGGCGATGCGGGCACGGGTGGTGTAGTCGCTGTACGCGGGTATGGCGACGGCGGCGATGATGCCGAGGAAGGCCAGGGTTGGTAGGAACAGTACGGCGGCGATGATCGCGACCAGTGCGCCGCGTGACAGCGCCGGCTTGGCCACGACCACGGGTGCCGGCGTTGCCGCGTCGGCACTCTGCGCCTTGCCGCAGCCGGGACAGAATCCGGCGTCCTCGGGGAGTTCCTTGCCGCAGTGGATGCAGAACATGCTGTGTCCTTTTCGTTGTGGCGATCAGGCCGGGTCGGCTTCGTTGTCGCTTGCCGTTTGTCGCTGGCGCACCAGCAGGCGTGCCGCGATCAGACCGGCTTCGTAGAGCAGGGTCATCGGAATCGCCAGCAGCAATTGCGAGGCGACGTCGGGTGGGGTCAGGATGGCGGCGATGACGAAGGCGCCGACGATCACATAGCGTCGCGCCGAGGCCAGTTGCGCGGGCGTGACGATGCCGGCAGCGGCAAGGATCACCACCGCGATCGGTACCTCGAAGCAGATGCCGAAGCCGAGGAACAGGGCCAGCACGAAGTCGAGGTACTTGCTGATGTCGGTGGCCTGGTCCACGCCCTCGGGCATGATCATGCCGATGAAGCCAATGACAGTTGGCAGCACCAGGAAGTAGGCGAACGCACAGCCGGTGTAGAACAGCAGCGTGGCCGAGACCAGCAGCGGCTTCGCCAGCCGCTGTTCATTGCGGTACAGGCCGGGCGCGACGAAGGCCCAGGCCTGGTACAGCAGGAACGGCATGGCGATCATGATCGCCACCACGAAGGCCAGCTTCATCTGCACGAAGAACGGGCTGGTGACGTCGATCGCCAGCATCCTGGTGCCTTCCGGCAGTTGCGCCAGCATCGGCGCGGCCAGCAGCGCGTACAGGTGCTTGGCTACCGGCATCAGGCAGAGGAACACGATGATGACCGCAGCAACGGCGCGCAACAGGCGCGAACGCAGCTCGACCAGGTGCGACAGAAACGGCGTTTCCTCGTCGGCGCGATGCTCGAAGCTGCGGTCGCTGTCGGGGTGTTCGTGATCAGCCGCACTCATGACGGCGTCTTGCCATCGCTGCTGTCGTCGTCCGTGGATTTCCCCGCATCGAGACTCGCCTCGTTTTCAGTGCGAGGCGCGGGCTGGCCATCGGCGCCTGCGGCATCAAGGCCCGGCAGGTGTCCGGTGAAGGATTGCTGGATGCGCTCGCCACTTTCGCGCACCTTCTGCGCGGAGTCGCCGATAGCATTGCGGGTGTCGCGGATGCTGCGTTTGAACTCGTCAGCGGCCAGTTCCCGCTCGATCTCGCTGCGCACGGCATACCAGCTCTGGCGAGCACGACGCACCCAGTAGCCGGCGGTGCGCGCGGCCTTCGGCAGCTTGTCGGGACCCAGCACCAGCAGCGCCACGACGCCGACCAGCATCAGCTCCCACATCCCGAGGTCGAACATGGCCCGGTCCTGCGACTTACTCTTTGCCGGCCTTGCTGTTCTCGCGCTCGTCGGCGCTGGAGGCCTGGCGTTCCTCGTTCTCGATCTTGGCGTTCTTCTCGTCGTCGTCGGACAGGCCCTTGCGGAAGTCCTTCACCGCGCCACCGAGACTGCCGCCGAGATTGCGCAGGCGCGACGGTCCGAAGACCAGCGCCACGATCACCAGCACGATCAGCCAGTGCCAGATGCTGAAACTACCCATGGAAATACCTCGGCATGCGGTTCAAGGCGTCAAGGATACCGCAGACCGCCACGCTCACTGGGCACTGGCTTCCTCAAGGCGGTCGCGGAAGTCGATCAGGCGACTCGGCACTCGGCGGACTTCCCCGTCGAAGATCATGCGCGGCGTGACGTCATCGCCGAACACCGTCGCGTTGGCCCGATCATCGATGCCAAGCACCGCGCCGTTCAGCGCGATGCCGGCGAACAGGCCTCGCGCGCGTGAGTAGGCGTAGATTTCGGCCTTGAAGTGCTTGTCGGTAGCGGCCTGTGTGTAGCGGCCGACCGGGCCGGCGGCCACGGCGGCATCGGCGCCCAGGGTGAACTTGCCACGGTTCAGCGATTCCACACCGCGACGGGTGCGGAACACCAGGATCAGGTCGCTGGACTGCACGCCGGCCTGCAGGCCCAGGCTGCCGCCGGACAAGCTGATGAAGCTGGGGTTGGACCAACTGCCGTCCTCACCGCGCACCGCCAGCATGCCCTTGCCATGGCGACCGGCGACGACCAGGCCGGCCTTGACCACGTCGGGGATCACCGCCACCGCTTCGGCATTGGCCAGCAGGCTGGCAGGGATGCGCTGGTCGGGCGCGGCGTTCATTTCGTCAAGCACCCGCAGGGCGCTTTCTGCGCGGCGGATTTCCTCGACGCCGGCAAGCGCGGGCACGGCAGCGACGAGGCCAATCAGCAGCATCGACAAGGCAGATCGGAAACGCATGGAGACTCCGGACGGTCGTGTTGTTGCCCTTGGACGACGCAACAGCGGGTCCGCTCCCGGGCAGGCGGGATGCGCCGAACAGTATCGGTGTCCGGCCTGCATCGGCACTGAATGGCAGCAGAAGGCCGGGTAGCGGCGACCGCCGTGATCACGACCGGCCTCGGGAAAATGACGGATTCCGTCCCTAAGATGCTGAAATCGCGGGTAGATTGGTGCTAACCTGCGAGATGCGTCCGTACGGATGCAGTGACGATAGACTCGAATTATTAGAAAGGACGACGGCGATGCGTCCCCTGCGCGACTGGCTCCTGGCCGGCCTGCTGACACTGCTGCCTCTGACTGCCTCGGCGGAACCGCTGGGCTACGCCGTGGCCTTCGACACGCTCTATCGTGTCGACCTGGCCAACGGGCAGGCCACGTTCATCGGGCCGGTGAACTTCAATGACGTCGACGGACTGGCCTTTGGCCCGGACGGCACGCTGTATGGCGTCGCCGATGCCACCGCCGGTTCCGGTAGCGGTATCAGCGATCTGCTGATCCGCATTGATACCGGCAGCGGCGCGGGTACGCTGATCGCCCCGCTGGCCGGGCTTGCCAACACCGGCCCGGGCGGTTCGCTGGACTATGGCCTTGCGTTTACCTGCGACGGCCGGATGTGGGCTTCGTCGGACAGCACCGGGCAGTTCTGGGAAGTCACGCCGACCAATGGCGACGTGCGGCTGGTAGCCGTTACCGGCGCGCCGCTGTCGGGTCTCGCCGCCAATGGTGATGGCCTGTACGGCATTGGCGTCACCCAGGGTAGCGGCAACGCGACGCAGCAGGCACTGTACGGCATCGATCCGGACACCGGTGTGGCCAGCCGTATCGGTTCGCTGGGCGTTGGTGACACCTTGTCGGGTGCCGGTGCCGATTTCGACGCGAACGGCGTGCTCTGGGCGACGCTGGATTCGCAGCCGCCGGACTTCGACCGCGCATCGCGCATCGCCCGCATCGCCCTGGATACCGGCGCCGCGACCGTTATCGGTTCCGCCATCGGCGTCACCGACAACATCAGCCTGCGTTCACTGGCGATCGCCCCGACTGCGAGCTGCAGTGCGGGCGGCGGCAATGGCGTCGGGCGACCGACTGCCCAACTGGTGCCAGGCCCCGCCCCCGTGGTTCTGGTCCTGCTGGGCGCGCTGTTGCTGTTGCTCGGCTTTCGCGGCCTGCCGGTTTCGCGCGGCTGATTCCTTGCTGTCAGGCACCGCCTGCGCGTTGGCGTGCTTTGGGCGAAAATCCTTGCATGAAAGCGAACAATGATGCCGGCGCTTCGGTCACCGGCGACGGCCTGCTGATCATCAATCTGGGCACCCCTGCGGCGCCTACCGCCTCTGCGGTGCGTCGGTACCTTGCCGAGTTCCTCGGCGATCCGCGCGTGGTCGAGATTCCCAAACTGCTCTGGTACCCGGTGCTTTACGGCGTGATCCTGCCGCTGCGCGGCATGCGATCGGCCGCGGCCTATCGCAGCGTGTGGACCGAGCAGGGTTCACCGTTGCTGGTGCAGTCGCAGGCGCTGACCGATGCCATGGCGCAGGCGCTGCCAACATTCCGTGTCGCGCTGGCCATGCGCTACGGCGAGCCGTCCATTTCGCGAGTGCTGGATGCGATGAACGCCGATGGCGGCCTGCGTCGTCTGTTCGTGCTGCCGCTGTACCCGCAATACTCGGCAACCACCACCGCCACTGCTTTTGACGCGATTGCCGATGTGCTGCGCGGTTGGCGTCGGCTGCCGGAGCTGCGCTTCCTGGCCGACTACCACGATGACGATGGCTGGCTGGATGCCGCCGCCGGATCGATCCGCCAGTACTGGGAAGCGAAGGGTCGCGGCGAGCACCTGCTGTTCAGTTTCCATGGCCTGCCACAGCGTTATGCGGATGCCGGCGACCCGTATGCCGCGCAGTGCGTGGCGGGGGCCGAAGCCATCGCGGCACGACTCGGGCTTGCGCCGGATCAATGGTCGCTGTCCTACCAGTCACGCGTTGGTCGCGAGCCGTGGCTGACGCCCTACACCGACCAGACCCTGGATCGACTGGCAGCCAGCGGCGTGAAGCGCGTCGATGTCGTCTGTCCGGGCTTTGCCGTGGACTGCCTGGAAACGCTGGAGGAGATCGCCATCGAGAACGCGGAGCGTTTCCGCGAGAAAGGCGGCGGGACGCTGAACTACATCCCCTGCCTGAATGACAGCCCCGCTCACGTTGCGGCACTGACGTCGCTGGTGCGCCGTCGCACGGCTGACTGGCACGTCGACGCGACGACGGCGAGCGTGGACGCATGAACGAGGCTGCTGAGGTTCGACTGGAAACCCCGCGTGGCCACTTTGCCGGCCTGCGCTGGGGCAGGCGTGGTGGAAAGCCGCTGCTGGCGCTGCATGGCTGGCTGGACAACGCCGCCAGCTTTGTTCCGATGGTCGAGGCAATGCAGGCATCGGGCAGGCTGGAAGACCTCGACGTGGTGGCGCTGGATCTCGCCGGACACGGCTATTCCGCGCATCGGTCTGACGGCGCCTGGTACCACTTCGTGGACTATGGCGACGACATCGATGCCGCGCTCGATGCGCTGGGCTGGACGAGCTGCGACCTGCTCGGCCATTCGCTGGGTGGCGCCATCGCGACGGCGTTTACCGTTGCCGCCCCGGAACGCGTCGAGCGTCTGCTGCTGATCGAAGCGCTGGGTCCGCTGCCCTGGCAGGCGGGAACGGCGGCGGCGTCATTGGCCGGTGCGCGCCGGGATCGGCGCGCCTTGGCCGCCAAGAAGCTGCGGGTATTTGCCGATCCGAACGACGCCATCCAGGCGCGTCAGCAGGCCAACGACCTCAGCGAGCCTGTCGCGCGGCTGCTGGTCGAGCGCGGTCTTGTAGCGGTTGAAGGTGGCCATGCCTGGCGCAGTGATCCGCGCCTGACCCTGACCACGCCGCTGCGTGCCAGCGAAGCGCAGATCATGGAGTGGATTGAGGCCATCGACTGCCCGGTGTTGCTGATCGGCAGCGATCCGCCGAGCAGCGTGCTGGCCGAGGAGATGCGGCAGTCGCGCGTCCAGCGTCTGCGTCGTGCCGAGCAGGTACTGCTACCCGGCGGCCATCACCTGCACATGGAAAACCCGCTGCCGGTGGCGCAGTCGATCACCGACTACCTGACACAAACCGCCTGACGCTGATGGATCAGGGCATCAGATGATGATGCCCTCGAAGCCGTTGCCGAACAGATGCACGGCTTCCACTGCGCCGATGTCGCAGGGGCCGTTGCTGGAACGATCCACGCCGAGCTGATCGTAGCGGAAGCAGGCTTCGGGATTGCCCAGTGTGGTGTCGAGCGGACTGCCGGTGTCATGTGCCGGACCGTCTGGGAACGGGAAGCGCGCAGGCAGCAGCGCATTCGTGTTCAGAGGCCCCAGCATCCAGTCCAGCGGGACATGGATCAGGTTGCCATACGCTGGTGCAGCCGACAGGCCGCAGCCCCCGTCGCTGTCGATATTGTGGCCGTCGATGTCGATGGCGCCGCCGTCCGGGTCACTGAGGTTGCAGTCCTGGCCATTGCCGGCAACGATGCTGTTGCGCATGAACAGGCCCACGCTCACGGCGCTGGAGAAACGCCCCCAGCGCAAGCCGATCACGGCGTTGTCGGTGATGCTGACGTTGCCCAGCACGACATTGCTGTTGTAAGTCGAGATTCCGCGATGGCTGTCGCCATCGATGGTGCTGCTGAAGGCGGTCAAGGATGCCGACGACGCGGCGATCGCCGCGAGTTCGCCGGAACCGGAGCCGATCAGGCTGTTGTCATAGACGCTGACCTGCTCGAGTCGAAGCTCAGCATCGCCGAATACGCGGATGGCATTGCCTTCCGGATTGGTAAAGCCGAGATTGCCGTTGGCCTGGTTGCGGCGCAAGATGCTGAACCAGATGCGGGTCCGGTTGCCGGCACCGGCAATGAACAGACCGCCGCCGTTGTTGGCCACGTTGTCCTCGATCAGGCTGTAGGCAATCAGGTTGTCTCCGGCGTTGGTCAGCAGCAGGCCGCCGCCGCTGTAGCTGGCGGAGACGATCGCCGCACCGTTGCGGATGATCACGCCGGACAGATTGAAGGCGTCGCCGCCGATCACATGCAGGACGCGGTCAAGTCCGCCGCCGTCGATGGTGGTCAGCACGCCCGGGGTTCCCGGCAGGATGTTCAGGCTCTGCGAGACGTCCAGATCACCGGTGGCGGAAGCGTTCTCGGCGGCACCTGGAATGCTGAGCGTGTAGGTGCCGCCGTTGAGAAGGACGGTGTCGGCGGCGACGGTCGTGTTCGCCTCCTGGATCGCCGCGCGCAAGGTGCAGGGATTGCCGGGCAGCGTGCTGGCACAGATGCCGTCGCCGACATTGTTGTCCGGTGCATCATCAAAACTGCTGGGCGTGAAGGTCAGCGCCTGCGCCGGGCCGGGCCACAGGCAGGCGACAAGCAGAACCAGGGGCATGATTCGCAACATGGCAAGTCTCTCTCGTGCTGGATGACGGCCCCCGGTGCGAATCATCCTGCCATCGCGGCCCGTCAGCGTCACCCTTCGCGGACGTATGCCCGTACTGCGAGGGGTCAGCGGCTGCCCAGGGCCCGCTTGAGTTCGGCCTTCATTGCCAGGCCGTCTTCATTGAGGAAGTCGCGCTGGCGGCGCCAGTTCGGGAAGCGCTTTTCGACGGCATTCCAGAAGCGCCGTGAGTGGTCGCCGTGGATCAGGTGGCAGAGTTCGTGGACCAGCACGTACTCGAAGGCGGCTGGCGGACCGAGGATCAGCGACAGGTCCATCGACAGCGTGTCGCGCACGCCCAGAGAACCCCACAGCGAGGCCAGCGGTCGGATGCGGATCGACAGCGGCGCGCGCGGCAGACCGTTGAGGTAGCGCGGCATCAGTCGCGCCACCTCACGACGCGCTTCGGCCTCGAACAAGGCGCCCAGCGCGGCACCGACGCCAGGATTCTCCGCACGCCGCGGGGCTGTGATAACCACGGTTCCCGCCTGCAGGTCGGCGCGGGCGAACAGGCCGTCGCGCCATTCCACCGGCAGTTCGCGGCCGCGCAGTCGGATCACGTCCTCGCGACCCCAGCGCAGCGGCCCGCGCGGGTCGCAGGCGGCGGCCTGTTCGGCCAGTTGCTCGCCAATCCACTCGCGGTTGCGTGCCAGGAACAGCTCGCCATCACGATCACTGGCCCAGCCCGGCAGGGTCAGGCGCACGCGACCATCGGAAACGGTCAGGCGGATGCGCCGCGCGCGCGGGTCGCGGACGCGTGACACCGCGTGGCGCTCGCCGTCGGCGAGGCGCAACGGCACCGTGTCACGGCGGATTTTCGGCCGTGGCTTGGGGCTGAACAGGGGTGAGCGGAAACGCGGCATCGCCTTCGCATCGTCGCCGAAAAAAGACTGCGCATAGCATGCGCAAACCGACGCCGGAATCAAGCAAATTTTTATCGCATTTCGCGACGGCGATGGCCCTCGTTCACGCGGGCGTCTCGCAACGCCCGTTGTCGCGGTATCAGGCGTCCGCGCGGCTCAGCGACAGCAGCTCCTCCAGCCGCTTGAGCAGGCGTGACAGTTCGCCCGACATCAGCGCGAACACCGCATCCAGCTCAGCCGCCAGCGACTCGCGGTTGTCTTCCTCCAGCGACTCGGTGGCGGCTTCGAGGAACTTCAGCTTGCGGATCACCAGATCCTCGCCGAGCACGAAGCTCAGTCGATCCTCGAAGGTCAGCGCCAGTTTGAAGGCCTGCTTGCCGGCCTTGAGGTGCTCCTGGATTTCCTCGCCGTGCAGGTCGTGGCGCTGGCAGCGCACCAGCATCTGCGTGTCGGCGGGGTCACGTAGCTCGCATTCGTCGCCCAGCGCGAAGCCTTCCGGCATCGGCTCGCCGGCCAGCCAGCCGGTCATCAACGCGCGCGGGCTGGCCTCGGCGCTGACTGGCAGCGCCGGGAACGAGCCCAGCGCCTCGCGCAGCGTGGTCACGAAGGTTTCCGCCGACTTGCGCGAGGAGGTGTCGATCACCAGCCAGCCGCCGTCGCTGTCGAGGTAGGCGTTCATGCGTGATGGACGCGCCAGCGCACGCGGCAGAAGGTCGGTCAGCACCTCCTCCTTGATCCGCTTGCGCTCGGCACCGCCCGGGCGGCGGCCCTGCTGTTCGGTGGCCGCTTCCAGTTTCAGCGCCAGTTGCTCGTTGATCACGGCGCTGGGCAGCAGCTTGTCCTCGCCGCCCAGCGTGACCAGCGTGGCGTGGTTGACGCTGTGACTCAGCGCCTCCTCGCCACGCCCGAACGGCGACACGAAACCGCGCGAGCTGAGCTCTAGCGGGCCGACCGGCTTCAGCGGCTTGTTGCCGAGCTGGCCTTCGATATCGGCCAGCGCCTTGTTAAGTGAAGAAGGAAAACGGAACAGGGTGAGGTTTTTGAAGAACATTGAAAGGCCGTGATGGGTGATTCGACAAAACTCCTCCCCTTGCGCCGCGAAGCGGTGGAGGGGGAGGTTGGGAGGGGGTTGAGGCGCAAAGCGCCGATGGATCAGTCGCCGTCCTCGCGACCGCGCAGCCAGTCGCTGCCATCTGCTGTCGCTGAATCGGGTCGATGCCCCAGCGACGCGAAATCAAACAACGACGCATCCGCCAGTTGCGACGGTCGGATATCGCCCATCGCTCGCGCGATCTTCTCGACGCGGCCGGGAAAGCGACGTTCCCAGTCGGCCAGCATCTCCTTCACCACCTGCCGCTGCAGGTTCTCCTGCGAGCCGCAGAGGTTGCAGGGAATGATCGGGAAGGCCTTGGCATCGGCGTAGTCGGCGATGTCGGATTCGGCGCAGTAGGCCAGCGGGCGGATGACGACGTGCTTGCCGTCGTCGCTCTGCAGCTTGGGCGGCATCGCGGCCAGCTTGGCGTGGTGGAACAGGTTGAGGAACAGCGTCTCGACGCGATCCTCGCGATGGTGGCCGAGCGCGATCTTGTTGAATCCCTGCTCCTCGGCGAAGCGGTACAGCGCGCCGCGACGCAGGCGCGAGCAAAGCCCGCAGAACGTCTTGTTCTCCGGGATCACCCGCTTCACCACGCTGTAGGTGTCCTGCTCGAGGATGGTGAAGGGCACGCCGATGCTTTCCAGGTATTCCGGCAGGATGTGCTCGGGAAAATCCGGCTGCTTCTGGTCGAGGTTCACCGCGTGCAGCTTGAACGACACCGGCGCCTTGGCCTGCAGCTGCAGCAGGATGTCCAGCATGGCGTAGCTGTCCTTGCCGCCGGACAGGCAGACCATCACCCGATCGCCGTCCTCGATCATCGCGTAGTCGCCGATGGCCTGACCGACCAGCCGGCGCAGGCGACGGGACAGCTTGTTGAAGTCGTACTGCTCGCGGCGTGGGTCGGCGTTCGGCAGTGCAGACCCGGTGTCGGCAGGGTCAATGCGCACGGGCAGCGGAAGGGGCGAAACGGACATGACGGTAGGCAGGAGGAGCGGCCGCATAGTGTAGCGGTGACGGCACGGCGCCGCTGGCGCTATGCTCGACGTAACGGGAATCCCGGCAAACAGCGCCGGGCAATTGGGCAAATCCAGCAAAGGAGCGGGTCCGTGTCCGAGTCGATCGGTGACCTGGTTCGCCGACTCACCGAACTGCGCAGCGAGCATCGCGACCTCGATGTCGCCATTGATCGCCTGTCGCAGGACGCAGACAGCGACGAAATCGGCCTGCGCCGCATGAAGAAACGCAAGCTGCGGCTGAAGGACATGATCGCCTACATCGAGAACAAGCTGATCCCCGATCTCGACGCCTGACGGCGTGTATGGCGATGACAGCTGGCGTTGCGTCCGGCATTGCAGTGCAGCGTCGTTTCAGGAAACGAGGGCGGGTGACTTTGGGTTGTCCGCCAGGATGGGTCCGCGAAGGAGACGGGGCATGACTGATCACAAGGAACCACATTCGCCGGGATGGCTCTGCGTAGTGACCATCGCCTTGGCCTTCCTGCCTGCATTGCCTGCCAGCGCCGATCCACCGGTAACTGCCACACCGACCAGTGAGACATTGACGGGCATTTCCTACAGCCCTGACGGCCAGTTTGGCGTGGCTGTCGGCAATGCCGGCGTGATCGTGCATTTCGACGCTGCCCATCCGGCGGGCTTGCTCGTTCCATCGGGCGGGACGGGCGACCTGTACGACGTGCATGTGATCTCTGCCGACTTTGCCGTCGCCAGCGGCGAGGATCGAATCTTGATCTGGGACGGCATGAATTGGGTCGAACACAGCCGTATCGGCATACAGTTGCCGATCTGGGCCACGCCCGAGCAGGATCGCGCGTTCTTCGACACCTGGGATCCGGGCGGCTTCTTTACCGGTTACCTCAACGGCTTCGATCCACAGGCCGGTGAATTCCTGCCAGGCGCCTACGCCGGGCCGCTGAACCTGACCTTTTGCGGGCACAGCGGCAACATCAGCGTACTCAACGAAAACGGCGATCTGGAAGTGATGGATAACGACCGCGGCGCTGTTCTTGTCGATGCGGCACCCCTGAGCTTCGACCAGCCGGCCCCGCTGGGATTGACTGCTGGCTGGATCCCGACCTCTGCATGCAATGACCCGGCATTGCCGGATGTCGCCTTCGGGGTCAGCAACTTCAACGATATCTGGGCTTTCGATGGTAGCGACTGGCAATTGCAGCAGGACATCCCCGCTGATCAGACCATCACCTGGATCAAGGGAACGGCGGCTGACAACGTGCTGGCCGTTGGCTACCAGGACAGCGTCGATAGCCCTGGCAGCAATCAGGGCGTGATCTGGCAATACGACGGCAGTAGCTGGACGGATATCACGGCCACCTTGTTTCCCAGCGGTGAGATTCCGGGGCTGACCGACCTGGAAATGATCTATGGCCGACAGACCTGTGTGCACGGCGGCGGTTTCGAGGACGACGACAGCGCGGCCAAATACGACTGCGAGCAGCCGGCGCCGGACATCGCGCTGGATGGCGGCGACTTCTTTCTGGTCGAGCTCGCTGGCGAGGGCGGGCAGATGATTGACCTCAATACCGAAGCGCCTGTGCCGAACCTCGCTGACATTCACGTCAGCATCAGCCGCTGGCGGGACGATGGCGGTCCGGCAACTGACCGCTGGGTCATGGACTTCACCGTCCGCAACCTCGGCCCGGCGGATGCCCACAACGTCAAGTTCTGGATCTACATCACGCCGGAAGGCACCGACTATCACCACGTCGCGGAGCTGACCTGCCCGGCGCTGAGCCAGTCGACGCTGGCAGGCGGAACAACGGCGTACCACGGGATCGAGGCAAGTATTCCTGCGGATACCGGTGTGTCCTGTGAGTTCCGTTCGGCAGAACCGATCAAGGTCAGTGTGTCGGCTTATGCCGACGCGCCAACCGACCCTGATTTTGGCAATAACCGTGACCGTTGCCAGGCAAGTGATGCCTACTGCAACGATCGTTACCGATAAGCGTGGAGAAACCCATGGACGAATTCATGCAGGCCGCCATCGACGAGGCGAAGAAGGGTCGCGACGAGGGCGGCATCCCGATCGGCTCGGTGCTGGTGATCGACGGCAAGATCGTCGGTCGCGGCCACAACCGCCGCGTGCAGAAGGGCAGCGCGATCCTGCACGCCGAGATGGACTGCCTCGAAAACGCCGGTCGCCTGAAGGCCTCGGACTACCGGCGCGCCACGCTGTATTCCACGCTGTCACCCTGCGACATGTGCAGCGGTACCGCGCTGCTGTATGGCATTCCGCGCGTGGTGATCGGCGAGAACGAAACCTTCCAGGGTCCGGAAGCCTATGTGCAGTCACGCGGCGTCGAGCTGACCCACGTCCACAGCGCAGAATGCCGCCAATTGATGCTCGACTTCATCGCCGACAAACCTGAGCTCTGGAACGAGGACATCGGCGAGTAGCCGCAGTAGATTGCGTGGGCCTTCACGTAGGCAAAAAAATGCCCCGCAGCCGAGGGGGCGACTGCGGGGCTGGGGTGGGAGAGCGGTCTGGGGAGGGACCGTTGTCTCCGCTGCCCGCCCAAGGGAGGTAGGCGGGCCAACGAACATTGCGTCCGTTGTGCATAGTCTGACCCAGCGACCCTGAATAAGTTCGTGCTGGAAGTCCTGTCTGTACTGATGAGTTCAGAAACGATTCAGTCTTGATTCTGCGCGTCAACTCATTGATTTACAACGAATCTCCGAAGAGCTGCAGAGCATTCGTGAAAGCCTTGTAAAGGCGCCTGTGCCGTTGGTCATGGTCGATATGAGCGTCGGTTGTCGGTTTCGCAGATCGCTGCATATCAATGCGCCTCGTCCCAGTTGGCGCCGCGGCCGGTGTCGACGACCAGCGGCACCTTGAGTTCGGCGGCCGCCTGCATGCGCTCGGTGACTTCGGCGGTCAGTTCGTCGGCGAAAGCGGCATCGACTTCGAACACCAGTTCATCGTGGACCTGCATGATCATCAGGGCGCGGTCGGAGCGCTCGCTGATCCACTGGTCCACGGAAATCATGGCGCGCTTGATGACGTCGGCGGCGGTGCCCTGCATCGGGGCGTTGATCGCCGCGCGTTCGGCGCCGGCGCGGGCGGCGGCGTTGCGGGCGTTGATCTGGTCCAGATACAGGCGACGACCGAACAGGGTTTCCACATAGCCCTTTTCGTGCGCCATGGCGCGGGTGGATTCCATGTATTCATGCACGCCCGGATAGCGCGAGAAATAGCGGGCGATGTAGTCCTGCGCGGTGCCGCGATCCACGCCGAGCTGGCGTGCCAGGCCAAACGCGCCCATGCCGTAGATCAGGCCGAAGTTCACGGCTTTCGCTGAGCGACGTTGATCCGACGTCACCTCATCAAGCGGCGTGTCGAAGACCTCGCTGGCGGTGGCGCGATGGATGTCGCGGCCTTCGCGAAAGGCGTTCATCAGGCCGTCGTCGCCGGACAGGTGCGCCATGATGCGCAGCTCGATCTGCGAGTAGTCGCAGGCGACGATGACCCGGCCTTGGGGCGCAACGAAGGCCTGGCGAATGCGCCGCCCATCCGCGCTGCGGATCGGGATGTTCTGCAGGTTCGGGTCGGATGACGACAGTCGCCCGGTGGCCGCACCCGCCTGGTGATAGCTGGTGTGCACGCGGCCGGTGCGCGGGTTGATCGCCTCCGGCAACTTCTCGGTGTAGGTCGAACGCAGCTTGGCCAGGCTGCGGTATTCGAGGATCAGTCGCGGCAACTCGTGCTGATCGGCCAGTTGTTCCAGCACGTCCTCGTTGGTGGACGGCTGGCCTTTCGGCGTTTTGGCGACTACCGGCAGGCCGAGCTGCTCGAACAGGATGCCCTGCAGCTGCTTGGGCGAATCGAGATTGAATGATTGACCGGCGATTTCGTGCGCGCGCTGCTGCGCGGCATGCTGGCGCTTGCCCAAGTCGTTGCTCTGTCGGCGCAGTTCGTCGGCATCGATCTGCACGCCGTTCTCCTCGATGCGGAACAGCACCGGCACCAGCGGCATTTCGATATCGCTGAACACGCGCTTGAGCCCTGCTTCCTTCTGCAGTTCTGGCCACAGGTGGCGATGCAGGCGCAGGGAGATGTCGGCGTCTTCGGCGGCGTAGCGGGTGGCGGTATCCAGGTCCACAGCACTGAACGGAATCTGCTTGGCGCCCTTGCCGCAGACGTCCTCGTATTTCATGGTCTGGTAGCCGAGGTAGCGGCTGGCCAGGCTGTCCATGTCGTGTCGCGACAGGCCGGCGCGATAGACGAAGCTCTCCAGCATCGAGTCGAAGGCGTAGCCGTTCACGGCGATGCCGTGCTGCGCCAACACGTGCATGTCGTACTTGCCGTGCTGCGCCAGCTTGGCGATGCCGTCGTCTTCGAACACGGGCTTCAATGCAGCGAGAACGGCGTCGCGATCCAGCTGCTTTGGCGCGCCTGGGTAGTCATGCGCCAGCGGGACATAGACCGCCTTGCCCGGTTCGGTGGCGAAGCTGAGGCCGACGATCTCCGCCTGCAGCGGGTCGAGGCTGGTGGTTTCGGTATCGAAGCAGACCAGCTCGGCGTTCTTCAGCTGCTCGACCAGTTCGTCGAAATCGGTTTGCTCGGTGATGCAACGGTATTCACCCGCTTCGTCCGCGCCGCTGGCAATGGCGGCGGGTTCGTTGCCCGACAGCGTGGGTGCGGGTTTGGCCTTGTCGCCGACCGCGCCGTCATCCAGCTCACGCAGCGCCTGGTTCATCTCGAAGCGGCTGAACAGCCCGCGCAGCTTTTCCGTATCGCGCTCGCCACGGGCAAGGTCCTGCGGGCCGCGGTCCAGTTCGACCGTGGTGCGGATGGTGACCAGGTCGCGGTTCAGTGGCAGGCGTTCCAGCACCGCCCGCAGGTTCTCGCCGACCTTGCCGCCGACGTCATCGGCATTGGCGATCACGCCGTCGAGGTCGTCGTACTTGGCCAGCCACTTGGCGGCGGTCTTTGGGCCGCATTTGTCGACGCCGGGCACGTTGTCGACCTTGTCGCCCATCAGCGCGAGGAAATCGATGATGCGCTCCGGCGGCACGCCGAACTTCTCGATCACGCGCTCGCGATCAGTGACGCTGCCGCTCATGGTGTTGACCAGGGTGATGCCGGGCTTCACCAGCTGGGCGAAATCCTTGTCGCTGGTGGAAATGATCACGTCGAGCCCGGCCTTGGCGCCGGCTTCGGCCAGCGTGCCGATCACGTCGTCGGCTTCCACGCCGGCCACGCGCAGCAACGGAATGCCCAGCGCCTCGACGATCTCGACCATGGGCTCGCGCTGGGCGCGTAGTTCGTCGGGCATCGGTGGCCGGTTGGCCTTGTACTCGGGGTCGAGTTCATCGCGGAAGGTCGGCCCGGAGGCATCCAACACGAAGGCGAGGTAGTCGGGCTCCTCCTTCAGCGTGCTGCGCAGCATGTTGACCACGCCGAACAGCGCGCCGGTGGGTTCGCCGGCGCTGTTGCTCAGCGGCGGCAGCGCATGGAAAGCGCGGTAGAAGTAGCTCGATCCGTCGATCAGCACCAGGCGGGGCATCCGGAACTCCTTGAACACGATGAAAGCGGCCAGCGCGCGGCATTGACCGACGATGCTATTGTCTCAGCTGTGGAGGGCGCTTGAAAAAGCGATGCGAAAAGCAGGGGTTGCCGGAGTCCAACCGCTGGAGAACAGCCATGAAAACACGATTTCTGACATCGACACTGCTTTTCCTCGCGTTGGCTGCGTTGCTGCCGCTGAGTGCGCTGGCACAGTCCACCGCGCGTGACGACGAGCCGCCGGGCCTGCCGCCACCGGCGATGGACGACCCCGGCGTTGATCCGGTTGCCGACACCAGCATCAAGGCGGCCGCCGAGCCGGCCGCGGTGAGCGAAGCGGATGCTGTCGAGGCCTCGCCCGACGAGATTGCCGAGCGGCCCGGCACCGTCGAACTGGACACTGCCAGCCTGCCGGTGATCACCGTGCGCACCGATCCGACCACCGGCGACCGCGTCGAGGAAACCCGCGAGAACGGCAAGCTGGTGCGCGTGCTGGTGCAGCCGGAGAACGCGCCGGCCTACGTGCTGCACGATGCCAACGGCGACGGGCGTGTGGATCGCAAGGATGCCGAAGGCCCGGTGCAGCCGGTTTACTGGGAACTGTTCAAGTGGGACTGACGGTCTCGCGAAGAATGATCGGACTGCGCTGACGCATGCACTTCTGGGAGGGGGTGGAACGCGGCAGCGCCTGGCTGGATCGCTGGCTGGACCGCGTCAGCGGCGCGGCCATCGCGCTGATGGTGCTGCTGATGTTCGGCCTGGTGGCCGCGCGCTACCTGTTCAGCATCGGCAGCATCGCCGGCCAGGAAGCCGTGCAGTGGCTGCACGCGCTGGCGTTCCTGCTGGGCGCCTCGGTGGCGCTGCGCGCGGACGCACATGTGCGCATCGACATCCTGCAGCAGCGCTGGTCGCAGCGGACGCGGGATGTCGTCGAGCTGCTTGGCCTGCTGTTGCTGCTGCTGCCGTTCTGCGTGTTCGTGGCCTGGATCAGCCTCGATTACGTGGCCGCGAGCTGGTCAGTGCGCGAGGCGTCGCGGGAACCGGGTGGCCTGCCCGCGCTGTACCTGCTGAAGACGCTGATTCCCGTCGCTGCCGCTTTGCTTGGCCTGCAGGCGCTGGCACGCGTTCTCGCCGTACTTCGCCGCCTGCGCGGCAAGGGCAGTGCCCAGGGCGGTGCTGAGACGGCCCGCTCCGATGTGAACCCTGCATCATGAGTCCGGCAATGGTCTGGCTGCTGGTTCTGGTGCTCTGCGCGGCGCTGCTGGCCGGCTTCCCGGTGGCCTTCACCCTGGCCGGGGTGTCGCTGATCTTCGCCGCCATCGGCATCGCCACCGGCACCTTCGATCCCAGCTTCCTCGAGGCCTATCCGAACCGGCTGTTCGGCATCATCGGCAACGAGACGCTCGTGGCAGTACCGCTGTTCATCTTCATGGGCGTGATGCTGGAGCGCTCGCGATTGGCGGAATCGTTGCTGGAAGCCGTGGCCGGCCTGTTTGGGCAGCGCTCCGGCGGACTGCTGATCGCCGTGCTGCTGGTCGGCGCACTGCTTGCCGCTTCAACCGGCATTGTCGGCGCGACGGTGGTGACGATGGGCCTGATCAGCCTGCCGACCATGCTGAAGAACGGCTACGACCCGAAGCTGGCCAGCGGCGGTATCGTGGCTGCCGGCACGCTGGGGCAGATCATCCCGCCGTCGATCGTGCTGGTGCTGCTCGGCGACCAGCTTGGCAACGCGTACCAGCAGGCGCAGCTCAAGCTCGGCAACTACTCGCCGGACTCGGTTTCGGTCGGCGACCTGTTCGCCGGAGCACTGCTGCCGGGGCTGCTGCTGGTGGCGATCTATGTCGCCTACGCGCTGTGGAGCGCCTGGCGGCATCCGGAACGCGCTCCGCCGCTGGCTGCGAATACGGAAAAGCCTTCCGGCAGGGAACTCATGCTGGCCGTGCTGTCACCGATCCTGCTGATCGTCGCGGTGCTGGGCTCGATCCTCGGCGGCATCGCCACGCCCACCGAAGCGGCGGCCGTGGGTGCGGTGGGCGCCACCCTGCTGGCACTGCTGCGTGGCCAGCTCGGCTGGCAGCGCCTGCGCGAGGTGCTGCAGCAGACGGTGCGGGTCAACGCCATGGTCTTCGCCATCCTGATCGGCGCCGCGCTGTTCTCGCTGGTGTTCCGCGGTTTCGGCGGCGACCAGCTGGTGCACGACGCCCTGAGTGCGCTGCCCGGTGGCCGGATCGGCGCGTTGATCGCGGTGATGCTGATCATGTTCGCGCTGGGTTTCATCCTCGACTTCATTGAGATCACTTTCGTTGTCGTGCCCATCGTCGCGCCGGTGCTGTTCATGCTCGGCGTCGATCCGGTCTGGCTCGGCGTGATGATGGCGATCAACCTGCAGACCAGTTTCCTGACGCCGCCGTTCGGCTTCGCCCTGTTCTACCTGCGTGGCGTCGCGCCGCCGGAACTGCGCACCGTCGATATCTATCGTGGCGCCGTGCCGTTCATCGCCATCCAGCTCGCGATGCTGGCACTGCTCGCACTGTGGCCGTCATGGGCGACGTGGCTCCCGGGACAGTTGTACGACTGACGTCTATTCCTCGAAACCGTTGCGGAAAATGGCGTAGGTCCACTCGTAGGCACCGACATCGAAGGGGCCGGCGAGGTTGGTGGCAGGTGCATCGACCGGACGTGCATTGAGGTCGTGGTCGTGGTCGTTGAAGAAGGCACTGTCAGGGCAGGCATCCACGGCGCGGCCGCCGTTGTGCAGGTGGAAATCACCGCCGCTGGCGTCAACGAAGCCCGGATCCAGACCCGCCATGGCGGCACTGGTGTCATCGATATTGCCCGCCACGCTGGCCTGTTCGTTGAGCAGGTTGCAGCTCAACTGATAGCCGTGGTTGCCCGGATCACGCGACAGGATCGGAATGGCTGGCGCCGCCTGGATGATGCTGCGGCCCAGCGACAACACACCCAGTGCGCCGATGTCGATCACCGACAGCTCGCTGCCGTTGCCAGCGATGGTGTTGGCACGCAGCCACAGTTCGCCGTTGCCGCTGGTGGCCGAGCCGACCTGGAAAAGGCGGCTGCCGCTGTGGTCGGTGAAGACGCTGTTCTCGATGTCTGCCGTGCCCCTGTCGATGGAAACGGCATTGCCGAAGCCGGTCGCGCTGTTGTCCTCGAACCATGCGCCGTCGATGTCCGCCAGGCTGCCGGTGCGTACCGAAAGGGCGCCACCACTGGCGGCCTGGTTGTCGGAAAAGGCGATGCAGGGCCGATCGTCCGCGCAGCGGGGCAAGGTGCGCTCGGCTATCAGCGTCGCGCTGTTGAGTGCATCAATCGCGCCGCCCCAGGTGTTCGCTGTGTTGTTGACGAACACGGCACTGTGGATGCGCATCCGACTGTTCCAGCTCAAGCGGACGCCGCCGCCGCTGCCGGCGCTGTTGTTGGCAATCACCGGTCGCGGGTCGCTGGCTTTCAGGTTCTGACCCAGCACCAGTTCCGGGGCGGGCGGGGTAATGCTGCGATTCCGTTCCGCATTGATACCGCCGCCGCTCCCTGCGTCGTTGAAGCCGATGTTGTACACGAAGGCGTCGATTCCATGGCCACCGGAGTTGATGAAGCCCGAGCAGGCGTCCGAATGGATGCCGCCACCGCTGCCGTCGGCCTGGTTTGCGGAGACCGAACTGCGCGAGTGCAGTTGCAGTTCGATCGGATTGTCGAAGCTGCGATAGCAGTCGATGCCACCGCCATTGCTGCTGGCGGTGTTGCCGGTGATGCCGCTCCCTTCGTCCAGCTCCAGCACGGCGTCCTGGTACAGGCTGCGGATCGCCACGCCACCGCCGTGCAGGGCGCGGTTGTCGGTGACGATAGATGACAGCAGCCGCACCACCGCGCCGTCGATGTAGATGCCGCCGCCGGAGCCGTCGTCGTTCTGTCCATCGCGAACGGTGATATCGCGCAGGATCACCGTCGGCTGACGACTCTGGCCGCGAATGGTCAGCACCGGCTCGCTGGCGGCTGCGTTGCCGCTGATCACGGTGTTGCTGTTCGGGTCTGGAATGTTGTCGGCGCAGTTGCTGAAACCACCGGCGAGGGTCAGGTCGCGATGTTCCAGCAACAGCGTGGCATTGCCGTAGCTGCCGTTGTTGGCGACCCGGATCACCCATTCGTCGCCGGCCGGAAAGTTTTCCGGAACGCTGGTGATCGCGTCCTGCAGCGCGCTGCTGGAAAGGTCCGTCCGGAAATCGCAGGCGGCATCGGCACCGACCGTGCGCACGACCGTTGCGGCCTCGGCACCCGACAGCATGGCCAGTGACAGCAATGCGGGAAGCAGCAGTTGGCAGGTCGGCGTGGACATGGTGGCGCCTCCACGGTTGAAGAGATGTTGACGACTGCAGACTATTCGAAGCCGTCGCTGAACAGGCCGCCGCGGCATTCGTACACCTGGCGCGGATCGATCAGCACCATGAACTGGCGGCCCAGCGGCATCGAACCGCTCTGCTGAAGGATGAACCAGCGATTGATCGTCACGTCGTAGCGAAGATCGAAGTTGGTGGGCGTCGCGACGGCATCGAACAGGCGCGTGGCTTGCGGCAGCGTGCAGGGGGTGTCGTTCAGCAACGGATGATCGAGTGTCAGCGTCTGGCCGGTCTGGGTGTGTGGCGTCGCGGTCGCCACGAAGGCGTTCGGACTCCGGTCCTGGGTGTAGACATGAAAACGCGCCTGTTCCGGCATGTCACCGCCCGACGCCATGTCCACGTTCCACACCAGCCATCCACCCGGCCCACCGAAGGCGAAGTAGCTGACCCCGATCGGGTGCGGGTTGTAGATCCCGGCACCGCCATCGCCGGTCCCCAGCCAGTCCTGTGTCGCCAGCACGAAGGCATCGGGATTGTCGTTGAGGAAGCCGTCATTGATCGACGTGCCCCAGCCACTGACGTTCCCGGCATTGCTTTCGTGCACGAAAGCGCCGTTGCCGGGCGTTGGAGCAAAGGCATTGAATCTGCCGCCGACCGGCACATCCGCGCCATTCTGGCTGAACAGCGACCAGCGGCCGAAGGTGCTGCTCCAGTAAACCCCATGGGGATGCGGGTAGCTGGGTGCGCCAGTGTAGACCGGTGTGATGAACGGCATGGCGCCCGGATGGAGTCCGAAAGGCTGTGCCGCCAGACTGGACACGTTCCCGCTGGTGTTCGCAACAGTCGCCACATGCCGTACGTGCTCGTCACCGAACTCCAGCGCGCCGATGTCCACCTGGCTGCCCTTGATCCGGCGCAGGCCGTCGGCGTCCAGGTTGTCGAGTCCGGCGATGGCCTGGAACAGCGGGGCCAGTGCATTGGCCGAATCGATGGCCGGAGAGCCCTCGCGCAGATACGGTCGCAGGATGCTGACCAGCATCGGGTCGCTGGTGATGTCGCCGCCGGAAGGAGCGGGCTGATTGCCGCCGTTGCCGTGGACCAGGTTGAAGTCGCGGGTGATGGTGTCGAAATACTCCGGATTGAGGGAGTAGCCGCGCTCGTTGAAGGCGAGCAGGTTGCTGTTGAGCACGCCATTGATGGTGCCGCCGCCATCGCTGCCGGACCAGTGCGCGTAGCCGACACCGCTGTTGCAGGTGACGACCGTGTTGTTGACGATGTCGGTCTCGGTGCTGCCATTGCCGCGCGTCGCCCGGATGCCATGTCCCTGACGGCCACCACAGACGACGAGGTTGCTGTAGATGTGGGTTTCAACGGTGCTGGCCGCACTGAACAGGCCTTCGCTGGTGCCGATGCCGGCACGTCCGAGGCGACCGTAGACCTGGTTGAAGCCGGCCCTGGCCGTCAGGTTGCCGCCATGGCCGCCGAGCAGGATGCCCCAGCCGTCATCGTTGTCGGACAGGCTGTTGATGCGGTTGTGGATCACGGTGGCATCCAGTGTGCCCGCGGCACTTTCGACCTGGATCAGGGCGCCGTTGATATGCGAATTTCCGGCTTCGACCTGGTTGTTCTCCACCACCACCTGCAGGCTGCCGGGCCCGCTGTTGCGGGTAGTGATGCCGGCGCCCTGTGCCGAACTGCTCGCATGGATGCGGTTTCGCACCACCTCGAACTCGGCGTTGCCGTTGCCGAAATGGGTCAGTGAAATGCGCCCGCCTTCCACGTCGAAGCCCTCGATGCGAACCCTGAACGTGCTGGCGCCATCGCCGCGACTGGCGCTGACGCTGCCGCTTACCAAGGGGTGCACTCCCACGGGCGCGATCAGGTCAATGCTCTTGCCGGCAATGTTCAGGCCGCCGCCAACGCTGCCGTCGTGCAGCACATTGATGCGGTCGCCATCGGCTGCCGCGTCGATGCAGGCCTGCAGCGTGCCGTTACAGGGCGCGACGCCGGGCCAATCCAGTGTCGCGCCGACCAGCTGGCCGGACGACAGCCCCAGAAACCCGACAGTCAAGACCAGCCGATAGCCGGTGCGTGAAGGGACTCGCATCCTGTTCTCCCGATGTTGTCGTCCCCTGTAACCACGGATACGTCGCCATCAGGCAGAACCTGACATCAATGCGTTGAATGCAATGTCCGCTATTCCGGCGTGCCCGGCGGCTTGTCCATGTAGGCCCACAGCGCGGCGAGCTCGGTGTCGTTCATGGCGCCGACGGTGCGCCAGGGCATGAGGTTGGCGATCTGGCTGCCATCCGGGCGTTTGCCGCTGCGCATGGCTGCCACGAAGTCGGCTTCACTCCAGCCTTCCAGCCCGCCCCGTGCGAGATTGATGTTGGAAGACTTCGGCGCACCGGGTTCCAGCTCGACTCCGCCGGTCAGGTCCGGCTTGTGGCAGCCCTGGCACAGCGGCACCAGATAGGCGCCGTATTCGGCCGTTGCTGCCGCGGACGGTGCGCCACGCTGGCGTGGGCGGTGATCAATGATGGTGGCTGACAGCAGCGGGTCCGCCTTGCCCAACCACCAAAGCACGCGCCCCACCGGTCCCAGGCGACTGGGTTCGCGTGGTGAGCCGGCAGGCGGCAGAGTCTGCAGATACGCCACGAGATCGGCGGTGTCGCGATCGGACATGTCTGCCCAATCCGCTGACGGCATGAAGATGAGCGTGGTGCCGTCGTCGCGAAGGCCGTGACGGATGGCTACGCCCAGCGCGTTGGCGTCGTAGCGATTGCCGAGTCCGGCCGGGCTGATGTTGGCCGCTCGGGCCTGGAAGACCGGGCCGGCGTCGATGTCGATCTCGCCATGTCCGTCCGCACCGTGACATTCAGCGCAGCCGCGGCTGGTGAACAGGTGCTTGCCGCGCTTGAGGTCGGCATCCGCCATCGGCAGCGGCGCATCGTTGACGTCGTAGACCTCCGCCAGTGCGGCATTGCTGCGCCACCAGGCCACGCCGATCAGCAGGCCAATGCCCGCCACCAGCAGCAGGACCAGCATCGCCAGTCGCTTCAGCCATTTCTTCATGTTGGATTCCCCTCGTTCGCGTCGATTCGATGATGTCTCAGTGATCCGCCAATGCGCATGGCTCCCCAGCTCATACGCAAAACAGCGGCAAATCATCGCAATCCCGCCCGGGCAGTCTGCGCCGCGGGCGATTCGACTTCAAACGCGGGGCTCAGGCCTTGCCGCGCGCCAGCAGGAATGCGCCTTCCGACACGGCGGAGTAGGTCTGCGCTGCTTTCTGGAACGACTGGTAGGCCTCCAGCACCTTTGCGGCGAAGGCATCGGAGGCGGCCAGTTCGGCCAGCGTCTGTGCCGTCGCTGTCTTCAGCGCTGCGAGCACGTCGTCGGGCAGCGGTCGGAACTCGACGCCGTGTTCCTCGACCAGCGTCTTCATCGCCTGCTGGTTGCGCGCGCTGAACTCGGCCAGCATGTCGTTGTTGATCGACTGGCAGCAGGCGGCGACCAGCGCCTGCAGGTCGTCCGGCAGCGCCTCGTAGGCGTCCTTGTTGACCATGCATTCCAGCACCGAGCCCGGCTCGTGCCAGCCCGGGTAGTAGCAGAGCTTGGCCACGCGATGCAGGCCGAAGGCGAGGTCGTTGTACGGGCCAACCCATTCGGTGGCATCGATGGCGCCGGACTGCAGCGCGGTGAAGATCTCCGCGCCCGGCAGGTTGACCGGCGTGACGCCGATCCGCGCCATCACCTCGCCGCCGAGGCCGGGGATGCGCATCTTCAGGCCCTGCAGGTCGGCCAGGCTGTTGATCTCGCGGCGGAACCAGCCGGCCATCTGCACGCTGCTGTTGCCGGCCGGGAAAGGCACCAGGTTGAACGGGGCGTAAAGTTCGCGCCAAAGCTCAAGCCCGCCGCCGTAGTACAGCCAGCCATTCATCTCCTGCGCATTCATGCCGAAGGGCACGGCGCTGAAGAACGGCGCGGCCGGCGCCTTGCCTTTCCAGTAGTAGCTGGCGCCGTGGCCCATTTCCGCGGTGCCGCGGCTGACCGCATCAAACACCTCGAACGGCGGCACCAGTTCGCCGCCGGCGTAGACGGTCACGTTGATCCGTCCACCGCTGGCGTCGGTGATGCGCTGGGCCAGGTTGGCGGCACCGGTGCCGAGGCCCGGAAAGTTGGCCGGCCAGGTGGTGACCATCTTCCAGTGCCTGACCGGTTCGTCGGCAGCCCTGGTGGCCGGCCCGTTGCCCGATGACGGCTGGCTGCAGGCGGCCAGTCCGCCGCCCACGGCGGCCAGGCCGGCGGCGGTCAGTAGATCGCGACGTTTCATTCGGCGTTGTCCATATGTGGTTCCCCTGACGTGCTTCCCCGGATTTCGTGCCAGAAGTGTAGGGCAGGTCACAAATCCGGCAAAACACCGGCTGAATGGCTCCCTCAGGCATGTCGCCCGTTTCCTCCCGCGGCCGTTTCCTGCCATGAACACCCCCGAATGGCGGGTGCTGACCTAAATTGGCGGGAACTCGGTGCTACCATGAACACGCAGTCCAGGACGCCCACGGAGGCGGCCATGAAAACGCATCTCGGTCACTACGAAATCGTCAGCGAACTCGGTCGCGGCGGCATGGGCGTGGTCTACAAGGGCTACGAACCGGCGCTGAGTCGCAACGTTGCCATCAAGGAGCTGTCGCCATCGCTGGCGCACGACCAGAACCTGGTCGAGCGCTTCCTGCGCGAAGCGCGCTCGATGGCGGCGCTGAACGACCCGCACATCATCCAGATCTATTTTATCGGTCAGGAGAACGAGCAGCCGTTCTTCGTGATGGAGTTCGTCGAGGGCGAAAGCCTGTCGCAGATCCTCAAGCGCGAGAAGAAGCTCGGCGTTGCCGACGCGATGAAGATCATCCACCAGACCGCGCAAGGCCTGGCCACCGCGCACGACAAGGGCGTGGTGCATCGCGACATCAAGCCCGGCAACCTGATGGTCACGCCGAAGGGGCAGGTGAAGATCGCCGACTTCGGCATCGCGCTGGCCAGCACCGACTTCTCGCAGAAGCTCACCAGCACTGGCGAGTTCGTCGGCACGCCGGGGTATCTGTCGCCCGAAGTTTGCATGGCCAAGCCGGTTGATCAGCGTTCGGACATCTTCTCGCTGGGCATCGTGCTCTATGAAATGCTGTCCGGCGACACGCCGTTCCAGGACGAAAGTCCGCTGGGCCTCATGCTTGAAGTGGTGAAGGCCGAAATTCCGGACATCCGCGAGATCAACAAGGAAGTCGACGCGCAGACCGCCGCGATCCTGACCCGCATGGTGGCGAAGGACCCGGCCGACCGCTTCCAGAGCTGCCATGACCTGGCCGCCGCGCTCGAAGCGCATCCGCTGGTGGCCAAGGGCGGCACCATCATGCTGGCCGCGCCCAAGCCGATGCCGGCCGATGCCACCGTGGTCGGTGCGCCGACGCCGGCCTCGCAGCAGGCGCGCCGCATGCCGACGCCGCCGCCGAACGTCAGCAAGACCGGTGTGGGCGCGGCCAGTGCCGCTGCTGCGACACCGCCGGCTGCGCCGACAGGCGCCGTCGATGGCAACGCACCCACGGCCGCCGGTGCCAACGCGACGCGTCCTTCGGTGCTGGCCAAGAGTCGCAAGTCAGGTCGGGGTCCGCTGCTGCCGATGGCCATCGCCGCCGTGCTGGTGCTCGGTATCGTCGGCGGTGCCTTTGCCTTCCGTGGCCCGTTGACCGATCTGTTCAAGGGCTATGTCGACGGCTTCAGCGGCTCGGCATACCAGGATGGTGTGACAGCCGGACAGGCCAGCAACCCGGTCGGCGTCAGCCAGGCGGGAACGCCGTCGGATGGCACGTCGGGCAATGCTGTCAACGATGTATCTACCACCACCGCCGACGGATTGACTGCGGATGAGCGCAGCGCTGTGATCGAAGCGGACAACGGCGACAGCGGCACGCGCGATGCCGGTCTGATGGTGGACGGCGTTGCCGACAACAGCATGCCGAACAACGCGCAAGTCGATGCTGCTACCAGCACCACTCTCGCTGACAGCAGCGGCGTGCCGAGTGCGATGCCGAGCACTTCGGCTGCCAATGGCGTGGTCAGCAGCGTGGTGGCTTCGAATGCCGCCGCACAGAACACGAGTGCTGCCACGCAGAGTGCGCCGCCGAAGAACCTGGCGACACGAACCGAACCGCGCGCCGTCGCCCCGCCGCGCAATCCGCGCATCGCCGTGGTCGCGCTGGGCGATTCCGCGATCACTTCGCCGGCGGCGCAGCGCATCGAGTCGGCGCTGTCGCGCGACGGCTTTGACCTGGTCGACACCGAGTTGCTGGAGGGCGTGGCCGAGCACGCTCGCGCCGGGAACCTCGCCATCCTGATGAGCCGTTTCGCCCAGCGTCGCGATGTGGATGTGCTGGTGGTGGTCAAGGCCGAGCCGATTGGCACGCAGGAATTGCAGTACTACGGACGCAGCTCCACGCTGTATTCGGCGTACCTCGGCGTTCGCGCCTACGACGTCGCCGGCAAGCGTCCGCTGGGCAGCGGTCTTCGCGAGAAGGTCGACTTCACCGCGCTGAATGCGCAGGAGAAGGCGCAGGAGATCGTCGAGCCGGGCATCAGCGACCTGATCAGCCGCCTATCGCCGTACCGACCGAAAGCACGCGGCTGATCGGTCGCAAGCGTCGAAGAAAGAAACGGGAGGCTCAGGTCCTCCCGTTTCCTTTCCACCGTTGGAATCCGACAGGTGCTACAGCGGCTGCAGTTTGGCGTAGGCCAGTACCAGCCACTTGCTGCCGGCATCCTCGAAGTTGACCTGTACGCGCGCATGCTGGCCGCTGCCTTCACAGCCGGTAACGATGCCTTCACCGAACTGTGGATGGCTGACGCGGATGCCAAGTTCCAGGCCGGCCGGTGCAGGCTCGGAAAGCCCGCTGTCACCGAAGCGTCCCGCGCGTGCCGGTGCACGCGTCTGCACGCGCGGTCGTACTTCGTGCAGCAGCTCCGACGGAATCTCGCGCAGGAAGCGTGACGGAAGACCCGGCATGTCGACGCCGTGCAGGCGTCGGCTTTCCGCGTAGCACAGCGTCAGCTTCTCGCGGGCGCGGGTGATGCCGACGTAGGCGAGTCGACGTTCCTCTTCCAGCCGTCCGCTTTCGTCCAGTGAGCGCTGCGACGGGAACAGGCCTTCCTCCATGCCGGCGACGAACACCAGCGGAAACTCCAGTCCTTTCGCCGAATGCAGCGTCATCAGCTGCACGCCGTCCTCGCCTTCGGCGGCCTGGCCTTCGCCGGCCTCCAGCGAGGCGTAGCCGAGAAAAGCGACCAGTTCCGGCATCTCGGGTTCTTCCGGATCGCGACCGGGCACAAAGCGGCTCGCCAGCGAGATCAGCTCGTCGAGGTTTTCGCTGCGCGAATCGATGCCGCGGGAATCCTCGCCGGCCCAGTGTGTACGCAGGCCGCTGCGGTCGATCACGTGGCTGATCTTCTCCGCCAGTTCGAGGTCGGCGATGTCGTCGGACAGCGTCTGGATCAGCGCGGCGAAATCCTTCAGCGCATTGCGGGCCCGGGCGTTCAGCGTGTTGCTGCCGATCTCGGCCAGTGCGGCTTCCCACAGCGGTGCGTTCTCGGCGCGTGCGCGTGCGCGCACCTGATCCAGCGTGCGCGCACCGATGCCGCGCGTCGGCGTGTTGACGATGCGCTCGAAGCTGGCGTCGTCGGCACGGCTGCTGATCAGACGCAGATAGGCCAGCGCATCCTTCACCTCGGCGCGCTCGAAGAAGCGCAGACCGCCGTACACGCGATACGGCAGTTCGGCGTCGATCAGCGCCGATTCGATGGCGCGCGACTGCGCGTTGCTGCGATAGAGCACGGCACAGTCGCCGGGGCGACCGCCTTCGTTGATCCACTGGCGCACGCGGTTGGCGATGAAGTCGCCTTCATCGATCTCGCTGTAGGCGGCATAAAGGTCGATGGATTCGCCGTCGCTGTCCGCCGTCCACAGCTTTTGCCCATGCGCTTCGGGTTGTGCGCGATCACCGCGTTGGCGGCGCCGAGGATGTTGCCGCTGCTGCGGTAGTTCTGCTCCAGACGAATGGTGGTCGCACCCGAGAAATCCCGCAGGAAATGCTGCACGTGTTCCACCCGCGCGCCGCGCCAGCCGTAGATGGCCTGGTCGTCGTCGCCGACCACGAACACCTTGCCCGAAGCGCCGGCCAGCAGGCGCACGAAGGCGTACTGGATGGCGTTAGTGTCCTGGAATTCATCCACCAGCAGGTGACTGAAGCGCTGCTGGTAGTGGTTCAGCAGTTCCGGCCGGTCGCGCAGCAGTTCGTGCGCGCGCAGCAGCAGTTCGGCGAAATCGACCAGGCCGGCGCGGTCGCAGCGCTGCTGGTATTCGGCGTAGATCGCCAGCATCTGCCGCTGGTGCGGATGTCGGCATCGTCCACGTGATGCGGTCGCTTGCCTTCATCCTTCAGCGCGTTGATGAACCAGGTTGCCTGTCGCGGCGGGTAGCGGCTGTCGTCCACGCCGAGATCGGCGATCACCCGCTGACCAGTCGCAGCTGGTCATCCGAATCGAGGATCTGGAACGCCTCCGGCAGCTTCGCTTCCTGCCAGTGCAGGCGCGGCGGGCGATGCGCCAGGCCGTGAAAGTGCCGATCCACGCGCCGCGCAGACCGTCGCGGACCAGCGCGTTGGCGCGAGCGCGCATCTCGCCGGCTGCCTTGTTGGTGAAGGTCACGGCCAGGATCGCGTGCGCCGGCACGCCCATTACTTCCAGTCAGCCAGCCGATGCGATGCGTGAGCACGCGGGTCTTGCCGGAGCCAGCGCCAGCAAGCACCAGAAAATGATCGTCAGGCGCGGATATCGCCTCGCGTTGCGCCGGATTCAGTCCGTCCAGCAGGTGGGAAACGTCCATCCGGCCATTGTAGCGGCGATGCGATGATCGAATCCGTCCGTGTTTGCCGCTACGGGTATAGAAGCACCATGGTTGCCTGCGTTGGGTGCTTGCAAACTGGCGGGAGAGCGAAATGCAAAGGATGAAGCAATTACTGGGGATGGCGCTGTGGATGCTGGCAGCGCCGGTGCTGGCAGGTTCGGCGCCGGAAATCCACAAAAGCAGCTTCGAATGGGACCGCGTGGAACCGCAGTTCGGCGATCCGGTGAATGGTTTCAGCTATCCGGCGGGTCCAACCACGGATCAACTGGGCTGGGTGGTCAACAGCTTTCCGAGGCGGACACCAGCGAAGCCGACATCAACCTGCACTTCCATCCCGGTTTCTCGCCAACATTCCGGCGTCCAACCTCAGGAATTTCTTCCAGACCCTGCAGACCACCTACCCGAACGCGGAAATCATCGACGTGGTGTCGGTGACGCCGGTGCGCGTGGTGGTGGCGATCCAGAGTCCTGGCGAAGCCAGTCCCAAGGGCTTCCTGCAGCTCGGTGCCGACTACACCGGCAGCAACCTGATCACCTATTTTTCGGTGGCCAACTTCGGGAACCTGCAGTACGTCGAGGACCAGTCGCTCGACCTGACCCAGGCTGCCGACAAGTTCATGACGCTTTCCAGCAGTCCGGGCCTGCTGGTGGCGCGTGTGGGGTTGAACGGTCAGTGCGAGGCAATCGAAGCGCGCGACGCCACCACGCCGCGCGCCACCGCGTCGATCTTCAAGACCTGGGTGCTGGGCGGCGTGGCACAGGCCGTGGCGGACGGCAGCGCGGACCTCGACGACGCCATCCCGCTGGTGGCCTCGGAGATCGCGCCCGGCGGCACCATCAACAACGAGGACCTCGGCGATCCGTTCTCGCTGCTGGACCTGGCGATCCTGATGCTCGGCATCAGCGACAACACGGCCACCGACCTGCTGCACCAGTGGGTCGGCCGCGAGATCATCGAGAACTACATCGCTGTATCCGGCACCGCCAATCCGCAGCTGCTGACACCGATCCTGTCAGTCAACGAGCAGTTCCACCTGTTCTTCTCGTTCACGCTGGCGGTGTCGACGAGCTACATGAACGGCAGCGAGAGTTTCCAGCGCAGCTTCCTCGATTCCGACATCGTGCCGCTGGGGCCGGTCACCAGCTATCCGTTTTCGCACGAATCGCTGTTCATCCCAGCCAGTTGGCAGGCCAGCCCGATGGACGTCTGCCGCAACTACGCCAACCTGCGGCTCAACACGCCCGATGGCGACGCCTTCGAACTGGTTGACAAGGCCATGGGCGCCAGCGCGGCGCAGCCCGGCGTGCGCAACGCCTGGGATCGCGTCTGGTACAAGGGCGGCAACCTGGAATCCGGCGTCAACGGACAACTGGTGCTGACCCATGCCTGGTTGCTGGAGCGCAGCGGCGAAGCGCCTTACGTCGTTGTTGCCATGAGCAACGATCCGTCCGGCGGCATCGACGTGTACGAGGTGCAGTCGATCACCAACCGCATCCTTGAGCTGGTGTCCTACCTTCCATGAGACGCATCAAGGTGTCTACCCGGAATCATCGCGTGGCGGTGGCTGCAGCCCTGCTTCTGTCATCCGTCCCCCTGCTTGCAAACGCCTGGTTTCCGATACGCCGTATCGACGTCCGGCCAGATGGCCTGCCGATCAGCAGCGGGCAGCTGAGCGCGCCGTCGTTCAGCGCGGACGGTCGCTGGCTGGTTTTCAGTTCGGACTCCAGCGAGCTGGTTGCCAACGATGGCAACAACGTCGGTGATGTGTTCGTCATGGATACCAGCAACGGTGTCGTCACGCGGCCGCTGCGCCGGGTCGACGGCAGCGAGACAGCCTCTGCCACCGTGTATCCGGTGATCAGTACCAGCGGACGCTTCATCGCCTTTCTGTCCGGGGATTCCCAGCTGGTCACGGGAGACAGTAACGGACGTGGCGACATCTTCGTGCTTGACCGGGACGTGGATGGCGATGCGATCTTTGACGAAGCTGGCCAGACCAGCATCCAGCGCGCCAGCGTCGACGCGGCGGGTGGCCAGTTGATTCCGGGTGTGGACAACGTGAAGCCGGCGATCAGCGCCGATGGCAGCCAGGTTGCCTTCGCGACCCTGGCATTGATCGACCCGACCGATGACAACAGCGAAGTGGATGTCTACCTGCGCGACCTGACGGCCGGAACCACCGTGCTGGTCAGCGCCAGCTCGGCCGGTGTCGTGGGTGACGCGCCAAGCCCCGGCTTCTTCGCGTCGCCGCTTCGCATGGACAATGCCGGCCGGTTCGTGGCTTTCGCCTCCGAAGCCGAAAACCTCGTGGGTGACGACGATAACAACCGTGATGACGTGTTCGTCCGGGATCGCGACACCGACGAGGATCAGCTGTTCGACGAGGACGGTGATGTCGCCGTGTTCCGCGCCAGCGTTGGTCCGGCGGGTGCGCAGGCAGACCGTGACAGCCGGGACTTCGATATCTCGGGTGACGGCGACTGGCTGGTGTTCTCACAGTCCAACTCGCTGCTGCTGCCGGACGACAACCCCGGCAATGACATCTACATCCATCACCTGCCGACCGGCACAATCACGGTCGCCGACATCAGTGCTTCTCCGGTTGGCAAGACCGAGGGCGGCAACCAGTACCCGTTGACCTCCGCGGACGGCAAGGTCACCATATTCCAGTCCTCGCAGAACTACACCTTTGAGGTGGGCGGTTCCACGACGATCACCGGCCGCAGCGACGCGCTGGCCTGGGTGATCGACGAAATGGACATGGCATCCCTGCAACGGATCACCGACTATCCCGTCCCGGCGGATCGCTACGACGGTTGGAGCGCATCGCCTCTGGCGCTCTCGGACAACGGCCGCTACATCGTGCTGAGCACCCGGGACAGCGAACCCGGTTCGCAGCAGCGATGGGAGCTTGTCGATCGGCTGACCATATTCCGGGGTGGTTTCGACCCCTGACACCGTTCAGGCCGGCCTCCGCATCTCGACGGCATTTGGCGGGGTTGCCGGTGCGTTCATGTTTCTTTGCTTGATCCCGGTCTGGCCGCGCCAGTAGGCTGCCTTGCGAATGGCGGTCATTCGCGAGGCGACATGCAATCCGGCGACAACGAGCTCACCGTGCTGCTGCATCGCTGGTCCGGCGGCGACGCCGAGGCCGGCGAGCGGCTTGCCGGTGAGGTCTACCAGCAGCTCAAGCAGATGGCACGTTCGCAGCTCAATCGCGAGCGCGAAGGCCATACGCTGCAGCCGACGGCGCTGGTCCACGAGGCTTACCTGAAGCTGGTCGGCGGCAAGCCCATCGACTGGCAGGACCGCGCGCATTTCTTCGCCGTGTCGGCGCGGGTGATCCGCCAGATTCTGGTCGACAGCGGCCGGGCACGCAGCGCACAGCGGCGCGACGGCGGTGAGCGCGTGGTGCTCAGCACGGCGCTGGTCGCCGACGGCGATGCGACGCCCGGCGATGTCGACATCCTGGCGCTGGACCAGGCGCTGGAAGCGCTGGCTGAAAGTCGACCCGAGCAGGCGCGCGTGGTCGAACTGCGCTATTTCGGCGGTCTGTCGATCGAGGAAGTCGCCGAGGTCACCGGGCAATCCACGGCCACCATCGGCCGTCACTGGCGCTCGGCGCGGGCTTGGCTGATGCTTCGCCTCGAAGACGGCAAACCGGCATGAGCTGGCTGGCATGAGCCCGTCCGGCAGTGCGGACCTGCGCCTGCGCGCGCTGGCCATCTTCGAGGACAGCCTCGACCAGCCCGATGAGCAGCGTGACGCCTGGATTGCCAGCCGGTGCGACGGCGATGCGACACTGGCCGCTGAGGTTGAACGCCTGTGCGCGGCGGACCGCTCCACCACCTCGTTCCTCGAATCCCCGGCGATCACCTTTCGTGACCATCGCGGCGAGCGCTTCGGGCCGTTCCTGCTGGAGGACGAGCTCGGCGCCGGCGGCATGGGCCGCGTCTACCGTGCGCGCCGCGTCGATGACACGTTCGAGCAGGAGGTGGCGGTCAAACTGTTCGACCACGGTTTCCGTGATCCGGTGGCGCTGGCGCGCTTCGATGCCGAACGCCGCATCCTGGCGCGACTGGAACATCCCGGCATCGCGCGGCTGATCGACGGCGGCACCGCCGAGGACGGCACGCCGTGGGTGGCGATGGAGCTCGTTCGCGGCGAACCGATCACCCAGTACTGCGAGCGCCACCGCCTCGACGTGGCCGCGCGCGTGGCGCTGATGATCCGCGTCTGCAATGCGCTGGAGGCCGCGCACGAGCACGGCGTCGTGCATCGCGACATCAAGCCGGGCAACGTGCTGGTCGACGAACACGGCAAGCCGCGCGTCATCGACTTCGGCATCGCCAAGGTACTGGATGCCGGTTTCCTTGATGCCGACCTGCCGGCGACGGCCACACAGGCCGTGCCGCTGACGCCCGAATACGCAAGCCCCGAACAGGTGCGCGGCGAAAGCGTCGGCACCGCCAGCGACGTGTACGGCCTCGGCATCCTGCTGTACGAGCTGCTCACCGGCACGCGGCCCTATCGCCTGACCAGCCCGAGTCCGCTGGAGCTGGCGCACACCGTCTGCCTGACCATTCCACCCGATCCGTCCGATCGCGTGGCGCGCGGCGGCCTCGGCGCGTTGCAGGGTTTGCCTGCGGCGCGCGAACTGCGACGACGCCTGCGCGGTGATCTCGACCGCATCGTGATGACCGCCCTGCGCAAGGCGCCGAACGAACGCTACGCCTCGGCGGCCGGACTCGGGCGCGACCTCGAACGCCACCTCACCGGGCAGCCGGTCAGCGCACGCGGTGCCTCGCGCTGGTATCGCTTCACCCGTTTCGTGCAGCGGCATCAGTTCGCCAGCATCGCCACCGCGGCGGCGATCCTGATCCTGGCCACCGGCCTGGTGGCGGTGGCCATCCAGGCGCGTCGCGCGCAGCACGAAGCCGAACGCGCCGAAGCCGCGCGCGACTTCCTCGCCAGCCTGATCCTGCGTGCCGATCCGTTCGAGGTTGCAGCCGAACCGACGCTGGCCGGCGCGCTGCGCGCGTCGCTGCAGGACATCGACCAGCGCTTCGCCGGCCAGCCGCAGCTCGAAGCCGACATGCGCTACGCCATTGGTTACGCGCTGCAGAACCTCGGCGACGCGGCGACGGCGAGGCAGGAAATCCAGCGCGCGCTCGACTACCGCAACCGGCATGGCACGGCGCTGGAGCAGGCCGAAGCGCTGGACGGCCTTGGCCTGGTCGACTGGTGGGACAGCGACATGGCCGCCGCCGAAGCGCACCTCGCGGAAGCGCTGCAGCGCATCGAGGGCGACAACTCGCCGGAAGCGCAGAAGCTGCGCGTCAATTCCCTCACCAATCTCGGCGCCATGCTGATCGACGCCGGCGACTTCCAGCGCAGCGTCGAATACAGCCGGCAGGCTGATCAGGCGGCCGATGCCGCCGGCAATATCGACACTGAAACGCGGGCGCTGATCCAGGGCAACCTCGGTAACGCGCTGACCGAAGTTGGCGGCGAGAACGAAGCCTCCATGGCCGCCTTCGCGCGCGCCGAAGCGCTGCAGCGCGAAGCCACCGGCGAGATGCACCCGAACTTCGCGATCCTGCTCAACAACATCGCGCTGGCCCTGCATGGCATGGGCCAACCGGACGAGGCGATCACGGCCATGCAGCGTTCGGTGGACATCCGCCGTGAAACGCTGGGGCCCAAGCATCCGCAGACCGCCACCGCGCTGTTCAACCTTGCCGCCATGCTGGTGTCGGTGGATCGCGTCGACGAGGCCGAGCCGCTGGCGCTGGAAGCGCTGTCCGTTGCCGAAGGCGGTTACGAGGCAGGCCACCCACGCATCGGCAAGGCGCACGAAATGCTGGGCCGCGTCTACGCCGCCAGCAATCGCCCGGAAATGGCCCGCGAACAGTTCGACTCCGCCATTGCCATCTACCGCGCCGCCATCAACGTCGATCCCGGCTGGATCGAACAGGCACAGGCCCAACGGGACCGCCTGCCGCCGCCCTGATGCCGCTCGTTGCGTGACGGCGGGTCGTCAGCGATTGCGTTTGTCGCGCAGGAAAATGGCTCGATGCGGCGGCTTGCCTCGATCCTCAACCTCGAAAAGCTTGATCGCGGCTACCAGATCACTGAGCTTCGCATAGCCATAGTTACGCGGATCAAATTCCGGCGCCTGCTTGACTACATTGCTACCCACCGGCCCCAGATGTGACCAACCGCTGTCGTCGGATGCCGCTTCCACGGCATTGCGCAACAACTTCACCAGACGAGGGTCTTGCTTGAGTTCGGCAGTGGTCCATCGTTTCGGCGGGGCAGTGTCGCCCTCGCCCTTTTCGATCAGCAGCTCGGTGTAGATGAACTTGTCGCAGGCGGCGACGAAAGGAGGTGGTGTCTTGCGTTCACCGAAACCGTAAACCGTCAGTCCCGACTCGCGGATGCGTGCCGCCAGTCGCGTGAAGTCGCTGTCGCTGGACACGATGCCGAAGCCGTCGAAGCGCCCGGTGTAGAGCAGGTCCATGGCGTCGATGATCATCGCCGAGTCGGTGGCGTTCTTGCCGCGCGTGTAGCCGAACTGCTGGATCGGCTGGATCGAGTGCGTCAGCAGCGTGTCCTTCCAGCCTTTCAGATGCGTGCCGGTCCAGTCGCCGTAGATGCGCTTGACGTGCGCCGTGCCGTACTTCGCCACTTCGGCCAGCAGGCCTTCGACGATGGCCGGCTGCGCGTTGTCGGCGTCGATCAGCAGCGCGAGTTTCGGGGATTCGGTGTCGGCCACGGTGTCGCTCCGAAGAAATTCCCGCCGATGGTAACGCGCCGGATCAGTCCTCGGCGCCGATTCGGCCCTCCAGCCCATCCAGCAGGCGCGCCGGGTTGTAGGCGCGACCGCCGTGCAACACCAGCTCCGCATTGCGAATGACGGCTGCGTTGCTGGCAAGGTCGCCGTGCAGTACCACCAGATCGGCACGTTTACCGACTTCGATACTGCCGGTGTCATCATCGATGCCGAGCACATGTGCGCCATTGTGCGTGGCGATACGGATGGCCTCGGACACCGCGAAGCCGGCTTCGACCAGCAGCTCGACGTTGCGCTGGTCGCCGAAGCCGGGAATGACGTGTCGGCCGGTATCCGGCCCGCTGACCAGCACGCCGCCGGCGGATGCGAAGCGTCGCTCGAAGCGCAGCAGTCGGGCGTACAGGTCCGGCGTGAAGAAATCGCTGGCATCGGCGTCGTGCAACGAATGCTGCCGACGGTCGTACGCTGCCCGCAGGCCTGGTCCGAGCATGGCCAGAGCGCGCGCATCGCCCTGCGGCCGGTGCGCGAAGTGCGATTCGATGATGGCCAGCGTCGACGTGAGCACGACGCCTTTCATGACCAGTCGCTCGATCAGCGCGGTCACCGCGTCGCCGTCCACGTCCAAAGCGCGCAACGATGCGCGATTCGGCGAGCAGTGGCCGGATTCACGATCCGCGATGAAGTCAGATGCGGAGATCAGGCCATGCTCGATGCGATCGATGCCCAGCTCCGCGGCTTCAGTGAAGGACAGCGAGCACAGGTGACCAGTGACCTTGCGACCCTGCCGATGCGCTTCGTCGATCAGCGCGGCGGCGATGTCAGGCTGGACGTGGCGATACAGCTTGAACCAGCCAACACCACGTGCCGACCACTGGCGCACGAAGGCGCGCGCCGCGTCGGGCGTGGCCGGTTTGTCCATCGGGCCGTTGCCGTCGGGCCCGGTGACGTAGGGCGCGCTGGCGATGATGCGCGGACCGGGTATGCGTCCGGTGTCGATGTCGTGGACCAGCGCCAGTTCGCCCGCGGCATCGGCCGCGCCGGCGGTCTGCACGGTGGTCACGCCGGCGGCCAGCCACAGTCGTGGCGCGGTCTCGCGCAGCAGCGGGATGCCTGGCATATGGCTGTGGTCGTGCATGCCGACGAGGCCGGGGATCACCGTGCGCCCTGTCAAATCTAGCCGCTTTGCATCATCGGGAATACGGATCGCGTCGTGCGCGCCAATCGCGACGATACGGCCATCGTCGATCAGCACCGTCTGTTCGCGCATCGGCGCGTGGCCTTTGCCGTCGATCACGGTGACGCCGATCAGCGCAATGCGCTCGGCCTCGAAACTGAGATAGGGCGAGATACCGTCGGGCGCGGCATCGACCGTCGGTGACTCGGCCCGGGCGGGTGCTGCCGTGAACATCAGCGCAAGGGAAAGCAGAAGGTTTGGCGTTCGCATCGCGCGGTCTAGCCGCCTTGACCGCTAGTGGTGCTTCGACCACCGTGCCGCGATGTCGAATTGATCGCGCCGATACCTGAACGCGAACGCGTTGAACTGATCGATGCCCTGCGCGGCTTCGCGCTGCTCGGCGTGCTGTTCGTCAACCTGCACAGCCTGTCACTCTTTGGCCTGCTACCGAAGGCGGAGCGCGAAGCACTGCCGACGGCGGGCGTTGACCACTGGCTCGGCTGGTTCTCCGATACGTTCGTCTCCGGCACTTCGATCACGCTGTTCTCGCTACTGTTCGGCATGGGCTTCGCCATGCAGATGCAGCGCGGCGACAGCGGCATTGGTACTCGCATTTATGTCCGCCGTCTGCTGTTGCTGTTGCTGATCGGCCTGCTGCACGCGGCGCTGTGGTGGGGCGACATCCTGCGCTACTACGCCGCGCTCGGTCTGCTTCTGATTCCACTGTCACGGCTGTCGTCGAAGTGGCTGGCCACGTTGGGCGCGCTGACGGTGATCGTCCTCCCCTTATGGCTGCAAACCTTCCTGCCCGGACTGTTGCCGAAACAGATCATTTCGTCGGAATCGGCGGCGCTTTCGCTGTCGGCCTTCAGCGGCAACGATTGGGGCGCGGTGTTCGACGCCAACCTCGCGCGCGACCTGCGCATGCGCATCGCGGTCTGGGTATTGCCGACCTATGTGCTGGGTCGGCTGATGATCGGAGCCGCGTTGGGTCGCAGTGGCGTGCTGCAGCAGGCGGCGCAGCATCACCACTTATGGCAGCGCTCGTTCGTCGTGATGTCGCTGCTGTCGGTCGCGATACTGCTCGCGTTGGCCTTTCGGCCCGCTGCCGACGCTTGGATCGCGCTGCCTTGGCTAGACGGACAAAACGGCCGCTGGCTGACCAGCTTGCTGCGCAATGCAGCGCCGCTGTGCCTTGGTCTCGCTTACCTGGGCGGCTTCGTGTTGCTGTATCTCGCACCAGCGTCGCGTCGCTTCCTGCGCTGGCTGGCACCGGTCGGACGCATGGCACTGACCAACTACCTGTCGCAGACGCTGCTTTCCATCGCGATCTTCTACGGCATCGGACTTGGCATCGGGCCGCGTTTCGGCATGCTCGGCATCCTGTTCGCCACGCTGCTGATCTTCGCCGCGCAGGCGGTATGGAGCGTGCGGTGGCTGGAGCGGCACCAGCAGGGGCCGATGGAAGCGCTGTGGCGACGCTTGACCTACGGCCGTCGCAGCAGCGTTGTTGATCGCACGTCCAGTGCATAGTACGGAAAGCAGGAGCGAAGACAGGAACCAGGAAAACAGGAACCAGAGTACGCATTCCGTTGCTACCATCGCCGCATGTGCCTGATCGCTTTCGCCTGGCAGATGCATCCGTGTTGGCCGCTGATCCTGATCGGCAACCGCGACGAGTGGCATGCGCGTGCGGCGACCGAAGCCGGGTTCCAGCCGGATGCGCCGCGGGTTTACGGCGGTCGCGATCTGGAAGCGAACGGCGGCTGGCTGCAGGTGTCGGCGAATTCGCGACTGGCCACTGTCACCAATGTGCGTCTCGGACCGGCGACCAAATCCGCGCCACGTTCGCGCGGCGCGCTGGTGGCCGACTTCGTGCGCGACAGCATCGATGCAGAGCCATGGCTGGAAGCGCTGGCGCCGGACGCAGCGGACTACGGCCCGTTCCAGTTGCTGCTCTGGGACGGCGAGCAATTGCAGTTGGCCGGCAATCAGCCCGGATTTTTTCAGCGGCCGATTGAGGCAGGCGTACACGGTCTGTCGAACGGCCCCTTCGATGCGCCGTGGCCCAAGGTTCAGCGATTGCGTGGGGCGCTCGAAGACTGGCTCGACGCGGACGCGACATCCAACGAACCCGACCTGGCACCGCTGTTCGCCGGATTGGCCGATACGCGCGTTGCATCGGACGATCAGTTGCCCGACACCGGCGTTGGCTTTGAAATGGAGCGCTGGCTGTCGTCGCCGTTCGTGATGGGAGAACGCTACGGCACGCGCTGCAGCAGCATCGTGCTGGTCGGCCGCGAGGACATCCGCTTTGTCGAACGCCGCTTCGGTCCCAATGGCGTCGAGCAGGGGCAAAGCGAAGCGCGGATCGACCTGCGCTAGCGTTCGAGCCGTGCGCTGAAATGGACGGTCGGCAGACGGGATCCGTTGGTCGGGAGCATCTGATCAGGAGCCGTTGATCGGCGACAGCGACTGGTCTTCAAGGCCCGGTGACGCGAGGGGCGGGCGGACCATCGTCGTTGTGAATGCCGCAAACCGGCGCCGCGGTGTTCGGCCTGGACGCGACCCGCTCAGGCGGACTCTTCGGACAGGATCTGCCGCATCCGCGTGGCGGCTTCGATCTGGCTGCTGGAGAAGCGATCCCGGAGCCGCGACCGTGCGCGCTGGATGGAGACGGTGAGCAGGTGACAGATGCCGGGGTTGCCGGACGGCGACGCCGGGTCCATTGCGTCGACCATGGACTGCATTTCGTCGATTCGCCCCAGTTCGTCCAGCAGTTCTCGGATACTCACCATCAGGCTCCGGTCGCGGCGGTCGTGCGGATGCGCTGGACTCTACGAACGCCGCGACCGCGTTTTTGCGATGTGCGTCACGCTTCGACCGGATGGCCGATGACCGGATATCCGGCCCCGACGAAGGGTCGTTTGGCGCCAGCCAGGCTTCGGTAGGTCCGTCAGCAGCCGGGCAAATGACAGCCCGCCTATCGCGTCGCCCACGGGAGGCGTAGTCTGAGCCGATGAACGACACGCCGTCGGCACGCATCCTCGCTGTGCATCCTGTGCTGGCGGCGCGTGATGTCGGGTTGTCGGTGGCGTTCTATCGACGGCTCGGCTTCGCAGTGGCTTTTCAGGATGCCGAGAAGTTGCCGCGCTACGCCGTCGTCGAGCGCAATGGCGTGGCGCTGCACTTGCAGTGGGCCGACGCGGTGCAATGGGAGTATCCGGGTGATCGCCCGGCCTATCGATTCCGGGTATCCGGTGTGGATGCGCTGCATGCGCAGTTCATGGAGGCCGGCATTGCGGTCGAAGCCGCTTCAGGCAGTCCGTGGGCGACACCCGGCGGCACGCCCTGGGGCACGCGCGAGTTTCATCTGCGCGATCCCGGCGACAACGTGCTGCAGTTCTACCAGCCGCGCTGAGCGCGCGCTGTGATCGCTGGCTCTGCCGGGTGGTCCGGTTTTCAGTCAGCCTCGAAACCGTCGTTGAAGATCCCGATGCTGGTGTTGAGGTATTCCACGGCACCGAGATCGCACAGTGCCTCGCCGTCGCCATCGCCGTCGATGGGCCGGTTGCGACCGATGAGATCGACCTCCGCGCAGTAGGTGTCGACATCGACGGCAAACTCGTTGAGCTGCGGTCGATAGAAGCGATGCCAGCCATCGCTGCCGGTCCAGGCAAGTCCCGGGTCGGTTTCAGTCCAGGCCGGCGTGCCCAGAACGGTCTGGCAACTGCTGCCGGTGTCGAGGTTCACCTTGCTCAGCGGGTGCAGGCTGGCAATGCCGTCGAAGACACAGTTCAGGGCCGGGTTCTGGCTGGCCAGCACGTTGTTGATGAGCATGATCAGGGCGTCGGCTTCCTCCAGTTCGATCGCCCAGCGATTGTTCTTGAGGGTCGAGTCCTGGAAGCTGATCTTCATTTGGTCGTCGTTGGTGAAGTTCTGCACCAGCAGTGCCTGCCCGTCACCGTGGGTGATGCTGGTCGCGGTGAAGGTGGTGACGCAGTCGTGACGGAGGCTGAGGCGACGATTGGCCAGCACCGTGCTGACCACGAAGGTGTCGCCGGGATACTCGTTCTTCCAGAACGAACTGCGCTGGATGTTGACGATGCCGCAGTCGTTGACCAGCGCGGCGCCACCGAAGTGGGCGTTGTTCTCGTTGAAGACGCTGTCGTCGATGCGCAGGCGTGCGCTGAGGTTGTAGATGCCGCCGCCGTACTCATCGGCCGCGTTGTCGCGCAGCATCACGCGGTTCAGCGTGACTTCGTCCGCGCCGTCGCGGATGTAGATGCCGGCACCGGCGGTGGCCTGACCACCACTCAGGATCACGCGTTGCAGGGCGAACAGCTCGGTGCCGGGACGCACGTCGAAAATGCGGTTGCCGAGGGCGGAAGCGTCGATCACCGGCAGCTCGTCGTCCGGAACGACAAAGGTGCCGATGGTGACCGACTCGGTGATGTCGAGGTCACCGGTCGCCGCGCTGTTGCCGGTGCCGGCGATGTTCAGCGTGATGGTGGCGTTGCCCGGCAGGATGATCAGGTCGGGGCCGGGATTCGCGTTGGCCTCCATCACAGCCGCGCGCAGGGTGCAGAAGTCACCGCTGGAGATCCGGCATTCGCCGTCGCCGGGATCGTTGTCGACGGCGTCCTGCACCGTGACGTTGACGTGGAACAGGCCGGCCAGCACCGGAGACGACATGGTCGCCAACGGCAGAAGTGTGACCAGCAGGAACGCAGCATGACGGAACGGCATGGGCTCGATACCGGGCGGGAAAGGACATCCGAGTGTTACCCGGCCGCGTCGCTGCGACATGATGTTGAGCTTAGGAAAACCTTAGGGTGCGTCCTGCCGGTGCTGCAGGGCGCAGAATCACGGGCAATGCGCGCGTGGCGCGACCGGGCTACACGCAGAGCTAAGCCCAGTCGTGCGGCTTGAGGTAGTCGGCGAGCCGCGCTTCGGGGCTGCCGGGTTCGGGCGCGTAGCCGTACTCGAAGCGCAGGCGTGGCGGCAGGCTCATCAGGATGGACTCGGTGCGGCCGCCGGACTGCAGACCGAACAGGGTGCCGCGGTCCCAGACCAGGTTGAATTCGACGTAGCGACCGCGACGGTAGAGCTGGAATTCGCGTTCGCGTTCGCCGTATTCGGCATCTCGGCGACGTTTAACGATGGGTAGATAGGCTTCGAGAAAACCGTCGCCAACGGCGTCGGTGAAATCGAGGCAGGCGTCGAAGCCGGGTGTGTTGAGGTCGTCGTAGAAGATACCGCCGATGCCGCGGCATTCGTCGCGGTGCTTGAGGAAGAAGTACTCGTCGCACCAGCGCTTGTACTCGGCATAGGCATCGGGACGCAGCGTGTCGCAGACGGCCTTGGCGGTCTGGTGCCAGTGACGGGCGTCTTCGTCAAACGGGTAGAACGGCGTCAGGTCGAAACCACCACCGAACCACCACACCGGTTCGCCATCCTTCGGCGTGGCCTCGAAGTAGCGCACGTTGAGGTGGGTAGTCGGCAGGTAGGGATTGCGCGGGTGGAACACCAGCGACACGCCCATGGCGCGGAACGGCGCGCCGGCCAGTTCCGGGCGCTTGGCCGTCGCCGATGCCGGCAACGCGGAGCCCTGCACGTCGGAGAAGCCGATGCCGGCCTGTTCGAACACACCGCCGTCCTTCAGCACGCGGGTGCGGCCGCCGCCGGTCAATGCCAGCGCCGCGCCTGCCGTTGACGGTTCGCGCTGCCAGGCATCTTCGCCGAAGCGACTGCCGTCAGCACCCTCTGCGGCGGTGCAGATGCGATCCTGGATGGCCATGAGGCGCTCGCGTACGCGGTCGGCTTGCGCGTGGTTCATGGACGGGCACTCATGGTTCGGGAGAAAGGGACAGCAACGTCGGTGCCGCGCCGCTCGGCTCGGCAACATCCAGCGTCATGATCGCCCCGGCTTCCAGCAGCAGGGCGAAGCAGGCGCGCGGACTGGCGCGCCAGCGGCGCTCGGCGGCAACCAACTCGAGCTCCATGCCCATCTGTCTTGCGATCGCGTCGATGCGGGCGAGGTGATAACGGTTGCTGACGACGGCCAGGCGACGTGGCTTCCCGTCGGCAGCCAGCGCATCCAGGTGTGCGCGTGCGCCTTCGAGGTTCTGCCGGGTGGTTGCCGCGCGGTTGTCCAGCGCTACCTTCTGCGTGGGCGGAATGCCGAGGTCAGTGAGGTAGCCGAGCGCGGCCTGCGCTTCGCTGGGCGCGTTGCCTTCGCTGGCGTAGCCCGACAGGAGGATCAGGTCGCGGGGCTGCTTGCGGCACAGTTGCCAGGTCCGGTCCACGCGGTGCGCGAAACGGCGACCGACTTCGCCGCCGCGCAGGCGATGCCCGGGCACCAGCAGCACCTCGGCATCGCACCAAACACCCGTGTCGCGGGCGATGCGCCGTGCTTCGCGCAACGCCCGCCACAGCCGCAGGCCGCCGCTGGACACGGTCAGCCACAGGGCCCGGAGACCGCGGCGCAGGATCATGGCGGGCGTAGCGTCCATCGTCGGCGACTCAGTTCCGGCTCGTCCCTCAGGGTTGCAGCGTGTCGCGCATCAGTTCATGGATGCGGCGGTATTCGTCGTACCAACTGTCGGCGTGGACGAAGCTGTGGCGCTCCATCGGGTAGCTGGCCAGTTCCCAGCCGCCCTTGTGCAGTTCGATCAGCTTCTGCGCGAGGCGCACGCTGTCCTGGTAGAACACGTTGTTGTCGAGCATGCCGTGGGCGATCAGCAGGCGGCCCTTCAAGCCCTCGGCGAACTCGATCGGCGAGCTCTTGCGGTAGGCCTCGGGATCGATCTCCGGCGTGTTGAGGATGTTCGAGGTGTACTCGTGGTTGTAGGCGGTCCAGTCAGTGACCGGGCGCAGCGCGGCACCGGCCTGGAAGGCGTCCGGTGCGCGGAACAGGGCGATCAGGCTCATGAAACCGCCGTAGCTGCCGCCGTAGATGCCGACACGGCCGCGGTCGGCCTGGTGATTGGCGACCAGCCAGGCTATGCCGTCGAGGTAATCCTCCAGCTCCGGATGACCCATCTGCCGGTAGATCGCCGTGCGCCAGTCGCGGCCGTAGCCGGCCGAAGCGCGAAAATCCATGTCCAGCACGATGAAGCCTTCCTGCGTCAGCAGGTTGTGGAACATCTGCTCGCGGAAGTAGTACGGGAAGCGGTGGTGCACGTTCTGCGTGTAGCCGGCGCCGTGCACGAACATCACCACCGGATAGTTCTTGCCTTCCTCCATCGCCGGCAGGTAGAGCTTGGCCGGGATGCTGCCCTCGAAATGCGAGGACGGCACTTTCACGAAACGCGGCTGCTGCCAGTCGATGGCCTTGTAGGCATCGCTGCGCGTGTCGGTGAGGCGTCGCGTTTCGCCACCGGCGGCCGGTACCACGGCGATCTGCGACGGCAGGTAACTGCCGGAATAGCTGACCAGCAACTGCTTGCCACCCGGCGACAGGGCGAAGCTCTCCACACCGTCGAGGTTGGTCAGGCGCGAGACGTTCCCGCTGTCATTGTCGAAGCGGTACAGCTCGTAGTCGCCGCGATCATCCGGCTGGTTGGCGATGAAGAACAGGCTGCGGCCGTCGGCCGACGGTTGCGGCGAGGAAACCTCGAAATCACCACGGATGCGGCGCTTGGCCTTGGCGCTGCGTGCGGCCGTATCCAGCGTGTAGAAGGCCGAATTGCCGTCTTCTTCCGACAGATACCACAAGGCATTGCTGCCCGGCATCCAGCCAAAGTCGTTGAAGCTCCAGTTGATCCAGCCTGGATCGGTGAGGCGGTGCAGCGTGGTCAGTGCGGCCTTCTCGAAGTCCACACCGGCGATCCAGCGGTCCTTGTTGTCCACCGCGCGCAGCATGATGGCGACGTGGCTGCCGGCGTCGTTCCACTCGATGCCGGCGACCTGCGTGGCGCGATTGCCGCTGAGCGTCTCCTTGCCAGCGGCCTTTCGCAGCTCGGCCAGCGGATCCTTGTCGATGCCGGGCAGGCTGTCCTGGCCCAGCGCGTGCTGTTCGTGCTTCTCGAGGTCCAACAGCAGCAGCTGTTCGCCCTGCGGGAACTTGCGACCAACGCGGGTGCGCACGTCCTCGATCTCGTTGTAGCCGCTCTCGGTGACGTACTTCGGCATCTTGCCGCCCTGGCCTTCGTCGTGGCCTTTGTCGCGGGTGACCAGCAGCAGCCAGCGGCCATCCGGCGACAGTGCGCTGCCGCTGATGCTGATCTTGTCGCCGAGGTAGAACGGTGCCGGTGCGCGGCTGGCATCGGCATCGCGCTCGGCGGCGGCGCGCTCGCGCTGGGCTTCGCGGTTGGCGCGGTCGTTCGCCAGCACGCGGAACAGGCGCAACTGGTGGTCACGCAGCGCGTCGCCTTCGGGCGCGTCGGCCGGGTCCTTTTCCAGCTTGAGCAGCGCAGCCGGCTGGCTGATGCCGCTCTGCAGGTCGATGCGGAACCAGTCGTTGGCGACCTGGTAGTTGAGCCAGCGGCCGTCCGGGCTGAAGCGCGGTGACGACTCCGCGTCGCTGCTGCGGGTCAGTTGGCGCAGGCTGCCGCTGTCGAGGCTGCGGATGAACAGGTCGCCATTGCGCACGAAGGCGGCGCGCTGATGACCGGCGTCGTACACCGGTCGCGCGGCGTCCAGCGTCGCCAGCTCGCTGTCGGCCACGGCCGACTGCTCGCCGCTGCCGAGGTCGATGCGGAAACGGTCGCGCAGCGGGCTGCCTTCGCGCTTCAACTGGAACAGCACGCTGCGACCATCCAGCGACCAATATGGCGACTCCACCGCCGGGCCGATCCAGTCCGGGTCGGCCATGATCTGCTCCAGATCGGGTATGGCCGTGGCGCTGGCCGGCTGGTCAGCCAGTGCCGTGCCGGCGGGCAGGAGCAAGGCGAGAAGCAGGACGGTGGGCGGACGAAAGGCGCGCATGCGAGGCTCCGGTCAGATTTCCAGCCCGCAAGGGTAGCAAGCCGGCGGCTGCGGCGTGCCCTGCCAAAGGCCACGGCAGCAGTGGGGCGGCGCCTGCGGCATACTCCGGGGCTTCGCTCGACATTGAATCCGCCGATGAAAACTGTTTTCCGCCCCGCGTTTCGTTTGTCCCTGTCGCTGTTCGCACTCGCCGCCGCCAGCGCCGCTGCGCCGTCGACTGCTGCCGAGTCCACGCGTCTGCTGCGCTTTCCGGATGTCTGCGCTGACCAGATCGCCTTCGTCTACGCCGGCGATCTTTACCGCGCGTCGATCAACGGTGGGGTGGCGCAGCGGCTGACCTCGCACGAGGGTCGCGAGCTGTATCCGAAGTTCAGCGCCGACTGCCGGCAGATCGCCTTCAGCGCCGAATACAACGGCACGCGACAGGTTTACGTGATGCCAACGGGAGGCGGTGAGCCGACCCAGCTCACCTGGTACAACGACGTTGGTCCGATGCCGCCGCGCGGTGGCACCGACTACCGTGTGCTCGACTGGTTTCCGGACGGAAAGGCGGTGCTGGTGCGCGCCAATCGTCGCGGCACCAGCGAACGCGAGGGTCGCCCTTATCGCGTGCCGGTCGACGGCGGCATGGAAACGCCGCTGAAGGTGCCGATGACCGGCGGCGGCATGCTGAGCCCGGATGGCGGCACCTATGTCTACACGCCGATCGACCGCGACTTCCGTAGCTGGAAGCGCTATCGCGGCGGTCGTGCGCAGGACGTGTGGACCTACGACCTGGTCCACGACACCGCCAAACGCCTCACCGACCATCGCGCCACCGACCACCAGCCGATGTGGGTGGGTGATCGCATCTACTTCGTCTCCGACCGAAACGGCCAGAAGCTGAACCTCTACGGCATGTCGCCAAGCGGTGGCGCCGCCGAGCAGCTGACGACGTTCGAGGACTTCGACGTGATGTGGCCCAGCGCCGGTGCCGACAGCATCGTGTTCGAGAAGGGCGGGCGCATCTGGCGCTTCGATCCGGCCACTCGTGATGCGAAGGAGATTGCGATCACCGTGCAGAGCGACCGCCCGCAGGCGCGTCCGCGCATGGTCGCCGCCGGCGGGTTCGTGGAATCGATGGGCATTTCACCGGGCGGCGAGCGTGCGCTGTTCGGCGCGCGCGGCGAACTGTTCACCGCGCCCGCCAGGCACGGTGCGCCGCGCAACATCAGCCACACGCCGGAAGACCGCGAGATTGGCACCAGCTGGTCGCCGGACGGTCGCTGGATCGCCTACCTGTCCGATGCCAGCGGCGAGTACGAGGTCTACATCCGTCCGCATGACGGCAGTGGCGCCCCGCGACGCCTGACCACCGATGGCGGCATGTGGCGTTTTGATCCGACCTGGTCGCCGGACTCGAAGAAGCTTGCTTTTGCTGACCATCATCGCCGGCTGAACGTGCTGGACATCGCCTCGGGCACGCAGAACATGGTCGACCAGAGTCGGCAGGAGGACATCACCGACTACGCCTGGTCGCCGGACAGCCGTTTCATCGCCTACGTGAAGAGCAACGACAGCCGTAACAGCTCGGTGTGGCTGTACGCGCTGGCCGACGGCAGTCGCAGCCAGCTCACCGACGATGCCTACAGCGACGGCAGTCCGGTATTCGACCCGGAAGGCCGCTACCTGTATTTCATCTCCAACCGCGACTACAACCTGGTCTTCAGCAGCTACGAGTTCAATTTCCTCTACAACCGCGCCGCCCGCATCTACGCCGCGACCCTGCGCGCCGACGGCTCGCCGCTGTATCCGGAGAAGAGCGACGAGGTGACGCCGGGCAAGTCCGCCGAGGGCGACAAGCCGGGCAATGGTGGCGGAAGCATGGCGCCGCTGCGCATCGATGCCGCGAACTTCGAGCAGCGCGTGGTGGCGATGAAGGCGTCGACCGGCGATTACCGCGGCCTGCGCGCCAACGACAAGGGCGTGTTCTTCCTCGCCGGCGAGGACGGCGGGCCGGCGTCGCTGCAGTTCCTGGCGCTGGATGCCGACGAGCCGAAGGCGGTGAGCAAGCGCATCGCCAGCTACGTGCTGTCGGCGGACGGCAAGAAGCTGCTGCTTCGCCGCGGCAGTGATTTCGCGATCGTCGATGCCGCGGCCGACGCCGACTTCGACAAGGGCAAGCTGGACCTGTCCGACATGCGCCTGCGCGTCGATCCGCACGTCGAATGGCAGCAGATGTACGTCGACGGCTGGCGCATCCTGCGCGACTGGTTCTACGACGAAGGCCACCACGGGCAGGACTGGGACGCCATTCGCGCGCAGTACCAGCCGCTGGTCGATGACGTGGCCAGCCGCGCCGACCTCGACTACGTGTTCAGCGAGCTGGCCGGCGAGCTGAACTCCGGCCACGTCTATGTGCAGGGCGGCGACGAGATCGGTCCGGATCGCCAGGCCGGTGGCCTGCTGGGCGCGGAGATCGTGGCCGATCCGTCCGGCTATTACCGCGTCGAGCACGTGTTCCCCGGCAACAACTGGGAGAACGGTTTCCGTTCGCCGCTGACCGAGCCGGGCAGCCAGGTCGAGGCCGGGAGCTACATTCTCGCCGTCGATGGTGTCGACACGCGCTCGGTGAAAAACTTCTACCGGCTGCTGGAAGCCAAGGGCGACCAGCAGGTCGCGCTGCGGGTCAATTCGCGTCCCAACGAAAGCGGCGCACGCACGGTGCGGGTGAAGACGATCACCGCCGAAACCAACCTGCGCTACCTCGACTGGGTACGCAGCCGTCGCGCCATGGTCGACGAGCTGTCCGGTGGGCGCATCGGCTACATCCATGTGCCGAACACGGCGGTGGAAGGCAGCCGCGAGCTGTTCCGCGGCATGGTGGCCTATGCCTCGAAGGACGCGCTGATCCTTGACGACCGCTTCAACGGCGGCGGCTTTATCCCGGATCGCCTGATCGAGCTGTTGTCGCGGCAGCCGCTGAACTACTGGAAGTCGCGCGGCCTCGATCCCAACGCCACGCCGCTGTTGTCGCACATCGGGCCCAAGGCGATGCTGGTCAACGGTCTGTCCAGTTCCGGTGGCGACGCGCTGCCGTACTACTTCCGCAAGCTCGGACTGGGGCCACTGATCGGCACCCGCACCTGGGGCGGCCTGATCGGCATTTCCGGCAATCCGGGCCTGGCTGACGGCGGTTCGGTGCTGGCCGCGACCTTCAGTTTCATGGACACCGATGGCCGCTGGGCGGTGGAGAACGAAGGCGTGGCGCCGGACATCGAGGTGATCGACAGCCCCGACGCCATCGCCGCCGGTCGCGATCCGTCGCTGGAGCACGCGGTCGACCTGCTGCTGAAGGAACTGCAGGCCAAGCCGCCGAAGCCGGTAGTCGCCCCGCCGGCGCCGACCAGCTTTCCGCCGCAATAGGCCACGATTCGCAGAAAGCTGAACCGGCCCGCGCCGCCGACGCGCCCTGCCGCGGCGCGGGCCCGGTTCAGACCTGCCCTGCGGACCACGCGCTGGCGAATCCCGCCTTTCAGCTCTACATCGACAGGCCGTTGTTGCAGCCTGCATGACCAGCCGTTCCGGTATTCATCGCGCAGCCATGGCCGGGACTGGCACAATGCGGCGCGAACGCCCTGGTCCCGAGCAGCTATGCAGGTTCACATCTACCGCAGCCGACGCCGGCCCGACACCTACCTCTATCTGGCCGAGCCGGATGATTTCGAGCGCGTGCCGGCGGTGTTGCTGCAGGCCATCGAGCCGCTGGAGTTCAGCTTCAGCTTCGCGCTGGACGATGGCCGCGCACTGGCGAAAGAGGATCCGGCGGTGGTTCGGCGCAATCTGGCCGATGCCGGCTTCCACCTGCAGTCGCCGCGGGACCTGAACGCCGTGAATGCCGCGGAAAGCAATGGCTGACGATCCGAACGTCGCCGGCGGCCACGACACCGCGGCGGAAGCCGTCGTCGAGCGGCCGGAAGGCACGGTGACCGCCGTCCCTCCGCAAGGTGATGCCCGAGCCGGATCACAAGCCGACCTGCGCGCCGGCAACCTGATCGCGGTGCTGTTCGGCATGGGCGCTGCCGCCGCCTTGCCGCTGCTGTCTGCGTGGGGTTCAGCCTTGGGCTGGTGCCTGCTGCAGGCGTTGTTCGCATGGACGGCACTGGCGTTGTGCGGGCAGCGGCTGTCCTTCGCGCGTGCGGATGTCCGTGCGTCGACCGTCCGCTTTCTCGCCGTATTCCTGCTGTCGCTGGCAGCATTGCTGCTGCTGGCGGCCTGGCCGACGCAGTCGCTGCTGGCCACCGGCGGATTGGGCTGGGCCTTGCTGCTGGGGCTGACGCTGGCGGTTGCCTGGCTGCTGCTCTGGCCGCGCTGGCCGTTGTTGCTGGCGGCCTGGTTGCCGGCGATCCGCACCCTGGCGCCAGCCGGTCGTCTGCGTCTGGCCGGTCTGGCCCGCTCGCTGGCGGATTGGCAGCCCGGCGATCCGGTGCCGCCGCGCGCCGAGCTTCCGATGCGTGGCCTCGGCTATGCCGCCCTGCTGCTGGTGCTGCTGGCCAGTGGCCCGCTGCTCTGGCGATTCAGCAGCCAGCCCCTGGCATGGGCGGGTGGTGCGCTGCTGGTCCAGTTGGTTTACGTCGCGCTGTTCGCTGCCGGCCTTCGTGCGCGAGAGGCGCTGTTGTCCGCGCCCACACCCGGGTTGGTGACGGCCGCTGCTCCGGCGGCGGCAGAGTCGCAGGCGTCGCTGTTCGCTGGCGACCCGACCATGGATCTGCGCGAGGCGCTGCGTCAGGCGCGGGTCGAGGAAGCACTGGTGCTGATCCAGGCCGGCGACGCTGCCTCAAACGCACCGCTACCGGGGCAGGTCGACCAGCGCAGTCCGCTGATGCTGGCGGCGCTGCTCAGCGACCTGCGACCGCTGCGCGAGCTGATCGCCGCCGGTGCCGATGTCAACGCGAACCACGGCGACCTCAGTGCCCTGCTGGTAGCGACTCGCGACAGCTACCACGGTCGCGTCGAAGCGGTGATGACGCTGCTCGCCAACGGTGCCGACCCGCGCGCCGCGGATGCCGAAGGCAATACACCGCTGCATCATGCCGCGCGCAGCAGCGATCCCGGTGTCGCCGCGCTGTTGCTGGATGCCGGTGCGGAGATCGACGCGCCCAATCGTGGCGGCCTGACGCCGCTGGGCGTGGCCTGTAGCTGCAGCAACTGGCGACTGGCGCGCTTTCTGCTGGAGAACAAGGCGTCCGCGAAAGGCGACGACGTGCATCCGCCGCTGCTGGCGGCGGCCGCCGGCGATGACGACCCCGCCGGCGTCCGCCTACTGCTGAAACACCGGGCCGGGGTCAACGCCAGCGGTCGCTTCGGGCGCACCGCGCTGCACACCGCGGCGCTGTCCGGCAACAACGAGGTGGTCGCTGCCTTGATCGAGGCCGGCGCGGACGTCGATGTGCGCGACGAGCGCGGCATCGCACCGCTGCACGAAGCGGCACGGGCCGGTGCGGATGCCGTGATCGAGCGATTGATCCAAGCGGGTGCCGATCCGGCGGTGGTCGACGAAGCCGGCTGCAACGCCCTCAACATCGCCTGCCGCTCGCGTCGCGGCACCGTGGCCACGCTGCGTGCGCTGCTGCGCATGGGCGTTGATCGCGGGCATGTCGGCAGCGACGGCAAGACGCCGCTGGAACAGGTGCTGGCCAGCGGCCGCTGGGCGCTGGTGGCGACGCTGGATCCGAGCTACCAGTTGCCAGCCAGCGTGGTGCTGGATGACGACATCGCCGACGACGTGCTGCCGCTGCCCGAGCGCCTGCTGCGCTTCCTTGGCGAAGGCCGTTTTGACGATGCGCAGTCGGCGCTCGATCACGAGGCGCTGGATGCCGGCGCGATGCTGGCACTGGCATTGGCATTGGCTGCCCGCGAAGACGGTATCCGTGGACTGTGCTGGCTGTATCAGCGCGGTCTGATCGACGACGGCCGGCTCGACAGCGATGCCGACGGACTGCTGTTCCGCCTGCTGGATGCGGGCCAGACCATGGCGTCGCCCCTGCTGGCCCTGCTGCAGCGTGGCGCCAGCGTGTCCGGCGCGGGTGGTCTCGCGCGCTACCTGCGCGCGACGCTGGATGCCGAGCAGGCCTCGCGTGCCTGCGAGTCCATGGCGCTGCTGCTGCTCGATCACGGCATCGATCCGTTTGCGCCGAACGCCGATGGCGAGGCCACGCTGATCCTCGCGTTGCGTCAGGGCTGGCTGCGGTTGTTCGAACGCCTGCTGCTGATCGGCTGCGATCCCGAGCAGCGTGACCGCGCCGGCAACACGGCCCTGCAACTGGCCTGCAGCATCGGACTGGAGCCAGCCGTACGCCTGCTGGTGCGTCACGGTGCCAACGCCGCAGCGCGTTCGGCTGACGGCCAGACCGCGCAGGGCATGGCGCTGTCGGCAGGGCGTCGTGATCTGTCGCGCTGGATGAGCTGGCAGCAGTGGCAGCCGCCTCGGCGCCCGCTGCAGCCGGCTGATCTCTGCGCTGCCGCCGCCATCGGAGATCGCGCGGCGGTCGAACGCCTGTTGGAGCTTGGCCTGCCAATCAACGCGGTCGACGCCCAGGGCTGCAGCGCGTTGCTGCGTGCCGCCGGTGGTGGTCGCCTGGTGGTGGTGGATCTGCTGCTGCAGCGTGGCGCCGATCCCGCGCTGCCGGCACTGTCTGGCGCCACGCCGCTGAGCGCGGCGGTGAGCATGGGTCATCGCGAAGTGGTCGCGACCTTGCTGGCGGCGGGTGCACGGGTCGAGCAGTCGCTACCCGGCAGCGTGACGCCGCTGATGGTCGCTTCCGCGCTGGGGCAGGGGCCGTTGATCGACCCGCTGATCGGCGCCGGTGCCGACATCAACCGCACCGACGACGCCGGCAACACGGCCTTGCTGGCGGCCGCGCAGTATCTGGCCGCACACGGTGGCGGTGCGGTCGCTGCCGAACTGCTGCAGCGATTGCTGTCTGCCGGCGCCGATGCCGACGCAGCCAACCATGCCGGTCAGACCACGCTGCTGCTGCTGCTCGGTGCGCGACTGGATGCCGGGGCACGCATCGACGAGGAAACCGTGCTGGCCGGTCTCGACAAGCTGCTGGCGCGCGGCGTCGATCTTTCCGCGCAGGAACGACGCGGCTACGGTCCGCTGCACCTGGCCGCGCTGCATGGTCTGAGCCGGGTGGTGACGCGGCTGCTGTCCGCCGGCGCCAGACCGGCATTGCGCGACACGCTCGGCCGCAGTGCACACGACATCGCGGTGATGCGCGGCTTTGTGGATATCGCGCAACTGTTCGAGCCGCGCGCGCAGCCGTCGCTGGCGCGCTACCTCAAGCCGGGCAGTGGTCAGGTCGACTGAGCCTTGTCGCCATCATCCCGTGGTGGCTCTGACCCATCCGTGGCTTCACCTTCACCCTCGTCGGCCGCGAACAGGCGGTCGAGGTCGTTGAAGGCTTCGCGCGAAGTGGCAATCAGCGCCGCCTCGTCGTCGTACACCAGATGCTGTTGCGCCATCAGCGCGCGGTCGTGCTCGGCGAATACACGGCTACGTTCACTGGCGACCTGCTCGGGCATGCCCAGCGCCTTCAGCACATCCTTGGCCATGAACAGGCTGGAGAAGAAGGTTTCGCGCACCACCGATTCGACGTTCATGTCCATCAACCGGAAGGCATGCTGGCGATTGCGCACGCGCGCCACGATACGCAGATGCGGGTACAGGCGACGCACCAGTCGCGCCGTGCGTATGTTGGTTTCCGGGTCGTCGGTGGCCAGCACGAAAACTTTCGCACGGTCAGCGTGCGCGGCGCGCAGCAGTTCGGGACGCGACGGGTCGCCGTAGTAGATCTGGCTGCCGAAGCGACGTGACACGTCGACCTGCTCGGCGCTGTGCTCCAGCGCGGTAAAGGCGATGCCGTTGGCACGCAGCATGCGCGCGACGATCTGCCCGACCCGCCCGAAGCCGGCGATGATCACCTGCGGGTATTCGTGGTCGATGGTGTCGGCCGGGCGTTCATCCACCTTCTTGTGCTCGCGCACCAGGTGGTCCACGGCGAGCAGCAGCAGCGGCGTCACCGCCATCGAAAGGCCGACCACCAGGTTCAACTGGTTGCGCAGCGACAGGTCGATCAACCCGGCCTTGACCGCCTCGGCGAACACCACGAAGCCGAACTCGCCGCCCATCGACAGCGAACCGGCCAGCAGCAGTGCACTGCGCAGCGACAGTTTCGACAGCGTCGCGGCCAGCAACAGCACCAGCGACTTCAGCAGCAGCAGCGCGGCGACCGCGCCCAATACTGGCAGCGGATTCTCCGACAGCAGGCGCAGGTCGATGCTCATGCCTACGGCGATGAAGAACAGGCCGAGCAGCAGTCCGCGGAACGGATCGATGTGCGACTCCAGTTCGTGGCGGAACTCGGAGTCGGCCAGCAGCAGGCCGGCGAGGAAGGCGCCAAGCCCCATCGACAGTCCGGCGGTCTGCATCAGCCAGGCGCTGGTTACCACCACCAGCAGGGCGGTCGCCGTGAACACTTCGACCGCGCCACTTCGCGCAACGACGCGGAATACGGGACGCAGCAGGAAGCGGCCGCCGATCACCAGCGCTGCGATGGCCAGCACTGCGCGCACGGCCCCGGTGCTGGCGTCACCCGCGTTGGCCGCGCCGGCAACGCCGATCAGCGGTATCGCTGCCAGCAGCGGGATGGCAGCGAGATCCTGGAACAGCAGAATGCCGAAACCCAATCGGCCATGTGGCGCGGTCATCTCCTTGCGTTCGGCCAACAGTTGCAGGCCCACCGCCGTCGAGGACAGCGCCAGCCCCAGCGCGATGATCAAGGCCGGACGCCAGTCCATGCTCAGTCCCAGCAGCACGGCGCCGATCAATGCCGCGCTCAGTCCCACCTGCAGCGCGCCGGTGCCGAACACGAGGCGGCGCATCACCCAGAGCCGCGCCGGACTGAGCTCAAGTCCGATGATGAACAGCATCAGCACCACGCCGAACTCGGAGGCCGTCATGGTCTGTTCGGCGTCGCTCACCAGACCCAGCGCCTGTGGTCCGATCACCACGCCGGCGCAGAGATAACCAAGCACTGCCCCGAGGCCCAGCTTGCGGAACAGCGGCACCGCCAGCACCGCTGCCAGGAGGAATACCAGAACGATTTCTAGAACGCCGTGGCCATGCATGCCAATCTGGTCCGCCGGGAAAGGAGAGGATGGCGCCGGCCCTTGTGGATGCGGCGCCTGCGGCTGCCATGATGCCAAATCCCCATCCGTGGCGTGCTGTTGCAGGGGAGTGTTCCGGCTTCCAAGCGGCGGTGTAGACTGGCCGTCCGATGCCGGACCAAGTCCGCGCCGTGGCCAACCCGGGGGAACGGTTGAATGTCTGATTCGATTCGAGTGCGTGGCCGATATGCCACGTGGCTGGCGATGTTGTTGCTCCTGGTGTTCGCTGCGCCTGCGCTGGCGCAGAACTATCAGCATGCCGTGCTGATCGACAGCGACAACAACGCCGCTACCGGCTGCACGGTGAACAGCGCGGCGGGCAGCGTTTCCGGCGTCGAACTTCGCCTGGATGCCGATGTCAGCGGGCTGCCGCCGCAGGTCGCCTCGGTCAGCCGTAGCGAATGCACCGGCGCCACCTTTGCGCCGCCGGTAGCGCTCGGCGGCGGCTATCCGGTCGCGCTGGACGGCGGTACTGGCGGTGCCGATGCCATCGAGCTGGCGATGGCCTACGTCGATGTTCCCAACCCCGGATCGACCTGGCGCATCGCCCTGCTGTCGGAGAGCAGCACCGGCGCCGACCTGCTCGGCCCGTTCACCGCCGCCGGCCTTGGCAACGCACCGGTGCCGCCGCCGACCGTCGCGCCGGAGCTGATCCCGACGATGTCGCCCGGCAGCCTGATCGGCCTATCCGTGGCGATGGCCCTGCTGCTGCTGTGGGGCGCGCGCAAGCATCGCGGCCTGCTGTCGGTGTTCATGCTCTGCGGGTCGCTGGCCTTCTTTGGCGTTGCCTGGGCCGCCAACTTCATTGCCGACGGCAATCTCGGCGACTGGACCGGCGAAGCCGCGAACGCCAGCGATCCCAGCGGTGACGCCAGCAGCGGCGAGATGCCGATCGACATCATCGCCGGCTTCGCCCGCCGCGAAGGCGGCAATGTTTTCTTCCGCATCGATGTCAACGATGCCGAAAGCACCAACCGCACGCCGGCCATTGCCGACCAGGGCTTCAGTATTGACGAGGACAGCACCAACGGCACAGCCGTGGGTACGGTTGTAGCCAGTGACCCGGATGCCGGCGACACGCTCAGCTACGCGATCACTGCCGGCAACGGCGCTGGTGTGTTCGCCATCGACGCCAACAGCGGCGCGATCAGCGTGATCGACAACAGCACACTGGATTACGAGACCACCGCCAGCTACGCACTGACGGTGACGGTCACCGACGACGGCACGCCGATGGCCAGCAGCAGTGCCACGGTCAGCGTCAACGTCAACGACATCAACGAAGCGCCGACCGCCGCGGCTGACAGCCACAGCACCGACGAGGACACCGCGCTTAACGTGGCCGCCCCCGGCGTGCTCGGCAACGACAGCGATCCCGATGGCGACACGCTGACCGCGGTGCTCGACACCGGTGTCAGCAACGGCACGCTCACGCTGAACGCCGATGGCAGCTTCGACTACACGCCAGACCCGGGCTACAACGGCATGGACAGCTTCAGCTACCACGCCAATGACGGCGCGCTGGATTCGGCCAGCGTCACCGTCAACATCGCGGTGGCCGTGGTCAACGACGATCCGGTGGCCGTGGACGACAGCTACAGCACGGATGAAGACACGGCCCTCAATGTCCCGACAACGGGCGTGCTGGCCAACGACAGCGATGCCGACAGTGACCCGCTGACCGCGGTGCTGGACACCGACGTCAGCAACGGCACGCTCACCCTCAACGCCGACGGCAGCTTCAGCTACACGCCAAACGCCGATTTCAACGGCGGCGACAGCTTCAGCTACCACGCCAACGACGGTATCGCCGATTCGAACATCGCCACCGTGACCATCACCGTCGATCCGGTCAATGACGCGCCGCAGGCCGTGGCTGATAACTTCGCCACCGACGAGGACACGCCGTTGAACGCGGCGGCCCCCGGCGTGCTGGTCAACGACAGCGACGTGGATGCCGATTCGTTGACGGCCGTGCTCGACACTGACGTCAGTGATGGCGCGCTGACGCTGAATGCCGACGGTAGTTTCAGCTACACGCCGGACCTGGACTTCAACGGCACGGACAGCTTCAGCTACCACGCCAATGACGGCACGGCGGACTCGAACGTGGTGACGGTCACCATCACGGTTGGCCCGGTCAACGACGGTCCCAATGCGGTTGACGACAGCTTCGCCACGGACGAAGACACCGTACTCAATGTCGCCGCGCCGGGCGTGCTGGCCAATGACACTGATCCGGAAGGTGACATGCTGGCCGTGACCGCCTACGACGCCATCAGCACGCAGGGCGCACTGGTTACCGTGAATGCGGATGGCAGCTTCAGCTACGACCCGACCGGGTCCGCCGCGCTGCAAGCACTGACGGCCGGAAACAGCGTCGACGACAGCTTCGGATACACCATCGAGGATCCGGGCAGCGACAGTGACACCGCCACGGTAACGATCACCGTTACCGGCGCGAACGACGCGCCGGTTGCCGCCGATGACAGTTTCAGCACCGACGAGGACACGCCGCTGGTCGTTGCCGCCGGCACCGGTGTACTGATCAACGACACTGACATTGATGCGGGCGATACCCTGACCGCCGTGCCGGTGACGAGCCCGGCCAACGGCTCGCTGGCCCTGAACGCCAACGGCAGCTTCAGCTACACGCCGGATCCCGATTTCAACGGCAGCGACAGCTTCACCTACCGCGCCAATGACGGCACGATGGATTCCAACCTCGCAACCGTCAGCATCACCGTCAACCCGGTGAGCGATCCACCAACCGCCGTCGACGATTTCTTCGGCGTTCCCGAGGACAGCGGCGCCACGGTCCTCAGCGTGCTGGCCAACGACACCGATCCGGACAGTGGTGGCCTCAGCGTCGTATCGGTCACGCAGCCGGCCAACGGCACCACGGTCATCGCTGGCGGCGGTACCGGTATCAGCTATACACCCGACATCGATTACTGCAACGTGCCCCCGGGCACTACGCCGGACACCTTCACCTACACCCTGGCACCGGGTGGCAGTACGGCGACGGTGAGCGTCACCGTTACCTGCGTCGACGATCCACCCACCGCGTTGAGCGACGCGGCGACGGTTGCCGAGGACAGTGGCGCCACGCCCATCCTTGTGCTGGCCAACGATACCGACCCGGATGCCGGCCCGATCAGCATTGCCAGCATCACCCAGCCTGCCAACGGCACCGCGGCCATCACCGGCGGTGGCACAGGCCTGACCTATCAGCCCGACCCGAATTACTGCAACGACGGTGTTACTACCGATACCTTCACCTACACGCTGACACCGGGCGGCAGCAGCGCCACCGTGTCGGTGACCGTGACCTGCGTCAACGATGCGCCCATCGTCAGCCCACCGGGTTCGTTCAACGTCACCGGCAACGTGCGCATCCAGGTGCCGGATGGCGCCAGCGACCTGCTGGCCGGTGCCAGCGATCCGGAGGGAACCGCACTGTCCGTCGGCAGTCCGGCGCCAACCACGACCGTTCAGGGCGGCAACCTGTCGATCAACACCAGCACCGGCGCGTTCAGCTACAACCCGCCGGCTGGCTACGAAGGCAGCGACAGCTTCAGCTACGACATCTGTGATGCGGACGGCGCCTGCACCAGCACCAGCGCCAATCTCACGGTCAGCGACATGGTGTGGTTCGTCGATACCGGCGCGGCTGCCGGTGGCGATGGTCGCCTCGCAACGCCGTTCAACAGCATTACCGCGTTGCAGTCAGCCAATGGCGGAGCCAGCGGTCCGGCAGCGGGCGAACCGATCTTCCTGTACAGCGGCAGCCACAGCGGTAGCCTGACCCTGCTCGCCGGTCAGCGCGTGTACGGACAGGGTGCGACGCCGTCGCTGGCGGCCCTGACCCTCATCACCCTGCCGACCTTCAGCGACGCTTTCCCTGCCACCGGCGGAGCACGTCCGGTCTGGACGGCCAGCGACGCGGTCGCTTTGACGCTGGGTTCGGGCAACATGATCCGCGGCTTCGACATCGCCGGCACCGGTACCGGTGGCACGGATATCGCCGGAACTGGCTTCGGCACACTGACGGTGGATGAGGTCACGCTCAGCGGCGATGGTCGGGCGCTCAACCTCGACAACGGCGCGATGGCCGGTGCCGGCTTCGATGCCGTCAGCGTCTTCAGCAGCGACACGCAGGGCATCCGTCTGAACGCCGTCACCGGCACGGTTGCACTGGGCGGTGGCTTGATCACTTCCACCACCGGCACCGCCTTCGAGGCCACAGGCAACCTGGGTACCGTCAACTACGGCGGCGGCATCGTCAAAGCCAGCATCGGGCGTCTGATCGATATCAGCGGTGCGGGCGGCGGCAACATCACACTGTCCGGCAACCTGGAGTGCCAGGCGGTTTGCGGCACTGGTGCCGGCGAGCAGGTGGTGCGGATCGCCAACCGATCATCCGGTTCGGTGACCTTGAGTGGAACCAGCAGCACCCTGCGGCCAACCACGCCGTCCCCCAACACCATCGTACTCATCGCCAGCAATGCCGGTGCCAGCATCAACATCAGTGGAGCGATGTTCGTTGGATCAATCAGCAATCCAGTGCAGGGAACGGCCTACCAGATTGCCGGCGGCGGCACGATCAACCTGAACGGGCAGATCGAGGCTGAAACTACAGGTGCAAGGGCGTTCGATATCGACGGTGTGACACTGTCAGGAAACATGGGCGGCCAGATCGCCACGAACGGCGCGCTGGGCACGGCTCCTGCCATCGAGATCACCAACAGCGCGGCACCGACCGGCGTGATCTTTGGCCAGCAACTGATACTGGACAACGATGATGCTGGCGAGAACGGCGGCGGGCTGCGCCTGCATGGCAATACCGGCAGCTACAGCTTCCCGAGCGTCGCGCGGATCACTAGCCTGAACGCCATGGCAGTGGATGTTGACAACTCCGGAACCTTCGGCATGGGTTCGGTTAGTCCGGGACAGGCTACTAACAGTGGCGGTACGGTGATCTCGGTGATCAACACCAACATCGCGGCATCCGGCATGACCGTTACCAACGTGCGCTCAAGTGGTGGCAGCAGCGGTATCGTCCTGAACAATACGGGAACGCTCGGTTCGTTCAGCATCACCGGAAACGGCGGAGCCTGCGCATCGACCGCGACCTGCACCGGCGGCGTGATCCAATCGACGACCGGCGTTGGCGTGAGCCTCACTTCCACCCTGACCCCGTCGCTGGCACATCTGTACGTCGGCGCAACCGGCAGCCACGGCATCCACGCGGCGTCGCTTTCCAACGGCCTGACGCTGACCGACGTGATGGTCGAGGATGCCGGCAATGCCGACAACGAATACGGCCTCAACGTGCAGAACGTCGCCGGCACGGTGAACATCACCAACAGCCTGTTCGACAACGCGGCGGATGACCTGATCCACTACGTGAACACCAATACCAGTGGCGCGCTGACCGTGACCGGCAGCAGCTTTGTCCACCCGGCGACGATCAGCCCCACCGCCAATGCGGCGATCGCCATGCAGCCCAATGGCAGTTCGACACTGACCGCCACCATCACCGGCAACGGTTTCACCGACATTCGTGGCGACTCGATCCAGTAGGGCGCGGCGACGGCCAGCAACACCAGCACCAACGCTGCAGTTCAGCGGCAACCTGCGATCGTGAACACGGCCGGTCGCCAGCGTACTTCTCGCTCGGCGGACAGGAATCATTTACCGGCCAGCATCCTGATCACCGGCAACGTCTTCAACGTGCCGGTGGCAACGGCGTGATCCTTCGATACCGGCGTGACCAGTCGCTGATCGCGGGGTGTCATGCGGGAACGATCAGCACGCCACCGGGACCGGCCTGTTCCTCGCCGTCGACGAGGCGGCGGAAGCGCGGGTCAGCATCGACAACAACCAGATCAACAGCAGTGGCGGGGACGGCATTCAGCTGGTCAGCTTCGGCGGGCTGGGCGTTTCCGGCCTGTTCGCGGCGGTCACCAACAACACGGTCAACGGGCATAGCCTGAACACGCTGGCCAACTTCCTGGGTGGCATCAGCGTTATTTCCTTCGAGGACGACGCCTGCGTCGAGATCCGCAACAACCAGGTGATCGGGACACCGGTGTCTCCGACACAATGCGGTGGCCTGCCCTGCGTGGATTACTACGTCGAGGAAGTGGGCGGCGTCATGCAGGTGGAAGAAGTGCCGAACACCGCCGACACAACGCTGAACGCCGCGTACCTGAATTCGATCAACGATGCCGGTCCGGTGACCTTGTTCGGCAGCATCGACCTCACCAACGGCGCGCAGTGTCCGTTCCCGTGATGAACCCCGACGCGCGTATGCAGGAGACCCAACATGGCTGAGCCATTCCTCAGCGAAATCCGGCTGATGTCCTTTGTGTTCGCGCCCAAGGGCTGGGCGCTGTGCAACGGGCAGCTGCTGCCGATCAACCAGAACCAGGGTCTGTTCTCGCTGCTGGGGACGACCTTTGGTGGCGACGGCGAGGTGAATTTCGCCCTGCCGGACTTCCGCGCACGCACGCCGATCCATGAGGGTGGCGGCCATTCGCTGGGCGAACGCGGCGGCGAGCCGGCGCACACGCTGTCGATCAACGAGCTGCCCACCCACACGCATGTCCTGCATGGATCAAGCAGTCCGGGTGACGTGGCGGTTCCCGGGGGACACCTGCTGGCGCAACCTGATCACGTCACCTTCGGGAACACCTTTGCCGAGCCGGACAACCTGGTGGCGATGGCGCCGCAGGCTATCGGCAATGTCGGCGGCAGCCAGGCGCACCTGAACATGCAGCCATTCCTCACCATCAGCTTCTGCATCGCGTTGCAGGGCATCTTCCCCAGCCCGAACTAGGAGAGTAGCGATGGCCCAACCCTATGTCGGTGAAATCCGCATCTTTGCGGGCAACTTCGCGCCCGTCGGCTGGCAGTTCTGCAATGGCCAGCTGCTGCCGATCTCCGAGAACGAAACCCTTTTCAATCTGATCGGGACGACCTACGGCGGCGATGGCCAGAGCACCTTTGCGCTGCCGGATCTGCGCGGACGGCTGCCGGTTCACCAAGGCAACGGCCTCATCCTCGCCGAAACCGGCGGGGCCGAGGAGATCACGCTGACCGTCAGCCAGATACCCGCACATCGTCACGACTGGCTGGCATCGGAAAACGGCGCGACCGCGAGCACGCATTCGGGCAACGTGCTGGCCGAGGCCAGCAAGCGTTTCTACGTTGCACCCAGCTCAACGTCGGCGATGTCTGCAATGGCCGTTTCGAGCACGGGTGGCAGCCAGCCGCATACCAACTTCCAGCCGTACCTGTGCGTCAACTACATCATCTCGCTGTTCGGGATCTTCCCGAGCCCAACCTGAGGCAGGGCCATGGCCGACCCTTTCGTCGCTGAAATCCGACTGTTCCCCTTCAACTTCGCGCCTGCGGGATGGGCGTTCTGCGACGGGCAGATACTGCCACTTTCACAGAACACCGCGCTGTTCTCCTTGCTTGGAACCACCTATGGGGGCAACGGCAAGTCGAACTTCGCCCTGCCGGACCTGCAGGGCCGTGCGCCCATGCACCCCGGGCAGGGGCCGGGACTGTCACTGCATGACCTGGGTGAAACCGGTGGTTCGGAAACCGTGACTCTGCTGGAGAGCGAAATCCCGGCACATTCGCACGCGGCCAACGGGCAGAACTCAAATTCGAATCTCAATGATCCGGCAGGCGCGGTTCTGGCGCGCGCATTCGGCGGCGGCAATCTGTACCGGACGCCATCCGGTGCACCGCTGGAAGCCATGGCGGCGGAGTCCATTACGCCGACCGGCGGCGACCAGCCACACAACAACATGATGCCGTACCTCACCGTCAACTTCTGCATCGCCCTGCAGGGCATCTTCCCCCCGCATGGCTGAGGGCTTGCCCATGAATCGTCGAAACTTCATCCAGCGTGGTGTTGCCTTGGGGGCTGCCTCGGCGGTGACTGCCGCCACGCCACTCAAGGCGCTCGCCGGAGACCCCGTGGTTTCCGGCAGTTATCGCACCGGCCAGCGTTACCGCAGCGCCTGTGGTCAGGAACTGGTGCTGGAAGCCGTTGACCAGCAGCGGCTGACGCCGCGTTCGCGCAGCTACCGGCTGTGTTTCCGTGGTGAAGCCTGCACGGTGCTGGGCGAAGGCACGCACACGCTGTCCGGGCCGAACGGCGACATCGCGCTGTTCCTGCAGCCGTCCGCGGACGGCGGCCTGGTTGCCTGGTTCAACCACCTTGGCTGAATGACGGAGACACTGTTGCCGGTGGCGGAGGCGCTTCGCGCGGCACTGCCGGAAGGCTGGTGGCTTCGCGACGAAGATGCCGGTGACGGCGATCTCGCGTTCCTGTCACGACTCTACGCCAGCACCCGACAGGAAGAACTGGCTGCCGTACCCTGGAGCGACGCCGACAAGGCACGTTTCCTCGACGAGCAGTTCCGCCTGCAGCGCCAGCATTACCGACTGCACTACGCCGAGGCCGGCTTCTGGGTGATCGAACGCGGTGACTTGCCCTGCGGTCGCGTCTATGTGTTCGCTAGCCCGTCGGAATACCGGCTGATGGACATCGCGCTGTTGCCGGAGCAGCGCAGCCAGGGCATCGGTGCGGCGCTGGTCAACGCCCTGCTGGCATTGGCGACCACGGATCATCGCGCGGTGACGCTGCACGTCGAACCGAACAATCCGGCCAATCGCCTGTACCAGCGGCTGGGCTTCGATTTCGTCGAGGATCGCGGTGCTTATCGTTTCCTGCGCTGGTCGCCGCCGCCGATTGACCGTCCGGCTAGTTGAAGACGATCTCGTAGGCCGGCTGGCCGTCTTTCGGCCCGATCGGCACGAGGAAAAGATCCAGCCGACCCAGCGTTGGATGCTCCAGCGCATACACGCCTTGCGCGAGTTGCGTACCGTCGGGTGCGGTCAATGTCGCCGAGAACGCCGGCACCGCGCGTGGTCCACGCGCGCCCAGCAGCGAAACCGCCTGCAGCTTCAAATGCAGTATTTCGCCGTCAATCCGTGGAATGCCGATGACGCCATGCCCCAGGTCGGCGAAGGCCTCGGCGGAGATTTCATTGATCGCGATGTTCATCCGTCCACTTTAGCGGTGAAGCCTGAGGGCGGCCAGCGGAAGCCGGCGCGCAGCCGATTCGAGTTCGCCATCACGTTTTTGCTGTGCTAAAACGAACGCCCCCGAATGACATGGATCAATCATGCGATACCTGCTGAGTCTGGTACTGGCTCTCCTGTTCTCCCACCATGCCGCTGCCGGCTGGCGGGACGACGCGCGTGCCAGCATCGAACAGAGCATGCTGCTCACGGGAACCATCAGCGTCGATACCGAAGGACGTGTCATTGATTTCTCGCTGGACAAGTCGGATCGCATCCCGGAGGCCGTCCGGAGTTTCGTTGGGGACCGTGTTGTCGGCTGGGAGTTCGAGCCCATGAAGGTTGACGGAAAGCCCGCGATCGCGAAGAACCGCATGACGATGCGGGTGATTGCTAAACACCTGGATGAAGAGCGCGTCGAGGTCCGTCTCAGTGGGGTGACCTTCCAGCCACTGGAAAAGAACAGCAAGACGCAGGTGAGGATGCCGCGGCGTCCGCTTCCGCCGAGTTATCCCAGCTCGGCTCGTCGGGCCGGGGTTCAGGGAACTGTCTACTTGAATGCCCGGATTGCGCGCGATGGTCGCGTGGCTGACACGAATGTCAGCCAGGTGGATCTGCGGATTCTTGACCGGCCCGAGCGATCCAAACGCTGGCGGGAAATGCTTGGTGACAAGGTGACCCGTGCCGTGAAGAGCTGGAAGTTTCAGCCACCGACGGAGGGAGGCCTTGCCGACGATGAATATTGGGACGTCGTTGTGCCGGTGTCGTTTGGTCTTGTTGGCAATGAAGTCAGGTATGGACAGTGGCAGTTCTACGTACCCGGCCCCTACTCGCCGGCGCCTTGGAAGGTGACGGACGTCGGCTCGGACAGCGCGTCTGTCAACGCGCTGGTAGGGGGAGGCATATACACCGAAGCCGGTGAGGGGCAGTTGAAGTTGCGCTCAAACCTGGGCAGTTGAAGGCGCGAACCGTGCTCGGTCGTTGAGGCGGCCAAAGGGGGACAAGGCGCCGGCGTAATGCCGGCGCCTTGCTGTGGGCGCTTGAAATGCTTCTTCCCGGCCGCTGTTCCCGGTATTCCATGCCGGATGTCAGAGCTGCTGTCACCCAATCCCGAAAAATTGCGAATGGAAGAGTAGGCCACCCCAAGGAAGTGCTTTTCCATGCGGATTCTGATCGTTGTTACGTTGCTGGCGTCGCTCGTTGCCAGCCATCCCTCACATGCAGCCGTCATCTGGGTCGGAAGTTCGCCCGCATGCACCGGTGCCAGTGTGCCGGCATCGCTGGACCAGGCGTTGTTCGTGGCGGCTTTCAACGGCGACACCAGCGACGAAATTCGCCTGACCCGCACGGTGAACTACACCGGCAACGACGACGGTTCCTATGTCCTCGACAACTGGACCGCCAGCGGCGGTGGTGCGCTGACCCTCGTGGGTGGCTATTCCGACTGCTTCACTGCGCCCAGTGGCAGGACAACGATCGGCGATACGGCCACCACGATCTTCGACATCGGCGTTACCTCCGAAGCCAGCTCGGAGGTCACGCTGCGCAACCTGCTGCTCGACAACAGCGATCAGTACGCCGTGGTCGCCAGCGCCGGTGCCGTGGTGATGATGGAGAACGTCGCAGTGACGAACAGCAACGGCGGCATCCAGGTGGGTGCAAACGCCTATGTGGAGATCGACGCGGACAGCCGGATCAACTTCAACAACAGCGGGGCTTCCGACGGCGGCGGCATCCGCTGCAGCGGCAGCAACAGTTCGGCGGTGGTTGCCGGGCAGTTGCAAGGCAACCATGCCCACGTCAATGGCGGCAACATCTACGTGGGTTCAGGCTGTTTCGTCGAACTGTCGGATGGCGCACGGATTCAAGGCAGTCCAAGTGGGCCGATCGAAGCTGTCCATGGCGGTGGCGTTTATGTCGCCGGTAACGGCCAATTGCATGCGCGTGGTCGCGCCAATCGCGTGATCCTGCATGACCTGTGGAGCTGGGACGGCGCAGGGCTGTATGTGGATGGCGGTCTGGCGATCCTCGAGAATGTGCACTTCGACAACAATTCAGGTTCGGAACCGGGTGCTGCCATTGTCGTGAACAACGGCGGTCAGTTGTTCATGGATCGCACGGCGGACTGTCCGCTGGGCGGACTTCGCTGCTCGGAAATCCAGAACACCGGGCACATTGGCAGCGTGGTTCTGGTGCAAGGCGCTGGTTCCCTGGCACGTATCCAGCGCACGCTGATCGAGCGCAGCGTGTACGGCCCGGTGGAAACTCTGGTTGCCCACGGCCTGATCACCGGATCAGAGGGCGCCACGGTGCGTCTGCATCGGGTCGGCATCATCGACAACGAAATGTATGCCGGCATCGGCTATGGCGACATCAGCGCGAGTGGTGCCAGCTTCGAAATTTCACATCTCACCATGGCCGGTAATCAGTACCCGGAGTCGGGCAACAGTTTCTCGTTCGTGAATCGACGCAACGACGCCAGCCTGCGCATCGAGAACTCGGTGCTGACGGACACCCGCGGCTCCGACTGGTATTCAGGTAGTTTCAGCGGCAAGTGCAACCTGATCGACACCGCCGACGGGCGTTTCGGCGGCACGGTCTGGCCGACCGGCAGCTACAGCATCGGCACGCCGGATTTCGTCAACATCGCTGGTAACGATCCGCATCAGTTGCCGTCATCCGACGGCGTGGACATGTGCAACGCCGACAGCTTCACCTGGACCAACGCCGTGGATATCGACATGCAGTCGGCCCCGGTCAACGAATCGACCAACCCGCAGGGCACTCCGGGCGAAATCGGCGGCCTGTACGACGCCGGCTTCGACGAGGTCTACGCCAATGTCGGTGAGGACGAATTCACGCTCAGCGTCGAGAAGATCGGTTCGGGCGATGGCGTGGTGATCAGCAATCCCGCCGGGATTTCCTGTGGCGCGGATTGCAGCCAAGTCTACTTCAACGGCACGCTGGTCACGCTCAATGCCGCAGCCACGACCGGCAGCGCGTTTGTCGACTGGCTCAACTGCCCACTGGTCAACGATGCCGACCAGTGCCTGATCGCCATGACCACCAGCCACACCGTGCGCGCCGAGTTTGAGTCGTTGTCCGGCCCCGAACTGTTCAGCGATGGCTTCGAGTAGGCTGAAAGCAACAACGCCGGCGCGAGGCCGGCGTTGTGTTTGATCTTCGTTCCGAGGTTCTCAGCGCTTCATCGCGCCGAAGAACTCGTCGTTGGTCTTGGTGTTCTTCATCTTGTCGAGGAGGAACTCCATGGCCGCCAGTTCGTCCATCGGGTGCAGCAGTTTCCGGAGAATCCAGATTTTCTGCAGCAGGTCCGGGGCGATCAGCAGTTCCTCGCGACGGGTGCCGCTGCGGTTGATGTTGATCGCCGGGTAGACGCGCTTCTCGGCGATGCGGCGGTCCAGGTGCACTTCCATGTTGCCGGTGCCCTTGAACTCCTCGTAGATCACCTCGTCCATCTTGCTGCCGGTGTCGATCAGCGCGGTGGCGATGATCGACAGCGAGCCGCCTTCCTCGGCCTTGCGCGCGGCGCCGAAGAAGCGCTTCGGGCGCTGCAGGGCGTTGGCGTCGACACCGCCGGTGAGCACCTTGCCGGAGCTTGGCACCACGGTGTTGTAGGCGCGGGCCAGGCGGGTGATGGAATCCAGCAGGATCACCACGTCCTTCTTGTGCTCGACCAGGCGCTTGGCGCGCTCGATCACCATTTCGGCGACCTGCACATGGCGCGCGGCCGGCTCGTCGAAGGTGGAGCTGATCACCTCGCCGCGCACGGTGCGCTGCATTTCGGTGACTTCCTCGGGACGCTCGTCGATCAGCAGGACGATCAGGTGCACGTCCGGGCTGTTGTGCATGATCGCGCTGGCCACGTTCTGCAGCAGCATGGTCTTGCCGGCTTTCGGCGGCGAGACGATCAGGCCGCGCTGGCCCTTGCCGATCGGGCTGGCCAGGTCCATGACGCGGCCGGTGATGTCCTCGGTGCTGCCGTTGCCGCGCTCGAGCACGAAACGCTCGCGCGGGAACAGCGGCGTGAGGTTCTCGAACAGGGTCTTGTTCTTCGACGCTTCTGGCGGCTCGTCGTTGATGGTGTTGACCTTGGCCAGCGCGAAATAGCGCTCGCCGTCCTTGGGCGGACGGATGTTGCCGATCAGGTAGTCACCGGTGCGCAGGTTGAAGCGACGGATCTGCGACGGCGAGATGTACACGTCGTCGGGGCCGGCCAGGTAGCTGGCGTCGGCCGAGCGCAGGAAGCCGAAGCCGTCCGGCAGGATTTCCAGCACGCCTTCGCCGATCACGTCGCGGGCGCGGGTCAGCACACGCAGCAACTGGAAGGTGACGTCCTGCTTGCGCGCGCGGGCCACGCCTTCGCGGATGCCGAGCTCGTCGGCCATCTCCATCAGCTCATGCGCCGGCTTGCGCTTCAGCTCGCCCAGCGAGATCGGCGGCAGCTGCGGACGGTTCTCGCGCTGCTGCTGCCACTCGTCGTTGTCGTCGTCATCGTTGCGCATGCCGCCGCGATCATTGCGGTCGTTGCGGTCACGGCGCCGACGTCGGCCACGGCGGCCTTCGTTGCGCCCGCCGCCGTCGTTGCCAGCGTCATTGCCGGCATCGGTGCGCTTGTCGCCGCCGTCGCCGTCGGTGGACCCGGACTTGCCGTCGGCAGACGCTGGGGCACTGTCGCCGCTGTCGCTGGCGGGTGCTTCGGCCTTGGCTTCGACCGGCTTGTCCTCGGGCTTGGCGGGCTTTTCGGCGGCCGGCTTGTCGCTGGATGCAGCGTCTTCGGACGCAGGCGCCTCGGCGTCAGCGGCTTTCTCGGTCTTGGTGGTCTTGGCGCGCGGCTTGCGCGTGCGCTTGGGTTCGGGGGCGTCACCGCCGTCCGGCATCGCGCCGTCCTCGGCGGAGCCGCTGTCGTTCACGGATTCCAACACAGGCATTCCTCGCTGGCTGCGAGTTGAAGAAGGGGGGAAGAAAACAGAAGGCGTGGGAACCCCGAATGTTCAGGCGTTCCGCGTCAATGCGCTAAAACTATCACCGTCGATGGCGTGCGGTAAAGCGCATTCTGAATGTTCGGGCCGGACGAGCAGGCGTCGACGTGGCACCCGATGCGACGAATCCGGCGTGGCGACCGGATCCGTCGGGTACTTCAAGGCTGCTCAGATCGTGCGGTCGATCAGCTGCGACAGCTGGCCCTTGCTGACCGCGCCGACCTGGGTCGCTTCGACCTTGCCGCCCTTGAACAGCATCAGGGTCGGGATGCCGCGCACGGCGTAGTTGCGCGGGGTCATCTGGTTCTTGTCGATGTCGACCTTCACCACCTTCAGCTTGCCGGCATAGGCGGCGGCGAGCTCGTCAACAATGGGCGAGATCATTTTGCAGGGGCCGCACCATTCGGCCCAGAAATCGACCAGTACCGGCTCGGCGCTGTTCAGCACCTGGGCTTCGAAATCGGCATCGTCGACGTGGTGGACGTGTTCGCTCACGGGAATCTCCTGAATCGGGGTCGGACGCAGCGGGTGCGTCGCTGGAACCTTGTCTGGGCTACAATCGAAGGTGATTTGGGGGCGATTCGCGGCGTTTCCAAGCGCTTCCCGACGCCGAACCCACCACAGCGATCGCCTGCGCCGCAGTGTGCGGGGTGGTGATCGACCACGCAAGCGCAGTGCCGGGATATCCAGATAACCCGTTCAGGGCCAGGCCCGGCGCCACAGACATATTCAGGAATACATGAGCGACAAGCCGCTTACCGACGTAGCATTCTCCAGTTTCGACCTGCATCCCGACCTGCAATCCGGCCTCGAATCCGCCGGCTTCCTGCGCTGCACGCCGATCCAGTCCCTCACCCTGCCAGTTGCCCTGACCGGCCGTGACGTCGCCGGCCAGGCGCAGACTGGCACCGGCAAGACGCTGGCCTTCCTGGTCGCGACCATCAATCGCCTGCTGACTCGCGACGCGATCGCCGACCGCAACGATGCCGATCCGCGCGCGCTGATCGTGGCGCCGACCCGCGAGCTGGCGATCCAGATCCAGAAGGACGCGATCAAGATCGCGGAACCGCTGGGCCTGAAGATCAATCTGGTCTACGGCGGCGTCGACTACGACAAGCAACGCGAGACCCTGCGTGCCGGTTCGGACATCATCATCGCCACGCCGGGCCGCCTGATCGACTACTACAAGCAGCATGTGTTCTCGCTGCACGCCGCCGAGGTGCTGGTGCTGGACGAGGCCGACCGCATGTTCGACCTCGGCTTCATCAAGGACATCCGCTACCTGATGCGCCGCCTGCCGGCGCGTACCGAGCGCCAGTGCCTGCTGTTCTCGGCCACGCTCAGCCATCGCGTGCTGGAGCTGGCCTACGAGCACATGAACGAGCCGGAAAAGCTCGTTGTCGAGGCCGACAGCATCACCGCGAACAAAGTGCGCCAGGTGGTCTACTACCCGGCGGCCGAGGAAAAGATGCCGCTGCTGCTGAACCTGCTGGCGCGCATGGATCCGCACCGGACCATGATCTTCATCAACACCAAGGTCGTCGCCGAGCGGGTCACCCAGCGCCTGCAGCGCTACGGGCATTCCGTCGCCACGCTGTCCGGCGATGTGCCGCAGCGCAAGCGGCAGACCTTGCTGGCCAAGTTCCAGCGCGGCGATCTCGGCATCCTGGTGGCGACCGACGTGGCCGCGCGTGGCCTGCACATTCCCGAGGTCAGCCACGTCTTCAACTACGACCTGCCGCAGGATGCCGAGGACTATGTCCATCGCGTCGGCCGTACCGCGCGACTCGGCGCCGAGGGCGATGCGATCAGCTTCGCCTGCGACAAGTACGCGATGACGCTGCCCGACATCGAGGCCTACATCGAGCAGAAGATCCCGGTCGAAGCCTTGACCGAGGACCTGCTGATCATGCCCAAGGCGCCGCCGCGCGCCGAGTCGCCGAAGGTCGATGACGGTAAGACCGGCGACAGTGATACGACCGACTCGGGTAGTGAAGCCGACAAGGCCGCTGGCGACAGCACGGGCGACAAGCCACGTCGCCGTCGCCGGCGTCGGCGCAGCGGTCCTGGTGGCTCGAGTGGCTCGGGCGGTGGCAAGCCGCCGGCTTCGACGGGCTGATCCGGGTTCGGGGTTCGCGCATGTCGCGTCTGCAGCCGCTTCTGGCCCGCCTCGCGCTGATCCTCGCGGCTGCGCTGCTGGCCGTGGCGCTGGCGCGACTGCTGTGGCTGCTGGTCGCCGGGCCGCAGATCCCGGTTGATGATCGACCGCTGGAGCTGCCGGTCAGCAGCGCTGCTTCCGACGCAGCAACGGCGTCGATCGCCGGCTGGCACCTGTTCGGCGTGGCCGGGCAGCGGTTTGAGGCCATTGCGCCGGAAACCACGCTGCAGCTTTTCCTGCGCGGTACGCTGAACGACAGCGCCGGCGGTGGCGGTATCGCCATCATCGCCGACGCCAACGGCAGCGAGAGCGGCTATCGACTGGGCGACGAACTGCCCGGCGGTGCCACGCTGAAAGCGATCCACGCCGGTCGCGTCGAGCTCGAGCGCAACGGCCGCCGCGAATCGCTGAGCCTGCCCAACAACATGGGTGGTTCCGGTAGCGGCCATGCGGTCGTGCCGGTGGCGAAGCCGGCGGCCGCCGCCTCCAGCGGCGCCACGCCATCAGGCTTCCCGGGTTCGCCGGGCGTGCCGTTCATCAATCCGGCGATCTCGGTGGGTGTGCCCGATCTGGCCACCGCCCGCGCCCGCGCACTGCCGGATCTGCGCGCCATGGCCAGCGAGGTCAACGTGCTGCCGGTGCTGGAGAACGGGCAGATGGTTGGCGTGCGTGTGTCCGGCAAGCGTGGCTCGGACCTGCTGTCGCGCTACGGCATCCAGCCCAATGACGTGATCACCGCGGTCAACGACGTGCCGCTGGACGGCCCGCAGCGCCAGGTCGAGCTGACGCGCTCGCTGTCCAGCGCCAACCAGGTGAAGCTGACCGTGCGCCGCGACGGCCGCGAGCTGCAGCTCACGTTGGGGATGCGGTAACGCCGGCGCCGCTTTGCCAGCACCGGCTGGCTGCTGCATGATGCGGCGCGGCGTCGCGTTAGCGCGGCGTTGGGGAATTCCAGGACATCCGAACTACCGTTACAGGCCTCGCAATGCGCCAACTTCGCTCGCTGTTGTTTTCCTTTCTGCTGGTCATTCCGGCGATGACGCTTGCGCAAAGTCCGGCGGTTACGCCGCCAGCGGTGTCGATCCCCGGACAGGCATCGACCAGCAGCGGAGGTCGCCACACGCTGAACCTCAAGGACGCCGACATCGGCGTGCTGATCCAGACCGTGTCGGAAATCACCGGCAAGAGCTTCATCGTCGACCCGAACGTGCAGGGCAAGGTGACGGTGATTTCCTCGGCGCCGATGAGCGTGGACGCCATCTACGAGGTGTTCGAGTCGGTGCTGCGGGTACATGGTTTTGCCGCAGTGCCGGCCGGTGGCATGGTCAAGATCGTGCCGGTGCAGGCGGCGCTGTCCGATGGCGGTGTCGGCGTTACCTCAGGCAGCGGCCCGGATGGCCTGGTGACCCGTGTCATCGAGCTCCGGCATGTGTCCGCCAGTGAAGTTGCCGAGTGGCTGCGACCGCTGCTGCCGCCGCAGGCGCAGCTGCTGGCCAACCGCGACAGCAACAGCCTGCTGGTGACGGATCGCTTCGCCAATGTCGAGCGCCTGCAGCGGATCATCCAGCGGATTGACCGCAGCAGCGGAGGTGAAGTCGAAGTGATCGCGCTGCAGCACGCCAATGCCGCCGAGGTCGCCAGCACCATCGCCACGCTGGTGCAGAGCGGCCAGCCGGCCGGCATGGCGCGCCCCGACGGCGCGCGCATCGTGGCCGACGCACGCACCAACTCGGTGCTGCTGTCCGGCGCGCCGGCGGACCGCCAGCGCCTGCGCATGCTGATCGCCCACCTCGACACGCCGCTGGCCGGTAGTGACAACACCCAGGTGATCTTCCTCAGCAATGCCAATGCCGAGGATCTGGTCGAGATCCTTGATGGCGTCGCCCGTGCGTTGACCGGCGATGCCGCTGGTGAGGGTGCCGCGCGCAGCGCCATCATCCAGGCGCATGCGCAGACCAATGCGCTGGTAGTGACTGCGGCGCCGGCCGTGGTGCGCGGCATCGAATCGGTGGCACGCCAATTGGACGTGCGCCGCGCGCAGGTGCTGGTCGAGGCGGTGATCGTCGAAGTGTCAGACGATCTGGCATCGGAAATCGGCGTGCAGTGGCAGGCCAGCGACATTCGCGCCGACGGCAGTGCCGACGGCATCCGTCCGGGTTTGATCGGTGGCACCAACTTTCCCGGCAACAACGGTTCGGGAAGTATCGTTGGCGCACTGACCAATCCGCTGGGCGCGGTTGGCAGCAGCAGTGGTCTTAACCTCGGCTATCTCGGCGGTGCTGTGACGCTCCCGGGCATGGACACGCCGATCTTCCAAGTTGGCGCGCTGGTTCGAGCCCTGCGCGGCGACAGCCGTGCCAACATCCTGTCGCAGCCGTCGCTGGTGACGCTGGACAACCACGAGGCCGAATTCAAGGTGGTGCAGGAAGTGCCCTTCCTGACCGGCCAGTACACCAATACCGGCAGCAGCGGTGGCAGCACGCCGACCAATCCGTTCCAGACCATCAACCGCGAAGACGTGGGCCTGATCCTGACGGTAACGCCACACATCAACGAAGGCAGCGCGGTGCGCCTCGATCTGCATCAGGAGCTGAGCACGCTGGCGCCGAACGTTACCGGTGCCGTCGACCTGATCACCAACAAGCGTGAGCTCAGCACCAGCGTGATGGTGCCGGACGGCGGCCTGCTGGTGCTGGGTGGACTCAACAGCGACGAATCGCGACGCAGCAATTCCGGCGTGCCCGGCCTCAGCCGCATCCCGCTGCTCGGCGGCCTGTTCCGTTCGCGTGACAACAGCCGCAGCCAGCGCCAGTTGATGGTGTTTTTGCGCCCGACCATTCTGCGTGACGCGGCCACCGAAGCCGCGCTGTCCAGCGAGAAGTACAACTTCCTGCGCGCCGAGCAGTTGCGTCGCCTGAACGATCTCGGCCCGGCCGGTGGTCCACTGTTGCCTGAGCTGCCGGCTGACCTGTTCCGCAACCCGCCGCCGGTTGAAACCAACCCGCAGCAATGAGTGAACTGAGGCCCGCCTTCGGCTTCGCGCGACGCCATGGCGCCACCATTGTCGGCGTCGACCAGCGTTGCGTGCGCGTCGCGCATCGCGCCAGCGTCGAGCCGACCATCCTCGCCGAATTGCGCCGCTTCGCTGGTCAACCTCTGAAGCTCGAATTGCACAGCGACAGCGACTACGAACGCCTGCTGCGCCAGCTCTACGAAGGCGGCGGCGACAGCTCGCTGGGCGTGGCCGCCGACATCGACGGTGCTTCCGACCTTGATGCACTCGCGGCCGCTTTGCCCGAGCCGGAAGATCTGCTCGACAGCGATGACGATGCGCCGATCATCCGCCTGATCAACGCGCTGCTCACCGAGGCGGTGCGGCAGAACGCCTCGGACATTCACATCGAGCCCTTCGAGAGTCGCCTGCTGGTGCGCTTCCGCATCGACGGCGTCCTGCAGGAAGTGCTGAGCCCGAAGAAGGCCATTGCCAATGCCGTGGTCAGCCGCATCAAGGTCATGGCCAAGCTCGACATCGCCGAGAAGCGCCTGCCGCAGGACGGCCGCATCGGCCTGCGCGTGGCGGGCCGGCCGGTCGACGTGCGTGTGTCGACGATTCCCGCCGGCCATGGCGAGCGCGTGGTAATGCGTCTGCTCGACAAGCAGGCCGGTCGCCTCGACCTCGACCAGCTCGGCATGCGGCCTGCGATGCAGGGCAAGCTCGATCAACTGATCCACCGTCCGCACGGCATCCTGCTGGTCACCGGTCCCACCGGCAGCGGCAAGACCACTACGTTGTACGCGGCGCTGTCGCGCCTCAACGACGCGACCCGCAACATCCTCACGGTCGAAGACCCGATCGAATACCACATCGACGGCATCGGCCAGACCCAAGTCAATCCGAAGGTCGACATGACCTTCGCCCGCGGCCTGCGCGCCATCCTGCGACAGGATCCGGACGTGGTGATGGTCGGCGAAATCCGAGATCTGGAAACCGCTGAAATTGCTGTGCAGGCGTCGCTGACCGGCCATCTGGTGCTTTCGACCCTGCACACCAATTCCGCCATCGGCGCGATCACCCGACTCAGAGACATGGGCATCGAGCCATTCCTGCTGTCGTCATCGCTGCTGGGCGTTTTGTCGCAGCGACTGGTGCGTCGCCTCGATCCGGAAACCCGCGTTGAACGTGCGATGACGGCGGCGGAATGCCGCGCCTTTGGGCGCGAGTCGGATGCCTCGTTGACCGCCTTCCGCGCCGCCGACAGCGACGACCGCAACGCCGGATATCGTGGTCGCACCGGCCTGTACGAGCTGATCAGTGTCGACGAAGGCCTGCGCGAGCTGATCCACCGCGGCGCCGGCGAGCAGGAGATGCTGCGCCACGTCCGCCAGCACAGTCCGTCACTGATGGACGACGGCTGGGACAAGCTGCGCGACGGCAGCACCAGCGTCGAGGAAGTCCTGCGCGTGACCCGCGAGGATTGATCCCGTCGCATGATCGACCGTCTGCCGACCTGGGTCTGGAGCGGTGCCTGGCTGCTGGCCTTCGTCGCCGGCAGCGTCAACGTGGTCGGGCTGCTGGGTTTCGAACACCAGGCGATCACCCATCTCACCGGCAACACGTCGCTGTTGGCCGAATCCGTGGCGCGCGGTCATGCTGGAGATTCGCTGCATTTCCTGCTGCTGCTGGCGGCCTTTGTGGTTGGCTGTGCGCTGAGTGGCCTGCTGATCCGCGACAGCAGCCTGCAGCTCGGACGGCGCTATGGCATCGCTCTGCTGCTGGCTTCGCTGCTGCTCGCAGTGGCGGTGCCGATGCTTGAGGCGGGCAGCGACTGGGGCATGTACTCGGCTGCCTGCGCCTGTGGCCTGATGAACGCCATGGTCAGCACCTACAGTGGCGCGGTGGTTCGCACCACGCATGTGTCGGGCATGTTCACCGACCTCGGCATCGCGCTGGGACATGCGCTGCGCGGACTGCCCGTGCACCGGCGACGCCTGTTGCTCTGCGTGCTGGTGATCAGCGGCTTCCTGGCCGGCGGCGTGGTGGGTGCCTGGCTGTTCGCCGACTTCAGCTATCGAGCCCTGTTCATGCCGGCCCTGTTCACGGCGTTGCTGGCGCTGGTCTATGCCGTCTACTGGCGGCGACAGCGCAAGGCGTGGGCCGGGTAAACTCGCCGCATGCCGGCATTCGAATTCAAGGCGCTGACTGCCGAGGGACGTTCCGAAAAGGGCGTGCTGCAGGCCGATACCGCGCGTGCGGCGCGTTCGCTGCTGCGAGATCGTGGCCTGAATCCACTGGAGGTCAACGAAGTCGATGCCAGCGCATCGGTGAGCCAGCGTGGTGCCGGCAGCGCATCGCTGGCGTTGCTGGCGCGGCAGCTGGCGACGCTGGTCGGCGCCGGTCTGCCCATCGACGAGGCGCTGTCCGCGCTGGCCGACGGCAGCGAAGGCCGGGTGCGAACGCAGGTCATGGGACTGCGCGCCCGCGTACTGGAAGGTGCCAGTCTCGCCGAAGGCATGGCCGATTTCCCGCGCACGTTTCCGCCGATGTTCCGCGCCAGCGTCGCTGCCGGCGAGCAGGCCGGCCGCCTGCCCGAAGTGCTGCGTCGCCTGGCCGATCATGCCGAGCAGCGCGACGCGCTGCGTCGAAAGCTGATCGCCGCGCTGGCTTATCCGCTGCTGCTGTCGACGGTGGCGATTGCCGTCGTCGTCGCGCTGCTGGTCTGGGTGGTGCCGCAGGTGATCGAGGTGTTCCAGCGCTTCGACGGCGAGCTGCCGTTGGCCACGCGCCTGCTGCTGGCGATCAGTGGCGGTTTGCAACGCTGGGGCCTGCCGTTGCTGCTGATCATCGTTGCTGCTGTGGTCGTGGTGATGCTTGCGCTGCGCCAGCCGGCGATCCGCGAGCGCTGGCAGGCGTTCCTGCTGAAACTGCCGCTGCTGGGCAAACTGTTGCGCGCCGCCGACAGCGCGCGCTTCGTGCGCACGCTGGCCCTGCTCGGTGCCAGCGCCGTGCCGTTGCTGGATGCCTTGAAGATGGCGTCGGATGTCGTGCTGCGGCTGCCGATCCGCCGCGCGCTGAACGATGTGACCGCACGGGTCCGCGAAGGCATGTCGCTGGCCGAGGCGCTGGAGCGTAGCGGCCAGTTCCCGCCGCTGGTGCTGCGGTTGGTCGCCAGCGGCGAACGCGCCGGTCGTTTGAACGAGATGCTGGATGAAGCGGCCGACCAGCAGGAACGCGAACTCGACGCCCGCCTCGGCATCGCCGCCGCCGCACTTGGCCCCGGCATGATCCTGCTGATCGGCGGCCTGGTGCTGTTCATCGTGCTGGCGATCCTGCTGCCGATCTTCCAACTCAACTCCCTGATTCGCTGACACCGCATGTGCTGGTTCGTTACCGTTGCGCTTCCTGATGTGGACGCCCGTGCCTTCGAACGGATTGAGCGCGTCCGGCGCCAGCTTCATCTCAGTCCGGCAGGTGTCGACGGCGTTCCAGACGGCTTTTTCGGGCAGTTGGTGACTCGTGGTGGTTGTTCCTGCGATTTGCTGCCATCGACTCCCCCCGACCTTGAGGCCGAACTGGAAAAGGAAGCGAAAAGGCTTCGCCGCAAGCAGTTTTCCGAGGCCAAGGTCGCGCGTGTTCTCGAAGCCATGCGTGAACGGCTGTCACGACCCATTCCACCGCGTGAAGGTTGGAACGACTTCAAAAGCTTTCTGAGCGACTTGCTCATCGATGCGGGCGAACTGTTGGTTCATGCCGAGTTTCGCGAGAACCCCGGTTACGACTCACGTTATGTCGCGCGCTCGACGGAGGCTATGTCGCTGGACGATGTTCAGCGACAGGGCATGCCAGAGAACATTTGGGTACGCCTTGTTGGTTCGGCGGGTTGACTTGTCGTCGCGGAAATGCGCCAGCGTGATACGGTTTGCCGCCCCTGAATCCGGATGTCCGGTGTGACCCTGCTCCGCTTCGACCAGGTAACCAAACACTACCGCGGTGGCCAGACCGCGCTGGACGACGTCAGCTTTGACGTGGCAGTGGGCGAAATGCTGTTCATCACCGGGCATTCCGGCGCCGGCAAGAGCACGCTGCTGCGGCTGATCCATCGCAGCGAGATCGCCAGTCGCGGTGTGGTCAGTATTGGTGGGCAGAACCTGGCGCGGGTGTCGCGGCGCGGTGTGCCGAAGCTGCGCCGGCAGGTGGGCGTGGTGTTCCAGGACCACCGGCTGCTGCTGGAGCGCACGGTGCACGACAACGTGGCGTTGCCGCTGCTGATCGCTGGCGTGTCGCGCGGCGAGATTGGACGCCGTGTGCGCACCATCCTGGATCGCGTCGGCCTGCTGGATCGCGCCGGCGCCTATCCGACCGCGCTGTCCAGCGGCGAGCAGCAGCGCGTCGGGATCGCCCGTGCAGTGGTTGCCGGACCGCGCCTGCTGGTGGCCGACGAGCCCACCGGTAACCTCGACCCGCAGCTGGCCGAAGAGATCATGCAGCTGTTTGCCGAGTTGCCGGCTGCCGGCACCACGGTGCTGGTGGCCAGCCACGACCTGCCGCTGGTGAAGCGCCTGCGCAAGCGCGTGCTGGTGCTGGATCACGGCAAGCTGGTCGATGATTTCCGCCCCGGAGCCTTGGCATGAACCGCCGCGTTCGCCCGCGTCAGAAAGACGAGGTCACGCCGGCAACGCCCCGCCCCGGTATCGTCGAGCGGCTGGCCAGTTGGCGCGACCTGCACCTCTACAGCGCGTTTTCCAGCCTCGGGCGCTTGTCGCAGCGGCCCTGGGCCAGTTTGTTGACCGTCGGCGTGATGGCCATCGCGCTGGCGCTGCCGCTGGGCTTGCTGCTGACGCTGGGCAATGTCGGTCGCCTGGCCGGTGATCTGGAAAGCTCGCGCCAGCTGGGTCTGTTCCTCGAGCGTGACATCGAAGCCGACGCGGCAGCCGCTTTGGCACAGCGGATCGAAGCCCGCGATGACGTCGCCACGGTCAGCATCCGCACGCCGGACGAAGGCCTGGCCGAGTTCCGCGAGATGACTGACTTCGCCGGCGCGCTGCTGGTGCTGGACGGCAACCCGCTGCCCACGGTACTGAACGTCGAGCCGGCCGAAGCCATCGATCCGCAGACGCTGGCCAACGAGCTGGAGCAGTTGCCGGAAACTGACTTCGTCCAGTACGACGCCGCCTGGCGCGAACGACTGCTGGCCTGGCTGGATTTTGGCCGCCGCTTTGCCCAGGTGATTGCCCTGTTGCTTGGACTGGGCGCCCTGCTGGTGGTCGGCAACACCGTTCGCCTGGATATTCACAGCCGCGCCGACGAGATCAGCATCGTGCAGTTGCTGGGCGCCACCGACGGCTTCGTGCGCCGGCCGTTCCTGTATCTCGGGCTCTGGTACGGCCTGGCTGCCGGCCTGCTGGCGCTGTTGCTGGTCGAGGTCTGCATCTGGGCAATCAGCGGGCCGCTGGCATCCCTCACCGAAAGTTACGGCAGCCAGTTCCGTGCCGACAGCCTGGGATTTGGCGGCAGTCTGGCGGTGCTGGGCTTCTCCGCGCTGCTGGGCTGGCTGGGGGCCTGGCTGGCCGCCGGCCATCACCTGCGTGCGGCCGGGGACTGACGTCCCGCCGATCGCGGTCATCCGTGCATCCGGGCCGGCAATAGTGGCAAGATCGGCAGTTCGAACAGGAGAATTCATGAGCACGGTCGCCATTACCCGACATCTGAGCAGCGAGAACCCGCGCATCATGGTGGTGGACGGCTCCAGGGTCGTGCGCCGCATGATCGAGCAGCTGCTGGTGAAGGAGTTGCCCGGCGCCAGCGTGATTTCCTGCGAAACCGCCGCCGAAGCGCGCGAAGCGCTGCAGGAAGGTGTGGTCGACCTGGTGACCATGGCGTTGCGCCTGCCTGATCAGGATGGCCTGGAGCTGGCGCACTACATCCGCGAACACACGCCGCAGGCCTACATCCCGATCATCGTGGTTTCCGGTGACGTGCAGGAGCGGCTGGTCGAGCGCAGCTTCACCGACGACGTCACCGACTACTTCGACAAGTCGCTGGGTTTCGCGGCGCTCACCGCGTTCATCCGCGGCTACGTGCGTCCCGAGGCCGAGGAAGGCGGCGAGGTGCTCTATGTCGAGGACAGCAAGGTGGTGGCACTGGCTACCCGTCGCATGCTGGAAAAGCACGGTCTCAAGGTGACGCATGTGATCAGCGTCGAGGATGCGCTGGCGCACCTGGAGACTGATCGCGCGCAGGGCAATATCCCCGGTCCGGACATGGTGCTGACCGACGTTTATCTGAAGAGTGGCCTGACCGGCAAAGACCTGCTGCATACCGTGCGCGGTCCGGATTTCGGCTACGCCAAGGCGCAGTTGCCGATCCTGGTGATGACCGGCGACGACAACCCGTCCAACCAGAGCGATCTGATCCGTGCCGGCGCCAACGACCTGGTGCTGAAGCCGATCGAGGAACGCCTGCTGGTCACCAAGCTGCTGTTCCAGATGCGCGTCGGCCGGCAGATGCGCGAGCGTGTGGAAGGCAAGAGCGACGCGTGAGCGACGACAGCGGTCGCGTCCGCCTGCACGAATCCTGGAAGTCGCGACTGGCGGAGGTGCTCGCCAGCGACAGCATGCATCGGCTTCGGCAGTTCATTGCCGACCGTGGCCGCGCCGGTGCCACGATCTATCCGCCACCGAAGCGGTTCTTTGCCGCGCTGGATCACACGCCCTTCGATGACGTGAAAGTCGTCATCCTCGGGCAGGATCCCTACCACGGTCCCGGCCAGGCACATGGCCTGAGCTTCTCGGTGCCGCCCGGTATACGCGTGCCGCCGTCACTGAACAACATCTTCAGCGAGATCGAGAACGACCTGCAGGTTGCGCGTCCCGACCACGGCTGCCTGACGCCGTGGGCGGATCGCGGCGTGTTGCTGCTCAATGCCGTGCTCAGCGTCGAGCAGGGCCAGGCCGGTGCGCATGCCGGCAAGGGTTGGGAAGCCTTCACCGATGCGGTGATCGATGCGCTGAATCGCGAGCGCGAAGGCATCGTGTTCCTGCTCTGGGGCAGCTACGCGCAGAAGAAGGGCGCGATCATCGACCGCCAGCGACACTGCGTGCTGCGCGCGCCGCATCCCTCGCCGCTGTCCGCGCATCGCGGATTCCTGGGCTGCGGCCACTTCGGAAAGGCCAACCGCTACCTGCAGTCACGTGGCCAGGCGCCGATCGACTGGTCGCTGCCACCGGCCTCGGCGCTGCAACCGTTGACCTGAAGCTACCGCGAAGAGGCGCCCTGCGAGGTTTCTGCTGCGATCCAGTCGCGCAGCAGGGTGGCTTCGTAGCCGTGGCCCAGCCCACCGTCATCCAGGCCTTGCAGGGCCAACCGGCTTTCGCCGAGCGGCGCTGACTCGCGCAAACCGAGCCGGTACTCGCACCACAACGGCAGTGCGTCCATGTAGGCGTGGTAGGCCTGG
>JAWLAW010000013.1:0-87987 GCA_041395265.1 Lysobacteraceae bacterium
GGGCATATGCGTGGCATGTTCATGTCATCCGCGCGATCAGGTCAAGGAAAAATCCTACCCCAGAACAGCAACTTGTCTGACTGCTACCGCAGTTCTTGGTCGGCATGCTGGAGGAACTATCCCGCTAGACGACGCGATATGACTTATCACCGTGATAACGCGGGCGATGGAACGGCGGCACATGATCACCGCCCGCCTCGCCTTTTGCGGAAATCCGGGGTCGAAATCCGGGGTCAGGTTGCTATTTCTTCCAGCAAATCTATGGTGTCACTCGGCGCTCGAAGCGGGCAAGCTGTTTCACGCAGGAACCTGCGGCTTTGATGCCTTAGATGCGCCCAAGACTCCGCATGCCGAGCGTCCCAAATTGGCCGGTTTCGGCCCGGCCGGATGGCGGCGGCTCAGTGTGGATTCGTCGCAGCGGGCAGTTCGCTGCGGTTGTGGCGCTGGCGCTGCGTGGTGGCGGCTTCGACCAGTGCGCGCAAGGCGGCCGGCCGAAGGGGTTTGTGCAGAACCGGCACGCCGCGTTCGCGCGCCTGCCGGGTCAACTCCGGGCGGTTCTCGGCGGTGACCAGGGCGCAGGTGGGGCGGATGCCGCCGTTGCGCGATGTTTCATCGACGAGCAGGTCGATCACTTCGAAACCGTCTTCGGGAATGCCGAGCCGGTAGTCCACCAGCAGCAGATCCGGGCGCCGCTCTCGCACGCGCCGCAGCGCTTCGTCGACGCTGATCGCGGCATCGACGCTGGCACCCCAGCGCTCCAGCAGTGCCGACATGCCGTCCAGGTTGCTCGGATCGTCGTCGACGCACAGCACGTGCAGTCCACGCTGTGTCGCCGGCACGGTGCGGGTGGCCGGCGTGGACTCCGTCGCAATCCCGGTGCCCAGTGGCACGCAGACCTCGAACATGCTGCCGCGACCGGGTCGTGACTGGAAGCGCAGTCGCAGGCCGAGCAGGCGCGCGATGCGCTCGCAGATCGACAGGCCGAGCCCCAGTCCCTGCTCGCCCCAGGGCGACGGCGGGTCCAGCCGCTGGAACTCCTCGAAGACGCGGGTCGCCTGATCGCGGGGGATGCCCGGACCGGTGTCCCAGACCTGGATCGCCGCATGTTCGCCGCGCCGCCGCACCGCCAGCAGCACGCCGCCGTTGCGGGTGTAGCGCAGGCCGTTGGACAGCAGGTTCTGCACGATGCGACGCAGCAGCACGCGATCACAGCGCAGGCTGAGCGAAGGGCAGCGCAGGCGCAACTGCAGACCGCGATCAGCCGCCACCGCCGCGAAGGTGGTTTGCAGGTCGGCGCAGAACACGCCGGCATCGAACGTCGATGGCTCCGGTTGCAGCGCACCGCTGTCGAGTCGCGACACTTCCAGCAGGCCGTCCAGCAATTCTTCGGCGTTGTGCAGGGAGGTGTGGATGCGCTCGACCAGTTGCGCCACTTCGCGTTGCTCGAACTGGTGGGTGGATAGTGCCGACACGAACAGCCGGGCGGCGTTCATCGGTTGCACCAGGTCGTGGCTGGCGGCAGCGAGGAAGCGCGACTTGCTCTGGTTGGCTCGCTCGGCCTCACGCTTGGCCAGCTGCTGCGCATCCAGTGCCTCGCGGAGGTCATGCGTGCGCTGTTCGACGCGCTCCTCCAGGTGCTGCTTGGACTCGATCAGCGCCTGCTCGCTGCGCTTGTAGTCGGTGACGTCGCTGAAGGTGGTGGCGAAGCCGCCGGCCGGCATCGGCTGGCCGCGCATCTCGATCACGCGGCCATCCGCACGCACGCGCTCGAACACGTGTGGATGACCGCGACGCATGTGCTCGAGCCGGCGCTCGACGTGACCGTCGACTTCGCCGGGACCGCATTCGCCGCGTTCGGCGTTGTAGCGGATCAGGTCGGCGATCGGCCGGCCGACGTAGACCATGCCTTCCGGATAGTCGAACAACTCCAGGTAGCGCCGGTTCCACGCTACCAGCCGCATCTCGGCATCGACCACGCTGATGCCCTGGCTGATGTTGTCCAGCGTGGCTTCCAGCAGCTCGCGGCTGAAGCGCAATGCCTGCGAGGTTTCGTCCAGCAACGAGACCACTTCCTCCAGCTCAAGGCCGCGCCCACGCAGTGCCGTGGTCAGCACGCGTCGTGCCGACGACGCGCCGATCGCGCCGGCCAGCTGTCGCTCGACGAACTGCAGCAGCGGTCGGCTGGCGATGGAATCCTCGCCACGGATGCCGGCCTCGGCGCCGAACTCCGCGAACAGGCGATCCGCCTGGCGCTCGCCGAGAATGCGGCCCGACACCAGTCGCAGGTCGGCCACGCTGACCCGGCCGCGCAGGTCCTCGGTGCCGCGATCGGCCTGTCGTTCCATCTGGCCGAGGAAGGCGGTTGCATGCAGGCGTTCGTGGATGCCGGGACGCCAGCGCAGCGAGCCCAGCACCAGCAGGATGACATTGACGCTCAGCGATACGAGGCTGCCGTGGCTGACGTGTTCCCAGCCACTCAATCCCAGCAGCGAGCGCGGTCGCAGGCCGTCGATGCCGAACGGTCCCTGTTCAACCCAGAGCTCCGGCGCCATCGCCGGCAGCAGAAGCGTATAGGCCCAGACCACGAAGCCACCGACCAGCCCCATGATCGCGCCGCGCGCGCTGACGCCACGCCAGAACAGGCCGGCCAGGATCAGTGGCGCGAACTGGGCGACCGCGGCGAAGGCCAGCAAGCCGATGGAGGCGAGTCCTTCGCCGACACCGCTCAGGCGGTGGAACAGGAAGGCGCCGGCGGCCAGCAGCACGATGCTGCAGCGACGGATCCAGAGCACGGTGGGCGCCAGGTCACGACCTTCCTCGAACCAGCCCAGGCGCAGCAGCGCTGGCACGGCGAGGTGGTTGCTGACCATGGTGGCCAGGGCGATGGAGGCGACCAGCACCATGCCGGTTGCCGCGGAGAAGCCGCCCAGGTAAACCAGCAGCGCCAGCAGCGAGTTGCCCGACTCCATCGGAAGCGCCAGCATCCACTGATCCGGGCGGATCCCATCCGGCAATACCGAAGCCCCCAGCAGGGTGATCGGCAGAACCAGCACGCTGATGATCGCGAGATAACCGAGCAGGCCCCAGCGCGCGCTGCGGAAATGGCCGCTGTTGGTGCATTCGACCACGGTGACCTGGAACTGCCGCGGGAGGCAGAACAGGGCGACGAAGGACAGCACGGTGTGTGCGAAGAAGCCGTCCGGCAGACTGAAGTCCAGTGACCCCGTCCAGTCACCGACGGGCACATCGAAAAGCTGCACGGTTGCCCAGAGTCCGATCACCACGAAGGCCAGCAGCTTGACCAGCGATTCCAGCGCCACCGCCAGCATCAGCCCGCGGTGGTGTTCACGCGCATCGACCTCACGGGTGCCGAAGCCGATGGCGAACACAGCGAGGATCGCGGCCACCGGCAGCGCACTGTCCCACCACCAGACCGGATCCTCCTGGATGCCGCCGAGCGCGTCGATGCTCATCGCCACCGCACGCAGTTGCAGGGCGAGGTAGGGAAGCGAGGCGATCAGGGCGATCACGCTGATCAGCGCCGCCAGTCCCGCCGAGCGACCGAAGCGCGAGGCGATCAGGTCGGCGATGGAGGTGACGCCGCGTTGCCGGCCGACTTCGATCAACCGCTGCAGGATCACCGGCGCGAACAGCAGCAACAGCATCGGTCCCAGATAGATCGGCAGGAAACGCCAGAACTCGCGCGCCGCACTGCCGACCGCGCCGTAGAAAGTCCACGACGAACAGTAGACCGCCAGCGTCAGCGCGTAGGCGCGCGCCTGATTGGCCGGCGACAGCTGGAAGCGGCCACGATCACCCAGCGCCGCCACCACGAACAGCAGCGCCAGATAGACCAGCGAGACCAGCAGTAGCGACGGTCCGGACATGCGGCGGCGACAGCCTGACTCCTCCCAAGGACCTGCCGATCATGCCGCAGGCCTCTGTCGTCCACCAGCAACAGTGGCCACCTGCGCCCTCCATCGCGGCACCCGGCCGGGACAAAGAAAGACCGGGCCACTCTCACGCGACCCGGTCCTTCCGCAGCGCAAGTGGAACAGGGGGTCACTCGCGCATCACGCTCCAACGAACACCGGGCGCGACCTCCCTGTCGCGCCCAGCGGCGGGAGCCGCCCCGCTACATCAATCCTCCATGCCGTCAACGAAGATCCACGGTTCGCAGAGGTCGCCGACACCGTTCATGTCCTCATCGGCCTGGTCCAGGTTCGGTCGATACGGACAGTTGTCAGGCTCGTTGAGGATCGTGTCGCCATCGATGTCCGGATCACAGACGTCGCCGTCGGCATCACCGTCCAGGTTCTCCTGATCGGGATTGAATACCAGCGGACAGTTGTCGCTGCCGTCGATCAGGCCATCGCCATCGGCATCGCCTTCGCAGACGTCACCGATGTCGTTGTCATTGATGTCGGCCTGGTCGGGGTTTGGCGTGAACTGGCAGTTGTCGCTGCCGTCCGGCACGCCATCCCCATCGTCGTCATCCGAGCAGGCATTGCCGACGCCATCCTGGTCGGTGTCGATCTGGTCGGGATTGTCCACCAGCGGACAGTTGTCGCCGGTGTCAGGCACACCGTCGTCATCGTCGTCGGCATCGCAGACATCGCCCTCACCGTCGGTATCCGTGTCCTGCTGGTCGTTGTTGGCGTTGACCGGGCAGTTGTCGTCGTCGGGATCCGGAGCTTCGTTGATGCCATCACCATCGTCGTCGTCATCGCAGACGTCGCCTAGCCCGTCACCGTCCAGGTCTTCCTGGCCGGGATTGAAGATGGCGGGACAGTTGTCGACGTCGTCGTCGATGCCGTCACTGTCGGTGTCGGTGGTGCCGGGATCAGTGTTGTCACAGGCATCGCCGATTCCGTCGCCGTCACCGTCTTCCTGCATGGGATTGCTGTCCATCGGGCAGTTGTCGTCGCCGTCCGGGATCTCGTCGTTGTCGTTGTCGCTGTCGCAGACATCGCCAACGCCGTCAGCATCGACATCACCCTGCTCATGGTTCGGATCGTAGGGACAGTTGTCGCTGCCATCGGGAATGCCGTCGGCGTCCTGATCGTCGTCGCAGGCATCGCCGATGCCATCACCATCCGAATCGGTCTGATCGGCATTCGGGATCAGCGGGCAGTTGTCGGCCGGATCGTTGACGCCGTCGTCATCGCTGTCGGTCTCACAGGCATCGCCGATGCCGTCGCCATCGCTGTCCGCCTGACCCGGATCGGGCACGTAGGGACAGACATCAACACCGTCGTCGATGCCGTCGCCATCGCTGTCGTTTCCGCTTTCACAGGCGTCACCGGCAGGACCGCCGCCCGTGTTCTCCTGACCGGGGTTCGGCACCAGCGGGCAGTTGTCGCTGCCATCCGGAACCGTGTCCTCGTCATCATCGCCGTCACAGACGTCGCCCATGCTGTCCGAGTCGGTATCGGTCTGGCCGGCGTTCGGATCGACCGGACAATTGTCGCTGCCGTCCTCGATGCCGTCGCCGTCATCGTCGCTGTCGCAGGCGTCGCCGAGGCCGTCACCGTCGAGGTCGGACTGGTCGAGGTTGTCGATCAGCGGACAGTTGTCGGCGTCATCGGGAACCGTGTCCTCGTCATCATCGCCATCACAGACGTCGCCCATGCCGTCGTTGTCGTTGTCGCCCTGTCCCGGGTTGGGGACGTAGGGACAGTTGTCGACGTCATCGTCGATGCTGTCATCGTCGCTGTCGAGGAAGCTGCCGCAGCCGGACAGCCGCACGTCGGCATGGCCGAGCGTGATATCGGCGGCGAGGCCGACCACCGCGGCGAGTCCATCGATCTCGATATGCACGGCGTTCACGGTGAAGCGATCACCGTCGGTGATCTGCTCGTTCAGCACCACCGAGATGCCGGCGATGCCGAGCCCGGTGTTCGCAGGCGGGTCGAGCGGGATGGTCAACGGTAATCCCAGCAGCGAGATCTGCAGATTGGTCAGGGTGCTGTCGCCACTGAACTGCGGGCTGCTGCCAGAGCAACTGGCGCTGGCGGTGGCGCCAACGGCGTCCGCCGACAGCGCCAGCACGTTGATCGCGAGCGCGGTGAGGGCGAGCTCCGGATCAGCGACGCTGGTGCTGCTGTTGGCCGTTTCGGCGACCAGTGCGGCCTGCGTGTTGGCGTTGATGACACCCGTGTCGACATCGAGAATGCCGAGAAGGGTGGTATCGACGCTGACGACGCTGTCGCTGGCGATGAAATCCGGTGGTGCACTGCCGTTGGCACCGGCCGGCAGGGGCCCCAGCGAGGCATCGGTAACCAGCGTGATGTCCACATCGACGCCGTGCGCATCGCCTTCGGCCAGGGTGGCGGCATTGGCCTGTGAGAATCCGATGCACAGCAGCAGGGGCAGCAGGCTGGCCCGCCAGGCGCCGGGTGGTTCGTGCTTTCTTTGTGTGGCTTTTTTGTTGTTCATGGTGCGGCTCCTTGGTGAGTACCGCACCGCGCGTTTGATCCGATGAGCCCGAGTCCCCGGTTGCCCGGCTCCACGGCACGCACGGCACAGTGTCGGTACGACGCGAAACACCACCGTCGGCCACGAGCACGCTTCTTCCTTCTGGCTCGCTTACGGCTCTGTGGCCGATTGCCGACGTTTGAACGAAGTGTTCGCGGAACAGGCACTTCAACTGCAGCTCAGTTTTCCTCCTCGGTGGTGTGTGGTGGCTGGAAAGCCGGATCGCTTGAACAATTGGATTCCGATGCAGGACGTTTCGCGTTGCCGTTCCTGCGCGAACGCCAGCGGAAACCGGCGAACCCGCAATCCCTGCACGTCGCCATCCGTGACGACATGCCGGTGGCCGAGAAGGCGTCCGGATTCGTCCAATCCTGTCTGGGGCGGTGTCGCCAGGGCGTCGGATATCGCAGTTGATCTTTGCTGCCGGACGGTCGAAATTCGCCGTCACCGTGCAGGATCCGATGCCCGGATTTCCTCTTGCGCGGTGCCTGCAATCAGCCTGGCCCGTGAGGTGCGCATGACCGCCATTCCCGTTGACCGCCTGCGTCGTTCGCGACTTCGTGTCCAGCAAATGGAGCTCGTCCTTCATCTGCTGGAGTGCGGAACGATCAGTGCCGCTGCCGAGGCCATGGGCCTGACTCAGTCCGCCGTGACGCGTTCATTGAAGGAGCTGGAGTCGCTGCTGGAAGTGACGTTGTTCGAGCGCAGCCACAGTGGCGTGTCGCCCACGCCGCAGTGCGGACCGGTCGAGTCACTGGTGCGGGATTTCAGACAGAACCTGGAAGAAACCGCCAAACGTGTGCGAGCGATGGAAGCGGGAGACGGCGAAGCGCTTCGCATCGGCGCGGAGCCTGGCGTTCCCATGCATCGGCTCGCCGATGCGATAGAACGCCTGCTCGTCGAGCATCCGGACGCCCGGATTGCCTTGCGCTGTGAGTCGCGTGGCTCGCTGGTCGGCGCGCTGGACCGTGGCTCGCTCGATCTTGTGCTGGTCAGAACTGACCTTGGTGCGGCACATCGACGGCACCGTTTTCATGCACTCGGGCAGCACACGCTGCGCCTGGTATGTGGAACCCGTCATCGTGTCGCCGGCATGCCGGGGCTGGACGTGGCTGGGCTTGCCAGGCAGCGCTGGCTGCTGCCCCCGGAAGATCACCCGATCACGCGGCGCGTGGAGTTGGCGTTCTCCCAGGCTGGCGTGGCTCCCCCCGAGCGCAGGGTGGAGGCGCTGTATTCGATGAGCCTGCTGCGGTTGATTGCGGAAGGCGGTTTGATCTGTGCCATGGACGAGGAGATGCTGGCTGACGGCCTGCTGGAACACAGGCTGTTTGCCCTGCCGGATCTCCTGAATCTGTCCCCGGTTACGTTGTTCGCGATCGAGAGAGGCGGTCTGTCCGGTTCGGCGACGACACGAAGACTCCTCGCGTTGCTGGATCAGCAATCACCGCCGGCAAACCTTCGTCGAAGCGCCTGACGCAGCGCGTCAGCCGAGCAGCTGATCGGGGTATTCGGGCTTCTGTTCGCGGGACAGCAGCAGTTGCAGGCCTTCCGGCGGCGTGAGATCGCCGTGCAGCATGCGGTGGACGGTGGCGCTGATCGGCAGTTCGATGGCGTGGCGCTCGGCCAGGCGCATGACTTCGTCGGCAGTCTGCACGCTTTCCACCACCTGGCCGATCTCGCGCACCGCGGCGTCGAGGTCTTTTCCGCGTCCCAGCGCCAGCCCCAGCCGGCGGTTGCGTGACAGGTCGCCGGTGGCGGTCAGCACCAGGTCACCCAGGCCGGCGAGGCCCATCAGCGTTTCCGCGCGACCGCCGATGGCGGCGTTGAGGCGCAGCATTTCGTTGAGGCCGCGGGTGATCAGCCCGGCGCGGGCATTGAGGCCCAGGCCCATGCCGTCGGCGACGCCGGTGGCCACCGCCAGCACGTTCTTCATCGCGCCGCCCAGCTCGGCGCCGATCAGGTCGTTGCCGGTGTAGGCACGGAAGGTTGGCGCGTGCAGGGCCGCGGCGACCCGTTGGGCAAAGGCGTCGTCGGGCGAATGCACGGTGACTGCGGTGGGCAGGTTCTGCACCACTTCACGGGCGAAGGACGGGCCGGTGACCACCGCGCCGGGGACGCGCTCACCCAGCAGCTCGGCCGCCACTTCGTGCAGGAACCGTCCGGAGCCGGCCTCGAAGCCCTTGCTGGCCCAGGCCAGTCCGTCGAGGTCGCGGCGACACACCGCGATCTCGGCGACAACGCGCGCGAAGGCATGGCTGGGAACCACGACCAGCAGCAGGTCTGCGTCGCCGCAGGCACTGCCGAGATCAGCCTCGTAGGCGAGGCTTTCCGGCAGTTCGCAGTCGGGAAGGTAGCGCCGGTTGCGGCGGCCTGTCGCCATGTCGGCCAGCGCGGCGGCATCCCGACCCCACAAGGTGGTCGGGTTGCCGTTGCGTGCCGACAGGGCGGCGAGCGCCGTGCCCCAGGAGCCGGCGCCCAGTACCGCGACCCGCGGACGTTCGCTCATCGGGCCGCGTTGGCTGATCAGGCGTTGTCGGCGCTGGACTCGGCAGCCGCGTCAGCAGCCGGTGCGGCCTGACCCTGCTGCTCGGCGCGACGGCGCACCTGCTCGGCATACAGCTGCTCGAAGTTGATCGGCTGCAGCAGCAACGGCGGGAAACCGCCACCCTGCACCAGGTCGCCAATGCTCTGGCGCACGTAGGGGAACAGCGCGTTGGAACAATAGGTGGCCAGCACGGCCTCCTGCTGCTGGCGGTCGAAACCGGTGATGCCGAAGATGCCGGCCTGCTGTACTTCGGCCAGGTAGGCGGTCTTGTCGCCGATGGTGCAGGTCACGGTCACTTCCAGCACCACTTCGCGGGTGTTCTCGTCGACGCTGGTGATCTTCTGGCCGATGTTCATCTGCAGTTCCGGCTGGCCTTCCTCACGGAAGATCTGCGGGGCGTGCGGCACCTCGAATGAGGAATCCTTGACGTAGATCTTCTGCAGGTTCAGCTGCGGGGCGGCGGTCTGCGCTGCGCCGGCGGCGCCGTTGGCGGTTTCGTCAGCCATGAAATACTCCGGGTCGTGTTTGCTTGGGCATGGGCTGCCCAAGCGTTGATTGAAAGGGAAAGAGGTCGATTATCGCATGTCGGCCCGCGCCGTGTCCCGGCGCGGCCGTGCAACCTGTATGGGGTCAGGACTTGCCGGATACCAGAGGCAGTTCGGCGCGCTGCCAGGCGGCGACGCCGCCATCGAGGTTGTAGACCTGCTCGAAGCCGGCCTTGACCAGCCGCTTGGCGGCCTGGGCCGAATTCACGCCGCTGCGGCAGCAGATTGCCACCGGCATGGCGCGGACCTTTGCCAGTGCCGGGTTCTCCGCGTCCAACTGGCTCAATGCCACGTGTTTGGCGCCGGGGATGTGGCCCTTTTCGTAGTCGTTGAGCGGACTGACATCCACCAGCAGGGCGTTTTGCCGGTTGATCAGGTGAGTCAACTGCGCCGGCGTGACCGACTTGAAACCCTGGGTGAAGCGGCTGACCTCGTTGTAGATCAGTGCGACGGTGACAGCGACCATGCCCAGGCTGAGCACGGGGTGGTTGCCGATGAATTCCGGCAGGCGTTCCATGAACACGGGGGTAACCTCGGAGTGAATGAACTCGACCGACCGGATCGGCCGGGCCGGCATTATCCCCGCCACCAGGCCGCATCGCAAAACATGCGGTGCCGTCAGGCGTCGTCGGTCGCCAGCGGCAGCCAGACGGTGAACACGGCGCCGCCGTCGGCGCCGTTGCGGGCTTCGATGCGGCCGTTGTGCCCGTCCACAATGCGTTTGACCAGTGCCAGACCGAGACCGGCCGAACTCTCGCCGCCCGTTGGCCGCGCCGACAACCGCTGGAAATGGCCGAACAGGCGGCCGCGATCCTCTTCACGCAGACCGGGTCCGCGGTCGGCCACCGATAGCCGGGCGCAGGCCGTGCCGTCGACGGTTTCCTGGAACAGCGAAACCCTCACATGCTGACCGAACGGACCGAACTTGATGGCGTTGTCGATCAGGTTGTCCAGCGCTTCGGCAAGTTGCTCGGCATGCGCCTCGCAGTACAGCGGCGCGGTTGGCAGCGCCAGATCGATTTCCTGCCGTTTGGCGGCGGCGCGTGCTTCCAGTTGACCGGTCACGCTGCGCACCAATGCAACGACATCGACGCGCGAACTGGCGTCCTTGCTGTTTCGATCCAGCGCGTCGGCTTCGATCAGGTTGCGCACTGACTGGATCGCGGAGGCGCTGGCCGCGCTGATGGCGGCCAGTTGCTGGCGCGGGGCTTCAGCCAGGGCATTGCCGGCGAGCAGCCGCTCGGCATGGGCGCGGATGTCGAGCAACGGTTGCCTCAGGTCGTGTGCGGCAACGCGCAGCACGTCGGCCTTGATGCGGGCGATCGACTGCGCATTGCTGCGCTGCTTGTCGGCGTCGGCCAAGGCGAAGGACAGGGCGCGATTGCTGCGCGCCAGCGCGCGCTCGGTGCGACGGTGCTGGGCCAGGCCGAGCAGCAGCAGGGTCAACACCAGGGCGGTTGCCAGCAGCGCCAGCAGCATCACCCGACGAAACAGTTGCTGGCTTTCCAGTTCGGCATCGCGCACTTCGGCTTGTTGGCGGAGTGACTGGATCTCTGCGACCTGCTGCTCGGACTGGTAGCGCGCGGCGAGGACGGCGGAGCGGGAGCGGTCGATGCGCTCGCGCCGCCGGGTCTCTTCCGCCTCGGCGGCGCGCAGGAAGGCCAGCGCTTCGGGGAAGTTGCCGCGCAGTTCCTCGACCTCGCTGGATTGACGCAGCGTGGTGGCCCGCCGCCCCTCGTCGTCGGTATCGGCCAGCAATTCGCGTGCGGTCGCCAGCCGCTGGGCAGCGCGGTCCAGCAAGCTGCGAGCGGTCGCCGGCGTCGCGTCGGCCGCTTCCAGTCGCAGGGCTTCGGCCAGCGAGCGCTCCGCCGCCGCTCGCAACCGCACCACGCCGATGCGTTCGCCGATCGCCGCCGCGCGCAGCGCCGCGCGCCTGGCTTCGTCGTACCGACCAAGCCTTGCCAGTCCCTGTGAACGGTTGCTTTCTGCAAAACCCAGACTGAGATCGTCGCCGGCGGTGTCGTGCATGGCCATGGCTTCGTCGATACGGGCCAGCGCGATCTCGGTGTTGCCGCTTTCCAGCTCCAGGTCGGCAAGGTTGTTGATGGCGATGCCGATGCCTTTCTCGATGCCGTTGGCACGCTTCATCGCCAGCGCCTTCCCGTAGCTGTCGCGCGCCAATGCGGTGTTGCCGAGGCTGGCGTGGATGTTGCCGAGCGTGGTCAGCACGCTGGACTCCGCAGCATGATCACCAAGCGCGGCAAACAAAGCACGCGCGCGTTCGGCTTCCACCAGGGCCTCGTCGAACAGGCCGGTAACGCTGTAGAGAATGGCGAAATCGGCGGCAAGACGGGCGAGTCCGCGGCGGTCGTCGACGCTCTCGCTGAGGCGTCGGGCTTCGCCAAAGGCCTCCACGGCCTGACCGTAGTCGCCGCGTGAACGCGAGATGCGCCCCAGGTTGACGTTGGCCAATGACTCGGCGGCAACGTTCCCGCCCGCGCGCGCCGCCTGCAGCGCCTGCCGGCTCAGGGACTCCGCACGAATCAGGTCTGTGCGGATGGCCAGCACGGCCGCCTTGTTGAGCCTGTCGGCGCGCGCCGCGTCGCTTTCGTCCTGCCGGCTGCCGGCGGGCTCTTCGGGCGGTGTCGCTGCCGGCGATGACGCGGCGGCAACGGGCAGCACCAGCACGGCGATGATCAACGCCGCGCGCCGCGCCTGCTTGCCAGTCCAACGCATCTGCCGAACCCTGTCCCCCGGTACGCTGACTCTAACGGATCAACCGGGTGGCTGCAGTGAACTTTCGTTGCCGACCATGCGGCTCGTGGCCGCCGGCGCTAGCGCGCCTTGCTGAAGTCGGGCAGTCCGCTGGTCAGCCACCAGGTTTCGGTAGCCTCGTCCCAGCGCCAGTTCTGCTGGTCGACCATGACCTTCTCGACCTGGGTATGGCGATTGACCAGGGCGATCTGCACCACCTGAACGATGCCGTCGGCGGTTTCGCCACGGCCCTGTTCGTAGTAGCCGCTGACGCTGTACTGGTCGAAACGCCCCCGTTCAATGCTGCTCAACGGATGCGACTCGCGATATGCGGGCTCGACCATCCGCCAGGCGCTGTCGATATCGCCCCAGCGAATGGCGCTGTGGTAGGCATAGAGCGTTCGGTCGAGTGCGGTCTGGCGCGTATTGCCGGAACAGCCGGCAAGCAGTGCCAGTAGTGCAAGACCGGCCAGCAGACGAATTGATCCTTGCATTGCCTCCTCCTCGAAACCGGGTCAGCGGTCGTTGGGTGATGTGTTGTTGTTGGTGGCGATGGCGACGAAGCGACCTTCCAGCGTGGCAGCGGGTCGGCCGTCGGGAAGGCGGATCACCGCCTGCAGTTGCGCCCGGGCACGGCCGCGGCTGGCCAGCGATGTCGCCACCAGGTCCCAGTCGGTGCCGTCGATGGCGCTGGCCTCTGCCAGCAGGTCGTCGTACAACGGCAGCAGGTAGCGCACCGTTGAATCCTGCACGAAGACGTCTGGTCGGTGGTTGCGCAGTTCCAGTTGCACGGCGCACAGCGACCAGCAGGCCAGGGTCATCAGCCCGGACAGGCTGCCGCCGAAGGCGCAGCCCTTGTCGTTGAGGTTGGCCGACAGCGGTGCGGACAGGCGCAGCCGGTCATTGTCCATGCCGGCCACACGAATCGACATCGCGCGCATCGGCGGCATGCTCGACAGGATGCCATCGACGCGAGCGAGGGCTTTGTCGCATGCCTCGTCATCGAGGCGCTTGTCGATGGCCAGTGAAGCGGTGAAAGCGCTCAATCGGTCCGTTCCTGTGGGTGTGGATGGCCGTCGGGTGTCGTCGGAGTGATCGGGGTAAGCTGCATCGATGCCGCACGCCGCTCTCGACGGATGGTACGTCATCCTGCTGCGCCCCGCGCTGACCCGCGGCGCCTTGCTGCGCGCCGTCAACAAGCAGGGTGGTCGTCCGGTCTGTGTTCCCGGACTGCGACTGCAGGCCGCCACCGACCCGCACGCCGCCGATCAGGCCCTGGCCCGCGCACTGCGGGCAGCGCTGGTGCTGGTGACCAGTCCGGCCGCCGTGCATTTCGCGCGACGGCTGCCGTCGTGGCAGGGGGCGGCAAGCGCGCGCTTCGCGGCGGTCGGCAGCGGCACCGCGCAGGCGCTGCATGGTGCCGGCATCCGCGATGTGATCGTGCCCAGCACCCGGCAGGACAGCGATGGGCTGCTGCAGCATCCGGCGCTCGAAACCGGCAAATTGTCCGGCGTTGGACTGCTGACCGCGCCGGGTGGTCGCGGACGCCTGGTCGATGTGCTGAACCAGCGCGGCGTGGAAGTGCTTCGCGCCGACGTCTACCGACGTCTGCCGCCGCGGCTGGATCGCCGCCATCTGAACGCATTGCAGGCCATCGACGGTCCGTCGGCGCTGCTGCACAGCAGTGCGGAAGCGCTGGCCAACGTCAGGGCCGCGTTGCCGCCGGCGGAGTGGGCCATCCTGCGCAACGCCGTGACGATTGCGAGCAGCGAGCGGCTGTCCGCACAGGCGCGTGAGCTGGGATTCCGGATCGGAGTGCAGGCCGCATCGGCCAATTCGCGTGATCTGCTGGACGCCTTGCGGCGGTCGATCGACGAGGCTTGCTGAACGAGCAGTTCCTCCGAGCTTCGACGCATCCGGTAGCATAGGAATCATCGCTTTCCTGTAGCAGTCGCCGCCGTGAACCAGAGCAGCCCTTCCGACAACGACGCCCGCAACGACGCCGAGTCCGCCCCGGACAGCAGCGCGCCGTCCACCGCAGCGGAGCCAACACCGGCGCCAGCCAGCAGCACTGCGCCAAAGAAAGCCAGGCGCGGTGGCGTCGGCCGTCTGCTGTTCTGGCTGATCCTGCTGGTGTTGATCGGCGGTGCCGGCTGGTACGGCTGGCAGGAGATCCAGCGGCTGCAGACCGAAAATGCCGGCGCCGTGACGGCTCGCGATGACGCCGTGGCCGGCATGCAGGCGCTGTCGCAACGCATCGACCGCGTTGAAGCCGCCAATGATGAGCTGCCGACGCGCATCGAGCAGGCCAGCAGCGCCGCGTTGACTCCAATCAGCGAACAGACCACGCAGCTCACCGCGCGCCTGGACGCCATCGATGCCGAACGCGCCGCACTGGCCGAGCGCCTGCGCCGCAGCGAGGAGCGCGTCACCGCGCTGCAGGATCAGTTGGCCGAGCTCGGCAATGCCCGCGTGCAGGGCCGCGAACGCCTGCTGCTGGACCAGGCCGAGTTCCTGCTGCTGGGCGGCGCCGAGCGCCTGCGCTTGGCCGGTGATCGCGAAGCCGCGCTGGCGGCCTTCCGTCTTGCCGAACGCGCCATCGGCGGCCTCGATGATGCGCAGTACGCGGAGTTGCGCGAATCGGTGGCCGGCGAAATCCGCCGCATCCAGTCGCTGCCGGCCGATCCGCGTCGCGACATCGCCGCCGAACTGGACGCCATCGACGCCAGCCTGCCGACGCTGCCGTCGCGCACGGCTGACGTCGCCGTCGACAGCGACTCGCGACTGGTGCGCCTGATGTCGCGACTGGTCACCGTGCGTCGGGTCGACGCCAACGACGAGAACGCGCCGCTGCTCGATCCGCTGCGTCGCGAAACCGCCATCGCCGCGCTGTCGCTGGACATCGGTCTGGCCCGTGGCGCGGCGGCACGCGGTGACGAGCGCGCCTTCCGCGCTGCCATCGCCCGCGCGCGCCTCGCGGTCGAGCGCCTCTACGACGGCGAACAACCGGAAGTCGCCGACATGCTGGCGCGCCTCGACAAGCTGTCGACGCGCAGCCTCGCCCTGCCCGACATCACCCTGGGCGCAAGCCTCAGCGCGCTGCGCCTGACCCGCGCCAGCAACAGCGAGCTCAGCCCGTGAGGCTGCTGTGGAAACTGCTGATCCTGCTCGCACTGGCCATCGCCGGTGCGCTGCTGTGGCAGAAGCTGGCCGCCGATCCCGGCTACCTGCAGCTGGTCTGGGGCGGCTGGAGTCTGGAAACCACGCTGCCGGTGGCGATTGCCGCCGCGCTGATCGCGCTGGCGCTGCTGATCGGCCTGGTCTGGCTGATCCGTCTGCCGTTCAAGGGCTGGAAGCAGGCCCGTGAACGTCGCGCCCGGCGCTACATGGCCGACGGCCTGCTGGCCGTGCACCGTGGCGAATGGCGTCGCGCCGAACAGAACTTCGCCGCGGCCGCGCGTGACCCGCAGCTCGCCGTCGCCGCACAACTGAACGCCGAGGAAGCCGCGCGTCGCGGCGGTCGCCTGTCCGAAGCCCGTGCCTGGCTGGATGCCGCCCGCGACAGCGGTGGCGAAGGCGACGTGCGCCTGCTCGAAGCACAGCGTCGGCTCGACGACGGCCTGCCGGAAACCGCGCTGGAGCGCTTCGAATCCGACGGCGAACGCCCGCGTGGCCCGCGCGCCCTGCACCTGCAGTTGCAGGCGCTGAACGCCGCCGGTCGCGCCGGCGAAAGCCTTGGCCAGCTCGGCGCCCTGCGCAAGGCGTGCGTGCTCGGCGATGACGCACAGTCACGCTTCGAAACCGAAACCGCTGCCGCCGCATTGCATCAGGCTGCTGATGTGGAACAGCTCATCGCCCGCTGGCGTTCGCTGGGCCGCGCGCAGCGCCGGCAGAGCGCGGTCACCGATGCCTTCGTCTCGCGCGCACTGGCGCTGAAGGAAGGCCGCCGCGCCGCCCGCGCCATCGAGGACAGCGTCAAGCGCGAATGGGATGATGCCTTGGCCGCGCGTTACGGCGAACTCGACGACAGCGAACCGCGGCAGCGCATCAAACGCCTGGAAACCTGGCTGGAACAGCATCCGGACAGTCCGAGCCTGCAACTGGCACTCGGCCGGCTCTGTCGTCGCGAAGAGCTTTGGGGCAAGTCGCAGGACTACCTGACGCGCGCGCTGAAGAACGGTGCCGGCGCACCCGCCTGGGAAGCGAAGGCCGAACTCCACGCCGATCGCGACAACCTGCCGCGCGCGCGCCTGTGCTACCTCAACGCCCTGCGCCTGCATCGCGGCGAAAAAGCCGTACCGCTTCCCGAAGAGCCGCGTCAGCGCGCCATCAGCAGCGAAGAGCCCACCGAATCCCGCGACGCCAACGGCATGCCGCGCCTCGGCAGCTGATCGGCCCGATCACCTGCGAGTGCTTCCCGACATCGCAGAGCGTTTTACAAGGCGAACAGAGCAGCGAGGCCGAAATGGCACTCTGACCGCGGATTTTCGGCGTAGTTAGATTCGCCCGCGCCAGTAGCCGGGTGCCTTGCGATGTGGAGCCACAGCAAGGATCTCGATTTCGGATGGTGTATGGCTGTAGAAGACAGCGAACGGAAATCGAGCAACAGAGAAGCGACGAACGTCTGGGTCTGCCACGCGGGGATGCCGGTGCGGCCCTTCGGAAATTCTCTCGACCGCAGCCTGTACGGCTCGCTGATACCGAGCACCCAGGCCTGGCGCCTGGGCTTCGTAGTACGCGACGTGTTGAAGGTGTTCAGCCCGGGCCGCCGGGTGAAAAATGACTCTCAACGAAAGAGCGCCTCGGCGTCGCCATAGACGTCTTCAGCCGGAATGCCCTTGACCGCTCCCGACCTCAACTCTCTGGCACGAGCGGACGCTTCAGCCCGCCAAAGCTTCTCAAGTTCTTGATCTGAAAGAGATTCAAGGCTAGCCAGCAAGTCTCTGGCAAGCCGCGCACGCTCATCGGCGGGCAGCGCCAGCGCTTCTCGTTCGAGTGATAGGAAATCCATGGCCTGATTGTATCTCCAGACCGTGGCATCTACATCAATCTCCCGCGCACCGGCAGGCAGGCGACCGCCTCGGCGAATCTAACGCCTGAATCAAACCGCGCCGCGACGTGGAAGCGGCTTCAATGAATTGAGGGCACCCACGCGACGAACTGTCGGTGGATGTTCAGAGGCAACGTCAACTACGTGGTCTGAGCAGACAACCTCATAGTGAACAAATGGCCCGGGGTAGTCGTCGCTAGCGAAAGTTCCCGCAGAGACGAAGCCCAGGAACTTGGACTTAGTGTAGATCCGAAAAGCATTGCCGAACCACTCTTCCGCCTTATCCCAGGAGCAGAAAGACTCATTGCGTACGGAGTAGCAAATGTACGTGTCCCACACAACCTCGAACCACTTGGAGGCGTCAGTTACTTCAACGGGGCGAACATCTGAGATTTCTGTTTTTCCGATGATCGAAGCCTCAGTCCTATCCGCTACTATCCCCTCGCTAAGGATGAGGCGAAGCCCATTGACATGCGGTTCCGAAACTTCCTCCAAGTAGAGGTAGCCGCAGGCATCAAGTTCCTCGGTAGCGGACCGCTGTGTCATGGGTGCCTAACAACATATCTTCGCCTGCATTCAGGCATATGCACGCGATGTTCAGGTGATGACTTGCTGTCGTCAAGGTCCGGGGCCGTCGGTAATCAGGTCTTTGCGTCGCAACCAGTTCAGCCCCGGTCGATGACGTCACCGAACTACTACAGCGATACATTTTTGTCGCCTCGGATGTGTGGCGATATCACCCATAAAGCTGAACGATGGAGGCTTCTCATGGGTCGTCACAGAAGCCACCGCCATGGCGACGGTCAGTCTCGAAGCTTCGTTCGAATCGCTTGAGAGAACTCCGCGCTGTCAGCATGCTCCGCCGCTAGATCGTTGATGCGATAGGCGTCGCGGTACTGGTCGCGTGGGAGGTTGGTGTCGATCAGGCCGAGGTCGTAGGCAAGGTCGTCGGAGTAGGCGGGAAACAGCGTCTTGAAGCTGAAGCCGATGGGCTCGGGCACGATGGTGTTGACGTGATCGACGATGTTGCTGGTGCAGGTGCTGGTCAGCGTGTTGTAGAACTCGGGCTCTGCCGCCAGCGCGTTGGCGCGCTCCAGCATGGCGACGAACAACGTGCGTGCGGCCTCGGGCGTGGCGCGCATCGGGTAGAGATACACGTCGTCGTGGCGGTGGTTGGCACGCAGGCCGATCAGGTCGCGCTCGTCGCCGACGATGTAGGTCAGCTCGTACTGGCGCAGCAGTCCCCAGATCGGCGAGAACGACTCGCCGCGCTCCTTGCGGATCTCCACCGAGACGGCGACGTAATCACCGTTGCGGAAACCGAAGCTCAGGAAGGTATGTGCCGGGCCGCGCCAACGGGCGAAGGGCTCGACCACGTACCACAGACTGTCGAGCTGGCGGAGGTCATAGCGGCGATCCTCCCAGTGCACGTCGAAGTCGGTGGTCGATCGATAGAGGGCGTTACGAACGTTGCGCACCAGCACACTGTCGCCATCGAACTGAGCCGTTGCCAGACGCTGCTGGTCGGGCGACCAGTCGCGCTGGTTGGAGGGATGCACCAGCAGCACCAGCAGCAGGTAGCCAAACCCGGCGACGATGATGAGCCGCAACAGAACGCTGCGGATCGTGCGGCGGCGAGGCATGGAGTCTGTCATCAGGCGTCTGGCTGTTCGTCAAATGTTCACGGTGGGCGCCGGCTCAGACTGGCGCGCTCACGTCAGCCAGGCTTCCAGTTCCTGCAGCGCCCTGTCCTGCGGAAGATCGGCCTTGCCGCTGGCGTCGTGCTTCGCGCCTTCATAGGCGACCACCAGCTCGCCGAACGGATCATCCACCGCATCGGTTTCCTCGATGACCAGCTCCAGGTCTTCCAGTGCTTCCTCCACGCTGCCGACATCCAGCGGCATGCGCAGCAGAAGCAGCCAGGTGATGAAGCTGGCGTCGGCATCCTCGGCGCGGGCCTTGGCGACGGCCTCCGCCAGCGCAGCGGCACGCTGATCGAAATGCGCGCGCGCGGCGTTTTCGGACGGGAACACGGCCACCGCCTCGCCCTGCGCCTGCAGGTCGCCGGTGGCGACGTTCTCAAAGCTGGAAATCACCACGTGGCTCATCGAAGCGTGTCCGTTGTTGGCTGTGACGAGGAAGGCGAGCGTTCGATGCCGATGACGCAGGCACGGCCCGACGCGCAGGAGTTGGCTCATTCTAGCGGCGATCTTCGCGTTGCCGTCGTAACTGGGTCCGGTGATGCATGAATTCCCGTTGTCGGGCGCGAAGGACGATGCCCTTGGGTTAGGATCGCCGCCTGCCCGTTGCGTGTTCCCCGCCCATGTCCTCGATCATTCAAATCCGTGGTCTAAACAAGACCTACGCATCCGGTTTCCAGGCGTTGAAGTCGGTGGACCTCGATATCCGCCGCGGCGAGATCTTCGCGCTGCTGGGGCCGAACGGCGCCGGCAAGACCACGATGATCAGCATCATCTGCGGCATCGTCACCGCCACCCGCGGCAGCGTGGCGGTCGATGGTCACGACATCGTTCGCGACTACCGCCACACGCGGTCGATGATCGGGCTGGTGCCGCAGGAGCTGTCCACCGATGCCTTCGAGTCGGTGTGGGCGACCTGTCGCTTCAGTCGCGGGCTGTTCGGCAAGCCGCCGAATCCGGCGCATCTGGAGAAGGTGCTGCGGCAGCTGTCGCTGTGGGACAAGAAGGACAGCAAGATCATGACGCTGTCCGGCGGCATGAAGCGGCGCGTGCTGATCGCCAAGGCGCTGGCGCACGAGCCGGCGGTGCTGTTCCTCGACGAACCCACGGCCGGCGTCGACGTCGAGCTGCGTCGCGACATGTGGCAGATGGTGCGCGAGCTGCGCGACAGCGGTGTGACCATCGTGCTGACCACGCACTACATCGAGGAGGCCGAGGAGATGGCCGACCGCATCGGTGTGATCAACCACGGCGAGCTGGTGCTGGTGGAAGACACGGCGGTGCTGATGCGCAAGCTGGGAAAGAAGCAGCTGACGCTGCAGTTGCAGGCGCCACTGTCGGAGCTACCGGCCGAGCTTGCCGACCTGCCGCTGGAGCTGGCCGATGACGGTCACACGCTGACCTACACCTTCGACATCCAGGCTGAGGAGACCGGCATCGCCTCGCTGCTGCGACGCCTGTCACAGCAGGGCATCGATTTCCGCGACCTCAACACCAGCGAGAGTTCGCTGGAAGAGATCTTCGTCAATCTGGTGCATTCAAAGCCCGCACAGGCGACACAGAACGCCGGCACGGAGGCCACGCCATGAACCGCCACGGCATCTGGGCGATCTACCGCTTCGAGATGGCGCGCACCTTCCGCACCATCACCCAGTCGATTGCCTCGCCGGTGCTATCGACCTCGCTGTACTTCGTGGTGTTCGGCGCGGCGATTGGCTCGCGCATGGGCGACGTGGACGGTGTGAGCTACGGCGCGTTCATCATTCCCGGCCTGATCATGCTGGCGCTGCTGAACGAGAGCATCTCGAACGCGTCGTTCGGCATCTACATGCCGAAATGGGCCGGCACCATCTACGAACTGCTGTCAGCACCGGTGTCGCCGCTGGAGGTGGTGATCGGCTATGTCGGCGCGGCGGCCACCAAGTCGCTGATGTTGGGCGTGCTGATCCTGGTCACCGCGCGGCTGTTCGTGCCCTACGAGATCGTGCATCCGTTCTGGATGCTCTGCTTTCTGCTGCTGACCGCGATCACCTTCAGCCTGTTCGGTTTCATCATCGGCCTCTGGGCCAACGACTGGCAGAAGCTGCAGGTGATCCCGCTGATGATCGTCACCCCGCTGACCTTCCTCGGCGGCGCGTTCTATTCCATCGGCATGCTGCCGCCGCTGTGGCAGAAGATCAGCCTGTTCAACCCGGTGGTGTACCTGATCAGCGCGTTCCGCTGGAGCTTCTACGGCATGGCCGACGTGAACGTGGTGGTCAGCGTGGCGGCGATCCTGGGCTTCCTGGCGGCCTGCATGGTCGCGGTGTGGTGGATCTTCCGCACCGGGTGGAAGCTCAAGGTCTGAGATCTGGTGCCCGTATGACAGTGCCAGAAACTGGCGGCCGTTCCGTCGCTAGGTGAGCCCGGGCAAGGCGTGAAAATGCTGCAGGAAGAACGCGAAGCCGACGCCGCAGATCGCGACCAGCGACAGCACGATCCGGTCCAGCCAGCGCTGACCTTGCATCCATGATCGCAGGGCGAACAGCACACTGAGCAGCGCCAGCAGCACGCTGGGCCAGGCCAGGTGCTGCCAGATCGCCAGCGATTCCGGCAGGCCGTAGGCCAATGCCTGCGGATCGCGCATCGCCATGGCGTTGAAGCGGGCGAAGAAGCCGAATGCCAACAGCAGCATGACCACCGTCGACCCCGTCGCGACGAGCATCGCCAGCCAGGGAATGGCGCGCGTGGCTCGCCGACGGCGGAGTCGTCGACGAATCGCGCCGACAGCGGTGAGCAGTGCCCAGAGCAGCAGCGCGAGCAATGGCAGCCCCACCGCGAAGGACATCAGCTCGTTCACCATCGCCGGCGATTCCCAATCATGCAGGCGAATCCAGCTGGCGGGATAGCGCGCACCGAAGAATTCGTCCGCGGCGTGGGCGGCGACGATCCGGCCATCTCGATCGCGCTCAAAGGCCAGTCGTCCATCGCCGTCGCGCATGCCGAACAGGTCACCCTCGATCCGCCCGTAGCGAACGACCTCACCGCCTTCGCGACGCAGCAGCCAGCCGTCGTCGTCAACGTCGAAACGCTGCCCGAACAGGAACAGGCCCGGGAAGCTTTCGACGCTGGAACGGGAAGCGCGACCGAGCAGGTAGCTGCCAGCGTAGACGGCGCGTTCTTCCGCAGGCACGGGAACCACCGTCGGCGATGGCTTGGCGTTCGACGGCTGCAGTGATTCGAACAACTGCAGAACGCTGCGACCGAAGCTGCTGGAACCACCGGTGCTCACCACGAACAGGGCGGTACCGGTTTCCGGAACCAGGGCGATCAGCGCGGTGTATCCGGAGCTGACGCCGGCATGTACCAGGCCACGCCAGCCGCCGATGGACTGCTCCTGCAGAGCCAGCGCCAGTCCCGGCAGCTCGTCGCGATGCCCCCAGCTGCGACGTGTCAGCAGTTCCGCGGTGGCCGCGAAGTCCGGGGTGTCGGGCTCCAGCACGGCCTGCATGAATCGCTGCATGTCGGCGGGCGTGGTGACGAAGCCGCCGGCCGGCGCGGTGTGGCGATAGTCGATGGGCCGCGGGTCGCACTGGCGATCCGCGCAGGGAAATGCCCGCGCCATCCGCTGCAGGCGCGCCGCCGGTATTGGCTGTTCGAAGCCGCTATCGTCCATGCCCAGCGGCGCAAGCAGCCGTTCACGGACCGTCTCGGCGAAGTCGCGACCATGCGCCGCTGAGCCGACCCAGCCGGCCAGCGCGGCGCCGTGGTTGGAATAGCGCGTCCATCGATCCGGCGCCGTGCTGCGCGCCGGCAACCGCGTGGCCAGGTAGTCGCCCAGCGGTCGCAGCTCGCTGGCATCACGCGCGAACATGCCGACCGCGTAGTCATCGAGACCGCTGCTATGGGTCAGCAGCTGGCGCAGGGTCAGTGGCTGCGACCCGGCTGCGGCGTTGATCCAGTCGGCGCGTGGACGCAGGTCCTCGTCGAGATCCAGCCGGCCCTGCTGCACCAGTTGCGCCACGGTGGCGGCGGTGATCACCTTGGACACCGAGCCCACGCGGAACACCGTGTCCTCGTCGATGACCCGGCCTTTGGCATCCGCCGCGCCCATCGCCACGAACAGCGGCGGCTGGTCGGGCCGCAGCAGCACCACGGCGGCGCCCGGGACATTCGCCGTCGCGGCAGCCTGCTGCAGGTCCGACGCGATGCCGGCGTTGTCAGCGTGGACGCCGGCCGCCAGCGCGAAGGCCAACAGGACAAAGCCCAGCGTGCGGCGCAGGAAAGCGGCCATCGAAGTGTTGTTCGAAGATAAACGCTATCGCGACGTGGCGGCGATCCTCAGGCCGCGGCGCGACGCAACGGCTGCCATTGCCAATAGGTGAAGCAGCGCCACAGCCACTCCAGCGGACCGAAGCGGAAGGCCTTCAGCCACAGCGTGCTGAACACCCACTGGAAGGCGATGATCGCCACCACGATCAGCATCTGCTGGCCACGCGGGATGTTGCCGAACTGGCCGAAGCCAAAGCCGAAGAAGATGGTGGACAGGATCAGCGTGTGCATCAGGTAGTTGGTCAGCGCCATGCGTCCCAGCGGTGCCAGCCACAGCAGCGGCCGACGCCAGAACCGCGTGTGCAGCATGGTGACCACCAGCCCCAGGTAGCCGGCGGCCAGCACGTACTGGCCGATCTGGAACAGGCCGCCACCGGCATTGCGCAGCTCGTCCACCCAGCGCGCCGCCGGGTGCGCGTTCACCGCGATGGCCGCCAGCGTCATCGGCAGGCCAAGACCAATGCCGACATACATCAGCGCCTTGAAGAAGCCGCGATGCTGTTCGGTGTGGCGCATGCGTCCGGTGGAAACCAGCCAGTAACCCAGCGTGAAGATCGGGAACAGGATCATGCCGGCGAAGAACGGCGTGCGCGCGAGATGCGACAGCGAATCCTTGGCCAGGTAGGCCAGCATCACGCCGTAGCTGGGATCGGTGACGGCGGCGCGTTCCTCGTCGCTGGCCTTGTCGCGCCATGCCAGGCCCTTGGCACGCTGCTCCGCCTTCTCGGCGATGCGCTCCTCGTCGCTCTGCTCTTCGGTGTCGTCGTCGTCGCCCGTTGCGTCGGCGGCATCGGTGTCGGCGGCCGCCACGGCATCGGCGCTGCCGACGTCGTCGGCCGCTTCCGCTTCTTCTCCGCCCGCCGTGTCGGCAGCGACTGCGCTCTCGTCGTCCTTGGTTTCTTCCTCGTCCTCGGCGGTCAGGTCGACGCCATCGGCCTTGGCCTGTTCGTACAGCGCATCGGACTGTTCGACCACGAGCTGCTTTTCTTCCCAGCCCTCACGCAGCTTGCTGGTGTCATGACTCATCAGATAGACGGTGCTGGCGATGGTCATCACGATGAACGGGAAAGCCATGAAGATCAGGCTGAAACGCAGGATCGACGCGGGGTTGTTGAAGCGCTGCATCGGCCGGCGATCCAGCAGCCAGATCCAGCCCAGCAGCAGCAGGCCGCCGAAGGCGTAGTCGTGGAGGATGTCGCCGCCCCAAAAGAACACCAGGTGCGCCATGCCGAACAGCCACAGCCCCAGCATGCGGCGCAGGAATACGGCGGTGAACGGCTGTCCGCGTTCGCGCGCACGTCCCAGCATGATGGCGAAGCCCATGCCGAACAGCAGCGAGAACAGCTTGTAGAACTTGCCCTGGACGAAGATGTTGACGAACAGGCCGGCGGCGTAGTCGATGCCGAGCAGGTCGTAGTCGATGCTGCCCAGTTGCGCGATCGGGCGGTTGAACCACTCGATGTTCATCATCAGGATGCCGATCAGCGCGAAGCCGCGCAGCACATCCATGGCATCGATGCGCTGCGCGCCGGCAACCGGCCTGAGTGGCGTGTCAACCGTGCTGTCGCCGGTCGTTGCCGGCGCGGCTGTCGGTTCGATGGTCGTCATGACGGTTCCCCGGTGTCGGACACGGGTACTTTAGCGATATACCCCACCGAAACACCCCTGCCGGACGGCAGGGTGCGCATGGTCACACTGACTTCCGGACGAAGGCGCCGATCCGAGGAGGGCGCAGCCGGCGACGCGGCAATTCAGCCCATCATCCGCCACGCCACAAAGGCGGCCGCCACCAGCATCAGCACCGCCAGCACGCTGAGGGTACGCCCCCAGACCTGCCCGCGCCGTTGCGCGGCGGCTTCGTCGAACTGGCGTTGCAGCAGCGGGTCGCCAAGCAGATAGGCGTCGATGGCGTCCTTTGCGGTTTTCAATCCGACCGCATGCTGCTGCCGGTATTCGCGAACCGCGCCGATCATGTCGCCATCGCGCAAGGCCAGCATGGCCTTCAACGGCAGCTTGATGTCGGACTGATGCGCTGCAGGCCGCCGCGACGGATGGCCAGCCACTGGCTTGAGTACCGCGCCGTTGCCCTCGCGCTGTGCCTGTTCGAGCAGGGCGCGCGCCTCAGCCAACCCCAGCCCGGACCGACGCAGGATCTTCACCGCTTCGATCAGGCGACCCTGACGAAAGGCTTCCAGCGCCGGAATCAGCAGGTCGGCGAGCTGCGAGGAAGCGTCCGGTTCAACTGCCGTACCCCGGCGGGCAGCGGCGTCGACCAGCGCCTTGGCTTCCGCCAGCCCGATGCCCATGGATTCCCGCACGATCTTGATCGCCTGTATCTTGCGACCGGCGTTGAGTTCAGCCTGCGCCCGGGGCGGCAGTGAGGCGGTCATTGCTGGCATCTCCAATCGGCAGCTACCGTCATCATGCCACTGCCGCGTTCGACGACAAGGCGTTGGCGCCGGCGAAACAAGACCAACAGGCCCGCTTCAGCGTTGGCAGCGCGGACACCAGACGCTGGCGCGCTGGCCAAGCCGCGCCGACTTCAATCCACTGCCACAGACCTTGCAGGTTTCGCCCTCGCGGCCGTAGACCAGCAGTTCCTGCTCGAAATAGCCGGGCGCGCCATCGGGACTGAGGAAGTCGCGCAGCGTGGTGCCGCCGCGCTCGATGGCATGACCGAGGATCTGCTTCACCGCGTCGGCGAGCGCTCGATAGCGTGTCAGTGACACCTTGCCGGCGGCACGGCGCGGATCGATGCCGGCCTGGAACAGCGCCTCCGCCGCGTAGATGTTGCCGACGCCGACCACGATGGCCTGGTCCATCAGGAAGGTCTTGACCGAACTGCCGCGACCCCGGCTGCGACGATGCAGCCAGTCGCCGTCGAAGTCGTCGGACAGCGGCTCCGGTCCCAGCCGGGCCAGCAGTTCATGTGTTTCTCCGGCCGGTTGCCAGAGCAGGCAGCCGAAGCGGCGCGGGTCGCGGAAGCGCAGGCGACGCGCGTTGTCGAGCACGAGATCAACGTGGTCATGCGTGCTTGCCGCCGGATTGCCGTCGAGCACACGCAGGCTGCCCGACATGCCGAGGTGCAGCAGCGCGCTGCCGCTGGGTACGTCGATCAGCAGGTATTTAGCGCGCCGCCGCACGGCGTCGATGCGCGAACCCTGCAAACCTTCGATCACGGCCTCGGGAATCGGCCAGCGCAGGTCAGGCCGTCGCAGCACGACCTCGCGCACGACGCGACCATTCAGGTGCGGCGCGATCCCGCGCCGGGTGGTTTCGACTTCGGGAAGCTCGGGCATACGCGATCAATCGCCAGCGGCGTCGCCGTCGCTACCGTTGCCGCTGCGGCGTTCGCGTTCGGCGCGGCGTTCATCATCGCGACGCTGCTTGAGCTGGTCGCGTTCACTCACCGCCTGTTCGATGGCCTGCTTGATCCGCGCGGCCTGCTCGCTGTCCTTGCCGTGCGCCTTGCAGGCTTCGTCGTGGTCGTCTTCGAGGTCGTCGATGCGCCGGTTGAGCGTGTCCAGCGACTCGGCCTCCTCGGCCTTGTCGAACACGCGCTGTTCGGGCGTGCTGTCATCCGTGCTGTCGCCGTCGTCGGCGTGGCTGACATGGCCTTGCGGGATTACGGCGTTGTCGGTCTTGATCTGTCGCTGGTTCATGAACGTCGGCGACACGATTTCAACGCCATCGCCGTGCAGGGTGTCGAGCACGCTGCGGCGCAGATTGGAACGCGCGGTGATGATCTGTTTCACGTCCTCCAGCAGGCCGGACACCTTGTAGGTCACCGAGAAGTCGCCCAGCTCCAGCACCTGCACGAAGGGCTCGCGCAGCTCGGCGTTCTCGGCCGCGATCTTCAGTAGTCGTTCGATGCGCCGGTGCGAGACGTCGTATCCCAGCGACAGGCTGGCGGTGATCATGGTGCCGGAGCTGCGCACCACCTTGATCGGGTGCGTTGCCAGGAACAGATTGGGCAGGGTGACGAGGTCGCGATCCTCGGTCTGGATCTCGGTGTGGAACAGGCCGCGTTCGCTGATGCGCCCGAAGCGGCCTTCCACCGAGATGAAGTCGCCGGGGCGGAAGCTGCCGACCACGCGCAACATGATGCCGGCCATGGCGTTGGCGATGAAGGTGGTGGAGGCCAGCGCGACGACGGCGGTGAGCGCGACACCCAGCAGCTTGAGGATCTCGGTGCGGGTTTCCTCGGCCATCGGCAGCAGCAGGATCAGCAGGATGCCGCCGCCGATGGTCAGCAGCAGCAGGGCGATCTGTCGTGGCAGGCGGGCTTCTGCCCCGAGCGTACTTTTGCGTCGGCCGATCAGCGCCCAGTGCGCGCCCCACAGCACGGCCACCACCACGGGCGTGGCGAGCAGCAGGGGCAGGTAGTCGGTCATCCAGTCGGGCATGGCGTTGTGGGCCTTCGCGAGGTGTTTCTTGTGCCGGGCAGGATCGCGAATCGTGCGTCGCTTCACCTTCGCATTCAGGCGGCCACGCTGACAAGCGGGCATAATGCGGCCTCGATTCCCAACCGGCGCTGCCAACAGCGCGTTCGAGCAGATTCCCATGAATCCTTCCCTGTATGCATGGCTCACCGAAGGCCTGGTCCGCAACGACTGGCTGGTGCTGCTGATCGTCTTTGCCCTGGTGGCGCAGTTCACCATCCTGTCGGTGACGCTGTACCTGCACCGCTGCCAGGCACATCGCGGCGTGGACATGCACCCGCTGGTGACGCACCCGATGCGCTTCTGGCTGTGGCTGACCACGGCGATGGTGACCAAGGACTGGGTGTCGATCCATCGCAAGCACCACGCGCACTGCGAGACCGAGAACGATCCGCACAGCCCGGTGATCCTCGGCATCAACAAGGTGGTGTTCCATGGCGTGACGCTGTACCAGGACGCGCGTCGTGATCCGAGCATCAACGAGCAGTACGGCGCCGGCACGCCGGATGACTGGCTGGAGCGCCGGATCTACGGACGCTATCCGTCACTGGGTCCGACCGTGTTGCTGTTCGCCTACATCGCCTTGTTCGGTGTCATCGGCGTGACCCTGTGGGCGCTGCAGATGCTGGTGATCCCGGTGGCCGCGGCCGGCGTCATCAACGGCCTGGGCCACTGGTGGGGCTACCGCAACTTCGAGACCGACGACTGCGCCACCAACATCACGCCGTGGGCGGTGCTGCTGGGTGGCGAAGAGCTGCACAACAACCACCATGCGTTCCCGAGTTCGGCGCGCTTCGCGCTGCGTCGCTTCGAGTTCGACATCGGCTGGGCCGTGCTGCGTGGCCTGGAGACGGTTCGACTGGCCAAGGTGCGCCGCGTGGCGCCCAAGCTCGACATCCGCGCCAACATCGCGCTTCCGGACGCCGACACGCTGCGCGCGGTGATGGCGCATCGCTACCAGGTGATGCGTGACTACTTCCGCGGCGTGGTGCTGCCGACCTGGCGCGCCGAGGCGCAGCAGGCCGGTGAAACCCTGCGCAGCCTGCCGCGCCGCATGCGCCGTGCGATGAAGAACCACGGCCAGTGGCTGGACAGCGACAGCCGTGAGCGTTTCGATCAGTGGATCGCGCAGCGCCCGAAGCTGGCCACGGTATTCGAGTTCCGCCAGCGCCTGCGCGCCGTCTATGCACGCAACAGCGGTGGCAGCGAGGCCATGCTGGAATCGCTGCGCAACTGGTGCCGCGAGGCCGAAGCTTCCGGCAACCGCGCGCTGGCCGAGTTCGCCGAGCGGCTCAAGGGTTACGCACTGGTTCCCGCACGCGCCTGATCGATGCGCTGGTCGGATAGCGTCGCCTCGCTGCTGCTTGCCGCGGCGGGCGTCGCGCTGGTTCCGTCGACCGCCTTTGCGTCCTCAATCTGGGACGTCCAGTCGCCGCAGGAATACCTCAAGCTGATCGACAGTGACGGTGACGGCCGCGTGTCGCTGACCGAGTACCAGGACTATCTCGGCCGCAGCGCGCGCGACATGGATCGCAACGGCGACGGCCTGCTCAGTGCCGATGAACTGCCGCCTGGCACCCGCAGTCGCGGCGGCCGACCGGTGAACCTGAAGCGCCAGCGCGAAGCCTTCGCCATGCGCTTCCACCTGCAGGACCGCAACGGCGACCGCTACCTCGACGCCAGTGAACTCGGCCTGCCGCCGCGCTGATCCGACACCCCTTCCTCGCGCATGGATGCCCGAATGAAAGCCTGGCTGGAAACCGGAACACCGATAGTTCTCGCCATCGCTGCCTCGCTCGCGGTGTTCCTGAACCTGATCCTCGTTGGCCCCATGTCCTGGCATTTCCAGCAGCCTGCCGCGGTGCAGGGCGGGATCGAAGTCGCGCTGCTGCTGTCACTGCTCGCCTTTTTCGCCAGTCGCGACGGCAAATGGCGCTGGCTGGGGATCGGCCTGCTGTTGGCGCTGTACCTGCGTCGCCATCACGTTGACCTGCCCGTCTTCATCACCCTGCTGGTGGCCGAAGGTCTGGTCGGTGCAGGCGCGCTGGCCGATCGCAGATCAACTTCCACCGGCGCATGGGCTGGGATTCGCCGCCTGGTTCTTGGTCTCTGCCTGTGGCTTGCGGTTCTGTTGATCCTTCACGCAGGCGGTCTGGCGACACCGAAACTGTCGCTGGCGCTTCTGTTGCTGCTCGGCCTGGTCATGCCCCTGCTGCGGCGACGAAGCGCCGTCGTGGCTTCGGGACTGCGCGCCTTTGCCGCGAGACCGCCGCTCGAGCGTGCGTGCTGGGCGTTGCTGGCCGGCTGGTTCGCCGTGCTGATGGCACGCAGCAACCACGTCATCGGTTTCGATACGCTCTGGTACCTGATCCGCGGGGAGTATGTGCTGGCGCCGAACGGTTCGTTCTTCGAGCCGCTGGGACTGGTGTCCGCGGTGCACTACTTCCCCAAGCTGTGGGAACTGCTGCTGCTGCCCTGGAGTGCTGCCCGGGATCTCAGTTTCGCGGTCGGCTTCAACCTGGTGCTGCTGACCGGTGGCCTGCTCGCGGTGGCGCTGCTGCTGCGACAGCTGGGCTTGCGCCAGAGCCTGCTGCCGCTGGCATTGCTGGCGATCGCCACGCTGCCGGCAATTGCCTCGACAGCGCTCCTGCTGAAGACCGACATCGCGGCATGGATGTTCTGCATGGTCGCGCTGGCGGCAGCGGCGCGCTGGTTCCAGCGCGGTGGAACGGAGCCGCTGATCTGGGGCTTCTGCGGCATCGGCCTGGCCTGCTGCGCGAAGCTGACGCCGTTGCCGTACATGGGCATGGTGGTGCTCATCGTCCTGGCCGTCGCGCTGATGCGCCACCGGGCCGGGCAGGACACCAAGCTTCCGGTCTCAAGCGCTAGTGTCGGTTCGAGTAGTTGGCTGCTGCTGGGGCTGACCCTCTGCATCGGACTCAGCATTCTCTGGCGAACCCTGCTGACCAGCGGACTGCCGACCATCGGCCCGGATCCGCTGGTGGCGATCTGGAACCTGCTCGGCATGCACCTCAGGCCGCCGGCGGGCAGCCTGCAATGGCTCTGGCCACAGGACTGGTCGGACGCGCCGTGGCTGCTTCCCGAGGCCCTGTTCGCCCCGAACGAATTGTCCAAGATTCGTATTGGCTGGACCGGCAACTTCTGGCTGCTGTGCGGTCTGCTGGCCCTTCTCTGGCGTGCCACTGATGGTTCCGGCAAGCAATGGAACCGCGCGCTCCGGATGACGCTGTGGGTCGTTGCCCTGACCGGCCTGATGCTGTTCCTCGGCTGGAAGTACCACTCGCGGGGGTCCGACGGGAACTACTTCATCGTGGCCGTCAGTGCCGCCTGTTGCCTTGGCCTCGCCGCGGCTTCCCGAGCGGCCACCACTGCGGCTCGAAGACAGGGGCTCATCGCCCTGCTGCTGATCTGCTCCGGTTGGCAGGCTGCCCTGGGCTTCGTCAGCGCGGGATGGTCACCGCCCGGAACACGAGGCTTTGACCTGGACTTTGGCCGCACGGTGCTGGACTCGAAGAAGACGTTTGCGCAGAAGCGTGCTTCAGCCGGCCTTGAACCGGTTTACCGCGCGTTGAAAGGCTTGCCGGACGACACGCGGGTCATCGGTGTGGGTGATAGCGTGGACGTGCACTTGCTGCCTTTGCGGGTCGAAGCACTGGAGGCCATCCTGTTCTCGCGCCCGGAGTATCTGCAGTCAGCGGACGCCGTTCGCGGCTTCCTCTCCACGGCGTGCATCGCCTACGTCGTCGTTGGTGATGACGTCGGCGTGCGCGGCGGCTATGTCATCAGTGCGGTCGAGCGACTCGGCTCGGAAGTACTCCTGACAGCAGGAAAGTGGACGCTGTATCGACTCCCGGGCTGCCCGGATGAGCAGCCAATACCTGCACCCGATGGATAGGTCGACTAGCGCATTCTGATGCGAGGCCGCCGGCGCTGCTGTGGTGGTGATGGCGCACGTAGAACAAACGCGTCAGTCGGTATCGATCTGCCCCAGCTCTCGGGCGCGTTGCAGGTCGTGGGCTGTGTCAATGTCCAAGGCCAGTTCCGCCGCGCTGACGACAACGCGTTGTTCCGGCGGAAGACGGTTCAGGGTTTTCCGTAGGCCGACATCGCCCGCTGTGACGGCGCTATGCAGCAGGGCCGCCGGCACCACGGCAGGCATGCCGACCGCGTCGTCGTAACCGGTGACGGCACAGAAGACATTGCCATGCTTCGCCGCTTCGCCACGTGCGCGGGTATCCCGCAACCGCAGCAGGTGATCGACCGACAACGCCGGCTGGTCGCAGCCGAGGATGAGCAGGCGCGTGGCGTCATCGGGAAGCACCGATGCGGCGGCGACAAGGCTGCTGGCGAGGCCACGCTCCCAGTCCGGGTTTGGAACCCGTTCCAATGCCAGGTCGGATACCGCCGCAACGACCTTGTTCGTGTGCGCGCCGGTGATGAGCAACAGGCGCTGCGGTGATGTCGCCATCGCAAGGCGGCAGGCGCGATGCACCAGGGTTTCGCCATCGCGTTTCAGCAACTGCTTGGGCTGTCCCAATCGCCGACTGCCGCCGGCGGCAAGGACGAGGGCGATGTGCTGGCCGGATGCGCTCACCCGTTATCTGCCGTGTCGATGCATCTGCAACTGCGCGGCAATGCTGAGCGCGATCGCTTCCGCGCCCTGCCCGCCGAGATCGAGGCCAACCGGCGAGTGCAGACGCGGTTGCAATGATTCGACCTGCTCCGACGTCAGCAGGCGGAACAGGTCGTCGCGTCGACGACGCGGGCCGAGCAGACCGATGAAAGGAATGTTTGTAGCGGCCAGTGTTTCCAGCGTGTCGCGATCACGCTCGAAGTTGTGATGCATCACCAGCGCCGCCGATGCGCTCGATACCTCGCCGTCGCGCAAGGCGTCCTGCGGCGATCGCTCGATCAGCCGATCCGCTGCCTCACCCGCGTACCGCCAGCGCTCGCGGCGTTCGACCAGCAGCGTCCGCCAACCGCCTTGCCGAAGCAGTGGCAGCAACGGCGCTGATTCGGGGCCGCCACCGAACAGACAGACGCGCGGCAGGGCGTCGAAGTCGAGCCGCCAGTGGCTGGCTGACAAGGTCGATCCATTGGCCACGGTCAGCTGCCAGTCGCCGTGCTGATCACCGGAAACTGCCTGCAGTCCGCCATCGGCGCTGAGGCTGATCGATAGCGCGGCCACCTTGCGCTGCCAGTGTTCGATCACGTTGGACAGACCAGCCAGTGCTGCCAGTGGAATCAGCGCCAGATGCAGTCGGCCGCGACAGCCGGTGGCCGAGCCGCTGAGCAGGCTGTCATCGTCCCGGGTGTCGATGTCCATCCATTCGATGCGCTGGTGTTCAACCGCGCGCTGCGCGACCTGTGCGATCTCCGACTCCAGGCAGCCGCCACTCAACCAGCCGACCTGCTGCGCGCGGCCACCGAACAGCGCCATCGCGCCGCGACCGACGTAGGTCGAGCCTTCGGTACCCAGCACCAGCGCCAGTGCCGCCGGTTCACGATCCTGCGCGGCCGTTGCGGCGGCGGCGAGAACCTGGCGGGAGGCGCTGGCGATTGCTCGTGTCATGCGCCAAGGGTAATCGCTGCGGCGCCACTTTTCGCAAGCGGCTCGCCAGAACGCCTGCAATCGACACGGCGGAGGAGTAGGCTGGGGTTTCCGTCGGTCAACGCGAGGCAGTCCCATGAAGCTGCGGGTGAATGGCAAGGATCACGAGGTGGAGGCACCGGCGGACATGCCGCTGCTGTGGGTGCTGCGCGACCTGCTGGGCATGACCGGCACCAAGTTCGGCTGCGGCATGGCGCAGTGCGGCGCCTGCACCGTGCACGTCGATGGCGCGCCGCTGCGCTCCTGCGTGACGCCGGCCGCAGCGCTGGCCGGGCGCGACATCCGCACCATCGAGTCGCTGTCCGCCGATGCCAGCCACCCGGTACAGCGCGCCTGGGCCGAACTCGACGTGGTGCAGTGTGGCTACTGCCAGTCCGGGCAGATCATGTCCGCCGTGGCGCTGCTGGCAAACACGCCCGAACCCAGCGATGCCGACATCGATGCCGCGATGAACGGCAATATCTGTCGCTGCGGCACCTATCCGCGCATCCGCGCCGCCGTGCACCGTGCGGCCGAGCTGGCCAAGACCTGAGCCGCGCCAGACATCGGACAGCAAGCATTCACCGCCATCATTTCCCGGAGAGCGACGTGAGCCAGCCAACCCCGCCCCGCCCGACTTCATCTGCCGACACCGATCTCAGCCGTCGCCGTTTCCTCAAGGGCAGCGCGACGCTGGGCGGCGGGCTGGTGATTGCCTTCCTGGTGCCCGGTGCCAACCGCTTCGCCGCTGCGGCGGAAGCCGCCGCCGAAACCGGCTTCGCCCCGAACGCCTTCCTGCGCATTGCCGCAGACAATCGGATCAGCATCCTGCTGGCGCATTCGGAGATGGGACAGGGCGTGTGGACCACCCTGCCGATGCTGATTGCCGAGGAACTCGACGCCGATTGGACAAAGATCGCGGTCGAGCACGCGCCCGCCGACCAGGCCTACGCGCATGTCGGTTTCGGCACCATGGCCACCGGCGGATCGACCAGCACGTCGACCGAGTTCCTGCGCTACCGCCAGGCCGGCGCCGCCGCACGGGCCATGCTGCAACAGGCGGCGGCGTCACGCTTCGGCGTGGCAGCGGACAAGGTCAGCATCGCCAACGGCATCGCCAGCGCCGGTGAGCAGCAGGCGAGCTTCGGTGAACTGGCAGCGGCGGCGGCCACATTGCCGGTGCCGGACGTGGCCACGCTGACCCTGAAGCCGCGCAAGGACTGGAAGCTCATCGGCCAACGCACCCGTCGGCTGGACACGCCGGAGAAGATCACCGGCCGCGCCACCTTCGGCATGGACGTGCAGTTCGAGGGCCTGAAGACCGCGCTGGTGGCACGTCCGCCGGTGCTCGGCGGCAGCGTGAAGTCGCTGGATGACAGCGCGGCGCTGGCCGTCGCGGGCGTGCGCAAGGTGGCTAAAGTGCCGAGTGGCGTGGCGGTCGTTGCTGATCACTACTGGGCCGCGAAGCAGGGTCGCGACGCGCTGAAGATCGAATGGAACGCAGGGCCCAATGAAGGCCTCGATACCGAACAACTGCGCGAATCCTTCCGCAAGACGGCCGCCACCGCCGGCCCGGTTGCGGCGACAGCCGGCGACGTGGAGGCCGCCTTCAAGTCCGCTGCGAAAACCGTGGAGGCCGAATACAACGTGCCGTACCTGGCGCACGCGCCGATGGAGCCGCTGAACTGCACGGTGAAGATCGACGCCGACGGCTGCGAGATCTGGACCGGCACGCAGTTCCAGCAGTTCGACCAGATGGCGGCCGCGCGGATCACCGGCCTGCCGGCGGACAAGGTGAAGGTGCACACGATGTTCCTCGGCGGCGGTTTCGGTCGCCGCGCCACGCCGACCTCCGACTTCGTCAGCGAGGCCGTCGAAGTGGCCAAGGCCGCCGGCCTGCCGGTGAAAACCGTGTGGACGCGCGAGGACGATATCCACGGCGGCTACTACCGCCCGATGTTCCTGCACGCCGCGCGCATCGGCATCGACAAGGACGGCAAGCCGGTTGCCTGGCAGCAGGCGCTGGTCGGGCAGTCGATCATGAAGGGCACGCCGTTCGAGCCGTTCTCGATCAAGGACGGCGTGGACAGCAGTTCGGTCGAAGGCGTGGCCGATTCGCCGTACATCAAGGACGTCGCCCATCACCGGATCACCTCGCATTCGCCGGACATGCAGTTGCCGGTGCTGTGGTGGCGTTCGGTGGGGCACAGCGTCAACGGCTTCGTGATGGAAAGCCTGGTCGACGAGCTGGCGCATGCCGCCGGCAAGGATCCGGTGGTCTACCGTCGCGGCCTGCTCGCCGAGCACCCTCGACACATGGCCGTGCTCGAACTGGCGGCGGAGAAGTCCGGCTGGGGCAGCACACTGCCCGAAGGCCGTGCGCGCGGCGTCGCCGTGCACGAATCCTTCGGCAGCGTGGTCGCCCAGGTGGCGGAAGTCTCCGTCGACAAGGGCGCGATCCGCGTGCACAAGGTGACCTGCGCCATCCACTGCGGCACCGCGGTCAATCCCGAAGGCGTGGCCGCGCAGATGGAGTCGGGCATCGCCTTTGGTCTCAGCGCCGCGCTGCACAGCCGACTGGACTTCAAGGACGGCCGCGTGCAACAGAGCAACTTCCACAACTACGTCGTGCTGCGGCTCAACGAGATGCCGGTGGTCGATGTGCACATCGTGCCCAGCGAAGACCCGCCGACCGGCGTCGGCGAGCCCGGCACGCCGCCGATCGCTGCGGCCGTGGCGAACGCCGTGTTCGCGCTCAATGGCCAGCGACTGCGTTCGCTGCCGCTGGCGCTCGGCTGATGCCCGAGGGCGGCCGGTACCGACCGGCCGCCGTCACTGAGTATCGGACGACGGGCCTACTGGATCAGGTCGACCTGTTTCGACGCCGTGTAGACAAGCAGCCCGAAATGCCCGTAGGCGTAGGTCGTGCTGCTGTCCTCGCCCCAGATCGACGAGCTGTGCACGCCCCAGACCAGGCAAGTGCCGCTGCTGCAGACGACCTGGTCGCTGTAGGACTTGATCGAATGCACGTGGTCGCCGAAGCGCTCGCCGTAGATGCCATCGAGGAACGGGCTGCTGACCGACAGGCCCCAGCTGCCGCAGGTGGTGGTCCAGACGTTGTACGGATAGGTGCCGCAGGACCATAGCCCACGGAACGCGCCGGCGATGCCCACGAAGCCGTCGACATAGGGTCGCAGGCCGTTGTGGTCGATCACCCGCGCCAGCAGCGTGGCGCCCATCGAGTGGCCGATCACATCGACCTTGCCGGTGCAGGCGCTGGCAATGGCATCCACCATTGCGTCCTCCACCGGAACCTCCTCGCTGCCGGAGTGGTTATTGCAGGCCGCGCAGGTTTTGCTGCCCCATGATGGCGTGAAGATCTGCGAACCGGTGTAGCCACGGCCCAGCAGTTCGTCGACGGTGTTGTCGAAATCAGCCGGCGAGCCGGTATTGCCGTGCACCAGCACCACGTTGTCGCGACAGGTTGCGTTCGCCAGCAGCGGCAGGCCCAGCAACAGGGCGGCCAACCCGGCGGTCAGTGTCCTCTGCATCATGATCCCCTCCCAGGGTCACCGGCCGGTGTGCCGGCTTGATCCCGAGACTAGGTCAGCGAGATGCAGGATTCAGTTGTACCTTCGGACAGGCCGCGTGAGACAAGAACCTGAAGCATCACCGGGGCCTACGGGAGACTGGGTCTACCAGCGCAGCTGGATGTCTGCTCCGTCGATCACTTGCCAGTTACCAAGCAACCACTCGCCGTGTTCGTACCGGCTCAGCCGCAGTTCGACCCGGATGCCGACGCGGCGCGCGTGCAGCAACAGCAGGCCGTCGTTGCCGCTGGCGGTTGCCTTGGCAACCAGTACCGGCTTGAGCCCGATGTCATGCGCCAAACGCTGCTCGATATCGGCCCGGGCGACCTCGGCGAGGCGCTTGTCGAAACGCAGCGGCATCACGCTGCCCTCGAATCCATCGGCAAACACCAGCGCCGTGGCGTCGATATCAGTGGCCAGGTTGTTGCCGAGGTCGATATCCACGCGATCACCCGGCGGCTCCGCCGAGGCGCTGTTGATGACCACACCGGCTTCCAGCCCGGCGTCCACCGTTGCCATCAGCTCGAACACGATGCTGTCACCAGCACCAATATCGACGAACTCGCCGATGTTGCCGGTACCGTCGGCAATGTCACAGCTAGTCGCCGGCCCTGGCATCACCGCCTCGCAGGTCCAGCTGGCGTTGCCCAGCTCTGGCGGCAGCGGATCGCTGACATAGACGTTGGCTGCGTCAGCCGGACCGGCATTGCTGACCGTAATGGTGTAGGTCAGCACATCGCTGGCGGCGATGATGTCCACGCCATCGGTCTTGGTCACCGCGAGGTCGATGGTCGGCGTCGCCAGCACGTTGATGGTCAGCGTTGCCATGCTGGTGGCGTCGCCATCACTGACGCTGTAGCCATAGGTCGCCGTGCCGGTGGTTGCCGGTGGTGGCGTGTAGCTGAAGCTGCCGTCACTGTTGATGGTCAGGCTGCCGCCAATGCCGCCCGGGGTGAACGTGCCGGCGACGGCGACGACGGGCTCAGCGTCGATATCGCTGTCATTCGCCAACAGGCCGTTGGTGGCATCGACGGTCAGCGTCTGGTTCTCGACGGCATCAAAATCATCAGCGACCGCTGCGGGCGCATCGTTGACGCCGAAAACGGTGATGTCGACCGTGCCGGTATTGCTGTCCGCATCGCCATCGTTGGCGAGGTACTCGAAACTCACGATCTGCGACTCACCACTGTCCAGCGCCTTGAAGGCTGCTCCCGGGCTGAAGGTGAAAGCAAGCGTTGGGTCATCAAGACTGACCGAACCGGCAGCCGGTGGACTGACCAGTGTCAGCGTCTGGGGCTCGACATCGACATCAGTAACCGGCAGTCCCTGGAGGATGATGTTGTCCTGGTCGGTGGCCGCCGTATCGTCGCCCGCAATCGGTGCGTCGTTGGCGCCGTTGACGGTGACGTCGATCTGCGCCACGCCGCTGTTTTCATCGCCGTCATTGACCCGATACTGGATCTCGATGACCTGGCTTTCGCCGTCGTCCAGCGCTTCGAACTCGCCGTTGGGCTCAAAGCCGATGGTGTGCAAGACGTTGTCGATATTGACCTGCCCGGAAGCAGGGAATCCGACCACCTCGGCGGTGAGCACGTCACCCGCATCCGGGTCCGAGGTCAGGGCAGCATAGTCGACCGATACCGAGGAATCCTCGCTGGTGCTGACAGCGGCCCCCTGTGCCGTCGGTGCATCGTTGACGCCGTTGACCGTGACCATGACCAGTGCGGCGGCACTGTCCACATCACCGTCATTGACCTTGTACTCGAAGCCGACAACGTGCGTGTCGCCATCGTCCAGCGATTCGAACTGACCGTTGGTCTCGAAGGTCAGCGTCTGCAGCAGGTTGTCCACGCTGGCAAGGCCGGCAGTCGGCGCCGTCACGATGCTCGCCGCAAGGACGTCGCCGGTGTCGGGATCGGAAGTGAGCGTCGACAGGCTGATGGAGACCGATGAATCTTCGCCGGTCGAAGTCATGGTGCCCTGCGCGGTGGGCGCATCATTGGCGCCGTTCACCGTCACGTTGACGGTGGACGTATTGCTGTCCACGTCACCATCGTTGACCTTGAATGCGAAGCTGACCAGTTGCTGCTCACCATCATCCAGCGCCTCGAAGTCACCGTCCGGATCGAAGGTGGCCAGCAAAGCCGGGTTGTCGAAGCTGAGTTGTCCTGCCGACGGCGGCGTCACCAGGATGGCGGTCAGCGGCTCCGCGTCCACGTCATTGGCCTGCAGGCTGAAAGTGGTGGGTGCGTCTTCGCTGGTGCTGCGTGAACTGCCGGTGCTGGTGGGCGCATCGTTGAGCCCGTTGACGGTCATGGCGACGATGGCGGGATTGCTGTCCAGGCTGCCGTCATTCACCTTGTAGCGGAAGCCGATGGTGATGTGCTCGCCATCGTCGAGGTGATCGAAGTTGCCGTTGGGATCGAAGGTCGCCTTGAGGTTCGGATTGTCGAAGCTGACCTGACCTGCGACCGGTGGATCGACGATGCTGGCGTTCAATGCGTGGCCTTCGGCATCGCTGGCCAGCAGGTCGATCTCCTTCGGGCTGTCCTGGTTAGTGCTGTCCGCACTGTCGGTGGTGACCGGCGCATCGTTCTGGCCGCTGACGGCGAACGTCAGTGTCGTCGCGGCCGCCTCAACGCCGTCGCTGACCGTGTAATCAATGGCGATGTTCACGGTTTCGCCATCGTCGAGATGGTCCAGGGCCGCGAGTGGCTGGAAGCTGGTATTGCCTGCTTCATCGATGTGGAAACGGCCGCCGCCGAAGTCGTAGTCGGCATCCACATTGGCAGCGGAGCCGTCGACGGCCACGACGCTGAAGACGGAAAGATTGTCGTCCGAGGGTGCGTGATCGATTTCGTTGGCGAGGATGTTGTTCAGGGCCTGGGCGCCTGCATCCTCGTCGACGCTCTCGCCGCTTTCGCCCGTGGCCACGAAGCCCGAGGTGTACTGGAATTCCGTGGCACCGACGTCGCATTCAATGGCACTGGCGGTAGCGTTTCCATCAACGCCGCGCGTCTCGCCACGCTGGTCGCTACCGCTACAGCCGGCGAAGTGATCGATAGCGGTTGAACCCGCCAGCGGCAGAATGGTGGGCGTATCGCCACCGTGATCACCCAGCGTGCCGAGGGCCGGCGCCATTCCCAGCGCCGTATTGCTCTGCGAGACGATGGTCGCCGTGCCGGGAGACTCGATGATCGAGTCATACAGCCTGAACGAACCGAACAGGTCATCGTTGTTGCTTCCTGAAACGATGCTGTTGCGCAGGGTAGCTGTGTTCCCGGTCCCGACGGCGCCACGGTTGGCGCCGTTTGCGACAACAGTGCTGGCGTTGATATCGAGGGTGCTGGATGTCGCGAAAGCAGCGCCCCCGGTCACGCCGGGATTGCCTGCGGTCAGCGTGTTGCCGGTGAGGGTGCTGTCGGTGATGGACGCAAGGGTGCTTCGAAGGTAAACACCGCCTCCGTAAAACTTGGCGGTGCTTCCTGAAATCGTTGACTCCCGGATGGTCAGTGACTGGTGTCGCTGCCAGATCGCACCGCCATCGGATTGCGACTCGTTGTCGAACAGATTGACGTTGCTGACGATCAGGTTGCCCACCGAACGGATCGCCCCGCCTCTGCCATCTTCCAGCCCCGAGGTATTTGTCCCGCTTCCGCCCGTGAGGCTCAGGCCTTCAACTGTGTTGGTGGTATTCAGCGCAGAGCTTGGGCTGCTCAAGTCTGCAAAATGGAGAAGGCGTGAGTTGCTACCGCCATCAATGGTCAGTTGCTTCGCACCCGGTCCATTGATGGTGGTCGAATAGCGCATGGCCAGCTCGCCATTGACCAGCGAGATGGTTGTCGGTGAGCTGAACACGACAGGATCGAAACTGATCACCGACAGGTCAGCGTTCGATTCCGCCGCAGTCACCGCGTCACGCAGGTTGCAATGGAACGGCGAAGGCTCGCAGACGCCATCACCTTCGTCATCTGTCGCATTGACGACGAAGTCAGGGCCGGCCAAGGCCGCGCCCAACTCCACTGCTCCAACGTCGCATTCGGTGGCACTCGCGCTGCCGTCACCATCCTGGCCCCGCGCGATGCCGCGCTGGTCAGTCCCGCCGCAGCCGGAGAAATGATCAATCGCTGGCGAACCCGTCAACGGCCGTATCGTCGGCGTGTCGCCACCAAAGTCACCCAGCGATCCCAGCATGGGGTCTATACCCGTCAGCGAGTTGACCTGCGTCGAAATGGTTGCCACGCCGGGTGCTTCGATCAGGCTGTCGTAGAGCCTGAACGTCCCACCCAGATCAGCACTGCTACTACCGGAAACCACTGTTCCCCGCAGCGTGGCAGTGCTGGTGGTGTCGATCGCGCTCGAATCGACGTTGCTTCCACTGCTGCCAACAACGGTCGAATTGATCAGCTGGAATGGCGCCCGTGTGTAGATTGCGCCACCGGCGCCGTTGCCGACGTCCTGTGCATTGCCGCTGAAGGTGGTGTTTTCGACGACGGCGCTACCATCACGCACGTACATGGCACCACCCTTGAATGACGTGGTGTTGTTTGAGAGCGTGCTGTCGCTGATCTCGATATCCGAATGGCGCGACCAGATACCAGCGCCGTCAGCGCTGGCATCGTTTGCATTGACGACGACTCCCTGAAGGCTCAAGTCAGCCAGCGTGCGGATGGCTCCACCCCTGCCCGCAGTACCTGAGACGCCCAGATCGTCGGTGCCATTGCCACCGGTCAGGTTGAGGTTCTGAATCGCGTTGCTGGTGCCCAGAGCCGCGCCCGGGTTGGCCGGGTCGACGAAATGGAATATCCGCGAGTTGCCGCCGCCATCAATGGTCAGCTGTTTCGCACCCGGCCCTGTGATCGTGGTGCTGTAACGCATGGCCAGCTCGCCATTGACCAGTGAGATCGTCGTCGGCGAGTTGAATACGGCCGGATCGAAGCTGATGATGGAGGCATCGGCGTTGCTCTCGGCCGCCAGAACCGCATCGCGCAAGGTGCATTCTCCGGCCAGATCACCGCAGCTGCCGTTCCCCGAATCTCCCAATGCATTGACCACGAAGTCGGGGCCGGTCTGGTTAGCCCCGACCCCGGCATTCGATGGCAGGGCATGTGTGATCAGCAGCTGAGCGATAGTGACTGCAAGCAGATGGCGCTTCGGCATGACGTCCCCCGTGCGTCCACCGCAACCGCGGGCGCGGCAGACTGTTGCGTGTGCCCGAAGGATAGCAGCGCACCGTAGCGGGGTCTCCAATTGATTCTGGCCCGACCCTGCTGTTAGCGGGTTCCCACATCGATGACCACGGGGACCGCCACCGATGGACTGGATCTGGCCCGTCCGGCTGTCCGCCAAAGAAAAAGCCCGCCATGAAGGCGGGCTTTCCGGATAGACGACCTGGCCGATCCGTGGCCAGGTCGACAAGACCAATTATTTGATCTTGCCTTCCTTGTACATCACGTGCTTGCGGATGACGGGATCGTACTTCTTGATCTCCATCTTGTTCGGCGTGTTCTTCTTGTTCTTGTCGGTCGTGTAGAAATGACCGGTGCCGGCAGAAGAAGTCAGGCGGATCTTGTCGCGCTTGGAAGCCATGGTTCAGTCCTCCTCAGACTTTTTCGCCGCGGGCACGCAGGTCGGCAAGCACGGCGTCGATGCCGTTCTTGTCGATGGTGCGCAGGGCCTTGGTGGAAACACGCAGCTTCACCCAACGGTTCTCACTGGCAACCCAGAAACGGCGCTCGTGAAGGTTGGGGAGCCAGCGACGGCGGGACTTGTTGTTGGCATGCGAGACGTTGTTACCCGTCTGCACCGCCTTGCCGGTTACTTGGCAAACTCGGGCCATGACGCACCTCTTTGACGTTAGTTTGGCCGTCCATAGCCTGGACGGTAGCGGCCCCGCGGCCTTCGGCCACACGCGATGCGGGAAGAAAACGCCGCGGGTCGGAATGTCCGGGATCGCGTTCCCGGCCGTGTTTCCGACACTTCCGGACAGGCCGGACGCAGCGAGCCGCGCATTATGCCGGCCGGCCATGCCGCACGCAAGCCCATGAAACGGCGGCCGATTCCCGCCGTCCCCGCTTCGACCCGGTTAGAGTGGTCGCCTGAACCCGACCCCGAGGCAGTCCGTATGGACGACGACGAAAGCGTTCGCGGGGCCCGTTGTGAATGCGGCCAGCTCCGGCTGCGCTGTGATGGCGGGCCATTGCGCGTGTCGATGTGCCACTGCCGGTCCTGCCAGCGGCGCACCGGCAGCGTGTTTGGCGTGCAGGTGCGATTCCGTCGTGACCAGGTCAGTATCGAAGGCGAATCGCGGGTGTTTGTGCGCACCGGCGACAGCGGCGGACGCGGCGAGCTGCACTTCTGCCCGCACTGCGCCAGCACCGTGTTCTGGTTCCTCGACGCCGAACCGGCGTTGATCGCGGTCGCCATTGGTGCCATTGGCGACCACTCGCTGCCGCTGCCGCTCTACTCGGTGTACGAGTCCCGCCGTTTCCCGTGGGTCGACATGCCGGCGCTGGCCGGCATCGAACACTACGACTGAAGCGCTAATGCCCGGCGCGGTCGCGGTTCCAGCCGCGGTGGCGGATATCCAGGTACAGGCTGTAGCCGGCAGTGAAGGCTGGGAACAGGTTCTGCAGCACGCCCACCGAATCCGCCTTGTCGGACAGCGTGAAGTAGCTCAGCGTCATCAGGCTGCCGACCACGCTCATGTACCAGAACACGCGCGGGATCACCGGCTTCTTGGCGCGCTTGCTGGCGATGAACTGCACCAGCCAGCGCGAGGCGAACATCAGCGCGCCGGTGTAGCCGATCAGCTTCCATGGCGTGACATGAATGCCGGTCCAGCTCAGCCAGAGAATTTCCTCATTCATCGCCGCGGCTCGGCTCCAGTCTGATCTCGTCGATGGCGGTGACCCTGGAGCGGCGGATCAGCCAGGCCACGCCGCGCAGGTCGCTGATGCCGGCCATGGCGCGGCCCCAGTTGTTGTACTTCGACTCGCCGGCGGAACGCTCGCGGTGGTTGACCGGCACCGACTGCGTCTTCCAGCCGGCACGCTGCATCAGTGCCGGCAGGTATCGGTGCATGTGGTCGAAGTACGGCAGGTCGAGAAAGGCGGCACGCTCGAACAGCTTGATGCCGCAGCCGGTGTCCGGCGTGTCGTCGCGCAGCATGCGCGAGCGGATGCGGTTGGCCCAGCGCGAGGCCCAGCGCTTGCTGCCGGAATCCCGGCGCTCCACGCGCCAGCCGGCGAACAGCTTGTGCTGTCCGTCGGCTTCGCCGCGGGCTGCGAGCAGCTTGGGAATATCGGCGGGATCGTTCTGCCCGTCGCCATCCAGCGTGGCGATCCACGCACCGCGCGCCGCGCGCACGCCATTGCGCACCGCCGTGCTCTGCCCACTCTGCTTCTGGTGCCGCAGCACGCGCAGTTCCGGATAGAACTGCAGCGCCTTTTGCAGCACATCGGGCGTGTCGTCCCTGCTGTTGTCGTCGACGTAGACAATCTCGAAATCGCAGACGCCGCGCAGCGCCGCCACGATCTCCTCGATCAGCGGCGTGACGTTCTCGGATTCGTTGAATACCGGAACGACCACGCTGAGCGCGAGCGGTCCGCGGGTTGCTGCAGTCACGCCTGACTCCCTTGCGTTGCGGTCGAACGGCCGTCGCCGAAGTAATCACGGCACCATTCCACCACCGGCGGCAGGCCATCTTCCAGTCGCGTTTCTGGCTCGAAGCCAAACGCATCGCGCGCGGCATCGGTACTGGCCATGGTTTCCACCATATCGCCGGGCTGCATCGGTTCGTAACGCCGCTCGACGGGTCGGCCGGCCGTCTGCTCGATGATGTCGATGAAGCGTCCGAGATCCACCGGCGTGTGGTTGCCCAGGTTAAACACCCTGTGTGGAGCCGCTCGCATTGGCGCCTGGCCGTCAACGACGGCCGGCGGATGGTCTAGTGCGCCCAGCACGCCGTCGACGATGTCGCTGACGTGGGTGAAATCACGGCGCATCTTTCCGTGGTTGAACACACGGATCGGTTCGCCCTTGAGCGCCGCGCGACTGAACAGCAGCGGCGCCATGTCCGGACGTCCCCAGGGCCCATACACCGTGAAGAAGCGCAGGCCGGTCATCGGCAACTGGAACAGGTGTGCGTAGCTATGCGCCAGCAGTTCGTTCGAGGCCTTGGTCGCCGCGTACACCGACAGTGGCTGGTCGACGCGCTGGCTTTCCGCGAACGGCGCTTCGGCATTGCCGCCGTACACCGACGACGACGAGGCGTAGACGAGGTGCTCGATACTGCCGTGGCGGCAGCATTCCAGCAGGTTGACGAAGCCGACCAGGTTGGACTGCACGTAGGCCTGCGGATTCTCCAGCGAATAGCGCACGCCCGCCTGCGCGGCCAGATTGATCACCCGCTGCGGACGATGGCTTGCGAAGAGGCTCTCCAACGCCGCACGGTCGGCCAGGTCGATGGTCTCGATGGCGACATCCGGACACAGCGTCGCAACGCGATCCCGCTTGAGCTGCGGATCGTAGTAGTCGTTGTAGTTGTCCAGGCCGAGCACCTGTTCGCCGCGTGCCTTCAGCGCCCGGCAGACATAGGCGCCGATGAAGCCGGCGGCGCCGGTGACGAGGACCGTTGAATTCAACGAAGCATTTCCGTGGAAAACCGCCATTTTAAGCCGGTTCGACGGATCGGTGGCGAATGCGCATCAGTTCTGGCCGGAAGCCTGTCCGGGTTCGAAATTTGCCGCGAGGCATTCCGGCAGGCAGTGTTTGTTTGGCACGACCGCGAAGATCGCCCGGTCGCGATAGGGTTCGCCCAGCAGAACGGCATGCTGTCCGATGGCTTGAATGACTTCGTTCAGTCCCGCGAACTGCTCGACCTTCGTAACAAAGACGATGCCGGGTTCGTCTTCGGAAAGCTCGAGCCTGAAGCCATGGTCAGCCTCGCGGTCCAGGGCGTTGGTCTCCGGATCCGCCAAGGACAGCTTCTCCACCTCGGCACCAAGGTGCAGATGCAGGCCGTAGCGCGCCATGTCATCGACAAAAACGACTTCCCGGACTCGCCCGGGCGCGCGCTCACGGATCGCGTCGGCCCATTGCTCGGCGTTCTTGTGCGTGGGCCACCAGGCCACCGCCAGGCGCAGGCCCAGCAGGCACAGCAGCCAGATCACCAGGCCATAGCCCAATCGTGGCGTTGCGCCGGGAGTCTGCGCCACCAGCAGCGCCAGCGGCACGAACAGCGGCAGCATGTAGAGCGGCAGCCGCGACTGGGCGAGACAGAGCACTGCCAGCGGCAAGGCCAGCCAAAGCAGCGTCAGCACCTGTGCTTCGCTGGCGACATCTGCGTCGTGCCGCTGCGGCCACCAGTCTTGTAGCAGGCGCGGCGCAGTTGCCAGCGACTTCAGCAGACGACCGGTCCACGGCAGGCTGCCCAACAGCAATGTTGGTGCGTAGACCAGCAGCCAGCCGTACCACTGGGCATTGCGGTCAAAACCGTCACCGGCAATGCGTCGTACCACTTCGTCGCCTAGGAAATAGCTGATCAGCGCCGGCTGCTCCGCCGTCACCCAGGCAAACCAGCCGAAGGACAGCAGCAGGAACAGGCCGATTGCCTCGGGCCGGAACAGGCGCACCCGGCGAAGCGGCGAGCCGAGCAGCTCCATGGCGACAATTGGCAGCCAGGGCAGCAGCGCCGGTGGCCCCTTGGTCAGGAAGGCGAGACCGAAGCCCAGCCACATCAGCAGCACCCAGCGCCGCGATCTTTCCCGATCACCGAAACGCGCCTCGACATAGCCCCACATCGCCAGCGCCAGGGTCGCGGCGAGCAGAAAGTCGGTGGTGATCAGCGTGGCAGCAGCAAGTGGCAGCCCCATGGTGGCGAATACCAGCCTTGCGACATGTTCCCGCTCGGGTGCCAGTCGTCGGGCCAGACGGCCTGCGAGGAAGATGCAGGCGAGAAAGGACAGTGCCGCCGGCAATCGCGCCGCCCACGGCGAATAGCCGAAACCACCGACGCTGGCGGCGATCGCCCAGTAGGTCAGTGGCGGTTTGGTCCAGTGCCCGGCCTCGTGGCTTCGCATAGGATGCACCCAGTCGCCGCTCTCCAGCATGTTGAGCGCGACGTTGGTGTAACGGCCTTCGTCCGGATCCCAGATCGGGCGTGTACCAAGAAAACTGAAGGCCAGCAGGAGGTAGAAGCAGGCCCGGCGCAGCGTCCGCTTCGACGGCTTGAGTCGTATGAGGGATTGCATCTCCGGCCTTGCTGGCGAACGAGCAATAGCCTACGGACTGATGTCGAAAGAACGCGTTAATCCGTCGCTAAGAAAGCGGAAAGCCGACGAGCGGACAGTTGCCCGCACAGATGAGGGCGATGTCGACACGGTCGTCAACGCCGCAGGCGTTCGAGGATGCCATCGAGTTCGTCGAGGCTGTGGTAGCTCAGCACCAGCTTGCCGCGACCACCGCGACCGTGCTGCACGCTGACCGGTGTGTTCAGCAGTTCGGCCAGTTCGCGCTCCAGTGCGTCGATGTTCGGATCGCGGGTGGCGGGCGTGGCCTTCGTGGCTGAACCGGCCGGCTCCTTGAGCAGCGCGGCGGCACGGCGCTCGACTTCGCGCACCGACCAGCCACCGGCAGCCGCCTCGCGCGCCAGTGCCTCGGCCTGCGCCTGTGGCAGCGTCAGCAGCGCACGGGCGTGGCCCATTTCCAGCTGGCGCTGATCGACCAGCTTTCGGATCACTTCCGGCAGCTCCAACAGACGCAGCAGGTTGCTGACCGCCGCACGCGAACGGCCCACGGCATCGGCCGCCTGCTGGTGAGTGAGGTCGAACTCGTCCACCAGCCGTTTCAGCGCCAGCGCCTCTTCCAGCGGATTCAGGTCTTCGCGCTGGATGTTCTCGATCAGCGCCATCGCCAGCGCGGCGTTGTCATCGGTTTCGCGAACCACGCAGGGAAGGTCGCGCAGCCCGGCCTGCTGCGCGGCGCGCCAGCGACGTTCGCCGGCGATGATCTCGAACTTTCCACCACTGAGCGGCCGCACCACCACCGGCTGGATCACGCCCTGCGCCTTGATCGACTCGGCCAGTTCGGCCAGCGCATCGGCATCGAAATGGCTACGCGGCTGGTAGCGACCGGGCTGCAGCTTCTCGATCGGCAACTGGCGCAGTGCGTCCTTGCTATCGGCCTTTGCGCCGTCGTCGCTGTCGCGGTTGAGCAGGGTGTCCAGGCCTCGACCGAGACCGCGCTTCTTCGCCGCCATCATGGCGTCTCCTTCGCCGGGTTGCTGTCGCGCGTCCGTTCGCGCCGGATGATTTCGCCGGCAAGGCCGAGGTAGGCGATGCCGCCGCGCGAGGCGCGGTCGTATTCAACGATGCTCTGGCCGTGGCTGGGTGCTTCGGCCAGGCGCACGTTGCGCGGCACCACGGTGCGGTAGACCTTGTCGCCGAAATGCTCCTGCAACTGGTTGGAGACGTCGTTGGACAGATTGTTGCGCACGTCGTACATGGTGCGCAGGATGCCCTCGATTTCAAGCTCGGGATTGAGCTTGGCCTGCACCGCGCGGATGGTATCGACCAGCGCGGAGAGCCCTTCCAGCGCAAAATATTCGCACTGCAGCGGCACCAGCACGCCGCTGGAGGCGGTCAGGCCGTTCAGCGTCAGCAGGTGCAGCGACGGCGGGCAGTCGATCAGGATGTACTGGTATTTCTCGCGCAGCGGTTCCAGGCGCTCGCGCAGTCGCTGCTCGCGCGCCATGGCGTCCATCAGCTTGACCTCGGCGGCGGTCAGGTCGCCGTTGCCGGGTAGCAGGTCGTAGCCGGCCTTGGTCGCGACGATGGCGTCCGCCGCATCGGCCTCTTCCAGCAGCACCTCGCAGCCGGACAGCTCGACTTCATGCTTGTCCACGCCGGACGCCATGGTGGCATTGCCCTGCGGGTCGAGATCCACCAGCAGCACCTTGCGCCGCGCTTCAGCGAGCGCGGCGGCGAGGTTGACGGCGGTGGTGGTCTTGCCGACGCCGCCCTTCTGGTTGGCGATGGCGATGATGCGTCCCATGTGTTTCGCTTCTTCCGTCGAATTGCGGTCTGTCAGCTTGCCGAACGATCCGCGCTGCGCGCAACGCGCAGCAGATGGCGCTCGGCATCGAGGCCGGGCACCGTCAGCGGAACGATCTCCGTCACCGCCCAGCCATCGGGCAGTTCGGCGATTTCCGCAGCGGGAACCTGGCCCTTCATTGCCAGCAACTGCCCATCCGGGCGCAGCAGCTGTCCCCCAAGGTCCAGGATCAGCGCTAGGGTACCCAAGGCCCGCGCGGTAAGACAGTCGTAGGCCCCCGGCTCGGGCACGGCTTCAATCCGCGCCTCGTGCACCCTCACTCTGTCACCGAGGCCCAGTTCGCGCACCGCATGACGCATGAAGCGCGCCTTCTTGCCGGCGGATTCCACCAGCGACACGCGCAGTTCCGGACAGGCCAGTGCCAGCGGAATGCCGGGCAGCCCGGCGCCGGTGCCGAGGTCGGCCAGGCGCTCGCCGTCGAAGAACGGCGCCATCACCAGCGAGTCGAGCAAATGTTTGGTCACCATCTCCGCCGGATCGCGGATCGCGGTGAGGTTGTAGGTGCGGTTCCAGGTCACCAGCAGATCGAGATAGGTCGACAGCGGCTCGCGAAGCGCTTCCGGCTGGCCCAACGCGTCCAGTCCGGCCGCAAGGCGGCGCGCCGGATCGCTGCTCAGCAGGTCGGCATTCGACGGGATGTTGGCGGCGGCGGAAGGCACGTCGGCGGACAGGTTCGGCGGGAAAGGCCGCCCAGTATCGACGCGCCGCCGATGATCGGCAAACGCCGGGTAGCGGAATCCGCGGAGGTCGACCCGACAGGGCGTCAGCGGGTGGGCAGGTGCAACTGGCAGCGGATGACCCGCAGGCCGAGGCGGCCGAGGTGCCGGTTGAGGTTGTCGCAGTAGCGATTGCTGAGGCTGGTGAGACTGTCGTCCTCGGCGCGCTCGCGGCCGAGGTCGGCCAGGCGTGCCGTGGCTTCCAGCGTGACCAGATCATCGAGGCGACTCAGCGCAGGCCCGGACACCGCCGGCTCCAGCACCTGGAAATAGATGTCAGCGTCGCTTTGCACCTGCGGCAGGTGGACTTCGACGTGGTGCCCCAGCAGCGGGTAGCGACCGCCATCGCGATCCAGCAGCGGCAGTTGCCAGCGCCAGCCCGGCTTCTGCGTCCGGTGATAGCGACCGAAGCGGTTGACCAGCCGGGCTTCGCCGTCAGGAACCCGGCGTAGCGAAACCGCCAGCAGAACCACCGCCCCGAGCATGGGAATCAGGTAGTTCAGCATCGCTGGCAGCTGGGTCATGGCTGGATTCGCCTATCGGGGATGGTGATCGCGGCTTCGAGTGTCCGCTTCGACCATTCAGGGTGTTGCGCATTGTTTGTAATTCTTCGGTCAAAAAGTCGTCTTAACTGACCGGATTTTAACAAGATTCTGAAGAGCAAAGGCCGAACGCAGGCTGAACCGGCATCGAACAGGGGGAGCCGGAGCCCGCGTCGGCGTTGTGACATTTTGTTACGAGATCGCTCGGCAAAACGCGTCTCGGCTCACGGTTTCGGCAGAAAAATCCGCTTCGGTTCAATCGCTTGCAGAAGTGTGACGGCGCTCAGCAAATCCCGCTGGACGAGACTGCCGCTGATGAGCGCCGCAGTTGCGGGGTTGCGGCCGGCTCCGCGTATGTCGGGTGCTGGGACAGCGCGGAATCACCGTAACGCCCGGAGCCGGATGCGGCTTCGGTCAGCGACGGTATCTTCCGGGGTCGTTTCGAAGGCAGATCTGTCAGTTCCGGTCCGGATTTCGCGAATGAACAGGTACAGGGGCCAGGCGGCGTGGCCGCCGCCCTTCCTCAACGCGAGCGGGATCGCCATGAATGCCGAACTCAAGTCTCTTCAACGCGCAATCCGCCGGAACACGGACGCCGGCGGCCATCGACACTCCGGAATGCGGGACTCCTCAGCCCTGGATCGACGGCGACAGCCTGGCAACCCGTCCAGGAAGATGCTGATGGTGCTGGCTGGCATCCTCGTCATGTGGGCCGAATCTTCGATTGCAGCCGGCTTCACCGTCACCAGCAGCGCGGACGTGTCGGACAGCAACGTTGGGGACGGTGTGTGCATGAACCTGAGCGTCACCGCCTGCACGCTGCGTGCGGCCATCGAGGAGAGCAACGCCACGGCTTTCGGGCTCGACGAGATCAGTTTCAATGTGACGGCGATGGGCACATCGACCATCACCGTGCTTGGCTCGCCGTTGCCGACGATCACCAGTCCGATGATCATCAACGCCACCACAGCCAGCGGCTACAACAGCGCGGCCACCGACATCGCGAACGCGCCACCGCGCGTCTACCTGGACGGACAGTTCCTCGGAGGCAGCGACGCTGACGGCCTGCGGGTATTCGAGAGCGGCAGCAACGCCTTCTTATCGGTACGCGCCCTCGGCATCATCAACTTTCCGGACAACGGCATCGAGCTCGACAACAATGCCAGGCTGGACGCGGATCGCTGCTGGATCGGTGTCACCGCAACCGGTACGGCTGCCGGCAACGATGGCGATGGCATCCGTCTGTCCCTGCCCGACGGTTCGATCATCGGGCGACGTTCTATCCCAGAGAGCCAGCCGGACGAAGGCCGTCTCGGCAACATCATCAGCAACAATGGCGAGCACGGCATCTATGTGCTCGGCGGCGACGGCGTGGTCATCGGCGGCAACCGGATCGGCACATCACCGGACGGCAGCAGCGCTGCCGGCAACGGCGGCAGCGGCATCCATCTCGATGGCCCCAACAGCATCATCGGTAACCGGAACAGCGATACGGCGCTGGGCAACACCATCAACTGGAACGCGGTGGACGGCATCTACTCCTTCGCCGGCGGCCAGCAGATTCGCGGCAACACCATTATCGGCAACGGCGGAGCCGGCCTGAACCTCAACGGTGGCAACGTGGTGGGTGCGGACGGAAACCATGGGAACCTCATCGCCGACAACGGCTCCGACGGCATCCGGCTGGGTGAAATCACCGCTGCGGGCACCGAAGTGCGGCACAACCTGATCAGTGGCAACGGTGGCCGCGGCATCCACGTCCTGAATGGCGACAACGTACTGATCCATGGCAACAGCCTGGTTGCCAACGACGCCGACGGCCTTCGCTTCGACGCCGACAACGGCACCGTCAGCGAAAACGATATCGGCGCGCTGGGCGTTATTCCTGGTGGCAATGCGTTCAACGGCATCGCCCTGTTCGGCAGCGGTAACACGGTCACGGGAAACCGGGTGTACTTCGGCCTGGACGACGGCATCGATGTCTTCGACGGCGATGGCAACCACATCGACGGCAACTGGGTCGGTGTCAACCCGCCAGGCGACGAAGTCGGCAACAGCGCCGCCGGCATACGTGTTCGTGGCGCGGCCAGCAACACGCTGATCGAGAACAACCTGGTCGGCAACAACGAATACGGCGTGGTGCTTCAGGGCGGTGGCACATCGGTGTGCGGCAACCAGATCGGTGCGGGCCTGTCGATCAACAGCGCTGGCGGCAGCGGCAACACGCTGGACGGTGTGTATGTCACCGGCGCCAACAACATCATCGGCTTCGAGCTGGCCGGATGCCCCGGCAACGTGATCAGCGGCAATGAGCGCCACGGATTGATCATTGGTGGCCTGGGTGCCGATGGCAACACGGTGTTCGACAACCGCATCGGCGGTCGTCCAGGGGGAGCTGTCGGACACGGCAACGCGCATCATGGTGTTCTGATCCTGCTGAACGCGGCGGCGAATTTCGTCCAGCGCAACGACCTTCAGTACAACCTGGGCGGTGGCATTGCCTTGTCGGCATCGGCCGGCGTCAACAACACGCTGTACGCCAACCACTTCTTCGAAAACGCGGGGCTGGCTGTCGATCTTGGTGATGACGGGGTTACCGCCAACGACGCGGGCGACGTCGATGAAGGCCCGAATCGCCTGCAGAACACGCCGGCGATCACCGCGCTGCTCGCTACCGGCCCGGGTGTCCTGCAGGTCACGCTGCACCTTGATACGGCGGCAGCCACATTCCCGGTGCAGATCCACTTCTACGTCAATGACGACGGCGGCAATGACGCCGAATGGATCGCTACCGAAATGTATGGTGGGCCGTCGGGCACCAACGATGATGTCGTGATCAGCGTGCCCTACAGCAGCGGCTGGCTGATGGTGCAGGCCACCGAGGTCGGCAACAGCTCCGAACTGAGCGCGCCGATGCCGTTCGGCACGCCGCCGATTCCGGAGCCGGACGTCTTCAAGGATGGCTTCGAGGACTGACGATGCCGGCATTGGCGTAGAAGCCGGCTTCGACGCAGGATAGGCGGGTCCGAACGGAGGCCCGTCATGAAACCCATCGTCATCCTTGCCGCGCTGATGCTGTCGTCTGTCATTGCGCAGGCCCAAACGGCGAGCACGCCGCGCACGCTGCGCGTCGACTACAGCCACAGCGGCAACGCGCTGGCCGACAGCTATGCCGTGGACCGCGTCGTGATCGAACCGCTGCTGTGGCCGGGCCATCCGTCTCGGGCCATCGACGAGCTGCGTCGCGGTGCCTACTTCTTCGAGGTTGTCGATCCGGCCACCGACGCGGTGCTGTACTCGCGCGGCTTCAGCTCGATCTTCGGCGAATGGCGCACCACCGGGGAAGCACGACGGATGAATCGACGCTTCAGTGAATCCCTGCGATTTCCGATGCCGGACAAGGCGGTGCGGATCCGCCTGTACGCGCGCGATGACCGCAACCAGTTCTCGCAGGTGTGGACGACCGACATTGATCCGGCCGCACTGGACGTGCGTCGCGTCCCGGCGCCGAAGACCGGTGAGGTCGTGAGCATCCGCGACAGCGGCCCGTCGCCGGACAAGGTCGATCTGCTGATTCTCGGCGATGGTTACACCGCTGCAGAGCAGGACAAGTTCATCGCCGATGCGAAGCGCCTAAGTGACGAGCTGTTCAAGGTGTCGCCGTTCAAGGAGCATGCGGATGACTTCAACGTTCACGCATTGATGGCGCCGTCACCGCAATCCGGCGTGGCACGGCCATCCAGCGGCCTGCATCGCTGGACGCCCTTGGGCACGCGCTACGACGCCTTCGGCAGCGAGCGCTACGTGCTGACCTACGAGAACGAGGCGCTGCGCGACATCGCGCAATGGGCGTCCTACGAGTTCATCGAAATCCTGGTCAACAACGAAACCTACGGCGGCGGCGGCATCCAGGGCCTCTACAGCACGGCGGCGGCCGGCAGCGAATGGTCGCCGTACCTGTTCGTGCACGAATTCGGCCATCACTTCGCCGGCCTCGCCGACGAGTACTACACCTCATCGGTTGCCTACGAGACCGGTGGCCAGCGCAAGGAGCCATGGGAGCCGAACGTCACCGCACTGCGCGATCCGGCGCAGCTCAAATGGCGCTCGCTGGTGAAGAGCGACACGCCGCTGCCAACACCCTGGCCCAAGGCTGAGTTCGAGGCACGCCAGCAGGACTACCAGAAGGAGCGCGCCAAGCTTCGCGAGAACCAGCGCCCCGAGTCGGAAATGAACGCCCTGTTCCGCCGCGAAAAAGTACGTGAGGAGAAGCTGCTGGGGTCCGCCGAATACGCCAATGCAGTCGGTGCCTTCGAAGGTGCCAACTACGAAGCCACCGGCTACTACCGCTCCGAAGCCAACTGCGTGATGTTCACCCGCACCGAAGCCTTCTGCAGCGTCTGCGCTGCGGCGATCGAAGCGGTGATCGACCAGTACGCTGCGCCAAGTTCCAACTAGCCATACGGGCGGTCGCTATTGCTGCTCGACGAGCTCCGTCAGCGAGTAGTACGCGTGGCAAGGGTCGCAGCGATAGCGGACGGCTTCCCTTGTCTTGTGCACGTATCGGAAATCCAGGCCAGTCGAACCAGACTCCCAACCCATCGAGTGCTTCGGTGGAACGTGAAAACGCCCAAGCTTGCGATGACAGGCCGGGCACTTTTTGGGTCGGAACAGGAAAAACCACCATTCCCGCCAGCCCTTGATGTCGAGTTCATGGGAAGACACGGAACCTCGTCACTTGCAGCACCAGCGGGTTTCCATACACCGGCGCCATGCTGAGTCGATCAGGCCACCTGAGAAATGGTTTTCTTGAGCAATCAGCTTTTGCTGGTGACCCACCAGACCAGCGCAATCACCGCTACCCAGAAGAGGATGCCGGCCATGGTCGCGGTCTCTGCGGACAACTGTCGGTGATCTCGAACAGCCCTCGAACGAACTCGCTTCACACCCCGCTTGGGTGGTGATAGCGGCTCAACTTCGTAGTAGCCGAACGAAAGTGCTGGCACAAGAAGCCAGCCAGTCGCGTATCCGAGTGCGTAGAAAGCGCACTCGAATACGAATCGAAAAAGTACCTCTGCCGCAATCTCGACCGGCACTTGGGACCGACCGGGTTTTCAGGCCTTGATCCGGAACGCGTTCTCCAGCGTCTGTTTGTCGAAGGCGGCGGTGCCTTCGCCGTCTTCGGCGTAGCGGTACAGGGCGGTGGCATAGATGCCCTGCAGCGCGGCCTGGATCAGGGCCAGCAGGACGAAGGCCAGCACCATCAGCGCGCCGAAGGTGATGCCCAGCGCGGCGGACTTGGCGGCGATGGCGCTGCCACCCAGCACCACGGCGATGGCGATCAGGCCGATCCACAGGAAGGCGAACACCAGGCCGATGCCACCGTTGCCGATCAGGTTTTCGCCCCAGGTCTTCTTCAGCAGCAGGGCGCTTTCCTTGACCGCGTCCAGCGGGCCGACGTCGCGATGCACCAGCACCGGCACGGCCATGAACTGGCTGATGGTCCAGGCCGCGCCGAGAAAACCGACCACGATCTTGCCGACGAAGCCGGCGCGTTCCTCGATGGCGCGCAGGATCATGCCGACCGTCGCCGCGATGATGGCGTAGCCGAAGATCACGCCGATCTTGCGCCGGGCGATGGCGAGACCATCGGCCAGCGTCGCCTGCTTGCCGTCGAGGTGCATGCTCGCCGCGCCGACCAGCGCCGTGTTGAAGAAGATGATCACGAAGTACTGCACGGTGTAGAAGCCGAAGGCCCAGACATAGGCCAGCGGGCTGCCGCGCTCATCGCTGAAGGCGTGCATCAGCCAGCCGCTGGTCGCCGCCGGCACGATAAAGGTGGCCGCGACCACGATGCAGGCGATGGCCGATACCAGCGGGAACAGCAGCAGCGACGGATTGGCTTTCAGTACCGAGGCGCTGGCCTTGATCAGCGACCAACTGCGCGAGAAACGTTCGAACATGGTGATGCTCCCCAAGGATCAACAGGACGATGCAGCGATGATGCCATGCCCCATGTGACGATGGCGTGGCCAGCTTGTGACCACGCCATCGTCTTCAGGAGCGCCGCAGATCAGATCGGTGATCCGGGCGGAATTGGCGGCAGCTTCCGCAATTCAATCGAGCTGGGATCGTCGAGATAGCGGGTGATGCGGTTGGCGGCATCGCGACGGCTGGCGGCGACCGTGCCGCTGCCCGGATTCGCGGCCAGCCAGCGTTCCAGCCGACCCAGCGCGGAGCGGACGCTGGCAGCGACGGCGGGATGCAGCGTCGCATCCTGTGACACCAGCATCAGCGCATCAAGCACGACCCAGTTGGCGGCGTTCTGCACGGCAATCGCAGCGGGGCCGCTGTCCTTGCTGGCATCACGCTGCCAGCTGCCGGCGATCAACGCGTCCAGCAGTTCCTGCACGCCGGGCTGCTTCGCATCCTGCGCGCGCTGCCAGGCCACGCGGTTGAGCCGCGCCGGATCGAGCAGGAACTGCAGCGTGTTCGCCGCACCAGCTTCGACGGTGGCAATCGGGTCGAAGGTCGACGACGTCGCACTGGCGAAATCCTCGCGGGTCCGACCGTATTCGTTCGACGGCGGTGTCATCAGCTTGAGCACCGCGGCCGGCAGCGCCAGTTGCTCGCTGCCCAGTGACGCCACCAGCCGCTGCAGCGCGGCGCGCTGTCGACCCGCCGGAACGATGCGTGTGCCGGCAGCGGTATCGCTTACTGTGCCGTAGTCGAAGGCCGCACCACCGAGCTGGCGCGCCACGGCCTCGAGCTGGTAGCGATGCAGCAGATAGACCGGTACCAGTCGCGACTGCAGTTCGCCCAACTGCCGGTCCACGGGCGACACGTGGGTGCTGAAGCCGGCCAGCGCGCGCTGGCGAATTGCCATCACTTCGTCGTAGCGCGCGAGGCTGTCCGCGCCGTTGTCCCAGAGCAGGCCGTCGGGATCGGATGCACCGGCGGCGCGGGCGTCGCCGTCGCTGATGTAGCGATAGCCCTGGGCACGGATGTTCCGGCGAAGCTCGGCCAGGTGCTGCGCGCTGCGACCATCGGCGAATTCGCCGTAGCCGTGCGCGACCAGGAAGTCGTCCCAGGCACCAACGCCGACGCCATACGCGTTTGACAGGTCCAGACGGTCGCCATCGAGACGGAAATCCGGATGCGGGTAGTCCATCACCGAACCGTTGCCGTGGCGGCTGGCGGCGAAGTTGTGGGCGAAGCCCAGCGTGTGGCCGACCTCGTGCGCCGACAACTGACGCAGACGCGCCAGCGCCATGGCTTCGGCCTGTCGGTGACGCTCCGCCGGATCGCTGACGCCGAAGGCGCCGAGCAGTGCTTCGGCAATCAGCATGTCCTGGCGCACGCGTTGCGAGCCCAGCAGCACCGAGCCCTTGATGATTTCGCCGGTGCGCGGATCGGTGATGGCCGCACCGTAGCTCCAGCCGCGGGTGGCGCGATGCACCCACTGGATCACGTTGTAGCGCACGTCCATCGGGTCGGCACCGTCGGGCAGCAGCTCGACGCGAAACGCATTCTCGAAGCCGGCCTTGTCGAAGGCATCGGCCCACCAACTGGCGCCTTCGATCAGCGCCGAACGCACCGGTTCCGGCGTGCCGGGGTCGACGTAGTAGATGATTGGCTCGACCACTGGTCCGCGTTCGGCTGTCGGATCGACGCGCTGCAGGCGATGCCGCGGCTGAAACTTCACAGCCAGCGAATCACCCAGCGGCTGCGCGAAGTCGGTGAAGCCCTGGGCGAAGCCGCCCGAGGCCGGATGGTAGGCGCGCGGCGTGTAGCCCGGCTCCGGCAGGCGCACCAGACTGATGTGCTGGCGCAACGTGATCGCCTGCGGATCCATCGCCACGTCACGGACAAACTGCCCTTCGCCGGCACCGCTGAAGGTCAGCAGGCCTTCCAGCTCGGTGTTGTCGGGAAAGCTCTTCGATGCCTCCGCGAGGGCGACACTGCGGCCGTCGTCCAGCCGATAGTCGCCTTGCCGGGTGGCTTTCAGTCGTTGAGCGATGCCGTGCCGGTCGCTGGCGAGGAAGCTGGAGAAGTCGACGCGCAGTGGCTCGCCGTCCATCACCTCACCGGCCCACAGCACCGAATCCGCGAACGCTTCCTCGACGCTGGCACGCTCGCGCGCATTCTCCGAGCGCGCCACGAAGCGCGTGTTGCGGGCGACCAGCAGCAGCTTGTTGCCCACGCGACGGAACTCGACCAGTAGCATCTCGCCGGGCTGGCCGCGATCCAGACCGATGTCGTTGGAGCCAAGCCCGGCCGGCAGCGAGGTGGCCAGCAGGAACGGTTCGTCCAGCGCCTTCACGCCGAGGATCACCTTGCCGTCGGCACTGGGATAGATATCAAAAAGACCTGCCTGCGATGGCTCCGGGGGCGCCGGCCTGCGTTTGGCGAGGGCGTCGACTGGCTGCAGCAGCGCGGCCAGCAGCGGCAGGATCAATAGCAGGCGTGAAAGATGGATGGCAGTCATCGGCGTTCCCGGGCAGGCGAGTCCGGTCACTGTAGCGAGGCCACCGTCAGCCGCAAGTCGCATGGAACTCGACAACGCAGACAGCGGCGGTTCATGCTGCGGCGACGGAATGCCCGGTCCGCCACGTTGCAGGCTTCACGGAGCGCGATTCCGCCGCTTCGTTACCTTTCCAAGGAGACGACCATGAACAAGTCACGCTGGATGCTGCCCGCCCTGGGCCTGCTGATGTTTTCGCCGCTGCTGGTTGCCGGCCCGGATGCTGCCCGCGATCCCGACGCGTTGCCCAGGCACCTGGCCAAGATGGACACCAATGCCGACGGCAAGCTGAGCGCAGATGAACTGCGTGCCGCCGAGGACGAGCGCATTGCCAAACTCGACTCCAATGCCGACGGTGAAGTCACCATCGAGGAATTCCGTGCCGCCCGTGAAGCGCGCCGCGAAGCCCGCCGCGAGGCCATGGGACAGAAGATGATGGAGCGCCTCGACAGCAACGGTGACGGCGTTGTCAGCACCGATGAGCTGCAGGAGAAAGGCCATGATCGCCTGATGAAGCTGGATGCCGACGGTGACGGTACGATCAGCGCCGATGAACTGCGTGAGCATCGCATGGAGAAGCGCGGCCATCGCGGCGGGCGCCATCATGGTCGGCATCACGGTGAAGACGCGCCCGTGAGCGACAAGGGCGAGTGATCGCGACGCTTCGTCGCCGGTCCGCGTTGACGGATGAGTCGCACGGACGGCGATGACCCGGACCTGCCGCTGGTCATCGCCATCGGCAACGGCGACGCGGCGGCGGCGGCGAGGCTGGTTGATCGTCACGCGCGCCGCCTGCAGGCCTTCGCCTGGCGCATGCTGGGTGATCGCGAGGAAGCCGAGGACGTGGTGCAGGAAAGTTTCCTGCGGCTCTGGAAACACGCGCGGCGCTGGAAGCCCGGCGCCGCGCGCTTCTCGACCTGGCTGTTCCAGGTGGCGGCGAACCTCTGTCGCGATCGCCTGCGCCGACGCCGCGGACACGATGCCGACGCCATTGAACGATTGGCTGATGACGCACCGAGCACCGGCGAACAGCTGCAGCAGGATGAGCGTGACGACGAAGTCCGTCGGGCGATCCGCGCATTGCCGGATCGCCAGCGCGAGGCGCTGCTGCTCAGCCATTACGACGGCATGGGCAATCCGGAGGCGGCGGCAGTGATGGGAATCAGCGTCGAGGCGGTGGAATCGCTGCTGGCCCGCGCGCGCCGCAAGCTGCGCGGCGAGCTGTTGGCGCTGACGACGAACAACAACGGGGATCTGCCATGAGTGGCATGGGTGCGGAAAACATGACGCTGGCGCGGTTCGAGGAACAGCTCGACCGGAACGGCAGCCAGTTGGCCAATTGGCCCGAGGGTGAGCGTCGCGCCGCAGAGGCGATCCTGCTTGCTTCACCGCTGGCGCGCGCTGCGTATGCGCAGGCTGAGGCGCTGGAACAGCGGCTCGCCGCTTGCGAGGCTCCGGAGCCATCGCCGGCCTTGCGCCGTCGTCTGCTGGCGGACTTCGACGCGCAGCGTTCGCGTCGCACATGGCTGGCGACGCTGTGGCAGCAGATCGGCGGGACGCGCATCGCCGTGCCGGCGATGACCGCTGCCCTGGCATTGGGCGTTGCCGTTGGAAGCTGGCTGCCGCCCACAGCCGGCGATGACGTGGACGGCGGCGATGAAGACGCGCTGCTGCTGCTGCAGTACGACCTCGATATCGATGGCGAATGGTGAGCCTGTAAATGGAGATGGCACGATGAACCCGCCGGAGCAGCGTCGCCACCTGTCGATGCCGTTGCTGATCTCGCTGCTGCTGAACGTGCTGCTGCTCGGTGTGCTGGTTACGCACTGGTTCCACGCGGGCGAGCGCCGGGGCGGACATCGCCTGCCCGCAGGGTTGCCTTCCATCCACGGCCTGTCCAGGGAACTCGACGCCGAGGCCCGTGCCGATTTCCGGCAGCGCTTTGGCGGGCGGCGCGAGGTAATCCGCAGCGCCATGCGCGATGCCCGCGAGTCGCGCCGCGACGTCGCCGATGCGCTGCTGGCCGAGTCCTTCAGCGCCGACGACCTGGCGTCCGCCTTCGAGAAACAACGGCAGGCCGACCTAGCCGTGGCCGCAGCCATACAACGCGTCCTGGTCGATTTCGCCGGCGCCCACGGCGCGGTTGAACGTGAGGCGCTGCTGCGCACCATGTCCCGCGACGGCCGCGAACGCGGTGACCGACGCGAACCGCGCCGCGACAGGGAACCGTCCGGGCAACGACCCGCATCCGACGAAGGCGCAGCCTCAGACGACGGCTGACCGCAGTGACGCTGGCCGCGCCGCCAGCAACGCACGGCTGTAGCCGTGTGCCGGCGATGCCAGCAGGACGCTCGCCGCCGCGCATTCGACCATCCGGCCGTCCTTCATCACCGCGATGCGATCAGCCACGGCCGCCGCCGCGTCCATGTCGTGGGTGATGAACAGCAGCGACAATCCGCGATCCGTCTTCAGCCGGTTGAGCAAGGCCAGCACGTCGCCCCGTACGCGGGCGTCCAGCGCGGACACCGCCTCGTCGGCGATCAGCAGGTCGGGCTCCGCGGCCAGCGCGCGGGCAATCGCGATGCGTTGTCGCTGTCCGCCGGAGAAGGCATGCGGATAGCGTGTCAATGCATCGGCATCGAGGTCGACGGCTGCGAGCAGCCGGACAAGCGCTTCATGATCCGTCGACAGGCCGTGGATGCGTCGCGGCTCAGCCAGCAGCCTGGCGATGCGCTGTCGCGGATCCAGTGAGGCGTAGGGATCCTGGAACACGCACTGGACGCGTCGTCGAGCCTGTCGCAATGCCGCGCCCGACAGGTGATCCCAGCGCACACCGTCCAGCATGATCTGCGCGTCCTCACCCGCGGGCAGCAATCGCAGCAATGCCTTCGCCAGCGTGCTCTTGCCGGAACCCGACTCGCCGACCAGAGCCAGCGCTTCGCCGCGGTCGATCGACAGTGCGTCCAACTGCAAGGCATCGCGATCGGCGCGTGGGTAGCGAACGCGGAGGTTTCGCAGTGACAGCAGCGCGTTGCCGCTCTCCGCCGCCGCGCGCGCCTGCGGCAGTTGGGTGGCGTCGATCAGTTGTCGCGTATAGGCCTGCGATGGTGCGGTGAGCACCTGTTTGGCTGCGCCCTGTTCGATCAGACGACCACGATGAAACACCGCCAACTGGTCAGCTAGCGACGCCACCACCGACAGGTCGTGACCGATGAAGACCAGGCCAATGCCGCGACCCAGCACTTCGCGGCGCAGCAGTCCGATCACCTCGGCCTGCACCAGCGGATCGAGCGCACTGGTGGATTCGTCGGCGATCAGCAGGCGCGGCTGCGTCGCCAGCGCCAGCGCCAGAAGCACGCGTTGGCGCTGGCCGCCGGAGATCTGGTGCGGCAGCTTCGACAGGACGTCAACCGGCAGTTGCATGCGGGCCAGCAGGCTTGCCGCTTCGGCATCGGCATTGGTTCGTGACATCCCGCGCCGTACGCGCAGGGTTTCGCGAAGCTGGCTGCCCACCGTGCGCAGCGGATGCAGGCTGGCCAGCGCGTCCTGGAACACCAGCGCGATGCCGCTGCCGCGCAACGACGCGAGATCGCCGGCGAGGTCGAAAGTCGATGTCGTGCCATCGACGTCGGGAATATCGTCGTGCAGATGAAGTCGGCCAGAAGCGCGCAGCGGTTCCGGCAGCAGGCCGCAGAGGGCCAGCGCGGTCAGGCTTTTGCCGGAGCCCGACTCGCCAACGATGCCCAGGCAGTGACCACGGTCCAGCGTGAATGACAGCGGTGCCAGCAGTTCGCGACCATGGCCGTCGTCAACGCGTAGCGATTCAACGGCAAGCAGTCTGCTCATGCCGGCGCCGCCGTCGCGCTGCGCGGATCAACGCGTCGCGGATCCAGCGCATCACGCAATGCATCGCCGAGTTGCTGGAAGCTGGCCAGCGTGGCGACCAGCAGCAGCGCGGGGAACAGCAGCGTCCACGGTGCCTGATCCAGCTCCTGGCTGCCGTCGTGCAACAACGAACCGAGGCCGCTGGCCGGCTCCGCCACGCCAAGGCCCAGGAAGCCGAGGAAACTTTCGATCAGCACCGCGTTCGCCGCGATCAGGCTGGCGTAAACCAGTGCGATGCCGAGCAGGTTGGGCAACAGGTGCCAGCGCAACATCTGCCACGGCGATGCTCCCGCCACGACGGCGGCGGTGACGAAGGGCTGTCCCCGCAGTCGGGCGGCCTCGGCCCGCACCACGCGCGCCAGCTCGATCCAGACGTAGCCGCCAATGGCGACCAGCAACAGCGCAAACGAGCGGCCGAACAACGCCAGCAGCAGAATCACCAGCAACAGGAAGGGCAACGCCGAGAACACATCGAGCAGGCGCATCAGCAGGCGCTCCAGACGACCGCCGAAGTAGCCGGCCACCGCGCCCCAGCAAAGACCGATCAGCAGCGCCATCGCCGTCGCCAGCAGGCCGATCAGCAACGACAGGCGCAGCCCTAGGAAACTGCGCACGAAGATGTCGCGGCCGATGGCGTCGGTGCCGAACCAGTGACCGTTGGCCAGCGAGGGCGGCTGCAGCACTGCGTTCCAGTCCGGCGCTTCCGGATCGAACGGCGACAGCCAAGGCGCGACCACGGCCAGCACGAGCAGCGTGAACAAGGTCAGCAGCGACCAGCGCAGGCTGCGTGGCCAGTCGGCGAATCGTCGAAGCAGTCGCGGCAAGGGCATGCGGCGATCTTAGGCGGCGACGCCAAACGCGTCATCCTTCAGTGGATGCGAGGCGAGGCCGTACAATGGCGGCATCGCATCGAAAGGACTCGCCATGGGCTTTCCCCGCTCCCGTCCACGCCGCCTGCGCCGCGACGATTTCTCGCGTCGCCTGGTCCGCGAAACCACGCTGAGTGCCGATGACTTCATCTACCCGGTGTTCGTGCATGAACTCGACGGTCGCGAAGCGGTGCCGTCCATGCCCGGCGTCGAGCGCGTCTCCATCGACGAACTGCTGCGCGTGGCCGAGCAGGCCGCCGAGCTGCGCATTCCCGCGCTGGCGCTGTTTCCGGTCACCGCGCCCGAAGCCAAGTCGCTGGATGCCGTCGCCGCCCATGACGACAACGGCCTCGCGCAGCGCGCCGTCCGTGCACTGAAGGAGCGCTTCCCCGACCTCGGCGTGATCACCGACGTGGCGCTGGACCCGTACACCAGCCACGGCCAGGACGGCCTGCTCGACGACAGCGGCTACGTGATGAACGACGAAACCGTCGAGGTGCTGGTACAGCAGGCGCTGTCGCATGCGCGCGCCGGCGTCGACATCGTCGCGCCCAGCGACATGATGGACGGCCGCATCGGCGCCATCCGCGACGCGCTGGAGGCCGATGGCCATCTCCACACTCGCATCCTCGCCTACAGCGCCAAGTACGCATCGAGCTTCTACGGCCCGTTCCGCGATGCCGTCGGTTCGGCCGGCGCGCTGGGCAAGGGCAACAAGTACAGCTACCAGATGGACCCGGCCAACAGTGACGAAGCCATCCACGAGGTCGCGCTGGATCTGGAGGAAGGCGCCGACATGGTCATGGTCAAGCCCGGCCTGCCCTACCTCGATATCGTGCGCCGGGTGAAGGACGAGTTCGGCGTGCCAACCTTCGTCTATCAGGTCAGCGGCGAGTACGCGATGTTCAAGGCCGCCGGCCAGAACGGCTGGATCGACGAACGCGCCTGCGTGCTGGAAGCGCTGACCAGCATCAAGCGCGCCGGCGCCGATGGCGTGCTCACCTACTTCGCGCTGGATGCGGCGCGGTGGCTCCGCGAAACTGCCTGAAACTACAAGAAATCTGCCTACAAGGAACGTCCATGTCCAACACCGCCCGATTCGCCGTTTTCGGCCACCCGATCGAACACTCGCAGTCGCCGTTCATCCACAGCCAGTTCGCCAAGCAGACCGGCATCGCCATCAGCTACAGCGCCATCGACGTGACGCCGGAAGCGCTACCCGCCGCGCTGGAAGCCTTCGCGGCCGGCGGCGGACGCGGCGTCAACATCACGCTGCCGCTGAAGGAAGCTGCCATGGGCTGCTGCGTGGACATGTCCAGCCGTGCGCGCCTGGCTGGTGCGGTGAACACGCTGACCTGGTCGAGCAGCGGCTGGATGGGCGAGAACACCGACGGCAGCGGCTTCATGCGCGACATCAGCGACCGCGTGCGCGAGCACATCCGCGGTCGCCGCGCGCTGCTGCTGGGCGCGGGCGGTGCGGCCCACGGTGTGGCGCCGGCGCTGGCCGATGCCGGTGTCGAGGAGCTGATCATCGTCAACCGTACGCCGGAGCGCGCTGACCGGCTGGTTGACGCCATCGGCGATCCCGCCCACGTGCATTCCCGCTACTGGGAAGCGCTGGGCGACATCGGCAGCTTCGACCTGATCGTCAACGCCACCTCGGCTGGTCGCGACGGTGCCGGCATCACGCTGCCCTTCTCGCTGGCCGGCCAGCGCTGCATCGCCTACGACCTCAACTACGGCGAAGCCGCCGGCACTTTCCTGGCCTGGGCCAAGGCCGCCGGTGCCGCGCATCTCTACGACGGCCTCGGCATGCTGGTCGAACAGGCCGCCGACGCCTTCGAGATCTGGCACGGCGTGCGCCCGGATACCGGCGAGGTTTTCGATGCACTGCGCGAGCGCGGACACGCGCTGCATACCGGCGATTGAAGGAAGCGGTTCGGCCTCGGCCAGATCAGCCAGATCAGGATGTCGGCGGTCGGACGCGATACACCGCCTCGGTCAGCACCGATACGCCACCCGGGCCATCATCCTTCGGCAAGGTCTGCCGGCTCAACGCCTCGACACGCGCGGCGCCATAGAGCGAAACGACGTCCCCTGCATCGACGCTGAACGGTGGCCCATCGTGCTCGCCGTCGGCGTACTCGAGACAGATCAGCAGTTGCGATGCCGCAGGCGCGATGCGGTCGAGGTGGGCGACATAGCGCCGGCGCAGGTCCGCCGGCAGGGCAATCAGCGCGGCGCGGTCGTAGATCGCCGCCACATCGCCGAGCATCGCGGCATCGAGATCGAACAGATCGCCCTCGAACAGCGTATAGCGGCCGGCGCGATGGCGAATCAAGGAACCACCGGCCGTCGCCAGCGTGTCACTTTGCGGAATCAGCCCTTCGGTCTCGAAGAACGCCTGCAGTGCCGTCCCGACCAGCTCGATACCGACCACGCGATGACCCCGCGCCGCCAGCCAGGCCATGTCGCGGCTCTTGCCGCACAGCGGCACGAACACCGTCGATCCGGCTGGCAGTTCCAGTGTCGGCCAATGTTGAACCAGCGACGGCAGCACATCGGCCCGGTGGAATCCAATGCGCCCCTCGCGCCAGCGCTGTCGCCAGAAGTCCGGTTCCACGTCAGTCCTTGACCGGCAGGCCGAGGTAGCGGTCCTTGAGCCGGCAATAGTGCTTGGCGCTGTAGTACAGCGACTCGATCTCGCGCTCGCTCAGCACGCGCACGCAGCGCGCCGGATTGCCCAGCCACATCTCGCCTTCGCCCACGGTCTTGCCCGGCGGCACCACGGCGCCGGCGCCGACGAAGCCGTGCTTCTTCACGGTGGATCCGTCCAGCACCGTCGAGCCCATGCCGATCAGGCAGGCGTCCTCGATGGTGCAGGCGTGGACGATGGCGCCGTGGCCGATGGTGACGTCCGCGCCAATCGTGGTCGGGAAACCGCCCGGCCGCGTGTACGGACCTTCGTGGGTGACGTGGATGATCGTTCCGTCCTGCACGTTGGTGCGCGCACCGATGCGGATGAAATTGACGTCGCCGCGGATCACCGTACCCGGCCACACCGACACGTCATCGCCCAGCACCACGTCACCGATCACGTGTGCGCCCGGATCAACGTAGACGCGCTCGCCCAGCGTGGGCTCGATATCAAGGTATTTGCGAATGTTCATGTCGCCAGTTTAGCCGCAGCCGGCCCGTTCACGCGCCTGCATCGCTCCAGCGCTAAACTCCAAGGATGAACAGACCAGACCTCGACCCCGCCGGCCTCGCCGCGCAACTGGAGCGGATGCAGGCGGCCCAGCGCCACGCACCGCGCAGCCTCAAGCAGCGTCGCGATGACCTCAAGCGGCTCGGCAACGCGGTACGCCAGTGGCGCGAGCGCATCATCGAAGCCTGCAGCGCCGACTTCGGTCGCCGCTCGCCGCACGAAACGCTGATTGCGGATGTGATGACCGTGCTCGACGAAGTCGACTATGCACATCGCCATGTCGGTAGCTGGATGCGCACGCGCCGGCGCCGGGTCAACACCAGTTTCCTGCCCGCGCGCGCCGAACTGAGGCCGATGCCCTTGGGGGTGATCGGCGTGGTGTCGCCGTGGAATTACCCGATCAACCTGGCGCTGATCCCGTTGGCCAATGCGCTGGCTGCCGGCAACCACGTGATGCTGAAGCCGTCGGAAAGCTCGCCGAACTGCTCGCGGCTGCTGGCCGAGATGCTGGCCGAAGTATTCCCCAGCGACCAGGTCTGCGTGATCGAGGGCGGTCCGGAAATCGGCGCGGCCTTCTGCGCGCTGCCCTTCGACCACCTGCTGTTTACCGGCTCCACCGCCATCGGTCGCAAGGTGGCTGCTGCTGCCGCGCCCAACCTGACACCGATCACGCTGGAACTGGGCGGCAAGTCACCGGCGCTGATCGCACCCGACTACCCGCTGGAAAAGGCCGTCGAGCGCATCGTTGCCGGCAAATGCCTCAACGCCGGCCAGACCTGCGTCGCGCCCGACTACGTGCTGGTGCATCGCGACCGCCGCGACGATTTCGTCACCGCGTGGAAGGCCAGTCTGGCGCGTCGCTACCCGACGCTGCGCGACAACCCGGACGTCACCGGCATCATCTCCAACCGTGAGGCCGCGCGACTCAACGGCCTGATCGACGACGCCCGCATGCGTGGCCTGGACGTTATCCAGCACACACCTGACGGCGACATCGACGAAGCAGGCCACGAAGGCCTGTACCTCGTCCCGCCCACGCTGATCCTCGAACCCGAAGACGATGCCGCCGTGATGCAGGCGGAAATCTTCGGCCCGGTGTTGCCGGTGCAGAGCTACGAGAACATCGAGGAAGCCATCGCCTACATCCAGGAGCGCGACCGCCCGCTGGCCTTCTATCCCTTCGACCGCAACAGCCGGCGCCTCGAACGCACGCTGGATTCAGTGATCGCCGGCAGCGTCTGCGTCAACGACACGCTGATCCAGTTCGGCCAGCACGACCTGCCCATCGGCGGCGTCGGCGCCAGCGGCATGGGCCACTACCACGGCCAATACGGCTTCGATACTTTCAGCAAACTCATGCCCATCGTCCGCCAGCCGCGCCTCAACGCCATGAGCTTTTTTGACCCGCCCTACGGTAAGCTCGCGACATGGCTGGCGAAGCTGTTGAGCCGCTAGCTTCATCGTTCTTGGTGCTCGGCGCCGACCTCATCACCAAGAAAGGACTCTGACCTGATGGCACGGGACACGCGACCGGGATTGCTGACCACGCTGGCGTTTTCAATTGCGGTACTGATGCCCGCATCCGCCTTTGCGCAAGTGGACTACATGGAGGGCTTGGGAGTTGGTGATCCCGAGGCCTATGGGAGCGCCGCCAACGCGGGTTCCTTTACGTCTGGGTCGTATACCGATTGCAGCAGACGGGTCGTATCAGCGGATGGCCGCTATGTGGTGTTCGAGTCCGGCGCCAGCAACCTTGTGGCGAACGACACCAATGGCGTCGTCGACGTATTCCTGCGTGATCGATTGATGGGTCGCACCGAGCTGATCAGTGTGGCTTCGGCTGGCGAGCAAGGAAGCGAACGGAGTGGTTCGCCGGTCGTCTCTGCTGACGGTCGCTACGTCGCCTTCGTCTCCGCCGCCACCAACTTCGATAGCGTTGATCAGGGCCAAGCTGACGATGTGTTTTTGCGAGACCGTGAGGCGGGCACCACCACCCGTATCAGCGTCTCGTCGTCTGGTGGAGAGCCCGATGCTGATTCACGCGCCCCCAGTCTCTCCGATGACGGCCTGCGCGTTGCGTTCGCCTCCGACGCAAGGAATTTGATCAGCACGACGTGGGAAGACCGTCATTCGGGTGTCTATTTGCGAGACCTGACCGCACAGACGACTGCACTGGTCAGCAGACCCAGGGAGGACGGTGCCGTCAGGCCCGTTGCCAACTGTCCATCACTCTCCGGCAACGGCCACTACCTGGCCTTCACGGCTCACGGCCCCGTTTCGGTTATCAATGACGGTGACCAGGGCGAGGCCGGAAACCTGTTCCGGGCAGACCTCGAGACCGGAGAGGTCGAGTGGATTGATGTCGAAGGATCGGGCGCCAACTGTGCATTCGCGAGTTGGATGCCTTCCATCTCTTCCGATGGGTCACGCGTGCTCTTTTTTTCTTATGACGCCTCCGGACAGGCACCCTCCCGGGCAAACCTGGAAGCCTGTCTGGTGGACTTGAACGCCCACGTGACGAGGAACATCAGCCAGTACAGTCTGGGTGACTACCTCGGGTACCTCACACGCCTATCCCTGTCCTCGGATGGGAGCCTTGCCGTTTTCACTTCCACCGACCGAGAAGTCGTCGGTGACGCCTTCCTGTGGGTTGACGGCGAAGGAGTCAATCAGTTGTCAGCCCCAATTTTTAGTGGTGTCGACGATCCGGTTCTGGTTAATCGCGCAATTGGATTGAGTGGCGACGGTCAGACGCTGGCATTCACCTACGCGCACGATGGGGCCGCAGCAGATGGCGATTTCGAGGGGGAGTCTCAGGTCGGACTGATGTCGCTGGGAGACGGGATCAGCGAAACGGTCAGCATCGCCGATCAGGGGATGAGCTTCCCGGGAGTGGCGAATGACGCCGTATTCCCCGCTGACTTCCAGACCAGCATGTCGCGTGGCGCTGAAACGCTGATCATCCGGTCCTGGGCTGACAACCTTGTTGCTGGCGGCCAAGACTCTACGTCGGACACTTTCGTGATTGATCGGAAGTCGAGCCTAACCGAAGCCATTTCCGAGCCGAAGGCCCTGCACCCCTCCACGCCCGCGCGAATCAGCGATAGCGATCACTATCTCGTCTTTGCGTCACAGGCTTCCGATCTCGTTGATGGCGACATCAACAACATGGCGGATGTATTCCTACGTGATCGCGAGACCGGTACGACACGACTGGTGAGTCAGCAGGCAGACGGCCAGGCGGGTGTCGAGGCTAGCGACGATCCATTTGTCTCGGATGACGGGCGATGGGTCGCTTTCCGGTCCAAGGCTGACCTGATCGATGGCGGGGCTCTGGACGTCGGCAGCGGAATCTATCTGCGCGACATGGCGTCAGACACCGTGATGCGCGTCGATACAAAAGACGATCAAAGAGTTTCTGACAGCTACAAGGTCTACGCGCTATCTGCGGATGGACGCTTTGTTCTGTTTGCTCCAGGCGTATTTGAGCCCTACGTTGCATCTCCTGCCTCGCGCTTCCGGATCTACGACCGCGACCAGGATCTGGTATCTCCGGCGTTTCCGGGTGGAACGCTTTCCGATCCGCAGGTTGGCGTCAAGCACGTGCAGATGTCCTCGGACGGCCGCTTCATCGCTTTCATCACCGGCGAGCCTCAAGTTGATGACGACCACAATGTCGCCGATGACGCCTACATGCTGGATCGCGGTAGCAATGAGCTCACCTGGATAACCAGGAACGCGCGGCTGGCCAGCTACCGTGATCTGTTGGAAATGGCGCTGTCTCGCGATGGCCGGTATGTCGCGCTGACATTGGGAACGCGGGGTGAATCCAACAATGGGGGAATCCACGTCCGACATGATGTCTACCGCTTCGAACGGCAAAGCGGCTTGCTGCAACGGATGGATACGGACCGCTTCGGCAGGAGGGCCGATGGGTTCAGAAATAACGTCGCCATTTCGCCGGATGGTGAGTGGGTGGCGTTCCTCGGCGAAGACTGGGGTGACGTGACCCAGTTCGGGTCACCTTGGCGCTGGCAGCTGGATGCAGGGGCACACGGCACTGGTGGTTACCTGGTCCACGCGACTGCGCCCAACCTCAGCGGCGCCTTCTACGACCCGGCCAATAGCGGTCACGGCTGGCTGTTCGAGCAGCTGGAGACGGAAGATGGCCCGTTGTTGGTTGCCACCTGGTACGCCTACCGCGATGGCAAACAGCTGTGGATGCTGGGTACGGCGCCGATTGAGAACGGTGGCGCCAGCATTCCGATGACCTTGTTCAGCGGTGGCGACTTCCCGCCGGCTTTCGATCCTGCCTCGGTTGCGACACAGCCCTTCGGCACGCTGGACATCGTGATGAGCGACGTCGACCACGGCCAAGCAAGCTGGACCAGCGAAGTTGACGGCTTGGGCAGTGGCGAAGCGGACTTTGTGCGCCTCAGCAGCATTTCCAATTCAAACGAAGCCGATCAGCTCAGCGGCTGCCACAGCGGCAGCTGGTATGACCCGCAGCAGAGCGGTCACGGCTTGCAGCTGCAGGTGATCGACAGTGGTGACACGAAGACGGCCATCGCCATCTGGTTCCACTACCTCAACGGCGAGCCGCGGTGGCTGCTGGGCAGCGGTCCGGTGGACGGTGATCATGCCGATCTGGCCATGGCCATCACCCACGGCGCGGATTTCCCGCCAGACTACGACCCGGCCGACAAGGTGCAGGAGCCGTGGGGCGTGCTGCGCTTCACGGTGAACAGTGCTAACCAGGCGCAGATCAACTGGGATGCGGACTACGCCGGCTACGGCGATGGCAGCATGAACCTGCAGCGCCTGACGCAGCTCGATGGACACGCCTGCATCCAGGAGCGCGACCGCCCGCTGGCCTTCTATCCCTTCGACCGCAACAGCCGGCGCCTCGAACGCACGCTGGATTCAGTGATCGCCGGCAGCGTCTGCGTCAACGACACGCTGATCCAGTTCGGCCAGCACGACCTGCCCATCGGCGGCGTCGGCGCCAGCGGCATGGGCCACTACCACGGCCAATACGGCTTCGATACTTTCAGCAAACTCATGCCCATCGTCCGCCAGCCGCGCCTCAACGCCATGAGCGTCTTCGACCCACCCTACGGCAAGCTGGCCACCTGGCTGGCGAAGTTGCTGAGTCGCTGAGATATCCCGGCTCCTTGCGGCACTCCGTAACGACCCTTCTCAGACCAGACTGATCATGTCGAACAGACCCTTTCATTGTTGGTTAGCTGCACTTCTTGTGGCCGCGATCACGTCCCTGATCGGAGAAGTTCAAGCTCAGGTGGACTACCTCGAAGGCATTGGCGTTGGTGACCCGGCTGCCTTTGGCACGCAGCCCAACGGTAGATCCTGGTTCTCGCACAACACTTTCTACGGCAGGTACGCGAGCAACTGCAGCCTGCGATTGCTGAGTGGCGATGGCAGTAGAGCTGTTTTTGTATCGGATGCCAGTAACCTGGTTGCCGACGATACCAATGGAGTTGCCGATGTCTTTGTTCGCGATGCAACCGGTGGCTCAACCCTGATGGTTAGCGTGTCAAGCAACGGCGTTCCGGCGAACGGTCCAAGCACGCAGCCATCGTTGAGCCCGAATGGGCGTTTCGTTGTCTTCGAGTCCGAGGCGACCAACCTAGTCGCGGAGGCAACGCAGGAACCAGGCGGGGTCTATCTCCGGGATATTGAACTTGGCATCACCCGTCGAGTGGTGAGCGGTTGGGCGTATGACCCGGTGGTGTCGAACGACGGCCGATGGGTTGCCTACAACAAAGCAGGTGACATCCACTTGCGTGATATGCAGAGCAACACGCTGCTGATGGTCTCCCGGCCAAACGGCATCCCGGGTGATCCGGACCAAATGACGTCGAGATGTCCCTCAATATCGGGTGATGGTCAACATGTCGCTTTCGAATCCGTGCGTCAGGATCTCGTTCCCATTGACACGCCTGATGACGTCAATCAGGTCTATGTTTTCTATCGAGACACGCGAAGCCATTTCCTGATCAGTGTGGACGAACACGGCGTTGCGGGCGATGGGTACAGCATAAAGGCAGCCATATCCGAGGATGGCGGCAGCGTTGCCTTCATTACGGGTGCGACTACTTTCGGAGCGACCAATGAACCAGCCGGAAGCCGCATTGCCGTACGTGATCTGGAAGGCAACCTCACTGTCTTGCCTGTGGCGGGTTTCCTGCAGGGAGCGAGTTTGGACAAACCGGCGATTTCAGCCAACGGACAGCGCGTTTCCGCTGCGGCCCATCCTGCCTCGACAGACGATGACAGCCAGCGATTGAGGGGGGTTGTCTGGGATCGCGTCCTGGAAACCATCGAGCGGGTAGAGCCACCTGCAGACTTCCCACCCAGCACATCGATTTTTTCGAGTTTTATCCCACTGGCCATCAACTCCGACGGAACCCAGCTCCTTGCGTGGACCAATTGGGACAGCAGCAGCGGAATTCTCGGCCTCAGGCTTTCTGATCGGACCTCAATCGAGTTCTTCGCCGCGGATTCGGGCGGTCCCTTTCCTGGCTCCGCAAACGCAGGCGTGACCGACGCATCGGTATCCAATGACGGACGTTTCGTCGCATTTGTTTCGTCGGCCAGCAATCTGTCATCTGAGGACGCAGACGGCTGGCTCGGAGACGTGTTCCTGCTGGACCGTGCGACAGGCGAAACAAGACTGGTGGCCGTCCAGAATGAGGCCGCGCCTGACGCCAGAGCAAACGGACCGGTCGACATTTCTGACGACGGACGCTACCTCGCATTTCACGTGAATGGTGACACGACGTATGGCGATGCGGGGACGCTTCCAACCGGAGTGTACCGCTATGACCGGATCAGCGAGGAGCTGGCGCGAGCGGACAACACACCACCTCCGTACTCCAACCCACCGGACTTCTTCTACCCGTACACGTACCCTGCAGGCATGTCAGCCACTGGCCGGTTCGTCGCTTTCAATAGCGATTCCCCGCAAATTGTCAGCGGCGACAACAACCAGAGCTTCGACGGGTTCGTGAGGGACATGGACAGCGATCTGATTGAGCGCGTGACTCTGGGCCAGTACAACCTCGAGCCCAATGGCGATAGTTGGGTAAGCCAGGTGTCCGGTGATGGCCGGTTTGTACTGTTCCGGTCGTTCGCTACGAACGTTCGCGGAGACGGCGTTCTTCAGGTCGCTTCCTCGCGGCATTTCATTCGAGACCGAACTCTGCAATCTAGCATTCCGGTGGATAGTCTTGTCCCGGATCACGTTGGCGTGAATATTGACGAAGTCAGCATGTCTGACGATGCACGCTTTGTCGTCATCTACCTCTGGCTGCCGCTGGAGCGGAAGGGTGAGGTCTATCTTGCTGACCGCCGGGATGGAAGCTATCGAAAGCTCGACATTCCCGGCGATGACCGCCCCAATGGCGTACTCTCGCCGACGATATCCGGGGATGGTCGATATATCGGTTTCTTTCGCGGGGTCGAAGAGCCCAGTCCGTCAGGTCAAGGCGCGAGCTACTACCGTCTTGATGTACGAACCGGCGCCTTGCAACGAATGTCTGAGGATCGGCAAGGCAACGATGCTAGCCCGTGCGGTGTTTACCAGACATCGTTGTCTGCCAATGCCGAGTGGGCTGTATTCCGACACGATCCGTGCAACCTTGGTTTGATCCCACCGCCGTTGCTCCCCCCGTATCCCGATGCGCCACCACCACATTTGGTGCTGGACGCTGGCACGCATGGCAGTGGTTTCTATTTGTCGCATGCCATCGGCACTGATCTCAGCGGTGCTTTCTACGACCCGGCCAACAGCGGGCATGGCTGGCTATTCGAGCAGCTGGAGACTGACAGCGGTCCGCTGCTGGTGGCGACCTGGTACGCCTACCGCGATGGCAAACAGCTGTGGATGCTGGGTACGGCGCCGATCCAGAACGGCGGCACCAGCATTCCGATGACCTTGTTCAGCGGTGGCGACTTCCCGCCGGCTTTCGATCCTGCCTCGGTTGCGACACAGCCCTTCGGCACGCTGGACATCGTGATGAGCGATGTCGACGCTGGCCATGCGACATGGACCAGCGAGGTCGATGGCCTGGGCAGTGGCGAAGCCGACTTCGTGCGGCTCAGCACGATCTCCAATACCAACCATCCCGACGAGCTCAGCGGCTGCCACAGCGGTAGCTGGTACGACCCGCAGCAGAGCGGTCACGGCTTGCAGCTGCAGGTGATCGACAGTGGTGACACGAAGACGGCCATCGCCATCTGGTATCACTACCTGAATGGCGAACCACGCTGGCTGCTGGGCAGTGGCCCGGTCGATGGCGATCATGCCGATCTGGCCATGGCCATCACCCACGGCGCGGATTTCCCACCGGACTACGACCCGGCCGACAAGGTGCAGGAGCCGTGGGGCGTGCTGCGCTTCACGGTGAACAGTGCTAACCAGGCGCAGATCAACTGGGATGCGGACTACGCCGGTTACGGCGATGGCAGCATGAACCTGCAGCGCCTGACGCAGCTCGATGGACACGCCTGCATCCTGAACTGAGTGCGTACGCGCACATCGGGAACGCGGCAAGCGGGTGCGGGGCAGCGACAAGCCTGGCTGCCAGCCCCCGGCATCCACGAAAACCAACCGCTCGTCGGATAATTGCAAATCCCGCGCGGTGCCCGCATGCTGCGCGGCTGTTCGGAAAGGTTCACTCGGGGATTCAAGCAATGAAGGGATTGGTGGGGCGCTCGGGGCGCCGTTTCGTCGTTGTCGCTGCGCTGCTTTCGTCGGCGCTTGTGCAGACGGCAGCATGGTCTGCGAACAGCTCGGACGACGGACTCTGGTCCGTGGTTCCGGAAGGCGGCGTTCAGCGCACGGCAGAGCCACGGCAGATCGTTCCGCAGCGTTACCAGACCGTTTCCCTGAACCGCGTGGCGTTGGACAAGCTGATGGCCGGTGTGCCTTCAGAGTTGGTCACGCGCGTGGCCGACAGCAACAGCATGATCGACCTGCCGCTGGCGGACGGCAGTTTTGGCCGTTTCCGGTTGGTGGAGTCGTCGATCCTTCCGCCTGTGCTGGCCAAGCGCTATCCGGAAATCCGTACCTGGGTGGCGCAGGGCATCGATGATCCTTCCGCTACCGCCCGCCTCGACCTGACGCCGAAAGGCTTCCACGCGCAGATCATTTCCTGGCAGGGCACCAGCTACGTCGACCCGTACCAGCCGGGTGACACGCAGAATTACATCGCCTACCGCAAGAACGACTATGACAGCGGCAAGCAGATGCACTGCGAAGTCGACGGCAGTTCGGTATCGCCAAAGGAAGTGGCGGACCCGGCGAAGCAGGGTGTCGAGGCCAAGCTCGCTTCGGGCGAGAACCTGCGCACCTACCGTCTGGCGATGGCGGCAACGGGTGAATACACGGTGTTCCACGGCGGCAGCGTGCTTGACGGACTGTCGGGCATCGTCACCACGGTGAACCGCGTCAACGGCATCTACGAGCGCGAAGTCAGCGTGCGTTTCGAGCTGGTGGACAACGAAGACGACATCATCTTCACCAACGCTGCTACCGATCCGTACAGCAACACCTCCAACGATCTCAGCGCCAACATCAGCACCATCAACTCCATCATTGGCAACGCCAACTACGATGTGGGTCATCTGGTTGGCACGGGTGGCGGTGGCGTTGCCGGACTGGGCGTCATCTGCACGGGCAGCAAGGCGCGCGGCCTGACCGGTTCCGGCACGCCGATTGGCGATGCTTTCGACGTCGACTACGTCGCCCACGAAATGGGCCACCAGTTCGGTGGCAACCACACCTTCAACGGCTCGGGCGGCAACTGCAATGGCAGCAACCGCAATGGCAGCACGGCCTACGAGCCCGGTAGCGGCATCACCATCCAGGCCTATGCCGGCATCTGTGGGGCGGACAACCTGCAGCCGAACAGCGAGGACTATTTCCACCGCGTCAGCCTGAACGAGATCATCGCCCACACCACCAGTGGCAGTGGCGGCACCTGTGGCGTGCTGACGGCGACTGGCAACACGCCGCCGACGGTGACGACCGACGCGGCATTCACCATTCCCGCCAATACGCCGTTCGAGTTGACGGCTGAAGGCGATGACGCCGATGGCGACACGCTGACCTACCTGTGGGAGCAGTTCAACCTGGGCGCAGCGAACTCGGCCGGTGTGCTGACCGACGATGGCTCGCGCCCGCTGTTCCGTTCGTTCACGCCGACGTTGTCGTCATCACGCATGTTCCCCAGCCTGCGCTACATCCTGGCCGGGCAGAACAACGTGCCGAACACGGCGCCACTGCCCGGCACCGCCAGCCCGGACTACTTCACCGGTGAGCGCCTGCCGACCACCAACCGCACCATGAACTTCCGCGTTACCGCCCGCGACAACCGCGCGGGCGGCGGTGGTACCAATGAGGCGAGCACCGCCATTACCGTCGTTTCGACGGCTGGACCGTTCCGGGTCACCGCGCCGAACACGGCGGTGAGCTGGGCCGCGGGCAGCAGCCAGAGCGTGACCTGGGACGTGGCCGGCACCAGTGGCGGCTCGATCAACACCGCCAACGTGCGCATCCGGCTGTCGCTGGACGGCGGCCAAACCTGGCCGATCGAACTGGCGGCCAGCGAAGCCAACGACGGTGCGGCCACGGTGACCATCCCGGTAGGGACGCCAGCCACCGACCAGGCCCGACTGCGCATCGATGGCGTTGGCAACGTGTTCTTCGACATCTCCGATGCCGACTTCAGCATCACCGGCAGCAATGCGGCACCGACGATCACGGCCAACGGTTCGCTGTCCACTCGCCAGGGAGCGCCTGCGGTCAGCGGCGTGGTGGCGACGGTGTCCGATGCCGAGGACGCGCCGGGTGACCTGTTGATCGATGTCAGCGGTGCGCCGCCGGAACTGGATGTGAGCGTCAGCAACAGCGGCGGCAACATCACGCTGGAAGCGCAGGCGGCCTGCACCCTGGTGGCACCGACCAGCGGGAACAAGCGCTACCCCGTGCAGCTTGCGGTCACCGATCTCGACGGTGCTGTGGCGACCGCTTCGGTCAACATCGAGGTCGCGCGCAATCGCGATCCGGATATCGGCAGCTACGCGGACCGCCTTCTGGGCCTGAGCGACAGCCTGAACAACAGTCCGGACAGCCTGCCCGGCGATGCCGACGGCAATTTCGCCGAGGTGCTGGTGACGCCACAGACACTGCCGGGTGGCGGCACCGTCTCTGCCGCACCGGATGGCACGGTCAGCATCTCGACCACCGGCAGCACCACGCTGGGCAATCACACCATTCGTGTCTACGCCACCGACAGTTGCGGTGCGAGCACGGTTCGTGAGTTCGACCTCGACGTATCCAGCAGCGATCCCGTGGTCAGCCTGGAAAGCACCCTCGTCACCACCGACAACGGCGTCATCGAGCCCAATGAGTGCAACCAGATCGACCTGACGCTGCACAATGCCGGGGCCAACGCGGCCACGGGCGTTTCCGCGACGGTGTCCACCAGCACGCCGGGCGTGAGCATCACGCAGCCGACGGTGTCTTTCAACGACATTGCCGGCGGCACCAGCCAGACCGGCCTGACGCCGGTTGAAGTCAGTACCGATGCCGGCCTCGCCTGTCTCTCCGACATCGATTTCGATGTCGATGTCACCTGGAGCGGCGGCGGCTCGCCGCTGGCGGCCAGCTTCACGCTGCAGGTTGGTGAGGCGGCCAGCGACAACTACGTGTTCACGCAATCGGGCAGCGCCAGCCTTGCAGGCACCGCGACGCTGGTTGCCGGCAGCCAGGGCGACGATGTCGTTACTGCCCTCACGGTGCCGGCCGGGTTCGACTTCGAGCTGTACGGCAACCCGATTGCCGCCGGCAGCACGCTGCAGGTCAGCAGCAACGGCAACCTGCAGATCGCCGCCAGCGGTGGCTCTCGCGAGTATGCCAACACCAGCCTGCCCGACCCGGGCGGTGCCGACTATGGCGAGCCGTTCCCGCCGTCGGCACCGACACTGTTCCCCTGGTATCGCGATCTGCGCACTGATGGCAGCGGTGGCGGCATCTACACCCGGCTTGTCGGCACTGAGCCGAACCGTGAATGGATCGTCGAATGGCGCGCCGTGCCGTACTCCAGCAGCCCGGGTGCCTTCAGCCTGAATTTCGCCATCGTCTTCCATGAGGACAGCGAGAACTTCGAGTACCGCTACATCGAGCTGGGCACAGACAGCGGACCGTTTGGCAGCGACGTAACCGTCGGCGTGCAGGCTGCGTCCAGCGGCGCGCTGTTCACCGAATATTCGGTGAACGCCGCCGCCGTGAACGAAGGCGATGTGCTCAGTGCCAGCCGCCCGACGGGTGCCTGCAACACCGGTGCCGGTGGCTGTGGCCCGGTGAATTCGGTGGTGATCGTCGAAAGTGACGGTGACACCGAGGTCACGGAAGGCGGCGCTACCGACAGCTACGACGTCTCGTTGTCACTGGCACCCAGTGGCACGGTCACGGTGTCGTTGATGGCGGGCCCCGGCCTGCAGGTCAGCCCCAACAGTCTCGACTTCACCACCATCAGTTGGTCCAGCCCGCAGACAGTGACGGTGACAGCCATCGATGACCAGACCGTTGAAGGCGATCACGCAGGAAGCATCGCCCACAGCGTCAGTGGTGGTGGCTACGACGGCGTGTTGGTGGCCGATGTTGGTGTGGCGATCAGCGACAACGACAGTGCGGAGTACGCGTTCGTTGCCGCCAGCAGCAGCGCGGACGAAGGCGATGGAAGCGCCAGCTTGTCGGTGGCGGTGACTTTCAACACCAGCGGAACGGGAAGCCAGGCGCTGGCGGCGCCGATCAGCATTCCGTACAGCGTGAACGCGGGTGCCAGCACGGCCACCGGCGGTGGCGTGGACTACAGCCTCGGCGGCGGCAACGTGGTGATCGGTAGCGATGGCATGGCGGAAAACATTGCCGTCACCCTGGTCGACGACATGGATGTCGAGAGTGACGAGACAATCACCATCGATCTTGGAACCGAGACCGGGGGTGGTGCCGCGCAGGAAGCCGTGGTGGTGCCGGGCGCAGTCGCCAGTCACACGCTGACGATTGTCGACAACGACAACCCCAGTGTGATCGTCACCGAGAGTGATGGCAGCACGACGGCGGTCGAGGGCGGTGCAGGCGACAGCTACAGCATCGTGCTCGGCAGTGAGCCCAGTGGCACCGTCAGCATCACGGTGATGACCGATGGACAGGTTCAGGTATCGCCGACCCTGCTGAGCTTCAACGCCGGCAACTGGAGCGAGCCCAAGACGATCACCGTGACTGCGGTGGATGACGCGGTTTCCGAAGGCCCGCATGACGGTGTGATCAGCCACAGCGCGAGCGGTGGCGGCTTCAACGGCGTCAGCATTGCCAACGTTATCGTCGCGATCACGGACAATGACGACACCGATGCCGACCTGGCGATCAGCAACGTTGCCAGCCCGGTGTTCGCTCTGGCGGGTGAGACGGTGAACTTCGAGGTGACGGTCAACAACCTGAGCGCCATCAACGATGCGCCGTCTGCTGACGTGGCAGTGACCATCGTGCCGGCGCTGGACAACCCGCAGTGGACCTGCACACCGGATGCCGGTGCCAACTGTCCGGCTGGTGGTGCCGGCCTTCCGGCGCATTCGGTCAGCCTGGATCGTGACAGCGGTGCGATGTACAGCATCAGCGGCGACGTGCCGGTAGGCGCCACGCCGGGAACGGTGTACACGGCCACGGCCAGCGTCGCCATCAGCGCGCCGCAGCAGGATCCGAATGCGGCCAATGACAGCGCCGAGGCCACTGTAACCGTGGCGCCGGTGGTGATCTTCGCTGACGGTTTCGAGTCGCCCTGATCAACGAACGGTGGCGGTGGGTTGTCCACCGCCACCGCATCGTTCGTCGTCTGCAGGCAATTCAGGAAGCGAGGCGCCCGCTTTGCTATCCGTGAGGAGTATCGGAGAGCTGCATTTTTTGCTGTTGCTCACAGCAGGCGCAGGCTGCGACTGACGCCTGACTTCCTCACTGCTCGTTAGGCCACCATCGTGTCGATGGCGATGCCGGCGAACACCACGGCGCCGACCCAACTGTTGTGCAGGAAGGCGCGGAAGCAGGCGTCGCGGCTGCGGTTTCGGCCGATCCAGAACTGCCAGGCAACCAGCACGGCGGCAATGGCGAGTCCGGCGTAGTAGGCGATGCCCAGTTCCGCGCGCTGGCCAACCAAGACCAGCGCCAGCAGGAAGCCGCCCTGCAGTACGCTCAGCGCGATGAGATCCATGTCGCCGAACAGGATCGCGGTGGATTTCGCACCCATGCGCAGGTCGTCCTCGCGATCGACCATGGCGTACCAGGTGTCGTAGGCGGTGGACCACAGCACGTTGGCGCAGAACAGCAGCCAGGCGATCGGCGGCACCGTGTTCTGCACGGCGGCGAAGGCCATCGGGATCGACCAGCCGAAGGCGATGCCGAGATAGACCTGCGGCAGGTAGGTGTAGCGCTTCAGAAACGGGTAGCTCGACGCCAGCAGCACGGCGATCAGCGACAGGTAAACGGTGAGCCTGTTCGTCAGCAGCACCAGACCGAAGGCGATCAGCATCAGCACCGCGAACACCATCAATGCTTCGCGACCCGACACCGAGCCGCGCGCCAGCGGGCGTTCCCTGGTGCGTTCGACCGAACCGTCCAGCCAGCGGTCGGCATAGTCGTTGACCACGCAGCCGGCCGAGCGGGTCAACCACACGCCCAGCGTAAAGATGACCAGCACCGCCGGCGGCGGAAATCCGTCGGCCGCAAGCCACAGGCCCCACCAGGTCGGCCACAGCAGCAGCAGCCAGCCGACCGGCTTGTTGCCGCGAACCAGCAGCCAGTATTCGCGCAGCCGCTCCTTCCAGCGCGGCGTGGGTGCCGGCCTGGCTTTCGTCGCTGGTCGCGGGCGTGACGCGGTCGGTCGCGCGTGCTTTCGGGATTTTCGTTTGGCGGCGCTCATGCGGCGCTCATGCTAGCGCAGAGTGGCTGTTGCGACGCCAGCCACCCGTCGATTGGGGTCGTTGATCATGCCCGTGCAACAACTGTCATTGCCGGTGCGCTAAGCTTTCGCCTCGACACCCGGAACCCGTTCCCATGCGCATTGCCCTGCTGGCGCGCAACGCCAACCTCTACTCGCACCAGCGTCTGCTCGAAGCCGCCCGCCAGCGCGGCCACGAGATCGAGCACATCAACACGCTGAAGTGCTACATGAACATCACCTCGCACCGGCCGGAGCTGCGCTATCGCGGGCACAAGCTGACCGGCTTCGATGCCGTCATTCCGCGCATCGGTGCGTCGATCACCTTCTACGGAACGGCCGTGCTGCGCCAGTTCGAGATGATGGGCGTGTGGCCGTTGAACGAGTCGGTGGCCATCGGCCGCAGTCGCGACAAGCTGCGTTCCATGCAGTTGCTGGCGCGCAAGGGTCTGGGTCTTCCGGTGACCGCCTTCGCCTACGACACGTCCAACACCGACGAGCTGATCGAGCTCTGCGGTGGCGCGCCGGTGATCATCAAGCTGCTGGAAGGCACGCAGGGCATCGGCGTGGTGCTGGGCGAGACGCCGCGTTCGGCGAAGTCGGTGATCGAAGCCTTCCGCGGTGCCAACGTCAACATCCTGGTGCAGGAGTTCATCAAGGAAGCCGGCGGTACGGACATCCGCGCGCTGGTGGTTGGCGACAAGGTCATCGCCACCATGCAGCGAACCGGTCCGGAAGGCGAGTTCCGCTCCAACCTGCATCGTGGCGGCAGCGCCAAGGCGATCAAGATCACGCCGGAAGAGCGCTCCACCGCGGTTCGCGCAGCCAAGGTAATGGGCCTCAACGTGGCGGGTGTGGACCTGCTGCGCAGCAATCACGGGCCGGTGATCATGGAGGTGAACTCATCACCCGGTCTGGAAGGCGTGGAAACCGCCACCGGCATCGACGTGGCCGGCAAGATCATCGAGTTCATCGAGAACAACGCCAGTCCCGGCAAGACACGGACGCGCGGCAAGGGCTGACGCGAGCGGGTCCGCGCACACCGCTGTTTGCTGAACGAGCGCCCGTGTCGAAATGTCACGCGGCTTGCGTGGCGCCGTCTCTGCCCTCAAATCCCCAGGAAGCCTGCGTTGCAGGCATGAACGTTTGGAGCAAGGCGCATGAGCACAGGACAGGGCAGTGCCGGCAATGTGCTGGCCGCATTGGCGAGTTTCTTCATTCCCGGCCTCGGCCAACTGCTGCAGGGTCGCCTGCTGGCAGCCATCGTGCAGTTCGTGCTGGCGGCGGCGCTGTGGATCATCCTGCTTGGCTGGCTGGTGCATCTGTGGTCCATCCTCGACGCGGCGCTGTTCAAGCCGCGCAGTTGAGTCGCAAAGAACACGGCAAGGAGTTGACCATGTCTTCCAGTTCGACCGGCCCCGGCAGTGCCGGCAACGTGATCGCCGCCATCGCCAGCCTGATCTTCCCGGGCCTTGGGCAACTGCTTCAGGGCCGCATCATGGCGGCACTGCTGTGGCTGCTGTTCGCCTGCGTCGCGTTCGCCATCAGTTGGCTGCTTACGCTGAGCCTGCTGCCCTTCGGCTGGTTCCTGATCAGCATCTTCGCCTGCATTGACGCGGCGCGCTTCCGCGGCCGCTGAGCGCGCTCAAGACGTCAACGCGCCACACAGGTCTGGTCGGACCGGTGTAGGGTGGCAGGACAGCCTGCCGAACGGGAGTTGGCATGAACCAGTCCCCGCATCGATGCCCGGTCAGCCCTCGCCGTGGTCGTCTCGACCAGATTGGCTTTGATCACGCCCGTCGTGACCGTGTGCTGATCGTCGCGTTGCTGCTCGTCCTGCCGATGCTGCTGGCCGGATGCCAATCCACGCGTCGGCAGGCGTTGCACGACGCTCATCAGGCCAGCCACCATCCCGGCTTCGAGAAGAAGCGTGAAAAACTGGCACGGCGTGACCTGCAGAGCCGACAGAAAAAGGCGCGTCCCGACCTGCCGGCCGAGTGGACCGAATACCAGATCGCCCGCCGGGTCGCCGACGACCAACCCGGCCTGCCGATGGATGCCTTCGAGCGCGCGCGCGCACACAAGCAGGCCATGCGGCATTTCAGCCTGCGCAGGAATGCCTTCGTCGGTGTTGGCGAAAAATCCTCGCCGGCGGACTGGGAGTGGCTCGGCCCCAGCAACATTGCCGGTCGCGGACGGACCATCCAGTTCGATCCACGTGATCCGGAACGCATCTACACCGCCGGTGTTTCCGGCGGCGTCTGGCTCAGCGAGGACGGTGGCGGCAACTGGTCGCCGCTCAGCGACGGCGCCGAGAACATCAACATCGGCTCGCTGCTGATCGATCCGGTTGACCCCGACACCATCTATGCCGGCACCGGCGAGCTGTACCGCAACAGCGAGCGTCCCTACGCCGCGATGTGGGGGCAGGGCATTCTGCGCAGCCGTGATGGCGGCCGCCTGTTCCAGCAACTGATCGCAACGGCCAACGATGATTTCCGCTACGTTTCCGACCTGGCACTCAGCCCGCATGACCATCGCCGGCTGTACGCCGCCACCAACACGGGCCTGTGGCGCAGCGATGATGCCGGTGCCAGCTTCACGCAGATCCTGAAGCCGGAAGCCGATGGCGGCGGGCCACGCTACGAGGGCTGCACCGACATTCTGATGCTTCCCGATAGCGACCACGATCATCTGCTGGTCAGTTGTGGTTCGCGCAGCACCTCGGATCGCTACTGGCTGCCCGGCCCGGTCACACCGGCTGCCTGCAGCAACGGCCCTTGTCCCGCAGCGCTGTTCCGTAACCCGGATGCCGCCGGCGAGGGTGCCTGGAGCCTGGTACTCAGCGAAGCCGGAATGGGGCGGACATCGCTGGCCTTCGCGCCGTCGCAGCCGGACACCGTGTACGCAGTCGCTGCGTCGCTGTCGCGCGGCTTCGACCGCAGCGGTGATGGCGTCGGCGATTACGACAATGGCCTTCATGCACTGTGGCGATCGGTGGACGGCGGACAGACCTGGCAGGCGCGGCTGCGCAACAACAGCCTGGATGCCCTGTCGACCTACCTGTTCAGCTACGCGGATGGTATGGAGGCGCCACGCTGTGGTTTCGGCAGCGTCTTCAACTACGGCGCCGGCTGGTACAACCAGGCCATCGCGGTCGATCCGGTCAACCCCGATACCGTCTGGGTTGCCGGCATGGACATCTATCGCAGCGACGACGGCGGTGCGCATTTCGGTCGCGCCTCGTACTGGTTCCTCAACGGCAGCGACCCGGCCGGCGTCCACGCCGACCAGCATGCCTTCGTCTTCCACCCCGGTTTCGATGGCGACGCTGAACAGCGCCTCTACGTGGTCAATGATGGTGGCGTGTGGGTGACCGGGCAGGCGCGCGGCGCGGTCAGTCGTGGCATCCAGGCGGCCTGTGGACCACTGGCAGGCACGCTGGGCTGGACGCCACTGATCGACGGACTCGGCACCGTGCAGTACTACGCCGGTGCGGCATCGGCGGACAACCAGCGGCTGGTGGCCGGTGCGCAGGACAACGGCTCGCACGTGCTGGATATCGGCGACGGCGCTGGCGGCTGGCGGCACGTGCTGGGCGGTGACGGCGCCAACGTCGCCATCGATCCGCGCGATGCGGATCGACTCTACGTCAGCTACCAGGGCGTGAACCTGCACCGCAGCGAGGACGGCGGGCAGACGTTGACCCGGGCCACCGACGGGCTCAACGATGCCTCGCTGTTCATCATGCCCTACCAGCTGGACCCGAACGCGGCGGATCGGCTCTGGGCTGGCGGTCGACGGGTCTGGCGCAGCGGGGATCGCGGCGTCAGTTGGCAGCCCGCCAGCGCGTTGTTGGGCAGCGGCTTCGATGACCTCATCTCCGCTGTCGCCGTGCAGCCGGGCGACAGCAATGTGGTACTGGTGGCGAACCGTCGCGGCATTTTCCGCCAGTCGCAGGCGACCAGCGCCGGTGGTGCCTCGGTGTGGCCGTCGATCATGCCGCGAAGCGGCTGGGTGTCTTCGCTCACCTTCGATCCCGCGCAGCCGGACACGGTCTACGCCACCTATTCGACCTTTGGCGGCGTCCATGTCTGGCGCTCCGAAGACGCCGGCATCAACTGGCAGCCGCTGGATGGCGAAGGCGCTGACCAGCTACCGGACATCGCCGTGCATTCGCTGGCCGTCGATCCGGACAACTCGCAGCGCCTGTTCCTTGGCACGGACCTCGGTGTCTTCGTCAGCGTCGACGGAGGCCGGAACTGGGCGGCGGAGAACAACGGCTTCGCCAGCGCCATCGTCGAGAAGCTACAGACCAACCCCGCCATCGGCAATGATCCCGCCATGCTCTACGCCTTCACCTACGGGCGCGGCGCCTGGCGCGTGCCGCTGGCGCAACTCGACGGCCGCGCTGACTACCGTATCGACGAGGACATCAGCGGTTCGTTCTACGACCCGAACAACAGCGGCCACGGCTGGCTGGTCGAGTCGCTGGTCCTCGATGGCGTGCGCTGGCTGGCAGTCACCTGGTACGCCTACGACAACGGTGAGCCGATGTGGCTGCTCGGTATCGCGCCAGCAAGCGGCGACACCGTGACCGTGCCGATGACCCGTTTCAGCGGCGGTGACTTTCCGCCCGATTTCAATCCGGCCAGCGTGTCGAGCGAACCCTGGGGCGAGCTGACGCTGTGGTTCGACAGTGCAAACGGGGGTCGCGCCGGGTGGCAGAGCAGCATTGACGGCTTCCCCAGCGGTGAGGCCGCCTTCATTCGGATCACCGGCATCGACGATTCAGCCGAAGCCGACCAGTTCAGTGGCTGCCACAGCGGTAGCTGGTATGACCCGCAGCAGAGCGGCCATGGCCTGCAACTGGAGATCGTTGACGACGGACAGGGCGGTCGCCTTGTCGTTGCTGTCTGGTATCACTATCTGGATGGCGAGGACGCCTGGCTGCTGGGCAGCGGTCCGGTGGTCGGCAACCAGGCGACGCTGCAGGCCAACGTCACCCGGGGCGCGAATTTCCCGCCCGACTTTGACCCTGCCACCGTGGAGCACCTCTCCTGGGGCAGCCTGCAACTGGACCTGGTCGACGCCAACCGCATCGAACTCAGTTGGGGCACGGATCGACCCGAATACAGTGACGGCGCGCTGTCTCTGCGTCGCCTCACCCAACTCGCGGGTCACGCCTGCAGCACTGCTCCCTGAGCGTCGCTGCCGTCAAGGTCGCCGAATCGGATAGAATGCGCGGCCAGTCCGCCATCCGGCAAGATGGGTCCGTGCCAATCGCAAAGCGCCCGTGGCTCGGAAAGTAGAGTATTGCCTGCTCCGAAGGTAGTACTCACCGCCTTTCCGGGGGCACAAAGCATGGAAAACGGCTTAAACTCGTTTCCCGGTGTGCAAGGCACCGAAAACTCAACAAATACGCGCCCGTAGCTCAGCTGGATAGAGTACTGGCTTCCGAAGCCATTGGTCGGGGGTTCGAATCCCTCCGGGCGCGCCATCTTTTCCTTGTCACAGCATCCGTCGCGGAACCCTAAGAAATGACAGATGCCTGTCTTTGGGCACAGGGCATCTGACTGCCCCCGAGATCCCGCAGGCGGGCTCTATGTCTCACCGTACTGGAGTGACCCGTCAATGCGGGTCAGACTGCCAGAGGGTTCATGCAGAGAAAACCGCCGCGACCCGAAGGTGGCGGCGGTTCCCGTCCGATCAATCAGCGGAGTCGTTGACAGGATCAGCTACCGATGCGGTCGAACACCACGGCGGCGCGGCGATTGGCCATGCCGCTTTCCTTCACGGCGCCGGCATCGACCTGGCGATCGGTGGCCTCGCCATAGCTGACCGCGCGCACGCTGTCTGCCGGCAGGCCGGCGCTGACCAGATAGTCGCGGACGGCGTCGGCACGGGCCTGGCCCAGGCGCTTGTTGTAGCCGTTGCCGCCGGAGGCATCGGTGAAACCTTCGACCGTGATCAGGCTGCCCGGATGGCTGTTGCTGATGACCTTGGCCAACTCGTCCAGCGCGGCCTTGTCGGCGTCGCGAAGGTCGGAGGAGTCATAGGCGAAATGCGCCATGGCGTTGACGCGAA
>JAWLAW010000014.1:0-84028 GCA_041395265.1 Lysobacteraceae bacterium
CATGAACATGCCACGCATATGCCCGGATTTGGGCGATAAATGTAGTTAGGCATCGTGGACGAGGATTCAATCACAGCCGTAGAGATCGACACGGACGGCCGGCTGCATGTCATGCCGGCCACGCGCACCTTCCCACTTGTCTATCGCGAGGCTATGGACGTCTCGTGGGATCCGGCCAGGCCGTCCCTGCACTCGCCGGTGCCTCGGGACTGGTCTTATAGCCGGTGGCTAGAGCAGATACTCGCGGCAGCTGCGGCTCAAGGCGTCCGGCTTATCGTGGGCCCATACACGCAGTGGCTAAACGTCCCGCCCGATCTCCAAGTTGAGTTCCGCAACACCGCGGGCCAAGATGCCTAACTAATCATTCAAGCCGACGCCTTCGGCGCGGCTTAACTCAGGCGTTAGGCCGCAAGAAGGAGATCGACTTGTTTGAAGATTCTTCCTGGCTAGTACTGATCGCCATTCTCCCACTCACCTACTTCGTCGCCTCAATGAGAGAACGATTGAAGTCCGTGGAGAAGAAGCTGAGTGTTGCGCTCGAGGACTATGAGGTCTTGCGCAACCATTTGTATGCAATCGGCCAGGCACCGGAAGATCCTCGCTATCCGGTGGATGAGACAGAATGATGGCAGTCGTCCTGGGCAGCGCCCTAACTCAGGCGTTGGATGGCCTGGGTGAAACATGGCTGCTCAGACAAAATCGCTGGTTGCCTTCGCTCACGTGGCCGACGTGGAGCGCAGCATCACGTTCTACGCTGACCTCGGGTTTGAGGCCGCACACACCGTCATGTCGCACGACCAGGCAACGACGGTTTGGGCGTGGCTGGAGAGCGAGAAGGCCAACCTGATGGTCGGCCTGGCGGACGAGCCGTTTGACTCATCCCGACAGGCAGTCCTGTTCTACCTCTACTTCGAGAACATCAAGCAGACACGTGCGGCGCTTGTTGAGCTCGGGCATTCCCCAGGTGAGATCAAGTATCCGTTCTACATGCCCGGTGGCGAGTGCCGGCTAGAAGATCCGGACGGCTATGTACTCATGCTGGCTCAGATGCAGCCGGCCACCTGACCGTTCCGCAGGAGACTTGCCGTCAACGCGGGGTGTTTGAGCTCCTTGTTGAGTCATCCGTCGAACCGTCATCAACCGAATCCGGAGGGAGCATGGCAGACGTTCAGAAGGCACTGGAAACGCAGATCCGCAACATCGAGACGCGAACCGGCAAGACGATGAAGCAGTTGATCGCGCTGGTTCGGAACAGTGGTCTGGCCAAACATGGCGAGATCGTCAGCCTGTTGAAGACCGACCTGGGCCTGGGTCATGGTGATGCCAACACGATTGCCCACCTTGCGAAGCAGGATGCGCAGCCCGCCGCGAATCCCGATGCCGATCCGCTGGACGCCCTGTATGTCGGGCCGAAGGCGGCGCTGCGACCGATCCATGATGCGCTGCTGAAACAACTGAACAAGCTGGGTGATTTCGAGACCGCGCCCAAGCAGAAGTACGTCAGCTATCGCCGCAAGAAGCAGTTCGCGATGATCGGCCCGGCCACCAACACGCGCGTGGAGCTGGGGCTGAACATCAAGGAACTGTCGGGTTCAGCGCGCCTGGAAAAGCTGCCGCCGGGGAAGATGTGCCAGTACCAGGTCAGGTTGACGGAGGCCGCGCAGGTGGATGCGGAGCTGGCGACCTGGATCAAGGCTGCATACGACGCGGCGGGCTAGGAGCACGACGATGGCCAGGTCAAGGAACAAGACTGCCTTCACCGGTGCGGATGTCGACGACTACATCGCGTCTCGGGCCAGCGAAGCGCAGGCGGCGGATTGCCGCGAACTGACCGCGCTGCTCGGCAGGATCACCGGCGAGCCGCCGAAGATGTGGGGACCGAGCATCGTCGGCTTCGGCGTGTATCGCTACACCTACGAAAGCGGACGCAGCGGCGAAGCACCGATTGCCGGTTTCGCCATTCGCGGTCGCGAGCTGGTGACCTATCTCGATTGCGAAAGCGAGGCATCGAAGGCGCTGCTGGCAAGACTCGGCAAGCACAAGATGGGCAAGTCCTGCCTGTACTTCAAGCAACTGGCCGACCTCGACCGATCGGTCCTGGAGCAGCTTGTGGGCGAGTCGATTGCGGCGGTCCGGCAGCGCCATGGCTGATCACGAGCTGCCGCAGCCGCTGGCGCGCGTGGCACCGAGTTTCGCGGCGCAGGGCCTGATGTCCACGCTGGGGGCCGAACTGGTCGGCGTGTCTGCCGGAGAGGTGCGGATCGCCCTGCTGCCGAAGCCGGCGCTGTCGCAGCAGCATGGCTACATCCACGCCGGCGCGCTGACCAGCGTGATCGACAGCGCCTGCGGCTACGCGGCGCTGACCGTCGCGCCGCCCGGCTGCGACGTGCTGACGGCGGAGTTCAAGATCAACTTCATGCGTCCGGCGCTGGCGGATCGCTTTCTGGCCGTCGGTAGCGTGGTCAAGGCCGGCAAGACCCTGACCGTCTGCCGTGGCGAGGTGCTCGGTGAGCGCGATGCCGGCAGCGAGGTCATCGCCGTCATGCAGGCCACGATCATCAATATTCCGGAAGGTCGCTGATTGCTGCCGGCCATGAACGCGTCGACTTGCAGGAGGTTGCCGATGTCGATTCCACGCACGCTGTCTGTGCCCGCGCTGCTCGCCCTTGTGCTCGTGCTGTTTGCGGCGAACGTCACCCGGGCGCAGGACGAATCCGCGCCGACGGTTCCCCTGTTTGCCGTGGAGTTCACGATTGGCCAGGCCTGGGACGCGGACAAGCCCGCCCATGAGCAGGCGCACTTCCGCGAGCATTCCGCGAACCTGAAACGCCTTCGCGAGAGCGGCGCGCTGCTGCTCGGCGCGCGCTATGGCAAGAAGGGACTGGTGGTGCTGTCGGCGGCGTCGGAGGCGGAAGCGCGCGCGCTGATCGAACGCGACCCGGCGGTTCAGGGCGGGACCTTTGCCTTCGAGCTGCACCCGTTCTCGGTGTTCTACGGCGGCGAGCTGCCGCCGCCGCGCGCCTCGGAATCGTCGAAACGCGCGATGTGACAGACTTCAGGGGTTCGCATCGCGGGGCGCGCTCGTCGCGCCGGATCAGGAGTGCAGGACATGCCGCAATCCGCTCAGGTTTCAAGGTTGCGCGACGGCGATCATTGCCGGGTGGTGGCGGGAACCCACAAGGGCAAGTCAGGCATCGTGCGCGACCTGAACATCAGCAGGAGCGGTCATCTCACGATCACCGTCGTCCAGCCGGATGGCGAGCGTTTCAAGACGCTCGGCAGGAACGTCGAGGTGGAATCGCCCGCGCGTCGTTGAGTGCCACGCTCAGGGTGCGCTGGAACCTGCCAGCAGGACGTTTCGTAGCAGGCCGTAGTCCGCCCCGAGTGCCGATGCGTTCGCAGGCTGTTTGGCCTGCGCACGCAAGGCGGCGGGTGCCTTGACGGACTGCCCGACCAGCGGTTCGACGATCTCCGGAAACTTGGCGGGATGCGCGGTGGCGGCGACGGCCCAGTGACGGTTGTCGCCGGTGTTGCGGATGTCCTGCAGTGCAGCCAGTCCGGTGGCGGTATGCGGGCAGGGGATGATGCCGTGTCGCTCCGGCGTCTCGCGGATCAGGTTGCGGATGCGCTGGTCATCGATGCGGTGGACACGGATGCGCTTGCGCAGGTCGTCGTCACCCTCATGCCAGTGCCGCAGGCGCTCGAAGTTGCTGGGCGCACCGACATCCATGGCGTTGGCCAGCGTGGCGATGGCGTCGCGCGGGCGGTAGTCGTCGCCGGCAAAGAATTCGGACAGCGTCGGGTTGGCGTTGGTGGCGAGGCGCAGTTCGCCGACCGGAAAGCCCATGCGCCGGGCGACCAGCGCGGCGCAGGCGTTGCCGAGGTTGCCGGTGGGCACGATGACGTTGAGCACATCGCCATGCCGCGCCTGGTGATCGATGGCGGCTTTCGCGTAGTAGGCGGCCTGTGGCAGCAGTCGACCAAGGCTGATGCTGTTGGCGGTGGTCAGCGGGCTTTGCTGGCGCAGCTCCGTGTCGGCCAGCGCCTGTTTGGCAAGGCGCTGGCAGTCGTCGAAGCTGCCGTCCACGCGAAAGGCCTGCACGTTGTCGCCCCAGCAGCCGAGGCCGTGCGCCTGCACCGGTGACACGCGGCCGTCGGGATAGAGAATCACCACGCGGAAACCCGGTCGACGGTGGAAGGCGGCGGCCACGGCGGCGCCGGTATCGCCGGAGGTCGCGACCAGAATCGTCGTTACCGGAGCATCGTCACTGCGGAGTGCCGACAGACAGCCGGCGAGGAAGCGCGCGGCGTAGTCCTTGAACGCGGCCGTTGGGCCGTGGAACAGTTCCAGCAGGTGGTCGTGTTCGTCGCGCAATGCGCGAAACGGCGCGGGGAAGTCGAACGCCTGTTCGCAGATACTCGCCAACGAAGCCTGCAGCGGTGAGTCGGCGACATAGGGCGAAAGCACGGCTTCGGCGACGGTAGCCAGCGGCTGCTCGCGAAGCGCGCCGATCGTTTTGGCATCGATGGTCGGCAGCGTTTCCGGCACGTACAGACCGCCGTCGGGAGCGAGCCCGGTGATCAGTGCTTGATGCAGGCGGATCGCCGGCGACTCGCCGCGCGTGCTGATGCAGTTCATTCGGCTTCCTCTGCGGTGTGCTCGGGAATGCATTCGGCGCGCGGCCCGGCGACCGGCGAAACGTAGCGGCGTGCTTGGAAACCTGCCTCGGCAAACGCCTGCTTCATGGCATCGCCGGCGCGCTCCGCCCCGTCGCGTGAGTCGCACCAGGCGAACACGCTGGGCCCGGCGCCGGAAATGCTGGCGCCCAGTGCGCCGCTGTCCAGCGCTGCCGTCTTCACCGCGGCAAAGCCGGGAATCAGCGACGCGCGACGCGGTTCGACCAGCACGTCGTGCAGGCCGTTGCCGATCAACTCGCGATCATTGGTTTGCAGACCGGTGAGGAACTGCGCGAGATGCTGGCTCTGCATCACGGCTTCGTGCAGCGCGTAGGGCGCTTGCAGCACTTCGCGCGCGCGGCGCGTGTGCAGCACCTGGTCGGGATGCACCACCGTGCACCACAGCCAGTCCGGCGTGGGCAGCCGGATCATGCGGTTTTCCAGCGCCATCACCACGCCACCCAGCAGCATGGGCGCGACGTTGTCGCCATGGCGGCTGCCGCTGGAGGCGGATTCGCCGTCCAGCGCGAACGGATACAGCGCCTCGCGCGGCAATGGTTGATCGAGCAGTGCGTTGGCAGCGACCAGCGCCGCGACGCAGGATGCCGCCGATCCGCCGAGGCCGGAACCGAGCGCGATGCCCTTGTGGATGGTCAGCTCGAAACCGTGGGCAAGGCCCAGCGACCCGCGCAGCGAGATCAGCGCGCGACCGGCGGTATTGGCTTCTGCATCCAGTGGCAGTTGTTCGATGCCCGGCACGTTGCCATCGATGCGCAGGATGCGGACAGCGGGTTCATCGATGCGCCGCGCCGAGACTTCATCACGCGGCCCGTCGATGCTGTGCCCGAGCAGATCGAAGCCGACGCCGATGTTGCCGACGCTGGCCGGTGCGAAGGCGCGAGACCAGCCGGCGTTCCTGCTCATGCCAGTCATGTTCATGCCACTCATGCGCGTGCGCCCAGTGACTGGCCGATGGCGAGGATGTCGCTGAACACGCCGGCAGCGGTGACGTCCGGGCCGGCGCCCGGTCCCTGCACCACCAGCGGATTGTCCGGATAGCGCAGCGTGCGGAACTGAATCAGGTTGTCGGTCAGGCGGCCGTGCAGACTCGGATGATCCGCCGGCGGCGTGGTCAGGCCAACGCGCGCATTGCCCTCGCGATCCAGTTCGGCCAGGTAGCGCAGCTTGCCGCCCTCGGCCTGCGCCTGCTGCAGTCGTGCCGTCAGCGGTGCATCCAGTTCGCCGGCGCGTGCGAGGAAGTCATCCAGCGGGATGTCGCGCAGTGCTTCCGGCACCAGGTTCTCGATGCTGACATCGTCGAGCCGGATATCGATGCCGGCTTCGCGCGCGAGGATCACGGTCTTTCGCGCCACGTCCATGCCGGACAGGTCCTCGCGCGGATCGGGTTCGGTGTAGCCCATCGAGCGTGCTTCGAGCAGGAGTTCGGAGAACGGTCGGCTGCCGTCGAAGCAGTTGAACAGCCAGGCCAGCGTGCCGGAGAACAGCCCGTCGATGGCGATCAGCTCGTCGCCGGTATCCAGCAGCGAACGCAAGGTCTGGATCACCGGCAGGCCGGCACCGACCGTGGCTTCGTAGCGGAACTGGCCGCCGCCCTGCGTGGCCGCGCGGATGGCGCGATAGCGATCCAGCGAGCCGCTGCCGGCATGCTTGTTCGGCGTGACCACGTGGATGCCGCGACGCAGCCAGTCGGGATAGCGTGCGGCGATGGCATCACTGCCGCTGCAGTCGATGATCAGGGCATGCGGAATGTGCTCGGCGTCGATGTGGTCGGTGAAGGCATCGAGATCCAGCGCTTCGCCGTCGGCCAGCGCGGCGCGCGGATCGAAGTTGTCACTGATGTCGCTCCAGGCGCGTTCATCGCGGCTCATGCGGCGGCTGTTGGCCAGCGCGCGCAGGCGCAGGCGCAGGCCTTCGCGTGGTCTTGCGCTGCGGCTGGCATCGAATGCCGCGAGCTGGCCCAGTAGCGCACGACCGACGTTGCCGGGGCCGATCAGCCCCACGGACATGCTTTGTGGTGACAGCCAGAACGCTGCATGCGCCGCACGCAGGCCGCGTTGCGCATCGCCGCGCTGGATCGCCACCGAGATGTTGCGCTCGCCCGCACCCTGGGCAATCGCACGCACGTTGACGCGCGCCTGCGCCAGGCCGCCCAGCAGGCGTGCCGCCACGCCCGGCGTACCGGCCATGCCGTCGCCGACGGCAGCGAGCACGCTGATGTCGCGCGATACGGAAACACCGGCCACCTGCCCGCTGGCAATCTCGTCGGCAAAGGCCTGTTGCACGACGTCGCGCGCCACGTTCTGTTGATCGTCACGAATCACGCAGCAGATCGAGTGCTCGGATGAGCCCTGCGAGATCATCGTTACCGACACTTTTGCGGCGTGCAGCGCCGCGAACAGGCGTTCGGCGGTGCCGGGCACGCCGGCCAGACCGGTGCCGGAGAGCTCCAGCAGCGCCAGGTTTTCCACCAGCGTCAGGCCTTTCACCGGATGCTGCTGGTCACCGCGCTGTACGTCGGCAGCGATCAGCGTGCCGGCGACATCCGGCTGCTGCGCATTGCGGATGCGGATCGGGATGCCCTGCTGCATGGCCGGCGCGATGCTCTGCGGGTGCAGCACCTTGGCGCCGAAGTAGGCCAGCTCGCAGGCCTCGCGATAGGACAGCGCCGACAGGCAGACCGCATCGTTCACCTGTCGCGGGTCGGCGGACAGCACGCCGTCGACATCGGTCCAGATGGTCAGTTGATCGGCATCCAGCAGTACCGCGAAGATGGCGCCCGAGTAGTCGCCGCCGTTGCGGCCCAGTGTCGTCGGCTGCCCGTTTTCGTCATTGGCGACATAGCCGGTGATGACCAGCGGTGCGCCGGGTTCCTCTCGGTCCCAGTCGGTGAAACGCTGGCGCGAGGCGTTCCAGTCGACCATCGCGCCCAGCTCGCCCTGGCGAACCACCAGCACCTCGCGCGCATCGAGCCGTCGCCAGCGCGCGTCTTCCTCGGCCAGCAGGGCGTGCAGCAGCAGCGAGCTGGCGACTTCGCCCAGGCCGTGGATCCGGGCGATGACATCGTCGTCGGCATCGGCGATGCCTCGCAGCCAGCCGTCCAGCGGCGCGAAGGCATCGTCGATGGCGTGGTGCAGCGCCGCCGGATCACGCAGCCCGAGGCCATCCGCCACCTGGTGATGTCGCGTCAGCAGTGCGGCGAGTGCGACGGCATGCGAGCGGCTCGCCCGCGCGTCATCGATCAGGGCGACCAGCGCATCGGTGACGCCGCGCAGGGCCGACACCACGACGGCGGTTCGTCCGGAACCATCGCGGACATGTCCGCGGACCGCGAGCAGGCGTTCGGCATCGGCGACGCTGCTGCCGCCGAACTTGTGAACGTGGCAGCGCAGTGCCGCAGCATCGGCGTGGTGATCGGCAGATTCTGGCGAAGGTGGCATGACAAGTCCCGGTTGGAGCCGCCACCGTTCCGGATTGCGCTGTCACCGCGACCCGGACCGGGTGCGGTGTGCTCGAAGATTCAGATCGTCACGAGCCGCCGCACCCTTGAGACAAGGGTCGTGGTGGTCGTGATGGTACCTGGTGATGTGACGTCGACGCGCAGGCCCGAGCCGTCGCGGGCGACGAGACGGTTCGGCAATGGCGTGGACGCGTTCATGCGTGAAGAACAGCACGGCCGGCGCTTCGCTGTCAACGCCTCGCTGCCGGTCGACGATGGCCAGCGTGGCGGATGAACGCTCCGGTGACGATGCGATGACAGTGCGGCGGCGCTGTGGCATTGTCGTCCGCAGAGAAAACTTTGGAGACCGTCCCGTGATTGATCCGGACGGATTTCGCCCGAACGTGGCCATCGTGCTGATGCACGACGACGGTCGCGTGTTCTGGGCGCGCCGCGTGCGTCGCGACGGCTGGCAGTTCCCGCAGGGCGGGATGAACACCGACGAGACGCCGGAAGAGGCGATGTACCGCGAGCTGGCCGAGGAAACCGGCCTGATGCCGCAGCATGTCGAAGTGCTGGGCAGTACGCCGGGCTGGCTGCGTTACCGGCTGCCACGACGCTGCCTGCGCCACGGCAAGGGTCCGCTGTGCATCGGCCAGAAGCAGGTCTGGTTCCTGCTGCGGCTGGTCGGGCAGGAAACCGACGTGCGCCTTGATGCCACCGAATCGCCGGAGTTCGATTCCTGGCGCTGGGTCGACTTCTGGTACCCGCTGCAGAACGTCGTCAACTTCAAGCGCGGCGTCTATCACCGCGCGCTGCTGCACCTGGCGCCGGCGGCGCAGGAACTGGCGGCCGGCAGCGACATCCTCGAAGCCGCTCCGGAACTGCCGCAGCGCCGCGATGGCGGCCATCGCCGACCGCGGCACAAACGCTGATATCCGGCTTCAACCCGCGCTCAAGGCCTCGACAAGGGGCTGCAGCTCGGCTTCGTAGTGCTTCCACCGGCCCACCGAGCGCGTGTAGATCGGCTGACGAACCTGGTCGTAGCTTGCGGTGGAAACGACTCGCCGGTTGTCATGGAAGCGCAGGCACCGCTCGTCCCACGCCAGCCCGCAATGCGCCAGCAGACCGCGCGTCACGCCTTCCTGGTCAGCCACCAGCGCCTCATAGTCGACCTCGAACATCGGAATGCCCAGGCGATCCTTCCAGTGATCCATCAGCCGCTGGTACTGGCGGTAGTAGGCTCCCAGCGTTCGCAGGTCACCGGTGTAGTCGTGCGAGGCGCCGAAATCGCTGACGAAACAGGACAGGCAGGTGTCGAGCGGATCGCGCCGGCAATGGATGATCGCCGCCTCCGGGAACAGCAGCGCGATCAGACCGATTCCGATGAAGTTTTGCGGCATCTTGTCGGTTACCCGCGCCGCCTCAGCCGACAGCCCATCCAGATGCTCCAGGTAGCGGGCGGCATGGCGGTTGCAGGCGTCTGCGGTCAGCGCCTGCAGGCTATCGGCAGGAATCCTCCCGTGCGCATCCGTCTTCAGCGCCTCCAGCGAGATGTGGCGGATTTCGTCCAGTTCGCCCGCCCCGAACACGTCCGGATGGCTGCACAGGATCTGCTCCACCAGCGTGGTGCCGGAACGCGGCATGCCCACGATGAACAGCGGGCGTCGTGACCCGTTTGTCGCGCGCGGCGCGGCGGACATCGCCTCGGGCGAAAAGGTGGCCATCATGTCGTCGACGAAGCCCGAGAAGGCGGTCAGGTCGAACGCCCTGGCCTTCAGGCGGTTGGCGATGCGGTAGTGCTCGAAGGCAGGTCGATAGTTCGCCAGCCTGTCGTGCAATGCGCCCAACCGGAAGTGCAGGCTGGACATGGCCCGCGACTCCATCCCCGGCTCTCCCCGGGTGGCCCATGGTTCCAGCAATGCGATCGCGGCATCGGTATCGATCATCGATGCGTAGAGCAGGTCGAGTTCCAGGTTCCGGGTGCCCGCGTCGGCGAGCGGCTTCAGGATCGCGCGTGCCGGTTCGATGTCGCCACGACGCTCCAGGACTTTCGCCCGACCGATCTGCGCGTCGAGGCTGCCGGGTTCCACGGCCCCGAGCCGGGCGTAGCACGCCAGTGCTTCGTCCAGTTCGCCCAGCGACATCAACGCGCTGCCGAGTGCCTTCAACGCCGCCGGATGATCCGGGCTGAGCTCAAGCAGGCGCTGCTGGCAAGTCGCGGCTTCTCGCAGTCGCCCCAGAAGGTCCAGGACGTTGCCCAGGTTGAACAATGCCTCTGGCCAGCTTGGGCGGAGGCGCAGCGCCGCCTCGTAGCTGGCCACCGCCTGTTCCAGTTGGCCCAATTCCTTGCGGGCCTTGCCCAGGTTGTAGTGGGCTTCGGGAAAGTCCGGGCGCAGCGTGGCCGTCTTCTGGAAACAGGACGCCGCTTCGCTCAGCCGTCCCGCGCGCCCCAGCGCCACGCCAGCCAGCATCCAGTGTTCGGGCTCGCCGTCTTCGAGCTGGCAGATCTGCAGCAGCAGGGCGCTGGCCTCCTGCGGGCGGTTCGCGTCCAGCAGCGCCAGTGCCTGGCGCTTCTTTTTCCTGACGATGCTGCTGCCTTCCGCGGCCATGTTCCGGGTGTCCGTGTTGTGGTTCTAGAATCGGTCGACATGCTCACCACATCCTCGCAATGCGCGAGGAACTCCGGGCGACGGACCAGCGATGGCCAGACAGGATGGCGGCTCCGCCGCCGCTTGAGAAGGGCCGGATACGGTTTCCGGCAACACTGCCGCCGCTATGACGTCGGAAATCCGGTCTGGTGCGCCTCGATTCAGCCTTCTGATTGACAATCATTCTCATTTGTATTTGAATGGCGGCGTCGACCACCCTCGGTCGGCGAGGAGCCTGTCCATGTACGTCTGCATCTGCCACGGAGTCACCGATCGAGCGATCCGCGAAGCGGCGGAGTCCGGCGTGCGTGACGTGGCGGGGCTGGCCATCGAAACCGGTCTCGGCACCGGCTGTGGCACCTGCACCGGGCTTGCCCAGCAACTGCTCGACGTCGAGCACCAGCGCTTCCCGTTGCCTGTCCTGCAGGCGGCCTGACGCGCCACACCACGGACGAACGCCAGCGCTCACGTCGCAACGCCGGCGTCGGGTTCGATCCATGCATTCCAGGCATCGCCGCGCACGCAAATGCGTGCGATTTTCGTTACCGCATGACCACCCCTGAATCGTTACCCTGAGCGCTGATCCACACTCAGGGACGAACCGCCATGAAAGGCGACGCCAAGGTCATCGAACACCTCAATCGCGCGCTCTACAACGAGCTGACCGCGATCAACCAGTATTTCCTGCACGCCAAGATGCTCAAGGACTGGGGCCTCAACGAGCTGGCCGCGCATGAGCACCACGAGTCCATCGACGAGATGAAGCATGCCGACGCGCTGATCGAGCGCATCCTGTTCCTCGAAGGCCTGCCCAATCTGCAGCAGCTTGGCAAGCTGCTGATCGGCGAGAACCCGAAGGAAATCCTCGAATGCGACCTCAAGCTGGAAATGGCCGCGATTCCCGACCTCAAGGCCGCCATCGAGCACTGCGAGTCGGTGAAGGACTACGTCAGCCGTGAGCTGTTCGAGAGCATCCTCGAGTCCGAGGAGGAGCACGTGGACTGGATCGAGACCCAGTTGGGACTGATCGAGCGCGTGGGTCTCGAACGCTACCTGCAGGGCAAGATCGGCGGCGCATCCTGAGCGCTGCCTGATTCCCGAAAAGCTGCCTGTCGTCAGTCGACGGCAGGCAGACTCATTGCGACGGCCAGACCGCCGCCATCGCGGTTGCGAAGCATCAGGCGACCACCGTGCGCTTCGGCGATTTCCCGCGCCAGCGCCAGGCCGAGTCCGGTGCCGTCACGCTTGGTCGAGTAGAACGGCAGCAGCGCGTTGGCCAGCACCTGGCTGGACATGCCGCTGCCGCGATCCAGTACCTCGATCCGCGTCCAGCCCGGCACCTGGCGGATGCGTAACTGGATTTGCGACACCTCGCCACCCGATTCCGCGGCATTCTTCAGCAGGTTCAGCAGCGCCTGTTCGACCTGCGCGCTATCGACGCGCAGGATGCTGTCGGGAATCTCGCCATCCACGGAAAATTCCGCTTCGCCCTGCAGGCGCTGAACCAGTTCGCCGCAACTGACCCGCGCCAGTTGCGGCGTCGGCAGCTTGGCGAAGCGCGCATAGCCCTGGATGAAGCGCTCCAGGTGTCGCGCGCGTTCCTCGATGGTGGTCAGCACCGGTGCCAGGCGCTCCGGCTGGCCGCGTTTCAGGAGCTCCCCGCCGGAATGCGCCAGCGACGCCACCGGCGCCAGCGAGTTGTTGAGTTCGTGGCTGATGACGCGGATCACCTTCTTCCAGGTCTGCACTTCCTGGCGGCGCAGTTCGGCGGTGAGGTGGCGCAGCAACACCAGTTCATGCCGGCGACCATTGAGCCGGAAGCCGCGTCGCGAGAGGTGATAGATGTCCTCGTCCTCGCCGTCCGCACTGCTCACCGTGAACAGGCCGTCACCACCGCGATCCATGGCTTCGGCCAGTGCCGGCGGCGCGCCGTTCAACAGTTGCGGCAGCGACATGCCTTCGATGCGCCGGCCGTCGTTGAGCAGGCGACGGGCCGAGATATTGGCGTAGATCACCCGGTCGGCGAGGTCAAACAGCAGCATTGCCACCGGCGTGTTCTGCAGCATGGTGTCGAGCAGCAGCTCGCGCTGCACCAGGTCGAGGCGCTGCTCGCGCAGCGTATCGCCGAGCGCATTGTGCGCGCGCACCAGCTCGCCCAGTTCATCGTCACTCGCCCAGTTGATACCGAAGCTGTAGTCGGCATCGCGATAGCTGTTCACCGTGCCGGCCAGCGAGCGGAACAGCGACAACGGCGGTCGCAGCGCGCGCCTTACGGCCCACAGCAGCAGCGGCACGACCGCGATCAGGCTCAGCAGCAGTGCCAGGCCGCAGTCTTCCAGCCAGCCGGCCAGCAGCCACTGCAGCAGCAGCGCGAGCATCAGCACTGGCAGTGTGTGCAGCAGCAGGCGACCGGACAGGGAACGTCGCGTCAGGCGACTGCTCATGTCAGGGACGCTCGATGCCGAGACGGTCCATGCGGCGATACAAGGCCTGTCGCGACAGGCCAAGTTCGGCTGCGGCCTGCGCGATCACGCCACCGGCTCGATCCAGCGCTTCGCGGATGTCCTGCGCATCGGGATCGTCGTCCGCGCCCGTGCTTGCCGCGGCAATGCTCGACGCTGCGGGCAGTCCGAGGTCGTTGGCGCCAACCAGGCGCTGCGTCGCCAGCAGCTTTGCCCGCTGCATCACGTTCTTCAGCTCGCGCACGTTTCCCGGCCAGCGGTAGTGCTTCAGCGCGTTCTCCGCGTCGGCGCCCAGTTCGTGCTCGTCGCCGAGAAAATGCCGGGCCAGCGGCAGGATGTCCGCCGGACGCCGGGCCAGTGGCGGCAGCTCGACCTCGATGACGTTGAGCCGGTAGAACAGATCCTCGCGGAACGAACCGTCACGGATCATCGCGCCGAGATCGGCGTTGGTGGCACTGATCACGCGGACCCTTACCTGCTTCTCGCTGTTCGAACCCAGGCGCGAGAAGCGACCGGTTTCCAGCACGCGCAGCAGCTTCATCTGTCCGGCCGGCGGCAGGTTGCCGATCTCGTCAAGGAACAGCGTGCCGCCGTCGGCCGCCTCGAACTTGCCCTGTCGCGCCTTGCTGGCACCGGTGTAGGCGCCGGCCTCGGCACCGAACAGCTCGGCTTCGATCAGCTCCGACGGCAGCGCGCCGCAGTTGACGGTCACGAAAGGACCGTCCTTCACCGCCGAGTTGGCCTGGATGATGGCGGCGATGCATTCCTTGCCGGCGCCGTTCGGGCCGGTGATCAGCACCGGCACGTCGGCACGCGCCACCTGGCAGGCCAGCGACAGCATGCGCTCGGTGGCCGGGTCGGCGAACACCATGCCGCAAAGATCGAAGCGCTCACGCAGGCTGTCCTGTGAACGACGGTCGGCGTCGTCACGCGCACGCAGCGCCTGCCGCGAACGACCCAGCTCGATCAGGTTGGCAACGCTGGCCAGCAGCTTGCGGTCGTCCCAGGGCTTGCCGATGTAGTCGCTGGCACCGGCCTTGACCAGATCCACCGCGCTGGACAACTGCGTCCACGCGGTCAGCAGGATCACCGGCAAATCGGGAAAGCTCTCGCGGAGGGTGGCGAACAGCGCCTCGCCTTCCTCGCCCGAGGTGGTGTCCTCGGTGAAGTTCATGTCCTGGATCACCAGATCCACGTCGCGACGCTCCAGGAGGGCAAGGCCGGCATCCGGTGAATCCGCGTGGATGGTGTCGAAGTCGTGCAGCGAGAACAGCACCGACAGCGCCGTGGCGACCGCCGGGTTGTCGTCGATGACCAGGATGGTGGCGTTGGACATGGGCGCAAGCTTAGCGGATCGGGAGGCACAGGCTGCCAGCAGGCCGCTCGGCCTGCGGGCAGTGAAGGAATCTGTCCGGCGACGGCGCCCGCCGCCGCCGGACTCGGTTGGAAGCGATCAGGCGCTGCGGGTCGCCACGGCGGGCGGCACCAGCGCGGCACGGCGTGCCGGCCCGTAGACCGCGAGGATGCCCAGCAGCCAGAGCGCCATCACGCCGACGCCGATATAGCCCAGCGGCAACCGCGGCAGTTCCATCTGGCTGACCAGCAACTGGTTCAACGCCAGTGCGAGCACGCTGCCAATCAGTACGCCGACACCGGTGATCATCAGGTTCTCGGTGAGGAAGTAGCGCAGGATGTCGAAACGGGTCGCACCCAGCGCACGACGCACGCCGATCTGCTTGCGCCGCTGGTTCACCCACAGACTGGCCATGCCGACAATGCCGCTGGCGGTCACGACGAGCAGCAGCAAGGTCACCGTCACCAGCGTGCCGGCCATGGCCTTGTCCGAGCGATAGCGGTTGACGCGGCTCTCGGCGATGCTGCGGTTCTGCACGATCAACCGACCACTGCCCTGCGCCAGCAGTGCGGCCTCGACATCGCGCTGCACGCGATCTGCCTCACCCGCCGCAGCGCGCACCGCGAAGCGCGAGAAATTCTGCTTGACCCGCATCGCCGAAATGGTCGCCACGTAGCCGTCCTCGTCAGTCTGTGCCCACGGCGTCTGCAGACGCTCGACCACGCCGACCACCTCGACGGCGGTCGCGTCCTCGCCGTTGCCGATGTAGACAGTCTTGCCGACCACGCTTTCCTCCGGTGACAGGCGCTTCGCCAGCGTGGTGGTCACCAGCGCCTTTCGACCGAAGCTGCGCTGCGTCTGCAGGTCGATCTCGTCGACGTCGGACTCGGTGAGGTCGCGGCCTTCGACGATGCGCAGACCCAGCGTGTCCACCAGCGGGCCCGGCGAGAAGTACAGCGCCGTCCACGAGGTCGGCTGTTCCTGGTCGGTCGCGTTGAACAGGCTCATGCCCCAGCCGGACTGGCCCAGCGGCACCTGGTTGGTCCAGGCCACCGACTCCACGCCGGGAACGGCGCGGACAGCGTCCTCGTCGCGGCGCTGCTGCGCGATCGGATCATCGGATTCCTCCAGCGAGCCCACGGCGATCTGGAACACCCGTGATTCGTCGTCGACACCGCTGGGGCGCGCGGCGGTCTCCAGCCGCTGGTTGATGATGAACAGCGCGTTGCTGACGATGGCCAGCGTCAACGCCACCTGCAGGGCGATCAGGATCGCACCGGTCTTGTTGCGCAACAGGGTCGAGAAAATCGGTCGCAGTTCCATGGCGTTCTCCTTATTGCGACTTCAGCTGCAAGGCCGGCAGCACCTGGCAGGCGCGCCAGGTCGGCAGCAGGCCGGCAAGGATGCTGGCGACCACCGCCAGCACGATGGTCAGCAGCAGCATCTGCCAGTCCATGCTGGCCACCATCGACATCGTGTTCGACTGCCTGGCGATCAGCGCCAATGCGCCGAAGGCCAGCAGCAGGCCGGTGACACCGCCAACCAGACCGATTACCGCCGACTCGATCAGGTACTGGCTGAAGATCTCGCGTCGTGACGCACCCAGCGCGCGACGCACGCCGATCTCGCCCTGTCGCGCGGTGAACTTGGCCAGCAACAGGCCGACCGTGTTGACCAGGCAGACCAGCAGGAAGCCGAAGGCCAGCCACGTGGAAATGCGGCTGTCGTCACCAACGATCTCCAGATACTCCATCCACTCCATGACGTCGTGCACCGCGATGCGCGACGGGCGCTCGAAGCGGCCGAGTTTCTTCTGCTCGTCGACGTAGGCGTTGAGGTAGTCGACCACGGCCTGCCGATCGGACGCGGATGCGGTCTCGAACCAGAACTGGATCCACACGCAGTCCGAATCCAGCCAGCCCTGCCAGCCCGGTGCCGGTCCCTTGCCGTTGCAGTTGTTGCTGCCGCTGTTCGATTCTTCGTGGCGCACGGCGGTGCTGAACGGTTCGAAGTACTCCTCGGCGCCGTAATAGGCGCCGCCATTGCCGCCGATCAGGCGGTAGTACTTGGGCAGCGGCAGCCAGTGATCGGTGACGCCCACCACCTTGTAGAAATCGTCGCCCATGCGCACGCGCTCGCCGATGACATCGGTGCGACCGAACAGCCGCTCGGCCATGTCACGATTCAGCACGACCACGTCCGCAGCATTGCGCTCTTCCTCCTCGCTCCAGACGCCGCCGTGCAGGAACGGCACCTCGAACATGGCGAAGAAGTCACGCGACGGCGCCAGGCCGTTGCCAAGGATGGCCTGGAACTCGGGATCCTCGGTGCGCAGCGCGCCACTCAGGCCATACACCGCCACGCGACGCACGCCAACGTCCGCCTCCAGCAGGTTGCGCGCCTCGCTGTAGGCGACCTGCTGCGAAAGCTCGTCGTTGGGGTCGTAGCCACGCAGTTCACCGTAGTTGAACTGCGGCACGAACAGGCGATCACTCTTATGCGGAATCGGATCACCGGACATCATGTGCAGCACGGTCAGGGTCGACATGCTGGCGGCGATACCCACCGACAGGGTCAGGATCATCAGGCCGGTGAGGATCGGGTTGCGGCGCAGACTGCGCCAGCCAAGGGACAGGTAGTAGCGGAACATGATCGTCTCCTCAGCCCTGCGCCGTGGCGGCAGCGCGTTCGGCAGCATGCTCAGCGGCCTTCAGCACCGGCTCCTGCAGCAGGTCGGTGATCTGGCCGTCGACGATGTGCACGTTGCGCTGCGCGCGCGCGGCCAGCTCGGGATCGTGGGTCACCATGATGATGGTGGTGCCCTGTGCGTTGATGTCCTCCAGCAGCTCCATCACGCCGCGCGCCATCTGCGAATCGAGGTTGCCGGTGGGTTCGTCGGCGAGCAGCAGGCGCGGGTCGCCAGCCAGCGCGCGGGCAATCGCGACGCGCTGCTGCTGGCCGCCGGAGAGCTCGGCCGGGTAGTGCTTCATGCGCGAGCTCAGGCCGACGCGTGACAGGGCGTCCTCGATGCGTCGGCGGCGATCCGCCGCGGCCAAGCCGCGGTAGCGCAGCGGCACGTCGACGTTGTCGAACAGGTTGAGGTCGGGGATCAGGTTGAACCCCTGGAAGATGAAGCCCAGCTTCTCGTTGCGCAGCTTCGAGCGCGCACGGTCATCGAGGCCGGATACGGAAACGCCGTCCAACTCGTAGCTGCCACCGGTGAACTCTTCCAGCAGGCCGGCGATGTTGAGGAAGGTGGTCTTGCCGGAACCCGAGGGCCCGGTCACCGCGACGAACTCGCCTTCGCGGACGTTGATGTCGAAGCCACGCAGGGCGTGGGTCTCGATCAGGTGGGTGCGGTACACCTTGCTCAGGTTCTTCATGACCAGCATCGCGGTTCTCCTTGCTGCGATTGTTCGACGTCGCTTGTCGATGGGTTCGATGGAAATGGATTGGATGCCGCTGGCATCGATTCGGTTACAGGTTCACCAGTACAGGTTCACCAGAAACAGGGCTCAGAAGTTGACGCGGATGCGTTCGGCATCACCGAAACTGTCGGCGCCGGAGACCACCACGCGATCACCGATGGCTAGGCCTTCCAGCACCTCGACCGCCTGCGCGCTGGTGGCGCCAAGGCGGATCGGCTGCCGCGTGGCGATGCCGTCGTCAACGCGCCAGGCGTAGCGGCCGCTTGACTGCTCGACGAACGGCCCGCGCTGCAGCATCAGCACATCGGGCTTCTCCTCGATCAGCACCCGCGCGCTGACCCGCTGGTTCTGGCGCAGGCCCGGCGGCTGCTCGCCGTCGAAACGCACGCGTGCCAGCACCTGGCCGGCAACCACTTCCGGTGAGATCGATGACAGCTGGCCGTTGGCGCGCTCGTTGCCGATGCTCACTTCGGCGGTCATGCCCATGCCAAGATCGTCGGCGTAGGACTCCGGCACGCTGAGCTCGACCTCCAGCCGCGACAAGTCGACCAGCGTCATCAGCGGACTGTTGGCGGCCACGCGAGCGCGATCCACCACGGCCACGGTGCCGATGATGCCGTCGACGGGCGCGCGGACTTCGAGGTCCGCCACGCGGCGCTCCAAATCGGCGACCAGCAGGCGTTGGCGCTCGGCCAGCTTCTTCTGGGTCTCCAGGTCAAAGTCGCTGCTCTGGTTCGCTAACGTCAACTGCGAGGCGGCATTGCGATTGCGGATCTCCGCGCTCTTCTTCGCGTCCTCGGCGCGCAGCACGTCGATCTTCGGCAACGCGCCCAGCTCGAAGCCGCGCTGCGTGCGCTGCAAGTCACGTTCGGCCGCGGTCAATGCGATGGCGGCTTCATCCGCCTCGCGGCGCGCTTCCAGGCGCGATTGCCGCGCCATGATTTCGGCACGGCCGGCGGCAGCTTCGAGCTGATCCAGCGTGGAGCGCTCGCGGGCCAGCTCGTTGTCCAGCTCTGGTGAATCCAGTCGCGCCAGCACCTGGTCGCGCTGCACGCGATCACCGGCCTGCTGCAGCAGTTCGACCGTAGCATCGACCGGCGCATACACCGTCGGACTGACTGCCGCGACCACGCGACCATTGACCACGGCGTCGCGCACCAGCGTGCCGCGCTCCACGGTGGCGATGCGCAGGCGTGATGCCGATACCGAACGCTCTCCCGACAACCAGCCGCCGACGCCGGCAAACAACAATACGACGACGGAAAAAAGCAGGCCAGCGCCCAACAACCAGTGCCACAGTGGGCGGCGCGGAGCAGTATCGATGCGGCGATCCTGGGCGGCGGTGTCTCGAATCATGGTGTGGCGGTCGTCCGTGTGGTGAAAGTGGTCCACGGAACAACAGAGCAGAATTCGTGCCAACCACAAGCATCTGATTATTATTGACTTTCCAACGACAGCCACAGCGTCCGGGCGTCCGCGACGGACAGCGTGGGCGGACAGTCCGACGTTCTTGGCATCGCGATTGCCCGCGTTTTTCCCCGATCCGAGGATGACGGCCCCGTTACAATGCGCGCATAACCCGAAAGGAATTCACCGTATGTGCGGCATCGTCGGTATCAGCGCGCGGCGCGACGTGGTCAAGGACATCATTTCCGGCCTGCAGGCGCTGGAATATCGCGGCTACGACTCCGCGGGCATCGCCATCCTGCGCAACGGCCACATCGAGCGCCTGCGCACCTACGGCAAGGTGCGTGACCTGCAGGCGTTGCAGGACGCCACGCCGCTCGACGGCTTCAGCGGCATCGGCCACACGCGCTGGGCCACGCACGGCGCACCGAACACGGTGAACGCGCACCCGCATCTGTCCGGTGACGGCCTGTCCGTCGTCCACAACGGCATCATCGAGAACCATGCCGAACTGCGGGCGGAGCTGCGCGCCGCCGGCTTCACCTTCCAGTCGGAAACCGACACTGAAGTCATCGCCCACCTGATCGAGCATTTGATGAACGGTGGCCTGAGCTTGCGTGAAGCCTGCCAGAAAGCGGTGAAGCGCCTGCACGGTGCGTACGCCATCGCCGTGATGTCCAAGCGTGAGCCCGGCGTGCTGGTTGGCGCGCGGCGCGGTTCGCCGCTGGTGATTGGCCATGGCGACGGCGAGCAATACATCGGTTCCGACGTGCATGCGCTGCTGCCGCTGACGCGACGTTTCAGCTACCTGCAGGAAGGCGATCTGGTCGAGATTCGCGAGGACAGCGTGCAGGTGTTCGACGATAGCGATCAACCGGTCCAGCGCGAGATCAAGGAATCGTCGTTCAACCTTGATGCGGTGGAGCGCGGCGAATACCGCCACTACATGCTCAAGGAAATCCACGAGCAGCCGCAGGCCATTGCCGACACGCTGGAAGGGCGCATTGCCGGCGGGCACATCCTCACGCAGATGCTCGGCGTTGATGCACAGGCGCTACTGGAAGGCACGAGGTCGGTACACATCGTTGCCTGCGGCACCAGCCTGCATGCCGGCCTGGTGGCGCGCTACTGGATCGAATCGCTGGCCGGCGTGCCGTGTACAGCCGAGATCGCCAGCGAATACCGTTACCGGCAGCCGGTGGTGAACGCCGACACGCTGTTCGTCACCATCTCGCAGTCCGGCGAAACCGCCGACACGCTGGCGGCGCTGAAGCTGGCCGGTGAACGCGGGTATCGCGGACGACTCGCGATCTGCAATGTGCCGGAAAGCAGCATCGTGCGCGAATCCGACCTGGTGCTGATGACCCGCGCCGGTCCGGAGATCGGCGTCGCCTCGACCAAGGCCTTCACCACCCAACTCACCGCACTCGCCCTGTTCTCACTCGAGCTGGCGCGAGTGCGCGGGCTGGAGGCCGAGCGCTACGCCGCGCACGTCACCGAGCTGGAGTCACTGCCGGGCCTGGTTGCCGAGGCGCTGAAGCTGGAGCCAGAGCTCGAGGAGCTGGCCAAGGCCTTCGTCCCGCGCGAGCACGCGCTGTTCCTCGGGCGCGGTACGCACTACCCGGTGGCGATGGAGGGTGCGTTGAAGCTCAAGGAGATCAGCTACATCCATGCCGAGGCCTACGCCGCTGGTGAGCTGAAGCACGGCCCGCTGGCGCTGGTCGACGCCAACATGCCGGTGGTCGCCGTCGCACCGAATGACCACCTGCTGGACAAGCTCAAGTCCAATCTCGAAGAAGTGCACGCACGCGGCGGTGAGCTCTACGTCTTCGTCGACCGCACGGTGCGCCACGGCATGGATCGAGGTCACGTCATCGAACTGCCGCCCGCCGGCCCCATCGCTGCACCGGTGCTGTTCAGCGTGCCGCTGCAACTGCTCTCCTACCACGTCGCCGTCATGCGCGGCACCGACGTCGACCAGCCGCGCAACCTCGCGAAATCCGTGACGGTTGAGTAGACGTCAAACGAAACGGGGCTGCACCGAAGCAGCCCCGTGGTTTCGCGATTGAACGTCCCGCTTCAGTTGCAGACGCTCTGGTAGATGCAGGCCACCCATTCTGGATGGTCGACGAAGGGGTTGCGGTTGCCCTGGTAGGTCTGGATCGCGTCGTTGCGCAGGACTTCGCCTTCGTCCACCGGGTCTTCGGCGTGCCACTGCAGCAGCACCGAGAGCAGGCCCATGTAGGCGACCGAGGCGTTGCCGCTGCTGGCGGTGATCTGCGACAGGTTGTCGGTCAGGCGCAGGTCGGGCTCGGACGCGCCGGTGACGCCGTGCGTGCCGCCTTCGTAGCGGATGTCCATGTAGAACATGGCCCGTGCCACGTTGCCCTTGAGCTTGCTCCACACCTGCCAGATCTGGCTGTTCGACCAGTTCGAATTGCCGGGGAAGCTGCCGCTGCCGCCGCCCTGGCCGGCATAGGCGCCGGTCGGGTACTCCGTGCAACTGGCATTGCAGTTGCCGAACGGCTTGTTGCCGCGGCTGCTGTTGTAGTTGATGTCGGCCAGCATCAGCATGTGCGTGTCCGTGTACGGGTAGTTGCTGGCCACGTCGTCCGGGAACCCCAGCGACTTCGGCCAGGTGTGCTCGCGGTTGTAATTGGTATTGCCACCACCCGACTTGGCGTAGGACGCGTTCTTGAAGATGTCCAGGATCCGCGACTGGTTGGTCGGGTCCTCGTCGGCAAAGTCGAGGATGTCCCAGGTGTCGGTGGAACCCGAGGTGTACGGGAAGCGCGTGTGGTCGTCGATCACCATGTGCAGCGAGCTGCGCAGCGCTGATGCCGACGTGGTGGTGACGCCGTTGTAGTAGCCGCCAGGACCGCCCGGACCGCCCGACGCGGTGTAGTCGCCGACCAGCGACAATCCGGAGAACGAGCTGTATGCACGCACCATCACATGCCAGGTGCCGGCCTGTGGCGAAGCGAAGCTGCAGGTTTCAGCGTTGCCGTTGGCATAGGGTCGGCAGTCGTAGCTGCTGGTGGTCGGTGCGCTGCCGAACTTCACGTACAGATCGGCATCACCGCTGCCGCCGCTGGTGATGAAGCTGAGGTCGCTGGCGCCGGACGGCACCGTCATCGTGTAGTTCAGCGCATTGCCCGAGCTCGCAGACAGCCCAGTCACCGGCACGCCCTTGCTCAGCGTGTTCCCCGATGGCGGCGGTGGTGGCGGCGGCGGAGGCGGTGCGGATTCGTCGTAGCTTGCTACCAGGCTGACGCCGGCGAACGTGCTGTAGGCACGCAGCATCACGTGGTAGGTGCCGGTCTGCGGCGAGGCGAAACTGCAGGTTTCGTTGCTGCCGCTGGCGTAGGGCCGGCAATCGTAGCTGCTGGTGGTCGGCGCGCTGCCGAACTTCACGTACAGGTCGGCATCACCGCTACCGCCACTGGTGACGAAGCTCAGGTCGGTTGCGTCCGCCGGTACGGTGATCTGGTAGCTCAGGCTGTTGCCAGTCGAGGCAGACAGACCGGTTTTCGCGACGCCGTTCTGCAGTTCGTTGCCCGAAGGCGGCGGCGGTGGCGGCGGCGATCCCCCGTCCAGGGTCTGTCCCGGATTGCAGCTGCCGAAGCTGGACGCCGCCGGATTCTGCCAGCTGAAGTCCGAAGCTTCGTCGCCGCTGCCGGCGAGCTGCAGCGAATGACCGACCGGCGTGCTGGTGGTTTCCGACACGCCGACATCGCTGCTGGCCATGCCGGCAGCCGGGCCATCGCTGGCGGTGAACGTGCCCTCATAGCTCAGGAACTGCACGACCTGGCCTGATGCGTTGACCAGCGCCAGACCGTCGGGCGAGCCGTTCTGCATGCCGGCGGCTGCCACCGTCACTACCCCGTGGCCACCGCACTGGTTGCTGGTCGTGCCGGACAACGACAACGTCGCGTAGCGCGTGCCGTTCGAACCGTTGTAGAGCTGCACGCTCCAACCGGACAGGTTGGTGCCGGCAGGGGCGATCACCTCGACCCGTTCATTGGTGTCGGTGTTGACGTTGTCGTAGTGGAATTCATTGATGAAGACCGCCGCCGTCGCGTTTGCACACAACAGCAGGGCAGTGAGGCCGGCGATGGCGCCGGTCTTGATCGATACAGACATGCTGGTTCCCCGGAAACGGTCGATCCATGACCCGCGATGTCCTCGCAGAATCGGGTACCGTTCATCCCGACAGAACCTGCCGGACTCCCCAGTCCGACATCAAGCTGAACGCATTCCCCGAAACGCAGGACGGAGTGTAGGCAATTTTTTGGCCGAGGTCACAGTCTGTCTGTGAACTGTTTCGCGGACGTGACGGAAGCGTGGCAGCTCGTCGTTGGGCCTGCAGGCATGGATGCTGCGATGGAGAGAGCATCTGACGAAGGCGGTTTTTGATGCCGAGCTGAAATTGTGTAACCGCAAGGTGGCCGGTAAGTATCCCCCGGCTTTGCCGGGGGATACTTACTTCACGCGCAGCAAGGTCTTGATTGCACGGCGTTCGTCCATGCCTTGTAGTCGTGGTCGACCTGCTCGATGGGCAAAACCAGACGAAGAGCTTGCCGGGGGGTCATGGGCGTTCCGAATCCACCGAAGAAGCGGTGCCGGAAGCATCAGCGCCAGCTCTGCGGCACGTTCCATTGACAGTCCCGCTTCGGGCGCCCGCAGCCGTTGATGCCTTCAACGGCGCATCCGCAAGGCGCGAGCCGGCAGTCCCTTGGCGCCCCGCGCCTCCGGGTTCTTGCCCTTGGTCTCGAGTCTGGCGGCCTCGCACAGCAGCACCGGGTGAGGGGCCGGTGGACTTTCCGAGACATGGCTGTCCGCCGCACAGCTGGCTGATGTCGCCCAACCTTCAATCGACGCGTCCGTGGGGATATGCGGGACGGCAGGCTGGGCGGCATAGAAGAAAAGAAGCACCGCCAGGCCCGTTCCGTGGACCCGGCGGTGCGACCGCAGGCCCGGCTTGCCGCGCGTGCGGGTTGGGGTTGGTCGTAGCGAGTCCGCTCGTGATTGCGATGCTGTCTTCATGTGAACTCCGGCGCCGCTGGGGCTGGCGGACTGGACCGCCTTCTCCTGGTGCGCTCATCTGACGGTGTCAGCGTTTGAACCAGCGTGGTAGCCAGCGTGGAAACGGCGGAATCCGGCCCCGACCGGCGGGTCTGGACGGGCTCAGCGGGCCAGGAACTGGCGGATGGCGTCCACGAAGGCCGTTGATCCCGGTTCGCGCCCGAGCAGGAGATGGTTGTTGCTTTCGATGCCGACGAACTCGGCGTCGGGAATGGCTGCTGCCAACTGGCGTCCGGTTGCCAGCGGGATGCGGTGGTCGCCGCGACTGTGCAGCACCAGCGTCGGCACCTGCAGTTCGGCCAGACGATGGCGGACATCGATGGTGGAGAAGGCTTCCAGGAAGCGCACCGCATTGGCAGGCGAGGTGGTGCGGCGCTGGAAATCGTCGAACCAGTTCAGCTCCTCGGTGGTCGCATCCGGCAGGAAGCTGCTGGTGAACAGGTGCCGGTAGCTGGGGTCGTCGCGGCCCCAGCCGGCTTCGGTGAGCACCATCACCGCCTCGCGTTCCTTCACTTCCTGCGACGAAGCGAGATGTCGCCAGCCGGCGGCGTAGCCACCGAACAGGATCAGGTGCGACACGCGGTCGGGATGCCGTGCCGCGTACTCAATGGAAACGGACGCTCCCTGGCTGATGCCGAGCAGCGGAAAACGCTCAAGCCCGGCCGCGTCCACGACGGTTTCGAGGTCGGTGACGAAGGTCTCGAAGCTGATCTCCGGCACATCCCAGTCGGACAGGCCGCAGCCGCGTTCGTCATAGCGGATGAAGCGGCGAGCGTGGGCCAGTTCGCGATACAGTGGACTCCAGATCGGCGCTTCCCAGTCCAGCTCCAGGTGCGACAGCCAGTTGGCGGCCTTGACCAGCACCGGTGCGTCCTCATCGCCTACCGACGCCCAGGCGAGGCTGACCCCATCCCCGGCGCTGGCGAAGCGAACCCGCTGTTGCAGGCGCAGGGCGCGGTCGGCCTCTTCCGGCGTCGCCGCGAGTGAAACCGGCGCGACCGGCTGCGGTGCCTCTTCCGGCCACGCCGGCGTCGGCAGGTTCATCGCCTGGAACTGCAGGCCCACTTCGTGGCGCAGCGCCCTGGCTTCCTTGACCTGTCCGATGTTGAAGCGCGCCACCACGGCGGCGATGGCGGCGTCCGGATCGTGTGGTGCGTCGTGGCGCCAGGCATCGGCCCACATCACCGCTTCATCCGCTGGCACCTCGTCCATGCCGGAAAGGCGGCGAGCCAGCCTGACCCGCAGGCGATCGACTTCCAGCCGCTCGCGCGTCAGCCACGCGGCATAGGCCGGCAGTCGCGGCAGGTCGCAGTCCTGCACCAGGCCTTGCTGGCAGGCCTTCCACGCAGTGGCGAGCGACGTCACGTCGGCCGAAGGGTTGTCCGCCAGCAGCGAATACTGGTGCAGGTCAATGCTGGCGTTGTTGAGTTCCAGGGCAACGCGTTCGCGGTCCGCGTTGAGAGTCGCGCCTTCGACTTCGCTGATCGCCCCACGCAGCTTGCTCAGCGACCAGCGCAGCGCGCCGCGTGGATCATCCGGCACGTCCCAGAGCAGTTCGCAGAGTCGCTCCCGGCGCTGCGGCGCGCCGGTGATCAGCAGGTAGGCCAGCAGCGCGCGCGTCTTGCGCGAAGGGGGAATGCCCAGCTCCCGGCCGTCGGCGAAGACCTTGATGTCTCCCAATACCTGGAAGTGGAGCGCTCCGTTGCTGCTCACGGCATCACGATGGTCATCAATGCTGCTCCCCGAAGCCGATCAATCCATACGGCATGGTATGCAATCAGCCAGCGTCCAGCGAGCGCCGACACGCCGCCCTCGCGGACGCGGCCGGCCGGCGTCATGCCTACGCCGATTTCTTCCGACGACGTGCGGCCTTGCCAACCTTGCGCGGATCACCCGAACGCGCGATGAAATCCTGCACCCGCGGATACACCTGCGTGCGCCAGCGGCGGCCGCTGAAGATGCCGTAGTGGCCGGCGCCCGGCACGGTGTAGTGTTCACGTTCGACGTCGGCGATGCCGGTGCAGAGCGCGTGTGCGGCACGGGTCTGACCCTCACCGGAAATATCGTCGAGCTCGCCTTCAATGGTCATCAGCGCGGTGCCACTGATCGCCGCCGGCTTCACCCGCTCGCCACGCACGTCCCACAGGCCGCGCGGCAGCAGGAACTCCTGGAACACGGTGCGGATGGTGTCGAGGTAGTACTCCGCCGGCATGTCGAGCACGGCGTTGTACTCATCGTAGAAGCGGCGGTGCGAGTCGGCATCCTCGAGGTCGCCCTTGACCAGGTCCTGATAGAAGTCCCAGTGCGAGGTGAAATGGCGCTCGGGGTTCATCGCCATGAATCCGGTGTGCTGCAGGAAGCCCGGATAGACGCGGCGACCGCTGCCGGGGAAGTTGTTTGGCACGAGATGGATCAGGTTGGTCTCGAACCACCAGAACGGTTTCTGCGTGGCGAGGTTGTTGACCGCGGTCGGCGATTCGCGCGGATCGATCGGCCCGCCCATCATCACCAGCGAACGTGGCGTCGGCTCACCGCGCGCCGCCATCAGCGACACAGCGGCCAGCACCGGTACCGTGGGCTGGCAGACGCTCATCACGTGCAGCTGGTCGAAACCGACCGCGCCACCGATCAGTCGGATGAAGCCCTCGATGGTGGCGACGTAGTCATCCAGCGTGAACGCGCCGTCGCTGGTCGGCACCATGCGTGCGTCGATCCAGTCGGTGACGTAGACCTTGTGATCCTGCAGCAGCGTGCGCACGGTGTCGCGCAGCAGCGTGGCGTGATGGCCGGACAGCGGCGCTACGACCAGCACGCTGGGCTGCGCGCGCATCTCGCCGATGCTTTCGGCATCGTCGGTGAAGCGCTTGAAACGCAGCAGGCGACAGAACGGCGTGCGCGTCACTTCGCGCTCGACCACCGGGCAGGGCTCGCCGTCCACATCCACCGAATGAATGCCGAACGCCGGCTTCTCGTAGTCCTTGCCGATGCGGTGCAGCAGTTCGTTGCCGGCAGCGAAGCGCTGTGCGCCCGGCAGTTTCGACAGCCAGCTTTCCGGCGAGGAAAAGGCGCGCGCGTTGGCTTCCGCCCAGTAGGCGAAAGGCGACATCAGCGCACGGTTCATTTCATGCAACTGGTACAGGAACATGCGGCGTTCCGAAGCGGATGATGCACCGCACCATACCGCATTCGCCGGCGTATTGCGTGAAGCCAGTCACCAGTTTTCCGCATGCCGGGGCAGCCGGCGCCCGGCGAACGCCAGCGTCGTGCGCCAGACGTGATCCCTGGTGCCTGCCCATTGCGCATGTATCGGCAATCCCAACTGTCGGAGACCGACATGCGCCACCTGACCACCATCCTGCTTCTCCTGCTGGCCGGCAGCCTGTACTGCCCCGACGCCCATGCCATCCGTGGTCGCCTGGAGGAACGCTTCGGTACTGGCGGGATGATCGTCGAGCCCTTCGACGACGAGTACGCACCGGGATCCGAACCTTCCAGCACCGCAATAGCCGTCCTGCGCTATCCGGGCAGCGGGCAACTGCTGGTGGTGTCGCAGGTCTACGACATCACCATGAACAAGCCGGTCAAGGTCGGCCTGGCACGCTATTTTCCCGACGGCGAACTGGACACCGGCTTCGGCGATTTCAACGTGCCGGGACTACGCCTGCTGGACTGGAACGATCCGCGCCAGCTCCACGTCAGCAACGCGCTGATGCAGCCCGATGGTCGCGTGCTGATTGTGGCCGACGTGCGCCACAACAATGTCTGGGAAGACCATGCGGTCTGCCGGATCACCGCGGCCGGCACCCTCGATCCGAGCTTTGGCGTTGGCGGCTGCATCACGCTGGCCGGCCTGCTCGACCCGGACTGGTACTACGACGACAAGCTTGCATTGGACGCCACCGGTCGCATCCATGTCGGTGCGCAGTACCGCATGCCCGACGACAGTCTGTCAGCCGCCGTGGTTCGGCTCACTGCGGACGGGCAGATCGACACCAGCTTCGGAATCAGCGGAGTCAGCGTCGTGCGACCCGCGGGCGCGGAAAGCGCGGTGCTTGCCGATCTCGGCGTGCGCCCGGATGGCCGCATCGTGATCTTCGGCGGCGTCAGTGTAGGCATGGATGACTATCGATTTTTCGTGACGCAGCTGCTCGACGACGGCAACGTCGACAATGCCTACGGCCCCAACGACGGCGTCCACATCCTCGATTACGCCGCCGGTAACGCCATATCCTCCGACAATTCTATGCTGCTGCTGGCGGATGGCCGCACCGCGCTGTTCGGGCGCGGCGACTTCCCCGGCGTCATCCGCACCGGCGCCCTGATGCTGTCGGCCGACGGCAAGACCCTGGACCCGACCTGGGGCACCGGCCTCAATGACGGCTACGACCTCGGCGACAACTTCCACCCGCGCCGCGCACTGCAGACACCGGAAGGCGGCTTCGTCCTCGGCGGCTACACCTGGATCGAGGACAGCCAATCGCATGACCCGGCAATGATCGCGCTGGACGACATGGGTGGGCTCGACCTGCGCTTCGGCGAAAAGGGACGCGTGCAGGTCGAGCTGGATGCCGTGGACGGCCCGACCGTCGGTCGCGACTACGGACTGGCAATGACCTGGTCGAATGATCGCGTGATGCTGGCGGGCAGCCAGCAAATCGACGATAACCCGAACCGCAATGCTTCCTTGCTGATTGCCGTGGAGATGCACGACGTGCTGTTCAGGGACGGACTGGAGGACTGAATCGTCGGTCTAGCGGCGTCGCTCCGGCAAGTCGAATTGACCGGAAGACTCGAAGCGGCGGGTGCCGAAGAAACCACCTTCCAGCTTGCCACGGACGCGATAGTTGACGCTGCGGTCCGGATCACCGCGACGCTCCATCGCACCCAGCAACTGGTTGATCATGTCGAAGGCCGAGATCGTGACAGGCACGGTGAACACCGACTCGCCATAGCGCGGCACCACGCCGACATCGCTGCTGACGCCACTGCCGAGCTGGCGGTCGTTGAGGTCCAGCGTCAGCGCCACGCCGTCGTATTCGATGTCGACGTTGTTCGGGTTCTGCACGCGGATCTTCACCGCCAGGCGCAGCTCCATGCCTTCGCCCGGCAGCGATTCGATGCCGGCCACGTCGATCTGCAGTGGCTCGCGGTTGGGCAGGCTGCTACAGGCGGACAGCAGGGCCAGCAGGAAAAGGCTGGAAAGAAGAGTCAAGCGTCGCTGAAGCATGGTCGTCTCCGTCATTCGGATGGGCGATGTCTCCGAGTATGCCCCAGCACGGCTTTGCGAGGCGCGGCGGCTGCCGTAAGGTGGCCGTCCGTCTGAACCGTCCTGCGAGCCCATCATGCGCATCTGTGTCTATGCCGCCTCCTCTGCCCACTGCGATCCCGCTTTCCACGCCGATGCCCGCGAGCTGGGCCGGTTGATCGCCGAAGGCGGCCACACGCTGGTCTATGGCGGCGGCTCGACCGGCTCGATGGGCGCGGTGGCTAACGGCGCGCTGGACGCCGGCGGCAAGGTCATAGGCATCCTGCCGAAGTTCATGGACGACCTGGAATGGGGCCATCCGGGTCTCAGCGAACTGCAATTGGTCGAGGACATGCGCGAGCGCAAGCATCGCCTGCTCACCGATTCGGATGCCGTGGTCGCGCTGCCCGGCGGCTGCGGCACGCTGGAAGAGCTGTTCGAGGCAATCACCCTGAAGCGCCTCGGCATCTACTTCAGCCCCATCGTGCTGCTCAACACGCACAACTACTGGGACGGCCTGGTCAGCTTCATGGACCAGGTGATCGACCAGCGCTTCATGAACCACGAACACCGCGCCATGTGGCAGACCGCCGCTGCGCCCTGTGACGTGCTCGACGTGATCGCCGCCACACCGGCCTGGCGCGAGGACGCGCGGGACTATGCGTCGGTGCGGCCCGCGGGGTAGATGCCGGACCCTGGCCGCGAGGCCATTGCAATCAGGCAAACTGGAGGCATTCCGCAACTGCCGGGTCTGGTCGTGCGTCTGGAGCGAGCTTTCATTCGACTTCCGCTGCGCTTTGATGCAGCCGCCATGCGCGCGCAGATCGGCGCGCTGCCGAGCGAGGCCTGGAAGCGTCATCCCCAAGGTTTTTCCGGCAACAGCGCCGTCCCACTGGTGGCGAGAAACGGCAATCCGGCTGATGACGCGACGTTTGGCAGCATGGCGCCAACGTCGTGGCTGCGACACCTGCCGGCGGTCGTTGATGCGCTGGCGACACTGGACAGTCCGATCGGACGTACGCGCCTGATGCGGATCGACGGTGTCTCCGAAGCGCCAAGGCACACCGATATCGACTACTACTGGCAGTCGCGCCATCGCATTCACGTTCCGGTGCAGACGTCGTCCCGCGTCATTTTCGAGTGTGGGGACGAACAGGTGCACATGGCCGAGGGCGAGGTCTGGCTGTTCGATACCACGCGCCTGCACCGGGTCACGAATCCGGAACCGACAACCCGCATCCATCTGGTTTGCGACAGCGTCGGCAGTCGCTTCCTTGAGCACTTGATCCGATCCGACGTCGCAGGGGAAGTGGTTCCTGCCGGGGCGCGGACGCTTGACCAACTGCGTTTCGAAGCAAGGAATCGGCCGATAGTGATGTCGCCGCACGAGCTTCGCGGCATTGCCGGCGAGTTGCTGCAGATGTTCCGCATGGATGCGCTGGACGACGAATGGGTCGCGCGTATCGAGCAGGCCATCGATGGCTATCTGCGTGACTGGAGCGCGGCGTGGTACCAGAGTCCGTCGCCCGAAGGGGATCGGGCCGTGTTCGATGACCTACGCCAGCGGTTCGAGCAGGAAGCGACGCGGACCGGCAGATCGCCAGGCTTCCGCGAACTGCCGGCCATGGACTGGATCCGGCGTTGGCTGATCGACCCTGCGCTGGAACCGTCACCCGCGGCGCCGGCATCGGCGTCCTTCGCCGGCGCCACCACGCCGGTCGGCCCGGAAGCAGTGGCTGCACAACCAGCGTCAACCTTCACCGATTCGTTTCCGGCCTTGATGGCGTTTCTCGGTGGTTCGCTGATCATCAGCACCTACGCCAGCAATCATCTGGTGATCCTGCGGGCCCGGGGAGAAGACCTGCAGACTCACTTCCGCTACTTCCCGGCACCCATGGGGATTGCGGTCGGGCCACGGGGGTTGGCGCTGGGGTCGAATACGTCGCTCTGGCGTTTCCGTGACATGCCCGAGCTTGCCGCGCAGTGGCAGCCTTCACCGGATGTGGTGTACGTGCCCATCGACCAGCATTTCACCGGGGACGTCCGCGTTCACGAACTGGCCTGGGGCAACGACGGACTCTGGTTCGTGAACACCCGTTTCTCCTGCCTGGCTTCGCTGGACGGATCGAGCAGTTTCGTGCCGCGGTGGTTTCCGCCCTTCGCCACCGACATGCAGGCGGAAGATGCCTGTCACCTCAACGGACTGGCGATGAAGGACGGCGTGCCTGCGTGGGTGACTGCGCTCGGCAGCAGCGGCACACCGGGTGGCTGGCGGGAGCGGAAGGCGGATGGTGGGGTCGTGGTCGAGGTTGCCAGTGGGGAAACGGTCGTGGCAGGGCTGTGCATGCCGCATTCACCGCGCTGGCACGAGCAACGCCTCTGGGTGCTCGACTCCGGGCGCGGAGAGCTCTGCGTGGTCGATCCGCAGACCGGCGCGCGCGACAGCATCGCGCGGGTCCCGGGTTTCGCGCGCGGGCTGGCAATGGTCGGACGCTATGCCTTCGTCGGTGTGTCGATGGTGCGGTCCACGGCCTGGTTCGGCGATCTCCCGATCACCGACGCCGGCCAGACCCGGCACTGCGGCGTGTGGGCCGTTGATACGCACAACGGCGAAGTCATCGGCTGGCTGCAGTTCGACCACGGTGTCGAGGAAATCTTCGACGTGCAGTGGCTACCGGGCCTGCGCTGGCCCGAACTGCTGGAGGCCGACGACCCGTTGGCGCAGAATGCCTTCCGTCTGCCGGACTGAAAGCACAGCCCGGTCCGGGCGATGGGGCATTGGCAGGCTTGCCTGGAAGGACGGTGCGTTCAGTCCTCGAAACCGTCGGCGAAGATCGCCTTGCTTGAGTTGATGGCCGGGTAGTCCTCGACCTCGCCACCCGTGACCACACCGGTGGCATTCGCCGCCTGCGGATCGCTGCTCAGGCGCAGGCGCAGGAAGGTATTGATCGCCGGGCCGGGCGGCGGTGCCGGCAGCGTGAGCAGCAGGTTGGCGCCGTTGGTGCCATTGGGCACCGCGACGGACCCACGCTCGGACGCGTTCTCGAATATGCCGTCGCCGTCGTAGTCGATCCAGCCGTAGAGCGTGGCCGCGCCACCGGATGTGTTGGTGACATTGACCGTCAGGGCTGGCGCTTCCGATTCGAACTCGATCAGACTGTCGGTGCTGTCCTCGTCATCGACGCCGGCCAGATCATCGCCGTCGGCGTCCAGAGAAGGCTGGCCATCAGGATCGTTGTCGGTGACCGCCCCGAGCCGCATCCCGGCAACACGGATATGGGCCGGCCCGTTGTCGGCCCCGCGCGTCCGGTAGTCCACCAGCGGCGTGTCGGTCAGGAACTGGCCGTACACCTCCACGTGATTGTCGACCAGCGATCCACTGTCGTCGTCGCCCTGGAACACCAGCAGGGTGTCACCGGCGTTGCTGTCGAAAGCCATCGAGGCATTGAATCCGCTGAAGGCGGTGTCGCTGTCGCTGGTGCCCATGCTGCTCAGGCGCACTTCGTCACCGTCGAGTGGCGTGCCGGTCGCTGAAAGCCGCCGGGCCAGGATTTCAAAGGCATTATCGATGACTTCGTCACCCTGGTAGGCCACCAGCCAGTTTGCGGTTGCCGTCGAGAATACGACGCTGGGGTTGAGTGCGATGCGCATCGTGTCACCCGGGATGCCCACATCACTGATCTGCAGCATGGGACCGATGTTGGCGCCGGTGCTGCCGTTGATGCGCTGTCCCCATATTTCGAGTTCGTTGTCGACCAGTGAACTGTCATCCCCGTGCCAGACCACCATGAACTGGCCGCTCGACGGGTTGAAAGCGCTGCTCGGATTGTTCGCGCGGAAGTTCGGATTGCCGGATCCGCCCATGCTGCTGATGCGGAACTGCGATCCCTGGGGGCTGCCACCGCCGGTAACGAAGCGCCCGAACACCTCCTGCTCGTTGTCGACCATGCCGCCGGCGTTGTCGTCGCCGTGCCAGGTCACCAGGAACTGGTTGCTGTTGGCGTTGCGTGAGATCGACGGATCGCTGGCATCGAAGTTGGTGTCACCGTTGGCGCCGGCCATGGCGCTGACCTGCATGCGTCCGGCCACCAGGTTGCGCGATGCGGCGTTGATGCGCTGCGCGAAGATTTCGTTCTCGTTGTCGACCAGCGGCGGCGTGGATTCGTCGCCGCGCCAGACCACCAGGTACTCGTCGTTGACCGGGCTGTAGGCGACTCGCGGCTGATCCGCCCGCGCGTTGACATCGCCATCGACGCCCATGCTGCTGATGCGGATCTGCGTACCGGTCAATGCGCCGCTGGCACTGACCGTCCTGCCGAAGATCTCGAACTCGTTGTCGGTGGCCAGCAGGTCTGCATACCAGACCACCAGGTATTCGTTGCTGGTGGAGGACCAGGCGACATCCGGCGTCTGCGCGTCCTGCACCCCGGCAGCCACGGCGCTGCTGATGCGGAAGGCTCCGCCAACCGGCGACCGGGTTTCAGCATCGATACGGCGCCCCCAGATCTCGAAATCATTGTCGGCGGTGGCATCGCTGGACCAGACCACCAGGTATTCGTTGTCGCTGTCGTTGTAGGCGACGCGCGGTGTGGTCGCGCTGCGCGAGGCATCCGCGTCGCCGCCCGTCACGCTGATGCGCAGGTCGTCGGTGCCATTTTCCAGCAGCACTTCGACGTTGCCGGTGCCGCTGGCGAAGTCCGGGGCATCGCCGTAGTCGATCTGCAGCAACTCGTAGGCGCCGATGTCGACCACCGCGGATCCGTTGAGGTCACCGTCGGCTACGCGGGCAAAAATGCCGCCGCGCTGGTCGGTGGACAAGCCACCAGTCTGGCCCGGATTGCCGCTGTCGACGGCCGGGCTGCCGGCATTGAGCGCCCGGGTAGGCGTCGGCCCGCGGTTGTTTGCCAGGCCCGCCAGGTTCGGATCAGCGGCTGTGGTGATGGAACCGCCGAACCCGGTGCTGCTTTCGATCAGGTTCCCGACGCCGCTGCTGTTGGCTGTGCCTCCCGAGATCGTCTGCGCCACGAAGTCGTTGCCGCCGCTGGTGTTCGCGATGATGGTGTTGTTGACCGTGAACGTCGAGGTGCCCGCGTTGCCGAGCACGAAGACGCTACCGGCGGCACTGCCGGCGGCACCGCCTGCCTGTCCGGCGGCGTTGACGTTGTCGGCGACAGTCACCTGCCGCAGGTTCACCGCTGCACTGGTGCCGCCGCGATTGGTGCTGAAGATGGCCGAGCCGAATCCCGAACCGGCGCCGCCGGCGCCAGCCGGCCCTGGGCTACCGTACTGCAGGATGAGTCCACTGCTCCCGCCCTGTGCCGTGTTGCCACTCAGGGTGGCGTTGCGAATGCTCAGGCCGCCGCCGTAGTTGAAGATCGCGCCGCCGGCACCCATTCCGCCGCCGCCGTCACCGTTCTTCGGTTGGGTGCTGGGGTCGCTACCGCCACCCGAGCCACTGCCGGCGCCAAAGCCGCCGCTGCCGCCGGATCCGGGAATGCGTGTGTAGTTGAAGGACCTGACGCCACCGCCGCCGCCACCGCCGCCGCCGAAACCGCCGTTTCCACCCGCGCCAGCAGTTGCCGTGCCGCTGCCACCACCCGTGGCAAGGACGCCGCCGCCGCCACCGCCGCCGCCGAAACTGCCGCCTATACCGCCAGGGTTGCCGGTTTGTGAGCCTGCCGCAGACCGGCCATTGCCGCCGCCGCCACCACCACCGGTACCGCCATTGCTGTTGTTGGCGCCGCCGTTGGGATTGCCGCCCGCACCACCGGTGGTATTGGATGCATCGGAACCGGAGCTACCTGCACCGCCGCCGCCGCCGCCGCCGTCTGACGATGCGTTGCCGTATCCGCCGCCGCCGCCTTCAGCAACATTGCCGAACAGCGTGACGCCTTCGAGTTGAAGCACGCCTTCGTTGATGATCGCGCCGCCGAGGCCCGCACCGCCACCACCGCCAGCACCGCGACTGGAACCGCTGCCACCTCGGGCGTGTCCGTTGGCGAACGCCAGGTTGCTGATGGTCAGGGTTGCCGCCGGTTTGACGTGGAACAGCCGGAACGTGTTCGAGCCGATCGCCCGCTGGATGCTGATCCCGTTGTCACCGCTCGGGCCCTGCAGCGTGAGGTCCACGCCATTTTCGACCATGAACGCCGTCGGACCGTATTCACCGCTGCCAAGGCCGTTGTCAAACAGCGACAGGTTGACGGTCGCGTTCGCCGAACTGGTCAGCGAGGCATGGAAGCTGATGACGTGGGATCCACCCAGTGCGTTCGCCTCCTCGATTGCCGCGCGCAGGGATGTGCGGCCCTGGCTGTCCGCCGCGCTGCCATTGCCCGGAACCGCGTCGGCGGTATCGAGAACGGTGTTGACGGTGAAGTTGGCGGCCAGCGCATCCAGCGGAACGCCGCCGGTCAGAAGTCCGGCCGACACCAGCGCCAGATAAAGACGGTTGGGTTGAAAGCGATGACCGCGAGAAGAAGTCCTGCGCATGATGAATCCCCCGTTGGAACAACCAGCAACCGCTGTCGGCCTGTCGCCGGAGCGAGACCTGCGCCCGGGCATCAGAGCCGCGTGACGCGCGTCACAGTTTCACCTGGCACATGAAAGCGCCGGCCTCGAAGGCCGTCAAGTGCCTGCGGTGCGCGATTTGGCCTTCCGTGTGCGCCGGTAGCCGACGGTCCCGGAATCCGGGCGGTGGCGTATCAAACGCAGGGGGTTCGAGTGGGGGCGTCGCCGGTCAGTCGTCGTTGCGATGGCTGTCCGACGTGTCGTCATCATCGTCTTCATACAACGATGCTGTGCGCGCGGTGACATCGCGACAGGGGCCGGGGCGCTTGGCGGCGGCGAGGGCGTTTGGATCCTCGGCGGCATCGACGGCGGACAGCAGCGATGCGCGGCAATCGTCGTCGAGCTCGCGCCAGTGGCAGTCCTGCAGCGCACCCTCGATGGCATAGAGCAGGTTCAGGCTGGGGCGGAAACCGGCGCGCTTCACTTTCAGGAAGGCTTCGACCGAACCGGTCTCGCGCAGGTCGTCAAGACCACGTAGACCAACCTGACGCAGCCAGGCAGCGGACTTGGTGCCGATGTTTCTGATCTTTTCGTCGCGGCTCATGCGGCGTCCTCCAGTGTGTCCAGCCAGGCGGCGGCGATGGCTTCCAGGCCCTGCTGGTCGTCAGCGTCGAAACGGTCGTGGATCGGACTGTCGAGATCGAACACGCCGATCAGTTGGTCGCCACGATACAGCGGCACCACCAGTTCCGAACGCGAGGCCGAATCGCAGGGAATGTGGCCCGGAAAGGTATCGACGTCGGCGATGCGCTGCGTCTCGCGCGTGGCGGCAGCCGTGCCACAGACACCACGGCCCAACGCGATGCGGATGCAGGCCGGCTGGCCCTGGAACGGACCGACCACCAGTTCGTGGCCATCAAAGAAATAGAAGCCGACCCAGTTGAGGTCGGGCAGGTTGTGGAACACCAGCGCCGACAGGTTGGCGGCGTTGGCGACGCGGTCGCGCTCACCGTGCATCAGCGCGCGCGCCATGTCGGCGAGCTGCAGATACTGGCTGGCCTTGTCGCCACTCAGGGCACCTGCCTGGAACATGTTGACCTTCCCTCAGTCGGATCGCGCCAGCGGCGCGTCGAAGCTGCCAGTCTATCAAGTCAACGCGAATGGTCCTGCCGGGGAAAAGCGCAGTGATACATTGCGCGCATGAGAACCGCTTCGACCGACATGATAGATAACGACGGCCCGCTGCGTGAGCGCGGCGGCGAAGTCACCCGCCTTGAAGCCTTTGTCGACGCGGCCTTCGCCTTCGCGGTAACGCTGCTGGTGATTTCACTGGACGCAATTCCTGACAGCATCGACGCGCTGATCCTGGCGCTGAAGGGTGTGCCGGCTTTCGCAGCCAGCTTCGCACTGATCGCTTGGTTCTGGTACTTGCAGAGCCGCTGGAGCCGTCGCTATGGCCTCGACGACGGCGCGACCACCTGGCTCAGCCTGTTGCTGGTGTTTCTGGTGCTGGTCTATGTCTACCCGCTGCGCATGCTGTTCGGCGGCATGTTCCACTGGATCAGCGGCGGTTGGCTGCCGGCGGGCTACAGCCTTCGCAGCACCTACGACCTGCGGGTGATGTTCGTGGTCTACGCAGTGGCCTGGACCACACTCGGTTTGGTAATCCTGTCGCTGCACCGCCATGCCTGGAAACTGCGCGACCGACTCGACCTCAACTTCGCCGAACGCCTCGAACTGCGCAGTGCCATCGCCAGCCTGACGCTGATACCGCTTTCCGGACTGCTGTCGGCGCTGGCGGCGATGCTGATGCCTGCGAGCTTCGGCCCCGCAGGCATGTCGGTCGCGGGTGTCTGCTACTGGCTGATGGCATTGACCGGCATTGTCGGCAGACAGGCGGAAAAGCGATATGCACAATCTGCTGGAGGGGCAGATGCTGGACCGTGATCGCGACTTCACTCTCTGTGCCACAGGGCTGACAGTCGGGGCGTTGGCACCGCTTGTTTCGGTACCAGAAAGCGCTTTGGTCTCTATAGCCGGATACATGGTCGCGTTGTGGTTCTGGCCCTGGCGAGAAAGCAAAGGTTCGTTCGGGCGGATGGCCTTCCCGATATTAATAGGATGCGTCGCCGTCACCCTCGTACTGGCGCCGCTAGCTCGTGATGGCTGGGTCGCTTCGCAAACCGCTTTGTTTGCTGTGAAGATCATTTTCCTGCTGCTGCAGCTGGAAGCCCTCTTCTACATTGGAGGTATCTGGTGGCAAGGGCGGGCCAAGGCGAACTGATCCAAGAATGGAACAGTACTGACTTGCAGAATCCGCTTCCATTTCCCAAACCATCATTGAACGCTCGTGCTCATGCCAATCAACGCCATCTACGTCACCGGCACCGACACCGAAGTCGGCAAGACCGTGGCCAGCGCGGGGCTGGTCGCGCGGGCGCGATTGGACGGGCGACGCTGTGCCGGCTTCAAGCCGGTGGCCAGTGGCTGTGAACGAACGGACGACGGCTGGCGCAACGCGGACGCGCTGGCGTTGCAGGCGGCCAGCGATCCGGGTATCGCCTACGAGGACATCAATCCGTATGCGCTGCCATTGCCGCAGGCGCCGGAGATCGCGGCGCGCGAAGCCGGTGTCAGGCTGCGACTGGACGTGATGCTCGCCGCGGCCGAGCGACTCACACAGCAGATCGATACGCTGGTGGTGGAAGGCGTTGGCGGCTGGGATGCGCCGTTCGCCGAGGACATCGAACAGCGTGATCTGGTTTGCGCGCTCGACCTGCCGGTGGTGTTGGTGGTCGGCCTTCGGCTTGGCTGCATCAATCACGCGCGACTGACGGCGCGGGCCATCGTCGCGGATGGATGTCGCCTTGTCGGCTGGATTGGCAATCGCGTTGATCCGGCGTTCGCGGCGGCCAACGACAACCTCGAAATCCTCGGCCGCTACCTGACGGCACCTTGTCTCGGCGTGATTCCACACGCGCCCGAAGCGACAGCGACGCAGGTTGCGGCGTCGCTGTGCTGGCCGCTGGTATAGCGACGACCTAGGCTGCCGGCTTTTCCCGCGCTTCGGTGCCTGTGCCCAGCAGCGGCCCCAGCACCATCTCGATGGCCTCGTCGAGCAGTTGCTGATCGAAATGCGGTTCGCGCACGGCGCGCACCGCCAGGCCTTCGATGAACACGCACATCGCCAGTGCACGTGCCCGCAGCCGGCTCTCGTCCTGCGGCTCGCCGCGCGACTGGCCGCGCTGCCGCAGCCAGTCGACGAAGTTCTCGCGATTGATGCGGTCGGAGTTCACCAGCGTCGATTCGATGCGCTCGTCGCGGGTGGATTCAGCCGTCATTTCGAGGAACAGGGCGGCGTTCATGATCGAGGGGTCGCCTTCACGCCAGGCGCGAAACAGTTCGCGCAGGCGTTCGGCCAGTTGCCGCTCGGTCTGCAGCGTGTCCATCTTGTTGCGGTGTTCCTCGAGCTGGCGCGCGATGATGGCCTGCACGATCGCACTCTTGTTCTCGAAGTAGCGGTAGATCAGGCCGGCGCTCATGCCGGCCGTTTCCGCAATGCGTGACATGCTGGCGGCGTGGAAGCCGTCGCTGATGAAGCAGTGCTTGGCCGCGCACAGGATGCGATCACGCTGCTGCTGCGCACGCGGCTGCTGGTCAATGCCCGCGACGTCGGGCAGCGGCATGCTCACGACGCAGCCGCCTTGCCGCCGCGACCGACAAACAGGCGTCGGATCACCACGAAGAACAGCGGGATGAAGAACAGGCCGAGGAACGTGCCGAACAGCATGCCGCCGATCACGCCGGTTCCGATCGCGCGCTGCGCGCCGGAACCCGCACCCGTCGCCAGCGCCAGAGGAAGCACGCCGAAGCCGAAGGCAATCGACGTCATCAGGATTGGCCGCAGGCGGTCGCGCACCGCGGCCAGCGTGCCTTCCACGAGATCCATGCCTTTCTCGACGTTCTCCTTGGCGAACTCGATGATCAGCACCGCGTTCTTGCTGGACAGCCCGACCGTGGTCAGCATCGCCACCTGGAAGTAGACGTCGCGCTCCAGACCACGGAACCAGGTGAACAGCACGGTACCGAGGATGCCCAGTGGCGCCACCATCAGCACCGAGGTCGGGATCGACCAGCTTTCGTACAGCGCGGCCAGGCACAGGAACACGATCAGCACCGACAGCGCGTAGAGCATCGGCGTCTGTGCGTCGGCGACGCGCTCCTGGTACGAGGTGCCGCTCCATTCGATGCCGAAACCATCCGGCAGCTCGGCGGCGATGCGCTCGATCTCCGACATCGCGTCACCCGAACTCACGCCCGGCGCCGGTTGCCCGGTGATGTTGATTGCCGGCACGCCGTTGTAGCGCTCGAGGCGCGGCGAGCCGTAGGTCCAGTGCGAACTGGCGAAGGACGAGAACGGCACCATCTCGCCGCTGCTATTGCGCACATACCAGAGCTTGAAATCATCCGGCGTCATGCGGAACGGCGCATCGGCCTGTACGTAGACGCGCTTGACGCGGTTGCGGTCGACAAAATCGTCGACGTAGCGACCGCCCCAGGCCAGACTCAGCGTGCTGTTGATCTCGGCGATTGGTACGCCCAGCGCGCTGGCTTTCTCGGTGTCGATATCGAGCCGGAACTGCGGCGTGTCTTCCTGGCCGTTCGGCCGCACGCCGGCCAGCAGCGGACTTTGTCCGGCCGCACCCAGCAGTTGGTTGCGAGCAGCGATCAGCGCCTCGTGGCCCTGTCCGGCGTAGTCCTTCAGGTAGACGTTGAAGCCGCCGGTGGTGCCGAGCTCCATCACCGGTGGCGGCGCCACCGCGAAGGCCATGGCGTCCTTGATCTGCATCAGCGCACCCATGGCGCGACCTGCCACGGCGTTGACCGAGGATTCCGGTGTGGTGCGTTCCTCCCAGTCCTTCAGCTTCACGAAGGCCATGCCGTTGTTCTGGCCGCTGCCGGAGAAGCTGAAGCCCTGCACGGCGAACACGGACTCGATGTGCTCGGCTTCGTTCTCGAAGAAGTACTGTTCGACTTTCTCCATCGCTTTCTGGGTGCGCTGTTGCGTCGAGCCCACCGGCGTCTGCACGATGGTGAACAGCACGCCCTGGTCCTCGTCCGGCAGGAACGACGACGGCACGCGCAGGAACAGGAAGCCCATTGCCACCGCCAGTCCGACGTAGACCAGGAGGAACCGGCCGCTGCGCGCGAGGATGCCGCGCACCTGTTTGCGGTAACCGCGGTTGCCGGCATCAAACTTCTGGTTGAACCAGCGGAAGAAGCCTTTCTCGCCGTGATGCTCGCCCTTCTTCAGCGGTTTGAGCAGCGTGGCGCAGAGCGCTGGCGTGAGGACAATCGCCACCAGCACGGAAAGACCCATGGCGGAGACGATGGTCGCGGTGAACTGCCGGTAGATCACGCCGGTTGACCCTTCGAGGAAGGCCATTGGCACGAACACCGCGGCCAACACCAGGCCAATGCCGACCAGTGCGCCGGTGATCTGGTCCATGGACTTTCGCGTCGCCTCGACCGGGCTGAGTCCTTCCTCGCTCATCAGGCGTTCGACGTTTTCGACCACCACGATGGCGTCGTCCACCAGCAGACCGATGGCGAGCACCATGGCGAACATGGTCAGCATGTTGATGGAGAAACCCAGCGCCAGCAGGATGCCCAGCGTGCCGAGCAGCACCACCGGCACGGCGATGGTCGGGATCAGCGTGGCGCGGAAGTTCTGCAGGAACAGGAAGATCACCAGGAACACCAGCACCACGGCTTCGCCCAGCGTCTTCACCACTTCGGTGATCGAGGCACGAACGAAGGGCACCGAGTCGAAGGGGATCATGTCGCGCAGGCCGGCCGGATAGGTCGGACGCAGTTCCTTGAGCTTTTCGGCCACGCCAGCCGCCGTGCTCAGCGCATTCGCGTTGGTCGCCAGCTGCAGCGCGATGCCGGATGCCGGCTTGCCGTTGTAGCGGCTGATCACCGAATAGCTGTCGCCGCCCAGCTCGACGCGGGCGACGTCACCGAGGCGCAGCGTCGAACCGTCCGTGCCGCTGCGCAGCAGGATGTCGCGGAACTGCTGCGGCGTGCGCAGGCGATCCTGCGCGGTGATGGTGGCGTTGATCTGCTGGCCGTCGATGGCCGGCGTGCCGCCGAGTTGGCCGACCGCGACCTGCGCGTTCTGCGCCTGGATCGCGGCGACCACGTCGGAGGGTGTCAGCCGGTAGGCGGTGAGCTTGCCGGGATCGAGCCAGATGCGCATGGCGTACTGCCCGCCGAATACCTGCACGCCACCGATGCCGGGCACGCGGCTCAACGGATCGACCAGCGTGGTTGACACGAAGTCGGCAATGTCCTGGCGGCTCATGCTGCCGTCATCGGAGACGAAGCCGATCACCTGCAGGAAGCCGGCGCTGGCCTTGTTCACGCCGATGCCCTGTTGCTGCACGATCTGCGGCAACAGCACGGTGGCGTTCTGCAGCTTGTTCTGCACCTGCACCTGGGCGATGTCGGGATCGGTGCCTGACTTGAAGGTGATGGTGACCGAGACCGAACCGTTGGAGTCGCTGGTCGAGGCCATGTATTCCATGCCGTCGAGGCCGGTCATGGCCTGCTCGATGATCTGCGTCACCGAATTTTCCACCGCCTGCGCGGAAGCGCCCGGATAGCTGGCGTTGATGGTGATGGTTGGCGGCGCGATCGTCGGATAGCGCGAGATCGGCAGGCGCGTGAGCGCCAGCAGGCCGGCGAGCATGACGATGATGGCGATGACCCACGCAAAGATGGGCCGGTCAATGAAGAAACGAGCCATGGCTTAGTGTCCCGTAGCCTTTGCAGGCGTCGCCGCAGCCGCACCCATTTCGACGGCGCGTACGGGCGCGCCGGGCTGGATCTTCTGCAGGCCCTCGACGATGACGCGGTCACCGGCGGCGAGGCCGCCTTCGACGATCCACTGGTCGCCCTGGGTGCCGCTGACCTGGATGCTGCGCTGCTCGACCTTGCCATCGGCGCCCACCAGCATCACCTGCGGCTCGCCTTTCGGGTTGTGACTCACCCCCTGCTGCGGCACCAGCAGTCCGTTTTCGCGATGGCCGGTGACGATGCGCGCACGCACGTACATGCCCGGCATCAGCAGGCCGTCCGGATTCGGCGCCAGCGCGCGCAGCAGGTAGCTGTCGGTTTCCGGATTGACGGTGGCATCGGTGAAGGCCAGCGTCGCGGCCTGCGGATAGCGGGCGCCATCTTCGAGCAGGATTTCCACCGCCACCGCTTCCGGTTGCTGCAGCGAACCGCTGTCGATCTCGCGACGCAGCGCCAGCAATTCGCTGCTGGACTGGGTCAGGTCGACGTAGACCGGGTCGACCTGGTGGATGGTGGCGAGTGGCTCGCTCTGGTTGGCGGTGACCAATGCGCCCTGGGTCACTGACGACTTGCCGATGCGGCCGCTGATCGGCGCCACGATGCGCGCATAGCCGAGGCGGATGCGAGCGCTCTGCAATGCGGCGCGGGCGACGCCGACATCGGCTTCCGCCGTACCCAGCGCCGAGGCGGCATTGTCGTTGACCTCTCGGCTGATCAGGCCACGCTCGACCAGGCTGGCATTGCGCTCGGCCGTGCTTTTCGCGGTTTCCAGCACCGCCAGCGCGCGATTCACCGCCGCCTGGGCGCTGGCCACATCGGCGCGGTAGGTGGCGTCGTCCAGTTGATAGAGCACGCTGCCTTCCTCGACCACGCTACCTTCCTCGAACAGCCGTCTGGCGACGATGCCACCGACCTGAGGCCTCACTTCAGCCACCAGATGCGGTGTGACACGGCCGGGAAGCTCGCGCTCCAGCGTGACCGGTGACGAGGTGAGGGTCACGACGGTGACTTCCGGTGCCGGCATGCCCTGGCCTTGCTGCTGCGGCTCATCCCCGCCGCCGCAGGCGGTGAGCAGGCCAAGGGACAGCAGGAACGACGTGAAAAGCGCCGCCCGGGCAGCGCGTGAAGCGGACGAACGAGGCATTGTAAAACCCGTCAGTTTAGAAATTGGACGCGGAGAATGAACGATCATTCACCGCAAGTCAATCCATCCTTCGGCCTATTCGGCACCCCTTTCTTGCGCGTTCATCGGTGGGCGGACGTAAGGAAGGACCCGGATGGCAGTCAAGCATCCGCTGCGGTGTTCCCTCGTAAGTCATTGAGTTAAAAGCCTGTTCACGGCTGATCATGAACCGGTAAGCCACCGGTCAAGACCGCGTGCGCGGGAGCGGGCAGCTTGCGGGGCATGAAAACGCCCATCGCACTCCTGTTCTGCGCCGCGCTGCTCGCCGTCCGTACGGCCAGCGCCGACCCACTGAACATCAGCCTGAGCGACGCCACGCCCGATCCGGTGTTCATCGGCTACAGCCACGCCACGTTCGCGATCCTTGTCGAGCCCACGGCCTCGGGCGCTAGCGTCAACAATCTGTCCGGCAGCCTGGGGCCGCTGGGCCTTTACGGTGGCTTGCAACTGGTCAGCCATGACTGCCCCGGAACCTTCACCGCATCGGGCTTCGACTTCCTGTGGTCGGGTGTGCCGGATCTCGGTAGCGGGCAGAGCATCGACTGCAGCGTCCAACTGCGTCCGACCCAGCCCACGACCCACATGCCGGTCGAGATGCGTTTGAGCATGGGCTGCACCGGCTGCAGCAACGACGCGAACGATCGCGACAGCGGATTGCTTGACGCCCGGCTGGCACCGGACGTCGTGGCCACCATCGCCAGCAATCCCAATCCGCCGATCGGCAGTGCCGGTCTGGTGGTGACCCTGCACAACGAAGGCGATGCCACGGCGCATGACATCAACGCCTCTCTGTTCGGAACCGCGTCGCTGTTCACCACGATGACGCCGGACGGCGTCGGCAAATGTCTCACCGGGCTGTCGACGGCGCCCGGCGAAGTGTCCTGGGAGGTGGCCTTCCTCGATCCCGGCGAAGTCCTGACCTGTCCGTTCAGCTTCACCATCCCGAGCCCCGGCAGCTATTCGCTGAACATCCTTGCGCCCGGCTACACGGAAGACAGCATTCCGGAGCCGGACATGGCCGACAACAGCCAGAACCTCACCATCAACGCCACCAGCCTGGTGGTGAACACCCAGTATTCGTTCTATCCCGACGACAACCCCGGCGACGGCATCTGTGCGGACAGCAACAACGGCGCCTGCAGCCTGCGCGCCGCCATCGAGGAAGCCAATGCGCTGTCCGGCCACCAGGTGATTTCGGTGCCGTATCCGGACGCTTATGTGCCGGCAACCTACTACGCCAACAACCTGATCGTCACCGACACGGTCACCATCAGCGGCGTGCCGGATGCGGTCAGCGGTGCCTGGCCGGTCATCACCCGTACCGGCAGCACCGATACAGCGCTGCTGCGGATCGATACCGGAACGGCATCACAGACCGTGTTCCGCCATCTCGATCTGCGCGGCAACAGCGCCTACGAGTCGAGCATCAACGGCGCGGTGGTGCAGCAGTGGGATGGTGGCCTGTGGATCCGGGAATCCCGGATCAGCCAGGGCAGGACAACCGGTTGGGGCGGCGGCATTGGCGGTACCGAAGGTCTGCGCCTGACTGCGGTCGAAATCTTCGACAACCAGGCCGAAATCGGTGGCGGTCTCAGCGTGCAGGGCGTGTACAACAACGGCATCGTCGATGCGATTCTCGAAGACGTGGCCATTCACGACAACCAGGCCGACTACGGCGGCGGAGCCCAGTTCTTCAATGCCGATACCCGCATCCACCGCTCATCGTTCGTCGACAACGATGCCGACGACAGTGGTGGCGGCTTTGCGGTCTCCACCGGCGCCGACGTGCAGATGGAGAACAGCACGGTCAGCGGCAACTCGGCCGCACTGCGTGGTGGCGGCATCTACCACTCTCAGGGTGCGTTGAGTGTTGGTTTCAGCACCATTGTTTACAACGTCGCCGGGCCGGGTGACACCAGCGTCGGTGATGGTGGTGGCATCTGGACCAGCAGCACCACGGTCGGCAACACCGACATCGGCAACAGCATCCTGGCCTTCAACACCGCGCGTACCACCGGCGGAATGTTTGGCACGGTGGTCAGCGGCAACTGCCATGGCGTGCTGGACAGCAGCGGCTACAACACCATCGCCTGGATCGACGGTGATCCCGACTGCTCGGTGGGTACTGTTCGCGCCACCGACGACTACAACACGGCACCGGCGTTGGCCGCACTGGAGACCACGGATCACGCCGTTGGTTTCCATCGCCTGACCCGCGTCAACAACGAGATCGACCAAGCCGCACCAGCCTGTGGTTACGAGCCCAGCGCCGGTCCCATCGACGACATCCTCCGCCAGCCGCGCCCGCGCGAAGGCGACGGCATCGGCGAGGCGCATTGTGATCGCGGCGCGGTCGAATCGGTGCCGATGTCGCTGCATATCGGCACCAGCGAGAGTGGCCCGGCTGCCTGGCAGATACTGCTCGATGGCGGTCGCCCGGCCTGCCTTGATGCGCAGTGTGACTACTACTTCATCCCGGTAGGCAGCCAGGTCACGCTGACGCCGGATCCGTCGCCAGGCACCAGCTTCGACGGATGGAGCGGCGACTGCAGCGGCACCGGCAACTGCGTGCTGCAGATGAGCGAGAGCCGCAATGTCGGTGCCAGCTTCAGCGCCAGCGGCCACACATTGACCGTGTCGAAGAGCGGCGCCGGCAACGTGACCAGCTCACCGGCCGGCATCAGCTGCGGTGCCAACTGCACCGAAGCCTATGCAACCGGCACCGACGTCACGCTGACTGCCACTCCGTCCGCCGGCTGGGCGCTGCAGACCTGGTCTGGCGACTGCTCGGGCATCGGTGCCTGCGTGGTCACCATGGACGGCCCGCGCTCGGTCAGCGCCGTCTTCGGTGAAGCCTGGTCGTTGGACGTCAGCATCGTCGGCAACGGCTCGGTGAGCAGCTCGCCGGCCGGCATCGCCTGCCCGGGCGACTGCAACGAGGACTACGCCGACGGTGCCGAAATCACCCTGACACCCAGCGCCGATCCCGGTTTCGCCTTCGACCACTGGAGCGGCGACTGCAGCGGCAGTGGCGCCTGTGTGGTTCAGATCGACCAGCCGCGCAACGTCATCGCGCATTTCGTCGCGGACGCCACGGCCATCTTCGCCAATGGTTTCGAATGATCGCCGGCCACAAGGATTCCCGACATGACTTTCAGGACTTTCCAAGGACACACCCTTGCCGTTCTCAGTGTCGCATCGCTGGGCCTTGCCGCCAGCACCGCGTCGGCAGCGATCATCGATGTCGACACACTTGAAGATGCGGTTGGCAACAACGGCAACTGTTCGCTGCGCGAAGCGGTGATCGCGGCCAACACCAATACGGCCGTGGACAACTGCCCGGCCGGCACCAGCGGCACCGACACCATCCAGGTGCAGGTCAGCGGCACGATCAGCGTCGGCGAGCAGCTACCGATCACCGAAAAAGTCACCATTCAAGGCGATGGGATGGATGTCACCACCATCTCCAGCCAGGGTTTCAGCGGCGTGTTCTTCGTTGACATGCCTGACAACACGCACGACATCACGATCAGCGAGCTGACCATCGCCGACGGCAGTGAAACACTGGGTGGCGGCGGCTTGCTGGTTCACACCGCCGGCACGGTTCGCGTCGAGCAATGCCGCTTCCGTGATAACGACAGTGGAAATGGCAACGACGTCGGCGGCGCCCTCGCCATGCATCTCGACAACGGCGGCGCCCGACTGGAAGTCGTGCAATGCGAGTTCATCAACAACAGCGTTTCCGGCTTTGGCGGTGCCATTGGTGTGGACGGCACTGCGCCGACGGCAGTCGTGATTGATCGTTCGACCTTCATCGGCAACCACGGTACGGAAAATGGCGGTGCGGTGTATCTGCCCAACGTGGCATCGGTCAGCATCGACCGCAGCCGTTTCCATGACAACGATCTGGATATCGCGGGCGCCAGCAACGACATCGGTGGTGCGGTTTACTGGGTTGGCGGCGGCAGCGGCATCATGGCCATCAGCAACAGTACCTTCACCGACAACTACGCCGGCACCGGCGGCGCCGTGGCGGTCAACGGCTTCCTTGCCAGCATTACCAACAGCACCTTCAGCGGCAACCGGAGCTTCAGCGCGGTTGGCAATGCCATCTACTCTCGGCAGGGCATTGTCGGGGTGTTCCAAAGCACCTTCATCGGCAACGGCGTGCCCAACAACAGCATCGAGTCAGTCATCCATGCTGGCAGCGGCGGCAACGTCCAGATGTCCCACAGCATCGTCTGGAGCCCGGGAAGCAGTGCTGATCCGGCCTGCCGAACCACCAACGGCGGTACCTATCAGTCGTCCGGCTACAACATCGATGCCGGCACGTCCTGCACCAGTGGCGGCAGCGATCACAGCAACGTCGCTGATCCGGGTGTGTTCAACCTTGGCGACTACGGCGACTACGGCGACAACACCGGCGCGCTGGTGCTCGAAACCTTCCTGCCGCGTCCCGGTGGCCTGGCGCTGGATGGCGGCAAGGATGGCCCCTGCACCGGCGTGTTGGGCGCGACCATCACCATCGATCAGCGCGGCGAGGCGCGTCCGGCCGACGGCGACAGCAGCGGCGGAGACGCAGAGTGCGACATCGGGGCGGTGGAATACCAGGCCGGCGTTGACCCGATATCACGCACGCTGGACCTCGCCACCACCGGTACGGCGGGTGGCAGGATCAACGATGCCGCCACTGACACGCTTTGCTTCACCGGCAGCAGCGACTGCGAACACGCGTTCCCGGACGGGCACGCAATCACGCTGGTGGCGGATGCCTTCAACAACAACGTGTTCACCGGCTGGGGCGATGACTGCACCTTTGCCGGCACCAGCGACTGCACGCTGATCATGGATCAGGACTACACGGTCAGCGCCGGCTTCGAGCCGGCGGCGGTGCCGGCCAACCTGCAGCTGATGAAGTGGCTGGACGAACCCGGCCTCGACGCCACCGTCAGCAGCACGCCGTCCGGCATCAACTGCGGCGCCACCTGCAGCGCCAATTTCGAGGTTGACGACGTCATCGTGTTGACCGCCACGCCGCAGGCCGGCACGGTGGTCGGCGGATGGACCGGCTGCGACAGCGTGTCCGGCGACGGCCTGCAGTGCACGATCACGCTGACGGGCGACAGCGACGTGGCGATCACGCTCAGCGCCGCCGCGGCGGCCATCTTCGCCAACGGCTACGAGAACTGAACCATGAACCAGCGGCTGCTCTTCACGCTCCCGATACTGGCGGCACTGTACGGTGCGGCGGCATTCGCCGAAGAGCCGCCGACGATGAACGTCGGCAATGGCGTGGCGGCCTTCGAGATGCAGCGTCAGGTGATCGCGCCCGGTGGCGGGCGTTCCGGCAATGGCGCCTGGCAGCTCGATGGCACGCTGGCTCAAGTGGCGGCCGGTCGCGCCAGCGGCGCTGCTTTCACGCTCGACGGCGGCTACTGGTCGCCCGACGTCGCCGTTGTGGGCGACATCCTGTTTTCCGACGGCTTCGAGGACACGCCATGAACATCCTGACGAAACTGCTGCTGATCGCCTTGATCGCGGCCGCTGGCATCGCCCACGCCGAAACCGCCTTCACCTACCAGGGCCGGCTTGGCAATGCCGGGCAGCCGGCGGATGGCTTGCATGACTTCCGCTTCCGGCTGTTCGATGACGCCGCCGCTGGGGGACAGGTGGGCGTCGACCAGTCGCTGTCGTCGGTGGATGTCGATGCCGGCATCTTCACCGTGCAACTGGACTTCGGCGATGGCCCGTTCAACGCGGCGCCGCGCTGGCTGGAGATTGCCGTGCGCGAAACCGGCGCCGGCGCCTACACCACGCTGACGCCGCGCCAGCGCGTCGGCGCTGCACCGTTCGCCATCGAAACCCTGTTCGTCGCGCCCGGTGCGGTGGACACGGCGGCGCTGCAGGACGATGCCGTGACCCGCCCGAAGATCGCCGACGACGCCATCGGCACCTTCCAGATCGAAAACAACACCGTCACGTCGGCCGATATCCGGGACGGCACGATCATCACGGCGGACATCGCGCCGGGGATCTACCGGACGAAAGCCGATCTCTACGAAGTCACCGGCCCGGGAATATCGATTGGAGCCTCCCCACTGAACGAGACAGTGGCGTGCTCTGATCCCAATGACCTGCCGGTTTCCGGGGGATGTCGCGCTGGAACCGCATCCAGTCTTGTTGCGACCAGCGTGATCGACAGCAACTGGACGTCGACAACCGATCCGGCCTCTGTGACGTGTAGCGGAGTCAACCTCACGCCAACCAACCCGGGCAGCAACCGCGTCTCACTACAGGCGTACATCATCTGCGTGAATGTCTCGGGACCATGAGACGGCTCGCCGAACCCGCAGTCGCCATCAGCCTGGCACTGGCCTGCGGCCTTGCCTCGGCCACGGCGGACTGCGGTCGGCTGTCGCCGCGCGAGTGCCAGGCACGCGAGGCGCGCACGCTGAAGGCGAACTACCTGCGCAACCTGCAGTTCGTCGAACAGCCACCGTCGGGTGATGGCCATGTCGAAGGCGTTGACGGCAGCTTGGCGATTGCGCGCAGCCTGTCCGGGCCGCCGCGGATCAGCGGTACGGTGATGATCGAGCGCCTGGTCGGTCGCTTCCGTCACCGGCTGGCGTCCTCGCGCGACGTGATGCAGTACGGCCGCGAAGCGACGGTGGCCGGCACGGTGACCGTCCGCAGTGGACGGCTGGCGATCTACAGCCCGGTGGACGAGAACTTCTGGCAGATGGCCGCGCTGTTCGTGGATCGCCCGGTGCGCGGCGAAACCGCGCCCGACGAACTGCTGCTGAAAGGCTGGAAGCGCATCGACATCGAACCCGGCAAGCCGACGCCGTTCAGCGCCAAGCTGATCGCACTCGGCGGCGAGCACCGATTGCTGATGCACGCGCCGGACGGTGAAGCCCGGGGCATCGAGCTGACGCTGGACAAACCCTGAGCGCGACTTGCCGCCAGCGAGCTGACCGCCAGTCGCCTGCTGACACTCAAGGAGAACGGACATGAACCGAAGGCTTTCCCACCCCGTTGCCGCCCTGCTGCTGCTTGGCCTTGGCGCCTGTGGCGGAAAAGACATCCAGCTGGCCATTGATGGCCAGGACAATGCCATGAACGCGGTGTCGGCCTTCGTGGTGCCGAACTCGCACGGCGGCCATTCGATCCAGATCACCAACTATCCGGTGGAGATGGGCGAGCGCTACGACTACGCGAAGATCCGCCCGACGGCACTCGACCAGTACCGCCTGGACCTCAACATCATCAAGGCGCCTGCTTCGGGGAAAGTGCCCCTGAGCGTTGGCGAGTACGCGCCGCGTCCGGGGAACCGGTCGCCGAAGGACAAGCTGGTCTGGGCGCGGGTCATGCGTTTCGACGAAGGCAGGGAGAAGACCGCCGTCAACCTGAGCGGCGGGGACTTCGAGGGCACGCTGAGCATCACGTCGGCGGATGGCGATAGCGTGAGCGGGCGCATCGACGTCAGCGACGGCAGGTCTTCGATCCAGGGCGACTTCAGCGCGAAACTGCTCAGGTAGTCCTGGCAATGACGGGCTCTCAGCCGGCGGACGTATCCGCTGCCAGCGCTTCAGCCAGTTCCACGGTGCGGTAGTAGCTGGGTGACCAGGCGCGTGCGACGCCGAGCATGCGCCCGGCGGTGGCGGTATCGCCGAGCTCCACGGCAAGCTGCCCGGCGGCGATGGCGGCCTCGGCCTCGATGTCGAGCACGCCGATGCTTCGGGCGCGGCGCACCACGCCGAGCATCGCCGCGAGCGCCCGCTCGGACTGCCCGGTCATGGCCTGGCGCTGGGCATCGACCAGCTCGTACTCCAGCTTCAGGACGGGATTGTTGTTGAAACCCTCGCCGCTGTTGAGCACGACCTGCAGTGGCCGTGATGCCGTATCGGCGTCGCCCAGCGCCAGATGCATCTGCGCCAGTTCCAGCCGCGCCCGCAGCGCGTCCTGACGCTCACCCATGGCCTCGAAGTCGGCGATCACCGCCCGCTGTGCGGCCAGGCTGACGGCATCCACCGCGCTCCGGCGAAGCACCAGTCGCGAGCGCACCTGCCGCTCCCAGGCGAGCCCGAGCGCATCGTCGTTGCTTTTTGCGATCTCGCGTGCCCTGTCCAGCAACTGCCGGGCCTGCCCGAATTCGCCCTGGCGCATGCGCACTTCGGCCAGTTCTTCGGTGTTGTCGAACAGGTCATGGCGCAGGTCCAGATCGGTGATCGTTTTCAGCGCGCGCTGCAGCTCGGCGGCGGCTTCCTCGAACCGTCCGCTGCGGCGCAGGATGCGCGCCCGGCCGTAGCGGGACGCGGCGATCAGCGACGGAAAGCCGTACTGCTCGCGGATCAGCATGGCTTCGTCGTGGTACTGGCCGGCCTCGGCGATGCGGCCCATGTCCTCGGCGAGGTAGCCGAGGTTGGTCAGCGTCATGCTGAGGAAGTAGGGACGCTGCTCGTCACGCAGGATGACTTCGGCCTGACGCGCGTGTTCCCAGGCGGCGTCGTAGCGCAGTTGCGACTGCTCGGTGAAAGCGAGGCTGTTGAGGATGCGGGCGTGAAGCAGCGGATCCAGGTCGGGTTCGACCAGCGTGGCGCCCAGCAGTGCCTGGGCTTGCGACACCTCGCCGGCGTACCAGAGCAGATTGCCGATCTCGTATTGCAGTTGGATGCGTGCCTCGCGGGCAGACGGCGGCAGGCCGTCCAGCAGTTCACGCAATTGCTGGATCGAGCCATTGACATCGCCCGGGTCGAACGCCGCGCGCGCCGCCGCCAGTCTCAACGGAATCGAATCCGGTGATCGCGCCTGTGCCGCTGCCAGCAGCGCCATCGCCTGCTCGCGGTCGTCATGCATTACTGCTTCGATGCCGCGGCTGTACAACTCGACGGCCAGTGGATCGCCGATGTCGCGTTCGCTCGGAACGACCGTCGGGGAACGCCCGCCGACCGCGTCGAGCGCCACGCGTGCAAGATCGCGGGCGATCAGTGTCACGTCGGCTGCATCGAACTGACCGGTCGCTGCAGTGAGGTTCGGTCGCGCCAGTGTCCAGTTCACCCGGAAGCGTCCATCCACCTGGGACACCGAGGCTTCCAGGCCGTGCGACGCGCCGACGAAACTGGTGCGCCGCGACAGGTCGCCTTCGGGAATGTCGTCGAGCTCGGCAGGGCCGAGCGCGGCAACGTCTGCGGACTGTCCGATCAGGTCGCGCGCGGCGGTGGCCAGGCCGTTGCGGAACCAGTCGAACTCCGGGTTGCCGGTGACGTTGTCGAACGGGAACACGGCGATGCGGATTGCCGGCGCCATCGCCTCGTCCGACGCCGTCGTGGACGGTGTGTCGCCGGCGACGGAGAGGTATCGCCAGCCGGCGACGCCCAGCGTGACCGCGGCCAGCACCAGCAGCGCCAGCAACCATGGCGAACGTCCGGAATGTCCGTGTGCCTTTCGTGCCGTCGCGTCCTTGCCCGGCACGGAAGGCTGGTTCGTGGAAGCGACGCCCGCTTCGATCGGCACTTCCTCGACGCCTGCCTCAAAGCGCACGCCACGGCCGTGCACGGTGCGGATGTAGGTCTGCGCGCGTCCGTCGTCACCCAGCGCCGCGCGCGCCTTGCGAACGGCCTGCGCGATGGTGGCGTCGGTCAGGTGCTGGTTGTCCCAGACCTCATCCAGCAGGCGCTCCTTGGACAGCACTTCGCCCGGATGGCGGACCAGGAACAGCAGCAGGTCGAAGACCAGTCCCTGTACGGGCACCGGTTCGCCAGCGCGCAGCAACTGGTGCGCGGCAGGATCGATTTCGAAGTCGCCGAAGCGGTAGCGTTTCAGGTCCGGGTGCACGTCATGGAGGCGTAGGCGGCATGCGCCGAGTATAGCCAGTCGACACCTGCATGCCGTTTCAGTGGCCGTCGACGGCCATTGAAGCGACCTTGCCGGACCGGTGTGCAGGTCCGGCAAGGCATTCGATCATGCCGAGCGCAGTGCCGTCGCCACCGGCAGCCGCGCCGCGCGCAGCGCGGGGAACAGGCCACCGACCAGGCCGATGCCCAGTGCCCACTTGAGGCCGGTCCACAGCAGTTCCGGTGACACGCGGAACTGGAACACCACCTGGCTGAAGTTCTGTCCCAGCGTGCTGACGCTGTAGCCGTTGAACAGCAGCCAGGCGATGGCGGCGCCGAGCAGGCCGCCGATCAGCGCCAGCAGCAGGGTTTCCAGCATCACCGCCAGCACCACCGGCAGGCCGCGGAAGCCGAGCGCGCGGAGGGTTGCGATTTCGCGGGCGCGGGTCGCCACCGCCGCGTACATGGTGTTGAGCGCGCCGAACACCGCACCGATGGCCATGATCACGCCGATCACGGTGCCGAGCACGTTGATGATGGTGGTCAGGCCCTTGGACTGGTTGGCGTAGTAGGCGTGCGTGGTCTGCACGTCGAGCTTCAGCCGCGGGTCGCCGGCCATCGCCGCCTTCAGCTGCTCCAGTCCATCACCTTCCTGCAGCTTCACGGTGACCGACTGGAAGGCGCCCCGGTTGTAGGTGTTCGCCACCACTTCGGCATCGGCCCAGAGCTCGGACTCGTGCGAGTCGCCGCTCTCGAAGGCGCCGACCACGGTCCAGTCCTGGTTGCCGAGGCGCACCGTCTCACCAACCCCGATGCCACGGAACTGGCCCTGTGCGCCACGACCGACGACCATTTCACGCAGACCGGTCTCGAAGCGACGGCCTTCGACGATCTCGACGTTGCTCCGCAGCGTCCACGCCTCCGGGCCGATGCCGCGTAGCTGCACGTTGGCGTCGGTGTCGTCGGCGACGGTCTTGAGATCAACCACCTGCGACAGCTCGGGCGATACCAGCGGCCGATCCTCGCCATCGCGGGCGATGCCGGCCAGTGACTGGATCAGGGGCACCTGGTCGCGGGTGATCACCGAATTGGTTTCGGCCTGCGAGCCGCCGCGAAGGATGATCGCCGTGTCATCGCTGCCGGTGCGGTTGAGCGTGGACTTGAAGCCTTCGCCCATGGCCAGCATCGCCACCAGCACGCCGACCACGCCGGCAATGCCGATCACGATCACCGAACTGGCGCCCCAGCGCTGCGGCAGCGATGCGATGCCCACCTTGGTGACGGCGATGGCCTGGCGGCCCCGGCGGGTCAACAGGAGCCAGAGTGCCAGCAGAACCGCAGCGGCGAGCACGCCAATCAGCGGCAAAGCGATCCATAGGGCCAGTCCGGCGATCAGGGCGAGAACGACGCCAAGGTTGGTGAAAATTCTTTTCATTTTTCATCGCTCACAAGGTCAGTGGTTGCCATCCATGGCGAAACAATTCGGAGTACCGGGCCCCGGCCCGGCCCTCCCTGGGCGGGCGTTCGCCGTTGCGCGAGCCCGTGGCTCGCAGGCGCAACGACTCACCTTCAGCGACCGGCCAGTGCGTCCACGATGTTCAGGCGCATGGCGCGCAGGGCCGGCAGCAGGCCGACGGCAACACCGATCAGCGCCATCAGCACCAGGCCGGTGAGCCAGGTCTGGTTGGGGACGCCGGGCAACTGGATCATGCCGCTGGTGGCTGCTGTGACCATTGGCATCAATACCGCTGCAATGCCGAGACCGATGAGCCCGCCGATCACGATCAGCAGGATCGCCTCCGACAACACCAGCCACAGCACGCTCTGGTTGGAGAAGCCAATCGTCTTCAGCACCGCGAGTTCGGGAATGCGCTCCCGCACCGCCTGCGCCATGGTGTTGCCGGTGAGCAGGAGCAGGGTGAAGAACACCGCGCTCATGATCAGGGTGACGATCAGGCCGATGTCGCCGAACTGCTTGGCGAAGTTCTGCTGGAAAGCGGACTCGGTCTGCGTCTTGGTTTCATGATCGGAATTGCGCGACAGGTCATCGATGGCCTTGGCGGTTTCCACCGAGCGATTGATGTCGGCCACCTGCACCGTCAGCCAGCCGAGGCGGCTCTTCACGTAGTCGTTGGCCTCGTCGAAGTAGCTCCAGTGGAACATCAGCTGGTTCTCCTGTCCCTGCTGGTCCGGGTCCTCGACGTGGAAGATCGCGCGCAGCGTCATCGGCCAGTCGTTGCTGCCCTGGCGCGGGAAGATGGTGGCCTGCAGCGGGATGGTGTCACCGATCTTCCAGCCATGCCGCTTGGCCAGCGAAGCGCCAACCACCGCGCCGGTGCGGTCCGCCTGCCAGGCCGCCATTTCCTCGTCGGAAATGACGTACTCGGGATACAGGTCGAAGAAGTTCTCGCTCACCGAGAAGTTCGGGAAGAACTGGTTGGGGTCCTGGTAGATGCCGCCGAACCAGGCCGCGTAGGCGGACTGTTTCACGCCGGGCGTGGTCTCGACCTGGCGCGCCAGGCTGACCGGCAGCATCTGCGTCAACGACAGCTTGGACGACACCACCAGACGGTCGGCGCCAGCCACGCTGTTGCCGCCGGCGGTGAAGGCCACACGCACCGAATCCAGCATGCCGAACAGCAGAAAGGCGGCGATCACGGAAAACAGGGTCAGCAGCGTCCGCGTCTTGCTGCGGAACAGCGCCGCCCAGATCAGATGGAGGTATTTCATCGAAAACTCCTCGTTTGTCTCCCTCCCTTGCTTGCAGGGGAGGGTTGGGGAGGGGTGGCTCTTGCTGTTGGGTGAAGCAAAAGCACCCCCCTCCCAACCTCCCCCTCCCGCTTCGCGGCAAGGGGAGGAGCTTTTTCGCCTCCTCCTACTGCTATGTGGCAATAGGAGGAGGATTGTTGTCAGGCGGTGGCTTCGGCGCTCTCGACGAGGGTGCCCTTGTCGAGGTGCAGGGTGCGCTGCGCGTAGTCGGCGGCCTTGGGATCGTGGGTGACCATGATCAGCGTCTTGCCGTGGTCACGGTTCAGTGTCTGCAGCAGTTCGAGGATTTCCTCGGCAGACTGACGATCCAGGTCACCCGTCGGCTCGTCGCAGATCAGCAGCGTCGGGTCGGAGACGATGGCGCGGGCAATCGACACGCGCTGCTGCTGGCCGCCGGACAGTTCGGCCGGGCGATGCTTGCCGCGATCCGCGAGGCCAACCAGCTTCAGCGCGATCTCGGCGCGACGGCGGCGCTCGGCGCTGCCCAGCTTGGTCAGCAGCAGCGGCAGTTCCACGTTCTTCTGCGCCGACAGCGTCGGCATCAGGTTGTAGAACTGGAACACGAAGCCGACGTTGTCGGCACGCCACTGCGCCAGTTGTCCGCCGCTCATGCGGTCGATGCGCTGGCCTTTGACGTCGATCTCACCGGCGCTGGGTGAATCGAGGCCGCCAATCAGGTTGAGCAGCGTGGTCTTGCCGGAACCCGACGGCCCCATCAGTGCCACAAAGTCGCCTTCCGGGATGTCGAGATCGATGCCGTGCAGCACTTCGACCTTTTCCGGTCCGCGCTGGTAGGTCTTGGTCAGGTGGCGCAGGGAAACCAGTGACATGGCTGTGTCCTCGTTGCGGGTCGTTGGGTTACTTCGAGTCGCTGGCTTCGCGCACGGCGCTGCCATCGCTGAGTGTTTCTGGCGGATCGGTGATCACGCGCTGGCCGGCACCGAGACCGCTCATCACCTCGCGGTCGTTGCCGAGACTGCGGCCCAGTTCCAGCGCGTGTTGGCGTGCGGTGTCGTTGCTGAGCGTGAAGGCCACCGGCTGGCCATCTCGACGCACGATGGCCGACGCCGGCACCAGCACACCGGGCTTGGGCTGGTTGGTTTCAGCCGGCGCGGATTCTTCGAGGAAGCTGACGCGCACGCCCATGTCCGGAACGATGCGGCCATCCTTCGCGTCGAGACCGACACGCACCCGCACCGTGGCCTTGCCGCGATCCGCCGTCGGAATGATGGCGATCACCGCACCGGGAATCTTCCAGTCCGGATAGGCGTTCAGCGTGGCCTGGATCGGCATGCCGGGCTGCACGCGGCCGATGAAGGCCTCGTTGACGTCGACCTCCACTTCCAGCGAATCCATGTCGACGATGGTGCCGATGCCGGTGCGGGTGAAGCCGCCGCCGGCGGACAGTGGCGACACGATCTCACCGGGCTGCGCGGCCTTGGCGATCACCACGCCGGCGAAGGGCGCACGCACGATGGTGTTGTCCAGGCCATTGCCGGCGATCGAAAGGCTTTCGGCGGCAACCTTGGCATTGCGTTCGGCGGTGGTTTTTTGCGCTTTCAGCGAGTCGCGCTGCGCCACGGCCTGGTCGTATTGCGACTGCGGCACCAGCCTGCGGTCGATCAGCGCCTTGAGGCGCGCGACGTTGGCGTTTGCTTCGCGCAGTTGCGCACCCAGGCTGTCGATCTGGCTGCGTGCCGCCGCCAGTTGCGCCTGTGAGAGATCGTGCTGCGCCTGTGCATCGACCGGATCCAGCCGCGCCATCACCTCGCCTTCGCTGACGCGCTGACCTTCCTCGATCAGCACTTCCATCACCCGGCCGGTGATCTTCGACGACACGGTCGCCATGCGCCGCGCGACCACGTAGCCGGTGGCGTCCAGCACCGAACTGTTGCCGCTGCCCTGGCCGATGGCGACGACCGGCGCGGTGTTGACCGGAATGCGGTCGTCACGCAGGAACAGCCACCAGCCGGCGGCCAGCACGGCGAGCAGGGCAACGGCGCCCAGCACGATCCACAGGCCGGCGCGCGAACCGGACGGCTCGGGACGGCGGTCGATCTTCAGTTCGTTCAGCAGGTCGTTGGGCTGGGCCATGATGTCGCGTTGGTTGCCTGAGGATTGCGGTGCAGCCTATCGGGGCGTGCCTTCCGAGTCACCTGACGACTGTCAGGTCATTGTCGTGACCTTCACGACTGCAGGGCGTCGCGGCGCAGGCGTAGTTTGCTGCCATTCCGATCAGGAGACCGCGATGAACGCCCATGCCACAGCATCAAACTGCCACGCGCCGACCGTCCTGGCCCGACTGCGCGCTGCAAACAAGCGCTACGGCCGCATCGTCGCGCTGGACGGTATCGACCTGGAACTGCGTGCCGGCGAACTGCTCGCCCTGCTGGGCCCCAACGGTGCGGGCAAGAGCACGGCGATCAATGTGTTGCTGGGCCTGATCCGAGCGGATAGCGGCCAGGTCGAGTTGTTCGGTCGCGATCCGCAGCAGTTGGCGGCGCGGCGCCAGGTCGGCGTGATGCTGCAGAACGCCGAGCTGCCGGAAACGCTGCGCGTGGGTGAGCTGATCCGCCTGACATCCAGCTACTACCCGGCACCGCGTGACCCAGCGGAAACCACCGATCTTGCCGGCGTCACCGACCTGCTGCAGCGTCCCTACGCGAAGCTTTCCGGTGGCCAGAAACGGCGCGTGCAGTTCGCGTTGGCGATCTGCGGTCGGCCGCGCCTGCTGTTTCTCGACGAGCCCACTGTGGGCATGGACATCGACTCGCGACGTCGGTTGTGGGCGGCGATGCGCCAGCAGATCGCCGAAGGCAACAGCGTGGTGCTGACCACGCACTACCTGGAGGAAGCCGAAGCGCTGGCCGACCGCGTCTGCGTGATGGCGCAGGGTCGGATGATCAGCGAGGGCAGCGTCGACGCACTGCGCGCACGTGTTCGCCTCAAGCGTGTGCGCTGCATCAGCCGATTGACGCCGGAACACGTCGCGACCTGGCCGCAGGTCAGCGAAGCGCGCAGGGACGGCGACCGTTTGTGGATCAGCACCGATGCGGCGGAAGCCACTGTGCGGCGCCTGCTGGATGCCGATGCCGGGCTGTCGGCACTGGAAGTGCAGCAGGCCGGTTTGGCCGATGCCTTCACCGAGCTCACCGCGGAAGACGATGCCAGTACTGCCACCGCACAGAAGGAGGCCGCGTGATGAACGCGATATCAAAGCCCCTGGATACGGTCGCTGTCGACATGCCGCTGCTGCGATTGCTGGGCGCCTATCTCGCCGAGACGCGCAGCGAGATCCGTCGCTACCTGCGCATGCCCGGCTTTCTGCTGCCGGTGCTGCTGTTCCCGGCGGTGTTCTACCTGATGTTCGGCGTGCTGCTCGGTTCCCGCAGCGGTCCGGACGCCGCACGCTACCTGTTGGCGTCGTATGCCACCTTCGGCGTGATGTCGCCCGGCCTGTTCGGTTTCGGCGTGTCGCTGGCGCTGGAGCGCGACGGTGGCTTGCTGACCCTGAAACGCGCGCTGCCGATGCCGCCATTGGCCTACCTGCTGGGCAAGACGCTGATGGCGATGCTGGTCGCGGGCGCGGTGGTGGCGCTGCTGCTGGCGCTGGCCATCGGTCTCGCCCAGGTGTCACTGACTCCGTGGCAGTGCCTGCGCCTGCTGGTGACCGGCGTTTTCGGCGTGCTGCCTTTCTGCGCGTTGGGCATGTTTGTCGGCACGCTGGTGAAAGGGCAGGGCGCGCCCGGCTTGCTGAACCTGATCTACCTGCCAATGGCCTTCCTTTCCGGGCTGTGGGTTCCGCTCGGCATGCTTCCGGAACTGCTGCGAAAGCTGGCGCCGGCCTGGCCGAGCTATCACCTGAACCGGATTTCCCTCGACAGCGTCGGTTTCGAGCAGGGCGCACTGTGGCCGGCCTTGCTGGTGCTGGTCGGCGTCACGGGGCTGCTGCTGATGCTGGCCGCTCGCCGGCTGCGACGCGCCGGCTGAAGACATGGGGCAGCGATGGCATGATCAGACGATGAAGGCTCTCGAACCCCCTGTCTGGCTGTCGCGGCACCCGCGCCTTGCGGGGCTGCTGCGGCCGGCACCCGACTCCATCGCCGGCCTCGCCATCCGTCGCGGCAAGTCGCCGTGGAGCGAGGCGGTGCACCTGCTGTGGTCGGTGTGGGTGTTCATCACGCCGGTGTTCTCCAGCGGCTACACGCTGCGCTGGCTGTTGCTGACGTTGTTCAGCTATCCAGTGTTCCTGCTGCTGTATGCGCTGTGCGTCGTCACGCAGCGTGGTCAGGCCTGGCGATACGCCATCGGCATGATCGTCCTCGCCGCACTGTTGCTGCGCTGGTATCCGTCGGGCATCAACTACTTCGTATTCGGCTGCGTGATGCTGCGCCTGCGCGAGGGCATCCGTCTGCCGGTCTACCTGTTGCTGCTGATGCTGATCAATGCCGCTTTCGTGGGTCTGGCGCTGTGGATCGGCTACCCGTGGCAATCGCTGGTCTGGTTGCCGGCAGTGACCATGGTCATCGGTGTGATCGTCCACGTCGAACGCCGCGATCACCAGAAAGACGCCGAGCTGCTGCTGTCGCATACCGAGGTGCGCCGGCTGGCGGCGAATGCCGAGCGCGAGCGCATTGGTCGCGACCTGCATGACCTACTCGGTCATACACTGTCATTGATCACGCTGAAGCTGGAACTGTCGCGCAAGCTGTTTGATCGCGACGCCGAAGCATCGCGTCGCGAGCTGGAGGAGGCCGAGCGCGTCGCCCGCCACGCGCTGGCCGAGGTGCGCAGCGCGGTCACCGGCATCCGCGCCACCGACCTTGCCGCCGAACTGGCCGCGGCGAAGCTGATGCTGGAGTCGTCGGCAGTCAATCTCGACTACGAATCCGCGCCGCCGGATCTTGACCGCGACAGCGAGCGCGGGCTGGCGCTGGTGCTGCGCGAAGCGGTGACCAACGTGGCCCGCCACGCCCGCGCCGACCGCGTGCGGATCGCCTTCGAGCGCGATGCTGGCGGCCTTTGCCTGCGCATCGAGGACGACGGTCGTGGCGGCATCAGCAAGGACGGCAACGGCCTCGCCGGCATGCGCGAGCGCATCGCTGACCTGGGCGGAAGGTTGGACATCGATTCGCCGAAAGGCGGCGGCACGCGGCTCACCGTGCGCGTGCCATCGCGTGCGCCGGCGTTGCATCGGAATAACGACGAAGCAATGCCTTCGGACGATGTCGCAGGCCAGCGGCCGCACGATCCGCAGCCGGAGTCGGCGGCATGATCCGCATCGTGCTGGCCGAAGACCAGGCCATGGTTCGCGGCGCGCTGTCTGCCTTGCTCGCGTTGGAGACCGACATCGAGGTGCTGGGCGTGGCCGCCGATGGTGTCGAGGCCTGGCATGCCGTGCAGAAGCTCAAGCCCGATGTGCTGGTCACCGACATCGAGATGCCCAACCTGACCGGCCTCGAACTCGCGCAGCGCATCCAGCGGCACGAGCTGGCGACCAAAGTCGTCATTGTCACGACCTTCGCGCGACCCGGCTTCCTGCGTCGCGCGTTGGATGCCGGCGTGCTCGGCTACCTGCTGAAGGATGCACCGGCCGAAAACCTCGCCGATGCACTGCGTCGTGTACACCGCGGTGGCCGCGCCATCGATCCCGCGCTGGCGCTGGAAGCCTGGTCCGAAGCCGATCCGCTGAGTGATCGCGAGCGCCAGGTGCTACGCCTCGCTGGCGAAGGTCGCTCCGCGGGAGAGATCGCTGCCGAACTCAACCTCTCGCAGGGCACCGTGCGCAACTACCTGTCCGAAGCCATCGGCAAACTCGGCGTCGGCAACCGCATTGAGGCTTTTCGGCTGGCTCGGCAGAAGGGGTGGCTGTAGGCTGCGGAAGCATGACCGCGCAGGTGTGAACCGCATGAATTTCGAGCTTCAGGCGTTGATTTCCTCCGTCCTCGGGACATTGTTTGTCATCACAGGAGCGGCGATGCTGCTCATGCCGGTCGGTGAGCGGGAGCAGGAACGACTTTCGAAAGCGGCCCGATGGTCGCCGTTGGCTGGAGCTTTGCGCGACGGTCGACTGCGCCGTGTTCTAGGCGTCGCCGCAGTGGTCTTTGGCGCAGTGGTGCTGTGGGTCAATTTCGCTTGATCTGGATGCGAACGGACTGACTCGTGTCGTCCGTCCGAGTACGTCAACCTCGCAGCAGATTCGCTTCGATCCAAGCATAGCTCGCGCGCAGTATGCGCGAGCGTCGAGCGCTCATGATTCGGGTGCGATGGCTGTCGGCTCCACGCCTTTGGCGCTTGAGCCGACCTACGGAAAGCTACCGTCGCTGCAGGTTCGACTCGACCCAGGCAAAGCTCGCGCGCAGCGCCTGTGCTTCGCCGCCTGCGGGGTGGCCGGGGCGTTCGCCGTCATTCCAGGCGTAGACGTCGAAGTGGCACCAGTCACGGTCGTCGGGCACGAAGCGCTGCAGGTACAGCGCGGCGGTGATCGAGCCGCCCATCGAGGTGCCGCTGGAGTTGGCGAGGTCGGCGATGCCGCTGTCGAGGTAGCGCAGGTACGGCGTCCACAGCGGCATCGGCCATAGCGGATCGGCGGTGTCGCGCGCGGCTTCCGCGAACTGCTGCAGCAGCGTGTCGCGATTGCTGTACAGCGCTGGCAGCTCAGGGCCCAGCGCGACGCGCGCGGCGCCGGTCAGCGTGGCGAAATCGAGGATCAGGTCGGTGGGTTGCTCGGCGGCGTAGGTCAGCGCGTCGCAGAGCACCAGTCGGCCTTCGGCGTCGGTGTTGTCGATTTCGACGCTGATGCCGGCGCGGGTGGTGATCACGTCGCCGGGACGGAAGGCATTGCCGGCAATCGAGTTCTCCACCGCCGGCACCAGCAGGCGCAGACGGATCGGCAGATTCTCCGCCATGATCAGCTCGGCCAGCGCGATGGCGTGGGCGCTGCCGCCCATGTCCTTCTTCATCTTGCGCATGCCCGAGCCGCCCTTGATGTTCAGGCCGCCGGTGTCGAAACAGACGCCCTTGCCGACCAGCGTCAGTCGCGGGTGGCTGTCGTCGCCCCAGTTCAGCTCGATCAGTCGCGGCGCGCGATGGCTGGCGCGGCCGACGGCATGGATGGTCGGGAAGTTCTGTGCCAGCAGCTCATCGCCGACGATGCTGTTGAAGCGCGCGCCGTTGGCCTTGGCGATATCGCGGACCACGGCCTCCAACTGCACCGGCCCCATGTCCTCGGTCGGCGTGTTGACCAGGTCACGGACGCGGCCGCAGGCGGCAAGCAGGTGGCGAACGCGGTTCATGCCGTCGCCGTCGACGCACAGGCGCGCTGGCGCGCGCGGGATCTTGCGGTAGCGGTCGAACTGGTAGGCACCCAGGCCCCAGCCCAATGCGGCGGTGGCGGGATCGATGGCTGTCGGGCTGTCGCCGGCAAGGCGGTAGTCGCCGGCTGGCAGGCTCATTGGCAGGTGCGCGACGCTTTCCGCCTGCAGCGGCTCCAACACGCCGCAGAGCACCAGTGCCGTTGCACCGTCCGTGCCGGGAACGCCGAGCTGGCTGTGGTGCGCGGCATGGAACTGCTGCGACGCCACCCAGGCGCGCGTGGTTTCCGGCTGCGTCGCCAGCCAGCCGTCAAGCTGGCTGCTGGTCAGTGTGATGATCGGTGTGGCGTTGTGATTGCTGTCGGCGTCGATCAGCGAGGCGACGGCGTTGTCGGCAGGGTTGGCTTGCGTCACGTCAACGGACTCCTTGTCGGTTGTTTCACTGGCGTCGCCGGTGCCCCCGCACCACGTCGGCCGTTGTCGGATGGTTCCGGTACCTGCGTTTCGATCCAGTCGGCCAGCGCGCCGAGGCAGCCGAAATGCAGGTGCGCTTCGGCCGGTGGATCGACCGTTCCGTGGCGGTCGATCCAGGCGCTGGTGAGGCCGGCGGCATGCGCGCCGCGCACGTCGGCGTCGAGGTCATCGCCGGCATGCAGCACGTCGGACGGCGCCAGCCCCAGCCGCTCGCAGGCAGCATGGAAGATCGCCGGGTCGGGCTTGGCGCGGCCGAACTCGCGGGCGTTCAGCGAGAACTGGAAGTGCTCGGCCATGCGCAGTCGCTCAAGATCGGCGTTGCCATTGGTCAGCGCCGCCAGCGGCACGCGCGCCGCGATCCGCGCCAGCGCGTCCAGCACCTCGGGATAGGGCTCGATCTCGTGGCGACCGTGCTGGAACTCGACGAAGGCCGCCTCGACGCCGTCATCGATGGCGTGGTGGTCATGGCCGAGGCTTTCGCCAAAGGCATGGCGCAGGCTCAGCCGCCGTTGCGCGCTGAAATCATGCGCCAGCTCCGGATGCTCGCCGGCAACGCGGTCGCGCAGTTCGCGCAGGCGCGGGATGTTCCAGTGCGCGGCCACCGCCGGGAAATGCAGGTGCAGCCAGTCGTCCATGCGCCGCTCGGCGCGCGCGATCGCCGGAGCGATCGCCCACAGCGTGTCATCAAGGTCGAGGGTGACGGCGCGGATCATGCGGGCGGCAATTTACCACGCGCCGGTGGGTCCTTCCGTGAAGACGGTGTTATTGCAGCAGCAGCGGCAGCACGCGACGCCCGCGCTGGATGCTGAGCAGCGCCTGTTCCGGCAGGCGGCCGCCAAGGCGGCGCAGGTTGGCCAGTCCTTCGACCGGCCGTCGATTGATCGCGACCAGCAGGTCATCCGGCTTCAGGCCCAGCGCGGCGGCACGGCTGCCGGCCTCGACGTCGGCGATGCGCACGCCGGTCGCGCCCTGCTGCCGCCACTTCTCCGGCAGCTCGCTGAAACTGGCGCCGGCCAGGCGGGTGTCCAGCGACTTGCCGGCAAAGCGGCCGGAGTCGGTGGTCAGGCGCACCGGCAATGTCAGTAGGCGGCCATCGCGGGTGACGGCGAGCTGTGCATCGCGATCCACCGGCAGCAGGCCCTCGGCGTTGTGCAGGGCATCGCGGTCCGGCACCGGCTGCGCATCGATCGCGGTGATCACGTCGCCGGCGCGCAGACCGGCCTTGGCGGCTGGCGTGCCGTCGAAGACGCGCGTCACCAGCGCACCGCGACGACCGCTGATGCCCAGCGTCTCGGCGAGCGCGGCGTCGAGGTCCTGCGATTCCACGCCGAGGCTGCCGCGGCGCACCTCGCCGAAGCTCAGCAATTGCTGCATCACCCGGTCGGCGAGGTTGGCCGGAATGGCGAAGCCGATGCCGATGTTGCCGCTGCGGCTGCCCGACGGATTGAAGATCGCCGTGTTGATGCCGATCAGTTCGCCGTTGAGGTTGACCAGCGCGCCGCCGGAGTTGCCCGGATTGATGCTGGCGTCGGTCTGGATGAAGTTCTGGTAGCCGAGGCCGGAAAGCCCGGAGCGGCCCAGCGCCGAGACGATGCCCGAGGTCACCGTTTGTCCCAGGCCGAACGGATTGCCCACTGCGACCACGAAGTCACCCACCTCGATGCCGCTGCTGTCCGCCAGCCGGATCGCGCTCAGGTTCTCCGCCGGGATGCGGATCAGCGCCACATCGGTGTCTTCGTCCGAGCCGACGTACTCGGCTTCCAGCACGCGGCCGTCGGCCAGCGTCACGCTGATGTCATCCGCACCCTCGATCACGTGGTTGTTGGTCAGCACCAGGCCGCGCTCGGCATCCACCACCACGCCGGAACCCAGCGACTGGCGCACGCGCTCGCGCGGCGTGCCGGGCAGGCCGAAGAAGCGGCGGAAGAACGGATCGTCCATCAGCGGATCGCGCACGCGCACGGTCGAGCGGCTCTGGATGTTCACCACCGCCGGCGTCACCCGCTTGATCATCGGTGCCAGCGAAGGCAGCGGCTGGCCGTCCACGGCCGCCGGCAATTGAGCGCTCGCGGTCGTCGGCAACAGTGACGCAGCGGCCAGAAACAGGGTCAGCAGAACGGGACGAATCGCGGTCGACGAAGTAGGCATGGCGACATCGGTTGGTAGTCAGAACCTGTTCTGACCGGGCTGAATCGTCCGGGTTCCTGCGTGCCGCTGTCCGGCGGACAGGAGGGATGGCGTCAGGGGCGGCGAAAACCGTGCGGCCGGGCACATTGCAAAGCGGTGACAGTCGCCGAGAAAGCCTCCTTCTGAAGGCCTTCGGGTGACCGTTTTGCCGTCCTCCAGCCGTAAGAAACTGTTACGGCCATCGGTTGACGCCATCTTACTGAAATATCAGGAGTTTTCCGTAAACCACTGATTTTTCGACGGTTGACAGCGCCGCAGTCGGCGCGTAGTGTGTGCATCCGCCGGTCGACACAACATCTTGTGGTCGACCCCGGAGGGAGCCCCAACGGATTGGGATGCGGTGCACAAAAGGCCGCATCGCCAGCAACGGGGCGGATAAAGGCAGCGTGGGTCGGGAAAAAATGGCGGGTTTTGGGTCCGCATTTCGACTCCACGGCAACAGTGGTACAGCCGCGGGAAAACGGACCTTGGTCGACTTCGCCAATCCCCATGCCGGACGCCACTGCGATGCGAATCGCGGCGCGTCAGCCGGCATCCGCGGGGCGGCCGTCGATGCATGCATCCCACCACCGGCACATACACAACAATAACGAGGCATTGCCGCGCGATCAGGACGCTCGCGCGGACATGATTTATGGAGGATGGCGTCACAATGAGTACGGTGCGGCTTGAAGCGGTGAAGACCGACGCGGTGAAGGACATCGAACTGCAGCCGGCGTCCCAGGACATCTGGGACAAGAAATACCGCCTGAAGACCAAGCAGGGCGAGCCGGTTGATGGCGACATCGACCAGACCTACCAGCGCGTGGCCAAGGCCCTGGCCGACACCGAGCAGACCGCCGAGACGCGCAAGTACTGGTACGAGCGCTTCCTGTGGGCGTTGCGTCGAGGCGCCATCCCGGCCGGCCGCATCACCTCCAACGCGGGTGCGTTGAAGCACAAGCCGGCCACCAGCACCATCAACTGCACCGTGTCCGGCACCATCGAGGATTCGATGGACGGCATCCTCGACAAGGTCCACGAGGCCGGTCTGACGCTGAAGGCCGGCTGCGGCATCGGCTACGAGTTCAGCACCCTGCGTCCGCGCGGTGCGTTTGTCGCCGGCGCCGGCGCCTACACCTCCGGCCCGATGTCCTTCATGGATATCTACGACAAGATGTGTTTCACCGTCAGCAGCGCCGGCGGCCGCCGTGGCGCGCAGATGGGCACCTTTGATGTGTCGCACCCGGACGTGAAGGACTTCATCCGCGCCAAGCGCGAGGACGGTCGCCTGCGCCAGTTCAACCTGAGCCTGCTGATCACCGACGGCTTCATGGACGCCGTGCAGCACGACGCCGACTGGCCGATGGTGTTCCCGATCAACGTCAAGGAAAAGGGCGACATCGACCTCAACGACGCCGACCAGGTGGTCTGGCGCGACTGGCCGACCAGCAAGAACTACGTCACCCGTGACGACGGCCTGGTCGCCTGCAAGATCTACGGCCACATCCGCGCGCGCCACCTGTGGGACATGATCATGGTCTCGACGTACGACTACGCCGAGCCGGGCTTCATCCTCATCGACCGCGTCAACGAGATGAACAACAACTGGTGGTGCGAAAACATCCGCGCCACCAACCCCTGCGGCGAGCAGCCGCTGCCGCCGTACGGCGCCTGCCTGCTGGGCTCGGTCAACCTGACCAAGTTCGTGCGCGACCCGTTCACCGACAAGGCCCGCTTCGACTGGGACGAGTACCGCGAGGTGGTGAAGGTGTTCACCCGCATGCTCGACAACGTGGTCGAGATCAACGGCCTGCCGCTGGAGCAGCAGCGCAACGAGATCGCCCGCAAGCGTCGCCACGGCATGGGCTTCCTCGGCCTCGGCTCCACCGTCACCATGCTGCGCATGCCGTATGGCTCGGAGAAGAGCTGCGAGTTCACCGAGAAGGTCGCGCGCGAGATGGCGCTGGCCGGCTGGGAAGTCGCCTTGAGCCTCGCCGAAGAGAAGGGCGCCGCGCCGATCATGGACGAGGACTTCGAGGTCACCGCCGAGATGCTGCGCAAGCGCCCGGAAATGGTGAAGGACGGCTGGAAGGTCGGCCAGACCATCAAGGGTCGCGTGCTGCACGCCCGCTACAGCCGCTACATGCAGAAGGTCGCCAGCGTGGCGCCGGAGCTGGTCGACAAGCTGGCCGACAGCGGCGCGCGCTTCACCCACCACAGTTCCATCGCGCCCACCGGCACGATTTCGCTGTCGCTGGCCAACAACGCCAGCAACGGCATCGAGCCCAGCTTCGCGCATCACTACAGCCGCAACGTGATCCGTGAAGGCAAGAAGTCCAAGGAAAAGGTCGAGGTCTACAGTTTCGAACTGCTGGCCTACCGCGAGCTGGTCAACCCGAAGGCCATGCCGTTCACCGACGACGAGGCCTGCAAGCTGCCGGATTACTTCATCGCCGCGGATGACGTCACGCCCAAGCAGCACGTCGACATCCAGGCCGCAGCGCAGCGCTGGGTGGACAGCTCCATCTCCAAGACCGCGAACGTCCCGACCAATTACGACTATGAGGACTTCAAGGACATCTACACCTACGCCCACAAGATGGGGCTGAAGGGCTGCACCACCTTCCGCTTCAATCCCGCCGCGTTCCAGGGCGTGCTGGTGAAGGAAACCGACCTCGAGAACACGCTCTACACCTTCACCCTGGAAGACGGTTCCGTGGTCGAAGTGAAGGGCAACGAGGAAATCGAATACGACGGCGAGACCCACACCGCCGCCAACCTGTTCGATGCCTTGAAAGAAGGCTACTACGGAAAATTCTGATGAAGGCTCACCACAAGTTCTGACCGCTCTTACCCTCCCTTTTTTAAAGGGGAGGGCCAGGGAGGGGTCGCCTTTGAGCAATCGCGCCGAACACCAACAACATGCCCCGCCAACGCAGCGGGGCCGCAGGAAAGCAGAACATCATGGCCATCAAGATCAGCAAGAAAATCACCGGCTACGCCGTCGCCAAGCCGGAAGACAAGAAGGCAGCCGAAGCCGCCGCAGCGCCAGCGCCCGCCGCGCCGGCCGAAGCGGTCAGCACCGTTGCCGACGTCATCCAGATGCACGAGAAGGTCGAGCGACCCGAAGTGCTGGTTGGCGCCAGCTACAAGATCAAGAGCCCGCTGTTCGAGCACGCCCTGTACGTCACCATCAACGACATCGTGCTCAACCAGGGCACCGAGTACGAAAGCCGCCGTCCCTTCGAGATCTTCATCAACTCGAAGAGCATGGACCACTTCCAGTGGATCGTCGCGCTCACCCGCATCATGTCCGCCGTGTTCCGCAAGGGCGGCGACGTCACCTTCCTCGTCGAGGAAATGAAGGCCGTGTTCGACCCGCGCGGTGGCTACTTCAAGGCCGGCGGCGTCTACATGCCGTCCATCGTCGCCGAGATCGGCGCCGTCATCGAACAGCACCTCAAGATGATCGGCATGATCGTCGACGAGGAACTGAGCCTCGAACAGAAAGCCCTGATCGCCGAAAAGCGCGCCGCCTACGAAGCCCGCTCAAAAAAAAAGCCTGACGTAAGCGCTTCCCCCTCCCTTTCGCGCAGCGAAGGGGAGAGCCGGGGAGGGGTTGATGCGACCAAGCAGGCCGCTTCTAAGGCTGCTTCCGCAACGGAAGCGAGCCAGGGTGAGGGCGAAGAATCCTCAGCCGGCTTCCCGCCCGGCGCCACCCTATGCAACAAGTGCAACACCAGCGCCGTGGTGATCATGGATGGCTGTGCGACCTGCCTAAGCTGCGGCTATTCAAAATGCGGGTGATCTGTAGAACTTAGCCGGTAGCGTATGAAGTTGTGCGGGTAGCCATAAGGCGCTATTCGGTAATGCATAAGTCGCTGCCCAGGCTATGAAAGACGCTATCGGCTCTGGCTAAGTTGTTTGCAAGGCGAGGGGCTTACGGGCGCTCGCGCCATCTACGCTCGTGTACCGCAAAATTACAGGCAATCTGAGCTGGAAGCCCTGCGACATCCAATATTTGAGGCCCCTTTTAGGGGCCTTTTTTCTTCCGCCGAACCGCAAAAATGGTTGCTTGGACGTCGAGACAGTGTCCAACCTAAAACGGTCCTTTGGTGTCTACGAGGACGGGGCGCACCAGACGATGACCGGCCTCGACCCTAAGCGGTCCTTCGGAGTCTATGGATTGGGGGCGAACCAGAATGACGTTCCCCGCAATCGCCTTCTTGCCTTTCACCTATTGAGGTACCGGGAGGTCGAATTGGAACGATTGTCCATTGAGTGAAAACTTGATGGTGACCGGCTGGCTCCGCTTGGAGCGATCAGCAGCCCGGGCAACAGAAATCGATCCAGCGTAGCCTTCTTGCGGCTGAACCGTTTGCCGCCGCAGATACGTGTCAGCTAGTTCGGACAGCTCAAAGCCCTGCTTTGAATTGAGAGATCCGACGAGATTTTGGGTTCGTTGGCGTTGAGCCTGAAATGCGAGCTCCCTGGCGAGCGGATCGTCGTATGTCACTTGGAAGGTGCCACTAAAACGGGTAGATCCTTGGGAGTGGTTGTAGCTACGGCCGCTGAATGAGCCGCTTGCATATCCCCTCCCGGCACGCTGGCCGGTGCTGTAGGCATCGAGACCAACAGCTAGCGCAGCGCCTACCTTCTGCCAACGGTGCTTGCTCTTTAGCTTCTTCTCCATCTCGGCATATGAGTGCACTAATACTCGTTCTCCACCTTGTGAAGCGACGAACATTGCTGGCGACACGTCCAGAGAGCGTCCAGTGAAATTGAATACTCTGAAGTCGTACAAGTAGCTTTTGCCGTCCTTTCCGGCTGGGTTCATTTCAATCGAGATAGGCCCTTCAACTATCAACACTTCCACGCCGCTGCGATAGATCTTCCTGATTGAATATGACTGGGGTTCAATCGAGCTAGAACGGGGGATGACGCCATTGGCTGGATGCTGATCACGTATCGGCGCCGCCACAACTGCGGTGTTGGGGGATGAGACCTCCCGGGGCATTGGGACATTGCTGGCATGTGCCGTCGGTGACCCGGTAGTGCTCGCCACCGAATCACTCCGAGGCAGCACAGGCGCAGACAACTCAACGGCAGCAACAGAGCTACCATTTAGCCGCGAAACAGCACGCGCTGCGGGCTCAACACCGTTGAGAGCCGCCTGTTCATAGCGACTGATGGCGGTAGCTTGAGAAATCGCAATGCCGGGTGCTCCGTACTCATTTAGGAGTCCACACAGGTAGGTACAAAATGGATCGCCGTCCAACGCGCATACTCGGGCTTCCTGCAGCGCGTCCATCTCCGAGCCGTAAAGTACTTGCCGGGCGATTTCTAGCGAACGAGGCGTCAGGAACTCAGTCAGGTCAACAAACGCTGAGACAGGCGAAGCATTGGGTGGGCCATTGGCCGACTCAATCTTGGTATCTGATGCGATCACATCTTGGTCAACAGCCTCAATTTGTGTGCGTGTGCTCCGGTCCTCTACCCCGTAGTCCTCCCAGTTCAGTGCAATGCCAAGTTCACTGGACAAGGTTTCCGCCCTTATCTTCGCATCCATGTCGCCGCCGGTCGCTGCTGCCAAATAGAGTTGAAGAGAAAGTTTCTTGTCTTGAGTGAATCCGAATCCCGATTCGACAAGTACAGCTAAGAACGCCTGGCAGCAGGACTCTCCTTGGCTCGCACACATCTTTACTTCACGTGCCCCCTTCCAGAAAACGTCGTCCAACTCCTTGGCTGGTGGTGGCTTTCTGCTCTTTGAGAGATCCACGTATGGTTTGATGGCGCTGTAGGCCTGAGGGCAGACTTGCCCAAGTTCGTCGAAGGCAACCTCGGATTCGACGACATGAATCCCATTTGCCCCTGACTCGATAGCCGCTCTCATAGGCTTTCGCTTTGCGATTAGGCGCACGCCCGAGTAATCGTAAAATGAAAGGTCTACTCCAATCTCCTTTGCCAAGGATGCCGCTTTAAAATTCGATTCCAGATCACCAGCCTTGGAAGCGGTCACGTAGAGCTGAAGGGCAAGCGGCTTGTCCTGTGTTAGCCCAAGCCCACCTGTTTCAAGTCCGGCCGCCAAGTGTCTTTGGCAACAAGCTTCTCCACCACTCGCGCACGTCTTGAGGCTTGTTACTGATCGGAAAACTGCGTCATCAAAAGCCTTTTGAGACGGACGCTTCATCCTATGTGCGGCATTGATGAGTGGTTCGAAGGCAACGCGCGCGGCGGGACAGTCTTCGTCCAAGCGATCGAATACCTTGTCAAATTCCGAGAGGGATTTGCCTGAGGCGACGCAAATAATCGGCAGGATTGCCATGGCAACTAGTGCGACAATTCGATGTCCCGTACTCACATTCTGGCCCCTCGAAGTTTGAGCAAGAAGAATTCTGATGCCGCTCGACCCAGCACTAGCTGCCTTAACAACATTCTGACTCATTGAAGGTGCAAGTCTAGAACGACTGATCGGGTCGGCGGGCACTCTCGACCCAATACGGTCATTCGAATGCTCACCACTAATTGGTCAAGGAGCTGTCTGTAGTGGCGACATTCAACTCTTTGATGGGCCGTCCTCGCAGCTTGTCGTCTCTATCTGTAAAGTGGCGTGCACGATGCCGAAATCTTCCTGCAGTTCGGCGGCCAGCGCCTGCCGCGTGTCGTCCGCACATCCGTTGCTAGCAGCAAGAACGATGTGGGTCGTGAGCACGGACTCCTTGGACCTCAGTGCCCAGACATGCAGATCATGCACACTCTCCACGTCCGGATGCGCAAGCAATCGTTGCCGGACGGCATCAACATCCAGCCCCGTCGGCACTCCCTGCATCAACACCTGACCCGCTTCACGCAACAGGGTCCAGGTACGCGGTAATACCCACAACCCGATCAATACCGCGATAATCGGATCGATCAGGGTCCAGCCAGTAGCCGCGATGATCAGCGCGCCGGCGATCACGCCAACCGAACCGAGCATGTCGCTCCAGACTTCCAGGTAGGCACCTTTGACATTCAGGCTGGTGCCACTGCCTGCTACTAGCAGTCGCATCGATATCAGGTTGACGACCAGCCCCAGCACGGCAATCACCAGCATGCCGGTGGATGTAACCGGCGGTGGGTCTTGGAATCGACCCACCGCCTCCCAAAGGATGTAGCCCGCCACCAAAAACAGCATGCTGCCGTTGGCCATGGCACCGAGCGCCTCCATGCGTGCATAACCATAGGTGCGTTTGGCATCGGGTGGCCGGCGACTCAGCCGCACGGCCACCAGTGAAATGGCAAGCGCGATCACGTCGGTGCCCATGTGTGCGGCGTCCGACAGCAGTGCCAGACTGTTGGTTAGCAAGCCGCCCACTACCTCCGCAACAAGAAACGTTGCGGTGAGACCAAAAGCCCACCACAAAGGCTTTTCGTACTTGATCTCGCCAGTACCGTGATCGTGTCCAGCACTCATGTCATGCCTCCTCGTGGCCATCTCCGATAACGAACGATTCTTCGACACTGCTGACGTATAGCCATCCCGATACAGTTCGACCTGTTCGACCGAGCCGCTGGAAGATTGTCACGGCATCGGCCACCTCGTTGTCCTCGCAGAACAGCTCCATTTGCATCTCACTGACGACCTGGCCACCAAACTCCACCGAGTATTGCTGCTCGCGGGCGTTCAAGGCCCGCAACAGGCCTTCGACGTCGAACAGGCTGAGCCGATTGAACCCCGCAGCGCCCAGGGCATGGGCGATATCGCTGACGCGGGAGCGATGCACGAACGCTTTGATCTGTTTCATGATGCGGTCTCCTGGGCTTTTCTATCGGACCGTGCTTCCAGCCATTCATACAAAACGGGTAGCAGGATCAGGGTCAGCAGGGTCGAGCTGATCAGGCCGCCGACCACCACTGTCGCCAGCGGTCGCTGCGTTTCGGCACCGACACCGCTGGACAACAGCATCGGCACCAGTCCGAGAATCGCCACGCTGGCGGTCATCAACACCGGACGCAGTCGCATGGCCGTGCCCTGTAGCACCGCCTCGCGTGGGGATAAACCTTGATCTCGCAGCTCGTTGAGGAAGCTCACCAGCACGATGCCGTTGAGCATGGCGACGCCGAATACCGCGATGAATCCAATGGCTGACGGCACGGACAGATACTGGCCAGTGATGAACAGCCCAACCAGACCACCTATGGTGGCGAAGGGGACGTTTGCGAGGATCAACGCGGCGTACTTGATCGAGTTGAACGCCGTGTACAGCAGCACGAAGATGAAGAAGATCGTGATTGGCACGATCAACGCCAGTTTGGCCAGCGCACGCTGCTGGTTCTCGAAGGCACCGCCCCATTCAATCCAGTAGCCCGGTGGCAGGTCGACCTGCTTGCCAAGCACCACCTCGGCATCCTTCACAAAGCTGTCCACATCACGGCCACGTACGTCCATCTGGATAACCGCATAGCGCTGAAGCTGCTCCCGGCGAACAAACGAATAGCCTTCGGCGATGCTGATTTCGGCGACCTCAGCGAGCGGAACCAGCGCACCGGTGGATGTGCGCAACGGTATCCGCCTCAGGGCCTCAACCGAGTCGCGAACATTGTCGGACAGCCGCACTGCAATATCGAACCGCTTCACGCCGTCCAATAGCACGCTCACCGGTTCACCCCCCAGGCCGTTGCGCACGATGGTCAGCACGTCTTCGGCATTCATGCCATGCCGCGCCAGCTCTTCACGGTCGACTGCGATTCGAATCTGCGGTTTGCCGACATTGGCTTCCAGGGACAGATCCGCCACACCCGGCACCGTGCTTAATGCGGTCTTGAGCTGGCCGCTGATACGATCCAGTTCGGCCAGATCTTCGCCATACAACTTGAGCGCCAGTGTGGCGCGCACACCGGAGATCAGTTCCTCCACGCGCATCTGGATCGGCTGGGTGAATCCCGGCACCACGTTGGGAACCTCTTTCTCAAGAGATTCCTGCATGGCCTCCTCAAGCTGCTTGATATTGCGGCCGCTGGTCCATTCTTCCTGTGGCTTGAGCGCCGTGTAGATTTCCATGTAGTTGACGTCCGCCGTCTCGCCTTTTTCGGCTCGTCCGATCATCGCCACGGTGGTTTCAACTTCCGGAAACTGCTTGAACGACTTCGCGATAATGTTGCTGGTGCGGATGGACTCATTGAGCGAGGTCGACGGAATGCCGGTCACCCGCCACATGATCGAACCTTCCTGCAGCTGCGGCATGAACTCCTTGCCAAGGAAGGGAAACAGCAGCAGCGAGCCGCCCAAGGCCGCCACGGCACAGACCACAACCACGGTCTTGCGCGCCAGCGCCCTGCCCAGCAAGGGTCGATAGCCGCGCTTTATACGTGCAACCAGCCAGGTGTCGCGCTCGGGCTCCGGCTTCAGGATCAGCGAGGCAAGCACCGGAATCAGGGTCAAACTTAGAATCAGCGAGCCGCCCATCGCGAACGCGATGTTGAAGGCCATTGGCTTGAACATCTTGCCTTCCAGACCCTCCAGCGCGAACAACGGCAGGAACACCACAATGATGATGATGATCGCGAAGGTGATGGGGCCGGCCACTTCTTTCGCCGCCGCCAACACGGCCGACGTGCGATCAACCTTCTCGCCGTGCTCCAGTCGCTCGGCCATGATCCGGAACGCGTTCTCTACCATCACTACCGCGCCGTCGACCATCATGCCGATACCAATGGCGAGGCCTGCCAGTGACATCAGGTTGGCGGAAAGTCCGAACTGCTCCATCCCCATAAAGGCAATCAGCATGGCCAACGGCAGGGTCACGATGACGACCAACGCGGAACGCAGCTCGCCGAGGAAAAGGAACAGAATCAACGCAACCAACAATGATCCTTCGATCAGCGCACGCGTGGCGGTGCCGACCGCCTTGTTGACCAGATCGGTTCGTTCGTAGATGGGCTTGAGCACCATGGTCGCTGGCAGGGCAGAGCGAACGATGTCGAGCTTGCTCTTGACCGCCTCGACCACGTCCTTGGCGTTTTCACCCAGACGGGCCAGCGCCATACCTAGTACGACTTCCTCACCGTCACGGGTGACCGCACCAAACCGCGGCGCCGGTGCCTCGACCACCATCGCCACGTCACGTAGGTATACGGGCACGCCATCCTCGGCCTTGAGCACAATCCCGCCAATATCGTCGACGGATCGCAATAGACCCAGTCCGCGAACCAGAAACTGTTCGCGACCCACATCCATGACGTTGCCGCCCACTTGCCCGTTGTTGGCCGGAATGGCGTTGATGACATCGCCGAAACCGAGACCGCGAGCATAGAGACGCTGCGGATCAATTTGGACTTGGAACTCGCGTTCGCCTCCACCCCACGAGGTCACGTCATCGACGCCGGGTGCGGTCCGTAGAATCAGTCGTACCGTCCATTCCTGCCAAGTACGCAGGTCCATGTCGGTTACCTGATCTTTCGAGACGCCCGGCGCGCGCTCCACCGTGTACCAGTACACCTGTCCCAGACCGGACGTGTTCGGTCCCATGCTTGGCTTGCCGTAACCCTCGGGTAGACGGTCACCGATTTCCTGCAGGCGTTCGTTGACCAGTTGGCGGGCAAAGTAGATGTCCATCTCGTCTTCGAAATAGACCGCGACATAGGACAGACCAAACAGGCTGACCGAACGGATTTCCTGCACCTTGGGTAGGCCGGCCAGAGCAGACTCCACCGGTGTCGTGAGCAGTTGCTCCACGTCCTCGGCAGCTAGGCCAGGTGACTCCGTATAGACGTTGACCTGCGCGGGTGTCACGTCGGGAAACGCATCGATCGGCACGTTGCGCACGGCGTTGTAGCCCAGAAAGGCCACGACTGCGAAGGCGATCAGCACCAGAAACTTGTAGCGCAGCGAGAGCTCAACCAGGCGATTCAGCATGGCGCACCTCCCATGAGGCGAAGCGAATCAATGCGCATGACCTTCTCCCAGCTGCGACTTCAGTAGCTGCGCTTTGACCACGAACGCGCCATCGACCACCACCGTATCGCCGGCCATCAGGCCCTCGGTAACCACCGTCTGATCGCCGATGACCGCGCCCGGGCGGACCGGGACAGGTTCGAGTGCACCGTCCTGGTTGCGTCGAAACACCACCGTGTCGCCTTCCAGTTGAACGAGTGCATTGGTCGGCACCGCGAGCTGTGCTTTCAGTCCGTCCCCCGAGTCAGCATCGAGATAGACGTCGACAAAATCACCTCCGTGAAGATGGTCACCAGCGTTCGGCACTTCGATCCGCACCACGGCACTTCGGGTGGCTTCGGAGGTGCGGTGCGCTGCACGCAACACCTTGCCACTGACCCGCTGCCCATCGGCGACAATAGTGGCGGGACTGCCGGCGTTCAGACGTGGAACCACTCCCGACGGCAACTTGGCATCGACCCAGACCGTCGATTCATCCACTAGTCGAAACAGGGGTGTGCCTGGCTCGATGCGCTGGCCGACCACGAAATCGTCTTCTGTGATCCGACCCGCATGCGGCGCAGTGAGTGTGAACTGACCGTTTACGATGCCGCTGGCTGATCCTGACAGCCCGTAGGCCTTCGCTCTGGCGCGAGCACGATCCATCGCGATCCTGGCCTCGCTGATACGCCGTCCTGAGACTGCTTCGCGGCCTAGCTCGGACACACGCTGCCACTCCTGTTCGGCGATGCGCAGTTCGGCCTGCGCATCCGAGACCTCAACGCTGGCAAGCGTGACCAGCCGAGCGCCCTGTTCGACCTCATCGCCCAGTCGCACGTGGCGACTGACCACCAGCGCATCGACACGCGGCGTGATCAGCGTGGTGCCGTAGGCGTTGTCCAGCACTTCCCCGGGAGCGCGCAGCTGTTCATCGGGCGAGGACTGTGTGAGGGTTTGAAGCCGAATACCTGCCGCTTCGAGTGACGCGGCGTCCATCAGGACAACGGCAGGTGCTTGCTCATCGTCACCATGTTCATCGCTGTGACCAGCGGCCTTCTCATTGGCGTGTTCGTCGAACGAGCCACCCCACGCGTGGGTGGCTTCGTTGTCGGAGGGGGTGCGGTCACCGGAGCAGCCAGCGATTGCCAGCACTAGCAGCAACAAGAACGATCGAATAGAAGTCATGGGAAGTGTTTTCACGGTGTTTGCTCCATTCCGGCCCAGCGTTCGAGCCGACCGGTCGCAGCGAGGTAGTCGGCGTAGGATCGCCATAGGCGTGCTTCAAGCTCAGCACCGGCCAGCTGCGTATCCAGAGTTTGTTTGAGTTGCAGCAGGTAATCGGCGGTCGACAGTTCGCCCTGCTGCCAAAGGCGTTCGAGCAGCGAGGTGCGGCGCTCGATATCCGTGCCACGGCTGGCCTGCCAGCGCGTCCAGGCAGCGTGCGTGACGCGGTAGCTGTCGATGGCGCGACGGCGCTCGCTGCCTGCCTCCAGACGAACACGCTGTGCCTCGGCCTGCGCCGCATCCGCATCGGCCTGGGCGGCTACGATCTCGGCGCGGTAGCTGTTGCGAACGAACAGTGGGATGCTGACCGACAGCCCGACCACGTTGTCCTGAACCGGTCCGTAGTCAATCCGTCCACCGCGAAGGCCTATCGTGGGATCCGGGCGCCGGTTGCTACGCGCCACTGACACTTCGCGGTCAGTGGCAAGTGCTTCGGCTTGCGCGACCTGCCATTCGGGCAACTGCTCGATTTCTACCGCAGCGCCTGCCTCAGGAGTGGACAGTGAATCGGTGGGCAGCTGCTTCAGCGTTGCCAGCTCGGGAATACCGCCCACATTGCGGAAGCGGGCTTCTGCCTGCGCGCGATCGGCATCCAGCTGCGATTGATCTGCCTGCGCCTCATCGCGTGCCAACTGCGCCAGGTCGCGCTCCAGCCCGGATATATCTCCGGCCTCGAACTGTTTGTTGGCGAGATCGGCAAATCGATCAATCAGCGCGAGTCGGCGTTGGCCCGTGTCGACGCGCCGCTGAGCGGTTTGCAATTCGGCCCAGCTGGACAGCCAGAGCTGGATAAAGTCGCGCCGTCGCAGCCTGGCCTCGGCGGTTGCCAGATCAATCCGCGAGAAGGCGGCGTCCTGGCGAGTACGGCGCTTACCGGTCAAGTCCAGCGTGAGGTTGATGCCCACTGAGGCGCTGCGGTCGGGTCCCTCTTCGTCCGCCGCGAACTCGAGCTCGGGGTTGTAGAGCGGTTGGCTTGCGGCATCGAAGTGGGCTCGTGCTGCGGCGAGTCGTGATTCGCTAGCCTGGTAGCTCGGGTGTTTCTGCCATGCCGTCTTAAGGGCTGATCGAAGGGCAATGGGGGCTATAGGGAAGGTCGTGTTGGCCGCCGTCGCCATTGCAGGCAATATGAACGCCGCCCACAGGCACACGACTGCCCGCGCGACAAAACGTCGCGGCAATCTTGTTGGATCCATGGAATATTCCTCAGAGTGGATGAATCCCCGGTGCACTCAGCACGGGGCTCAATTCAAAACACTCAGAGGATGGGAGGACGCAGGTCCGGATAGAGAGATGTCGACAATGGAGCGACCGCGATGCAGTCGAGGTGTGCGCATGACCGTTGGACGGTCGCCACATGGATGTCGCGTGGTGTCGTCGAAGCATGATGACAGCCGCAATAATTGCACGCGCCGGCATGGTTCAGCGACCCCCCAGACTCACTGTCTCCCTCGTTGACATGGTCTGCCTGCATCACTGCAGCGTGATCGCTCGATGTCCCGAGGCCCAGGTCGGCCAAGTCATGCTGCGTGCACGCCGCAACCGTACCGAGATTGAGCGAAAACACCAACAAAGCGACAACTGCAAGCCTTGCGGATTGACGCATTTTTGCCAGCAATGACGTAGCAGCGTTGGGACACATTTTCCTAGATTACACCGAAGGGGCAGCGTTACGGAATTTCATTTGAAACTGATGGGATGCGCGAGACCCTTTTTTGATCCCACCTAGGAGTTCTGGCGTCCAAAGGATCACCTCTTTCCCAAGCCTAAGTAGCAACGAGCCACTGCGAACGGCGGGTAGGCGCTGACCCACCCTAATCGCTCATTCGGTGACTACGATTCGAACGACCGCAACTGGCCGTTCTCGGCCTGTTACCCAGCGGGAATCGCCGTAGTTCGAACGGAGCCATTTGGTCAGATAGTTTCTATCGATACGCACCATGGCCCAGCTGATTCAGGAGGCGCACCACTTCGTCTCCCCGTCCGGCTGCATAGAGGTCGGCGGCACTAAGGGTCCGAGCATCGAACCGCGGTGCGCAAAACCAGGGCGCGGCCTGATCCACTGGGATGCCCCAGTCCGCCAAGGTATCGCGGATTTCAGGGTTTGCGATCAATAAGCGCTCCCAAACGAACACCTCTGCCTCGGCAACACGCTCCCTCGCGAACCGCAAGAGGTCGAGCGCGACCCTCAATTCAGAAGCATTTTTGCTCATCCAATATGGTCTCCTAGAAAAGCCGCCAGGAATGTCGCCGAGAGGGCAGGTCACAAGTAGTGCGGATTGCCACGCGCCTCGACCTGTATCTGCAGAGCAACTGGCAAGCTCGTCGAGTCGACGCGCTTATTGACAGCAATCTCGTCTCATCAACTCCTCTGTCAACCATGATGCTGGCGACCATTCTCCAATCTGCCGCAAGGTTTCTAGAGTTTCATCAGAAAGAGAGGCAACGATAGCTTGCAGTTGATGTCTATGAACCTCCCCGGCTTTCGCCAATACGGATCGCGAGCCCCCTTCGGACAGTGTTAGTGCCACTGCGATTGGATAGCCCATGTCGAGCAAAGCGCTGGACAATACGGCGACCCTAGCGCGAATAAAGGGGGCATGATTCAGTGTCGAGAATGGAAGCCGGGACTGTTCAGGAATGTTCTTGGTCGTCGGGAAAACGCCAAGGGATTTACAAGCATCCATCACAATCAACCGTTGAGCTATGCGACTAGGGCGCGAGTGTTGTCCGAGTTCGACACCGACGAAGTTCGACTGGACATGATCTCCGAGAAGGCTCGCCAGGTGACTGGGAGCAACGTTCCATGCTCGCTCTATTTCTCGAGAAACATCTGATACTGCATCCTCGACGGAGCTCCAGTGCCTTAGCACTTTCCTCATGCAGTGGGCCCATTTGTCGGCTGCAATCACCGGCAGACGCCCCTCAAAAAGCTCTCGCCAAAGTCCCAGATACGACGCGTATCCCTCACATGCCACACCCAATTTCCGAACCAACGGCCTAGCGGGTCGATTCAGTGGCAGTCGCAACGGCCACATGTTTGTTGATTTTCCACCTTCCACCTCTGTGGCCAATTGGAGTCCGTGGTACGCGCAATGGTCCAGGGGTGGCAGCATGTGAAGGGCATACCACGACGAAAATCCGGACTCGTCCATGTCTCGATGCCAGCATTCCTCGCACGACCGAAGGTCTCTTGAGACCAAAGCGAATGGCTGGAAAGTCCCGCGTCTGTACAACTGACTAGGCAAGCCGATTCGCTTCTTTCCTTGAATCAAACCCTTACTCCATGCGTCTGATGCCGCAGCCGACATACCCCTGGAATAGATGCCGAACATCGTGTGCCTTAGCAAAACTTCCCTAGGCGATAGTGAATCTCCAAATATCGCTGCAGCGGCGGGACCAATTCTCTCGCCAAACAAGTTTCGCTTTCGCCCCCCGATCGAGCCGTACACATCAGCAATCGTGCGACACCTGCCAACACTCCCACTCCATTGATATCTCCAAGCGATAACTGTGAAGATCAGCGCTCCAGGCCGAAGGAAGGGAACATAGCCGAGCTCCGTCCGTTGATTGGTACTCATCATTATTGGCGACTTCGACTGGAAACTCTCCCATACTCGGCCAGCTTTGCTGCCAACCAATCAGGATCGTTGCGATAGAGCCACGTGTAGGAATTGCCTGGCATCGACCTTATGCGCTTGAGAGGTTCATCAGACTGCGTTTGGCAAAGCGTGGTGAAGTTCTCTCTCGCAACTCGCTGTCGCCGTGAAAACGCATCGGCCATGCGTTTTGAAGCGATTCTTGGGTCTGTTTCGGCCAGGCGGTAGACAGTTGTCATCGAGGCGCCGGTGGATCTCGAAATGCTGGCAATCGAATCGCCTTTGAGAAGCAAGCGCTGAACCCTTGCAGCAACAACCTTCGCGGCGGGCGACCTGCGCGACGTATAGGGTATCTTCAGCTTCTTGGCCCACATGGCACCGGTTGTCGGCGACACCCCTACTTGCTTTGCGGCCGCACTTACTGAAAGTCCAGCGCCAGAAATCAGGTTCTTGAACTGCGATTGGCGAAGCGCATTCGGAACTGCCTCGCTCTTTGCGCGTCCGACCTTTGCGTCGGCCTTTTTGCCGGGGCCACAGGCAGCGAGAAACTGATGCCAGGATTCGGATATCGCACCGATCAACAGCAGGTGTTTGAGAGGGTGTCCGGGTCGCGCAACACGTCGAGAAAGCGAGCCCACAAATCCGGCCCAGGACTCATCAAAACAATTCAAAATTGCGAACCCTGGCAGTGCGATCAGTCCGCGATAGCGTTCGCGGACTAGCGACATGAACTGTGTGAGCCGGATGTTTCCACTCTGGGTCGCCAACCCAAGCTCTTTGAGGATCTGCTGGTAGCCGCAAGTTAGCCGCTCTGGGGGAAGCGCTGCGGGCGGCAGTTCCGCTAGCTTTCCTGAGTCCGCAGCAAGACGAAGCAGTCGTTCTAGATCGGCATCCTTTTGAACCGAAATTTCGATTCGCTCGTAGCGATCGTCAGTTCTGGGTAACAGCCAACGCTTCCGATGAACCGGGGTAACCGCATCAAATGCGATAAACAGCGGTCGCTCGTGCTTGGTACAAACAAGAACAGATGGCGGCTGATGCTCTACATGCCAATAGGCGCCCCCCCGACTACCCTCATCCTCAGCCATGCACTGGTCGCATGCCTTGAGTGGGTGGTGCCCCCCAACACGGCTCGCCGTAATGCCAAGCAACATCTTGAGGTGAGGAATGCTCCCGTTCTCAATCAACGAAAGCACCCGATCGGCCCGCTCACGACCAACGATGGACAAGTAGTAGCCGAGCAGCGTGTTTCGCAGAGCGATCTGTTCGTAGCAGCCAAGAACCCCGCCTGTTGATTCTTTGAGAACCGCCATCCGCGACGGGAAATCGTGACTCAGCGCGGCATATGGCGCTCCAAATAG
>JAWLAW010000015.1:0-82472 GCA_041395265.1 Lysobacteraceae bacterium
GCACCACGCACTGTGACGCGAACAGCATGGTGCGCCCCAGCGTGATTTTTTTCGCGCCGAGGCGTTCCAGGCTGTGGAAGCTCTTCTTCGGCATCGGGATGTGGTCGGTGAGCAGGAAGCAGGGTTTGCCGTCGAATGCCTGTTCGCGCATCGGCGTGCCCTTGCGGTCCATCACGTAGAGCTGGTGGTCGGCGGCGAGTTCCTGCACCAGCCGCTCGAAACTGAGGGTGCGCACCGTGATGCCGGGTTTGACCGGTCGCGTTTCTTCCTTGCCCATGCCGACGGAAACATCCAGCGCGATCGCGACCTGGCGGAGCAGCGACTGCTCGTCGAAGCCGCCGAAGTCATGCACGGCGTTGGCGTCGATGCTGATGGTGCGTGAATAGTCCTGCGTGCTTTCCAGTACGAGGTGAACGACGACATCGGCACGGTGCGACTGCGCGACGAAGATGGCGTTCATCAGCGTGTGCGCGAGGATTTCGGTATGCGCTTCCTGGCCGACGCCGGCCAGCAGCTTGCGGCTGTCGGTGGGTGCCGCCCTTGCTCGAAGTACGAAGGTCCGCATGCTGTCCTTGCCGATGAATGTCCCGTGCGCGCATTGTCCACGATCCACGTGTCCGGCTGAACTTGCCAGGCGCGGTGCGGTCAATCACGCGTCCGAATCAAGGGGGAAGCACATGTTTCGAGGTCTGCTTGTGGCGCTGGCGCTGGTCGTGCCAATGCTCGCCAATGCGCAGTCGGCGGAAGCGCCGGTGGTGTCGTTCGTGGAAGGTAAGCACTACTTCCGCATCGAGCCGGCGCTGGCGACAGAGTCGCCGGGCAAGGTGGAAGTGACCGAAGTGTTTTCCTACGGCTGCCCGGCCTGCTTCCGCTTCGAGCAGGTGATGGAGCGCATCCGTAGCGAATTGCCGGAAAACGCCACGCTGAGACTGGAGCCGGCATCGTTCCGCGAGGACGAGAGCTGGCCGCTGTTCCAGCGCGCCTATCTCACGGCCAGGCAGTTGGGCATCGCCGACCGGACGCATGCGGCGATGTTCGAGGCGATCTGGGCGGGCGGGCCGCTGAAGATCGTTGATCGCAGCACGCGGCGCCCGATCTTTCCCAGCATCGAGCAGGTGGCGGATTTCTACGCCACGCAAGGCGCTGACCGTAGCGCATTCCTGGACACCGCCACGTCGTCGAAGATGGAAACCCGGATGATGCAGGGCGATCACTGGGTACGCAGCGCCGGCACCGACAGCACGCCGACGCTGGTGGTCAATGGCAAGTGGCGCTTCACCCCGCGCTCGGCCGGCGGCGTTGAGCCGACCATCGCCCTGATCAAGCACCTGGTGGCGATGGAAGCGGCGGCGGACTGAGCCGGACGTCGGCCAACACGATTTCCCGCGACGATTCAGGTGGCGGGTGCGAGAATGCCGGTCATTCAAAAGACAATCCGGAGTGATTCCATGCGTGGTCTGTTTCTGACGATGGCGATGGCGGTCGGGGCGTTGGCCCTGCCGGCGACGGCGAAGGCGGCGGGCGAGGTCGACTGCGAGATGCGCTTCACCGTGTCGAGCTGGTCGGCGTTCTACAAGGCGGGCAAGGGCAGTGGCACGATCACCTGCAACAACGGACAGACGCTGGCGGTGAGCATCCGCACGCGTGGCGGTGGTCTGACTTTCGGCAAGTCGACCATCGACGACGGCATCGGCGAGTTCTCCGGCGTGGACGACATCAGCGAGCTGCTGGGCACCTACGCCAGCGCCGAGGCGCATGCCGGTGCCGTGAAGTCGGCCAAGGGCCAGGTCGTGACCAAGGGCGAAGTGTCGCTGGCGCTGGCCGGCAAGGGCCGTGGCTGGGACCTCGGCGTGGCTTTCGGCAAGTTCCAGATCAAGCGGCGCTGAGTTCGGCACGTTGAAGCGCATCACCCTCACCGAGTTCGCCCGAACCCGGCTGTTTCCGCGCGAGTCGCGGCGCAACACGATCCAGGACTGCACGCCCGAGGCGTTCGAGCAGCGGCTCAACGACGAGGCGCCGCTGAAGGTTCTGGATGGCTACGCACCGTTCTGCAAACTGCAGGTACATCGCAACTGGACGTCGACGCGCTGCATCGCCGTTCCCATCACCGACGATAACCGGCAGCTGCTGCGATCCGCCTACGAGGCGCGCACCAAGGCCGAGCTGCCGGTGCTGGTGCGCTGGTTCGAGGGTGTTGAACCGCCGGTCGCCGACTATCTGGTGGTGATCCTCTACAGCCGCGAGCAGTTGGCGAAGGAGGGCACCGACATCGACACCGACTGGGGTGTGGTCGGTTGCCTGTACAGCGCCGAGCCCGGGGAAATCCCGATGGCGCCGATCACCATGATGCGCAATGCGCTGGGCGTCGAGGAAGGCGGTTCCGGCGTCCCGCTGGATGCGGAGGCCTACCGCCGCAGCGTCGAGTTCTGGGAGAAACACGCCAACTGGCGTGGCTGAGACCGGCCCCGGCAACCTCGATGGTGCGTCGTTGCTAGGATGGGTGCCTGAAACTACCCGCTGGAGCCCACGATGAAGCATGCACCGCGAAACACCATCAAGGACTTCGATCCCGACGTGCTGTCCTTGTTCGATGACTACGTGCACGGGCGCATCGACCGGCGTGGCTTCTTCACCGCTGCCGGCAAGCTGGCGATTGGCGCCACCGCCGCCAGTGGGTTGCTGGCCGCGTTGAGTCCACGCTTCGCCGAGGCGCAGCAGGTCAGCCCCGATGATGCGCGACTCAAGGCGATTTACCGCGAGTTCGACTCGCCCAATGGATACGGGCGTGGCCGCGGCTATCTGGTGCGACCGGTCGACGCGAACGGCCCCCTGCCGAAGGTGCTGGTGGTTCACGAGAATCGTGGCCTGAATCCGCATATCGAGGATGTGACGCGGCGCATCGCGCTCGAAGGCTATGTCGCTTTTGCACCCGACGCGCTGTTCCCGCTGGGTGGCTATCCGGGTGCCGAGGATTCGGCACGTGCACTGTTCCAGCAGCTTGACCAGGACAAGACGCGGCAGGACTTCCTGGCTGCATCCGCCGTGCTGCGTGACATGCCGCTGGGCAACGGACGGATGGGCGTGGTTGGGTTCTGCTATGGCGGCAGCATGGCCGGCTTCCTGGCAACGCGGCTACCCGATCTGGACGCTGCCGCGCCGTTCTATGGCAGCGCGCCGGACAGTGCCGAAGTGGCGAACATCCGCGCCGAGATGCTGGTGGTCCTGGCCGAGGATGATCAGCGCGTGAACGCCCAGTGGCCAGCCTTCCGCGATGCCATGGTTGCTGCCGGAGTGACCTACGCCTTGTTCCAGCCGCCGGGAACGGTGCATGGCTTCAACAACGACACCACGCCGCGCTACGACGAAGCGGCGGCCGCGGAAGCCTGGTCGCGGATGCTGGCGCTGTTCGAGCGTCGCCTGAAGAATTGAAGGTCGAATCACGTGAGCGATCAACGCAAACCCTATCCGATTGGCAGGCCGGGCACACCGTGGAGCGATGTCGAGCGGGTGCAATGGCGATCACTGCAGCGCAAGCAGCGCGACTACGGCGAGGACGTCGTCAGCGTGATCGAGCGCCTGCGTGCCGACTTCGATGTCGTCGAATACGGCAGTCTGGACTACGACGCGGATGGTCGCTTCCCGCTGTACGCGTTGAAGCCACACGAATGGGATGAGGCGCTGCCCTGTGCGCTGGTGACCGGCGGTGTGCACGGCTACGAGACCAGCGGCGTGCACGGTGCGCTGCAGTTCACCGAGCGCCATGCGCGGGACTACGCCGGCAAGCTCAACGTGATCGTCGCGCCCTGCGTCAGTCCCTGGGCCTACGAACGCATCAATCGCTGGAATGCACACGCCATCGATCCCAATCGCTCGTTCAAGGCGAACAGCCCGGCGGGCGAGTCGGCGGCATTGATGCAGATGGTCGCGCCGCTGAAAGGACGCTTCGTGGTGCATATCGACCTGCACGAAACCACCGATACCGATGAAAGCGAGTTCCGCCCGGCGCTGGCGGCGCGCGACGGCAAGCCGTTCGTGCCCGGGACCATTCCCGACGGCTTCTATCTGGTCGACGACACGGACAATCCGCAGCCGGCGTTCCATCGAGCGATCATCGATGCGGTCGCCAAGGTGACGCATATCGCCCCGGCCGATCCGGACGGCACCATCATCGGTTCACCGGTGGTGTCGCCGGGCGTGATCCGCTACGCCTTTGTGCCGTTGGGCCTGTGTGCCGGCGTCACCGGCGCGCGCTTCGCCACGACCACCGAGGTTTATCCCGACAGCCCGAAGGCCACGCCGGAACAGTGCAACAAGGCGCAGGTGGCGGCTGCACGGGCCGCGCTGGATTTCGCGGTGGAGAACGGCTGATTCGGTTCAGTCCTCGGCGTCGAGGTAGTGCCAGCGGCCTTTTTCGCGCAGGAAACGCGACCGTTCGTGCAGGCGGCCGGCTTTGCCGCCGCCAACACGATAGCGGGCAATGAACTCGACGCCGGCCGAGTCCTTTCCGTCGCCCCAGCAGCGTTTCACGTCGAGGCCAAGCCACTTGAGGCCGGGTTCATCGAGGTCCAGTGATTCGGGTCGTGTGTCCGGGTGCCAGGTCGCGAGCAGGTAGTCCGCCTTGCCCAGCACGTAGGCGCTGTAACGCGCGCGCATCAGCGATTCGGCATCGATGGCCAGCGCGCCGTCATGCAGCGCGCCACAGCAGTCCGCGTAATTCCGAGGACGGCCGCAGGGGCAGGACGGCTTTGTTTGGGGACTCATGCGGGGATTGTCGCAGAGCCGTGCCGTCACTTCGCGACACCCGGGCTGTGTATGCTGCCGCACGGGGCATTCCGGGGGATCCGCGTTTGAAGCGACGCCTGCGCATCGCCATCGTCGGCTACGGTTCGGGCGGGCAGGCCGCCGCGCTGCTGCTCTGCGCCGACGGCCATGACGTCGAGGTGTTCGAGCGCGCGTCGGCGTTGGGGCCGGTGGGTGCCGGTTTCCTGCTGCAACCGGTGGGACTGTCCGTGCTCTGGGAACTCGGGCTGCTGGAAACGGCGATGCGGCACGGCGCCCGCGTCTCGCGGCTGTACGGCGAAACGGTGGCGGGAAGGCCGGTAATGGACATGCGCTACGGCGATCTGGACGCGCGCCTGTTCGGGCTTGGCATGCAGCGCGGCGCGCTGTTCGCGCTGCTCGATGCAGCCTGGCAGGAAAACCGGCGCATCCGCTGCGCCTGCAACATCGTGAAGATCGACACTGAAGTCGGGGCCATCACCAGCGAGGCCGGCGAGCGCATCGAGGGCTTCGACCTGGTGGTGGTGGCGGACGGTGCGGGCTCGCGGCTTCGCGGGCAGGTGGCGCCGGCAAGCCTGGATCGACCTTATCCCTGGGGCGCGCAGTGGTGCCTGGTCGAGCAGGGCGACTGGCCGTGGACGCTGGACCTGCAGCAGCGCTACGTCGCCGCGCGTCGCATGGTGGGCATGCTGCCGGTAGGCACGCGACCGGGCGATCTCGTGCCGCGCCTCAGCTTCTTCTGGAGCCAGCCGACATCGGCGCTGGAAGGTGACGTGGATGCAGCAACGTGGCGTCGTGAAGTCGCTGCGGTCTGGCCGCAAGCCGCCGCGCGCCTGTCGGCCACCGTGGTGCCGTCCGGCCTCGCCGTGGCGCGCTACCGCGACGCCGTGCATCGCCGCTGGTCCCGCGGACGCGCGGTGCTGCTCGGCGATGCCGCGCATGCCATGAGTCCGCAGCTCGGGCAGGGCGTGAACATGGCACTGCTGGATGCCCGCGCGCTGCGCGATGCGCTTCGCGACGCCGATGGCATGCCGCAGGCGCTGGCCCGGTACGAGCGCGCCCGGTGGGCGCATGTCGGCATCTATCATTTCTGGAGCCGCTGGTTGACGCCGCTGTTCCAGTCGCATCGCACGGTGCCGGCCTGGTGGCGTGACCGCCTGTTCCTGCCGATGTCGCGACTGCCGGTCGGTCGCGGGCAGATGCTGCGCGTGCTGACCGGTACGCGCAGCGGCTGGTTCGGCCGCTTTCCGCTGTCACCGGAATTCCTGCAGGCGCTGGAGGCCTGTGCAGCGCAGCCGCTTTCCGCCACTCGCGGCACTATTCGTTGAGCATGGAGCGCGCCGGATCGATGCGCAGGGCGCGACCCAGTGGTGCGAGACAGGCCAGGAACGCGGTAGCCGCAAGCAGCAGCGGCGCAAGCAGGAAGCTGGCCGGGTCGATGGGGGCGATGCCGAACAGCAGGCTTTGCATGAGGCCAGTGACGCCGCTGGCGATCACGACACCAAAGACGATGCCAAGCAACACCGAAAGCATGGCCCCTTGCAAGACCCAGCGGCCCAGGCCCGAACGACTGGCGCCGAGGGCCATGCGCAGGCCGATTTCACTGCGACGCTCGCTGACATCAATGGCCAGCACGCCATAGATGCCGATGGCGGCCAGCAACAGCGCGCCGGCGCCGAACAGCGATATCCACATCGATGAGAAGCGCTGATCGGCGGATGCGCTGGCGACCAGGTCGTCGAGGCTCACCACGCGGGTGATCGGGCGATCCGCATCGATCGCGTGTATGGCAGCGGTAATCGCCGCCACCTGCGAACGGGATGCGTCGCGAGCATGCAGCACGAAGCCCAGCTCCTGGTCGGCAAAACGCCATTGCGCGGCCGTGACGTAGAACGCGCTGTCGGGTCCACCGGTGAGCGAGTTGCCATGGACATCGCCGACCACACCGACGATCTCGTACCACGGACTGTTCGGCGGGCCGATCTGCAGACGTCGACCGAGCGGGTCCTGTTCACCGAAGGCGCGCTTGGCCAGCGAGGAACCGATCACGGCAGCGAAGGGCGCGCCTTCGCGATCACGCTCATCCAGCGCCCGGCCGGCGATGATCGGAATGCCCAGCGTGGTGAACAGGCCGGGACTTACCGTGTGACGGTTCCCATCGAAGGTGTTTGCAGGCAACCGTGGATCGATGGCCTCGAAGCGGACGCCATAGGTTTCCACGTCACCGCCGAACGGCACGTGGCTGGTATAGGCAGCGGACTCGATGCCGGGCAGACGACGTACCGAGGTCAACGCCTCGTCGAAGAAGCGGCGTGTTCCCGCGTCGTCGTAGCGCGGACCACCGACGTGCACGTTCATGCTGATGCGCTGCGCTGACTGGAACCCCACATCGACCTCGTACAACTGCTGCAGGCTCCGAACCAGAAGGCTCGAAGCGATCAGCATCACCATGGCCATCGTCACTTCCGCAACGACCAGCGCGCGGCGTGCCCGGCGCTCGCTGCCAATGGTGCGGCTCGATGCACGCGGTGCGCCGCTGCGTCGGCCGATGCGCAGGGCGCGCAAGGCCGGGATCAGGCCGATCAGGAGGCCGACCGCCATGGAGACCGAAAACGCGAAGATTGCGGCGAAGCGGTCGATGGTGACGTCGGAGAAACCCGCCATTCCGGTCGGCGCCAGCGCCGCCATGCTGTGCAGGATGACGTAGGCGAACGCCAGCCCTGCGGCGCCAGCGCCGAGAGACAGCAGCAGGCTTTCGAGAACGACCAGGCGCAGCAGCCGCGCCGGCGCCGCACCAAGAATGACGCGCGCTTCGATTTCCCGGCGCCGTTGCAGGGCGCGCACGCTGAGCAGGTTGGCCGCGTTCGCGCACGCGATCAGCAGCAGGAGTAGCGCAGCGCCGAAGGCCGCATAGAGACTGGGCCGGATCGCGCTGTTGAGTTCGTCCTGCACATGGTTCAGCGTCAGGCCACGCTCCAGTCGGGCATGCGATGGTCGGGCGAACTCCGTTGTCGGGTTGGCAGCGACTGCGGCAACATCCTGTCGACCGGCAATCAGCGTCACATCTTGCTTCAGGCGCGCCACCAGGCGCAGGTGATGGCCCCATTCGCGACCCTGGGCAGGCAGTGCCGGATCGTATTGCAGCGTGCTCCAGACATCTGCCGATGGCGACAGTACGTCAACGAAATCGGGCGGCATGACGCCGACGACGGTGTAGGAACGGTCGTCCAGCGTCAGCGGCTTGCCGATGACGGCCGGGTCCGCGTGCAGGCTGCGTTGCCACAGCGCGTCACTGATGACCACGCTTTTCAACGCCTGCGGGCGATCGGTCGCGGGATCGAAACCGGCGCCGAGGGCAGGGCGCACGCCGAGGACGTCGAAATAGGAGGCGCTGACCTGCTGCCCACGCAGTCCGGCTTCGCCAACCAGTGCCGGCCGCCAGGGACGCATCACCGCCATCCCGGTGAACGACGTCGTTCGCGTCGCCAGTTCGCGATAGCTGCCGAAGGCGAGGTGCTGGCGTTCGCCGTCAGGCGCGCGGTCCCAGAGCATCACGAGATGATCAGGCTGTGGATAGGGAACGTTGTCGAAGGCAAGCCGGTGCAAGGCGCTGAACATCGCCGTGCCGGCACCGATACCGATGGCGAGAACGCCAATCAACATCAGGGAGAAGCGCGGTGCGCGCAGCAGTGCGCGGGATGCTTGGCGGATGTCGTCGAGAAAAACGGTCATTGATGGCCTGCCTGGGGGGGTCTGTCTGCGACCGCGGGAAGGTCTTATGGCTAAGATGCAACTTGCGTGCCATGCTGTGAAAATCACTGAAATGTCTAAATGACGCCGCGTTCCCGGCAATTTCGCCACAACATTCCTGTTCGCCTGCGAACGGTGCGACGTTGATTCCGGACGCGTGGCCGCACCCTTAACCGGATATCAAGCCTCGCTAGCCGACGAAGCGACGCAGTGGCGTATGGCGGACCAGCAGTTGATAGCTGAGCAGGCAGCCAGCCATGGTGGCGGTCGTCGCGATGGCGAACTTCCAGCCCCAGTGCATCGACCGGTCCATCAGCCAGTACTGCACGGCAAACAGCAGCGGCAGATGCAGCAGGTAGGTCCAGTAGGCGCTCGTCGCCAGGTAGTGCATCAGGGGGCTGTGCCGGTCCAGCCATCGGCGGCCCAGCAGCAGGCTGGCGACGGTCAGCCAGACGGCGAGACAGGCTTCGATCAGGGCGACCGCCCACGATGCCGTCGGATTCGCCGCGCCCGGTACTTCGACCTGCAAGCGCCACAGGAGCAGTGGATAAAGCGCGGCGCTGCCGAGCAGCAATGGAACCAGCAGCCGGTTGGCGCGAGGCAGCCACTCCGGCTCACCATGCAGCAGCGCACCGAAGGCGAAGAAGCTGCCGTAGAACGCGATCGCCCAGAACTGTGGCAACAGGCCTTCCGGTGCCGGATGCGGTGCGCTCACCGATGCCAGTGCCGGCGTGATCAGCAAGGGCAGCACGAGCAACGGAAGCCACGGAGCCTGTTGCAGCAGCCGGCGTGCCGGTTCCGCCAGTTCCAGCGCGCGCACGATCCAGTGCAGCACACCGAACAGCAGCAGGTAGTAGAGGAACCACAGGTGTGCGGTGTTCGGCGGCAGGCGTGGCGCGTCGGGACGATCCCGCCACTCTGCGATCAGCGACAGCAGCGCGGAGGGATGCTGGACATGGTTCGCGGCCCACTCCGTACTCATCGACAGCGCGAGGATCACCAGTGGCCAGGCCAGCAGGAATGGCAGGGCGATGCGCCGCAGGCGTTGCCGCAGCAACGCCATCGGCCCGCGATGGACGATGATCCAGGCCGCGAAGAAGCCAGACACCGTGAAGAACAGCGGCATGCGCACCAGGTGCGGTAGCCAGACGACGGCGTCGACCAGTGGTGATGCCTGCCGGTCCGCCAACGGCCAGATCGGCTGCATCAGCGGGCTGTAGGCCAGCGCGGCATGGAACAGCACGCCGGCCAGCATGGCCAGCGCGCGCAGTTGATCCATGTAGTGCAGCCGCTTCGGCGGCGAGTCCGGTTCCACTCAGTAGAACGCCGGCTTGCGCGCGTGGTGCCAGGTGGTGATGCCGATCACCACGATGCTGGCCAGCAGCAGGCCGACCAGGATGCTTGCCGCTGGCGTGGTCCACACGATGGCATCCTTCTCGATGTGGCTGCTGATCGCCTTGATCTGCGAAAGGCCCATGATGAAGGGGTTGATCAGCACCATGCTGCCGATCATCACGAAGGTGTTCCAGCCTTCCGATTCGACGGTCATCGTCACCGCCAGCGACACGCTGTAGGCGAACACGATGTAGGCGAAGATCAGCAGCGAGTAGACAAACAGACCGTCCGGCAACGGCGTGAACAGGATCGTCGCCAGCGTGCCGCCGCCGATGAGCAGCAAGGGCACGCCGAAGGTCAGCAGATTGCCGGCCAGTTTGGCGACGGTGAAGTCCAGCGGTGACACCGGCAGGCTCATCACGAAGGCCAGGGTGTGCTCCTTGCGTTCGACCATCAGCGAGGTCGAGATCGAGAAGCAGGCGGCGGCGACCAGTACTACCAGTAGCAGCAGTGAGCCGAGGTAGAACGACCACGGCTTCGCCAGCCCCAGCAGGCACAGCGCAACGATGCCGGCCAGCACGTACAGCGCGAGTTGCTTCTGGAACAACTGCCAGTCCTTGGCGACCAGCAGGCGGACGACGGGTGTGTTGAGGCTCATGCCATGGCTCCCGAGCGGACGGCGGTGACGAAGATGTCTTCCAGCGCCATCGGATCGACGCGCTGAACCTGCAGACCGAGCGAGGACAACCGCGCCGGAAGCTGATCGTTCCACGCGCGCACCTTGATCTCGACCAGGCTGCCGCTGTTGCGCACGCTGGCAATTTCAGGCCATTGCGACAGTTCCGCAGGGGCGCTGCCTGCGCAGAGCAAGCGCCGCCAACGCTCGAGAAAGGTTTCCTTGTCGGCCGTGGCCACGCGTTTGCCGTCGTGCAGGAAGGTGATCGAATCCGCCAGTTGTTCGACGTCATGCGTGTTGTGCGAGGAGAACAGCACGCTGCGCTGCTCATCGCGCAGCACGTCGGCCAACGCTTCCAGCACCTCGATGCGCGCCACCGGATCGAGGCCGGTGGTCGGTTCATCCAGCAGCAGCAGGCGCGGACGACGCGCCAGGCAGAGCAGCAGCAGTGCTTTCACCCGCTGGCCGTGCGAGAAGCCACCAACTTTCTGCTCGGCGCGCAGATCGAAGCGGCGCAGCAGTTCATCGGCATAGGCAGCGTCCCAGCCCGGGTAGATTCGCTGCACCAGATCCATGTGCCAGCGCAGGGTCTGGCCGCGATACAGGCGCATGTCCTCCGAGGCAAAGCCAATGTCGCGCTTGGCGGACACCTGCGCCTGCGGGAGTCGATGGCCCAGCACCTGCACTTCGCCGCCGTCCGGCGCTGCAAGGCCGGTGAGCAGGCGCAGCAGGGTGGTCTTGCCGGCGCCGTTGACGCCGACCAGGCCCATGACCTGGCCTTCCGGAAGCTCAAGGGAAATGTCCTGCAGCGCGAAGTGCGGGTAGCGCTTGCTGATGCCGGACAGGGAAAACGCGGCGGTCATGGCTCGGTTCCTTCGTGGATGTCGGCGGCGGGCGGGATGTCCGTCGCGGATTCAATGGCGTCTTCAAGCAATCGGGACAGCGCGGCTTTGTCCAGCCCCAGGCGCGCGGCGCTGGCAAGCAGGGTGTCGAGGTGCCGCATCAACTCGTCCTTCATCAGCGCGGTCGGCAGGCTGCTGCGTTCGGCAACCACCGAGCCCTTGCCCTGGCGCGTGCAGATCACCCCGGCGCGCTCCAGCTCCTCGTAGGCGCGGCGCACGGTGATCACGCTGACCTGACTGTTCGCCGCCAGCTCGCGGATCGACGGCAGCGACTGCCCGGGCGACCAATCCCCGGCCATCACCCGCGCGGTGATCTGGTCGACGATCTGCTGGTACATCGGCCGCGAATCCGTCGCCGAAAGGAGGAGTTCCGTGTCCACACATCACTGTGCTTGTTGATTATGCACAGTATGCACAGACAACCTGGCGGACGCAAGCGGGTGGCGGCAACCGCAGAAAAAAAAAGCTCGATCGGTCCTGGGCATGGCCAAGCCGAACCGCGACACCGCTCAGTCGAATCGGAACGGTGGTGAACGGCGAGGTCAGTTCCGCCGATCTGGCGAGGTGATCATCCGGAGGGGGCGCGGCGGCGAACGGCTTGACGCGCCGGCCAGGGTGCCGGTCACGATGGCGGCGCCGATCAGGGCGTCAATCGTGATGGTCGTCGGCTGCGTTCACGAGGGCGCCACGGCCCAGCGCGCGGGTTCGCAGCAGACCGCGTCGCTTCCAGTCCTGCAACTGGATGAAGTCCACTGGCGTCTGGCCACGCAGGGAATCGATGCCGGCGGCGGTCAGTTCAATCTGCTCGATGCGCTGGCGTCCTTCGTTCTTGGCGAGGTACAGCGCGGCGTCGGCCCAGCGTATGGCTTCATCCAGCGACCCCGGCCAGCCGTCCGCCAGCGGGCAGCGCACGAAGCCGCCGGAAACGCGGAGCGCGATATCGCTGTCATGCCAGCGCAGCGCTTCGCCCTCGATTCCGGCGATCAGCCGCTCAACCTCGCGTTCCGCAGTCTGTGCGGTCTGCGGGCTCATGACCACCAGGAATTCCTCACCGCCCCAGCGATAGATCTCGGCACCGGCAGCCACGACCTTGCGGATGCGCGCCACCAGCGCTTTCAACACCGCGTCGCCGGCTTCATGGCCGTGGCGGTCATTGATGGCCTTGAAGTGGTCGATGTCGAGCAGCAGCACACCGGTGGAAGCATCCGTCCTGCGCGCATCGCGAACCGCACGCTGCTGGAACTGGTAGCGGCTGAAGGCACCGGTCAGGGTGTCGAGCCGGGCGGCGTCGGACAGCTTGTCGCGTTCGAGGCGGGCACGGTGGATGGCGAAGATCAGGAATGCGCTGGCGAGCGCCGCAAGCAGCGCCAGCACCAGGGCCAGCGCCTTGCCCAGGCGCTCGGCGCGCAGACTGGCCTGCTGCGCGCGATTCTCGGTGGACAGCGCACTGACGCGGTTCTCCAGCTCGCGTGCGCGTTGATGCGCCTCCAGCTCGGCCAGGGTTCGTGCCCGCTGGCTGCGGAACAACTGCAACCACAGCGCCTGCTGGTGCTCCATCGCCTCCAGCGCCTGCGCGGACAGTCCTTCCGCGCGCAGCGTGTCGACCTGGCGATCAAGACCGTCGAGCACGTCGATCATCTGCCCCTTGGACTCGAAAAAGTCCAGCGCCCGCTGCATCAGGGCGCGGCCTTCCTCGACGCGATCCAGATGCATCAGTGCCTCGCCCCGCAGCATCCAGCTCTTGGCCAGGTAGTAGCTGTTCTCCTGCGCCTTGGCCTGTTCCTCGAGGCGATTGATGGCGACGATGGCGTCGTCCGGCGAGGACATCGCCAGCAGCAGCTTGATGCGGGCCGTGCCCAGCCGCATCGCGGTGAACACCGACGGGTCGTCGAGGCTCAGCGTTTCCGCGCGGCTGAGTGCGAGGTCGGCTTCCGGCAACCGGTCGTCTTCCATCAGTGCCATGGCGCGCGCCATCAGCAGCGAGATCCGGTTTTGCAGAGGAAGGGCATCGCCACCCAGGGCGAAGGCGCGGTCGACATACTCCAGCGCCGAATCCGGCAACTGCATGGCGTTGTAGAGTTCGGCAATGGTGCCGAGCCGGAACAGGCGCGCCTGGACGCCACCGACCGGCAGTTTCTCCGCCCACTCCAGTGCCGCCAACTGGTGGCGCAACGCGCTGTCGAAGTTGCCGGCGTCGAAATACATGTTGCCGTAGCTGCGCTCCAGCGCCTCCATCACGTCCGGCGATGACTCCGAACTGAGCCGCGCGCGCACCTCGTTGAGCTGGTCGATGTAGCGGTTGATGTCGTCATCGACATGGCTCATGAAGATGCGGTTGATGTCCATCAGGTTGACGGTATCCGCGTCGCCGTTCACCTCGGCCAGCTCGCGCAGCGACTGCATCGCCGCCAGCGTGTCCTCATAGCCGCGTGACTCGTCGAGGACCACCAGGCCGGCGCGCAGGATTTCGCGGCGAAGCGCGTAGTTGGCGTCGCCCGCTGTCTGCTCTTCGATGGCGCGCAGGCGCTGCACGGCTGCCGCCGAGGTATCGCCGCTGCCGCGAAGCGCCTGCAGCTCGGCGATCAGGCGGTCGTCCTGGTCCGGTTGTGCCGTCACCGTCACCGACAGCGACAGGGCCATCAGCAGCGGAACGATCCATCGATGGCGCCGTCGCGACAGGTGCTGGTTGGTCTGGTCAGTGGGGGCGACGATCGGGCGCAATGACGATCCGGCGACAGTTGGCAGAACTGGCATGGTAGCCGTGCAGCGCGCGTCCACCCAGCGCCAGTGCGCAGCGATACGGCGGGCCCGTGGCTGCATCGAGCGGTTAGACTGGCAGACAGTCAGGCATGGGGATACGGGAGATGAATCGATGAGGCGTCCGACGATCAGGTTGCCCTGGCTGGCGACATGGCTTGTGGGCATCGTTGCCATGCCCGCGGCGATGGCCAATCCCGAGATGGTGACGTCGGCACCTGCGGCGCGAACGCTGGTGCTGGTTCGCCACGGTCAGTACCTCGAAACCCCCGACGCTGACGAGACGCTCGGCCCGGGCCTGTCCGCGCTTGGCATTGCACAGGCTCGGATGACCGGTGCCCGGCTGGCGGCGCTGCCGACCGCCTTCGATGCCCTGTACGTGAGCCCGCTGCAGCGGGCGAAGGACACGGCCGCGAGCATCGGCGAGACCATTGGCCGGCGTGATTTCAAGGTGCTGGATGATCTCATCGAGTGCACGCCGCCGACACGACGCAAGGACATCATGGCCGGGGAGAAGCCGGAGGAACTGGCGGCCTGCAAGGCGCAGCTTGATCGCCTGTTCACCGAGCACTTCAAGCCGGCGACCGGCAGGGAACAGCGCGAGCTGCTGGTCTGCCACGGCAACGTCATCCGCTACCTGGTGACCCGCGCCATGGACGTGGACAGCATGTCCTGGCTCACGCTGTCGGTCGGACATGCCAGCGTGACCACGATTCGCGTCAATCCCGACGGCAGCCTCAAGCTGCTGGGCATCGGCGACACCGGACACATCCCGGCAAACCTGAGCACCGCCGCCAGCGGCGATCCCGAGAAGCGCTTGGTGCCGGTCGCATTGCCGTCGGTGGGTACGGCGGACTGAGCGACAGGCAGGCGACGACGAATGATCGGACTGCTGCGTGCGCTGTGGCGGCTGCTGGCGATCCTCGACCTGATCCTGATCAGTCTGCCGCTGTACCTGCTGACCTGGCTGCCGTGGCGTGGCCGGCATCCGGTGGCGCGGCTTTTCCATGTCTGGTGCCGGGCGATGGTTCGCGCACTCGGTGTCGACCTTCGCCTGCACCAGCACCATCGCGCACCGTTGCCAGCGCGCTACATCCTGATCGCCAATCATCCTTCGGCCTTTGAAGATGTCGGTATCCCGGCGCTGTTCGACGTGGTCAGTCTTGCCAAGTGGGAGGTGCAGCGCTGGTGGTTCGTCGGACGCATCGCCCGCGCGGCGGGGACGCTGTTCGTCCGGCGCGACGTCGCTGACTCACGTCGTGCCGCACGCGAGGCCATGGCGGCGGCGGTGCAGGGCGGCGTGAACCTGGCGCTGTATCCGGAAGGCGGCTGCAAGGGGCGACGGCTCTACCACGAGTTCCGTTCCGGCGCCTTTGACGTGGCCATGCGCACCGGCGTCCCGATCCTGCCGGTGTTCCTGCACTACGAAGCGCAGGACGTGTTCGAATGGCGCGATCCGCAGACCCTGCTGCAGAAGCTCTGGCACATCGGCACGACCGTCAACAATCGCGCCAACTATCACGTCTTCGATCCCGTCGATCCCAAGGACTTCACCGACCGCGACGCCCTGCGTGATGCCGTCTACGCCCGCTACCGCGAGTGGGACCAGCGTTACCTCGGTTGATCGGCTGACACCGCGCCCGTCGTCTTCGCCGCCGCCTTCAGGGACTTCACACCCTCAAGCATTTCCTTGACGTGGTGTTTCGGGTCAAGCTCGGAGTGGACGTGGGTGATGTGGCCGTCCTTGCCGATGACGTACGAGGTTCGGTCGGACCAGCCGGGCCGCAGCAGCCACTGGGCGTCATAGGCGTCGGTGATCGTTCCATCGGCGTCGGCAACGACGGGGAACTTGCCGCTGCAGTGTTCGGCCTCGCGGGAGAAGTCGGCCAGTTCGTCGAGCTTGCCGGCGGTGACGCCGACCACGGTCGCGCCCTCGGCCTTGAAGTCGTCGATGGCCTCGGAGAACAGGCGGGCTTCGACGTTGCAGCCCGAGGTGTGCGGGGCCGGGAAAAAGTAGAGCACCACGGGACCGTTGCTCAGCGCGTCCGCCAGCCGGTACTGCAAGGGCTCGCCGGCGAGATAGGCGGTGGCGGTGAAGTCCGGCGCGGGGTCACCTTCATTCAACGCGGCCCTGGCGCTGCCACCCAAGGTGGTCGCCGTGAAGGCGAGCAGGAGCATGATTGGACGCTGCATGGCGCTCTCCGTCAGGATGAAGGCTGCAGTCTACGCAATCGCCGAGCCCGGTTGCGTGGCGGTAATCCGCTTCCCGCTCCGTTGCATGTCAACGTGTAGGCTGGAGACGAACCGCAGCGGTTCCCGGGAGAACGATGATGAAAGCAAGTTCGTACTGGTTGGCGGCGATCGCCGCTCTGTTCCTTTTCACGATGCCTGGCGCCCGCGCCGCCGATGCCGATGGGCAGGTGATTGTCAGGGTGGAAACCGTGCCTGCAACCGGCAACCGGACCCTGGTTTTCGATGGCGAGCCGTCCGGTTCGCTGACGCTGGACAACGACGGGCGTGGAAGTCTGGTCATGGGCGTGGCGGTTGGTTCCCACGAATCGACCCTGGCGCGCATCGACCAGCGCCTGCTGGATGCCGGCTATCGACTGGTCAACATCCAGTGCAACGACGTGGCCAGCGCCAGCCGCAGTGACGGCGACCTGCAGAACAGACGCGCAAACTTCGCCGTCGATCCCGGCGAGACCGTGACCTGTACCTTCCAGCTGGGGATCGACATGGCCTGCATCTGTCCGAAAGAGGGACGTTGGCGGGTCAACAATCACGTGGGCAGCATGATCTGCAGTGGCGCATTCAGCATGAACGTGCCGCTCCCTGCGGACCGCGATACGGGCAAGCTGACCGTCAACAGTGACTGTTCGACGGTCCACGGCGACAGCCTGGGTGACGACGAGGCTGACATCGACATGCAGTTGCAGCCGGACTGCAGTTGGAAGGGCAGCGTCGGCGGCGAACGCGACGGCATCCCAATGACCATCCACTTCCGCTGGAACGCCGAGTCGGAGACACGCATCACCGGCGACCTGTACTCCAACGTCTCGCAGCAGGGCATGACCTGCAACATGAAGCGCACCTACGAGCTCGACTTCGAGGGTTGAGCCGTGCCAGAACGGCTTCCGCCCGGATGATGGTGCGGAAGCCGCTACCATGCGCGCCATGGAAGCGACGCAGGAAACCCTTCGGCAAGCGTTGATGGCCCTACGTGCAGGTGATCGTGCGCGCGCCGCGATGCTCAGTGACGCCGTGTTGCGCGATGACCCCGGTCATTTCGGTGCCCGCCATCTGCGCGGCATTGTCGCCCTGATGGCCGGCGATGCCGATGCGGCGATCGAGCATCTCCGGCATGCGGTCGTGATCGATCCCTCGATGGCTCCAGCGCACTACAACCTCGGCAATGCGCTGGCGGCCAAGGCAAGGCATGCCGATGCCGTTGCCAGCTTCGACCGTGCGCTGGGCCTGAACGAGGCGATGGCTGAAGCCTGGTGCAATCGCGGCAACGCGCTGGTGGCGCTTGGCGAGATCGATGGCGCCGCCCGCAGTTTCCAGGAGGCGATCCGGCACCGGCCGCAACTGGCGGATGCCCACGTCAACCTGGGTGACTTGCTGTTCCGGCGTCGTGATCTCCGGGAGGCGCTGCAGTGTTTCGAGAGAGCCTGCCGCGCGGCGCCGGAGCGCGCGTTGCCGTGGATCAACCGTGCGAAAGTTCTGACTGCGCTGCACGAGCCGCAATCCGCGTTGGCCAGTGCAGGAGAAGCGCTCCGGCGTGCGCCGCAGGATGCCCTGGCATGGGCGACACGGGCCGCGGTGCTGGTCGCGCTGGGACAGGCGGCGGATGCCTGCGCGGACCTGCGCCGCGCAATCGATCTGGCGCCGGAGGATGCCGGCTATCGGATCGCGCTGGCCGATGCGCTGCGCCAGACCCGCGATTTTTCGGCTGCCGAGGACGTTCTCGAGCAGGCGCGGAACGCGGGTGGTGAAAGCACCGAATGGCTGGACGCGCGCGGCGTGCTGCTGCACGACAGCGGGCGCCACGCGGCGGCGCGCGCGGCGTTCGAGAAGGCGCTGGACCAGGCACCTGATGCGCAATCAGTCCTTCGACACCTCGGCAACCTTTGGCAGGACCTCAACGAGCCGGAGCAGGCGCTGGAACGCCTGGATCGCGCTTTGGCACTGGATCCGGAGGACGTCATTGCACTGAACGGTCGCGGCCTGGTGCACACGGAGACCCGGGACTTCCAGGCCGCCGCTGCCGACTATGAGCGCGTGCTGGTGATGCGTCCGGACTCGGCGGAGGCGCACAAGCGGCGAGCGATCCTGCGCCTGCTGCAGGGTGACTATCCGAACGGCTGGGCGGATTACGAGACCAGCCTGCGACTGTCGCGAAGCGGCGCCGCCGGCGCGTTGCAGGATGTGCCGTATTGGCAGGGCGAGGCGCTGGCCGGCAAGCGTATCCTGCTCTCCGAGCCCAATGGACTCGGCGACACGTTGCAGTTCATTCGCCTGGTGTCGCTGTTGCGCCAGCGCGGCGCCGAAGTGGCGTTCCTGGGTCCGGCGCGCATGCTCCGGTTGTTGCGAACGTTTCCGCCAGCGGTCAACTGGCTGTCGGAGGTCGAAGAGCACGAATTCGACTACCAGAGCGAGCTGTGGAGCCTGCCGCATTGGCTGGGCCTGACCCTGGAGAACATACCGGCCAGAGTCCCCTACCTGTCGGCGGAGCCGGAGCGGGTCGAGCGATGGGCTGGCTGGCTGGCCGAGCAACCCGGCGAGTTCCGTGTGGGTGTCTGCTGGCAGGGCAATCCCGCGCGCAAGATCGACGTCGCGCGTTCGGTGCGGCTGCGGATGCTGGAGCCTTTGGCCGCTGTTCCCGGCGTGCAACTGGTGAGCCTGCAGACGCAGCACGGTCTCGATCAACTGGATGACCTTCCGGATGGCATGACGGTGATACGACCGCCAGCGGACTTCGACGCCGGTGCCGACGCCTTCCTCGATTCCGCCGCGCTGATGCAGTCACTGGATCTGGTGATCACCATCGACTCCGCACTAACGCATCTTGCCGGTGCCCTGGGGCGCCCGGTGTGGCTGGCCCTGCGTTCGGTGCCCGAGTTCCGCTGGATGCTCGACCGTGCCGACAGTCCCTGGTATCCAACGGTGCGCCTGTTTCGGCAGCAGCGTCTTGGCCACTGGGCGCCGGTTTATCAGGCGATGGCGGCCGCGTTGCAGGAAGCCGTCAGTCAGGCAAGGGAATCACGCGCGGACTGGTGAAGGTGGACAACGCGGCGATGCCTCCAGCCATCAGGAAGACCACGCTGAAGGCTGCGCCGGGAGAGGTCGGTTGCAGGATCGAAAAGGCGAGTCCACCAACGGCCAGCGTGGCCGCCGTGCCGAGCGACGACGATATCTGCAACGAAGAGGAATAGCGGCCCTGCTGATCGGACGGGGCCAACTTGAGGGTGAGCACGGCCAACATGGGAAATGCCAGACCCATGCCGAGGCCGGTCAGCGACCATCCCAGCAGCATGCTCCAGTCCGGCACGACGCCGAACACTGCGGCGGCGCCGATGCCGATGCCGATGGTCATGAGCAGGCAGCCACGCCTCAACCAGGCCTGGCGCCGCGCCGTATCCTCGATCCGAGACTGGACGTGGCTGCCAATGCTCCAGCTCAGCGCGCCGCCGGTCAGTGCCAGTCCGGCAGCCGTCAGCGACCAGCCACGCTGCTGGTGCAGCCACAGCGGCACGAAGGCTTCGCAGAGGAAGAAGGCCGAGGAATTCAGGCCGCGCATGGCGATCACCGTTGGCAGTCCACGCTCCCGTCGCAGGGTCCCCGCAGGCAGCAGTCGCCAGGCCGCCAAAGCGATTCCGCCCAGCGCGGCACCGATCAGCAACGGCTTCCCTGCGCCGGCATAGGCGCCGATCGACAGTGCGATGCTGCCGGCCGAAGCCAGCAATGCCCAGGGCAGCAGGCGAGCTTGTTCCTGTCGCATGCCCTCCACGGGGGCGAGGCCGCGAAGCGGTGGCAGTACCAATGCGGCGACCGGTAGCAGCAGCGTGGCGATGCCGAGGAACAGCCAGCGCCAGCCGATCTGTTCGACCACCCAGCCGGAGATCGCCGGCCCGACGATGGCAGGAACCACCCAGGCCGCCGAGAACAGCGCGAACAGCCTTGGGTGCAGCGCATCCGGCAGCTTGCGCGCGCTGGCCACGTACAGCGCAACGACCAGTGCGCCGACGCCCAGTCCCTGCACGACACGCCCGGCCACCAGCGTGGCCATCGAGGTGGCAAGACCGGCCATCAGCAATCCGGCAGCGAACAGCAACAGGCCGCCGGCCATGGCGCGCATGGGTCCGTGGCGATCACAGTCCCGCCCGGCCCAGACCATGGCGATCAGCGATCCCGCCAGCGTGCCGGCAAAGGCCAGCGCGTAGAGCGGGACGCCGTCCAGCGCCGCAGCTACGGCGGGCATTCCCGCGGCCACGCCGATTGCCTCGAAGGCAACCATCGAGCACAGGCCCACCGAGCCGATGCTCAGTGCGCGCCACTCCGGGCTGAACAGCGAGGGCTTCCGCTCGATCGTTGCCGCCACCTGCATTCCTTGTCTCCGCCCGAAACCGGAGGCTAGCATGCAACCTCAAGTCAACTTTAGGTCAAGAGAACAGTGGCTGAAAGACTTCTGAGTGTTGGCGAGGCTGCGCGGCGCAGCGGTGTCGCGGTGTCGACACTGCACTACTACGAGTCGCAGGGCCTGTTGACCGCGCGACGCAGCGCTGGCAACCAGCGTCGCTATCCGCGCGAGGTTCTGCGGCGTGTCGCCTTTATTCGTGCCTCGCAGGCGGTGGGCATTGGTCTTGGGGAGATCGCCGAAGCGCTGGCCGGGCTGCCGGACTCGCGGACACCGACCAAGGCGGACTGGAGCCGCCTGTCCCGGGCGTGGCGGGACTCGCTGGATCGCCGCATTGATGCGCTGCTGGCCTTGCGCGACCGGCTCGACGGCTGCATCGGCTGCGGTTGCCTGTCGTTGAAAGCCTGTCGGCTCTACAACGCGTCGGACGAACTCGGGAAACTGGGACCAGGTCCGCATCGATTGGGTATTCAACCGGCCCGGACAGCGCAACGTGGCCCATCTTCATAGCTGAGGCAGCGCCCAAGAAAACGGCGGCGTGAGGGGAGGGCACGCCGCCGTTGTTGGCTGATGGCATCAGGTCTGGAGTCGCGGCGGTGACGTCGCGGTCAGACCGTGGCGATCAGTGGTGGTGGACCGAACTGACGGAGAAGTTCTCCGCGGCATCCTTGCCGTACCAGCGACCTTCGACCAGGACCAGGTCGTGCTCGGCCGAGACTGGCGCGTTGAACACGGTGACGGTGGTGCGCACGCGCGCCTTGTCGCCGTCGATCTCCAGTACATCGACCTGCAGCGAATCGGCAATGGCGTCGAGGTCGATGCCGTACAGGCGAACCGCGTCCTTGGCCGCTGCCAGTACGCCACCAGCGCGATCCAGCGCCGATTCCAGCGGCAGTGACTTCAGTTCATCCAGGCTGCTGATGCCGCTGCGACGTGCCGCGTCGGTGACGATGGTCAGCGCCTGGCGCATGGTCTCCGAGCTCAGGAAGTCGGTGCTCGCTGCCCATTCCTGGATGCCCGGGAAGGCCAGGCGAAGCGATTCGCGCTGGTCGGCGCTAAGGTCACTGTTCTCGGAATTGATCGCCATCTGGATGGCGCCCATGCCCATCAGCATCGCCCCGGGCAGCTTGGGGCGGGACTCTTCCAGCCTCGGTTCGATCTCGGCCATCAGTTGCTCGACGGCATCCGCCGCAACAAAACGGCCGATATTCTCGTCGAACTCCGCGCGGTCTTCATCGCTGATCGGTTCCATGCGCTTGACCTCGTACATCGCCCGGACCTGATCCCACTTCGAGGCCGGCACCAGCGACTGCACGATGCCGGTGACGTTGTCCTGACGGAACAGGTAAGCGAGATCTTCGATCTGGGCGGCCGGGTCGGGGACATTTGCGGCAGCGGCCAGCGCCGCATTGGACGGATTGCTGCTGGCGAGAGCCGGTGCCTGGAAGGCGACAAGGCCAGCGGCCATCAGGGTGAGGGTCAACAGTTTGCGTTTCATGCACGGGCTCCTCTGTGGTGGTGTGCGGAGCTAGTGTGCTAGTGACGTAAAACACCGAACAGTGCCAAAAGTACCGGACCAGGTCAGCAATCGCCACGGAAGAATTGGACGACCTACGCAGGGGAAACCAGGCGCACCGGCACTTCCTTGTAGATCGGGGTGCGGGTGTCGGCGCTGTAGTGGCTGGCCGGCACCAGGCCGCTGGCCTCGGGGAAGTAGGCCGCCACGCAGCCACGGGCGATGTCGAAGGCGCGCAGCGTGAAGGCCTCGACGCGTCGCTCGATGCCATCGTCGATCAGTGATTCGATATCGATCCGGTCGCCGTCACGCAGGCCGCGTTCCGCCAGATCATTGGCGTTGGCGAACAGCACGCGACGGTCTCCGGCCACGTCGCGATAACGGTCATCGTTGGAATACACGGTGGTGTTGAACTGGTCGTGGGCGCGGATGGTCATCAGCGCCAGCACGGCGTCACCGTGCTGTTGCCGGGCACGGCTCAGCGGCGTGTCGGCGATCAGCGGTGCAGTGAGGAAACGCGCACGCTGGTTCGCGGTGGTCCAGCGTCGCTCGGCGGCGGCGTTCGGCAGGTGGAAGCGGCCGTCGGTTTCGAGTCGCCGTCGGTAGTCCTCGAATCCGTCGGTGACGCCGCGCTGGCAGTGCTCGATGGCGTCACGGACGCGGTCGTAGTCGTTCGCCAGATCGAGCCAGGGAACCGCACTGGCGCGCCCGATGGCGTGCCCGAGGCGCGCCACGATTACCGGCTCGCTGAGCTGGCGCTCGCTGATCGGCTGCTGCACGCCACGTGAGGCGCGCACGGTGCTGCTGGAATCTTCGGTCGAAATGCACTGTGCACGGCCACCGCTCAGGTCCTTGTCGGTGCGGCCCAGCGTTGGCAGCAGCAGGCCGATTTCACCCGGATGACAATGCGTGCGATTGAGCTTGGTGGCGATGTGCAGGGTGAAGCGGCAGCGCGAGAGGGCGTCGAGCACGCGCGGTGCGTCCGGCGCGGCAACGCCGAAGTTGCCGCCCAGCGACAGCAATGCCTGCATCGAGCCGTCGAACAGGCCGTCGATCACGGCAGCAGCATCGCGGCCATCGTCACGGCACAGCTCGACACCGGGGAAACAGGCCGTCTGGTTGTCCAGCCAGCGCGACGACACCTGCGAGGTCGCGCCCATGGTGCGATCACCCTGCACGTTGGAATGGCCGCGCACCGGCATCAGCCCCGCGCCGGGCTTGCCGACATTGCCGCGCAGCAGCGCCAGGTTGCTGACCTGCTGGATGGTTTCCACGGCGCGCGGGTGATGGGTCAGGCCCATGCACCAGGTCAGCATGGTGGCTTTCGAACGCGCGTAGTGATCAGCGATCTCGCGCATCTGCGCTTCGCTCAGGCCCGACTCGCGCTCGATGTCGCGCCAGTCGAGTGTCTCGACCGATGCCCGCAGTTCGTCGATGCCTTCGCAGTGATCGTGGATGAAGTCGTGATCCAGCACGCTGCCGGGTCGCGTGCCGTCTTCCTCGAACAGCGCCTTCATCACGCCCTGCATCGCAGCCAGATCGCCACCGATGCGTACCGGATAGACCGCATTGGCGACAGCGATGCCACGATTGCCGAGCAATTCGCCGAGGTTCTTCGGGTCGGAGAAGTTGCGGAAACCGCGTTCGCCGATCGGATTCAGCACCAGCACCGTGGCACCGCGCTGACACGCTTCGTACAGCGCCGCCATCATTCGCGGGTGGTTGCTGGCCGGGTTCTGGCCGATGACCAGGATCAGCTCGGCGTGCTCGAAGTCGACGAGCTGGCAGGTGCCCTTGCCGGTGCCGATGCTCTGCTTCAACGCATAGCCGGACGGCTCGTGGCAGAAGTTGGAGGAGTCGGGCAGGTGCGGGCTGCCGTAGCTGCGCGCGAGCAACTGCCAGAGAAAAGCGGCCTCGTTGCTGGATCGACCCGAGGCGTAGAAGGCCACGGTCTGCGGGTCCAGCGCATTCAGTTCACGCGCCGCAATCGAAAGCGCCTCGTCCCAGTCGATGGCGCGATAGGTGTCGGTCGCGCGTTCGTAGACAACGGGTGTGGTCAGTCGGCCGGCGAACTCCAGCTCGAAGTCGCTGAGCTTGCGCAATTGCTCCGGCGTCCTGCCGTCAAAGAACGCGGCATCGGCTGCCTTGCGCGTCATTTCCCAGGCGATGGCTTTCTGTCCCTGCTCGCAACTGTCCAGCAATGGACGACCGGGCTTGTCCGGGAAGGCGCAGCCGGGGCAGTCAAAACCGCCGTGGACCTTGTTCGCGTGCAGGAAGGAGCCGATCACCTTGATCGGAATCCGTTGCCGTCGGAACGCATCCAGCGAGGCCGCAATGGCGCCGCGGCCGCCGGCAGGTTTCCCGTTGGCTGTCGCCTTGCTCATTTGGTGCTGTGCTGATGGGTGGACATGCGGCGACGTTAGTCCGTCACGGCGTGGCTGACAACGCCCGGCGGTCGTGATTTGCCCGCGACGGTATAGTGCGCGCTTCCCGACGGACGACACCCAAGGACGACACCGATGAAGCCGCCACGCTGCGTCGAACTGCCGAAACCGCCGTCGCTGAGCGATGCCGAACGCCTTGAACGGGCGGCGGCGTTCGCGCGCGAACTGTCCGCCCGTCGAACCGTCCGCGACTACGCGCCGACGCCGGTGCCGCGCGAGGTGATCGAGCACTGCCTTCGCGCGGCCGGCAGCGCGCCGAGTGGCGCCAACCAGCAGCCGTGGCGCTTCGTTGCAGTGTCTGATGCCGCGATAAAACGGCGGATTCGCGAGGCGGCGGAAGCGGAGGAACGCGAGTTTTACGAACGCCGTGCACCGCATGAATGGCTGGAGGCATTGGCGCCGCTGGGAACGGATGCCGACAAGGCTTTTCTGGAAGTCGCGCCCTGGTTGATCGGAATCTTCTACGAACGGTTTGCCTTCGACGGGACCGGCGAAAAGCGCAAGCGCTACTACCCGCACGAATCCGTCGGCATTGCCTGCGGCATGCTGATCGCGGCGCTGCACCACGCTGGTCTGGCGACGTTGACACACACACCGAGCCCGATGGGCTTCCTCAACGAGATCCTCGGACGCCCGAAGAACGAGATGCCCTACCTGCTGCTGGTGGTTGGTCATCCGGTGGATGGCTGCCAGGTGCCGGCCATCGAGCGCCTTCCGCTGGAGCAGATCGCCAGCTTCCTCTGATTGCGCGGTGGTAAAGCCAGGTGGACGCTGCGCCGGGCCGCCTTCCGTTCATGCCTGCAGCGTGTCGCCGCCTCCCACTTCAACACGGTTGCGCCCGTTGGCCTTTGCCCGGTACAGCGCCTGGTCGGCGATCTGGAACAAGGCTTCGGGCGGCATGTCGAGCGGTGGAATGCCGCTGACCACGCCGGCGCTGATGGTCATGCCCTGGCTGTCGTTACCCAGGCTGCGCGGTGGCAGGGCCTCGACCAGCGCGCGCATGCGCTCGGCGATGCGGCGGACCAGCTCAAGGTCGGCATCGATCATCAGGCAGGCGAACTCCTCACCGCCGAAACGCGCCACCAGGTCCTGCTCGCGCATGGTGCTGCGCATCGCGCCGGCGATGGCCTTGAGCGCGACATCGCCGGCGAGGTGGCCGTATTCGTCGTTGTAGCGCTTGAAGTGGTCGACATCGGCAACAATCAGACCCAGTGGCTTGCGCATCTCCGCCGCGCGCTGCATCGCGGCGCGTATTGCTTCCATGAGCCGGCGCCGGTTGGCGATGCCGGTCAACGGATCGAGGTAGGACAACTCGGTCAGTCGATCATTGGCTTCACGCAGCGCTTCCGTGCGCTCCGCGACCAGTTGGCGCAGCAGGCGCTGGCGGCGGTGCAGGCCGCGGTTGTAACCGAGGATGGCGCCGATCAGCACCAGCGCGGCAGCCACGATGGCGAGCAGTTGAAGCCAGCGCTGCTGCCACCAGAACGGCGCTACCCGGACTTCAAGTATCACGGGCAGGGCTTCGATGCCGGCGAAATCTCGCGCCTCGATCTCCAACCGGTAGTCACCGGCCGACAGTCGACCAAAGCTTCGTGAGTGCTCGCCGCTCCACGCCGTGAACGCCGCGTCGTGCCCGATCAGGCGGCTGCGGTAGCGGGATTCGTTCTCGCGCTGGCCGCCGAGCAGGCTGAAATCCACTCGCAGGTCGCGGATGCCGGGCGGCAGTGCCAGCAGGCCGTCCTCGGGTCTGCCATGGGCCTCGTTGTTGGCCAGGATCGCGGTGATCAGCAGCGGCTTCTTTCTGGAACTGCCGGCAGGCGGTCGTGTATCGGGATCGAACATGCCAAGCCCGGCCAACGAGCCGGCCCAGTAGCGGTCATGGCTGTCGATGAACTGTGCGTTGGTGTTGCATTCGTCGTGGATCATGCCGTCACGGCGGCGGAACACGCGCTCCACGTAGCCGCCCTTGCCATCCGGCGTCAGTTGCTGGACGCCGTTGTTGGTGCAGACATAGATGCGCCCCTTGCCGTCGCGCAGCACGCTGTAGACGGTCGGATCCGGTGCGACGGGAATCGTGGGTGCGGCTACCCGCGCGGGCCGTTGTGGATCGCTGACGTCCAGGCGCAGCACGCCGTTGCGGTTGCTGCTGGCCCACAGGACCTGCCGCTTGCCTTCGTCCAGCACGTTGATCGCACGGAAGCCATCGTTGGAGACGCCCAGCGTTTCCGGGAGGCGCTGCCAATGTTCGCCATCCAGCCGAAGCAGTCCGCGTGCATCCGCCGCCCACAGCCAGGAACGGCCATCCGGCGTCGTCTGTTCGTGCAGCGCAAAGACGCTCCAGTCGCCCGGGCCTTCCGGCGACGGGTAGTGTGTCCATTCACCGTCGCGAAGGCGATGGATGCCGCTGAAACTGCTGGCGGTCCACCATTCGACAAGGCCATCGATGTGCCGGGCTGCGACATGGTTGATCGTGTCTTCGGGGATGATCTCCCCCCACGGCGCTGCCGCCGGAACCACCTGCAGCGAATCGTCGATTTCCTGCAACGCGGCGCCAGTCAGCGACAGCAGGCGGTGTTCGCGCCCATCCGGTCCCGGCAGGCGCCAGATGCCTCGTATCGAACGTGCCGGAAGTTCACCCGTGGACTGCTGGAACCGGCGCCAGCGGCCGGCGGAGAGCAGGGCGAGTCCATCGCGCGACGAACCGACCCACAGCCGTTCACCACCCTTGTCGTCGGGTTCCACCAGCACGCCGAAGATGCCGTTCTCCTGCGCACCCAGCCGTGAAACCACCCGCCAGGGATTGTCGTTGAGCGCGGCGCGCGCCATGCCGCCTTCGGTTGGCAGCCAGAGCAGGTCGTTGCCGTCGGCATCATTCAACACTTTGACGCTGCGGATGGCGCTTGAAGGCAGACCGTCGCTGCGGTCGAAAACGTTGATTTCATTGCTTCGGAAGCGGAGTAGTCCGCCTCTCGAGGCCATCCAGACGGTGAGTTCGCCGTCGCTGTCCCGGGTCTGAGCCAGTGTGTAGATGGCTTCGGACGGCAGCTCGCCGCGGTCGCGGCGCCAGATGCGCACCCACTCGTCACTGATGCGGGCGACGCCGCTGCCGTAGCTGCTGAGCCACAGCGCCTCGTCGTTCGCATCGACGGTTGTCATCAGGTCAGTAACCGCGATGTCCTGCAGGCCGTCGGTGTCGAATGGCTGCCAGGGACTTGGCGGCGACGTGATCGGTCGGTACCAGAGGCCGCGGGTGGCAGTGCCCAGCCACTCGCGAGGTTCACCGAACAAGGTCGCGGTACGCTGGATCGCATTGGCCGCGGTGGAAGGCATGTTCGCGTTCCCGGGATCGGGCAGCCATTCGCCATTGCTCAGGCGGCTCAGCCCATCGGCATGTCCCACCCAGAGTTCCGGCTTGCCTTGATCCTGGATGACCGAGAAGCGCTGGTAGAAGCGGGGCTCGGCCTCGAAATGCCAGTCACGGCCGTCGTAGCGGGCCAGTCCTTCACGTTCGAAGATCGCCCACAGGTTGCCGTCCGCGTCGCTGGCCATGTCGCGGACCAGACTGCTGGCGCCGGGTATCGGGTGCGGTGTCCAGCGGTAGCCGTCGAAGCGGGAAAGCCCTGACGCTGAGCCGGCCCAGATGAAACCGTCACGGTCCATGCCGACCGTGCTCCAGATCTCATCGCTGAGCCCATCACGACTGGTAAAAACGGACAGCGTTGGACCCGCGCTGTCCGGCACGGCCAGTGGTCGAGTCGCCGCTGCCAGCGTGGCGTCTGCGGCCAGAAACGGCAGCCACGCCAGAAGCAGCGCGATGCAGGACGGCGTCCTCATGCGCCACGGTTCTCCGGATTCTCCCTGCCGGGATTATGCGCCATGGGGAGGACGAAGGCGGCTGGCGGATGTGAACCTTGGTAAAGCGTTGACCCCGAACCGCGCGGTGTACGGCGACTTGGCGGCTTGCATCAGGTCCGGATCAGGGTGGCTGCTCGCTGTCACCCGGCGCCGTTGCTGGCAGGCACTACCCGGTCACGACCTTCGCTTTTGGCGCGGTACAGGCGACGGTCCGCCTCGGCGACTGCCTTGGCCGGACTGGCATGGTCCTTCGCTTCCGTCCATCCAATGCTGACCGTGACGCGGATCGAATCGCTTTCCGAGGCCGGCGCGGGCACGGCCGCCACGGCGGCACGCAGCCGCTCCAGTTGGCGTGCGGCGGCGGTCGCCTCCTGCTGGCACAGCAGCAGGAACTCCTCGCCGCCGATCCGCGCACTCCAGAGTCCGGGGAAACGGCGCATGTGATCCGCCAGCCAGACCAGTACCCGGTCGCCGGCCTGATGGCTATGCCGGTCGTTGATGTGCTTGAAGTGGTCGACGTCGAGCAGCGCGACCACGAGAGGGGCGTCGCCGTCCCGGGCCGCCTCGAAGACCTCATCCAGGTAGTGGTCGGCGCGGCTGCGGTTGGGCAGGCCGGTCAGGCTGTCGTGGCGAGCCTGATGACTCAGTTGTTCCAGTAGCTGGTTCTTCTCGCGGTTGGCCTCGGACAATGCGATGGCGCGGTCCTGCAACTCGGCCGTGCGGCTGTCGACCATCGCTTCCAGGCGTCGTTCGTTGCGGCGTATTGCGGAAATCCGGCTCCGGTAGACCAGATAGACCATCGCCGCGCCCAACAACACCAACAGCGCCTGGAACCACGGCGTCTGCAGCAGTGTGGCTTCGACGCTGAACGGCACGCTCAAGGAGGGTCCGGGCTGTCCGTTGTCGCCGAGGATGGCAAGGCTGTGCAGGGTGAATTCGCCCGGCGGCAGATTGGTATAGCCGATGCGGGTTTCTCGGGTGGGTGGACCGTAGTCCGCGTCGTAGCCTTCCAGCCAGTGCCGATAGCGCAGGCTGCCCGGACTGGCGAAAGCCAGACCGGCGAACTGGAATTCGATGCGACGCGCAGCCGGCGCCAAGTGCAGTGGCGGTTCCGCCGCAACGCCGTCGACCAGCACGGACTCCAGGGCCAGCGGCGGCGGCGGCTTGGGTCGTGGCGGAAAGTCTCCGGGGTGGATCTTGCTGACCCCCTTGGCGGTGGGAACCCACAGGCTGCCATCCGTGGCGAGCATGCCGGCTGGCTGGGTGCCGCCATTGCACTGGGTGGCCGTCAGACCGCTTTCCTCGGTGATCAGTTGGGTGTCGACGCGTTCCTGCCGGCCGTCCAGGACGTCCTGGATGCTGGCGGCATCGACACGTGCGAGACCGCGATTCGATGTGACCCAGAAGGCACCGCCGTGATCCATCAGCAGGCGGAACAGGGTGTCGCTGGGCATGCCCTGGGCGCGGCCGATGGCTCGGAAGCGGCCGTCCTGCATGCGTAGCAGGCCGGCATCGGTGGCCAGCCAGCCGTTCCTGTCATCGCTGAGCTGGATGTCGAAGGTGTCGAGCGCGGGGTAGCCGTTGCTCTGGTTGTGGATGCTGACCTTGCCGGCACTGTCCAGACTGGCGAGCCCGATGGCGGTGCCGATCCACAGCGTGCCGCTCGGCGTTTCGGCCAGGCTGAGCACGAAGTCTGGCGTATCCTTGGGGTACAGGTCGACGACTGACGCCGTGTCGTCGGCATAGCGCGCGAGGCCTTCGGAGGTTCCGATCCATAGCGTGCCATCGCGAGTGAACAGCAGCGCACGAATCGATAGCTGTGGCAGGCCGTCCTCACGGTCGACATGATCGATCACTTCTCCACCACGAAGCCGCGAAACGCCGCCGTCGTAGGTACCCACCCAGAGATCGCCATCAGGCCCCAGCGCCAGCGCCGTGACGCTGCGCGAACCGAGGTGCTCCGCGCCCCATTGCTGCACCAGTACGCCGTCGCGGTAACGATAGAGTCCGCCGCTGGTGCCGATCACGACGTCACCGTCCGGAAGCTGCAGGGTGGCGCGGGCGAAAGGCTGGTCCAGCCCCTGTGCCGGTCCGAAGCGCTCGATGGCGGTTTCGATGACCTGCGTCAGGCCGCCGTTGCTGCCTACCCACAGCGTGCCTTCACGGTCAAACATCAGCGACAGCACGCGAAGGTCCGGAAGCCCCTCGTCGGTGCCCAGGCTTTCAACCATGCGAACGTCGCCGCGGTCATCGAAACGCGCACGAAACAGGCCGTTGGTCTGTGTGCCGAACCAAAGTCGCTGGCGCGTGTCCTCGACCATCGCGGTGATCGAAGCCGACTGGAGCGGGAGCGGAAGCGTGATTGCCCTCAGCCCGTCTTCGTCCAGTTCATGCAGGCCGGTGTCGCCACCGACCAGGATGCGGCCTTCTCGGGTGACCAGGACACTGCGTGTCTGACCCCCGCCGAAGGTTTCGCGCGCACCGCTGTCCATGTCGATGCGCTGCAGACCGCGATGGGTAGCGATTAGCAGTCGGCCATCGGGCGCAAGCGCCATGCCCAGTACACGTTGGCCGGCCTCCTCAACGGTTTCAGTGCCGGACTCGCCCACGACCACCACGCCGTGGTCGGCCGTGCCGACCAGCAGGCGCTGTTTCCGGTCCCTCAACAAGGCCAGTACCTGGGTGTTGCCGAGCATCCGGTTTTCGGGAACAACAAGCCATTGACCTTCATGGTGCCGGATGACGCCGTTCTGACTCTGACCAACCCACAGGCTGCCATCGTCGGTGGCGAGCAGGGATCGTGCGCCGCCCGGCGCCATCAGTGCTTCGCTCGACGCCTCGTAGGCCTCGAAGCGCTGCCCGTTGAAGCGCGCCACGCCCTCGAAAGTGGCTACCCACAAATAGCCATCCGCCGATTGCGCGATGGCATGGACCGTGTTCTGCGGCAGACCGTCGTCCACGTCATGGCTGCGGACAGACACCGTGTTGATGGGCTGCAGCCTCACTGCCTGCGACGACGAAGAGCCTGGCGATGCCGACACCGCCAGCGCCGTTCCCGTCGCGACTATTGACAGGCACAGGCCGATGACCATGCCCTTGAAACGGCGCACGCAGGAAGCCCCGTTGGCGGCCATGGTTCTGGCGTGGATGGAGGGCGGCGAAGGAGACACGTCGGAAGGCATGGCCTTGGTGGGCAGCGCTGCACAGTCTGACCGCGACGACGCGGGCTGTCGATCAAATGCCGGTAAACAAAGGCAAATCGCGGAACGGCCATGTGCCGATGTGGTCCCCGATTGCGGTTAGCATGGCGACAGACGGCGACTCCATTTCTTGGCCGGCATGACGGGAGAACACCCATGATCCGCGTTCATCATCTCAACAACTCACGCTCGCAGCGGGTGCTCTGGCTGCTGGAGGAACTGGGGCTCGATTACGAAATCGTCCACTACCAGCGCGATGCGAAAACCATGCTGGCACCCGAATCGCTGCGCAAACTGCACCCGCTGGGCAAGTCGCCGCTGCTGGAGGTCGACGGCAATGTCCTCGCGGAGTCCGGCGCCATCGTTCAATACCTGGTGGATCGCTACGACACCGAGCGCCGCTTCTCGCCACCACCGGACAGTGATCACCGCCCGCGCTTCGACTACTGGCTGCACTACGCGGAGGGTTCGGCCATGCCACCGCTATTGTTGGCCCTGGTGTTCAATCGAGTACGCAGCGGCCCGATGCCGTTCTTCGCCAGACCCATTGCACGAGCCATTGCCGACAAGGTCGGTGTCGCCTTCATTGATCCGCAGTTGAAGCTGCATTTTGACTACATGGAGGCGGAGCTTGCCCATTCTGGCTGGTTTGCCAGCGAGGACTTCAGCGCAGCCGACATCATGATGAGTTTTCCGGTCGAGGCAGGCGAGGTACGCGTGGGATACCAGGAGCGTCCGGCGCTGAAACGCTTCCTCAAGGCCATCCATGCGCGTCCGGCCTACCGGCAGGCGATGGAGCGTGGCGGCCCTTACGAGCTGATGGGCTGAACAAGCCGGTGAACGCATGATCTGGATGCGGCAAAAGGACTTTCAGCGTTGGCTGCAGACGCGTTCCAGCAGGATGCGACGCTATGTGCTGGTCCAGGGTGTGCTGCTCTATGGTCTTCCGATGTTCGTGATCATGAGCGTGCTGCTGCACCGGGAGGGCCAGCCGCCATGGTTGCTGGGCCTGTCACTGTTGCTCTGGCTGCTCGGCGGCGCGCTGTTCGGCTGGCTGCTCTGGCAAATCAATGAATGGCGGTTCCAGCGCGTACTCAGCCGCGTCGGGCGAAAACAAAAGCGCAGCGGCGAGGACTGACACGGTCGCCGGTACCGGCATCCCGGCATCCGTCAGTGGCGGATGTCGAATTCCGGACTTTCCGTCAGCGTGCCGTCTGTCTCCAGCACCGCGTAGTGGCTGCGGTCACCGTCGAACAGCACGGTCACCATCGGCTGGAACAGCGGCCGTCGGATGAACTTCAGCTCCCAGCCAAAGCGCTCCAGCTCGACCAGCGCGTAGCGCTGATCTTCGTTGAGCTGGTCCTTGAGTTCGCGGCCGGTACTGATCTGGTCGCTGCGTCGCTCGCGTTGCGGCATCGCCGGTCTCCCCCCTGATGGGAGTGGTCCATCCTACGCCGATGCCGGCGGTGGTCAATCGGTTCCCGCCTGCGGCCAGCGGTCGACGCGATACACCGGATACAGGTTCAGGCGTTGGTCGTAGCTGCTGTGGCGCTGGTAGAAGAAATTGAGACGGGCAAATGGACTGCCGGCGAACTCCGGGTCTTCCAGCGCCTTCTCGAAGGCGGTCTTGAGCGCGGGATCGTCGAGGAGCATGTCACGGGCCACGGCCTCGGCGACATAGGCTTCCATGTACTCCTTGCGCTCGAACGCATTGTTGAAGTGACCCCAGGCCGCGAGCGAGTCGGCCAGCGTCGGTTCCAGCAGCGCCAGCGCGATGCGCGCATTCGGTTGTGCGATGGGAACGAACAGTGAGCCCCTGCCGATCATTTGCTGGTCCGTGCTCCAGGCGCCTTCCAGCGTGATCCGCTGACGGCCTTCCATCGAGCCAGTGGCCGGTGTGGCCTTGCTGGCGCGGAAGCTGGACACGTCGGCAGCGTCGACGGTGTCGCTGATCAGCGTGGCGGTGACGCCGTGCAGCGCGAGGATCGGCTGCACTTCGCGCACAAAGGGTGCGGGCACGACGTAGCCCGCGCGCGGCGCCTCGACGCGGACGCTGGGCTGGATGTCGTCGCGCAGCGGTATTGTCCACACCGATGGTGTCTCCTCGTCATAGCGCGTCATCAATGCGCCGGAAATCTCCGATGGCGTTCGGCTGTAGGCGTAGCCGAGGAAGTCGATGTCGCGCACCTTGTCGCTGGCGGCGTATTCCATGTCCACGGACTTGCCGGCAAGGTCGGCGCTGCGGCGGTCGGCGTCGGCAGCGAGCTTCAACCAGTCAGTGCCGTGTTCGGCGGTCAGTTCGAGCATGTTGATGACCGTGTTGCGGGTGACGCGCACGCGGGTGGGATAGTCCTTCCAGGAGTGCGTCTCCACCAGCATGCCAAAGCGGTTGCGCAGCCAGAAGTAGCCGTGTGAGAAACGCGGCGGCGGCACGCCGTCCTCGAATCCCGAAGACGGGTCGTCGTAGGTCACGAAGGATGGGTAGAACGGCAGTGGCAGCGATCCCTGCTTTTTGAGTGCCGCCAACATGTCGCGGCTCATTTGCTGGCCGGCGGCCTGCAGCCTGTCATCGCCGGCGTGCAACGGCTCGATCTGGATGCTGACGTCGTGGCGGAACTGGGCGCCGTCGGTGACGTGCAGGTCGACGCAGGCGATCGGATCCCATTCCTTGACCAGGCGCAGCATGGCCCGCATTTCCGGCGCGTCGGCTTTCAGATAGTCGCGATTGAGGTTGAGGTTCTGCGCCGTGGTCCGCCAGCCCATTTCCTCCGGGCCGCGCTGGTTGGGACGGTTCCAGGCGCCGAAGCGCTCGTGGCCGTCGACGTTGAATACCGGCACGAACAGCAGTACCTGCTTCTGCAGCGAGCCTTTCGCCGCTTCGCCATCCAGCACCTGGCGCAGGGCGAGGAAGCCGGCATCCTTGCCGTCGATTTCGCCGGCGTGGATGCCGCCCTGGACCAGCAACACGGGAATGCCCTTGCGGTGCGCGGATTTGGCATCCAGCACTCCGCTGCGACTGACCGCCAGCGCCTTCATCCGGCGCCCCTCCGGCGTGATCCCGAAATCGAAACAACGGACAGCGTCCGGATAGCGCGCGGCGAAGGCATCGCAAAGTGCAATCACTTCGTCGTAGCGGCCGGTTTTCACGAAGCCGGATCGTTCCGAGACGCTGCTGAGCGGTGAAGCATCTGCGCCAAATAGCGGCGCGGCGAACAGCGACAGTGCGACGGCAAGCAGGCGGGGGGCAGGAATCATGGGCGGCTCGGTCGGCTAGCGGGAGGGGCAGCGGCCGATGGTACGCGATCCGGTCGATCCGCCCGGCATTCGCGCCCGATCGCGCAGGCTGTGCCTGGCGGCTTGTTCCTCCGGACCGCTTTAGCAACACTGTGCGCCCCCGAGGAGCGGCGTACGGATATGGAAATCAGCATCAACTGGATCATCATCGGCATCACCGCCGTGGTTTCGTACCTCGCCCTGCAGGACGGCAAGCTGATGGCGCGCCTGATTTTCTGGCCGCCGGCGGTCAGCAAGGGCAGGGAGTACTACCGTCTGCTGAGCTATGGCCTGATCCACGCCGACTTCACCCACTTCCTGTTCAACATGATCACGCTGTATTTTTTCGGAAGGCTGATCGAGCAGGTCTACAACGCGATTGCCGGACCGGCCGGCTACGCCTTGTTCTACGCCGGTGCGTTGCTGGCTTCGATTCTTCCCAGCTACTTCCGCCACCGAAATGATGCGGGTTACCGGAGCCTCGGCGCCTCCGGTGCGGTGTCAGCGGTGCTGTTCACCTTCATCCTGTTCGACCCCTGGGCCTTGATCTTCATCTTCTTCATTCCGATGCCGGCCATCGTCTATGCCGTGGCCTACACCGCCTACAGCATTTACATGGATCGCAAGGGTGGCGACAACGTGAACCACAGCGCGCACCTGTGGGGCGCTGCCTACGGGGTGCTGGTCACGATCATCATCGAGCCGCGAGTTCTCGGAATTTTCCTTGAGCGGTTGGCAACCCCGTCGTTCATGAACTGAACGCGTGCCGCTTTCAGGCGTCTCGACGCAGCCAGTCGATCACGCCTTCCGCCGCGACCACGCCGCTGGCGAAACAGGCGGTGAGCAGATAGCCGCCGGTCGGCGCTTCCCAGTCGAGCATCTCACCCGCGCAGAACAGGCCGGGGCGCTGCTTCAGCATCAGGCTGCCATCGACGGCGTCGAATCGCACGCCACCGGCGCTGCTGATGGCTTCGGCCAATGGTCTGGTTGACTTCACGCGCAGCGGCAGCGATTTGATCAGCGCGGAAAGCTGCGGGTCGGTGCTTGCGTCAGCGAAGGACGTTGATTCACGCAGCAGCGCGGCGCGGACACCGGACAGCCCGAGTCCGCGGCGCAGGCGTTCCGATAGCGAGCGCTTGCGCGGCGTGCCCCTCAACCTTTTTTCGACGTCGCTGACGCCAAGCGTGGGACAGAGGTCGATTCGTATCTCGGTGCCATCGTCACCCAGCGCTTCTCGAAGCGGCGCCGAGAGCGTGTAGATCAATCCACCTTCGAGCCCGTATTCCGAGGCGATGAGCTCACCCTGCTGCCAGCGCCAGTTGCCGTCTTCTCGAACGCCCAGCGCAACGGGCTTGATGGGTTCGCCGGCATGGCGTTCGATGAAATGCGGACTCCATTCCAGCTCGAAGCCGCAGTTGGACGGGCGCAGCGGATCGACGCCGACGCCAGCATTCCGCAGCCAGTGAACCCAGGCGCCGTCCGATCCCAGCACCGGCCAACTGCCGCCGCCCAGCGCCAAAACGACGGCATCGGGTTTGACGCTGCACTCGCCATCAGGCGTCGCAAAGCGAAGCTGCCGGTCGTCGCCCAATCCGATGCAGCGGCTCTGGACATGGAAACGCACGCCCTGGTCGCGCAGCCGCCTTACCCAGCCGCGCAGCAGCGGCGCGGCCTTCTGGTCATCGGGGAACACGCGGCCGCTGCTGCCGACGAAGGTCTCGATGCCGAGGCCGCGCGCCCATTCGCGCAGTGCGTCGGCATCGAATCGCCTGAGCCAGTCTTCAACCGGATGCTGTGGTCGGTAGCGCTTTGCAAAGTGCTCCGAGTCCTCGCCGTGGGTCAGGTTCAGGCCGCCCTTGCCGGCGATCAGGAATTTGCGGCCGACGGAAGCCTTGGTGTCGTACAGGTCAACCTCAATGTTCGCGGCGCATAGCACTTCAGCGGCCATCAGGCCGGCCGGGCCACCGCCCACAACGGCAACGCGACGACTCACGGACGACGCTCAAGCAGCGCGATGGTCTCGAAGTGCCGGGTGTGCGGGAACATGTCCAGCAATCGCGCTTCGCACGCACGCCAGCGCGGCATGCGCGCGAGGTCATCAGCGAGCGTCTCGACGTTGCAACTCGAATAGATCAGCCATCGAGCCGGGCTTTGATCCAGTCGCTCGCAAAGCGTCGCACCGATGCCGCGTCGCGGCGGATTGACCACGATCAGATCGCTGTGGTTGATGGCGTCATCCGGTGTCTGTTCCGCGTCGATGGCCTGGAAGTGGAGACCGGGTCTGTTCTGTTCCTTCGCGCTTCGTCGGGCACAGGCGATGGCGTCCGTGCTGACCTCGATTCCCGCTACTTGCGTCGATGGCGGCAAGGCCGTCGCGGCATGCAGTGCGAAACCGCCCACGCCGCAGTAGAGATCGAGTACCGATGTCGGCTGCCGTTCGCGGATCCAGTCCTGTGCCTGCTGGTACAGCGCGGCAGCGATGGGCGTGCTGGTCTGGAAGAAGCCGCCGGGCTTGAGGTAAAGCGGTAGGTCATTGATCGGCATCGGCAGAAGCTCGTTGTCGCTGAGCAGAACTTCCTCACGGCCTTCGCTGGCCGCCATGTGTTGTGGCAGCAGGTTGATCGACACCACCGACAGCGATGGCAGGCGTTCACGCAGCCAGGGCAGGTGCTTGCGGATGCGTGCCTCCGGCTCGCGCGAGCGGCAGACAAAACGCAGCATCAGCGGATGCCCAGGCGCGTCGGACACGGTGATCAGCAGGTGCTTCAATTCACCCTGTCGCGTATTCACGTCGTACGGCGTGATGGCGGCGCGGGTGATGAACTCGCGAAGCGGTTCGAAAGCGTGCGACAGGGTAGGCGGATACAACGGGCATTCGGCGAGGTCGACGCCGTGGAAGGTCGCGTCGAGAATGCCCAGCGTCGGCGCATCGATGCTGCCGCCCACCATCATCTTGGCCTTGTTGCGAAAGCCGCGCTCACTGTTGGCGACGCTCGGCAGCCAGCGCAGTTCGCGGCAGGCGGAAAGTGCTTTCTTCGCGGCCTGTTCCTTGGCCGCAAGCTGCTCGGCGTATGACCGTGTGATCTCGCCGCACGAGCGGCATTCACCGCGCCTGAAGTAGTCACAAATGATGTAGCCGCAGATGGTGTTGTCGGCAGTCATGACCGCTCAGGCATCCAGCGCTTCCCAGCGCGCATACAACGCGTCGAGCGATTCCTGCAGCTGCGCGAGTTCGCGACCGGCGTCGGCGGCTTTTTCGGCATCCTGCGAGTAGAACGCCGGATCGCTCATTCGCGACGACAGCTCCGCCATACGCGCTTCGGCCGCCTCAATCTGACCGGGCAGGGCATCCAGTTCGCGCTGGTCCTTGTAGCTCAGTTTGCGTTTCTTGGGCTCGATGGCAGGTTCGTTTGCGGTGGGTTTTGCCGCCGCCGGCTTGTCGCTGGTCGTTGCGGATGACGTGACCGTTGGTGCCGGCCCTGCCAATGCTGCCCAGTCGCTGTATCCACCGACAAATTCACCGACCCGACCATCACCCAGCATCACGATGGAGGAGGTGACCACGGCGTCGAGAAAAGCGCGGTCATGCGACACCAGCAGCACGGTGCCGGCGTAATCGGCGAGCTGTTCCTCCAGCAGTTCCAGCGTTTCCATGTCCAGGTCGTTGGTCGGTTCGTCCATCACCAGCAGATTGGAGGGCTTCGAGAACAGCTTGGCCAGCAGCAGCCGGTTGCGCTCGCCGCCGGACAGCTCGGTGATCGGCGCACGCGCGCGATCCGGCGTGAACAGGAAATCCTGCAGATAGCCCAGCGCATGCACGCGGCGGCCGTTGAGTTCGATGAATTCGCGGCCTTCGGCGACGTTGTCCACGGCGTTCCAGCCATCGCGGAGCTGGGAGCGGTGCTGGTCGAAGTAGGCGATTTCCAGTCGCGTGCCGTGCTCGACGTTGCCGCGATCCGGTTTGAGCTCGCCCAGCAGAAGCCGCAGCAGCGTGGTCTTGCCACTGCCGTTGGGGCCGATCAGGCCAATGCGATCGCCGCGTTCGATGACGGTGCTGAAATCGTCGATCAGCAGCGCATCACTGCCCGGATGCTTGAACGACAGGTTCTCGGCGACGATCACCCGCTTTCCGCTGCGCGAGGTCGCCTGCTGTTCGATGCGCACGTTGCCCTGCAGCTCGCGGCGTTCGGCTCGTTCACGGCGCAGCGCCTTCAGTGCCCGGACGCGGCCTTCGTTGCGGGTGCGTCGTGCCTTGATGCCCTGGCGGATCCACACTTCCTCGGCAACCAGCCGCTTGTCGAAGCGGGCGTTCTCCTCGGCCTCGGCGTGCAGTCGTTCCTCCCGACGGCGCAGGTAGTTCTGCCAGTCGTCGGGCCAGACGCTGAGCTGGCCGCGATCAATCTCGACAATGCCGGTGGCCACGGCCTGCAGAAATGCGCGGTCATGGGTGACGAAGACGATGGCACCGTCGAAACCGCGCAGAAACTCCTCCAGCCAGCGGATCGACTCGATGTCGAGGTGGTTGGTGGGTTCGTCCAGCAACAGGAGATCGGGCTTCGAGACCAGTGCGCGGGCCAGCAGTACGCGGCGCTTGAGGCCGCCGGACAGGGCATCGAAGCGGGCTTCGCCGGGCAGGTCGAGCCGGGCGATCACTTCCTCGGCGCGGCGCTCCAGATCCCAGCCGTGGGCCGCATCGATGGCGTCGTGGACACGGGCCAGTTCGTCGTGGTCCGGGTCCGGAGCCTGGGTCAGGGAGTGGTGTCGTCGCAGCAGCATGCCGATGTCGCCGCTGCCGGCCAGCACGCAGTCGAGCACGCTGACGTCCTCGCCATCCGGCACGGCCTGCTCCAGCATGGCGACCCGGAGGCCGCCCTGACGGACGATCTGGCCGTCATCCGGCTGGATACGGCCGATCAGAAGTCGCAGCAGGGTGGATTTTCCGGCGCCGTTTCGGCCAACAACGCACAGGCGCTCGCCCGGCTCGATGGCCAGCTGGGCCTTGTCCAGCAAGGCCGGGCCGCCGACCGCATAGTCGACGTTTTGCAGGGTGATCACAGGCATGGGCGGCGATTATCCCGGCTTCGCGCCGATGTTGCGATTGGATGACAGCAAAGCCTGCCTGAACAGACACTTGCGAATCATCGTTCAGGTATCGCCTTTTGCTCGAAAACGGTGTAACGTGCGCGCACTGTTGCTTGCAAGGGTCACCGAAAACCGTGGCCCGATGCGGTTGATCGCCGGGGAAGGTGCCGATTCGTCGGTGTTTCCAAAGATCTGCTACATCGCTTCGCTTCGCTTTACTCCCTGCAACATCAGTAGCGCCGTGGCCATGTTCATCGAACCGGCAGCGGATTTTCATTTTCATGTTTCAAGGAGTTTCAGCGATGTCTGATCGTCAGAACGGAACCGTCAAGTGGTTCAACGACGCCAAGGGTTTTGGTTTCATCACCCCGGAAAGCGGTGAGGACGTGTTTGTGCACTTCCGCGCCATCCAGGGCAATGGCTTCAAGACCCTGAAGGAAGGCCAGAAGGTCACCTTCAACGTGGTCAAGGGCCCGAAGGGCCTGCAGGCTGACGCCGTCGAAGTCGCCTGATTTCGCGGTCGGCACTGCCGACACGAAAAGCCCCGGGTGGCGACACCCGGGGCTTTTTTTGTGCCGGTTCGATGGCCTCTGGCGTTGCAAGTGCTGGCAGCTGGGCTACTGCCGCCGCTACTATCCTCGGCAGGGGATATCCGGGACATGTGTGCGACGAATGCAGGGAGCCATCCATCGCCAGGCGCTGAATCCTGCGGCCGGCCGTCGGCCTTGCGCGACAACAGCGTGGCGCCACGTATTCTGCCGATGCTTGCTGGCATCAGCGCTGTGCTTGCTGTGGGTATCGGTCGCGCTGGCGGCGCCGCGCAACCCGCGTTTCGAGAACCTGGGAACCGACGAAGGGTTGCCGGTGACGGCGGTGGAGGCCTTGCTGCAGGACCACGACGGTTTCGTGTGGTTCGGGACCCAGGCCGGCCTTGTCCGCTACGACGGCTTTCGTTTCGTCCACTATCGCAACGTGCCGGGAGACCCGCGCAGCCTGGGCAGCAACCTGGTCACCTCGCTGCTGGAAGACCGGCAGGGCGCGATCTGGGTCGGCACCATCGGCGGCCTGTTCCGGCTGAACCCGGAGCGAACCGCTTTCGAGGCGTTCGAACCTGACGAGGGTCCGGAGCGAGGCAAGGGTAATCGCACCATTCGCCAACTGCTGCTGAGTGAGGCCGACGGTCGCGAGTCGATCTGGATCGCCACGGCCGACGGGCTACAGCGTTTTGATCCCGAGACCGGAATCTTCCGTTTCTGGCACAAGGGCTCGTCCGGCGAAGGCGGACTGTCCAGCGATGACATCCGTTCGCTGGCCATGGACGCCAGTGGCCGCCTGTGGGTGGGAGGCTCCGCTGGCCTCGATCGCCTTCATCACCCGGAGCCGGGTGACGCTGCGGACAACGTCCAGATCCGGCGCTATCCGCTGACTGGCAGTGCAAGGGCGAACGTGGTCATGCGCCTGCTCGTCGAGGATGACCAGCGCCTGTGGATCGGGTCCACCGAAGGCCTGCAACTCGCCGAGCTGAGCGATGGTGAGTTGGTTCGGATGCTGCCGCTGCCGCAAGGCATCGATTTTGAAGATACGGTCCGCGTGCTGTTCCGCGAACGCGGCGGTGCGATCTGGATCGGCACCCAGAATGGTGGCGTGTACCGAGTCGAGGACAACGACGTAAGGCACTACCGGCATCGGGCCGAGGATCCACACAGTCTCGCCGATGATTCGGTGGTCAGCATCATTCAGGATCGCAACGACTCGCTTTGGCTGGGCACCTGGTACAACGGCCTGAGCCGACTCGATCTCGGCAGCGGCGGCTTCGACCGCCACACGGCAGTCGCCGACGAACGCTACCGGCTCAGCGACAGCCTGGTCTACAACGTCGCGGCCGACGCGGAGGGCGGCATCTGGTTTTCCCTGCTGCGCGGCGGCATCGATCATGTCGACGCGTCGACCGGCGAGCTTCGCCACTTCCGTCACGACCCGTCGCGGGTCGAGGGCCTGCCCAGTGATCTGGTGCGATGCGCGGTTCCCGATGGCAAGGGCGGACTCTGGGTCGGGACGCAGCAGGACGGCTTTGGCCACTTCGATCCGGCCAGCGGACGTTTCCGCGTCGTGCAGCAATCGGCGGGGCCGCAGGAGCTCCGCTCCATCCGCGCCGTTGCCGTGGCAGCGGATGGCGTGGTCTGGCTTGGCAGCGAGGGCGGCTTGCTTCGCCACGATCCGGCGGACGGCAGCCTGCAGACCTATGTCCACGATCCGGCGCGCGCCGACAGCCTGTCGCAGGGGCGGGTGCTGTCCCTGCTGCTGGATCGTCGGGGCCAGGTCTGGGTCGGCACCGAAACCGGGCTCGACCGGCTGCTGGATGCCTCCGGACGATTCGAGCATTTCCAGCACGACCCGACACGTCCGGACAGCCTCAGTCAGAGCCTGGTGGCGGACATCCACGAGGATGCGCAAGGGCGGATCTGGGTCGGCACCGCCGCTGGCCTCGACCTTCTGCAACGTCGGGCGGATGGCAGCGCGGGCTTCCAGACCTACACGGTGAAGGACGGCCTGGCTGACGACGCCATCAATTCCATCGAAAACGACGCGTCCGGACGCCTCTGGCTGAGCACGGATTCGGGCATCACTCGCTTTGATCCGGCGAATGGCGAGGTGCGCAACTATTCGGCCCGCGACGGGCTGCCTTCCGGCAGCTTCTTCGTGCATTCCTCGGCCAGGCTGCCGGACGGCACGCTGGTATTCGGTGGATCGCATGGCGCCGTGTCGTTTCAGCCGGCGGCGATCATCGAGAATGCCGTGGCGCCGCCGGTGCGCATTACCGACCTGCTGGTGTCCGGCGTGCCGGTGGTCCCGGGCAAGCCGAATAGCGACGTTACGCTGCAGCAGCCGATCGAATTCGCGCCCGTGCTGCGTCTCGGCCCGTCAGTGACTGACTTCACGCTGGAGTTCGCAGCGCTGCATTTTGCCGATCCGACGCGCAACCGTTTTGCTTATCAGCTGCAGGGTTTCGACCGCGATTTCATCGAAACCGAAGCTGCCAAGCCGCGCGCCATCTATACCAATCTCGACCCGGGTGACTACGTGTTTCGGGTCAGGGCCGCCAACAAGGACGGCGTCTGGAACGAGGAGGGCGCGACGCTGGCAATCACCGTCCTGCCGCCCTGGTGGGCCACCTGGTGGTTCCGTGCCCTGGCCGTCGCGGCAATCGTTGCGGTGCTGGCCTGGGCCTATCGGCGACGCGTGGCCATGCATGAGGCCAACCGGCTGCGCCTGGAGAGCAGCGTTCGCGAGCGCACGGCCGAGCTTGCCGAACAGACCGGGCGACTGGAGCGTTCGCTGGTGCAGGTCGAACGCACGCATCGCGAGGTGTCGCTGCTGGGGGAGCTATCGGCTGCGTTGCAGGGGAGCCAGGACATCGAAGTCGCCTGCGAGCGCCTGGCCGCCTTCTGTCCGCAGATGTTTCCCAACAGCAGCGGGGCGCTCTACCTGCAGCGTCCGCAACCAGAGCCCTGGATGGTCGCGAGCCGATGGGGGCGTGAGCTACCGGAGCACCTGGATCGTGCCGACTGCCGGGGCATCGTCGAAGGTCGATTGCTCAGCCACCATGCGGCGGACGGCGAATCGCTTTGCGGGCACCTGCAACGCCAGAGCGTGCCGGAGACAGCCAGCGCCTGCATTCCGCTGATTGCACAGGACAGCACGCTGGGGCTGCTGCTGATCCTGCACGATGACGGCCCGGAACCCGCTGAGGCGAGGCGCCGGCACGCCGTGGCCGCTTCGATGGCGGAGCAGACTGCGCTGGCACTGGCCAACCTGGAACTGCGCTCGGCGCTGCTGGAACAGTCCGTTCGGGATCCGCTGACCGGCTTGTTCAACCGTCGCAGGCTGCTCGAATCGTTGCGCGAGGCATTGTCCGAGAGTTGCTCGACTGGCGAAGCGTTGGCGCTGCTGATGATCGACATCGACCACTTCAAGGCCTACAACGACACCCACGGTCATGCCGCTGGCGATCGCGTCCTGCAGTCAGTGGCGGAGACGCTTCAGGCCTGCGTGCGTGGCGGCGACGTCGTGTGTCGCTACGGTGGCGAAGAACTGGCGGTGCTGCTGCCTGGCACGGTGTCCAGCGAGGCGATGCGGATTGCCGAAAGCATGCAGACGATGATCCGGGAGACGGCCGTCAGTCACGAAGGCGGTCGGCTGCCCCCAGTGACGCTGTCCATGGGGTTGGCGCTCTTCCCCGACGATGGCGATGGCGCCGAGGGTCTGCTCAAGGCTGCTGACCTGGCGCTCTACGAGGCCAAGGCCAGCGGCCGCGACCGCATCGTTCGCCACATACCGCGACGTTGATTCCCCGCGAACTCTGTACCGCGTGGTTCCCCGGTCGCGACTGGTCCGGTCGGGTTGGCGTGCCCGACTGGACCAGTCGCAGGTTCAGCGGGCGGTGAGTCCCAGCACTTTAGGCCCCTGCTCGAAGATCACGTCAACCGGGATTTTGGCCTTCTTCAGGCGACCAAGATCCGAGGTCAGTTGCTCGCTGATGTTGCCGAGATCATCGGTCATCGCTTTCGCCCGGACGTAGTCGCCATCGCCCTGGATGGTGAGCAGGTCGGCGGATAGGGCGTTGATCGCCGCCGTCATCTTTTCAAAGTCGACGCGGTACTTGCCGCTTGCGTCATCGCGGCTGAAGGCGCCGCGATCCTTGAAGTAGTTGAAGCGGATCATGTTGGCCTTGCCGTGTGCATCGCTGGCGCCAAAGCGCACCGAGCGGAAAATGCCGGCCAGGAAGGTGACGTAGTTGTCCATCAACTTCGACTTTTCCAACTCACCTTTCTCCGACAACTGGGTGACCATGTACAGGCCCAGCACGTCGGCCTTGCCTTCTTCGAAGCTGGAGGCGTATTCCTTCAGCGCGTGGCTGACCGTGCCCTTGCCGTCCAGCGTGTTCTTGATGCCGAGGCCGTGTGCCACCTCATGGAACATGGTGTTCTGAAAGAAGGCGTCGAAGGTGACATTGCCCAGTTGATCGTCGGTGATCAGTTCAGCGGCGATCGGCAGCATGATCTTGTCGAACTTCGCCTGCATCACGTTCTTCAGCTGTAGCCGACGGGTGCCTTTCTTCAGCTGCACTTCCTCGTCGTTCGGCAGGTTGATGGCGATGGTCTTGGCGCCGACGTTGGCGTTGCCGGCGTAGAACACGGCGTCATAGGCATTGAGGTCGGCGTCGGAACCCGGCGTTTCCGCCTTGTATTTGTCCGCCACCGGCAGGCCGCGCTGCAACTCGGGCAGGTACTTGGCGAAGCGCGCCAACCGTTCACTCCAGGCCATGTCCTTGATCAGCACATAGGCCTCGTAGGCGGCCTTGTAGCCGAACAGCTGGTCATCGTAGGTTTCGATCGGGCCGATGACGATATCGATCTGGTTGTCCTTCATCTCCATCCAGGCCATGTCGCTGGGTCGGTAGTTGTCGGTGGTCAGGGCGTTGGCGCGCAGCTTCAGGTACTGCCGAAACTTGGGGTCGCTGGCGAGGTTGGAGGCCTGGCGAAGCAGCTTGGCGGCCTGGTTGAGCTGCGTGGCGTAGGCGTCCTTGTAGGCCTGCGTGAAGAGCTTCCCGGAAGCGTTCCTGCGTACCAGGGTGTACAACTCGGACTTGCCCTTCGCAGTCGCGGCTTCGAACTCTTCCCTGGTCATGTCGTGTGGATAGAACGCGGCCCCGGGCGGGCGATCCCCGATGCCGGGGACGATGGGATGGTCCTCGTTCAATCGGTCCCATGGGCCGTAGTTCAGCCGTGTCAGCCGGTTCAACCCCTTGTGGTTTGCGAGGCCGAGCTTCTCGATCTGCGCGGACAGCGCCTCACGAGGTCCCCAGCCCTGTAGCCAGTAGATCGCGTCCATTTGTCGGGAGGCATCGATCAGCAGACCGATCATGCGCTTCTGCTTTTCGTTGAGGTCACCAAGGTCGGCCGTCAGGGGCACCCTGGCGTAGTCACCGCGGTGGGACTTGAGATAGGCGTCTATCTGCTCGCTCTGTTCGAAGGCGTGTCTGGAAGCCGCTGTGTCTTCAGTCACGTCGCTGCCCGTTGTCGCCTCCCGTGTGCTTGTCGTCGCTGCTTCGTGGTCGGCGCCGCAGGCAACAAGGCTGCCAGACAGCAGGGTGGCAAGGGCGAGGGATAGCTGACGACGTCGCATAGCGGTTTCCTGTGTTGTTGCGCGATACAAATCCGGCGCATGAGAAAGGCCGAGCAGGCAGATTGTTCATGGAACGTCATTTCACCACGAGGTTCCCGCTACCAACATGAACGAGACTGGTCTGGAAGAATGCTCTCGCTTGCCCGGTGCGGACGATTGGGTGAGCATGGAGAAGACTCCGAACAGGGCGAAGGGCATGTCTGACTCGGCCAAAAACGTCATTGCGTGTGTGTTCTCGGCCACCTTGATGGCAGTCGGCTGGATGCCTGCATCCGCATCTGATGGCGCTGGAGCAGAACGGAAGATCTATCGCTGTCAGCAGGATGGAAGCCCCGTCATGTGGCAGGACTCCCCGTGTGCGACCAACTGGTTGCAGGACGTGCGGCAGATCAAGGAGCCGAGCTTGAGTGGGGGTGACGAGGACGTTGCCGAAGGCCGTGAAAAGGTCGCTGAGCGTGAGCTGCCTGTGGCGCGTGCGGCAGGCAGCCTCGTCGTCGACAAGGCGGTTGCGGATCGGCAACCGGCCAGTATTGCCCCCGTCATCCCCAGCGGTCGTCGCGCGGCACGACAATGTGATCGCGCCGATGGCGGCTTCTACTTCACCCTGTCTGCATGTGGCAGCAGTCCGATATACGACCGGACCCTGGTAACGCAACGCATTGTCGGCATCGGTGATCCCGATCGGCTGCGCAATGCGGTGATCGTATCCGGAACCACAGCTATCGATGTTCATACCGGTGAACGGATCCCGCTGGAAGGCAGTATTGATACCTACGTTACCCAGGTTGCTCGACAGGTGCCGGACCGCGGCAAGGTGGTGGATCGCCGTTGGGCCTGCAAGGAAGCGAGACGCCAGGCGGATGTGCAGCGGCGCGAACGCCACGACCTCGGTTTCAGTGGCCGGCGTGCGCTGGATGATCAGGTCTGGGACATGTGCAACAGCACGCGGCGGCTGGACCGATAGACAGCCCAGCAGCGGACACGGTGCCGGGATAGAATGCTGCGATGCCGCAACTGCTGCTCAATCTCCGACACGTTCCCGATGACGAAGCCGACGAAATCCGCTCGTTGCTCGACGAACACGGTGTCGCCTGGTACGAAACGCAGCCCGGACGCTGGGGGATTTCCTTCGGCGGTATCTGGTTGAAGCACGACGCGGAGCTGGCGCGTGCGCGCGACCTGATGAATGCGTACCAGCGGGATCGACGCGCCAAGGCCCTGGCCGAACGCGAGGAGGCGCGCGAGAACGGGCGCACTACCACGGTACTCTCGGAGTTCAGGCGCGACCCGTGGCGATTGCTGCTGGCGGCTGCGGGCATCCTGCTGATGCTGGGGTTGATCGCGTTGCCCGGCTGGCTGTTGTCGCGTTAGGGCAACGTCGGACAGGTATCGGTCGGTTGTGCGTCAGTGTCGGTGAGCGGTCGTGTCGGCGCGCTCCAGCAGCGCATTCCATCGCCCGTCTTCGCGCAAGGAAGACCAGTCGCTGTTTCTGCGCAGGTCGCCGGCGTCCAGGTAGCCCAGGTCGCGGCTGCGGTGCAGTTCACGGAACGCCTTGTCCACGCTGCCGTCGCGTGCATGCAGGGCGGCCAGTTGCCAGTGCGGCCCGGCCCGGTCAGGGAAGATCCGCATGGCGATCTCCAGCGAGAGGGCGGCTCGTTCGGTGTCGCCCATCGCCGTCATGGCATTGGGCAAGTAGAACGAGGTCGCCACGTAGGCGCGCTCGAGACGGCGACTGGCGGAGTCGGCGTCTCTTCGGTCGTTGCCTGTTGCTTCTTTTTGCAGTGCCGCGATGCGAAGCTCCCGCAGGGAACCGCCTGCATCGGGCGGCGGAAGACGCCTGCCTTCCTCGAAGCGCGCGGCGAAGCGGGTGAACCAGGTGTCGAAGTCGCGCGCGAAACGGGCCTCCTGAGCGTCCAGCTTCTTCTGCTGCTTTCGCAGTGCCTTCACGCGATCATCGTTTGTCAGTTCGCGCAATGACGAGCGCCAGCCGTCCACTTCGACAAGGCCGTCGAAATCGCGTATCGCCTGTTCGGTGCGCCGCAACCGTTCGAGCGCGTCGGCCGCGGCGCCGATCCAGCTCTCCGTGGCGTTCCGCTGTGCAGCGATGAACTCAGGGTCGACGCCCACGCGTCCGTCCCGGATCGCCATCAACTGCAGCCAGTCGATGGCGCGGGTGAAGTCGGTCACCTCCTGCGGCCAGCCGTGGCCACCCGCAAAGACATCGAGGCGATGCGGCGTGTCCGTCTTCGCCAGCAGGTCCTCCTGCGCGTGCATTTCGCCGTAGTTGAAGTCGGTGCTTCCGGCGAGGCCGAAGAAGGGCGGAGGCGAGACCCTGAACCTGCCGTACTCGGTCGGTCGGGCACCGCCACAACCGATCATCCCCGCCATGACGCCATCCATGCTGGGCATCACGCCCCACAGCGTCTTGGCGGTGCCCGACATGCCGGCGAAATAGAGTCGGCGGGAATCGGAGGCGATGACGGTCCGGGCCTCCGCGAGCAGCGCGCGGATCGCGTCGACGGTGAGTTCTTCCTGGGTGTCACTGCGGCTCTGGTAGGAACTTAATACTACCCAGCCATTGCGCCGTGCGCCTTCCACCGCCAGTTTCAGCGACTCGACCGCGCGACCTCGCGGATCAAGGATCACCAGCACCGGCCATCGGCGCTCCGGCAGCGCAACCGGGTCGTAGTCCGGTGGCAGGAAGAGCGCATAGTGCTGCCCCGGTGTCTGGTGAGTTGCCAAGGATGGCAGTACCACGTCGCGTGGCAGCGACGCCGGGTTCATTGCGACCGGGCCTTCCTGTCCCTTGATCCTGTCGGCAGGGAAACTACACAGTAGGAAAACGCAGGCGAGTCGGGCGATCACGCGGGGGAGCGGCATGAGGAGCTCCTCGGTTCCGGTTGGCGAACACGTTGCCTGAGCCGGCGGCCGACGGATAGTGCCGGAACTGCGCATCTGCAGTGGGCGAGTGCCGTGCCTGTCCGCGCTGCCTCAGCGCGGACTCCGATCAGCGTGTGCCTTCAGTCCGGGAAGATTGCCGGCTGGCAGCAGCCAATCCCGCCATTTGGCCAGGGCAAGGAAGCCGAAATAGAACACGCCGAAGGCAATGACGGTCTGGGGCTTGCTCACCCACAGCCCGCTGCCGGGAAGGTCAAGCTGTGAGACCACGCTGCCGGTGATGCCCAACCGTGGTACCGGAATGAACACGGTCAGGAATACGCCGGCGAGATAGGCCATGGCGCCCAGTGCCCATCCGGACTGCATGCGGTGCATGCGTTCCAGTGGCGCCTGCCCGGGCTGCAACGCCGCTGACATTTTGGCCAGCAGCAGCCAGCCGAAGGCAAGGAGCGGCCACCAGGCCTTGAAGGCCACCGACCAGGCAGCGATGAAGATCAGGTAGAACGCGCCGAAGCCGGCAATGGCCTTGAGCTTGTCGCCACGCGGCTTGTCGGGGGCGAACGCCGCCGTGCCGAGGAACACCGAAGCGTGCAACAGGATGAACTCGACCAGCATGACCAGCATGCCGTTGGCGACGGCACGCTGGTCGAAGTACAGCGGCTTGATCCACAGCGACAGGAAGAAGGCGGCGCTGACGGCGTCAGGCAATGCCGCCAGCGTACGACTCCAGAACGGCCTTCGCCTCGTGACGCGAGCGACCTCTGTTCCGCTCACAAGTCGCCCCGGATCGGCCTCACTCAGCGCTTCAGCAGTCCGAAGACCTTCTTGGCAGCCGCGATGCTGCCCTCGTCGTCATCGGCCAGCACCGGCGTGACGCTGACATGGACATCGCCGTCCAGCACATTGAGCGAGCCGCCCATCAACGGCAGCCAGTAGGCGGCATCACCGACGCCGTCGATCTCCACGCGCTCGTTGGTCTTGCGGATCATGCCGCCGGCAATTCCTTCCGCACCGTCCTCGCCGATCACCTTGCGCTGCTCGTCGGTGAGCCGCTTGTTGGCGGCATCGGTCGCGGCCTTGATGCGTTCCTGTAGCTGCTCCTCGGTCAGCTTGGGCGGCACGAAGTTCGCGGCCGTTGCACGGCTCTTCTGCAGCATGATGCTGACGTTGAAGTCTGTCGACAGCTTGCGCAGGTCCAGCTTGACCTTCTCGCCTGGCGGGCGCATCGCGTTCTTCATCATTTCGTCCATCATCGCCTTCTGGCGCTCTTCGGCGTCCGGACGCGGCCAGGAATAGTCGCAGCTGAAATTATTGCGGAACGTGGACGGACGAACCTGCACCTCCGCCGGCGCACCGAAGGCATCCTGCAGCGCAGAAACCGGCAGCACGTCGCAGATGTTCTCACCCATGTAGCCGGCAAGCTTGCCGCTGGTGGCCGGCGCTGATGCGGAAGCGGCGTTTCCGGCGGCCGGCGCATCCGCGCTGGCTGATGTGCTGCCACTGGATTCGCTGCCACCGCAGGCGGCGAGCAGGACGGCGCTGGAACAGGCAAGTAGCAGGGCGAGCGGACGCTGGCTGGGCTTCATGAGGATCTCCTGGTTTCGTCGGTGGATGATCGATGTTGGCAGAGGATCGTCTGATGACGACAATGCCGGTAACTGGAGAGTAACGGCGTCGCGCCGTGTTTGGCGACATGCAGGCAAACCGCAGTCAATCGGACACGCCGGCCAGACTGGTGCTCGACACCAATGTCTGGCTGGACGTTCTGCTGTTTGACGACCCTCACACGGCCAGGCTGCGCGATCTGGCCGATGCTTCCCGCCTGCTGCTGCTGGCGACGAAGCAGACACGGGCTGAATGGCGGCGGGTGCTGGACTACCCGCAGTTGGCGGTGGATGCGGCGACGCAGCAGCGGTTGTGCGAAGCCTACGATGCACTGGCCTTCCAGATGGATGATTTTCGACCAGTGGTTCCATGTGATCCGGCGTTGCCGCGCTGTCGGGATCCCGATGACCAGATGTTCCTTGAGCTGGCGGCGTGTAGTGGGGCTGCGGCAGTGCTGACGCGCGACAACGCGCTCCTCGCGCTGGACCGTCGCTGTCGACGCGCCGCAGGTTTTGCCGTGTGTCGACCGCAGGATTGGCTGGCGATGACCATCCCGGAGCCGTCATGAGTCACGGCGGCCCCGTCATGTTCGACTTCGAGTTCGACAACGCCTTCGTCCGTGAGCTTCCCGGCGACCCACGGGAAGGGCGTGAGCCGCGACAGGTCGAGTCCGCGCTCTATAGTCGGGTGCTGCCCGAACCGGTTGGACGGCCGCGTCTGCTGGCCTGGTCAAGCGACATGGCAGGTCGTCTCGGTATCAGCAAGGCCGCCATCGAATCCGGTGACTTCGCCGCGGTGTTCGCCGGCAACCGGCTGCTGCCGGGGATGGAGCCGTTCGCCAGCAACTACGGCGGCCATCAGTTCGGGCATTGGGCCGGGCAGTTGGGTGATGGTCGTGCGATCAGTCTTGGCGAAGTTGTTGGTGCCGACAGTGGGCGTTGGGAGCTGCAGCTCAAGGGCGCCGGGCGCACGCCGTATTCACGTGGCGCCGACGGTCGTGCCGTATTGCGTTCATCGTTGCGGGAGTTCCTGTGCAGCGAGGCCATGCATCAGCTTGATGTTCCCACGACCCGCGCCCTGAGTCTGGTCACGACCGGTGACCAGGTCGAACGCGACCTGTTCTACGACGGGCATCCCGCCATGGAGCCGGGTGCCATTGTGTGCCGGGTAGCGCCGTCCTTCATCCGTTTCGGTCACTTCGAGCTGCCGGCATCGCGCGATGACGTGGTACTGCTGCGGCAACTGCTGGAGTTCGTCATCCGGCGCGACTTCCCGGGCGTCGACGCCAGCGATCCGCAAACGCGCTATGCCGCCTGGTTCCTCGATGTCGCGGAGCGCACCGCCACCTTGATGGCGGAATGGATGCGCGTCGGCTTTGTGCACGGCGTGATGAATACCGACAACCTGTCGGTGCTCGGCCTGACCATCGACTACGGCCCCTACGGCTGGATCGACGACTTCGATCCGGACTGGACGCCGAACATCACCGACCGTCACGGTCGCCGCTATCGCTTCGGCCAGCAGCCCCAGGTCGGCTTCTGGAACCTGCAGCGCCTTGCTGTTGCGGTCGCTCCGCTGTTCGATGATCACGAGGCCCTGAACGATGGCCTGCGACGCTATGCGGACCGCTTCCAGGAGCGTGATCGCGAGAACGCGGCCAACAAGCTCGGCATAGCCCGGCGAGCGGACGACGATGCGCTGCACCGCGACTGGCTGTCATTGCTGCACGATGCCGAGCTCGACATGACTCTGGCCTACCGCGCGCTGATGGTTTTCGACGCGCAAACGCCGGTCGAAGCTTTCCTCGGCTCCCCGCGCTGGCTCGATGCCTGTTACGACGAAGCGCGCATGGCTTCGCAGCGAAGCAAGGCCGTCGACTGGTTCATGCGCTACGCAAGGCGACTGGGCGAGAACGGACTTTCCGCGGAGCGCCGTCAGCAGCGGATGCAGGCCGCCAATCCCGTCATCGTGCCGCGAAACTACCTGGCCCAGCATGCCATCGATGCCGCCGAGGCCGGCGATCCGGGCCTGCTACAGGACCTCATGCGCGCCTTCCAGACACCGTACGACGACACCGCGGTAACACGGCGTTTCGCGGCTCGGCGCCCCGACTGGGCGCGGGATCGCCCCGGCTGTTCGATGCTGTCCTGCAGTTCCTGAAGCGGTTCCTTGCCGGTTGGCGCTATGCTGCGGACTGGCCCTGGGGAGGAACGATGATGGACGCGATTGCACAGCTATGGTTGCCGGTGTTGCTGGCCGCGATAGGCGTTTTCGTGGCGAGCAGCCTGATCCACATGCTGCTGAAGTGGCACAACAGTGGCTACCGGAAACTGGAGAACGAGGACGCGGTTCGTGCGGCGATCAATGCCGGCACGTATTCACCGGGCCTTTACGTGCTGCCTTACTGCGCAGACATGAAGGACATGCAGGGCGAAGCCATGCAGGCGAAGCTGCGGGAAGGGCCGGTGGCGTTCCTGACCGTTCGTCCGAGCGGTCCCGTGTCGATGGGCAAGCCGCTGCTGCAGTGGTTCCTGCTCAACATCGTGGTGGCGGCCGTAGGCGGAATGCTGGCCTGGCAATACGTCGGACCGGGCGGAAACGGCCACGCGGCCGGGCACCTGGTTGGCGTGCTGGCGCTGGGCGTCTACGCGCTGGGTGGCTTCCAGGAAGGCATCTGGATGGGGCGTCGCTGGTCCAGTGTGTTGCTCCACGCGCTGGACGGGGTGATCTACGCGATCATCGTCGCGCTGGTCTTCATGTGGCTGTGGCCCTGAAGCTTCGGACGACGGCGTGGGTGGCAGTCGCTTTGTAGCTGGCAAGCGCAGCGTCGGTGCCCAGCAGATGGGCTTCGACGCCATCGCGCCACCGGTTCCAACCGACCGTCTGTTCTTCGCGCTGTTTCCGGCGCCCGAAGCGGTCGATGCCATTGTCGACCTGCAGCGCAGCGTCATTGACGAGGAAGGGCTTTCCGGACAGCCGGTGCGTGCGGATCGCCTGCACGTGACGTTGCAGCACCTTGGTGATTTTGCCGGTTTGCCGCCAACCCTGGCGGAGCGTGCCGGGCGGGCGGCGGCTTCGCTGCAGGAGGCCGCCTTCGATATCGGCTTCGACGAGCTGCGCAGTTTCGACAGCCGCCGCCGGCAATGTCCCTGTGTGCTCACGCATTCGGCTGCGAACGGCGCGGTTCACGGCTTCCAGCGGCGTTTGTGCGATGCCTTGCTGCGAGCCGGTGTCGACGTACCGGGAGGAGGTCAGTTCACACCGCATGTCACGCTGCTCTACGAGCGACGACAGCTTGAGCGGCGTGCCATCGCGCCGCTGGTATGGACCGCCCAGGAGTTCGTGCTGGTGCACAGCCTGCTGGGTCAGACCCGACACCTGATCCTCGGCCGGTGGCAGCTACAGGGCTGAGGCTGGATCCTCCTCAGGATCGGGCGTATTGCATGAAAGCGGCCTCGTGGCAGCCGCAAGATGCATGTGTTGCTCACACGTGAACTTCACAAGTCAATTCAAATTGACGCTTATCCAACTGAATTATAAAGACTTTAATGGGGCTATTGATGCTTGGCATGACGGTTGCTGCCCGTTTGGCAGGCAATCACGAAGGAGTCCGTCATGCACAACCGGATCAATCTGCTCATCGCCGTCCTGCTGAGCGTGATGCTCGGCGCCTGCGCCAGCAGCGGCTACGGCTATCGGGACAGCAGCTACCGTGGCGGCTACGGATACCAGGGTGTTTGCAGCAGCTGCGGCACCGTGGAGCGCGTTGAAGTGGCCCGCTATGGCGACGGCCGCAGCAGCGGTGCGGGTGCGGTGGCTGGCGCGATCATCGGCGGCGTGCTGGGCAACCAGGTCGGCAAGGGTGATGGCCGCAAGGCCGCCACCGTGGCTGGCGCCGTCGCCGGTGGCGTGGTCGGCAACAAGATCGAGAAGGACCGCAACGAGCGCGCCACCTACGCCATCTACGTCCGCATGGATGATGGCCGTCGCCTGGTCTTCGAGCAGAAGGGCCTGAACGGCATTCACAGCGGTGATCGGGTGCGCGCCTCGGGTCGAGAGCTGCGTCCTCTCTAGATCGCCACAAAGTTCCCCCGGCTCCAGCAGGACAGCGGCAACGCGGCCTGCTGGAGCCTTTCACCACGCACCCGCTCCAGATTGCCGGCCCCGGTACAACTCCGACGGGGCTGGCTTTTTTTGTTCGGTGGTAGGCGATATGTTCTTCAGCCGATCCGATGCGGAAAGGCCAATGAACGGGAACAGAGACGGGCAGCCTGAAGATCGAGGATTCGTGGTGCCCTGTGCCGTGCTTTCGATCGGCGCCCCGTTCCGCTGGCTACGGCGGGGGTGGGCTGACCTGATTCGTGCCCCTGGCCTGAGCGCCGCTTTCGGCTTGGTCATCGTGCTGGTCAGTGTGCTGGTATCAAGCCTCGCCTGGTGGCTTGGTCGCTTTGCACTGCTGGCGGCGCTGCTGTCCGGATTCGTCTTCATCGCGCCGCTGATCGGCGTGGGACTCTATTCGGTCAGTCGGCGCCTCGAACAGTCGCGTGAGCCCACGATCCGCGCATCCCATCAGCTTGCCATGCGCGTGGCCGGACAAGCCGCAGTGTTCGCATTGCTGCAACTGGTGATTATCCTGCTGTGGTCGCGAGCGGGAATGATGGTGGCCGCTTTCATGCCGGTCCGCGACAGCGATCCGGCAACGCTGATCGAGTTCCTGCTGATGGGGTCGGTCGTCGGTTCGGTATTCGCGGCAACCACGTTCTCTGCGGCGGCGTTCTCCTTGCCGATGATCGCGGATCGTGACGTGGACATGGTCACCGCCTGCCTGTCCAGCGTGAACGCCGTGCTCCGCAACAAGGGCGTCTGCCTGCTCTGGGCGGCGGTCATCGCCACGCTGACTGCGGTGGGTTTTGCCACGGCCTTCGCTGGCCTGGCCATCATCATGCCGTGGCTCGCCTACGCCAGTTGGCATGCCTACCGGGAAACGCTGGACGCGGGTGAATGGCCGGCCTTGCCGGAGTAGTTGCGGGCGCGTCGGTCATTGGCATACTCGGCTGGCGTCAATTCCACAGGGGGAATCATGACCAACTCTCGAATCATTCGAATCATGCTCTGGCTCCCGCTGCTGTATTGGGCGGGCTATGTTGGCTACAAGTTCGTCTACGACTTCATGTACATCAATGTGTACCTGGATATCGGTGGTCTCGGTGGAGACAGCCTGCTCGCCATGAGCGCACCACTGCTCGCCTATGCCCTGTTTCTGGGATGGGCGCTGCCCCGGCTTCGCGGAATTGAGGATGGCGATGCTTTGCGAAACCTGGCGTTCCGGATGGTGACCGTTTTCGCTGTCATCACGAGTGGCGCCGGACTGATCGAATGGCTGCTTCGCATTGGCGCTGGGGCCTCAGTTTCTGGCGCCGTCACTGGCCTTGTCGTCGTGTTTGTTGCTGCCTGGTTTGCCGGCGTCGCCTACATGGCGCTGATTTCCACCTTGCTCGGCCTGCGTTGGGTGGCGATGGAAGCCGTGGCCCGGATGGGCCGTTCCGGCATCAGTCGGGCGTACTGACACCCAGCGTCGCCAGCGAGCGTCGCGGCGGCGCACCAAACAGGCGGCTGAAGTCACGGCTGAACTGCGACGGGCTGTTGTAGCCGACCCGGTGACCGGCGTCGGCTGCGGCCAGGCCTTCACCCAGCATCAGTCGGCGGGCCTCGTGCAGGCGCAGCTGCTTCTGGAACTGCAGCGGCGTCATCGCCGTGAGCTGCTTGAAGCGGTGATGCAGCGATGACACGCTCATGTGCACGTGTTGCGCCAAGTCAGCGATGTGCAACGTCTGATCGAAATGCTGTTTGATCCATTCCACTGCGCTGGCGATGCGTCTCGCGTTGCCGCCGCTTTCCACCAGGCAGCGCAGGCGATCACCCATCGGTCCGGACAGGACGCGATAGTAGATTTCGCGTCGCATCAGTGGGCCCATCACAGCGATGTCTTCCGGGGTGTCCAGCGAGCGCACCAGGCGCAGCAGGGCATCGGCGAAGGCCGTGCTCATCGGCGCGACGAACAGGCCGCGCGAGTCTGTCGACTGCGATTCCGGCATGGCCGGTGTGGTCATCAGGCTGGCGACTTCGTCCGGATCGATGGTGAGGCGCAGGCACAGATAGGGATGTTCCTCGCTGGCTTCCAGAATGTGCGAAGCCGCAGCCAGCGTCAGCGAGACGACCAGGAAATGGCCGGCGTGATAGACGAACTCGTCATCGCCAAGCACGGCCTTCTTGCTGCCCTGGATGACCACGCACAGGCAGGGATCGTAGACAGTGGGAATGCAAGCTGTCGGCTGCGTGGCCCGGATCAGGCTCAGACCGGGCATGGCCGTTTCGATGACGCCATCTTCACTGGCATGGTGGTTCACCAGTCTGGCGATTTCGGGCAAGAACGGGTCGAGTGCTTCGGAGCGCGGTTTTGCGAAAGCCAGATTGGACATTGCTCGGCGTATTGATTTTCCGGTGCTCCAGCTTAGCCCGGATGGTTGCCGGGTTTGGTGCGAAGCAGCACGATTTGCAGGATCGTGCAAGATTGCTGCAGCCATGATCTACCGGATTCCAGCGTCTGGAACCTAGTCTGTGTGACAACTTCACTGGAGCCACTCATGAATCAACGCATTCCCCGTCGCCTGCTCGGTCAGGGGCTCGAAGTATCGGCCATGGGTCTTGGCTGCATGGGTATGTCGGATTTCTACGGCGATTCCGACCGCGAACAGAACATCGCAGTCCTCAACCATGCCATCGATATCGGAATCGATTTCCTCGATACCGCCGACATGTACGGTGTCGGTCGCAATGAGCAGCTGATTGCCGACGTGCTCAAGACCCGGCGTGGCGCCGTGACACTGGCAACGAAGTTCGGCAACGTCCGCGCGCCGGACGGCGCCTTCCTTGGTGTCAACGGACGACCGGAATACGTGCAGTCCGCCTGTGAGGCCAGCCTCAAACGACTGGGTATCGAGACCATCGATCTCTACTACCAGCACCGTGTTGATCCAGAGACCCCAATCGAGGAAACCGTCGGCGCGATGCAGCGCTTGGTGGAGCAGGGCAAGGTCCGCTTCCTGGGTCTCAGTGAAGCGAGTGCCGCCACCATCCGGCGGGCCGCGAAGGTCGCGCCGATCGCTGCGCTGCAGACCGAGTATTCGTTGTGGACACGCGACATCGAGACGAAAATCCTGCGCACCTGTCGTGAGCTTGGGATCGGCATCGTGCCTTACAGTCCGCTGGGGCGTGGCTTCCTGACCGGTGGCATCCAGCGCCCCGATGACCTGTCCGCCAATGACTGGCGACGGCATAACCCCCGTTTTCAGTCTGCCAATTTCGATGCGAACTGGGCGCTGGTCGACGCTGTTCGTGTGATCGCCGAAGAGCTCGGTTGCACGCCTGCGCAGTTGGCGCTGGCCTGGCTGCTGCATCAGGGCGACGACATCGTGCCGATCCCCGGTACGCGACGTGTGGGGCGCCTGGATGAAAACGCGGCCTCGGCGCGCATCGTGCTTGATGAGGCTGTACTTTCGCGGCTGCGCGAGCAGATCGAGGCCATCGCCGTGCAGGGTACCCGCTACCCGGAAGCCGCCATGGCGGCGGTCAATCGCTGAATCAACATTACCGAATCGACAAGGAGTCGAGCATGGAATACAGGACACTGGGCCGTTCCGGCCTCAAGGTGCCGGTACTGAGTCTGGGCACGGGCACCTTTGGTGGCGTTGGCGAGATGTTCGCGCGCTGGGGTGACACCGACGCAGCCGGGGCCAAGGCTTTGGTTGACCGCTGCATGGAGGCCGGCGTCAACTTCTTCGATACCGCCGACGTGTATTCGTCGGGAGCCAGCGAAGAAATCCTCGGACGGGCGATCAAGGGCCGTCGCGACGACGTGCTGATCTCTACCAAGGCCACCTTCACCACCGGCAAGGGCCCGAACGACAAAGGCTCGTCGCGCCATCACCTGATCCGCGCGGCGGAAGCCAGTCTGCGTCGGCTCGGCACGGACTACATCGACGTCTACTTCATGCACGGATTCGATGCACTGACGCCGGTGGAAGAAGTGTTGCGCACGCTGGATGACCTGGTGCGATCCGGCAAGGTCCGCTACATCGGCTGCTCGAATTTTTCCGGCTGGCACGTGATGAAGTCACTGGCTGCTGCCGACCGCTACGGACTGGAACGCTACGTCGGCTACCAGGGTTACTACTCGCTGATCGGGCGTGACTACGAGTGGGAGCTGATGCCGCTGACGCTCGACCAGGGGCTCGGCACCATGGTCTGGAGTCCGCTGGGTTGGGGTCGCCTGACCGGCAAGATCCGGCGCGATCAGCCGGCCAGCTCGGGTCGCATCGCACAGGGCGGCGCCACCGGTGGTCCGGAGGTGAAGGATGACTATCTGTACGACGTCGTCGATGCACTCGATGCCGTGGCAAAGGACCTCGGCAAGACCATCCCGCAGGTTGCCATCAACTGGTTGCTGCAGCGTCCCGGTGTGTCGAATGTCGTCATCGGCGCCCGCAGTCCCGAGCAGCTCGAACAGAACCTGGGTGCCGTAGGCTGGACGTTGGGTGAATCGCACTTGTCGGCGCTGGACAAGGCCAGTCGTCAAACGCCGATCTATCCGTATTGGCATCAGCGCGACTTCGACGAGCGCAATCCCAAGCCCACGAACTGGTAGCGTGAGCACGCTGCCAAACTTCCTCCACACGCGTCCCGGCCAGATGTCGTTTCCAGCCTGAATTCTCGATTTCCCACTTGTCTGGACGCAGAATGGGAGGGTCGAAGGATGGGAGACGGACATGGCGACCGGGTGGGCGGGCGATGGCGCGGTGCAGGAACAGATCGATGCCACGGTAAAGGACGCGATCAAGCGCGCCCGCAGCCAATTGAAGCAGGGACCCGGGCTGGAGCATTGCGAGGAATGCGATGCGCCGATTCCGGAAGCCAGACGCCGTGCCGTGCCCGGCGTGCGCCTGTGCGTGGCCTGCCAGGAAGCGGCCGATACCGAGGCGCGTTCCGCCGGTGGCTACAACCGGCGTGGCAGCAAGGACAGCCAGTTGCGATGAATGTCGCGGGCGACCTGTCGCCTGCTCGTGGCGTGCGCCCCAAACCGGTCAGTCGTCTCCGCTCTCCGGCGTTGCTGTTGGGAGCCGCGGTTTTGCTGGTGCCCGGCGTTCACGCCGGTGCGCTTCCGGTCGATGTGTTCAACGATGGCTTCGAGCCGACCTGCGCAACGTTGCTGTATGAGGAATCCTTCGACGCAGACGGCGGTAGCTGGCCGACACCGTGGATCGAACTCGCGGACAGCGCAGCCGTCGCTGACGTTGTCGGTGGCGAGGCACGGCTGCAGCCGGTGCCGACGGGCAATCCCTATCCTCTGGCGCGCATGTTTGCGGACATCCACACCCTGAACGTCGATGTCCGCTACCGGATCCGCATGGAGTCGGCGGCGCGCAATGGCATCGGTTTCTACGTGCGCCAGAACGGCGGGCACATGCTCAATACCGACCCGACGGGTTCCGGCTACGTGGCCTTCGTCGAAGGCGGCTTTCGTGGCCAGCCTGGCATCGGCCTCTGGCGTGAGGAGAACGGTATCGAGGTCAATTTCGCGCATTCCGCGCCGGGGCTGCTCGATCCGCAGGCCGACGTGGACTACGAAGTGCGTTTCCAGGTGGAACAGTTCGATGCGACCACCACGCTGCTCCGCGCCCGGATGTGGCCCAGCGGCGAGGTCGAACCCGGCATCTGGCATGTGGAGGCCGGCGACACGCAGGCTGATTTGCAGGGCGTGATCGGCGGCATGGCCATCGATGTCTGGGACAGCAACGTCAACCACCCCGATCCCGCGCATGGTTTCATCGATGACATCGAGGTTCGCGCGTTCTGCCCGCCGTCATAGGCGTTTGTGAGCGGTTGACCAGTTCTTGGCTGCTGTACGGCTTTTTTTGCGACGTGTTTGCGGTGCTTTGGAGGACGAAGCATGCAGGGCTTGGTGTTGGCAGGTCTTGAATCCGCCCGGAATGCCTCCATGTAGCGGGCAGGCGGCTGGGGAACGGTCGCCCTTCCGCATCGGCAACTGCCGATTCATGCACACGGAGGGCAGGTTGGCGCCATGGCGCTGCAGCGGCTTTCCGTCGAATTTCGAGGTATTCCCATGCAAATTGCCGAGCGCTGCGTCGCTTCCTTTCACTACACCCTGACCGACGATGCCGGCGCGGTGATTGATTCATCCGAAGGTCGCGATCCGCTGGCCTACCTGCATGGTGCGGGCAACATCGTGCCGGGCCTGGAAAAGGCCATGGTCGGCCGCGCTGCCGGCGACCAGTTCAAGGTCACCGTGGCGCCGGAGGAAGGCTACGGCCTGCGCAACGAGCAGCTGATCCAGTCGGTGCCGCGCGAGGCGTTCCAGGGCGTGGACAAGATCGAGCCGGGCATGCGCTTCCAGGCGCAAACCCAGAATGGCCCGGTGAACGTCGAAGTGACGGAAGTCGCCGATGCCACCGTCACCATCGATGGCAATCATCCGTTGGCCGGCAAGGCGCTGCATTTCGACGTCACCGTCGCCGAAGTGCGTGAAGCCAGCGAGGAAGAGCTCAGCCACGGCCATGTCCATGGCGTGGGCGGCGCGCACTGAGCGCAGCCTGTATCGATTCATCACGGCGCTCTGCCGTCGTGATGCAGCGGCCGACCGGCATCCGGTCGGCCGTTTTCATGTCAGGCGTTGCAACGCATACACTGTGCGGACAGCGCGGCAATCACTCGGAACGCGAAACGGGAGCAGGCCATGAGCGGCATCTATGAGATCGACGTCACCACCATCGATGGCGAACAGCGCTCGATGGCCGACTTTCGCGACAAGACGCTGCTGATCGTCAACGTCGCCTCCAAATGCGGCTTCACGCCGCAGTACACCGGCCTGGAGAAGCTCTACCGCGACCTGCGCGACCGTGGCGTCGAGGTGCTGGGCTTTCCCTGTGATCAGTTCGGCCACCAGGAGCCGGGTGACGAGGAAGAGATCAAGAACTTCTGTTCGCTCACCTACGACGTCAGCTTCCCGATGTTTTCCAAGATCGAGGTCAACGGTGGCAACACCGCGCCGCTGTACGCGTACCTGAAGAAGGAAGCGCCCGGGCTGATGGGCTCGAAGTCGATCAAGTGGAACTTCACCAAGTTCCTCGTCGACAGCGAAGGCCGCGTGCGGCGTCGCTACGCGCCGACGGATACGCCGGAAAAGATCGAGAAGGACATCGAGGCGATGCTCGACTGAGTCGTCGTTTCAAGCTGTCAAACGCTGTTCTGCTCGTGGTGAGCCTGTCGAACCATGATCGGCAGCTGATTGTGGTTCATGGTTCGACAGGCTCACCACGAACGGTTGTTGCTCCGGTTCAGTCGGGCGCGTCGCTGAACTGTAGCCGGGCCAGCTCGGCGTAGAGTCCACCTTCGGCCACCAGGCTGTCGTGCGTGCCCTGCGCGACGATACGGCCGTGGTCGAGCACCACGATGCGGTCGGCTTTCTTTACCGTCGCCAGTCGGTGCGCGATCACCAGCGTGGTGCGTCCCCGCATCAGCCGTTCCAGCGCCTGCTGGATGCTGCGCTCGCTCTGCGCGTCCAGCGCGCTGGTGGCTTCGTCCAGCAACAGCACCGGTGCATCCTTGAGCAGGGCGCGGGCGATGGCGATGCGCTGGCGCTGGCCGCCGGAAAGCCGCGTTCCCTGTTCGCCAAGATAGCTGTCGTAGCCGTCGGGCAGGGCGCGGATGAAGCCGTCGGCTTCGGCCAGTCGTGCGGCTTCTTCCACTTCCGCGTCACTGGCACCGAGGCGTCCGTAGCGGATGTTGTCGCGCGCGCTGGCACCGAAAATCACCGGGCTCTGCGGCACCAGCGCGATGTGGTCGCGTAGTGCACGCGGGTCGAGCGCACGGATGTCACTACCGTCCAGCCGGATCTCGCCGCTCTCGGGATCGTAGAAGCGCAATAGCAGCTGCAGCACGGTGCTCTTGCCGGCGCCGGACGGGCCAACAAGCGCCACGGTTTCGCCGGGCGACACCTGAAGCTCGAAGCCTTCCAGCGCCGGTGCATCCGGTCGTGAGGGATAGTGGAATCGCACGGCGCCGAAGCCCAGTTCGCCGCGCAACGGCGTCGCCAGCGTTTCCGGTGATTCCGGTGCGGTTATGGCCGGCGCTTCCGCCAGCAGTTCGCCAATCCGCTGCATGGCGCCGGCAGCGCGCTGGATTTCTGACCAGACTTCCGTGAGCGCGCCAATCGAGCCGGCGCCGAGCATGGCGAAGAACACGAACTGGGTCAGCAGGCCGGGCTGCATGTCGCCGCTGATCACGTCGTGTGCGCCCAGCCACAGCACGCTGGTCACGGCACCAAACACCAGCAGGATGACCACGCCGGTGAGCAGCGCCTGGCTGCTGATACGCCGCCGTGCTGCCGACAACGATACAGCGATGGCGGAGCCGAAACGACCGGATTCGTAGTCCTCGCGGGCGTAGCTCTGCACCGTGTGCATGGCCGACAGCGTTTCGCCGGCGCGGGCGTTGGCGTCGGCGACGCGATCCTGGCTCTCGCGCGAGCGCGACTGCACCATGCGCCCGAACAGCACGATGGGCAGCACGGTCAGCGGAATGCCGATGGCGGCAAAGCCGGCCAGTCGCGGGCTGGTGATCACCAGCGCCACCATGGAACCGACGAAGGTGATCACGCTGCGCAGCGCTACCGACATGGTCGAGCCGACCACGCTGCGCAGCAGTTCGGCATCGGCTGACAGCCGCGACAGCAGCTCGCCACCGCGGGTCTGCTCGAAGAACGGCATGTCCAGCCGCAGCAGGTTGTCGTAGACGCGCCGGCGCAGGTCGGCGGCGACGCGTTCACCCAGCAGACTGACGAAGAAGAAGCGCGCGGCCGTGGCCAGTGCCAGCACCAGCGCCACGCCCAACAGGATCTCGAACCAGGTATTGATGGTGCCGACGTCGCTGGCGCCGAATCCACGGTCGATGACGTAGCGAACCGCAACCGGCAGCGCCAGTGTCGCGCTGGAGGAAAGGGCCAGCGCGCCCAGCCAGGCCGCGATCAACCCGCGATGCGGCCGCAGCAGCGGCAGCAATGAGCGCAGCGGTGCCAGACTGGCCGAAGCCTTGGTGGTGTCTGCGGCGTCCTTGCCGTGCTCGGGAGCGGTATTGGCGGTCGCGCGCGGCGCGTCCTGCGTGGTGTCGGTCATGCGCGAAGCCGTATGGGCGAACCTCCAAGGATCGGGTCGGCGGGCGCTGAACTCAAGCGCTGCGACACGCACGGGTGTCGTGTCCGGCCATTGGCCGCTGTCCAGCAAGTGTCCGAAAATGGACAGACAGTGCCGTGATCGAGCGCCTGCCGAACGATAAGTCATTGATATTCAATCATGATGCCATTGGCTGTCGTGGGTGGCGCGCGCCTTGCTAGAGCACTGCACATCGAGAAACCCCGGGAACCCGAACGCATGAGTGATCCGCTGATCCGCCTCCACCAGGTCGAAAAATCCTTTCCGCAGGGCGCGCAACGCAGTTGGGTGCTGCGCAACATCGGCATGGCGGTCCCGGCCGGCGACTTCGTCAGCATCACCGGGCCGTCCGGTTCCGGGAAAAGCACGCTGCTCGGCATTCTCGGCCTGATGGACACGCATTTCGATGGCGAATACTGGCTGGATGGCGTTGCCGTGCATGAAGCGTCCACGCGCCAGCGACAGGACCTGCAGCGCGACAAGGTCGGCTTCATCTTCCAGCACTACCACCTGATCGATGACCTGACCGTTGCCGAGAATCTCGAGCTACCGCTGCAGTACCGCCCGGTTTCGAGCAGCGAGCGCCGCGCTCGCGTCGCTGACCTTCTGGATCGCTTCCAGATGGTCGGCAAGAAGGACCTGTATCCAAACCAGCTCTCCGGTGGCCAGCAGCAGCAGGTGGCGGTGGCGCGCGCCATCATCAGCCGGCCTGCGCTACTGTTGGCGGACGAGCCCACCGGCGCCCTGCATTCCTCGCAGGCAACGCAGATCATGGGCCTGTTGCAGGAATTGAACGACGAAGGCATGACCATCATCCAGGTCACCCACAACCCGACTTGTGCCGCGGCGGCACGCAGACAGCTGTCGCTGTTCGACGGCTGGCTGAAGCAGGACGGCGACGCATGACCGCGCGCAGACGACCGCGCGTACTGCTGGCCGACGACCAGCGTGACGTGCTGGATGCCTTGCGCATCCTGCTGAAGTCCGAAGGGATCGACGCGCACTGCGTCGAGAGTCCCGCCGCAGCGCTGGCGGCGCTGGACGAGCAGGCCTTTGACGTCGCGCTGATTGACCTCAACTACAGTCGCGACACCACCTCGGGTCGCGAGGGCATGCAGTTGTTGCAGCAACTGCGCGACAAGGCGCCCGAGCTGCCGGTCGTGGTGATGACGGCCTGGGGTTCCATCGAACTGGCGGTTGAAGCCGTGCGACTGGGTGCTGGTGACTTCATCGAAAAGCCCTGGGAGAACCAGCGCCTGCTCAGCGTGCTGCGCAACCAGATCGCGCTGGGCGAAAGCCGCGCGAAAAGCCAGCGACTGGATGCGGCGAACCGGCTGATGACCGGCGCCGATGGCGAGCGCTTCATCGCCGAAGCGCCGGCCATGCGGCCGGTGCTGGAGTTGGTGGAGCGCGTCGCGCCGTCGGATGCCAACGTGCTGATCCTGGGTGAGAACGGTTGCGGCAAGGGGCTGCTGGCACGGCATATCCATCGCCTGTCGCGGCGCGCCGACGAGCCGCTGATCAAGGTCAACATGGGTGGCATCGCCGAGTCGGTGTTCGAGTCGGAAATGTTCGGTCACGTGCGCGGCGCCTTCACCGATGCCAAGGCCGATCGCATCGGTCGCTTCGAACTGGCCGATGGCGGCACGCTGTTCCTCGACGAGATCGCCAACATCCCGCTGTCGCAGCAACCGAAACTATTGCGCGTGCTGGAGGACCGCGAACTGGAACGCCTCGGTTCATCACGAACGCTCAGCGTCGACGTGCGCATCCTCTCAGCGACCAATGCCGACCTGCAGCAGGACATCCGTGACGGCCGGTTCCGCAAGGACCTGCTGTTCCGCCTCAACACCGTCGAGATCCGCCTGCCGCCGCTGCGCGAGCGTCGCGAGGACATCCTGCCGCTGGCGCGGAGCTTCCTGGTTCGCCATGGCCAGCGCTACCAGCGTGATGGCATCGCACTGGACGACAGCGCGGAACGCCAGTTGATGCGCTACGACTGGCCCGGCAACGTGCGCGAGCTGTCGCACGTGCTGGAGCGCGCCGTGCTGATGGCGCGGCGTGACCGCATCGGTAGCGATGATCTCGGCATTGGAACGGGTAGCGCTGACGTCGGCGTCGCGACATCGGCAACGCCGCTGCCGGACATGACGCTGGAGCAGGCCGAGCAGATGATGATCCGCAACGCGCTGGATCGCTGCAGCGGCAACATCCAGCACACGGCGGACATGCTCGGTCTGAGCCGCGCCGCGCTGTATCGACGGCTGGAAAAATACGGCATGGAGGCCTGACGCAGCGTGTCGGTAGGCAGCCCACCGCCCAGCCCGGAACAGCGCCCGCCGGCGCGCGGCTTGCTGCGCATCAGCTTCGAGTGGCGGGTGTTCCTCGGCGCCTTGCTGGTCGCCTTGCCGGGTTTCCTGATCGCCGCGCTGGTCATCCTCAACAGTGAGGCCGACGCGTCGTTCTGGTGGGTGCTGCTGTTGTTTTCTGCGCTCGCGACGCTGGCGCTGGCGGCCAGCCTGCGCCGGCACATCGTGTTTCCGCTGTACACCTTGTCCAACCTGCTGGAAGCCCTGCGCGAGGGCGACTTCAGCCTGCGCGGCTCGCGCGCTCAGCGCAACGACGCCATCGGTGACGTGGTCTGGGAGGTGAATGCACTGTCCCGCACGCTGCGCGACCAGCGCCTGCGCGCCGAGGAAGCCAGCGCGCTGCTGGCCAAGGTCATCGAATCCATCGACATCGCGCTGTTCAGCTTTGATGCGGAAAAACGGCTGCGGCTGGTCAATGCTGCCGGCTTGCGCCTGCTTGGGCGTCGGCGCAAGGATTGCCTCGGCGTGAAAGCCGACGAGCTGGGTCTTGGTGATCTGCTGGAAGGCGATGCGGTGCAGATGCTGCAGCGCGGTTTTGGTGGCGCAGGCGGCCGCTTCGAAGTGCGTCGTCACCAGTTCCGCGAGGCCGGCCTGCCGCAGGAGCTGCTGGTGGTCACCGACCTGTCGCGCGCCTTGCGCGAGGAAGAACGCCTGGCCTGGCAGCGCCTGATCCGCGTGCTCGGCCACGAGCTCAACAATTCGCTGGCGCCGATCCGTTCCATGGCCGGCACACTGGCAGGACTGGTCGTACGTGACCCGCCGCCGCCGGACTGGCGTGACGACATGCGCGATGGCCTGCGCATCATCGGCGAGCGTGCCGAGTCGCTGTCGCGCTTCATGATCGGCTACGCGACGCTGGCGCGCCTGCCGGCGCCATCACGACGCAAGGTTGACGTCGAAGCACTGGTGCGCAAGGTCGCCAGCCTCGAACAGCGCGTGAAGGTGCAGGTCGAAGCCGGTGATCCTGCCGAACTCCAGGCCGACCCCGATCAGTTGGAGCAGGCGCTGATCAACCTGGTCAAGAACGCCGTCGAAGCTTCACAGGACGGTGAGGGCAGGGTGTCGATCCGATGGCAGGCGGCCGATAACGACCGCCTGCGCATCGAGGTGCTGGACGACGGTTTGGGCCTCGCCACCACCGACAACCTGTTCGTCCCGTTCTTCACCACCAAACCCGGCGGCTCCGGCATCGGCCTCGTCCTCGCAAGACAGATCGCCGAAGGCCACGGTGGCAGCCTGCTGCTGGAGAACCGCACTGACGAACGCGGCTGCGTTGCGCGGATCGAGATCCCGATGTTGGCAGGTTCTCTCTAGCAAGCTGGAAGCCAGCCACCGCAACGAAATGGTCTGCGGTGGCCGATAGTTCCAAGAGCCTCAGGGTTGCTTGATGGCAATAAGCCCAAAGCCCTTGCCGCCGTCAGGATGGCCGACCAGCACCAGTTCACGGCCGTAGTCTGCATCGGCCATCCAGCCGCGACCAAAGTACGCGGGCAGAAGTGGTTCGCTGGTATTGGTCAAGTGGAACTCGACGATTCCAAGTTCTGAGTTGCTGACTGTGATCTGGCCTTCAAGGAAACAGGTGTTGTCAGGTGCTTCGGGCTCGGCGAAACAAGCGCTTCCATCGGGTTCGATGTGAAGGTCACCGTTCCTTTCAAAGAACTGTTCCTGCACCGGAACTTTGTAGTCACCCGCGAGGGCTGCCGCGTTAACTGGCTGGACACGCGTTGAGCGGGCACTACCGGCTTCGAGAACGGGCCTCGGACTGTCGGGGGAGAAATCCCGGCTCACATATAGGACGAAACTGTATCCGGCATCCGGATCATCTGTCCAACTTCCGGAATTTACATTGATGTTGTTCGGGTGCGTTGGCCAGGACAACCAGAACATTGACGACCACTTCAGCGAGGTTGAGTAGCCCGCCGTTGGGGTGCCGACGAAGGCCCTCGTTGGCGTAGCGACGAAAGAAATTGGTCCGCCGCCACCTACCCACATCCGGCCGGGGATCTCGGCATTCGGTGTTCCATCCGGGAAATAGCCTCGCTGAATTCCCCACAGAACGCCTTCCTCATCGACAAACCCCTGGTAAGCGTCCGTCTCATACAGGCCCAGCGGGATTTCGTTCTCGACGGGAAGGGTGCATGCGACACCGATCGGCTGCACCAGCCGTCGAATGGGCATCTCACCATCGCCATAGGCCAGGTCGTCCGCAACCCAGCTCAATGTCGCGTGATCGCAGTCGTCAAAGGCGATATCGACGCTGCCCCAGTGCGGCAGTTGGACGTCTTCCTTGTTGAAGTCACCGAAGCGCATGCCTTCGGGCGCGTAGGCCTGCCCCACGATGCGGCGACCTTTGACGTCGCCCTCGATGTAGAGCGTCAGGGGATCGCCTTCGGTGTTGTAGACGTGCCAGATGGCGATGGCGCGCTGATCGGTAGCGATGGTGATGCTGATGCCGTGGCCGCTCTGCTCCGGGTTGTAGAACGGTCCACTGACCGAACCCGGCAGGTAGGCGTGTGCGAACTGGGATGCGCACAGCAGAACGCCGGCGCCGAGCGTTGCGAGGGTCTTGCTCATGTTGTCTCTCCGATTCTAAGACGCTTGTTCTATGTTTTCGGCCACGACCTCTACGGGTCTGTTGTCGGCCGCCTGCGACCGCTCTTTGGCGGGTTGTCGCGCGATGCCTTGCGCACGGGGCAAGAGATTCAAGAAATCGCCCTCGCCGAACCTAGGATGAAACGTTCGACGAGGGCGACGGATGGCGCCTATTCCTCCTTGATGGCTACGAGCCCAAAGCCCTTGCCGCCGTCAGGATGGCCGACCAGTACCAGCTCACGACCGTAGTCTGCATCGGCCATCCAGCCGCGTCCAAAGTAGACAGGCAGGGATGGGTTGTCGGAGTGGCTTGCACGAAACTCGATGATGCCGAGTTCAGCATTTGCGACGGCGACTTTCCCGGTAACGTGACAGTGGGCACTTTCCATCCGGGCATAGATGCAGAGCGCGCCATCGTGATCGATCTCCAGTTTCGTCAACCTGGGGACCAACTGGTCCCTGATGGGGACCAGATAGGTTCCCGTCAGATCGGCTACAGACAGGGGCATGGATTGCGAGACCGATGCATCTTCACTGCCCGTCTGTAACGTGACGGGTGTCTGGAATATCACACCAGACAGATATATTTGGCCACTTGAGCCGTTGGGGTAGATTGAATAGGTGTTCGTTATTTGCCGAGGCTGCTCTGGCGCCTGCAACCACAACAGATCAGTTGCGCTCGCGAGCATGGAGACAACCGACTCACTTTCACTCACGGGCCTTTCACTCACGGGCGTGCCGACGAAGGAGATTGGAACGTGGGTGCCCACCCAGAGGGTGCTCGGAATCATGCCGAGCGGGTATCCATCTGGCTGGAAGTCCCGTTCAATGCCCCAGAGGACGCCTTCATCATCAATCAGTCCCTGGTATCGCTTTTCGACGTCCAGGTAGAGGCCGGCAGGAATCTGGACATCGATAGGAAGTGTGCAATTCACGCCGCTCGGCTGCACCAATCGTCGGATCGGCATTTCGCCATCTTCATAGTCAGTCGCGTCCGCATCCCAACTGAGCGTGGCATTGCTGCAGTCATCAAAGGCGATCTCGATGCTGCCCCAATGCGGTAGCTGGACGTCGGCGGGATTGAACTCGCCGAAACGCATGCCTTCGGGTGCGTAGGCGTTGCCGACGATGCGTCGGCCTTCCACGTCGCCTTCGATGTACAGCGTGAGGGGCTCGCCAACGGGATCGAATACGTGCCAGATGGCGATGGCACGCTGATCGTTGGCGACGGTGATCGTGATGCCGTGGCCGCTTTGTTCGGGGTTATAGAATGGTCCGCTGATGGAGCCGGGCAAATAGGCGTGGGCGACCGGTGAAACACACAGCAGGAGGCTGATCGCCAGCGTTGTCGTTCTGGAGGATACTTTCATCAAAGCTCTCCTTCTGCCGCTGCGGGCTGCTTGATCGCAACGAGGCCGAAGCCTTTGCCACCGTCAGGATGTCCTACCAGCACGAGTTCGCTACCGTAATCGGCGTCGGCGATCCAGCCTCGGCCGAAATAGGCCGGTTGCGACGGGTGGGAAGGCAGTTTGAGCCTGAAGTCAAAGATGCCGAGGTCAGCGTTCGTGACCTCCATGCTTCCTTCAACGTAGCAGGACGAGTCCGTGACGTAATGGCGAACACAGACATTGCCATCCGTACCCACGTCCATCAGCGCGTAGGTTTTACCGAGCTGGTTCATCGCGGGTACGCGGTAGTGGCCGCTGATCTTCTCGAGCGTAGCCGGCGTCACCAGCGTTGCGTGCTCACTACCGAACTCAAGGAAGTCCTGCGTTCCCACATCCACTAGAGGTTCTGCCAAGTCCAGGCGAATGGGAGACGTTCCAGCGGAGCTGGCAAGGATGGCCGTGAAATGCTCCCACGTCGGTCGACAGAGCCAAGAGTTGGATGTCCAGTTCGTATTGCTTTCGACTCGATAGCTGCCGTCTGGCCTCCAAGATACTTTCGTAGGAGTGACGACGAAGGAGCTGGACAAGCTCCACCAGCACTGCGGGCCAGCGATGAGTGCTGACGGGTAGCCATCACGTTCATACTTGCGAGTGAGCCCCCAAAGCACACCGTTTTCGTCCAACAGCCCCTGGTAATTGTCGGACTCATAAAGCCCGACAGCCATGCCGGTTTCGACCGGGATTGTGCATTGCACACCAACCGGCTGGACCAGTCGCCGGATCGGCATTTCGCCATCGCCGTAGGCCAGGTCGTCGGCCACCCAGCTCAATGTCGCGTGATCGCAGTCGTCAAAGGCGATATCGACGCTGCCCCAGTGCGGCAGTTGGACGTCTTCCTTGTTGAAGTCACCGAAGCGCATGCCTTCGGGCGCGTAGGCCTGGCCAATGATGCGGCGACCTTCGACATCGCCTTCGATGTAGAGGGTCAGGGGATCGCCTTCGGTGTTGTAGACGTGCCAGATGGCGATGGCGCGTTGGTCTGTCGCGATGGTGATGCTGATGCCGTGGCCGCTCTGCTCCGGGTTGTAGAACGGTCCACTGACCGAACCCGGCAGGTAGGCGTGTGCGAACTGGGATGCGCACAGCAGAACGCTGACGCCAAGCGCGACGAGGGTCTTGCTCATATTGTCTCTCCGATAGGTAAGTGATTCCTCGGCCATGACCTCTATGGGTCAGTTTGTTGGCCGCCTGCGACCGCTCTTTGGCGGTTTGTCGCGCGATGCCTTGCGCACGGGGCAGGTAAGTTCCCGTCTTCGCGGGATGGATTCACGATACAGCCAGTTGTCTGAACGATTTGTTACGCCAGTCCGGGTTTTTTGTTCAGTTTCAGGCGTTTGTGGCCGGCAGCGGCTGGATTTCGGCCAGGACGGCGGCATCGACGGCTTCCAGGTCGATGTCTGCGATGCGGGTTTTCCCGTCGCAGAACCGTTTCAGCAGGGCGCGCTGCTGCTCGCCGCGGTCGCGGGCGACGGCATAGGGAATGCGGCGGAAACTGACCATGCTGTAGCGCGGCAGGAAGCGTTCGGGGTGGCGTTCGGCCAGCAGGCGACCCAGTTCCCGCTGCAGCAGGTAGTCGGCATCGTCAACGCGGTCACGCATCTCGATGTAGTTCTCCAGCGCCATCTGCTGGATCGCTTCGGCGTTGTCATGGCGTTCGAGCTCGAAGCGGTCGAACACGGCACTCCAGTCGGCCTCCTGCTCAATGGCATCGGCCAGCGCGACGCAGTCCTCGAAGGCACAGTTCATGCCCTGGCCGTGGAACGGCACCATGGCGTGTGCGGCATCGCCGAGCAGCACGGCCTGGTCGCGGTAGTGCCAGCGATCGAGGTACAGCGTGGCCAGCAGACCGGTGGGGTTGTGGCGGAAGTCGTGCAGCAGCTCGGGGATGTGTGGCAGCAGATCGCTGAAGTCGCGCTCGAACAGCGCCGTCACGGCATCGTCGGTGGTGAGTTCGCCGAAGTGCGGCTCGCCACTCTCGTTCGCCTCGTTCGGAAGAAACAAGGTGACGGTGAAGCTGCGCTCGCTGTTGGGCAGCGCGATGCACATGTAGCCACCGCGCGGCCAGATGTGCAGGGCATTCGGCTCGATGCGGAAGTCGCCATCCTCGGCCGGCGGGATCTCCAGTTCCTTGTAACCGTGACCGAGTGGCTCAAAGCGTTCGCCCAGGTCGGTGACGGCCGATAGTGCGCGACGCAGTGCCGAGCCTGCACCGTCCGCACCCAGCAGCACGTGAAAATCACGCTCCTGCTCGTTGCCCTGGCCGTCCTTGAGGCGCATGCGGCGCTGCTCGAAATCCACGCCGTCGAGACCAAGGTTGAATTGGAAGCGCGCCCCGGCGCGCTCGGCGGCATCGAGCAGGCTCAGGTTGAGCCGGCCGCGATGCACGGACCAGATCACCTCGCTGTCGTCCTTGCCGTAGCGCTGCAGCTGCGTCTCGCCTTCGAGGAAGTGCACCATGCGACCGCGCATCATCACGGTCTGCGCGTGGATTTCGGCGGCGAGACCGGCCTGGCGCAGCGCATGAAGGCCACGTTCGGCCAACGCCAGATTGATCGAGCGCCCGCCTTCGTAGCCGCTACGACGTGGATCGCCACGCTTCTCGAACACCTCGACGTCGAAGCCGCGCTGCGCCAGCAGCGTCGCCAGCAGGGAACCGGCGAGGCCGGTGCCGATGATCGTGATGGGGCGGGTCTGGTCGGGCTTCATGGGCGTGTTCTTCAGCCGCGGGCGTCGTGCCAGCGACGGATGCTGTTCACCAGTCGCAGCACGTCCATGTGGCGGTTGTAGAGCGGCGTGGGCGAGAAGCGCATCACGTCAGGCTCGCGCCAGTCGCCGACGATGCCGTCGGCGGTCAGGTGATCGAACAGCGACTTGCCATGCTCACGCCCACCGCGCACGCGCAGGCTGAGCTGGCAGCCGCGGCGTTCGGGTTCGGCTGGCGTCAGGCGTTCGAGCACGTCGCTGAGGTGCTTCTCGATCAGTGCGTCGAGGTAGCCGGTGAGTGCAATGGACTTCTTGCGCAAGGCGTCCATGCCGGCGTCGTTGAAGACTTCCAGTGATGCAATCAACGGCGCCAAGGAGAAAATCGGCGGATTGGACAACTGCCAGCCGTCGGCACCGGAGGCGGGAATGAACTCCGGCTTCATCAGGAAGCGTGTGTCGGCGCGGTGTCCCCACCAACCGGCGAGGCGAGGGCGATCGGTGTCCTTGTGGCGTGAATGCACGAAGCAGCCGGCGACGGCGCCCGGTCCGGAGTTCAGATATTTGTAGCTGCACCAGACGGCGAAGTCGCAGCCGGCGTCGTGCAGTTGCAGCGGTAGATTGCCGACGGCGTGGGCGAGATCGAAACCCACCACGCAGCCCTGTGCATGCCCAAGTCGCGTAATTTCCTTGAGATCGAAGGCCTGGCCGGTCAGGTATTGCACGCCGGACAGCAGGATCAGTGCGCAGCGATGACCGTGCGTTTCGATGGCCTTAGCCATGGCGGCGTCGGAAATGGCGCCGCCGGGCTCGTCGCCTTCGATCTCGATCAGGTCGGTTTCCGGATCGAAGCCGTGGAAGGCGATCTGCGAGCGGATGGCGTGGTAGTCCGAGGGAAAGGCGTTCTTCTCCATCAGGATCGCCGGCCGCTCCGACGTCGGGCAGTAGAAGCTGGCCATCATCAGGTGCAGGTTCACCGTCAGCGTGTTCATCGCGACGACTTCGATGGGCTCGGCGCCGACGACCTTGGCCAGTGGCTCGCGCAGGCGCTCGTGATAGCTGAACCACGGGCGGCGACCTTTGAAGTGCGCCTCGACGGCGTAGCTGGCCCAGTCTTCCAGCTCTTCCTCGACCAGTTGGCGCGCGCCGCGCGGCTGCAGGCCCAGCGAGTTGCCGCAGAAGTAGATCTGCTCCCGGCCATTCTCTTTTGGAATGTGGAAGCGATCGCGGAAGCCGGCCAGCGGATCGGCGGTGTCCTGGGCAATGGCCCAGGTTTCGGTATCGTTGACGGTCATCAGGTGCTTGTCTTGTTCAGTTGTGGGGTCAGGCGAAGCGCGAGGCGGGCAAGCCCAGCCAGTCCAGCGCGGTGCCATGGAAGAGTCGGGCGCGGGCATCGTCGTCGAGGCCCAGCGATTCGATGCCGCTACCGGGCTCCTGTTCGCCCAGCGGGAACGGATAGTCGGTGCCGAGCATGACGCGGTCGATGCCGACCACGTCGATCAGGTAACGCAGCGCCTGCGGATCGTGGACGCAGCTGTCGAAGAACAGGCGGTCGAGGTATTCGCGCGGATTGCGCGCGTTGTCGACGGCGACCAGGTCCGGCCGCATGCGGAAGCCGTGCTCGATGCGACCGATGGTGTACGGGAACGATCCGCCGCCATGCGCCAGCATGATCTTCAGCTTCGGCAGCTTTTCCATCACGCCGCCGAAGATCAGCGCACAGGCCGCGCGGCTCTGCTCGGCAGGCATGCCGACCAGCCACGGTAGCCAGTACTTCGGCATGGTGTCGTGGCCCATCATGTCCCAGGGGTGCACCAGCACCGCGGCGCCAAGGTCAGCAGCCGCGTCGAAGAACGGGAACAGTTCTGGCGCGTCGAGGTTCCAGTTGCCGCCATCCGGTGTTTCCACATGCGAACCGATCTGTACGCCCTGCAGGCCGAGCTGGTCGACGCAGCGCTCCAGTTCCTGGATGGCGAGATTGGGCGACTGTAGCGGCACGGTGCCGATACCGGCGTAGTGACGCGGATGGTCACGGCAGAGTCCGGCACTGTGTTCGTTCAAATGCCGATGCAGCTCAAGCGCCTGGTGCGCCTTGGCCCAGTAGGAGAACAGCACCGGCACGGTGGACACAACCTGCGTCTGCACGTCGAAACGGGCGTAGTCGGCGATGCGCGCTTCGGCGTCCCAGGCGCTTTCCCAGACCTCGCGGAAGAACTTGCCGTCCTTGTAGATACGGTGCCGGCCGTCGGTGTGCACGATGACCGGAAAGCGGTCGTCGCCATATTTCTCGGCCAGGTTCGGCCAGTCGCGCGGCAGGATATGGGCGTGGACGTCGATCTTGAGCATCGGAGGTCGCGGGTTGGCGTTGTGGCGGGCCGCCTAGGATATCAGCCGGGCATCCCGTGCTTCCGCGATGCCCTGGGCAGAGTCGCTACGATGCCCGCGCATCGCGCTCCGGCTGCGCAAGGTGCAGCAGCGCCAGGCCGATCATCAGCAGGAACATGTGTGCCTTCTCCTGGCCATTCCAGGTGTCCGACTGCCACATGGCGAACCATTCGCCGCCCACGCCCATGAAGGCGACCGCGTACAACAGGGCACCGAGTCCGAGACCGAGTACGCCGATGGCCTTCGCAAACTGGAACGCGGCGGGATCCTGCCGCGACTTCCACAAACGGAACACGCCGATCCCGCAGAGCACGGCGGTTGCCAGCTCCCAGGCGATGATCAGCACGTAGAAGGCGTGATAGGCCCATGCCGTGTCGATGGCGCGCCACATCAGCGCCGGCGAGCGGAAGGTATCGTCCATCCGCAGCACGTGGCGCACAAAGGCGAAGTTGCTGCCGTAGTCGGTGATGTTGCCGAAGGCGACCAGCGCGAAGAACAGTGCGACCGCGAACAGCAGGCCGATACGGGTCAGACGTAGCGCGTTCTCGGTGCTCACTTCGCTGCTTCCGCCTGGCGTTGCACGAGCATCTGCTGGAGATAGGCGAGCAGGGCATCGAGGTCGCTGTCGCTCAGCGACGACACCGGGAAGGCCGGCATGCGCTGTTCCGGCCAGTGGCGCAGGGCGCGTGGATCGCGGATCAGTTGGCGCAGCGCGTCCGACTGAAAATATTCGTAAGGATTGTGCGGCTGGTTGAGGTCCGGGCCAATGTCCGAGGCGCCGCCGCCGTTCAACTTGTGGCAGGCGATGCATTGCATGGTGAAGACCTCCGCACCGCGCCAGACCGATGAGTCGGCGGGTAGCGAAGCATCCGGGGACAGCTGCGGCCAACGCTTTGCAGGTGATGCCACCGCCTTGAGTTCGGCAACCTGATACGGCCAGAGTTCGCCGCCGATGCCGTCCGCAGGCATCCAGACGACGTAGAACGGGCCGGCGCTGACGGACTTGCCAGACAACGTCGGCCATCTTGCATCGAGCGGTTCGACGGCCAGCCAGGCTTGCGGCGCACCGGGACGATCATCCAGCAGCAGCGACAGCGGAATCTGCGCGACGAAACCGTCCAGCGCAACGGCTTCCAGCCGGTCGTAGTGATCCCGCTCAATGCCGGACAGCAGCGACGTCATCGGGATCGCGCGAAATCGCATGTCGCGCCGGTAGGCGACATCGTCACCGACCGCTATTTCGCGGGCTTCGGGATGAGCAAGCAGGATCGATGTCGCCAGCACCGACTCGCTGCCGCCGGTGTCCAGCCTCAGGTCCGCGGCGTGTGTGCTGCTGACCGTGAGCAGGGCGAGGATCAATCCAACGAGAACCGTGCGCACGGGACTACTCGGCGTAGCGCTCGGGCGCCGGGTTCAGGTGCCCGCATGCATCGCAGGTGCGGAGGTCGCGGTTGGCGTAGAAACGGTCGAACACCGGCGGGAACTGGGTTTCGATGTTCTCCAGGGTAAAGAACTCCTCGTACAGCTTGTGGTTGCAGCGCTCGCAGAACCACATCAGGCCGTCCTGCTCGTCTGGTAGGCGCTTGCGTTCGATGACGAGGCCGACGGAGTTGGCCATGCGCTGTGGGCTGTGCGGCACGCGCGGCGGCAGGTAGAAGATCTCGCCGGCCTTGATCGGGATGTCCCTGGCCTCACCGCCGTCCTGGATCTTCAGCACCATCTCGCCTTCGAGCTGGTAGAAGAACTCCGGGCCTTCGTCCCAGTGATAGTCGGTGCGCTGGTTGGGACCGCCGACCACCATGACGATGAAGTCGCCATCGACGATGCACTTGTTGCCGACCGGCGGCTTCAGCAGGTCGCGGTGTTCATCGATCCAGCGCTGGAAGTTTACTGGTGACATCAGGGTCGGTGGCGTGAGCATGGCGGCTCCGGTGTCGGGTAGGGCGACAGTCTGCCATTGCGTCACCGATTCGGCACTCAGCCGGCGATGCTACTGGTCGCGGTAGGCGTCGGAGAGGTGGTGCAGGTGCAGGCGCTCGGCATCGCGCAGCAGTGGGGCGATCAGCATCATCACCTGCTGGATGCCCTGGCGGATCATGCGGTTTTCGTCGCGATCACCGCGAACCGCGGCATAGTTCATCCAGAAGGTGATGGTGAGCAGGATGTTGGTGGCAGTGGCTTCGGTTTCAGCGGCGCTGGCGCGCATCACGCCGGCCTGGACGAGTCCGCGGATCACCTCGGTGATGCCTTCGCGGCCGCGTTTCAGAATCCGCGCGAAATGCAGGCGCAGCTTGCGCGAGCGGCTGAGGATGTCGACCAGATCGCGGTACAGGAAGCGGTAGTCGGACACGCATTCGAAAGCGAGGTGGAGTTGCAGCCAGATATCCTCAAGGTTTGGCAGCCGCCCGTCGGGCATCTGCATGGCGGCATCGATGCGCTCCTCGTAGCCGACAAACAGGTGCTCGATGATGTCTTCCTTGTTTCGGAAGTGGTAGTACAGGTTGCCGGGGCTGATCTCCAGCTCATCCGCAATGTGGTTGGTGGTGACATTGGGCTCACCCTGCGCATTGAACAGCGCAAGGCTGGCGTCGAGGATGCGCTGGCGGGTGTTCCGCGCCATCGGCCGTAATCGTCGCCGCCGTCAGGCCGACAGCTTGCCGACCAGGGCGATGTAGTCCTTCTTCGCCTGATCGCTGTCGGTGCCCTTGAGCTTTTCCCAGGCTTCGTACTTGGCATTGCCGACGAAATCGAAGAAGCCGGGCTTGTCACCCTTCACGTCGCCCTCGCTGCCCTGCTTGTAGAGCGCGTAGAGCTTCAGTTTGACGGTGTTGTCAGGTTCCTCGGACAGGGTCATCACGTCTTTGGCGGCTTGGGCGAACTGGGTGTCGAGGTCGGACATGCGGGGCTCCGGCGAGGTGGCTCGGACGGCGGATGCGCGTCCCGGAAGGTGATATCACGGCCCCCGGAAGGGGTCAACGACGGACCGTCGTCGGTCAGCGCACGAAACTTGCGTCTAGGCATGACGGGCAGCGGAGGCTATCTTTGTGGCAACCATGCGCTGCCGCAGGGTGCAGCGCTGAGCAACGTCATCGACGCTGGGGAGCGGGTTATGAGCTATTTCGTCACGGGCGCGACCGGGTTCATCGGTCGCCATCTGCTTGAGAAGCTGCTGGCGCGCAGCGGCACGATCCACGTGCTGGTACGCAAGGGTTCGCAGAAGAAGCTGGACGCGCTGATCAAGGATCAGGGCTGGGACGCCAAACGGATCAAGGCGATCACCGGCGACCTGGCCAAGCCGGGGCTTGGCGTGACGCCGCAGCAGACCGCGGCGTTGAGCGGCAAGGTCAAGCATGTCTTCCACCTGGCCGCGATCTACGAGATCGGCGCCGATCCTTCGATGCAGCGCGAGGTCAACGTCGAGGGCACGCGCCATGCGGTGGAGTTCGCCGAGAAGATCAAGGCCGGCTGCTTCCATCACGTCAGTTCGATTGCGGCCGCCGGTCTGTATCCGGGCGTGTTCCGCGAGGACATGTTCGACGAGGCCGAGGATCTGGATCGCGATCCCTACCTGCGCACCAAGCACGATTCCGAGAAGGTCGTGCGCGACGAGTGCAAGCGGCCGTTCCGCATCTACCGGCCGTCCATCGTGCTGGGGCATTCGAAGACCGGCGAGATCGACAAGGTCGATGGCCCGTATTACCTGTTCACCCTGATCAAGCGCATGCGCGAGCTGTTCCCGCAGTGGATGCCGACCATTGGTATCGAGGGTGGGCGACTGAACATGGTGCCGGTGGACTACGTGGTCGACGCCATGGATCACATCGCGCACAAGCGCGGCCTGGACGGTGGCTGTTTCCACCTGACCGATCCCGAGCCGCGCCGCTTCGGCGAGATGCTCAACATCTTCTGCCGCGCCGGCCACGCGCCAGAAATGACCATGCGCATTGACGCGCGCATGCTGGCCTTCGTTCCCGGCGCGGTGCGCATGGCGCTGGCCAACCTGCCGCCGGTGAAACGCTTCACCCGCATGCTGCTGCGTGACCTGCGCATCCCGCAGGAAACGCTGGGCTTCATCACCTATCCGACCCGCTTTGACTGCCGCGAGACCGAGCGCGCGCTGAAGGGCTCGAAGATCAAGCTGCCGCAACTGGAAGACTACGCCTGGCGGCTGTGGGACTACTGGGAGCGCCACCTCGACCCGGATCTGTTCGTCGACCGCTCGCTGAAGAGCCGCGTGAAAGGCAAGGTGGTGATGATCACCGGCGGCTCGGCCGGCATTGGCCGTGCTGCGGCAGACAAGGTGGCAGCAGCCGGCGCCCACGTCATCATCGTGGCGCGCAAGGAAGAGGAACTGTTTGCTGCCCGCGACGAGATCATCGCCGCTGGTGGCAAGTGCTGGGCCTATACCGCCGACCTGTCCGACATGGATTCCTGCGACAAGCTGGTGGAAAGCGTGCTGTCCGAGCACGGCCACGTGGACATCCTGGTCAACAACGCCGGTCGCTCGATCCGCCGCTCGGTCGAGCTCAGCTATGACCGCTTCCATGACTTCGAGCGCACCATGCAGTTGAACTACTTCGGCTCGCTGCGCCTGATCATGGGCCTGCTGCCGAAGATGACCGAGCGTCGCACCGGTCAGATCATCAACATCTCCTCGATCGGCGTGCTGGCCAATTCGCCACGCTTCTCGGCCTACGTGGCCTCGAAGTCGGCGCTGGACGCCTTCTCGCGCTGCGCGCAGGCCGAGTTCTCCGGCAAGAACATCGCCTTCACCACCATCAACATGCCGCTGGTGCGCACCAAGATGATCGCGCCGACCAAGATGTACGACTCGGTGCCGACGTTGAGCCCGGAGGAGGCCGGCGACCTGATCGTTCAGGCCATCATCGAGCGGCCGTCACGCATCGCCACACGACTCGGCATTTTTGCGGGCGTGCTGAACGCGCTGGCGCCGAAGGCCTACGAAGTGGTGATGAACACCGCCTTCGAACTGTTCCCGGATTCCGCCGCCGCGCAGGGCAAGAAGGCCATGCGTGAGGAGCAGAAGCCGTCCAGCGAGCAGATCGCCTTTGCCGCTCTGATGCGGGGTGTGCACTGGTAACCGAGGCGGTGAGTCGGCAGCCAATGTGCCGACTCACCGCTCGCCTACCGGCACTGCCGCCAGCGCACGCGGGCTTCGGCCTCGTCGCGCGGGTCGGCGTGGCTGATCTGCAATCGCGTGTAGCGCAGTTCCTCGTAGCGAACCAGTTCGGCGCAGGCGGCTTGCACCGTTGCCGCCAGCGGATCGTCATCGCTGTCCGCAGAGATGCTGGCATCCACAGGCGATAGCACGACAACCATGGTGGAGCGCGTGCTCCAGTTGGCATTACGAACGCCGGTGAGGGCGATGACCGCCTTTTCTGCCTGTTCGCGGCGGTCCGCCAGGTCTGCTTCGGAAAGGTTGGGGTCCGGCATGCTGGCCGGAACCTCGTCGCTGGTCGCTCCCGCCTGCCGTGGATTGCCGGTGCCTGTGGCGCCCGGTGTCGCCGGTTCGGCGGCCGGTGGTGGGGCCGGTGTGCGTTGCACCGGAGGCGCTTCGGTGGTCGAGGGTGTGCTCGTCGTCAGGGTGACGGGTTCGTCGCGAACGGGGCCGGTCAGCAGCACGCCGGCCATTCCCCCGATCAGCGCGAACAGTCCGGCAGCGGCGAGGGCGGCCTTGCGCTTTCCGGCGATCCGCACCGTGGTTTCTTCGTGGATGCGCTCGACCAGGTCGAAGGGCAGTCCCGGCTCCATCTGCTGCCAGAGTTCCTCGCCTTCCAGCACGTCGACGCCGCGTGAAGCGGCCCGTTCATGGATACCGGGGTTCGTGGTGCCGGCATTGACCAGAATCGCGCCAGATACGGCTTCGTGCTGAACCTGGCGAACGATGTTTTCAAGGCCAGCGTCGTCCAGTCGATAGGCGCTGCCGTGTTTGCAATGGACGATGTAGCGGGCGTTGCCGCGCTTCATCAGGATGTCGGCGCCATTGCCGTCGGGGCTGTTGGCCGCCTGATCCACGACCAGGCCGCGCTTTTCAAGCAGCGCTACCACGAAGCTGGCGAACTCCTGCCATTTGACGCTGCGCATCTGCTCCAGCGCCACCGACAGCTCAACCTTTGCCCTCGCAAACAGGCCGTTCTGGGTGCCCGTGATGAGGAAGCCGGCGACGGCGGCAGCGACGGCAATGGCCAGAGCAATCAACCAGGCGGTTTGCATCAGATCACCGAGGCAGGGGAATTGCGCCGATGATAAGCCCTCCACGCGCCAGCGCCGAATCGGATTACGGTGCCCCAATAAGAAGCCCGCCAGCCGAAAAGCCGCAAGGGGAGGGAGCTTGCTGGCGATTCGTGCGGCTGGCGGGCGTCAGGGTCAGGAATCGGCTGGGGGATCGATTCCTAGAGTGATCCTGGTCGGCGCGGCAACGGCTCTGGGGGGAAGCGGTTGCCGGTGGCGCCGATCAGGAGACGCCAGTCATGGCGTTACCTGGATCAGGAAGCGCTACCGGACTTGCGGGCAGCGGCTTTCTTCGCCGGGGTCTTGCGGGTCGCTTTCTTGGCGGTCGACTTCTTGCTGGCGGCCTTCTTGGTCGCCTTCTTCGCCGCCGTCTTGCGGGTGGCCTTCGTGGCAGCCGGCTTCTCGCCGTTGAGCTTGCGAACGGCGTCGGTGAGGACGTCGATGCGGTCGGTCAGCGACTGGATTTCCTCGCGGCCCGGCACGCCGAGCTTGTTCAGGGCGCGCTGCACGCGGTCCTCGAACACCTTCTCGAGGCGATCCCAGGTGTC
>JAWLAW010000016.1:0-81198 GCA_041395265.1 Lysobacteraceae bacterium
CGATGAACTGCTCACGGTCGCGCCGCTTGCCGTCCAGCAGCTTGGCGATGCGCTGGTAGGTTTCCGGCTGCAGGTAGCGGAAAGCCAGATCCTCCAGCTCCCACTTCAACTGCCAGATGCCCAGGCGATTGGCCAGCGGTGCGTGGATGTCGGCGGTCAGCCGGGCCAGACGGCGGCGCTCGTCGTCCGGCGCCTTGCTGGCCTCGCGCATGCGCAGCAGCTGGCGTGCCAGCAGGATCGGCACCACGCGCAAATCGTGGACCATCGACAGCAGCAGGCGACGAAGGCCTTCGGCGCCGCGTTTGCTGTCCTGCTCGGCGTGGATCGACCACACCTTCTCGGCTTCGTCCTGGCCTTGCAGCAGTGCTGTCGGCACCCCGTCCGGCGCCTTCAGCCCAGGATCGGCAACCAGCATCGGGTGCAGCAGCGCGGCAGCGCGGGTCGGCGGATCCGGCTCCAGTCGATCCAGCAACGGCAGCAGCGCGGCGGCTTCCGCAATCCGCGTCGCGGACAGCGTCGACGGCAGCGCGGCCAGCCAGTCCACAACCGTCGGGGGCAACGCGCCATCGCCCTGCATCCAGGGCTGCAGCGACTCCAGTCGGTCGACGCTGCTCATGGTCGCAACACCGTTGGTCGTTCCGTCTCCGGAACCACTGCCCGCTTCAAGTTCATCTCCCTATCCGTGCCTGAGTTCGCGATGGCCTCGAACACTATGGACTCGACAATCAGACCAACCACCCGACCAACCATCGAATCAAAGGTCGGAAAACCCGGATCGATGGTACCGGGCGATCAGCGCCGCCACCATGCCAGCGCGGCGGCGACAACAAAGCGTGCCCACAGGCCCAGCCAAAGCAGCGGCCGCAGCAGCCCCGGCGTCGCATGCGCGTCATGCTTGCGGAAATAGCGCCACATGCCGCGATGTTTCTGCCATTCCACCCAGACCGGCCGCGCGCGGGACGATGCGCCCTTGGCATGCGTCACCTCGACCCGATTGGCCACGGCAACGCGCAGACCCCGCTCGCGGGCGCAGCGACACAGGTCCAGATCCTCGACATGCAGGCGGAAGCCTTCGTCGAAGCCGCCGAGTTCGTGGAAGCGCGCTGTTTCCATCAGCATCAGCGCACCGGAAACCGCATCCACGTCGGTGACGAGGGTTGAGGTATCGAAGCCCGTTGCAGTGCCAGACATGCCAAAGGCCTGACGGACGGCGCCCAGCGGTCGCGGGTCGCGCCGGTAGCTGGCGGCCTGCAGGCTGCCGTCGGTGTTGAGCAGGCGCGCACCGAGCAGATCGATCTTCTCGCTCGCGCGAACCGCGAGCAGTGTCTCCAGCGCCTCCTCCGGCAGGAGGCAATCCGGGTTGAGCAGCAGCAAAAACTCGCCGCGCGCCATGACCGCTGCCTGGTTGCAGGCCGCGCCAAAGCCACGATTGTCCGGATTCAACAGCAGCCGCAGGCGCGGATCGGGCGGCAGTTCGTCGAACTGGCCAGCAGCCGAGGCGTTGTCAGCCAGGATCAGCTCCAGCCCGCCTTCCAACGCCTGCGACAGCACGCTGTCGATGGCTTCGCGCAGCAGCGGACCGCTGTTGTGGCTGACGATCACCACCGACAGCCGTGGCGCCGGTCGCGGACCCGCAACGGCGGCTGGATCAGCCACGCCACTCCAGCCAGTTCTCGCGCTTCACGCGGGCCACCTCCCACATTGCCGGCCAGGCATCCAGCGCGTTCGCCAGCGCCAGCGACTCCTCGCGGAACCAGCGCAGCGTCCGCGCATCGTCCCAGTCACGCGGACAGCCGGTGAAGCGGATCGGCGGTCGTTCGATCAATGCCTTGCCGTTGGCCTCGACCATGCGCCGCACATCGGCGGCCCAGTAGACCGGCGGCGACTTGGCATTGGCCATCACCCGTTGCAGGGTGTCGATCAGCAGCGAGCGGCGATAGGCAAGGAATTCGTTGATATAGCGGCCGAGCCCGCTGTCATCGGCGTCACTCAGGTCGCGCAGCCGCGCGGCCATGCCGGCCAGTCGCTGGGCCGGGCTGTCGGCGACCAGTTCCGTCCCGAGATTGCGTGCGAGATCAGCCAGGCAGATCGCCATACCCGGCGATTCCGGGTCATCCAGCCAGTCGCCACGATCACGCCGACCTTCCTGACGATGGCCGATGGCATACGGCAGGTTCAGCGCCACCGAGTTCGGATACATCAAGCGCACCAGGCTGCCGAACAACGCGTCCTCGCCACGCTGGTGCGGCACCGTGCAAGGCATCATCCGCGTGCCGTCAATGCCGAAGGCGGTGAAATTGGCCGTATCCGAAACCAGGAAGCGCCTCGCGCCGTACCAGACGCCCGGCTGCGACAAGGTATCGAGGTAGCGCTCGCGGCTGCCGGTGAACTCGGCGCGCGCCGCCTCGTCGAGCAGGAACAGCCAGGTCAGCCGGCCACTGCCGGGATCACCACGATGGCCGTTGATGGTCGAAGCCACGAAGGCATCGCCCTTCAGCATCGGCGTGCGAGACGGGCTCAGTCCACGAAGCGCAGCGACGTCCAGCGCGCATTCGGCATCCACCTCGCCCAGGCGACCCACCGGCTGGCCGCAGAACGCCAGGCCAAAATCCAGCGGATCGCGTGCCAGCGCCTCACCCCCAGACAGGGCTTCATCCCGGCTGGCGTAGGTATGCATGCCCCAGTCCATGCCGCGGACATCCAGTCCCGGCTTGAACGCGGGATGTCGCCGCAACGGCAGTTGGAAGTCGTCATCCAGCAGCGCGTACTTCGAGCCGGCGGACAGCAGACTGATCAGGTTGCGACCGATGCCACCACCCGGCGTGGCGTGCTGCTGCTCCGGGCGCTGCAGCAGCCAGTGCACGCTGTCGCGATGCTCCGGCAGCTCCTTGGCCAGCGCGTCGGAAACACGACGCCAGCCTTTCTGTTCGATGTGAGCGGTGCGGACACCGGTCTCAGTAGCAAGCGCATCCAGCATTGCCGCATGCGACTTGCTGGCCGCGGCGTCGGTGGAGTCGTCAACGACCACATAGCGATGGCCCGCCGAATGCGCCTGTTCGTTAGCACCAAGCGTGGCGCAGAGCCGCTGCAACTGTTCCGGGCGGTCGCAGGCGCGGATGAATACGGTTGACGGCGCGTCGGCGGATGCCTCGGATTCCGGCTGGTTCCGGAAGCTGGCCAGAAAGTCGACATCGCTTACCAGCAGGCCGCGCTTCTCCAGGCTCAGCAGCACCTGGCGCACGGCCGTCTCCTTGCCGCGCATGCCGTCGACACGTCCCGCGACATTGGCGACGTGCTGGTCCAGCGGACGGAACTCACGACAGGCGTCCATTGCCTCCAGCACCTGTCGTGTCATCACGTGCGTGTCGTTGGTGGCTGTGTCGAGGAAGACCACTTCCTCACCGCCCAGCGAACTCACGCGACCATCGACGGATGCGAGCACCGGGCCCTGTTCCTTCTTCCCCTGACCCATGGCAAAGGTGCCGTAGTTGATCTCCAAACCTTATTCCCCTTGTTCGCTTGCCAACGCCGCCAGGCGGCGCTCGGCATCGGCCAGCGCCTGCTCCAGCTCCTGGATGCGCGCGCCGGCACTCATGTTCTTGCGGATTTCATGTTCATAGTGGCGGTAGACGCTTTCCTCAAGGTCGCTGAATAGCGACAGCGCCGGCAAGGCGTCCAGCGCCGCGCGGTTCCGTGCACAGGCGGCCACGTAATACATCGGCGGATAGTCCAGTGTCGTCGCCAGCGACTCACCGTCCTCACCCAGCACGCTGGCCGCGTAGCGATCCGACCGCCCATCCACCGACCATAGCAGCGACTGGAACGCGAGCTTTTGCGCATACAGCCGCGTCGCCGGGAAGTGCTCGCCGAGCAGCGATTCGAACTCGTCGCGGTACAGTTCGCGGACGTGGAACTCGTTGCGGTAGTTTCGGCGGTCGCTGTAGTTCAGCTTGTCCGGCGAAGACACCAGCAGGATGCCATCGTCGCTCAGTCGCGCCGCGAAGGCCGACAGCATGCGCGACTGTTCATGCACGTGCTCCAGCGTCTCGAAGCTGACGATCAGGTCGAACGGGCCATCCGGCAAACCCGTTGGGTCGGTGCAGTCGCCCTGCTGGAAGGTCAGGTTGGCATGCCGGTATCGCTGCCGTGCGTGTGCAACCGCCTCGTCGGCGATGTCGACGCCGGTGACGCTGGATGCGGCCGTTGCCAGCATTGCGCTGCCGTAGCCTTCGCCGCAGGCCGCATCAAGCACGCGCTTTCCGGACGCGACGGCGCGCGCAAAGGCGTAGCGGTGCCAATGCTCGTAGCGCATCTCGCGAACGCATTCCGGCGTGAAACGTTCGCCAGTGAAATCGAGGGCTTCGGACGTCATGTTGGTCAGGCGTTGAACAGGTCGCGCTGTGGGGCCGGCTGCCGGCGCTGCTGCCAGGCATCATGCAGGCGTTGGCGCAAAGGCTTCAGCGGATCACGCAGAATGAAGTCGGCAATCAGCTCATTGTACCCGGGGTAGCGCGCCAGCAGGCGCCGCAGGTTCTCGCCGCCGGGCGAATGGCCTTCCGCCGAGAACGAAGCACCACCAGCATGGATGACATAGGCATCGTCGCAGAGCACATGGCGCCAACCGTGCCCGCTGGCGCGAAGGCACCAGTCGTTCTCCTCGCCATAGCCACGCCCGAAGGTGGCCTGGTCGAAGTCACCGATGGCATCCAGCGCGGCGCGGCGCAGGTACATGCAGAAACCGACTGCCGTTGGCAAATCCGGATACGCGGGCTGCCCTATCGATTCCGCAGCATCGACGATGGCATCGACGTCGTCGGGTTCCGGATTGTTCTCGCAGAAGCGCGGGAACGAGCAGATTTCGGCGTTGTTCGACCAGGGCGTCGCCGTTGCGATCCACGGATCACTGTCCACACAGCGCTGCAGCGCTTCGAGCCAGCCTTTTGTGACGACCGCATCGGAGTTCAGCAGCACGAGATCACCGCCGGTCTCGGCAACAGCGGCGTTGACGTTGCCGACAAAGCCGAGGTTCTCCGTGCGGCGTACCACTCGCGCACCGGCATGCGTCGAACAGAAACGATCCAGTAGCGCGGTAACACGCTGATCCGGCGACGCGTCATCACAAAGCAGTACCGGCGCGGACTTCGATAACGTTACCGACAGGCTGTCGAGGCAGCGCGCCAGTTCCGGCGCCGCGTTGTAGACCGGCACCACGACGGTGATGCTCACGCCGGACCATCCCAATGGTGCTTCAGGCGGACGTGACCGAACTCGCGGCTGCGCCCTCGCAGGCTGAAACCACGCGCCACGGTGTCGTGCAGACGAACACCCTCCGGCTCCACCGCATGCAGGCGCAGCAAATAGCCACCCGGCAGCAGCTCAGCCGCATCCAGCGTCAGCCGGAAGCGCCAGTGTTTGTCGTCCACCTGCTGCGCCGGTGCCACACCGTCGATTTCACTGGTGCTGCCGTAGATCGCCGTGCCATCCGCACGTATCACGCCAAAACCGAACACCGGTGCGCGACCATCCGGGGAGTAGATGTCGACCTCGACCTGCAGCACCTCACCCGGTTTCAGGAACGTTGGCGCTTCGCTTTCCGCGCCATTGATGCTGGCGCGACTGATCCGGTACTCGCCACCGCTGTAGTCGGCATCGATGTCACCGGGACCGCCAGCCTGCTTGCGCTCGTGGAAGGCCAGATAGTCCTGGGTAACGTCGAAGACATCGCCATAGGCCTCGGCGCGGCCATCCTTGAGCCACAGGGCATGCTGGCAAAGCTTCTGCACGTGGTACATCGAATGCGAGACCAGCAGCAGCGTGCCACCGCCGTCCAGATAGTCCTCGATCCAGCGCACGCACTTCTTCTGGAAGCTTTCGTCACCCACCGCCAGCACCTCGTCGGTGATCAGCAGATCTGGCCGGGTGGCGGCAATCACTGCGAATCCGAGGCGAACGGTCATGCCGCTCGAATAGTGCTTGACCGGCTCTTCGATGTAACGCCCAATGTCCGCGAAGGCGATGATCGACTCGCGCTTCTCGGCGATATCGGCCGGTGAAAGGCCCATCAAACCAGCCGCCAAAGCGATGTTGTCGCGACCCGTCAATTCCGTATCAAATCCGGCGCCGAGTTCAAGCAATGCGCCGATGCTTCCGACCCGGCTGACTTGACCCTCGGTGGGTTGCAACACGCCTGAAATCAGCTTCAGCAAGGTCGACTTTCCCGCTCCGTTTTCGCCGATGATGCCCAGTGATTCTCCGCGCTTCACATCGAAGCTGACGCCAGACAGCACAGGTATCCGGGGGATGCCAATCCCCAGCAGCGCCCGTCCGAGCGCACCCAGGCGTACCTTGGGATCAGCACTGGCCGGATAGCCCTTGCCAAGATCGACAACACTTAGCAGCGGGGTGTTCACAGGAAGTCTTCGAAATAGCGGTCACAGCGCCGAAAAACACCGTAGCCAAGCGCAAGACACAGCAGAGCGATGCCGACTGAAGCCGGCAACTGCAGCGCTTCGGCACCATCGCCGATCAATGCATCCCGCGTTCCCTGCACAATGCCAGTCATGGGATTCACGTCAAGCACGGGACGCAACAGCGCCGGCACCATCTCGCGACTGAACAATATCGGCGTCATGAAGAACCCGATCTGCAGCAGGTGCGCAACAATCTGTGAAAAATCACGCACGAAGATCTGGATTGACGCTGCTGCAAAACCCGCGCCGAGCGCCAGCAACAGCAGCGGCAGCCAGAGCATCACTGCGATCGGCAACCCCTGCCACTGCAGCGAAACGCCTAGCAGAGGCAACAGGAGCAGGACCAGCGCGAAGCCCACGCCATGCAGGACGAACGCACCCAGCACGCGTGCGACGACAAGCACCGAGCGTGGCAGTGCCACTTTGCCGATCAGACCAGCGTGATCCTGAATGGCGGTGGTTGAGCGCGTCACCGCTTCTGAAAAAGCGAACCATGGCCAGAAACCAAGCGCCAGAAAGGCCAGATAGCCAGCTCCTTCAAGGCCCGGTATCCGGGCCTTGAAGATGTGCACGAAGACCGCGTAGAACACGGAAAGTTGCAACACCGGCCCCACCAGCGCCCACGCGGCGCCCGCGATGTTGCCACGAAATCGGCCTTCCAGATCCTGGCGCAGGAAGCGACGGGTCAGGTTCCAGTACGGAAGCATCAAAGGCACCCGCAATCGGATCTGCACGAAGGTGCGGCCTCGACCATCGGCTCTCCTCGGTGGCGTTCGTTGGCCTGCCTAGAGCAAGCGTCAATGGGACGGAGCGTTTGCCGACTCCGACGACGGTGTCGTCACTGACGCTTCGGGGACATACCGGGTACGAAGCGATTCGATGACTCCAGGATCAGCATCAATCGGCTGGACCCGGAAACTCGTCACGTACTCCGTCTTCATCTTGTCCCGCCATGCCTGGGTCAATTTGTTGACAATGATACGGCTCACGCTCTCGAAAGGAGCTTTTTCCATTGGCTTCACCTCATCGAGTCGGATGATGTGGTAGCCAAAGCTGGATTTCACAATGCCGGAAACATCTCCAGCCTTCTGCAATGCCCACGCTGCGTCTTCAAACGCTTTGTCGGTCTTTCCGGGTACCACCTCCTTCAGACGCCAGAACGGAGGTGCCAGCGCATTGTCGCTCGGTCGGGCTGGCTTGTCGTCCGAGTATATCTTGGCAAGTTCGTCGAACGACTCCCCAGCACGGATGCGCTGCTGCAGATCAGTGATCAACTTAAACGCCGCTGCGTCTTCCCGTGTCTTGTTCGAAACAAGAATGTGGCTGACGTCTCGACGCTCGGGCACGCCATAGGTTGTCCCATTGTCAGCCTGGTAGCGCTCGCGAGCGAGAACGGTGAAGTCAGGTACATCAAGGCTGTTCAGATGGTGCTCAATCTGCATCTGCATGAGGATGTTTTCTTTTGCCAATGCCAGACGCTGCTGGAAAACACCACCTTCATCCAGACCTTCTGCCTTCGCTTCGTTGGAAATCTGCCTCGCGAGCAGGAGGCCATTCAGTACGTTTTCGAGACGCTCGGGATCATCCAGAAAGCCTGCCCTGACACGGGCGTCAAGCTGGTCAACCAGTGTGTCCACTTCCTGAGTGGTAATCGTTGCCGTACCCCTCGACGCGACGATTACGGGCTCACCTGTCGCCACTTCCGCAAACAGGGATCTAGCCAGCAGCAGGCTGGAGAGGAACAGCAGAGTTCTAGCGGTATTCATATCGTCACTCTATTTGCGGATGCGGCACTCTGACTACAGGTTGCGGAGTTTTGTTCCCTTGATTCAGGAGATCGGAACTGCCCCGCCAAACAACAACGGCACCCGAGGGTGCCGTTGTTGCCGTGTAGCACGTCTGGGCATCAGTTTCGCATATAGAACTCGGCGTCACAGACTCCCGGTGAATACCAATACGCACCGGCATCACAGGTGCTTTCGGTCGGCGACAACACCGAGTCACGCGGATCTGCAAAGGCGATGTTGAGGTAGTAGACCTTCCCTGCCACGATCGGGCAAGTCGACGTGTTGACGTATTGTCCGAAATAGATGCTGCCCGCATCGTCGTAGATGCGACAGGCGCTGCGCATGGTTTCGTCACCCGCCGGCCCGCTGGTGGCGGTGCTGGTACGGAAGTCACCCGCGCACGGACTGATCGTCACGAAGGCCCCCGTGGCTGGCCGCGGCCGATACTGGGGCAACTGGGCGATGGAAACGGCCGGAATCCACTCCAGCTTGTGCCTGAATACAGTATCTGCAGTGAACGGGATCGACAGGTACTTCCCGAGGATGGTGGCGTTGTCCATGGTCCAGCTACCCACCGGATAGTGAGCGCCCCAACTGTTGGGATAGTCGTTTCCGTTGAAAGCCTGTGCCCAGGTTTTTAGTACCTGCGTGTAACCACTAGGCTGGAAGAGCGCGCGCTGCACAGGATCAGCGATGCCGGCCTTGGTTATGGTGCACTCTCCCTCCAATGGCGGCGGTTCCTGCGTTCGCGGCGCCACGATGGCGGTGATCGTCTTCGCTCCAGCGCTACCCGATTCGTTGAAACATTCGAGCGTGAAGGTGTACGTCTTGTTGGACTCCCCTGTGTTGCTCACCGTTGTTGAGAACGAGCCACCTGAAGGGGAAACGTTGTCACCATTCCAACCGGACACGCTGCGGTTACCTGTTGCGATGCAGGCAGCAGGCGCGTTACTGACAGTCCAGGCCATCGTTACGCCAAGGGAGTCCTCGGCAGCAATCGTCGCAGTGGTACCGTTGTTGCTGATCGTGCCACCCGTCTGAAAAACGAAGGTAGCCACTTCGGCAGCGTCGCCGGACGGACCTGAGTCATCGCCGATCCCGATACAGGCTGCGGTGCTTTTTGTGGTGTCCTGCTTGCAGGTAACCTGGAAGTTACCGTCTTCGTCCAGCAGTACTGTCGTACCCTCTTCGATGTCTACCGGAAACTCGGTTCCGGCAGCATCACCGGCGACCTTGAAGACGATCTTGTCCTGAGCAAGAACGCCAGCAGGGAACGTGGCCGCGCCAATAAGTACGGCCGCTATCCTGGAATATCGAATAATGGAATCTGGTTGCATTGTCTTGGTCACACTCCGATGGCAGGGCCAAAGCGCTGCTGTATCCATACTAGCAGCGGCCAGCCCCAAAGACGACTCTGTTTACTGGAGTTCCGGTTTACTCAGGCTGAATGAGCCGTCAGCAGTCTGGGGGTTCAAAAAAAAGAGCCCCTTCGGCAACGAAGGGGCTCTTTGTACAACTTGGCGAACTCCGTGACCTGTTAAAGGATCACGGCTTCAACCAACAGCTTCTTAGGACCAAGCAAAGCCGGTCGGGGTAACGCCGTCGGTATCAACGCCATAACCATTTCGATCAGCACGGTGCTTGTGCAGACCGGAGTAGTTGGCCACAACACCTTCGCTAAGCTCGCCATTCACGTACTCGGCAGCCCAGAAGCCGGTCACGGGCAGGCCCTCGACCAGGTTCAGACCGCCGCCAGCTTCCGGCAGGCTCAGCATGCTGTGATCATTCACGCCATCACTACCCAGACCACCTGTGCTGTTATCGATACCGTCCGTGTAGAAGTCCAGACGGATCCAGCCCGTGTGGAACGTGGTCGCCGTCGGGGACGGCAGACCGCTCGGGAGGTAGGTATCCACCAACTCGAAGTTGGTCGCATAACGCGCACCCAGGATGTTGGATTCCTCGTTGTCGATGATGTCCTGAGCCTGGTTGAAGGTCAGCACGGTGGCTTCCCAGCACAGACGCGGACCCGGCACGTTGGTGGTCGGGTTACAACCTTCCGGCGGCAACGGCGACGGGCAGACGCCCGTGGAGCCTTCCAAAGCACCCGGGAACTGCTCTTCGCGATCCCAGAAGGCCAGTTCCACCGGCTCACAGGCACCCGCCGGGGTGGACGGATGACCATCATAGTCCACCGTGAACGGACGACGTTCCTGCCAAGTCAGGGTGTCTTCAATGTGCAGACGCTTGGTCGGGAAGGTCATGACCCACTCCGACGAAGCGCCGGCACCCGGCGAGGTCACATACTCGTTGTAGACCTGATTGTGCATGAAGGCGGCGGACACGGCGTCCAGACCACGATCAAAGTCCAGCGTCACCAGCGTACCGTTGTCGAACACGATCGCCTGAGCCACGCCAGTGCCGTTCAGGTCTTCAGCGTCCTCGAGGCTCGGAGAGACACTACCCGGGTTGGTGTGCAGGTTCTGCACCAGGCCGGTGACTTCATTCGACAGCTGGTAGAAACCTTCCAGCGCGTCCGCGTTGTAGGACAGGTTGGTGCCCTGCAGCGCATTCGCGATCTCGGCACCACCGAACAGACCACCGTTCGGCTCATCGATGTCGGTGCTGACATCACCGAAGTTCGGCTCCCACTGACCAGCCACGCCTTCGACGACGCGGAACGCGTCAACCAGCGCCTGACAGTCATTCGGGACGCCGGCAACGTGCAGCGCGGCCCAAGCCAGCTCACCACCGGTGTCGCCCAGAGTCGGGTCAACGGCCTCCACGGAAACACCGGCGCTAGCCAGGTCGTCACCGTCATCAACCACACGACCCATTTCGATCATCTCAAGATGACCTTCACGGGTACGATCCAGGCCGTACGGACCACCGTCGTCATTGTTCAGCGCGTACTCGAAGTTCTTGAAGAAACCCGAGTAGTTGCCCTGATTGATGCCGGCGTTGCCGCCCGCATCCTGACGCTCCTGCCAAAAATACGGCACGGTGCAGCTGCGGTCATCCGTGGTCATCACGGCGGGGCCATTACTGTCACCCAAGTCGTGAACGGCACCGGTCCACACGTCGAACGGCGAGAGATACAGGTTGAAGTCGAGAACTTCCTGCGAGTTACGGCCTTCCAGGAAGCGGACCTTGACGGCCTTGACATCATTGGTGGTGTTCACCACCGAGATCAACGTCGCATTGTCGGCGTTGACCGTGTAGTACGGGTAGATCAGAACCTGGCCGAGACCGTCCGGGTTCACGTTCACCGCATTGGAAACGTTAACGAGACCCGCGGCGCCGGCGAGACCGGCGACGACGGCTGTCGTCAGAGAACTCTTTTTCATCACAACACTCCTAATCAACCACAGGGCTTTTGCTAACAGCTAACCGTGCTCCGCTAAGCGGTTTTGGCCCGCCTTCTATGGGCAAGGTTAGGCAACAGCGCCGGCAGTCTACGACATGCAGACTAGCGGCGCAATCCCCGCCTGACCGCCTGTTATTGGGCGACCGGGGGCAGGAAATACCAGTTTCCATCCGTCTTGAGCCATGTCTCGGTTACAACCATCTCCGTTCCGACCATGCCAACGCCGGTCAGGTGGCTGCGAACCTCGATGGAGACCGACATCTTCACCCGACACTGCTCGGGCGAATCGCAAACCTGACTGAGATAGCGCGCGGACCGCCACCTGACGGGCTTCACCAAGGTTTCCCGGATATAGGCCTCCTTGCCAGTTTCGATACGTGCACCCGGCGTCAGGTACTCCCAGGCCAGACCAATCTGCTTGCCGATGAGGAGGTCCCAACGCGCTTGGGCGCGTTCAGCCAGGGTTTCCTGCTTCTTCTCGCCGCCACCCGCGGCACAGCCGACGAGGACAAGGCTGGCAAGGACGCAGAACACACCCCAGAGGCGCGAAACGTTCAAGTTATTCATGTATTTCTCTCAAATTATGCCGTGGCCGGGGCCGCATGCGGGGCGAAGCGCCGGGACCGGAAGCGGATCAGGGGGAGTCCGTGTCGTCAACCTGCCTCAAAGGCTCGAGACCCTGGAAGCGGTCGCGGTACTCTTCGGTGATGCGTCGGGCATCTTCCTGGTTGTAAATGACCGTAGGCTTGATCAAAACCAGCAGTTCCTGACGCGCCATGCTCTTGTTCTTGCTGCCGAACAGCCCACCAACCACCGGCAAGCGACTCAAGCCCGGCACACCACCCTTGGCATTGCTGTCGGTCTGCTTGATCAGGCCGCCGAGCAACACGGTTTCACCACTCTGCACCGCGATCTCCGTGGATATCGTGCGCTGATTGATGGGCTGGTTGCCGCCTTCGACCGCGGCCGGCGCCGCCGATGAATCGTCCTGCTGAATCTCCATGAACACCAGACCGCCCGGATTGACCCGAGGAACAACATTCAAGGTGATACCCGTCTGCAGGTACTGAACGTTGCTGTAGGAACCACTGATTCCGCTGTTCCCCGGGTTGATGGTGGTGGTGTTGACCGGAATCTGCTGGCCAACGTTGATCGAGGCCGTCTTGTTGTTCAGCACCACCAGTGACGGGGCCGACAACACCTTGACATTGCTGACATTGTCCAGCGCGGTGATCACGGCTGCGGCGTTGCGTCCGAGAAACGACCACGCAAAACCACTAACACCAGCAGAGCCTGCCAGATCGCCCCATATGTTCCGGCCGAGCGCGGGACCCAGTAATTTGGAGACAGAACTTCCGGAAGCGGTCTCCTCGTCGTCGTCACCACCCGGATCCGGAAGGGTTGAAAGGTTGTCCGGGACCGCGTTCTCGAAATACCACTGGACGCCGTACTTCAGACCTTCCGTGAGATCGACCTGCACGATCTGCGCTTCGATATGAACCTGTAGCGGGATCTGGTCCAGGCGCTCGATGACGTGATGGATAGACTCCCACTGCGCGGGCGTTGCCTTGATCAGCAACGAATTGCTTTCCTCGACCGCAGAGATCCGCACTTCCTCGGACTCGCCAATGGCGATTCCCGTGCTCACGTTGCCGCCGCCATCGTTGGCGGCGACCAGGCGTGCGGGCGCGTCGGGTGTCGCAACGTTCTGCACGTTGCCACCGCCCTGCACCTGCGGCTGGTCGACGCTTGGCGACAGGGCGCTGATCCGCAGACCGCCAGCGGATTTGGCGTTTCCAGCGGCCGCATCGCCCTCGTCATCGGATGACTTGGCGTAATTGTTGCCCCGGGAGTTGCTGCTGCTCCGGCCGCCCGCACGGTTGATGCCGCTGCTGCGAATCGTCGCCGGCTGCAATCCAGGGCCGACCGCGTTGTTGCCGCTATTGCTTCTTGAACCGCCACCGCCAGTACCGAACACGTCGCTCAGGGTGTCGGCCAAATCGGCGGCCTTGACGTTCTTGACCTCGTAGACATACAGGCGCTGGCCGCCGCCACTGCTGCCCTGATCGAGTTTCTCCAGCCACTCCTCTGCAGTCTTCAGGTACTTTGGCTGCGGGGTGATGACCAGGACGGCGTTGATGCCTTCCAGCGGCATGAAACGGAAAAGACCGGCCATGGGCGTGTCGGAACTGACGCCGAACACCTTTTCCAGTTCGCCCACCACCTTGCTGGCCTCGATTTGCTGCATCGGAAAGATGCCGACGGACATGCCTTCCAGCCAGTCGACGTCGAAGATCCGGATGGTCTGCAGGTAGTTGTTCAATTCCGCCGGGGTGCCGGCCAGCACGATCATGCTGCGTGCGTTGTCGGTGCTGATCACCGAATTCGGTCGCGCATAGGGTTTGAGCAACTTCTCCATCTCGGTGGCCGAGATATAGCTCAGCGGCACGGCGCGGACCTGGTAGCCAAGGCGATGCGGCTTGCCGACGCCGGGGATCAGGTTGCCCGGCAGCGCCTGGTCGACCGGAAGAATGGTGTAGCGATCGTCTTCCCAGACCAGCGTGGCATTGTTCCAGCGCAGCAGCATCTCCAGGATCGACATCACCTGGTCGCGGCGCATCGGCTTGGCGGTGGAAAAGGTCACCGTGCCCTGCACGCCCGGCGCGATCACGTAGTTCTGCTGCAGGTAATCGCCGAGAATGGCCTTGACCACGGCGTTCAACGAATCACCCTCGAAGTTGAAGGTGACATCGCCATCCTTGCCGTGGGTCGGCGCTGGCTGGCGTGCGGCGTCCTGGTTGATGAACGTCGCCGTGCCCTGCTCGACGCTGCGGTGACCGCTTTCACCCGGCGGCTCAGCGGTCGGCACTGCAATCTCTTCGGCAGGAGCTGCGGCGATCGCGTCAGGACGCCAAACCTGGTCGGCCACCGGGCGCAACAGGTGATCCGGCCTCGCGTTTCGGCCGGCGCAGCCGGTCAGCGCGACCAACAAGGCCAGGGCCATGGTGATCAGGGCCGCTCTCGTTCGCGGTGTCATGCGCGGGAACTGGACTGAATGGGGTGGTCGCATCACTTCTCTTGTCTCCTGGGTCATCGATCCTGCTCGGATCGCGCCCGCTCGGCTTCTTCTCGCATCTGTCGGCGCCGTTCTTCGATCCGGCGCCGGATCATCTCGGCTTTCGCTTCGGGTGAGTCATCGGCGGCGACTTCCGACTCCTGCTCTTCACGCCCGTCCATCGCCTCGGCATCCGTGCTCAGCGGGGCCTGTACCGCAGTCGGCGGTTTGGCGCCCCTTCCCGTGAAAGTTTCCAGTTCCAGCTCACTGCGGCCACGCGGACCGTCAAAGACCGCTTTCCGCGCCTCAAGTTCGACCAACTTGTAGATCGACAGATCACCCTGCAGGTTGTCGCCAACCTTGACGTTCTGACTTTCCCCGCTCTTGTTGCCCTTGATGAGGGCAATCGCCGTATCCTCGCCGATCTTGATGACGCCGGTCAGGGTGGCGTCGAGCGGCATCAGCACTTCTTCCTCGACGACCGCATCCTCGTCCTCCGAACTCTCGCCCACAAACGGCAGACGGTCGCTGTTGAACAGCGGCCGCTGGGCAATACCGACGTAGCCATCCATGTCGGGCATGCCCGCGGCATTCGAACTCAGCGCCACTTCGGGCACTGCCTCTATGCGGCCAGCATCCTCGGGGTGCAGGCCGAAACGGCCGCCCAGACCACCCCAGGCGAGAGCAAGCACGAGCAGCGACCACGCTGTCAACGCCGCCAACATGAAAACCAGGAGTCGGGCGCCGGAACTATTTGCCATCGGCGTCGCTCCGCTGGTGCAGGTAGCCGTACAGATCGAAGCTGATATCGAGATAGCCTCTCTGCGGCGGACGGTTGAGCCGGGGATTGTGTGTCGGCCGCCGCGAGATCATGTTGAGATCGCCAACGAACAATTGCGGGCTTCCACCTTCGATCTCGTGAAGCACGCCTGCAAACTCTTCGACTTCACAGCGCATACGCACCTTGACCGTCACCCGCTCGAAACGCTCCTTCTCACGGGACTTGTAAGGCGTCTTGTTGACCACCTGGCAGCGATCGGTATCGGTTGTAGACGCTGCCACTACCGACTCGAGCCGCTGCATCAGGCCGGCGGTGGCAAGGTCGAAACTATCCTCGGGCAGGAAGCCCGGGTTCTCGGCTTCCGCAGCCGCCACCTGGGCCAGTCGCTCCTGAAGTGCAGGCTGCTGCGCAGCAGTGGCGCGCAGGCTTGCCTCCTGGTCCCGGAGTTCAATCAACTCGCCGCGCAGGGCCAGATGCGGCATCACCAGCGGCCAGTGGACGAACAGCAGGTAAGTCAGCAACAGAACCGCCACCAGCAGGCTGATCGCCAGAACGCGGTCGCGACGGCCATCGGCACTGCTCATCGGCTGTCCTCCGTATTGGAACGGTCCGCATTGGCCTCAGCGGCGGCCTTCTCCGGATCGTCGACTACCTCCAGCCCCGGATCGACCAGAATGGGGCCGAAGTCGCGCTGGACCCCGCCATCGGGCATTACATACTCCGCCGAAATGGTGAAGCGGTCCTTGCCTGTACGCGAGTCCGGCTGGATGCTTCCGGACAGGGATGCCGAACGAATCTGCAACGACGGCTGCAACAGCCCGACCAGTTCGGCAGCCTGACTGCTTTGCCCGGAAATGCTGAGCTTTTCGCCGCTTAGGCTGAGTCGTTCCAGATAGGTGCTGTCCGGCGGCATCCGGTACGTGAGTTCGTTGATCAGATCCAACACGGACGGCGACCCGGATCGCTGCACCGCCAGAAAGTTGGCCCCTTCAACCGCGTCGTCAAGCCGCTCCCGCAGTTGATTGACGCGCCGGGCATCGACACGCCGCGCATCGACCTCTTCCTGCAGCTTCGCCACCGCTTCGCGCCGATTGTCCAGCGACTGCGAACCCGCCATTGCGAGCATGAATGCTGCGGCAACCGTCATGCCAAGCACCAGCCACGCAAACGCGTGGCCACGTCGCGCGCGGCGCTCGACCGGCAACAGATTGCACCCCGTCGGCAACCCTTGCTCATCCACGACATCGACGGCATCCAGTCCATCGGCGACTCCATCCAGCACCGCCAGTTCCGCATCCAGCGCAGTACGCGGAGTCAGCAGCAAGTCGACCTCGATCTGCCGGGCCGAAGCGTCTCGGCGGACGATTCGGCAATCGTAGTACACCTGGTCCGGCTTGAACGGTGTTTGCCGGTCCAGCTCGTAGCCCACCACGGAACGCAGGTTGTCAGATGTCGCGGCCGGCAGCATGAGGCGACGACGCAGCACGCGGTCATCCGGCAACAACAGGACTCGCGGCAACGCACGTTCCGCCTCGGACGTGGCCGCGATGAACGTGCTACCGACATCCACATCCGGGCCCAGGGCCAGAAAACCCGGCGCAGCATCCGGCAATCCATCCGAGCGCCTCAGGTGAAGCCGGTCACCATCCCGCTGCAGCCAGAGCTGCGCCGCCTCTGCGGCCATTGCGTCACGCCACTTCGCTGGCAAGCAACTGCGCAGGCTGCTACCCCACCAACGCAGAAAGCCAGGCACCGGGCTTTCCGCGTAGCGGTTGGATAGGCGTCGCAATGGACCGGCTATGGCGTCGGGAAGGGTTCGGGTGGATGACATCAAAGGGCTTCCCCGTCTTCCCAGCGGAGGACGGTATAGGCGATATCCGAGGCGTCCGCGCTACCGATGCGGACCGTGGCCAGCAAACGGGCCCATGCCCCGTTGGGCAGGGTCGCGCGGGACTCAATACTATACGTGCCCGTGCCGCCTCGCACCATGAGTGGCTGCCCGTTGGGTAACGTCGCCAATGGGCCGGTGCCGCTGGCATCCATCTGCTGGCGCATCTCGATCAGTTCACGGGCGATCGGGTCGGTGATGTCCGGCAGCGCGCGCAGCGCCTCCAGCGGCGCGAAAGCCGGGTTCGGACGCCCTTGCCCGGTATACACGGTCAGTGCCGGTTCGGCCGCCAGGAACAGTTCAGGCGTCATGCCCAGCACCTGCTGCAGCTCGCCGATGGTGTTGAACGGCTGGTTCGCCGGACCGTAGGGCAAGCCCGCCGCCTCATAGTCATCGACCTCGGCGCCGTTCAGTTGGATCAGATCATCCGGATCACGCCAGTCGATCACCGCATCCGCCAACTGCTGCGAGGCCAGCGGATCAACACCCAGCGACTGGAACAACTGGTCCAGCGTCTGCGTATCCGCCGCATTGATGTCGATCTTGCCGGACTCGTCAGTGATCCGGACCTCGACCTCGGCCGTGTCGAAAGTGAACGGATAACTGCGGCCATCCGGGATCCAGCGCTGCTCGGGATCGGGCACCATCAGTTGGAACACGGTCAGATTCACACCGGCTTCGGCGGCATACAGTGCCTGCGTGGAATCGAACAGCGAGCGCGACTGGATATGCTCGGTGCGCGCCAGCAGCGCAAAGGCACCGAGCAGGATGGCCAGCAGCGCCAGCAGCCACAGCACCACCACGAAGGCGATGCCGCGCGACGCCGAGGACATCGGATATCCATGCGCCCTCGCCATCACTTGCGGTCTCCCGGCAAAGGTCGACCCAGTTGGCTGGAGCGGCGCGGACGGAAACGGCTACCTGTGGTGCTGGCCGCTGCCAGCTTCATCGGCACCTCGAACAGGGGCCATTGCCGGTTCTCGTTCTCGAAACGCAGGTTGAGTCGCACCAGAACAGGCAGCGCCTCGAAATCCTCCCAGTCCGAGTCCCAGTCACCGAGCTCGCCCTGCTCGTCCAGTGATCGGAACTCGAAGCTGGCCTCGGCGATGCCTTCGAGCAAAGTGACCGGCGGCCGCTCGCTGTCGCCCTTGGGATCATCGGGGTCATAGCCGTTCAACTGATGGTGGTCGAAATCCAGGCGTAGACCGTCACGATCGCTGCTGAACTCCAGCCACTGCACGTGCAGGCCACCGCGGGACAGATGACCGGGCATCGGCGCCACGAACCGCATGCTTGCGTCATCGGCCTCGAACACCTTGCGGTCACCGCCGTCGTCCGGCTGCTCGTAGGCCACCGGCATGGCATGCGACAACTGCCTGCGCAGGAACTCCTGCGTCACCCGAATCTCGTCCGTGCGCTCGATCTGCGCCTCGCCGCTGCGCGTGCTGCGCACGGCTCCGCTGACCGTCGAGTAGGCCAGCGCCAGAAGCACCGCCAGCAAGGTACTGGCCAGCAGGATTTCCAGCAGCGTGAAGCCGTGCTGACGCGAAACCGGAGTGGCCTGTCGAATCCGCATCAACGCCCCCGGTCCGGCGTCAGCGTACGCAACGTGGAAAACGTCGCCTGGCGTTCGCTGCGGCCTTCATTCCAGTACACGGTGAGACGCAGGTAGTACATGTCGACCGGCGACAGGGTCGCCAGCGCACCACTCGCCACCAGCTCCGGCTCGTATTCGGTGATCTCGAGATCCCAGCGCGAGCCGTCGTCGAACTCGCCGCTGTCACCGCCCTCCTCCAGACGCGTGCCAGCGCCAACGCTGTCCAGCAGGGATTTGGCATTCAACGCCGCCATGCTGAAGTCACTGCCACGCCGCACCTGGCTCAACGCGCCGCTGGCAATGCTCATCGACAACGCCAGCCCAATGGCGAGGATCGCGAATGCCGCGACGATCTCGATCAGGGTGAAGCCCTGCTGGCGGTGCCCCGCTTGACGATGGCGTGGAGTGAAAGACATGCGGCCTATGACTATCGGATCACGGATGAGTTCACGCCGGAACACGAAAATTTCAGCGATCCGCAGTTTCGTTGGGATCGAACAGGCGAACCTTGCCGGTCAGCCACTCGACTTCGATCTCCCAGCGCGCCTCGCCACGGGTCAGAGTCACGCGTCCACCGCCGGAAGAACCATCGGGGTAGAAGCGGATCTGCCCTTCGCCCTCGCTCAGCATTTCCGACTGCGCGGTGAGCAGCTCCATCTCCATGCCATTGGGCAGTTGCACCGGCTCCTTGTCCGGCATCCGGTAGCTGCGCTCGTCGACATTGAAGGCCAGCGTGCGCTGTTCGTGATGGACGATGGCCTGGCCGCGCGTGTAGCGCAACGCGGCGGCAACATCGCGGCTGGCCGAACGCACGCGCGCGGAATCCAGGCCACCCGTTACAGAAATGCCGATCACCGTGGCCATCACGGCAATAAGCGCGATGACAACGACAATCTCCAGTAGCGAGAAGCCGCGATGGCCGCGCATGATTTGCGACGCCTCAGTCCGCGCTGGATAGGTCCTTGGCAGGCCCGTCGCCGCCAGCCTTGCCATCGGACCCCATGGATTTAATGACAACGCGCCCGGAATCACCGTTCGGGTCGTATTCGAAAGCACGCCCCCACCCATCTAGGATTTCTTTCTTGCTCGCGTAAGGACCAAGCCAACCCGGTGCATCGCCAGGCTCACTGATCAGGTCCTCAAGCCGCTGTGGCGGCGATCCATTGTCCAGTGAGTACGCTTCAATCTTTGTGATCAGCGTGCTGATCTGCGCCTTGGTCAAGCGCTGCTTTGCCTGATCACCCTGACCAATGATCCGGGTAGCGGCAAACGCCACGATCGAGCCGATCAGCACGATCACGATCATGATTTCCATCAGGCTGAAACCGGACTGCCGCTTCTGCATGACGCGCTGCGTTCGCTTGTTGTGAATGTTCATCGGGTTACCCCACTGCGTTGGTCAAATCGAAAATTGGAATCAGGATGGCAAGCATGATCAGCGCGACCGTGAAGGCCATGATGATGATGATGACAGGCACCAGCGCCGCCAGCAGGCGGTCGAGGCCGTTCTTCACCTCGATGTCGAAAGTATCCGCAACCTTGATCAGCATGTCGTCCAGCGCACCGGATTCCTCACCGACTTGGATCATTTGCAGCGCCAGTCGCGGAAATTGCTTGCTCTTTGACAAAGCAGCAGCGAGGCCACCGCCGGTTTTCACGTCTTCCGCTGCTTCGTCGACTGACTTGGCGAGCGACGTGTTGCCCATTACGTTGCGACCAATGGAAAGCGCGGACAACAGCGGCACACCGTTATGCACCAGGGTACCCAAAGTGCGTGCCAGCCTGGCCGTATCCATACGGAGCAATACACTACCTATCAGCTTGCGACGCAGTATCCACCCATCAAACCGCAGCCGGCGCTCTGGATCTGAAAGCTGTTGCCGCAACACCCAAGCGCCAGCCACGACAGCAACAACGAACAACCACCAGCCATCGCGCATCAGGTTGCCAGTGCCGAATACGACCTGTGTCAGCAACGTGAGTTCCACACCCATGTCGTCGAACAACGGAATGAACTGGGGAACCACCCAGGCCATGAGGATGATCAGCGAAAGCACCACCATGATGACCAGAATGGCCGGATAGATCATGGCGTTGATGAAACTTTCCTTCAGCGCCTTGCTGCGCTCCAGGTAATCAGCGAGACGTTTGAGCGTTTCATCCAATGACCCACCGACTTCGCCAGCACGCACCATGTTGATATAGAGACGAGAGAAGGCGCCGTGCTGTTGCTCAAGCGCGGTGGACAGGGAAGCACCGCCACGAACGGCGTCGCGGATGCCGCCGATGGTCTTCTTCGCCGCCTCGGACTCCGGCAGGTCAAGCAGGATCTGCAGCGCACGATCCAGCGGCTGTCCGGCCCCGAGCAGCGTGGATAGCTGCTGCGTGAACTGCAGGATCTGGTTCTGGCTCAATACCGTGCGTTGGCTGAGGCGCGCAAAAAGACCCTGGTTCTCGGCGGAGTCCGCCGGCTTGGCTTCGACCGGGATATTGCCGCCGTCCTGCAGCCGGACAATCACCTCGTCAGCGCTGGCAGCCTCCATCTGGCCATCGATCATGTCGCCCGAAGCGCTGATCGCCTTGTAGCGGAACATTGCCATCAGTCGAGAAGCCGTGCTGTTCGACCTGCGGTCGAATTGGAACGTGCGGGATTAGCGATCGGACGGCACGCCTGCGCTGATTTCAATCCGGCACAGGGATGTGCCGGCGCAAGCGGCGCAGCCGCGCTGCGGCGAACGTGGCCGGGCCGCGCCCGGATCGTTCGCGCGAAAGTTGCGGCTGGAAGCCCAATCTTTCGCATCGACTAGACCTCCTGCGTCACCCGCAGGACCTCCTCGATGGTGGTCACGCCCTGCAGCGCCTTGCGGATGCCGTCCTCGTACATGGTGAACATGCCTTCCTTGCGCGCTTCGGCTTCGATCACGCCCATGTCGGCGTGCTGCATGACCATGCGCCGGATGGCGTCGGTCATCACCAGGAATTCCATGATCGTGGTACGGCCGTGGTAGCCGGTGGAGCTCTTGGCACTGGGCTTGGGGCGCCACAGGCGGATCGGGCGCTCGTCGGTGTATTTGTCCAGCTTGAACTCGGCAATCACCTCAGGCATTGCCTCGTAGGGCTCCGCCGTTTCCGGGTCGAGGCGACGCACCAGTCGCTGCGCCAGGATGCCGTTGATGGTCGAGGTCAGCAGATAGTCGGCCACGCCCATGTCCAGCAGTCGGGTGACGCCACCGGCCGCGCTGTTGGTATGCAGCGTGGAGAGAACCAGGTGACCGGTCAGCGCCGACTGGATGGCGATCTCGGCGGTTTCACGGTCGCGCATTTCGCCGATCATGATCACGTCCGGATCCTGGCGGACGATCGAGCGCAGGGCGCCGGCGAAGTCGAGGCCGATCTGCGGCTTGGCCTGGATCTGGTTGATGCCCTCGATCTGGTATTCGACCGGGTCCTCGACGGTGATGATCTTGACGTCCGGCGTGTTGATCTTGGACAGCGCCGTGTACAGCGTGGTGGTCTTGCCCGAGCCGGTTGGTCCGGTAACCAGCAGGATGCCGTGCGGGCGTTCCAACACGTCGATGAAGCGGTCAAGGAACTTGTCGGTGAAGCCCAGCGTCTCGAAATCGAAGACCACCGACTCGCGGTCGAGGATACGCATCACCACCGACTCGCCATGTGCCGTCGGCACCGTACTGACACGCAGGTCCAGCTCCTTGCCCTGCACGCGGATCATGATGCGGCCGTCCTGCGGCAGACGGCGCTCGGCGATGTTCAGCTTGGCCATGATCTTGACGCGCGAGATCACGGCGGCAGTTGAACCGGCCGGCGGCGATTCGACCTCGTGCAGCACGCCGTCGATGCGGTAACGCACCTTCAGACGGCTCTCGAAGGGCTCGATGTGGATGTCCGAGGCGCGCTGCTCGACCGCGCGCTGGATGATCAGGTTTACCAGGCGAATGACCGGCGCTTCCGAAGCCAGGTCGCGCAGGTGCTCGATGTCGTCCTCGCTGCCCTCGCCTTCGGCCAGGTTCTCGACGATGGTGCCCATCGCCGAACGGCCGCTGCCGTAGTAGCGCTCGATCAGGTCGTCGACCTCCGAGCGCAGGCCGATCTTGACCCGAACCGACTTGCCGGAAGCCAGGCCCACCGCGTTGATGGCGTATGGCTCCTGCGGGTCGGCGACCAGCAGATCGACATGGCCTTCGTCCTCACCAATCGGGCAGACGTGGTAATGCTTGAGGAAGCGTGTCGATAGCGCCAGGTCAGCCGGCGGTGCTTCCGGGCAGTCCTTGGCCGCCAGCAGCGGCAGGTTCATCACCTCGGCGCTGGCTTCGGCCACGTCACGTTCGGACACCAGGCCCAGGCGCGTCATCAGCGAGACGAAGCTGCCGCCGGACTCGGCGTACAGGCGCTTGGCCCGGCCCAGATCGGCTTCCTTCAGGCGACCGCGCGACAGCAGCGCCTGCGAGATCTGCGCCTCGATCGGCGGCAGGTCGCTCGCACCGCTGCTGCTGGCGGCAGGCGCGACCGCTGCTTCGCTGCTGGTCGTGGCTTCGGACACGGGGTTCTCCATCATTTCGTCTCGGCGCTGGGCCTGTGACCGCCATCCTCGTCGTCAGGTTCCTCGCGCCAGCCGATCAGGGCTTCGAGGAAGTGACGATTCAGGGCGATCCACAGGGCCACCGGTACCACCGTCGGCAGGATCAGATAGCCGAACTGGTAGCCCAAGGCTACCGCATCGGCATTCCAGCCGGCCTGCTGCAACACCGCCATGCCCATCGGCCCGGCATTGAACATGATCAACTTGAGCACGTCGAAGAACAGGCCCCAGGACGCCACCAGCCACAGGATCGGCAGGCCAACGGCAAACTGCTTGAAGCGCTTCGAGGCGGCAATGGGTGTCGCCATGACCAGGCCGGCGAACAGCGGGAGACACCAGGCATAGATCAACGGATTGGATGTCAGCAGGAGTTGTGCCGCTCGACCATCAACCTCGGTGATCAGTCGGGTGCTCACTTCAACCCGGGCGCCAATCTGCATGATGCTCTCGACCGCCTGCGACACCTCGTGAGTCAGCAGCCAACCGCCGATGCGAACTGCCGGCCAGACCATGGCACTGGCCAGCACCGCCCACAGAAAGAAGCAGGCGGGCAGCCACAGCAGCGCGGCCAGCAGGAACTGTCGGAGCGGGCTGATCTGCACTACTGACACCACCTACGCGCGTTGCGGAACATGCGCAACCAGGGCGATGCCTCACCAACACCGTCCGGGTGCCAGCTCAACTGCGCGTTGCGGAACACGCGCTCGGGGTGCGGCATCAGGATCGTGGCACGGCCATCACGGCTGGTCAGGCCGGTGACGCCGTCCGGCGAGCCGTTCGGGTTTGCCGGGTAGCTGATTGCCGCCTGTCCGTTGGCATCGACGTAGCGCAGACAGACATCGGCGGCGTCACGGCCTGCCTGCGCCGTAAAGTCGGCGCGGCCTTCGCCGTGCGCCACTACCACCGGCAACAACGAGCCAGCCATGCCGTCGAAGAACAGCGATGGCGACTCCTCGACCTTCACCTGCACCAGGCGCGCTTCGTACTGTTCACTGCGATTGCGCAGGAAGCGCGGCCAGTGTTCGGCACCCGGAATCAATGCCTTCAGCGACGACAGCATCTGGCAGCCGTTGCAGACGCCCAGCGTGAAGCTGTCTTCGCGGGCGAAGAAGTCGGCAAAGGCATCGCGCAGACGCGGGTGATCCAGCACCGATACCGCCCAGCCGCGCCCGGCACCGAGCACGTCGCCGTAGGAAAAGCCGCCGCAGGCAACCAGGCCACGGAATCCCGAAAGCTCGACGCGCCCGCCGAGCAGGTCGGACATGTGGACATCCACCGCCTCAAAGCCGGCGCGATGGAAAGCCGCCGCCATTTCGACCTGGCCATTCACACCCTGCTCGCGCAGGATCGCCACGCGCGGTCGCAGGCCACTGGCGATGAACGGTGCCGCGATGTCGTCGTCGATGTCGAAGCTCGGTCGCCACTGCAGGCCCGGCGCCTCGAAGGCGCGTGCGCTGTCGCGTTCCTGATCCGCGCTTCCCGGTTCGTCGCGACGCCGCTGCATGGCGTGCGTAGTGCTCCACCAGGCATCGAACAACTGCTCCCACGACCACTCGGCCAGCGCGGCACCGCCCTTGCTGACGCGGATGCGCGGTGCGGCAACGGCTTCGCCGATGCGCTGCGCGCAGTGGGTGAGGTTGTGCCGCGCGATCAGGTCAGCGAAGGCGGCGCGCCGATTCGTCGGCACCTGCACCACCGCGCCCAGTTCCTCGGCGAACAGCGTCGACAGCGGGTTCTCGCCCCAGCCATCGAGGTTGATTTCCAGCCCGCAATGCGCGGCAAAGGCCATCTCGCAGAGGGCAGCGAAAGCGCCACCGTCGGAACGGTCGTGGTAGGCCTGCAGCAGTTCCGCCTCGCGGGCATCGCGGATCAGCCCGAAGAAGTCGCGCAAACATTCGGGATCATCGAGGTCCGGGCATGCGCCGCCAATACTGCCGTAGCACTGCGACAGCACCGATCCGCCCAGCCGCTGCTTGCCGGCACCCAGGCCGAGCAGCCACAACTCGCCGTCCTGCTCGCCATCTTCGGCGCGACGCAGCACCGGCGTCAGTTGCTGGCGGACATCGGCAACACGGGAGAAGGCGGTGACCACCAGTGATACCGGTGAAACGCTGCTCTGCGACGCGCCATCAGCCTGCCAGGAAGCCTGCATCGACAAGGAGTCCTTGCCGACCGGGATGCCGATATCGAGTTCGGGACAGATCGCCATGCCGACGGTCTTCACCGCCTGATAGAGCAATGCGTCCTCGCCTTCATAACCGCAGGCAGCCATCCAGTTCGCCGACAGCTTCACTTCCGACAGCGACGCCACCGGCGCTGCGGCCAAATTGGTAAGGGCTTCACCGACCGCCATGCGCGCGCTGGCGGCGGCGTCGATCAGCGCCAGCGGGCTGCGCTCGCCCAGCGCCATCGCCTCGCCGGCATGTCCGCTGAAGTCGGACAGGGTGATCGCGCAGTCGGCCAGCGGCAGCTGCCACGGCCCGACCATCTGGTCACGCGCGCAAAGCCCACCGACACTGCGATCACCAATCGTGACCAGGAACTGCTTGGCGGCAACGGTCGGATGTGCCAGCACGCGCAGGCCAGCCTCCTGCAGGTCGATTTCGCGCGGATCAAGGCGCGACCACGGCAGGTTGTACGGCGTTCGCGTGTCGCGCAGTGTGCGCGGTGCCTTGCCGAACAGCAGGTCCATCGGGATGTCGATGGGATGGCCGAGCCCAGCGGCAGCGCTTCGCGGGTCGCGCAACAACAGGTGTTCGGCCTCGGTGGCCGTGCCAACCACCGCGAACGGGCAGCGCTCGCGACGGCACAGGGCCTCGAAGTCGGCCAGTCGCTCGGCAGCGACACCGAGCACGTAGCGTTCCTGCGATTCGTTGCACCACAGCTGCATCGGTGACAGCGACGGGTCGTCGCTGGGAATCGCGTCGATATTGATCTCGCCACCGACGCCAGCATCGTGCAGCAGCTCGGGAATGGCGTTGCTCAGGCCACCGGCACCGACGTCGTGGATGCTGCGTACCGGATTCGCTTCGCCCTGCGCGTAGCAGCGGTCGATGACTTCCTGGCAGCGGCGCTGCATTTCCGGGTTCTCGCGCTGCACCGAGGCAAAGTCGAGATCCTCGCTGCTCTGGCCGGAAGCCAGCGACGAGGCCGCGCCACCGCCAAGACCGATCAGCATCGATGGACCGCCGAGCACGACCACGGCGTCGCCGGGACGGATGCTGAGCTTGCTGACCTGCTCGCGGTCGATGGCGCCCAGGCCACCGGCCAGCATGATCGGCTTGTCGTAGGCGCGAACCGGGCCATCGACCGCCGCGTCATCCAGCTCGAAGCTGCGGAAATAGCCGCACAGCGCCGGCCGACCGAACTCATTGTTGAACGCTGCGGCACCAATCGGGCCGTCGATCATGATTTCCAGCGCCGACGCCATGCGCGGGTTCAGCGAACGCGGCTGCTCCCAGGGCTGCGGCAGCTCCGGAATGCGCAGGTGGCTGACCGAGAAACCGGCCAGGCCGGCCTTGGGCTTGCCGCCGCGACCGGTCGCGCCTTCGTCGCGGATTTCGCCGCCACTGCCGGTGGCCGCGCCCGGGAACGGCGAGATCGCCGTCGGGTGGTTGTGCGTCTCGACCTTGATCGCGAAGGCCGAATCGATCGCGTCCGACTCCGCGTAGACACCGCTATCGCCATCGGGACGGAAGCGCCGCGCCGGATGGCCTTCGACCACCGCCGCGTTGTCGCTGTAAGCGGTCAGCGTGAGCTGCGGCGACTCGGCATGGGTATTGCGGATCATGCGGAACAGCGACAGCGGCTGCTCCTCGCCATCGATGACGAATTCCGCGTTGAATATCTTGTGCCGGCAATGCTCGGAATTGGCCTGCGCGAACATCATCAACTCGACATCGCTGGGGTCGCGCCCCAAGGCGTCGTAACGCTCGCGCAGGTAGTCGATCTCGTCATCGGACAGCGCGAGGCCCAGTTCGCCGTTTGCAAGGGACAGATCCTCGCGCGGCACCCTTCGCAGCGCGCCCGTCGCCGGCGATTCGAACACCTTTCCGACCTCAGCCAGGCGCGTCAGCACCGACTGCGTCATGCGGTCGTGCAACACATCGCCTAGCGCTTCAAGCGACGCCAGGTCCGACGGCAGCCGGTCGAAGCGGTAGGCGATGCCGCGCTCGATGCGATGAATCGGCAACTCGATGCCGCGCAGGATGTCTCCCGCCTTGCTCGCCCAGGGCGAGCGCGTGCCCAGCCGTGGCAATACCAGCAGTCGACCAGCGTCTTCGCCGCTCAGCTCTCCACCCGCGTCGAGCACGCGCTGCAACTGCGCCGCATCCAGACTCGCACCCGGCCCGGCCTCGACCAGATAGATCCAGTTCGCAGACAGCAAACTGACGGACTCACTGGTACCGGTCGCTGCGGCCATGCGCTCACGCAGGCGATCCAGCCGGAACGCGGACAGGGCCGGTTGGCCTTCAAAAACGATCATCACGACGGAATGGAGCCGCAGGGCATGAGAAGAACCGCTGGAGAATGGCCGGCGCGGGCTTGGACCGTGGCCGGAGTCAGGGGCGCGAATGATAGCCAATCCGGACCATCCATGCGCCCCATCGGGCGCTCGAGGCCGGTCCTGGAAACGACGACGCCGGGCTGGAACCCGGCGTCGTCCTGTCTGAATGTCGGGATCAGGGCCGACTGGCGACCTTGCCTTCCAACTGATCAAGGCGGGCGCGCATCTGCTCCGGTGGCACGTAGCCACCGATCTGGGTGCCATCGGCGGTGAAGATCGCCGGTGTACCGTTGACGCCGATGCGCTGACCCAGCGCGTATTCGGCCTCGACCGGGTTCGGGCATTCGGCCTTCGGCGGATTGCCGCCACCCTTGGCCTCGGTCATGGCCTCGCGGCGATCCGCAGCACACCAGACATCCACTGCCTTGTCGAAGGAAGCACTGCCGACACCGGCGCGCGGGAAGAACATGTACTCGATGGCGATGCCCTGGGCGTTGTATTCGGCCATCTGGTCATGCAGCTTGCGGCAATAGCCACAGTCGATGTCGGTGAAGACCGTCACCGTATGCGCCGGCTTGTCCGGCGAGAAGACGATGCGCTTGTCCTTGCCAAAGTCCTTGAGCGCGACCTGCCGTACTTCGGCGCGGGCCGCCTCGGTCAAGTCCTTCTTCGCCTTGATATCGTAGATCGAGCCCTGCATCAGGTACTTTCCGTCCTCGGACACATAGGCAACCTGCCCTGAAACCTGGACTTCAAGGACGCCGGGGATCACCGAATCGGCAATGCTGTCGATGCTTGCGCCGGGCACCAGCGACTGGATGGCGGCACGGACTTTCTCTTCCTTGGCGGAGGTGGCGTCGCCGGCGATCGCGGCACAGGAGATGACGCCAATCAGGGCGCCGGCCAGAAAACGGGTCATGGGTGAAACCTCGGTAGCGTATCGGGGTGCATCACAGACAGCGTCAGCGAACCGGAGTTCCGCCGCCGTCCAGGGCGCGCAGGATACCGGAAATGCGGTCGCTGGCGGCCGATCTTGGGAGGACGGGGTCGTCCGGCGGTCGCCGGGCCCGCAAAAATCAGCACTCCCCAGCCAAGGGCAGGGCCAGCACCAGCGCGTCCTCACGGCCCACGTGCGACGGGTAGTAGCCCGGCCGCCGCCCGATCTCGGCAAAGCCAAGTCGTCGGTATAACGTGATGGCACGCACGTTGCTGGGCCGCACTTCCAGGAAGATGCGCTCGGCGCGATGCCAGCGTGCCAGGTCGATCAACCGCTTCATCAGCCGCGTACCGTGGCCTTCACCCTGCGCATCGGGCAGCACACAGATGTTGAGCACATGCGCCTCGTCCGCGGCGGCGCTGAGAATGCCGTAGCCGATCACCTCGCCGGCCTGTTCCAGCGTCCAGCAGCTGTAGCCGGCGCGCAGGCAGTCGCGGAAAATGCCCTCGCTCCAGGGATGGCTGTAGGCCTGCTGCTCGATGGCCAGGACCTGCTCCAGATCATCCCGCTGCATCGGTCGCAACTGGGCGAAGGGCATCGGTCGCAGCCTGGCGTTCACCCGCCGGCGCTCCGACGCAGTCGGCGCAGGCGACGCCACAACTGACGCTTCCAGTCAGGACGGCCTCGCAACTCGGCCATGAGGATGACATCACCCAGTCCATCGCCATCGATCCCGGGCAAGGCCAGCCTGACCTCGCTCTCGCCTGCTGCCCGGTGGCCTGGCATCCAGTCGAGGATCGCTGCCAGCAAGGGGTCATCGGTTGCATCAGCACGAAGCTGCAGGTCTGCCGCGGTAGCGGCGGCGACGGCGCGCGCGCGCACCGGAGACAGGCCCAGCTCGGCGAGCACGCGACGCTGGTTGACCGAATAACCGAACACCGTGCTCACGGCGACTGCGATGCCTGTGCGGCCTGAAGGTCAGCGAGGAAGCGCTCGAAGATTGTGTCGATGGCATCGCCCATCAGGCGCGCGGAATCAGCCACGCTGCCATTCGCCACTGTGCGGCTTTCGCGATACACGCGCACCATGCCGTCGTCATCGTCGCTGGAAACGCCAGCCTCCGTCGCGCGCGAAGGCTCATAGCGCAGACCGAGCGCTACCTGCACGGTCCAGCCATCGCCAGCGGGCACCCGCTCCAGCGCGATGATCCGCCCGCTGACCTGTGCCGGCTCGCGGGCACGCGGCAGGTTGTCGACCACCAGCGGCGAGATGCCGGCACGACGCAGGGTGGCGATCAGCCGCCGCTGCAGCATGCGCGTCGGCGGATCCACCCACAGTTGGTAGTGATAGGCCCGCAGACGCATGCCTTCATCATCCAGCGCATAGAGCAGCGCCTGGTCGGAATGCACGCCATCGGCGACAAAGGTTGGCACCACCAGCGGCTGCGCGGAGAGCGGCGCTTCCCAGGCCTGCACCACCGGCAGTGAACCCAGCCGGTAGTAGGTGGTGTCCGGTATCGCCGGACCACCGGCACAGCCGGCCAGCAGCGATGCCAGCAACAGCGACGAAGCGAAACGCGCGATCACCGAGTGACGCATCTCATTCCACTTCGTCGGCAGGCGGCGTGAACAGCAGGCGGTTGGGCGCCTGGCGGATTTCGCGACTGAACTCATTGAGGTTCCGGCTCGATGATTCGAGGTGATAGGTGATGGTGTCGATGCGCTGGGCGACGGCTGCCACCGTCTGCTGCAGGTCGTGCACCGCGCTGCGGATGTCCGGGCGATTCTCGGCCACGGTGCCGTTCAGCGCGTCGAGCAACGCGTCGGCGCGCTCTCGGGTCTGGCTGAGTTCCGCACTGACCGCCTGCACGTTGCGCAGCGTCTGCGCCACGGCCTGGCGGTTCTCCGGTCCCAGCGTCTGTTCCAGCGCGGCAGCGCTGCGGTTCAGGCGCTCCAGCAGCTCGCGGCTCTGCTCGGCGATGCCCGGCAGGTTCTCGTCCAGCGTGCCGCTGATCGAATCCAGCCGCGTGGCCAGGGTGTCGATCAACGGCCGGATGCGCTCGCGGGTGAGGATGGTCAGTTCGCCGGCCAGTTCGTTCATCGCCGCGAACAGATCGGCACCACCCATCGCGATGATCTCGCTACCGGGCTCGAGCATCTGCCGGCTCTCGCCTTCGTGGATGCCGATCGACACGTCGGCCAGCAACCCCTGCGAAACCAGCCGGGCGACGCTGTCATCGGGAATCTGCCAATCCTCGCGTACCGAGAAATCAACGCGATAGCGCGTGCGTCCGTCGCGCCGATCCGGCTCGATGCCATCGACCTGGCCGATCCGGAAGCCTTCGTAGAACACCGGTGCGCCGTAGCCCAGGCCGGTGACGTTGTCGTAGTAGGCGTGGTACTCGCTGGCTTCGCCGCCGCGACCAGTGATCGCCGCCAGTGTCATCAGCAGCAACGCCAGCGCCGCTGCCACGACCACGCCGACCAGCACATAGTTGATGTTGTCGCGCTTCATCGAATCCGCCGAACCCCTCGCTGATCATCGTGAACCGATGACCCGGTCATCTTACCGAAACGATGACGACTGCTACGATTCCGACATGAGCTCACGCCGCGAAGCCATCGCCAGACGACGTGCCAAGGCCCGGGATTCGGCCGAGGCGCCAGCCGCGGACCAGCAGCTGGTCGACGCCTGGCTGGAACGCAGCTGGGCCGAGCATGGCCTCGCGCGGAGCACGCAGGACAACTACCGCCGTGATCTGCTGGCATTGGCGGTGTGGCTGGACGCCAACGGCAGCAACCTCGCAGGCGCCAGCCCGGATCACCTCAACCGCTGGCTGGCGGCGCGCAGCCGTGACGGCTACGCGGCGCGCAGCAACGCGCGGGCGCTGTCCTCGGTGCGCCGCTTCTACGCCGACCTGCACCGCCAGGGCCGCATCGATGCCGACCCGGCGGCACGACTGGAGTCACCGCGCCTGCCGCGCTCGCTGCCGAAAGCGCTGTCCGAATCCGAGGTCGAAGCGTTGCTGGAGGCCGCCGATCCGGAAAACCAGCTCCGCGAGCGCGCGATGCTGGAGCTGATGTACGCCACCGGCCTGCGCGTCAGCGAGCTGGTCGGCCTGCCAGCAACGGCGCTGAACCTGCGGCAGGGCGTGCTGCGCGTCACCGGCAAGGGCGGCAAGGACCGGCTGGTGCCGCTGGGCGAGGAAGCCCGCCACTGGCTGGAGCGCTACATCGCCGAAGGTCGCCCGGCGCACGCCGGCGGCCCGGTGTTCATCGCCGCGCGCGGCGGCGCGATGACCCGCCAGCATTTCTGGCGGATCATCAAGCGCCTGGCCGTGGCGGCCGGCATCGACCCCGAGCGCATCACTCCGCACGGACTACGCCACAGTTTCGCCACCCATTTGCTGAACCACGGCGCCGACCTGCGCGCGCTACAGATGCTGTTGGGCCACAGCAGCCTCTCAACGACGCAGATCTATACGCTGGTCGCCCGCGAGAAGCTCAAACAGCTGCACGGACAACACCACCCACGCGGTTGAAACTTTAGGCCAGTCGCAGGCGCTGCTGCTTCAGGCCGTCGAGCTGCATCGTCCAGTCGGCAAGACGAGCGCGTTCCTGTTCGACGACATCGGCCGGCGCGTGATCGACAAAGCGCGCATTGCCGAGCTTGCCGTTGCACTTGCCGATCTCGCTCTCAACGCGCTTGATTTCCTTGTCCAGGCGCGCGCGCTCGGCGTCAAGGTCGATCAGACCTTCCAGCGGAATCAGCAGCTTCAGCTCACCGAGCACGGCAGCCGCAGCGGCTGGCGGTTCCGTGCCGGCATCCAACCAGTCGATGGACTCAAGTCGCGACAGGAAACGCAGCGAACCGTCGAAGCGATCGGCACGCGCACGATCACTGTCGTTGCCGCCCTGCATCAGCAGCGGCACCTGCTTGGATGGTGGCACGCCCATCTCGCTGCGAATGCGGCGCAGGCCGGACACGGCGCTCTTCAGCCACTCGATGTCGGCCTCGGCTTCGGCGTGGACGGCGAAGTCGTCGTTTTCCGGATAGGCACGCAGGCTGATGGTCTTGCCGTCGATGCCGAGCTTGGGCGCGACGTGCTGCCAGATTTCCTCGGTGACGAAGGGCACCAGCGGATGCAGCAGGCGCAGCGTGGCTTCGATCACGTACAGCAGCGTGTGCCGGGTGCTGGCGGCGGCTTCGGTGTCGTCGCCGTTAAGCGCCGGCTTGGCCAGTTCGAGGAACCAGTCGCAGAGCTCGTTCCAGGTGAATTCGTAGACCGCCTGCGCCACCAGGTCAAAACGATAGGCGGCGAACTGCTCGTGCACTTCGCGCGTGGTGTGCGCGAGGCGCGACAGGATCCAGCGCTCGGCGTCGGTCTTCGGGTTTGCCGGGCCACCCCCCTCTGCGCTTCGCGCATCTCCCCCCGCCAGCGAGGGGAGAGAAAAATCGGCGCAGTTCAGCAGCGCGAAGCGCGCGGCGTTCCACAGCTTGTTGCAGAAATTCTTGTAGCCCTCGCAGCGGCTGAGGTCGAACTTGATGTCGCGGCCATGGCTGGCGAGCGCGGACAGGGTGAAGCGCAGCGCGTCGGCGCCGAAGGCGGGAATGCCGTCCGGGAATTCCTTGCGCGTGGCCTTCTCGATCTTCGCCGCCATCTGCGGTTGCATCAGGCCACGAGTGCGCTTTTCAACCAGCGCTTCGAGATCGATGCCGTCGATCAGATCAATCGGATCGAGGATATTGCCCTTCGACTTCGACATCTTCTGGCCCTGCGCATCGCGCACCAGGCCGGTGATGTAAACGTCCTTGAACGGCACCTTGCCGGTGAAGTGCTCGGTCATCATGATCATCCGCGCCACCCAGAAGAAGATGATGTCGAAGCCGGTGACCAGCACTGAGGTCGGCAGGTAGCGGTCGAAGCCACGCTCGGCCATCAGTTCGGCGTTCGGCCAGCCCAGCGTGCTGTGCGACCAGATGCCGGAACTGAACCAGGTTTCCAGCACGTCGTCGTCCTGGCGCAGTGCGACATCAGCAGCGAGATCGTTCTTTTCGCGCACCTCATCTTCGCTGCGACCGACGTACACGGTGCCCGCGTCGTCGTACCAGGCCGGAATGCGGTGGCCCCACCAGAGCTGGCGGCTGATGCACCAGTCCTGGATGTTGGCCATCCAGTGGCGATAGGTGTTGATCCAGTTGCCCGGAACAAAACGCACGTCGCCCTTCTCGGCCAGCTCCAGACCGCGCGCGCCGAGCTCGTCCATCTTCACGAACCACTGGTCGGTGAGGAACGGCTCGATCACCTGCCCGGTGCGGTCACCGCGCGGCACCATCAGCTTGTGTGGCTTGGTTTCCAGCAGCCGGCCTTCGGCTTCCAGCTCGGCCAGCACGGCCTTGCGCGCGTCGTAGCGATCCTGCCCGCGGAAACGCACGGGCGCGATGTCGTTGATGGTCGCGTCCGGCGTGAATACATTGATCATCGGCAGGCCATGGCGCTGACCAATGGCGTAGTCGTTGAAATCATGCGCCGGGGTGATCTTGACGCAGCCGGTGCCGAACTCGCGCTCGACGTAGTCGTCGGCGATGATCGGGATTTCCCGGTTGGTGAGCGGCAGGCGCAGGGTCCTGCCAACCAGCTTGGCGTAGCGCTCGTCCTCGGGATGCACGGCCACGGCGACGTCGCCGAGCATGGTTTCCGGGCGGGTCGTCGCGACAGTCAACCCGTATTCGCCGTTCGGGCCCTTCAGCTCTTCGCCTGCATCGGCAGCGACTGCCGCCTGGTCAGCGAAAGAATAGAAGATCGACCACAGGTTGCCGTTCTCCTCCTCGCTGACCACCTCGAGGTCAGAGATCGCGGTCTTCAGCACCGGATCCCAGTTCACCAGGCGCTGGCCACGATAGATGTGGCCCTGCTCGAACAGCTGGACGAAAGTTTCCTTCACCGCCTCGACGGCCATCGGGTCCATGGTGAACATGGCCCGGTCCCAGTCGCCGGAGGTGCCAAGACGACGCATCTGCCGCTCGATGGTGTGACCGGACTGCTCGCGCCACTCCCAGACCTTCTCGATGAATTTCTCGCGACCGAGGCTGTCGCGGCTTTCGCCTTCCGGCAGGTTGCGGTTCACCACCATCTCGGTGGCGATGCCGGCATGATCGGTGCCGAGCTGCCACAGCGTGTCGAAGCCGCGCATGCGGTGGTAGCGGATCAGCGCGTCCTGCAGCGTGTGCTGGAAGGCGTGGCCCATGTGCAGCGTGCCGGTGACGTTCGGCGGCGGCAGCATGATGGTGTAGGGCTCACCCTCGCCGCTGGCGCGGAAGTAGCCGCCGTCCTCCCAGCGCTGGTAGAGGCGGGATTCGAAGGTTTCGGGCTGGTAGCTCTTTTCCATGGACTGCTGGGCCGCCACGCCTCACGGCGCCGGCTATCGGATCTGGGAAGGGAACGCGCGATTGTAGTGGCTGGGCGCTTTGGGCGGAACCGCCAAGGTCCCGCGCCGCTACATGTCGTGCTTGTTCAGCTCGAAGCCACGCCCCTGGTAGTCACGCCAGCGCTGGCGCAGCGGCTCGCGGGCGGATTCGTCAGCCGGCACCACTTCCAGCACGCGCTCGAACTGGCCGGTGACGGCCTCGTCGCGCAGGTTGATCACCATGGGCCGATCCGGCGTATCGGTTCCGGGAACCACCACCAGCAGCGGCGTGACCGCATCGTCCTCGTCCTGGCCGGCAATCTGGTGCGGCAGGTAGGCATCCTCATCGAAGGCCCAGAGCAGTTCGTCCAGTTCTTCGGCCTGTTCGGGATCACGCGCCAGGATCAGCGTCGGTTGCTGCGCCGCCAGCGCGCGCTTGGCCAGCTCGCAGACCAGCAGCAGCGGCTGCTCGCGGAAGCGATCCTTCTGGATCAGATAGAAATCGGCGCGTGGCACGTGGGAAGCAGCTTCCGGGTTCGGATCGACGGCCATGATGCCTCAGCAACGGTTTACGACACCACCGTTCGCGGCGCACACGCCTACGCCCTCGCACGCTTGCGCGCGCGAGGGCAAGCGGCAATCAGCGCCGACGCAGAGCGACGCCGGCGAACAATCCCATGATCCCGATCAGCAGCAGCAGGCTGCGCCAGTCGCTGGCGGGAATCAGCTCGGGTGCTGCCACGGCAGCCGGCGTGGCGAAGCCGAAGGCGACCACCACGCTGCAGGCGCTGGTGATGGGTGCCGTGGTGTAGACGTCGCCGACCAGTGTGCCACCGCAGCCGCTCACCGACGCGATGACATAGCCGCTGTCCGGGGTGATGGTGAACACCTGCGTGTCGCCATACGGCACGTCGGCATTCGGTGGGTCGATGCTGCCGTTGCCTCCGCTGACCACTGCACCCACGCTCACCGTGCCGAGGGCAAAGCTCGCTTCAACCGTGCAGTCGGCAGTGATGCTGCCAGTGCTGTAGGTGTTGCCGCTCAGCGAGCCGCCGCAGCCGGTCACCGTGTCGATATGCCAGTTGGCATCGGGCGTAAGCGTAAAGCTGGTCGTGGTGCCGCCATCAACAGTCTGTGGCGTATCGGGGCTGATGCTGCCGTTGCCGGCAATCACCGTCGGCGTGACGCTGTGCTGGTCGATGGCGAAGGTGGCCTCGACCGTGCAGTCGGCGGTAATCGTGCCGGTGCTGTAGCTGTTGCCGGACAGCGTGCCGCCACAGCCGGTCACCGTGTCGATGTGCCAGTTGGCGTCAGGCGTGACGGTAATCGTCGCGCTGCCGCCGTCAGCAATGACCTGCGTGGCCGGATCAACGCTGCCGTTGCCGCTGGCGACCACCGCATCCACGGTGTGGGTGTCGGTGGCGCAGGTGACGGCGATGTTGCTCACCGGTGCCGCGCCCAGCGTGCCGCTGGCATTGGCGATGCTGCAGGTCTGCGCGGGCGAGCCAGGCTGTGCCGCCACGCTGACGACATAGCCGGTGCCGAAATCCAGCAGCACCGGGAAGCTGAAGCCACCGTTGGCGCTGATCGGCAGGGTTAGAGCACCCGAGCCTCGCGCGACCGGCGGCGTGGTGGTCAGCAGCAGTTCCAGACCACTGCCGACAAGGCCGCTGACCGTCCCGCCGATGCCGTATTGCAAGCGCGCGAAACCGACCTCCAGCGTGCAATCCGCAACGATCGGGCCGGCGGTAAAGGTAAGGCCGCTCATCGAGCCGGGACAGGTGCTGCCAACGCCGCCAATGCTCCAGCCGGTAGCGGGGATGATGTCGAACGCCGTGCTTGAACCGGCATCGACGACCTGCGCGCTGTTCGGGCTGATACTGCCATCGCCACTCGTAACGACCGGCGTCACGGTGAACTGGTTGATGGCGAAGCTGGCCGTGCAGCTCCTGTCGTCGTCCAGCGTCACCGTGGTGGGGTTGGCGGTGCCGCTGCAGTCGCCACCCCAACTGACGAAATGCCAGTCGGTGGCGGGGGTGGCGGTCAGCGTGACGACGTCGTTCGGCGTGTAGAACGCCGAACAGTCGCCGCTGCTGTCCGTGCAGGCCGCGATGCTGCCGCTGTGCGCCAGCGGCGTGGCGTCGGCATCGACCTGGCCCTGGCCGGTCACCATCACGTCCAGTGACGCCTGCGCCACTTCCACCGCACCGATATCGCAGCCGCTTCCCTGCGGGCGTGCAACGCCGCGCTGGTCTTCGGCGGGACAGGTGCCGGCACTCCCGGCATCAATCGCGGAGCTACCCGCAGCCGGTAGCAGGGTCGGCGTAAAGCCGCCGTTGTTCTGCATCGGGCCGAGTAGCGGGTCGCTATCGGTCAGATTGCTGCATTCGTAGACCGGTGGTGCACCGGGACAGCCACCCTGCACCACGCTCCCATCAAGCGTCGTTACGCTCTGGCCGATGCTGTAAAAGGCATCGCCGTTAGTCGATGGGTTGTCCCACAGAATGACGTCCTGCAGCGACAACAAGGCCGTGTTGCCTGACAACGGGTTCGCATTGAAGATGGCGCCGCCCTGATCAGAGGACGAATTGTCGTTGAAGGTGACCTGGCTGAGTACGGCGTTGGCTGCTGTACCGATTCCTTCGATGGCGTTTCCAAGACCTCCTCCACCGGTCGCGCTGTTACCGCTGAAGGTGCTGTTGCGAATCGTTGAAGTGCTGGAACCGGCAGCACTCGCATGATTGTGCAGCCCACCACCCGCCTGCGCGGAGTTCCCGGAAAGAGTGCTCTGCGTCAGGATTGGCGAACTGACGCCGCCATCGCTACCAATCACGAAGAAACCACCACCCAGTTCTGTCGCGGTGTTACCGGTGAAGTGCATGCGGCTGATCACTGGACTGCATTGCGTGCCAGCCCCAACGGCCAGGCACTGCAGACCGCCACCGCTTGATGTGTATCCAGGCCCATCCGCACTACCACCGGTAACCACGAAACCATCCACGATGGTGTTCGAGGTGATCGGCGTGGAAGTACCTTCAATGCGGATCACGTTATGGCTGTTGGCACCCTGGATATCGTTCCAGCTTTCGTTGATGCGGTTGCCGTCGGTATCGGTGTCGTTGCCGTCGATATCACCGGACAGGATGCTGGGACTGGCCGGATTCAGCACGCGCTCGGCCAGTGAGGCCTCGCTACCGGCAAAGCCGCCGTAGAGCTGCAGGTCGCGGTCGATGTGGAAACTGATCGTGCGATCTGTGCCGCTGGTGGGCGTGTAGAAGCCCGCCGCCACCCAGATTTCAGCGCAGGTGGTATCGGCCAGTGCATCCTGCAGGTCGTGGTAGGCGCTGGCCCAGCTTTCGCCATCGCCGGGAGCGATGCCCGGCGCGTCGTCATCGACCAGGCAGGCACCCAGCGGGCGATCGGGCACCACCTCCACCGCACCGATATCGCAAGCCGCGCCCTGCGGACGTGCCACGCCGCGCTGATCTTCTGCCGGACAAGTACCGCTGTCGCCGGTATTGATCGCCGAACTGCCCGCAGCCGGCAACATGGTGGGCGTGAAACCGCCGTTGTCCTGCATCGTGCCGAGCAGCGGGTTGGTGGTGATGATGTTGCTGCAGTTGACGGTTCCACCCCCACCGAAATCGTCGCAGCCGTCCTGCACCACGCTGTTGTTGATGGTGACCGTACCTTGGAACGAAACCTGCGCGCCACTGGCGGTCGCGGTATTGCCCCACAGGATCACGTTGTCCAGCGTCATGGCAAGGAACCAGTCCCCACCCTGGTGGATACCGCCACCGGAGACCGCGCTGTTGCCGACAAAGCTGACATTGCGCAGGACGGGATGAGCAGTACCCGAATCACCATAATATTCGTTGCGCAGACCCGCCCCCGCAGAGGCCGTATTGCCAGAAAAACTGACGTTGGTCAGTTGTGGGCTGGCAGTGCCATCTTCCGCGAAGTTGCGCATGCCACCACCGTCGCCTTGGCTGCCAGAAAGACGCCAGGCGCGATTGCTGTCGAAGCTGACCCGATTCAGGGTCGGGCTGGCGTTGCCCGAGTCGTTTCCCCGATTACTCAATCCGCCGCCCCGGTAGGCGCTGTTGCCGTTGAACAGGACATCGGTCAGCGTGGCGCTGGCCGTGGCACCCAACTGAAGGGCCTCGTTGTACATACCACCACCGCTATTGCTGCCGTCACCCGCCCAGTTGCCGCTGATGCGCAGTTGGCGCAGGGTCGGGCTGCACTGGGTGTTCGCACCATCAGCACGGCAGAACAGGCCGCCGCCCGCGCTATGCGGGAACGCGACGCCATCCGCCGCACCACCGGTGATCACGAAGCCATCAATCACCGTGGCGCTGCTGATCGGCGTGCTGCCGGTGTCCTGCATGAACACGACGTGATGGCTGTTGCTGCCCACGATGTCCGCCCAGCTTGCGTTGATGCCACCGGCACCCGTGTCGTTGCCGTCGATATCACCGGACAGGATGCTGGGATTGGCCGGATTCAGCACGCGCTCGGCCAGAGAAGCTTCGCCGCCGGCAAAGCCGCCGTAGAGCTGCAGGTCGCGGTCGATGTGGAAGCTGATCGTGCGATCCGTGCCGCTGGTGGGCGTGTAGAAGCCGGCAGCGACCCAGATTTCCTCGCAGGCGGCGTTACCCAGCGCGGACTGCAGATCCGTCGCCAATGCCCAACTACTGCCATCACCGCTACCGCTTTCGGTCACACGGCAGACCTGCGCCTGCGCCGTCAGCGCGAACAGGCCCAGCAGCAGCACGCAGAGCCGTGCCGGCCAGTGCGGGATCGTGGAGACGAGGCACGACTCGGCGTGGCCGGTGGACAGGACAGTGCGCATGGTTTTTCCCCTTGGCGATGCTTCGCGCGGCGCCACTCGGCCAGCGCGGACACAGTCCTGTCCGATAGTGGCACGCTGGGCGCAAGGGGATAAACCCCCTAAATAGAGGGTGTGTCGCTATAAGCTATTGATTGCCCGAAGCAATCTTTCACGACATGGCCCGTTCACGGCTCGGCTTTCGCCACGAGTCCGCCTGTATCGCCGTGCTGATGGACCGTGTCGTCCGGTCGTTGCTCAGAGCGCGGTCGACGAACCCACGCCGGCCATCATCGCGCCGATGGCGGCGGCGACGCTGCTGGCGAGGATCAGGCCGAGGAAGCCGAGTACCGGCTGCCAGCGCTCGCCCGATGGGCGCGACTGGATGAAATACAGCGGGACGAACAGCAGCGCCAGCAGGACGATGCCGATGTTGAACAGGACGCTGCGGCGGTGGCCGGTTTCGCGGCCGTCCAGGTGCAGCCACCAGAAACCGACGGCGAACAGCGCCATCGCGGTGAGCAGGTCCATCGGTCGGTTGCCGACTTCCAGGCCGCCGCCGAACTTCGTCACCAGCATGCCGTTGATCAGCGACAGACCCAGTATCGCGGCGATGGCCTGTGCCTTGCCGCGCACGACGGCCGGATCGCGCGACGGCGGCCTGGCCGTGTTGTCCGGCGAAGTGGTGTCGTCCGGTCGCAGCGGCTCGGATTCGTCGTGATCGTCGTGGCGCGGGTCCGGATTCATGCGCTGATGCTCATCGACGACTGATCAAAGACCGATGCTCAGGCGCAGCGGTCGATCAGCCACTGCACCAGCAGGTTCACCGGACGGCCGGTGGCGAGACCCTTGCGGCCCTCGTCCCAGGCGCTGCCGGCGATGTCCAGGTGCGCCCAGCGCTGGCCTTCGGTGAAGCGCGACAGGAAACAGCCGGCGGTGATCGCGCCGCCCCACTTGCCGCCGAGGTTGGTGAAATCGGCGAACACCGAATCGAGCTGCGGCTGGTAGTCGTCCCACAGCGGCAGGCGCCAGGCGCGGTCATGCACGTCGTTGCCGGCGGCCAGCAGCTCGTCGGCCAAGTCATCGTGCTTGGACATCAGGCCGTGCGCGTGCTTGCCGAGCGCGACGACGCAGGCGCCGGTCAGCGTGGCCACGTCGATCAGTGTCTGCGGTTCGAACTTCTGCGCATAGGTCAGCGCGTCGCAGAGGATCAGGCGACCTTCGGCGTCGGTGTTCAGCACTTCGATGGTCTTGCCGGACATCGAGGTCAGCACGTCGCCGGGGCGATAGGCGTCGCCATCGGGCATGTTCTCGACGGCCGCGGCAATGGTGATCAGGTTCAGCGGCAGCTTGAGCTTGACCGCGGCGACGAAGCTGCCGAGCACGGTGGCCGCGCCGCACATGTCGAACTTCATCTCTTCCATGCCCGGGCCGGGCTTGAGCGAGATGCCGCCGGTGTCGAAGGTGATGCCCTTGCCGACCAGCACGAACGGCTTGGCGTCGCCGCCGCCATTCCATTTCAGCACCACCAGCTTCGGCGCATTCGCCGAACCGCGTGCGACGGCCAGCAGCGAGCCCATGCCGAGCTGCGCCATCTCCTCGCGCTCGATGACCTGGCACTCGACGCCGTCATGCTCGGCGGCGAACTTGATCGCCTCGCTGGCGACGTGTGCGGGGTTGCAGATGTTCGGCGGCAGGTTGCCCAGCTCGCGGGCGAAGCGCACGCCTTCGGCGATACCGGCGGCCTGGTCGAGAATCTCCGCCTGCGCGTCGTCACCGACGAAGCTGACGGCTTCAAGACCGCCCGGCTTGGCCGCGCTGGCGCGCGTGGCCGTGTAGCGATAGGTGGCCTTCTCGGCGCGGATCGCGGCCTGGCGCAGCACCCAGTCGGCATCGCGATCCTTGACCGCCAGCTCGCTGAGGCAGCAGTGGGCGCGACGACTGGCGCCGATGCGCAGCGCGGCGAACGCGGCATCCGCCGCCTTCTGGAAGGCGCCGGCATCGAAGCGGTCGCGCTCGCCGAGACCGACCACCAGCACGCGCTTCGCGGCCACGCCCGGCAGGCCGTGCAGCAATGCGGTCTTGCCCGCCTTGCCGCTCACGTCCTCCGACTCGATCAGCGCTTTCAGGCGACCTTCGCTGCGCTGGTCAAGCTCGGCGGCACTGCCGTCGAGCTGGTGGTCAGCGAAGAGGCCAACGATCAGGCAATCGCTGTCGATTTCGGCCGGATGCGTGCGATTCAGGGAAAGTTCGAGTGCCATGCGGGCTCCATTCCGTACAATTGGCGCCTTCGCGGCCGCCGGAAACGGCAGCCGATAGCGCGATGAGCGGTTGCGGGCGACGGGAAGTCGCACGCGAAAGACGTCCATTCTAACAGGCCGTCCGCCGCCAACCCGCAATCACCCACGCCGAGGAAACCTGTCCAACCCGATGCGAGTCCTCGACCGCTACCTGCTGCGCGAACTGCTGACCACCTTCCTGGCGGTGGCCTTAGTGCTCGCGCTGCTGAGCCTTGGCGGCATCGTCGCGGACATGCTCAGCGAAGTCGCGCGCGGCAAGTTCCCGGCCTCGCTGCTGATGTCGCAGCTCGGTCTGCGCTCGGTGCGTTTCCTGCCAATGCTGCTGCCGCTGGCGCTGTTCCTCGCCGTGCTGCTGGCGGTGGGGCGCCTGTACCGCGACTCGGAAATGGCGGTGTTGGCGGCGGCCGGTATCGGCCCGGAGCGCCTGCTGCGCGCCATCATGCTGGTGGTGCTGCCCGTGGTTGCGCTGGTGGCCCTGGCCTCGCTGTGGTGGACGCCGTCCGCGCTCAACCGCTCCAAGGACATGATCGACGCGGCCAACCGCTCGCTGCTGGTGGCGGGACTGGAGCCGGGGCGCTTCGTCGAAATCCCGGGCCGCGCCAGCGTGGTCTATCTCGCCGAGATGTCGTCGGACGGCAGCCAGTTCAAGCGCCTGTTCGTGCACTCGAAGAAAGATGGCCGCGTCGACGTGGTGACCGCGCGCGCCGGTGAACTGTTCCGCGAAAGTCAGGGCGAGGAACGCTACCTCAGCCTGCGTGACGGCTTCCGCGTGGAAGGCAGCCCGGGCCAGAGCGACTACCGGATCATGCGCTTCGAACGCAACGACATCCGCGTGCCCGACAGCGAGCCCAACGACGCCGGCACCGCGCAGGAACGCCTGCCGACCGAAGCGCTGCTGGGCAGTGAGGTACCGGCGGACAGCGCCGAGCTGCACTGGCGGCTGGCCACGCCGCTGGCGACGCTGCTGCTGGCGGTGCTGGCGGTGTCGCTGGCGCGCTCGCCACCCCGCAGTTCGCGCCACGGTGGCCTGCTGCTGGCGCTGGTCGCCTACATCGTCTATTTCAACCTGCTCGGCCTCGGTCGCGCCTGGCTGGCTGACGGCAGCCTTCCCGCCTGGCTGGGCCTGTGGTGGGTACACGCGCCGGTGTTCGTGGCGGGTGCCTGGCTGCTGTGGCGCGCGCAGAAACTGCCGCGACCGCGACCCGCACTCAAGGTCGCCCACGCATGAGCAGCGCCGCGCGCATGGGCTGGCGCATCCACGACCGCCTGGTGATGCGGGCCGTGCTCGGCATGCTGCTGCCGGTGTGGCTGCTGCTGCTCGGCTTCGACGGCATCACCGCCTTCGTCTCCGAGCTCGACGAACTGGGCGAGGGCAGCTACCACGTCGGCGGCGCCCTGCTGTACACGCTGTACACGCTGCCGCGTCGCGCCTACGAGCTGTTCCCCACGGCGGTGGTGCTGGCCGCCCTGCTCGGTCTGGGCGCGCTGGCGGCGCGTTCGGAACTGACCGCGCTGCGCGCCGCCGGGCTGTCGCGTCGACGCATCGTGCGCGGCCTGCTGGTCGCCGTGTTCCTGCTCACCGGCCTGATGATGCTGGTCGCGGAAACCGTGGGCCCGGCCGGTGAAAAACAGGCGCAGGCGCTGGTGGTTGCGGCCAAGTCCGACCAGATGGCGGTGGCCAAGTGGTCCGGCCTGTGGGCCCGCGAAGGCGACACCTATCTCAACGCGAAACAGGGCCTGGTCCGTGGCGAAGGCGCCGAACAGCGGGTGGAACTGTCCGATGTCGACCTGTTCGCCTTCGATCCCGACGGTCGGCTGCTGTCGATCACCGCCGCGAAACGCGCCGAGCACCGACACGGTGAATGGACGCTGTTCGAGCTCAGCCGCAGCCACTTCGAGGACGACCGCATCCGCACCGAGACGCTGGCCTCCGAGCGCTGGCCATCGGAACTCGACCCGCAGGTGCTGAGCCTCGGCACGTCGCGACCGCGCTACCTGTCGACCCAGGAGCTGTCCGACAGTCTGGACTACATGTCCAAGAACAATCTGGATGGCCGCGCCTTCGCCAGCGCCTACTGGCAGCGCTGGTTCTACCCGCTGAACATCCTGGCCATGCTGATCGCCACGCTGCCCTTTGCCTTCGGCACGCTGCGCTCGGGCGGTTTCGGCAAGCGCCTGATGGTTGGCGTGGTCATCGCCGTCGGCTACCACCTGCTGCTGCGTCAGCTGGTGCTGAACATGGCCGAGGTCTACGGCATCGACCTGCGCCTCGCCAATGCCCTGCCGCCATTGCTGCTGATCGCCGTGTCCTGGCTGTACTTCCGCCGGCAGGTCTGAGACGACGACGCCTCAACGCTTCGCCTGACGCTCGATCCAGGTACGGCTGAGGCGATCCGGCCAGGTCCGGCGCTTTGCATCGAACAACGCCAGCCAGTAGCCGATACCGAACAGCAGCAGCGACGGCCAGGCGATCAGCCAGCGCAGCAGCAGTCGCGACCAGCCCGGCACCGTGCCGTCGTCGCCACGCAGTCGCAGTCGCCAGGCGCGCATGCCCAGCGTCTGCCCGCCGCGCCGCCAGGACAGGCCGTAGTAGCCGAAGCACAGCGCCAGCAGGAACAGGAACTCGATGCGGCTCTGCCAACTGCCCGGCGTCACCGGCTCGGCACCATTCAAGGCATAGGCCAGTGCCGATCCGAAGAAGACGATGGCAGCCAGCGGAAACAGGTCGTAAACCAGCGCGAACAGCTGCCAGTGCAGCGCCGCGCCGCGGTCAGCTGCTGTTGAGTCAGTAACGTTGGTCACTGAAGGGTGGATGTCCTTGTCGGCATCTGCAGTTGTCATGGGGTGAATTGTATGCGGAGAACCGTACTTACCCCGAGAAGTCGACACGTTTGACGTTCACGACGTCTCGAAATCACATCCGCTCGTGGTGAGCGCAGTCGAACCATGCACTACCGCCGGTCACCCGTTCATGGTTCGACGATGCTCACCACGAACGGCGACTGCACTCATCACGGGCGGCGGCGCTCACCATGAACGGTGATTGTTCTGTGAGCCCATTGTCGGCCAGTCCAGCTTCCAGCGACGGACATCCCAGCACTCCGTCCTGTTCAGCCTTCTTCCTCGGTCAGGCGACGCAGGTATTCATCGACGTTCACTTCCACTTCTCGCGGCCGGCGGTTGAGCAGGTCCTGGATGCGCTCGTTGCCGGATGCCTTCACCTCGTCGACGCTGCCGGTCAGCAACACATTGCCCTGGTCGAGCACGGTGATGCTGTCGGCGATCTTGAAGGCGCTTTCCAGCTCGTGAGTGACAACCACGATGCTCATCCGCATGGCGTCACGCAGCTGCAGGATCAGTTCGTCGAGCTCGGCGGACACGACCGGGTCGAGACCCGCCGACGGCTCGTCGAAGAACAGCAGCTTCGGGTCCATCACGATGGCGCGGGCCAGTGCCGCGCGCTTGACCATGCCGCCCGACAACTGCGCCGGCATCAGATCCTGGAAGCCGCCGAGATTCACCACTTCAAGCTTGAGGCGGCTCATGATGCGGACCGTGTTCTCGTCGAGATCGGTGTGCTCGCGCAGCGGCAGCGCCACGTTGTCACCGACGGTCATCGAGGTGAACAGCGCGCCGCCCTGGAAGCTGACGCCCATCTTTCGACGCAACGCCAGCAGCTGTGCATCACTGGCGCGGGCAATGTCGGTGCCGAGCAGTTTCACCACGCCGCGCGTCGGCTTCTTCAGGCCAAGCAGTGCGCGCAACAGCGTGCTTTTGCCGGAACCGGAACCGCCCATGATCACGCGGATCTCGTTGGGCATCACCCGGAAGTCGACGCCGTGCAGGATGCGCCGGCGACCGTAGTGGACTTCGAGACCGGTGACGTCGATGACGGGCTCGACAGCGGTGTCCTCGATGACCTCGTCCGCAGGCAATGATTCGTGACCGGCTTCGTGCATCGCGCTCACCGGTTGAGGAAGAAACTGAAGATCATGTCCGCGATCACCAGTGCGCTGATCGACAGCACCACGGCGCGGGTGGTGGCGCGACCCACACCTTCGGCGCCGCCAGTCACCGAGAACCCGGTGGCACAGCCGATCAACGTGATCAGCGTGGCGAACACGAAACTCTTGGACACGCCTTCCCAGACGTCACGCGGCGTCAGCAGGTTCAGGGTCTGCGACAGGTAGCCGGACAGGCTCATGTCCAGCGGACCGGCTGAGTACAGGCCGGCACCGAGTATCGCCACCAGGTCAGCGAACAGCGTCAGGCAGGGCAACATGATCAGCATCGCGATCAACGCCGGCGCCACCAGATAGCGCACCGGCTCGACACCGGTCACCGCCAGCGCATCGACTTCCTGCGACACCATCATCGAACCCAGACGCGCGGCGAAGGACGACCCGCTACGCCCGGCGACCACGATCCCTGTGATCAGCGCGCCGAACTCGCGGGTGATCGACTTCGCCGAGGCCACGATCACCTGGCTCTCGGCTCCGAATTCGCTGAGCGCGGCGATGAACTGGATGCCGAGCATGATGCCGATGGTCAGCGCCAGCATCGACACGATGGGAATGGCGTCGACACCGACCTGACGCATCTGCTCGAACACCATGCGCAGCCGCACCGGCTGTCCGATGCGCCACCCGACCAGCGTGAAACGGAGCGCGTCCAGCAACAGCATGCCGCCGTAGCCCAGCGCCGCCAGCGCAGCGACCGTGCGCCGACCCAGCAACTCGAAGGGACGCAGCAGCGCTTCCATCAATCGAGCTGATCGACCAGTTGGAACACCTTGTCGAGGCGCGCCAGCTTCAGCACCGCCATCACCGGCGGAGACGCCGACAGCAGCACGAACTGCTGGCCCTTGCCCCGCGCCTGCTGAAAGCCTTCGACCAGCGCCGCGATGCCCGATGAGTCGATGTAGCTGACCGATGACAGGTCAACGGCCACCCGGTCGCTGGCCTTCAGCGCGTCCAGCACCTCACGCCGGACCTGCTGTGACCAGCTCAGATCGACCTCGCCGGACAGTACGACGACACGGTGCTCGTTGCGATCTTCGGTATGGCAGCGCTTCATGGTTCGTCCCGTTGTGTTCGAGTGCGGTGCAGGTCTAGTCGCCGGAAAGCGCCGGCAGCGTCTTCCACATGCGCAGGCGGTTGCCCTTGCCGTCCGGCGCCGGCTGCAGGTCCCAGCCGTCCATGATCTCGTCGATCATCGCCACGCCGAGGCCACCGGGCCGGCATTCACCCAGCGTTTTGGCCTTCACCACCGAAGGATCGACACAGGGGGCGAAATCCCGCAGTTCGATGCTCAGGCGTCGCTGGCCGGACTCCGCTTCGCGGTGCAGCAGACGCAGCTCGACGCGACCAGCGCAGGCGCCACCATAGGCATGACGGATCACGTTGGCTGCGGCCTCGTCAATGGCCAGCACCAGCGTCGCGGCCAGCTCACCATCCATGCCAAGTCGCTGGAACGCGTCGTGGCAGCGACGGCGCACGTTGGCCAACTCTTCCGGCCGCGCCGGGAAGGCGATGTCCAGCAGTTCCGGCGAGTCACCATGACCGCCTTCGATCAGCAGAAGCGTGGTGTCGTCGGTCAGGCGATAGCTGCGCAGGCGACGCACGATGGCGCGCAGGCGGGGTTCGGGCTTCAGGCCGGCAAGCTCGGACAACAGTGCTTCGACGCCCTCCACGTCCAGCGTGCCGCCTTCGCCGTCGCGCACGTCGGTGACCCCGTCGGAGTACAGATACAACGAGGCGTCGCGCAGGTCTGTCTGCTGTTCGGGGAACTCGAGGCCGTCCATGATGCCCAGCGGCGGTGCCTGCGCATCGAAACGCTGCACGGCGCCGTCGCGATCCACGCGCAGCAGCGGCGGGAACCCGGCGCTGGCCCAGACCGCCGTCTGCGTCTTCGGTTCGTAGTAGCCGGCCACCGCACAGACGAACATCCCCGAGGCGATCGCCTCGCCCAGCTCGTCGTTGATCCGCGCCATCCATTCCGACGGCGGCAGGCCTTCCTTGCCCGACCAGCGCAGCAGGCTGGCACAACGGACCATCAGGAAGGCCGCGTCCAGGCCCTTGCCGGACACGTCACCCGAGGCAAAGGCAATGCGCCCGTCCGGCAGATCGAAGAAATCGTAGAAGTCGCCGGAAATCTCGCGTGCCGGCAGGTTCAGCGCGCGCACCGGATAGCCGCCACGACGCCGTTTTGGCAATAGCGAACGCTGCAGCTTGCGCGCCATGCCCAGCTCGCGGCGGATGCGGTTCTGCTCCAGCAGCTCCTCGGCCATGTGCGCACCGGAAACGGCCAGCGCGGTGGGCGCGGCCAGCAGGCGCAGTGCATCGCGATCCGCCGTGTCGAACAGACCGCCATCGCGCTTGTTCAGCACCTGCAGCGCACCAATCGGCCCTTCCGCCGTGGACAGCGGTGCGCACAGGATGCTGCGGGTGACAAAGCCGGTGTTGTCGTCGATGGCATTCAGGAAGTCCGGATCGGTATGCGCATCGCGGACCAGTTGCGGCGTGTTGCGCTCCACGGTGCGGCCGACGATGCCGCGCGTTTTCGGGATGCTGAGGCCACGAACGTCCACCGGCCCGGCACAGGCGCGACAGACCAGGTTGTCGCCTTCCATCAGGAACACGGCGGCGGCTTCGGCCTGCATGAAGTCGGCAATACGATCCACGGCCTGGCGCAGCGTCTGTTCGAGGTCCAGCGACAGCGCGAGCTGCTGGCTGAGTTCGGCCAACTGCGGCAGCATGCGCCGCTCCAGCCGCACCGCGTCGTCAGCCGCGACGGCGTTCATTCGCCGGCCTTCGGCTCCGCGCGATCCGGTTCCGCGCGATCCGCATCCGTCGCCTGTGACTCGGCCTCGCTGCGCCGACGTCGCCGCCCCAGCAACCAGGCCACCGGCCCTGACATCGCGTAGACGGCCGTCAACGCCAGCAGCAACTTCGATGGCGCCAGCGCCAGCGCCACGAACACCAGCAGCGCCAGCGGCACCACGATGAAGGGCACGCGGTCGGCAATGGGAAAGGTCTTGAAGCTGAAATAGCGGAATCGGCTGACCATCAGCAATGCCGCGCCCAGGGTCACGCCCAGCGCAACGTACTCAAGCCGCCGGCCACTCACCTCGAAATCGGTCATCACCCAGATGAAGGACACCACCAAACCGGCCGCCGCCGGACTGGCCAGGCCGATGAACCAGCGCTTGTCGATCACGCTGACCTGCGAATTGAAGCGCGCCAGCCGCAGCGCGGCGCAGGCCGCGTAGAGGAAGGCCGCCGTCCAGCCCACCTTGCCCCACACCGGCCCATAGGCCTTCAACCCGACCAGCGCCCAGTGGTACATCACCAGCGCCGGCGCCATGCCGAAGCTCACGAGGTCGGCCAGGCTGTCGTACTGGGTGCCGAACTCGCTCTGCGTGCCGGTCAGGCGCGCGATGCGACCGTCAAGGCCGTCCAGCAGGGCAGCGACGAAAACGGCGATGCAGGCCGCTTCGAAATTGCCGGCGCTGGCCGCGATGATGGCGTAGAAACCCGCGAACAACCCGCCCGTGGTGAACAGGTTCGGGAGCAGGTAGATGCCGCGCGACGGACGCGGCGATGGTTCGATGTCGTGGCTCATGAGGGCCCTCTGTCTTTGCGCCAGTGTACCGACTGCCCGCCCGGACTGTCCGGCGATCCGGCAAAAGCTTGCGGAGCCCGCCAGCCGGTGCTAGGTAGGAGCCTGGATTTCCCCATTTGTTCACGGAGCACGCCATGCACAAGGTCCTGCAGACACTGATCCCGATGATGCTGGCCGCCGCCACGCTATCGGCACATGCCAACGAGCAGAAAGTCTACAAATGGGTCGACCAGAACGGCGTGACCCACTACACCCAGGCGCCACCACCCAAAGGGGCGAACTTCGAATCGAAAACCGTGAAGGAGCCGAGACCGGCCCGCAGCAATGCCGCCGATGCGGAGCCCGAGGTGGAGCTCAGCCCGCTTTGTAAGAAGGTCCGCGCCAATCTCGACGTCCTGAACAGCTCCCAGGTAGTCACCATGGATACTGACGGCGACGGGGAAAGCGAAACGTTGACCGACGAACAACGCCAGACACAGGTGTCGCTGGCAGAACAGCAATGGAAGGCTTACTGCGAATGACCGTACAACGGCAGCGCGGCGGCGCAGGCCGCGCGCTGCTTTGGCTGCTGCTGGCCGTGGCGGTCGCCTTCGGCGCCCTGCTCTACTTCGCGCCGCAGCACCTGCCGGCGCCGGTTCACAAGCTGGTGTTCGGCAAGCCCATGGACCCGCGCGATGATCCGGCGTCGCCGGACTACGCGCCGGCCGTCTATCGCTGGAAGGACGCCAGGGGCGTTGTCCACCTCACCGACAAGCCGCCGGAAGGACAGGCTTACGAGACCGTGCGTGTCCGCCACGACGCCAATATCGTTCCGGGCATCGGCACAACCAGCAACAACGAGTAGCCAGCCCGGGTGACACCGGTACAATGCCCGGCCCTCTCCGCGATTGATGACGCCCCGATGCGCCTGTCCCAGTTCCACCTCAGCACCACCAAGGAAGTCCCCGCCGACGCCGAGATCGCCAGCCATCAGCTGATGCTGCGCGCAGGCATGATCCGCAAGCTGGCCGCCGGCATCTACACCTGGTCGCCACTGGGCCTGAAGGTGCTGCGCAAGGTCGAGAACGTCGTCCGTGAGGAAATGAACGCCGCCGGCGCGGTCGAGATGCTGATGCCGTCGGTGCAGCCGAAGGAGCTGTGGGAAGAGACCGGGCGCTGGGAGAAGTTCGGCGGCCAGCTGCTGAAGATCAGCGACCGCAAGCACGGCGAGTTCTGCTACGGCCCGACCCACGAGGAAGTGGTCACCGACTTCGCGCGCAACGAGCTGAAGTCCTACAAGCAACTGCCGCTGACCGTCTACCAGATCCAGACCAAGTTCCGCGACGAGATCCGCCCGCGCTTCGGCGTGATGCGCGCGCGCGAATTCCTGATGAAGGACGCCTACAGCTTCCACATCGACGCCGAAAGCCTCGATACCGAGTACTGGAACCTGTACCGCGCCTACGAGCGCGTTTTCACCCGCCTGGGCCTCGGCTTCCGCGCCGTGCATGCCGACACCGGCGCCATCGGCGGCTCGGCCTCGCACGAATTCCACGTGCTGGCGGATTCCGGCGAGGATGCCATCGCCTTCTCCGACGGCAGCGACTACGCCGCCAACGTGGAGATGGCCGAAGCCATGTCGCCAGGCGAGCGCCCGGCGCCGTCCGAGGACCTGCGCGATGTCGACACGCCGACGCAGACCACCTGCGAGGCGGTCGCCGAACTGATGGGCATTCCGCTGACGCGCACGGTGAAGTCGGTGGCGCTGATGGGCGACGAGACGGTGAACTTCGTGCTGGCGCTGGTGCGTGGCGATCACAGCGTCAACGAAATCAAGCTGAGCAAGCTGGCCGGCATGGGCGACTACCGCCTCGCCACCGAGGACGAGATCCGTGACCACCTGGGCGCGAATCCCGGCTTCCTTGGCCCGCTGAAGCCGCAGAAGGCCATCACTGTCATCGCCGACCGGACTGTCGCTGCGATGGCCGACTTCGTGGTCGGCGCCAACCGCGACGGTTTCCACATCGCCGGCGTCAACTGGGGCCGGGATCTACCGGAACCAGCGGTGGTCGCCGACATCCGCAACGTGACCGAAGGTGATCCGTCCCCCGACGGCAAGGGCACGCTGGGCATCGCGCGCGGCATCGAGGTCGGCCACGTGTTCCAGTTGGGCGACAAGTACGCCGCCGCCATGGACGCCACCGTGCTCGACGAGAACGGCAAGGCGCGGGTGATGTCGATGGGCTGCTACGGCATCGGCGTGTCGCGCATCGTGGCCGCTGCCATCGAGCAGAACCACGACGAGGCCGGCATCATCTGGCCGCAGCCAATGGCGCCCTGGGACGCCGTGGTCTGCATGATCAATCCGAAGAGCGATGCCGCCACCATCGAAGCCGCCGAAGCGCTTTATGCCGATCTGCAGAAGGCCGGCCTCGACGTCGCGCTCGACGATCGCGGCCTGCGTCCGGGCGTCATGTTCGCCGACATCGAGCTGATCGGCGTGCCGCACCGCATCGTGGTGTCACCGCGCGGCCTGGAAGCCGGCACTTTCGAATACCGCGGCCGCCGCGACAGCGAGGCGCAGAACCTCGACCGCTCGGCGCTGCTGGAGAAGCTCGGGATCGCTTGATCAACGCCATCAAGCATTTAGCGTGTCATCCCCGTCGCTCCCGCGCACGCTTCAACTCGAACGCATGTTCGAGCAAGCGGGAGCCCAGTGACTTCGTGCGCAACGTTTTCCGGATGATCCCAAGACACTGGATCCCCGCGTTCGCGAGGATGACGAGAAATCCTGTCCAAACCAAGGCGTCCTGACAGCAGCAACCGCCTGGCTTGCAAGCGCTCAACGCCGGAACAGTCGCCCGAACCAGCCACCTGCCATGCTGGCGCGCACGCGCGCCTCGCCATCCTTCAACTGCGTCTCGATGCGCTGCCCCCAGTCACGAAGCTCGCGGTCCCGCGCGACTTTGTCCTGCAGCTTCTGGCGCACCGGATCAGCCAAGGTCTCACCACCGAAACGCAGCGTTTCCCGGGCCAGGAAACGACCCAGCGCATCGAACAGCTCCGGGTTCAACTGATCGCCCCGAAAACGTCGCTGACCCGCGCCAAAGCCGTCCAGGTTCTGCAGCCGGAACTGCACGCCTTCCACCTGCTGTTCGGCGAAGACTTCGAGCTTCATCGGAAACTTGCCGCGCGCCTGGAAGCGCGCCTCGGTGACTTCGCGGTTGGCGTTGTACCTGGGATCAAGCTGGCCGGCCAGACCGCGCTGCTGCAGCAGGCCGGCAATCGCCTTCACCCGACTGATGCCGGACACCGAGATACTGGGGCAGGCCTCGCTGATCACGTTGGCGCCGAACTCGAACTGGATGGTGTGCTGGTGCCCGCGCGGCTCATTGGTCACGCGAAAACTGGGTTCGACTTCAGCATGGACCTCGCCGTAGCCATCCAGCGAGTAGGCGAAGCGTGGCCGGTGCTCCACCAGGCTGAAGGTCTCGCCCAACTGTTTGAGGTAGGCCGCCAGCGCCTCCATGCCCGGCACGGTGACCTCACGCCAAATGCGGTCGCGCTCGCCCGCCTGGTCCGCCTCGGCGGCGGCAGCAGCGCGCCGTCGTTCGGCTTCCGCCTCCAGATCGTCCAGCAATCCCATTCGTTCCCCCATCAACGTCATCCGGCCTGCCGCCGGATACCCTTCCCCAAACGCTAACCGCAGCCACCGGCGACGGCAAGTGGTCATCGCCACCGGTTCGCCAAAAACAAAGGTAATTACTGGCGTTGGAAAATACCGGACTCTATAACCGGGCAATGCCGATGACACTTGATCGGCTCCCTTGACTCGACATATGTTGACGACGGATCGAATTACCGGCGCCATACCGGAAACGTCCATAAACCAGGTATTCCTGATAATCGAAACGGGGGATTTTCATGGCCGTCAATATCGACAAACTGGGTTTCAGCGAACTGGAAGCACTCGCTGCTCAGGTGGAAAAACAGAAAACCAAGCTGCGTCGCGAGCGCCGCGACAACGTGCGCAAGAAGCTGATCCAACTGGCCAAGGACGAGGGCTACACCATCGAGGAGCTGTTTGGTGGCCGTGGCGCCAAGACCGCTGGCCGCAAAACCGGGAAAGTCCCGCCGAAATACCGCAACCCGGCCGATGCCGCGCAGACCTGGTCCGGTCGCGGCAAGCGTCCGCGCTGGTTCGTGGACGCCATCAACAAGGGTAAGAAGGAAAAGGATCTGCTGATCTGATTCCAGCAGTCTATTCCCAGCAGTCGATCCTTTTTTCGACAAGTAACGCTGTTGGGGGACCGTCGAAAGCGCCGGCACAATGCCGGCGCTTTTGTTTTGCCTCGCAATGCCCAAATCGATGCGCCTTGCTCAGAGACTGCGCCGCGAGGTAATCAGCAGGTTGCCAAACAGCAGACCCGCAACCAGCGAAACCAGCACGGTCAGCAGGGTCATGGCGGTATCGATCCCCAGCGTGAAATCGCGCTCGAACAGAAAGGACAGGCTGCGGAAGCCGACGCTGCCGGGCACCAGCAGGATGATGCCGGGAAGACGCATCACCGCGCCCGGCCGATTGAACCACCGCGCATAGCCGTTGCTGACCGCACTGATCACGAAACCGCCCAGGAACACGCCGATCTCGCTACCCAGCACCGACCCGCCAAAACGGGTCGTGGAATAACCCAGCGCTGCCGAAACCAGGACCAGCAGGTAGTCCCGTAAATGCGCGCGGAACAGGATGCCGAAAGCAATGCCGGCGAGCGGTAGCGCCATCCATTCCACCAGCGCCGAGGTCTTGATGATGCCGCTGCCCAACTGCTCGATACCGGAAAGCGCCAGCAACTGGTCGCCAACCATGGCGCCGAAGGCCAGTTTCATCAGCACCGTGGCAGCACCGGCGAATCGCGCGGAGCCGGACACCCAGTGATTCGAGGCCAGTTCGTTGACCGCGTTGGTCAGGGTCAGGCCGGGCAGCAGGATGACCACCGCACCGATCACCACCGTCTGCAGCGAGATCGGCCAGACGAAGGCACCGATCAGACCGGCCAGCACGGTGGCCAGCATTGCTGCAACCGCCTCGTAGCTCTCGCTGAAGCGCTGCGAACGCTTGGACAGGTCGCCGAGGAACCCGATCAGCAGACCGACCACGCCGGCCGAGATCATGTCGGCCACGCCAGCGCGCAGCAGCGCCGCGACACAGGCACCGATCAGCGCACAGGCGAACACCATCAGCGCGCGCTGGCGGGGTGATTCCTGCTGGTCCAGCCCCCGAAGCGCCTCACGCCCTTCGTCGAGATCCATTTCGCCGTTCAGCACTTTCTCGGCGATGGCGTCGGCATCGACCAGCCGGCCAAGGTGGTTGTCGCCCGGCGGCAGGCGGATGATGCGACTGACCTCCAGCGTCGGATCGCCGGTCGGGCCGATATCGGAGAACGACACGATCATGCCGGTCGGATTGGACCAAAGCTGACAGGCCATGCGCAGTTGATCGGAGACGCCCTGCAGCGCGGCCTCCAGTCGCTGCGACGAGGTGCCGTATTCGTGCAGGCGGCGGCCCAGCTCGACGACAAAGGCGATCCGGCTTTCAAAACTGGGCAGCGGAGACATGCGGATTCTCTGGCCGATGCGGGCATCGACACGATAACGGGACGGAATAAAGGACAGAAGAAAGCGCCAAGCGACGCGATTTGGCCGATACTCTGCCGCCTGCCGACGAGCACCACAAGCCATATGACCCTGACCGCTCAGTCGGCCTTCATGCTGGAGACCATCAATGGGACTGGGTGAGGCCTTGTCGCTGGCCAGCGCGGCTGCATGGGCGGTTGGGGTGATCCTCTATCGGCGCCTTGGCGACGTGCTGCCGCCGCTGCCGCTGAACTTCCTGAAGAACCTGGTCGTGCTGGCCCTGCTGGTCCCCACGGTGATCATCGCGCACGGCTGGCTGCCACCGTCGATGAGCACGCTCGACATTGCGCTGGCCGTGGGCAGTGGCTTCATCGGCATCGCGGTCGCCGACACGCTGTACCTGCGCGCGCTCAACGAACTGGGCGCCGGGCGCATGGGCATCATCGGCAACGCCTACAGCCCGCTGGTGATCGTCTTGGGCGTGCTGCTGCTGGGCGAGCGCCTGAACGCCTGGCAGATGCTGGGCTTCGCCCTGGTCACTGTCGGCGTTTTGCTGGTGGCAAAGCCGCCATCGCGCTGGAAGACCGAGCCCGAGCACAGCGTGCGTGGTGCGCTGCTCGGCCTGCTGTCCGTGCTGCTGATGGCGGTGGCGATCATCATGGTCAAGCGCGTGCTGGAACAGCAGCCGCTGTTCTGGGTGACGCTGGTGCGCATGATCGGGGCTGTTCTCGGCATGCTGCTGATCGCCAGCCTGCGCGGCGAGCTTCGACGTTTGGTGCCGAAGCGGCCGTTGCCGTGGCGGCAACTGGTCACCGCCGCCTTCGTCGGCCAGTACCTGGCCATGCTGCTGTGGCTTGGAGGCTACAAGTACACCGACGCCTCGGTGGCCGCCATCCTCAACGAGACCAGCTCCGCCTTCATCGTGCTGCTGGCCTGGCTGTGGCTGAAGGAACGCCCGACCCGCCGCAACCTGATCGGCGTGACGCTGGCATTGGGAGGCGTGTTCTTCATGCTCCGCGCTGGTGGATGAATCGGAACGTCAGGTTGATGCGTTCGTCGGTGATTCGTCGGCTTCGAGCAATCGCGTGCTGGTAGTGTCGCTGCGTATCGCCCGACATCAGCAGCAGGTCCCGTGCACCAGCGGCAGTTCGCCGGCGCGGCCTTCCTCGAAGCCCTTGCGTGGCCGGAACTTCATCGGCCGCGTCACGCCCAGGCTGAGTGAGGCGATCACCGGCTGCGTACCGAGCTCGGGCTCGTCATCGCTGTGCCAACCCATGGCGTCATTGCCGTCCCGATAGCGATTGCACAGCACACTGTTGAAGCGCGCGCCGCTGACCGATTCGATACGTTCGCGAAGAACCGACAGCGTCGGCGTCCACGGTTCGGGCTCGTAGTCACCGCCGGAATAGCGGTACCGCGCCTCGGGATCACCGATCCAGCACAGCAGGCGCGGCTGCACGACCTCACGACCGTAGATGCGGATCGGCCGCTGCGTCCAGGCGACTTCGTGCATCAGCGTGGCCATCGTCGCATCCGCCGATTCGGCAGGGAGAAACGCGGCATACAGTCGCAATTCGGCGCCCGGCAGCGGGATGGTCTCGACGCTCATGCCCGCATTGTGCCGCAGGCCGTGGAGCCTCCCGGCCTGTTTGGTGGCCACTGCGTGTCGAGCTGCCTGCAGGCCAGCCCGTATAATGACTCCCGAATCGCAGCCACTGACGGAGCCACGAATGAGCGAAGCCACCGAACGCGACGTGATGGAATACGACGTCGTCACCGTCGGCGCCGGCCCGGCCGGCCTTGCCTTTGCCATTCGCCTGAAGCAGCTCGACCCCGAAATCTCGGTCTGCGTGATCGAGAAAGGTTCCACCGTCGGCGCGCACATCCTGTCCGGCGCGGTCATCGAACCCGGCCCGCTGGACGCGCTGCTGCCCGGCTGGCGCGAGGCGCCACCGCCGAACTGCGTGCCAGCAGGCGATGACGAATTCTGGCTACTGAACAAGACCGGCGGTCGCAAACTGCCGGTACCGCCGGGTATGAAGAACCACGGCAACTTCATCGTCTCGCTGGGCGCCATGTGCGCCTGGCTGGCGCCGCAGGCCGAAGCGCTGGGCGTGGAGATCTATCCGGGCTTCGCCGCGTCGGAAACCCTGCACAACGACGACGGCAGCGTCGCCGGCGTACGCATCGGCGACATGGGCATCGCCCGGGATGGTAGCCACAAGCCGGGCTTCACCCAGGGCATCGACATCCGCGCAAAGCTGACCGTGCTCGCCGAGGGCGCGCGCGGCCACCTGACCAAGCGCCTGATCGAGCGCTTCCAGCTCGACGCTGACAGCGATCCGCAGAACTACTCCATCGGCATCAAGGAGCTGTGGCAGGTGCCGGAAGGCCGCGTCACGCCAGGCAAGATCGTCCACAGCATCGGCTGGCCGGCCGACAACCACACCTACGGCGGTAGTTTCCTCTATCACCTCGACGAGAACCGCGTCGCGCTGGGCTACGTTTCCGGCCTCGACTACCGCGATCCGGAATACCGCCCGTGGGAAGCCTTTCAGCAGTGGAAGAACCACCCGCACGTGAAGTCGCTGATCGACGGCGGCAACATCATGAGCGCCGGCGCCCGCGCCATCGTCACCGGCGGCTGGCAGTCGCTGCCGAAGACCGAAATGCCCGGCGCCCTGCTGATCGGCGACACCGCCGGCCTGCTCAACGTGCCGAAGATCAAAGGCACGCACCAGGCGATCCGCAGCGGCATGCTTGCCGCCGAACACGTCGCGGAAACGCACAAGGCCGGCAACGTGGACAGCAGCGGCTTCGACGCCAAGCTCCACGCCTCCGATGCCATGAGCGAACTAAGAAAGGTCCGCAACATCAAGCCCGGCTTCAAGCGCGGCCTGTGGTTCGGCCTCGCCAACGCGGCCTGGGAAACGATCACCGCCGGTCTGTCGCCGTGGACGCTGAAAGGCAAGCCCGACTGGAACACCCTGCAGAAACTCGCCGACGCCGAGAAGCCCAAGCGCGACTACGTCGACCGCAGTCTGGCCCCGCGTGATCGCCTCGCCGGCGTCTACTTCGCCGCCACCGAGCACGACGAAGACCAGCCGGTCCACCTGCATGTCGCCGACACGGCGATCTGCATCGAGCAGTGCACGCAGGAATACGACAACCCCTGCACCCGCTTCTGCCCGGCCGGCGTCTACGAAATCGTGCAGGACGACGACGGCAAACGCCTGCAGATCAACGCCGCCAACTGCGTCCACTGCAAGACCTGCGATATCAAGGATCCGTACCGGATCATCAACTGGGTGACGCCCGAGGGTGGTGCGGGGCCGAACTACCAGAACCTGTAGTTCTACCCCTGCTTGCACGTCATGCCCGCGCAGGCGGGTATCCAACTGTCTGCTCGTCATTCCCGCGCAAGCGGGAATCCAGTGACTTTGTAGCAAAAGATCAAAAGCTTTCACTGTCCCTTCGGGCAAGCAAAGAAAAGTGACTCGCTGGCCCGAAGGGACAGTGAAAGCTCTTGATCTTCAACAGGGTCGAAAAGCAGGAGCTGGATGCTCAGCCTGCGGCTGAGTTGGAGCGTTCCCGCCTCCGCGGGGATGACGAGCATCGAAGAGCAGGATGCCTGCCTGCGCACGCATGACGAGCCTGAAAAGCTCAATTCCCGCAGCAGCGGGCCCATCGCCCGCTCATATGCCCAAAATCCCCCGAAATATCGAATCTGCGATAATCGGCCGCTTCGCAAAAATGCTGAAAAGTCCACTGTGACGACCGCCAACCTGAGCCATCTCGACCGCCTTGAGGCCGAGAGCATCCACATCCTGCGCGAGGTCGCGGCCGAGTTCCGCAACCCGGTGATGCTGTACTCCGTTGGCAAGGACAGCTCGGTCCTGCTGCACCTGCTGGTCAAGGCCTTTGCGCCCGGCCGCCCGCCGATCCCGCTGCTGCACGTCGACACCACCTGGAAATTCCGCGAGATGATCGCCTTCCGCGACCGGCGCGCCAAGGAGACCGGCTGCACGCTGACCGTGCACATCAACCCCGACGGCGTGGCGCAGGGCATTGGCCCGATCAGCCACGGTGCCACCGTGCACACCGACGTGATGAAGACGCAGTCGCTGAAGCAGGCGCTGGACAAGGGCGGCTACGACGCGGCCATCGGCGGCGCACGCCGTGACGAGGAAAAGTCACGAGCCAAGGAGCGCGTGTTCAGCTTCCGCAGCGCGCAGCATCGCTGGGATCCCAAGAACCAGCGTCCGGAGCTGTGGAACCTGTACAACGCGCGTATTCACAAGGGCGAGTCGGTGCGCGTGTTCCCATTATCGAACTGGACCGAGCTCGACATCTGGCTGTACATCTTCCGCGAGGGCATCGAGGTGCCGTCGCTGTATTTCGCCAAGGAACGCCCGGTGGTCGAGCGCGATGGCGCGCTGATCATGGTGGATGACGAGCGCCTGCCATTGAAGGACGCCGAGCAGCCGATGATGAAGAAGGTGCGCTTCCGCACGCTGGGCTGCTATCCGCTGACCGGTGCGATCGAATCCGAGGCCGACACGCTGGAGGCGATCATCCAGGAGATGCTGGTGTCCACCACCTCCGAGCGTCAGGGCCGGGTGATCGACCACGATCCGTCAGCGTCGATGGAGAAGAAAAAGCAGGAGGGCTATTTCTGATGAACGCCGTTCCTGAAGCCACCACATCCGTCGCCGAGTATCTCGCCGCCCACGAGAACAAGTCTCTGCTGCGCTTCATCACCTGCGGCAGCGTGGACGACGGCAAGAGCACGCTGATCGGCCGCCTGTTGCACGATTCCAAACTGTTGCTGGACGACCAGCTGGCCTCGCTGGCATCCGACAGCCGCCGTCATGGCACGCAGAACGGCGAAATCGACTTCGCGTTGCTGGTCGATGGCCTTGCTGCCGAACGCGAGCAGGGCATCACCATCGACGTGGCCTACCGCTTCTTCGGCACCGAAAAGCGCAAGTTCATCGTCGCCGACTGCCCGGGCCACGAGCAGTACACGCGCAACATGGCCACTGGTGCCTCGACGGCTGACCTGGCCATCGTGCTGGTCGACGCGCGAAAGGGCCTGCTGACGCAGACCCGCCGGCACAGCTATATCGTCTCGCTGCTGGGCATTCGCCACGTCATTCTCGCCGTCAACAAGATGGACCTGATCGACTATGACAAGGTCGCCTTCGAGCGCATCGCCGCCGACTACCGCGAACTGGCCGGCAAGCTCGGCATCAACGACGTGCACTGCCTGCCGCTGTCCGCGCTGAAGGGCGACAACGTGATGGCGCACAGCGAGCGCATGCCGTGGTATCGCGGCGAGACGCTGCTCGGATTCCTGGAAAGCATCGACACCTCGCGCGGCGACGCTGAGCGCCCGTTCCGCCTGCCGGTGCAATGGGTCAACCGCCCGAACCAGAATTTCCGTGGCTTCTCCGGCAGCGTCGCCAGCGGCGCGATCCGCGTCGGCGACGAAGTCATCGTGCTGCCGTCCGGCAAGCGCACGCGACTCGCCAGCGTGCTGAGTCCGCACGGCGAAGCGGAAACTGCATCTGAAGGTCAGGCTGTCACTCTCACTTTCGCCGACGAAGTCGATGCCAGCCGTGGTGACGTGATCGCCATAGCAAGTCACCCGCCCGAAGTCGCCGACCAGTTCGCCGCGCACCTGCTGTGGATGAGTGAATCCCCGCTACTGCCGGGCCGTTCCTACTGGCTGAAGATCGGCAGCCGCACGGTCGGCGTGCAGGTCACCGAAATCAAGCATCGCGTGAACGTGAACAGCCAGGAGCACCTGGCCGCCAAGCGCATCGGACTGAACGAAGTTGCCTACTGCAACCTGATGCTGGACCAGCCGATCGCGTTCGAGAAGTACGCTGACAACCGGGAACTCGGCGGCTTCATCCTGATCGACCGCCAGAGCAACGCCACCATCGGCTGCGGCACCATTGATTTCGCCCTGCGCCGCGCCAGCAACATCCACTGGCACCAGCTGGAGATCGACAGCAAGGCGCGCGCCGCGATCAAGGGCCAGCGGCCAGCCTGCCTATGGTTCACCGGCCTTTCCGGCTCCGGCAAATCGACCATCGCCAACCTGGTTGATCGCCGCCTGCACGCCCTGGGCTACCACACCTACATTCTTGACGGTGACAACGTCCGCCATGGCCTGAACAAGGACCTCGGCTTCACCGACGAGGACCGCGTCGAGAACATCCGCCGTGTCGGCCAGGTCGCCAAACTGATGGTCGACGCCGGCCTGATCGTGCTGGTCAGTTTCATCAGCCCGTTCCGCAGCGAACGGCGCATGGCCCGCGAGCTGTTTGGCGACGACGAGTTCCTCGAAGTCTTCGTGGACACGCCGCTGGAACTTTGCGAGCAGCGTGATCCGAAGGGCCTGTACCAACGGGCACGCGAGGGCAAGATTCCGAACTTCACCGGCATCAGTTCGCCCTACGAGGCGCCAGAGCACGCAGATATCCACCTGCCGACAGCCGAACTCAAGCCCGAACAGTCGGTGGAGCGCGTGATTGCAAGACTGATCGGCGACAGCTAGGTAGTGGTGCTCCCTCTCCCGCCGAACGGGAGAGGGCGGTATGGCCCCGACATCGGCCCGGGAACAAAGCGGTGGCCAAAACCGTTAGAATGTGCGGCCTTGCGCGACCAGTTCGTCGCGCACTCCCTACGTTAAATCAGGAAGTTACACCGTATGAAGATCCTGGTCGGATACAAGCGGGTGGTGGACTACAACGTCCGCATCCAGGTCAAGCCGGACGGTTCCGGCGTGGTCACCGACGGCGTGAAGCTGTCGCCGAATCCCTTCGACGAGATCGCACTGGAAGAGGCGCTGCGGCTGCGTGAGAAAGGCGTGGCCGAGGAAGTGATCGTCGCCACCATCGGCCCGGCTGACTGCCAGGCGCACCTGCGCAATGGCCTGGCCATGGGCGCCAACCGCGCCATCCACGTGGTCACAGACGCAGGCCAGGACGTGCAGCCGCTGGCCGCCGCGCGCGCCTTCCTCAAGCTGATCGAGAAGGAACAGCCGGGCATGGTCATCCTCGGCAAGCAGGCCATCGATGACGACGCCAACCAGACCGGCCAGATGCTGGCGGCGATCTGGGATCGCCCGCAGGCGACGTTTGCCTCCAAGCTGGACGTGGCCGATGGCCGCGCCAAGGTGACGCGTGAGGTCGACGCCGGCCTTGAAGTGATCGACGTCGAACTGCCGGCCGTGGTCACCACCGACCTGCGCCTCAACGAGCCGCGCTTCATCAAGCTGCCGGACATCATGAAGGCCAAGTCCAAGCCGATGGAGTCGATTCCGTTCGCCGATCTTGGCGTGGAAGCGGGCTGGTCGCTGACCAACAAGCGCTACGCACCGCCAGCCAAGCGCTCGCGCGGCGTGATGGTCAAGGACGTCGCCGAGCTGGTGTCGGCGCTGAAGGAAAAGGGGCTGGTCTGACCACTGCTCCTTCTCCCGCTGGCGGGAGAGGGCTGGGGTGAGGGTGGCAGCGCAGGCCGCGCCATTCACCCGCAGTGAGAGGCCGAATATCGAGGAAACTGGAAATGTCGAAAGTTCTCATCATCGCCGAACACCTGAACGGCCAGCTCAACCCGAGCACGGCCAAGTGCGTGAGCTGCGCCGCTGCGCTGTCGCCGGAAGCCATCGACGTGCTGGTACTGTCCGATGCGCCGGACGCCATTGCCGCCGAGGCCGCGAAGATCAATGGCGTCGCCCGCGTGCTGACCGTCGCCCGCGCCGAAAACGCGCAGCCGCTGGCCGCCGTGCTGGCACCGCAGATCGCCAAGGCCGCCGACGGCTACAGCCACGTCTTCGGTCCGTCCACCACCTTCGGCAAGGACCTGATGCCGCGCATCGCCGCGCTGCTGGGCGTCGGCCAGGTCAGCGACATCATGGCAGTGGATGGCGCACACAGCTTCAAGCGCCCGATCTACGCCGGCAACGCCATCGTCGATGTCGAGGCGCCCGCGGAACAGATCGTGGTCGCCACCGTGCGCACGGCTTCCTGGCCGACCGCCACTTCCGACGGCAGCGCCAACGTTGAAGCCCTTGGCGTGGATGTCGCCCTGCCTTCGCACACCAAGTTCGTCGAACTGCAGGCCGCCAGCTCGGATCGCCCCGATCTGCAGACCGCCGCCAAGGTGGTTTCCGGTGGCCGCGCGCTGGGCTCGGCCGAAGCCTTCGACATCATCTACAAGCTGGCCGACAAGATGAAGGCCGGTGTCGGTGCCTCGCGCGCCGCCGTGGATGCGGGCTACGTGCCGAACGACATGCAGGTTGGCCAGACCGGCAAGATCATCGCGCCCGAGCTGTACGTCGCTATCGGCATTTCCGGTGCCATCCAGCACCTCACCGGCATCAAGGACGCCGGCACCATCGTCGCCATAAACAAGGATGCCGAAGCACCGATCTTCGAAATCGCCGATATCGGCCTGGTCGGTGATCTGTTCCAGATCGTGCCCGAACTGACGGCGGCGCTCTGACCGACGCGCTCTGATCAACGCGACGGACTGCAACACCACATGAAAAAGGCCGCCCAAGGGCGGCCTTTTTCATGGTTCCAGCCGGAAAGATCAATCAGCCTTCAACGGCACACCCGTCTTCTCGCGAACTTCATCAAGGCTGACGTCGTCCGCCAGTTCGATGACCGTGAGATCGCCACCGCCGACGTCGAACACGCCCAGCTCGGTGATGATGCGATCGACCACACCGACGCCGGTCAGCGGCAACGTGCACTCGGGCAGGATCTTGTGGTCACCGTGCTTGCTGACATGCTCCATCAACACGACCACACGCTTGACGCCGGCAACGAGATCCATCGCGCCGCCCATGCCCTTGACCATCTTGCCGGGGATCATCCAGTTGGCAAGGTCGCCCTTGCCGGTCACCTGCATGGCGCCGAGGATCGCGAGATCGATGTGACCGCCGCGGATCATGGCGAAGCTGTCGTGGCTGCCGAAGTAGCTGGCACCGGCGCGCGCGGTGACGGTCTGCTTGCCGGCATTGATCAGGTCGGCGTCGACCTCATCCTCGGTCGGGAACGGGCCGATGCCGAGCAGGCCATTCTCTGACTGCAGCCAGACGTCCATGCCATCGGGAATGAAGTTGGCCACCAGCGTCGGCAGGCCAATACCGAGGTTCACGTAGGCGCCGTCGCTGAGTTCCTTCGCGGCGCGCTGCGCCATCTGGTCACGATTCCAGGCCATCTCACTGCCCTCCCTGGCTGACGGTGCGCTGCTCGATGCGCTTCTCCGGCGTCGGATTGACCACGATGCGATCGACATATATACCCGGCAGATGCACCTGATCCGGGTCGATGTCGCCGATCTCCACCAGCTCCTCAACCTCGGCCACACAGACCTTTCCGGCCATCGCACAAGCCGGATTGAAGTTGCGCGCCGTCTTGCGGAACACCAGGTTGCCGGCCTTGTCCGCCTTCCACGCCTTGACCAGAGACACGTCGGCGACCAGTGCGGTTTCCATCACGTACCAGTGCTCACCGAACTGCCGCGTTTCCTTCCCATCGGCGACCACGGTGCCGTAGCCGGTCCGCGTGAAGAATGCCGGAATGCCTGCGCCGCCAGCACGCAGGCGCTCAGCCAGTGTCCCTTGTGGATTGAACTCCAGCTCCAGCTCATTGGACAGAAACTGCCGCTCGAACTCCTTGTTCTCGCCCACGTAGGAGGAGATCATCTTCTTGATCTGGCGGGTTTCCAGCAGCAGCCCGAGGCCGAAGCCATCGACGCCGGCGTTGTTGGATATCACCGTCAAACCCTTGACCCCGGAATCCCGCAACGCCGCGATCAAAGCCTCCGGGATGCCGCAAAGCCCAAAGCCACCGACAGCCAGGATCTGATCGTTTCTAACCAACCCGTCCAGAGCGAGGTTTGCGCTTGCCGCGACCTTCTGGCCACGATGAGTGAGGTCAACAGGGGTCAAATCTGATGCTTCCATTATCAGGACTTCCACGTTGCAGACGGTGAATTCTAGCCGTTCCAGGACTCCTTCACATTGGTCAAAAGTCTCATGGCGCGATCAGACTGACGATAGTTCGGAAGCAAAACACACAATAAAGCCCGCCCGCTGCGGCACACCGCTTTCTACCGAGTCAGGTCGTCGACTGCCCGAAAAAAGCTTCTATGTTTGGGAAGGAGCGAACACCATGGTGTTCACAATAGTCTTGCCAGCCATCGAACTCAGTCCAGCAGCTAAGAAACGAGAAATCAATGGCGGCCGAAACCGCGGCCTCATGATCCAATCGTGAGTCGCCCAGGAAGACGGCCGGCTTTCTTAGCACTCCCTTCGCGTCAAGCTCAGACAGAATCTCGTTCTTCGTCGCAGGACTCCCGAAGATTCCTCCATCGAATAGTGACGAGAGTCCACGTTGATCAAAGACGGCTCTAAGTTCGCTCTGATCAGAACCCGAGACAACGAGCCAGACCGAGTCCGGGACCATGCGCCTGCACTCCTCAAGGCCGTCAGCGATCGGGCAGGTCAGCAATCGATCCACAACAATCGCTGAAAACTGATCCAGCAACATCCCCGCTTCCACGGCATCTGGGGTCAAACCAAGCAGGCCCTCACGAAGGTAATCGATCTTGACGTAACGAGATTCGCCACCATTGCGTCGATGGTAGTCAACAAATGCGTCCGAGATTTCTTTTCCGTAAGGTGCCGCCACCTCACGAAACGCTTCTGTCTTGATGCTATTCGAGTCGAGAATCACACCGTCACAATCGAAAATGAAGCATCGCCTCTGCTCCTCATGCATCTGAAGTTCCACCTTGCTTGCCGCCGAAACGCTTCCGGTGGTCATTCTGCCGACGGATGATTTCAGCCTCTACCCTGGCAACATCTTCCGGATTGTCGACCGCGATGCTGTTGGCGCTCATCTCTAGCATGCGCACCTCCCATCCAAGCTCAAGGAACCGGAGTATCTCGATGTCTTCAATCTCCTCGAGCCTAGTCTTACGCACCTGCTGGGAAAATTCTTCCAGCGCCCGACGTGGAAAGGCATACGCACACACCTGCCTCCATGCGCTGGCAAATGTATGTGCTTTGCTGGTGGGAATAGCCGCACGCGACATGTAAAGCAATCGACCGTCGCTTCGGGTCACCACTTTAGGAATGCTTGAATTGCGAAAGAGCACCTCCTCGTCGATCTCGCAGTAGCCGTTGACAACGTCATCAGGGTGGCTACGTGAGAACTCCAATAATGCTGTGAGATCGCGTGGCTCAAAGAGCGGCTCGTCTCCCTGTACGTTGATGTAGACATCGGCGTCAGTGTTGCGAGCAACCTCGGCTACCCGGTCGGTTCCGGTAAGACAACTCTCGCTGGTCATTAGCACGCGAAAGCCCTCCGAAGCACACACGTCACCAATACGTTCGTCGTCTGTCGCCACGATGATGTCCGCCAGACCTACCACCTCCGCACACTGTCGACATGTCCTCACAATCATGGGGACACCGCAGAGATCAACCAGCGGCTTCCCCGGAAGCCGGGACGACGCATATCGCGCGGGAATTACAACAACCTGCTTCATGACGACACCTGATCGACGCGCACTACAACAGCCAACAGCTTACATCCCATAAATGCTCTTCTGAGGCAGTCGATATGCACTTGGCAGAACGGAAACGATCTCGGTGGACTGCTGCGACGAGATGAACGCGGACAGCAGGCTGTTCATTTCCTCGTTCCTGGGATCACCAGCGAGATACCCATCGAAACCCGCCATGAGCACTCTCCTCGCCTTCCCGCTCGCAGCAACCGCCAATGCGTATGCGAGAACATACGACGAAGGAATCAGACACCAGGTGTCATGGAACTCAAACACGCCGGGCTCTACCCCGAGCCCGAAGTCCAGCAATCTCTTGCCCTGCAATGCATCTGTTAGTTCGTCTGGCAGCATCGAGACCGGCGTGATAAGTGGCTGGGGAAGTCCCGTGTGAGCGTCACAATCCGCCATGAGCCGGACCGGGTGACATGCGGCGCGCAAATCGATCAGTTCCGGCGAAATCGCCGATTGGGTATTGAGCGCCAGCACGAGTGGCCGCGTCCGCTGGATGTACGACTCCAGGGCGGCTCTATGTGCCTCGACGCCCGGACCAGTTCCAAGGATGAGGACATCGCGACTCTCCATGACTTCAGCCGGAGACCAGCTGCCCTGCGGGGTTCCTGCGTAAAAGTTGCGGGCTCCCCGAAGGCGGTCGGAGCTGAACTTAGTTCCTCCCTCCCGACGCAGGTGTTCGATCACTGCGAGGATATCCTCTTCGTCATATCGAGGATCCCCGAGCATTTCCTGAATGTAGGTGGGATGGATCCCATACTTTCCAGCCAGATAGTAGTAGGGATTTGTGCCCCATCCGAAATGCTTCTTCATTGGCTCGAAGTGTTTTCGCACCAACCCCATCAGAGGAACTAGGTTTGTCTTTCGCCTAAACAGATCATCCGCCTCTATGACCAGCTCTTCCGTTCTTGCATTCCCTGGGCCTCTTCCCATGCCCGTCACCGTTGCGTCGAACCAGGTTGCTCCATCCTCACAAGCCCTAAGCGTGTTCTGCAAAGCAAGGCTCATGTTGTCGTGAGTATGAACACCAATGGCACCGGACCATTCCTTGCGCATCCAGCCAATCACACGGCTCACATCATCGGGGGACATTCCTCCGGTGCTGTCAGCAAAGTAGAGCACCTCAATAGGCCAATCATTCGCGAGCCGTGCGTACTCCCGCACTTCGTCCTCTGTGCGTTCCGAAATCTGCATCAGGTTGAAACCGACTCGATATCCCTTCTCCGACAGCCACTTCGCCGCCGGCATAACACGCCCGCACTCGTGATAGTGGCACGCGAAGCGAACCAGCCGAACTGGCGAGGTCGCGGAAGTTTCTGGAAACAGGCGTTCAAGTGAACGCTCAAGGCCGAGATCGGTGAGCAGGTCTGCTCCGTTTAGCATCACGGCAACAATCAAATCTTCAGGCACATTGAGCGCACGGATGAATTCGTCCGAGGTATACGCACAAGGTCCTTTGAAACCGTAGTTCCCTAGGAAGCGGAACCCGAGTTCGACGACATCGACCTTTGCTGCACGCATCGACTCAAGATAGGACTGGATCAGATCCGATTGAAAGTTCCAGTTGTTGTAGTAACCGCCATCTCGCAACGTGCAGTCGAGAATCGTCATCGATTCCTGCTTGGAGTTCATTGTCTATCCCAAGAAATTCTTACTTACTACTGAGTGGAGGCAGGACTCTGTCCGAACCTATAGGGGTCAAGGGCTCCGCGCCGTATGAAATCCCGACGCGCTGGAAAATAGTCCGGGAAGCGGGATCGAAAAAGCTCACGGTTTCTGTCCCGCAGCGCTGGTGCCGAATCACCAAAGCTGGAGCCACCAATGTGTCCAACAACAACATGGGTGGCACAAACATGTCGGAAACCAAGGCGCGCAGCGCGCCAGCACCAGTCGATTTCTTCGTAGTAGCCTCGATCAAACGATAGTTGATCGAGCACGCCCACACGACTCAAGGCGCTTCTTCTCACATAGAGACAGAACCCGTGCCCGGCCGGAACTTCTACCGCCGCTGGCTCGCTTCGCCCAGCCCAGACGTTCCATTCCTCCACGGTCTCGACGTCGCCGGAGAACCCAACAAGCTCCGGATAGGCGAAGCTGAAGACGCCGGCATTGTTGGACATTGGGGTAGCGCTCGCGATATCCGACCTGCAGTAGGCGGCATCCTGCAAGCGCCGCAACCAATGAGCAGGTACGACGGCATCGCTGTTGACCAGAACCACGTCCCGATCCAGCCCATAGCACAGCCCCCGATTTGCAGTGCCGGGAAATCCTAGATTGCGATGATTCCGAAGAACGATGACGCCTTCAACGCCTTCGTACTGGCCTAGTAGTGCCGTCATCTCACTACCGGGACTGAAGTCGTCGATCAAGATCAGCCTGAACTCCAAATTGCTTCGGGTTTTCAGGAGCTGCTCAATGCAATCGCTCGTCATTGACGCATTTCCGTAGATGGGAACGACCACATCAACTCCACGACGCAGCGCTGATGCAGCGACGCAATCACCGACCAATGAATACTTTCCGGAAGTCGACCCCTCACCCGATTCCGCCTCAACAGGTCTTTCTTCGGTCTCTCGTGCAGCTGTGGCGCGAGCCCTCATGTCCCGCACACCCTTGTTCGAGAGAGCCGCTAACGGGTGCTCGCCGGAACGCAGGCCGAGTGCAACACCGCTTACCCGCCTTGATTCTGGGGCGACAAAGGCCTGCAATCTGCTCCCGATGTAGCCAGCCAGGCTAGCGATGCTGAGTCTCGTAGGAACCTGCTCATCCAAGCCGACTAGCTGCTGAGCAAAGAGGAACCTCAAAAACGCAAGCCCTCGCGCCCTGCGCCGCTCGAAACCATCCCGGCATATAGCCGCACTCAACATTGCCGCCAACTCGCTGGGATGGCTTACTTCGTACGCGACCCCCTTCATGGACAGTTCTGACAGTGAAAGGAGCAGTATCGGCTTGTCTTCCACCACACATCTGGCCAAAGCAGTTGTGGAGAGCGAGACGCACAAGTCAGCCTCGATGATCAGTTCGTTGATGTTGGCATCGTCGCAAACCAGAAATCGTTCGGAGACGTTCGACTCATAGGTATTTCGGTCCGCCGGGTGTGGTTTGAACACGAGCAAGGCTTCTGGATCCACGACCGAAAGAGCATCTCTGAAACGAGCCAATGCTTCTCGAGTCGAGCCATACACAAGGGAGTGCCGCTCTGCGGTATCACCCTCCCGGTAACCGATTCCAGACCCCAATTCATTGACCCCGATGAAGAGCAAAACTCTTCGGGATTCCTTTCGTGCGCGCTGTACTGGACCAACCGTGTCCAGCTTCTTGTTCCAGTCGCCATACGGAACTTCTTCACACGACCGCACCCAGCGGACAAGCTCCTCCGTGCTCACCACCTGATCAACCTGGGGCTCGAAGCCCATTGCCAGGTGCGGCTGGAGGTTGGCGCCTCCATGTGCAAATTGACCCAGTAGTTCGATGGATAGAGTGCGTGAGAAGTGCCCGCGTTCCATCACCAGGTAGGGAATATCCAATTGACCACACAGGCGGATCTGCAGGCGGCTTAGTGGTGAGGTGCTGCCCCAAACAATCATTAATCTGGGGCACGCACGCTCCAGCCAGCTTCGCCAATACCTATAAGCCTGCCGCACACATCGATCAACCTTTCTGCGAGCATCAAATGCCTCAGTGCCATCAGACTCTCCGAGTCGCCGCAGCTCAACCTCGACGACCTCCTTCAACCAATCGGGAAACCTCCCGACAGGCTCTACATGCGCGTACATATCGAAACGGGACAGCATAAAAGTCGCGAAACGCGTTTCCACCTCGGGATTGTCCAGAAGCACCTCTGCATGCGTCACAAGCAAAGCCCTGATGCCATCCACTTCCAATCGGTGCATGAGCTCAACCAGTCCACCATGCAAGGACTCCGGGTTTCGCAGCCAGCAGTTCACGAGGACATCTACGGCTTCAAAGGGCTCGTCTAGCGGTACGAACTCGACCTCCAACGACTGCGATGCGCCCCCTCCCGAAAGGGCATGTAGCAACGGGTTTTCACCCATCTTCAGCTCATCACCTAGCGCTGAAATATAGGCCTTCGCATCAAAGTTCGGCCCTGGGCTCCGACCGAGCTCGGCACCAATGAACAAGTAATGTTCGAGAGGGTCTAACCCTACCGAAGCTACGTCAGGGTACTGATCCAGGTACCAACCCTCATCGAAGAGACCGCTGGCTCTAATCAGGGCTGCCTGTTCTTTGCTTGAAGACATCAACAGCACACTCCTGTGCGCGCCCCTCCGGGTTCGCTAAACCGAAGCCGGACGCACCAGAGCGCGTCACGCCGGCATCTCGCTTGCGTCACGATTTCGACTCGCCATGCAGGCTCCGGCGGCGCCTCGCCAACTCACCCTGCAGACGGTTGAGCCTTTCCTGAGCTGAGGTGGATTTCCGGACCAAAAACGTCAGCGCATCGGGCTTACTGCGAAGGATTATTCGACCCGGCGAGAGAACCGCACGGCCGATGCGATAGGTCAGTGAAGCCTGAAGGGCTCTAGCTGCAACGAGGTTGGTCTCTAGGGCAGGCACGGCAATCGCCAGCACACGGTCAACAATACCATTGGCGTTCAGCAGTTCCTTTTGGTTGGTCGCTTTACTCAACCTCTCCTGCTCAGCCAACCGCTTGCGCTCAGCCAGCAGAAGTCTTGTCAATTTCGCCAGCTCGGCACTCTGCTCGTCGATCTTAGCCTTGGCCCTCAATGAAGAGTTCCTCGCCATCTGCACCTGCTTTCGCCCTGATGCCAACTCATCAGTCAGCTTCTGACGCTCAACTTCAAACGCAGCTTTCAGCTCCCGTTCTCTAGCAGAAACCTCCTCAATGCTTGCCTCCTGCAGCTTGCGAAGCCTCTCACTTTCCAGGAGATCCGAGGCGAGGCGGCTCTTTGCCACATTCGCTTCGTGGAGTTCGCGCCGACTAACGTCAAGTGCCTCCGACAGCTCCCACCTCGTCTTGTCGAGGGCGCGTACCTCCAGGTGGTGCCTGTGGTAGATCTCCGCAATCCGGGCTACATCACTGGCCGCTCCAGCGTCACCCACCGAGCGATCCGCCCTCGGTACCGTCGACACCTCATTGCCTCGGTGAGTATTGGCCTTGTCGACTGACACCGGGGGTAGCACTCTGGGGGACCTCGACCGGGATCCGACTTTCGCACTCCGCTCAAGTGCAACCTCGTAGCTCTCGAGCGAACGCATACTGGCTGCGGATGGCTGCCGTGATCCCAAAGCTTCTATCCCTTCCCGCTGCAAGCATCGCCAGACGTCAAGCTGCGAAGGCAGCAAGTAGCTTGGCAACTCCATCGACGGAAAGATCTGGCGCTTCAGGTTCAGATCGACGAAACCCCGAATGTCTTCCTTTGAAGGCATCGAAAGACCTCGCCCCCCCCCCTCGGTCAGACTCCCGAAGAGCTTCTCGGTTGTTTCACAGGGATCCTTGATCATTTCATCGTAGGAAACCTGCACTACACGAAGGCCTTTCGAATTCGCGGCCGACTTGACGGTGTAGTACTCCCACAGCGCGACGCCAACGGGAAAAGGTATGGCATCCCGAACTTCCAGTGAAAGGGCAACCTCACAGGGATTCCTAGACGTCACAACGACGATGGGACTTTCCAGCAGAGGACGCCAGAAAGGCAGGGTCAGAGCAAAGCGGGGATCCTTCAGTACCCAAGGACGACACCCATCAAGGCCATGAACAATCTTTCGCGCTGATTCCTTCAGCTCACTAATCTCGGAATTCAGCAACAAGTCCGAGTTGAACCGCAAAGGAGAGTGCCATTCCGCACTTTGCGACTGAAGCAGCTTCGAATTCAGTTCCAGGACATCTCGTCGCTCCCAGAATCCTCTCGGGTTCGATGCTTGCGCAGGTATCGCAATGTCTTCAGGGCCGAAGTAAGCGCCCATCATGTTGATCAAACGCGAAACTACGGATGTCCCCGTCCGGTGCATACCTGCCACTAGAATCTGCATGTGCAATCGCTCGTTTTCCCGATCTTTGTTATGAAGTCACAACGGTCATTTCAGCGAACCCGTAAAGCGGGGTGCTGACTGCTGCCAAGAGCCACTTGCAACCCAAACCTTCGAAACTACTTCGCGGACCTGCCCAGCTTCGCACCGGGTTGCGCTATCCCCTCCGCCCGGGGACTCTTTTCTGCTCTCGTTGCAACCATGCTCTTGCCAGCGTCCGAATACTCACGAAGAACTTCTTCCGTTTCGCCGCAAGCCACTATCCGGCCACCGTCCAGCCAGGCAACACGAGGGCAGAAGTCGGTGATCGTCTTCTCGTCATGGGATACAAGTACGACCGTTGCATCGGACCTCAACCTGCTTCGGATGGCATTTCTCGACTTTTCTCGAAAGGCAGGATCGCCGACACCAAGCACCTCATCCAGCAAAAGTATGTCCGGCTCCATTTGCAAGGCAACGGATATTCCCAGCCTCGCCCGCATCCCCGACGAGTACGTGTTGATCGGTTGATCAAAAAACTCTCCAAGCTCTGAAAACTCGCGTATTGCATCTATGCGATCAAGGATTCTTCGATACGAAACCCCTTGGTACAGGGCTGAAAGGATCGCATTGTCCCGTCCATTCAAATGCGGCACAAAACCCAAGCCCAAAGAGAGCAATTGGCAGGCACCGTGATTTCTGGTGATTTGACCTCCATCCGGATGGATGGTCCCCGCGATCAGTCGCAACAACGTGCTCTTTCCCGATCCGTTGCGCCCAATCACCCCCAACTTCTGGCCGCGCTCAACACTCAGGCTGATATCGTGCAACGCGGTGAAGCATCGCCCACCTGCCCGCCTACCGATGGGAAACGAGACGGAAACTCCATCAAGACTAACGGAAACGTTGCTCATATCAACACGGGAGTTTTGTGTAACTCGGCCCAAATCGGCGGAAGAGCAATGTCGCTACAGCGAGAAGTAGCAGGCCCGAAAGGGCCGCCAGACCAAGTCGTCCCCATTGCGGCGATTGATTATGTAACAGGATAAGTCGAGCATCTGCAATCAGACCAGCGACCGGATTCAGACTGAGCAGCTTTGCATGCGCAGGATCCATTCGGTCTATGTCGAAAAAGATGCCTGAGACGAACATTACGGCCCGAAGAACAGCTCCCGCAACATACCGGAGGTCGGGGATAATGGGGACCAACGCGGAGTAGATCAACCCTGAGCCGGCAATCAGTATAAGTTGGACGACTAGCAGAATCGGCAGTACCAGAAACCATTTTCCGGGCACATATCCGAGGAGCCACAGCACCACAACGAGGAGTATCAGTACCACCGAAAACTTGATCGTATCGCTTAACAGAACGACCAATGGAAACACGGCTGGCGACAAACGGACTTGAGAAACAAGTGGCAGGTTATTGAGTACCCGATCCCCGCAATGAGAAACGCCAGCCTGAATCCACTGCCAGGAAACGACGCCAACCAGAAGAAACGCAATGAAGTCCGGCCCTCGATTTCCTCGCAGCACGCCGAACACGAAGTAGAAGACGAACATGAACATGGCAGGCTCGAGGACCCACCACAGAAGCCCGAGATAAGTGCGCTCACGTTCGGCACGCAGGTCGGCCCATGCCTTGAAGCTGATAAGGCGCGCGTAGTGACGGAGAGTCAATGTTTTTCCCTTCTTGTGTCGCTGCCGAAGAACAGGCGCGATTGGCGTGAGAGGTAGGATTGCTGATAGAAGCGACGATCAACGACATCCGCAATACTTCGCCAGCGCAACAGGCCGGCACGTCGAAGCCGCGACCGCATAGCGAGGCTTTGCGGCAAGGCGCGCATCACATCGCGCCAAACCCTCAGCAAGGCCCGGAACCTTCCGAGCCGAAGGTACTTTGCCACCAGCATCAGCTGAAGCAGGAACAACTTGAGGCCATATCGGACAAAAAACCAGAAGGGCATGCAGCGCACCAGTGTGGAAAGCGAGTTTCGAAGGCCGTAGTACATGACGAACTCACTCTCCCCTCCTCCCGACGATGCGCTGCCGACATGGCGCGCCACAGCCTCAGGCGCATAGGTCGCGCGGTAACCCAACAGGCTTGCTCGCAACGCGAGGTCGGTGTCTTCGGCATAGCAGAAAAAGCTGGGCTCGAAACATTGCCCGGTCTTTTGGCGCAAGTCGCGCAAGAGTCGAGTGGAATAGAGCGCGGCGCCACCACACGGGCCAAGCAGCGTTTCATCTTCTGCCAGTCGGTTTGCTGCTACCCCGCAGCTGTACAGCACGATCCCGAGACTGTCGACCACTTCTGCCTCGTCCATCGCAACCATTCGCGACGCGATCATATCGATCCGGGCGGCAGGATCGAGCGCGTTCTGCATTGCCTGAAAGAAACCCGACTCGATCTCACAGTCGTTGTTGAGCAGCGCTATCGCGTCGATGTCTGCATTGCTCAAGAATCCTTCCAAGGCGCCCTCACAGGCAGCTGCAAAACCAAGGTTGTTGCCGTCGCCGACAAACCTGACTCGCTCATCTCCCTCGAAGCACCGCTTGAACCGCTCAACATCTGCCTTCGCACATCCGCCGTTGTCCACTACCAGAACCTGCGTGGATACGGGCGAATCGGCAAGCACAGAATCAAGACATCGCTGTGTGAGCCCCGTATCCCCATAGTGGACGATCAAGACCGCGATCACATTCGTTGCCCCGATCCGTATGGCGCCAGCTTGCTCATCAATGCGAGCGTCTGCCTTGCCTCGATTCTGGCGTCATAGCCCTGCGCCTCCGAGATTCCCCGCTGCGCGATGATGGTGCAAAGCGAACCATCGGAGAACAGATCCAGAACCGCCTGTGCGATTGCCTGCGGATCTTTCGGCCTGACCACCATCGCCGTATCACGATCTCGCGCGTACTCCGCAACACCGCCCACGCCAGTCACGACTGCGGCAGCACCACAGGCCATCGCCTCCAATGCACAGCGGCCGAAACCCTGGAAGTCAGAACTGTCAATAAACAAGGTCGCGCGTGAGTACAGCCTGGCGAGATCGGCCTGATCGGAGATCACCCCCATATCCTCGAATGGAAAGGGAATGCCGTACGCTGTCAGACGGGAATCTCCGAATAGTGCAATTCGCGTCTGTGGGCGCTCTGCACGAACACGTTGAAGTGACGCAATCAAAGTATCGAACCCACGTCTCGGCGTCTTGGGTCTTGCCATGGCGACCACCAGATCGGGATCACGCTCAACATCCCGTGGATAGAAGCAATCCAGGTCCATACCCAACGGAACCTTGTATGCGTGCTTGTCGTGGGCAGAAAGCATGTCACGGAGCCAGTCCGACTTGACGATCAGGTGATCGAAGGGCTCATAGGTTGCAGCGATCCGTTCAGCCAGACCGGAATTCTCCGTTCCTGCAAACCAGGGCTCGTAGTCCTGCACGAAGTACAGGGGGCATCCAGCCCGGCCAGCACGACAAACGGATTCAACCCAGCCGGCCGTTGTCCAGTGTGTCGCGACGGCGACATCACTGATCGGGAAGTTGTTCTGCAGTTCCGACTCGCTCTTGAAAACAATCGGCTCGGACAGGAGCGGTACCCAGTCACGCACCGCAGGATCAAGGAACAGAGTGGCGATTCTCGCTTCCACACCGAGTTTGACGAGCGCGTTCACCAGCTGCAGGACGGAGAGCACGCCGCCGGCGACCACCGTTCGATGCAGCACATAGGTCACTCGCAAGCGTCCAGGCCGATCTGCCGCTGACAATCGAGCGGGATCGAAAACCGGACGCTGACTGGCTGCGATCCGATGAACGCCGCGAACTGCCGCCCTGCCAGCGGCGAGCCATCCGTGCTGGGCAAGCTCTGTGCGGACTTCTCGAGCAGCACGCCAAACGGCCGGCTTCGGATCCCATTCCTGCCGGGATGCCAGCTCACGTCGTATCGCCGCGAGCGCGGAACGCTTTCTGAACGCCGAGAACTGACGCTGGTACTCGTTTGACCAGCGTCGATCAAACTCCTTGCGGTTTCTCGTGTAGTGCTCGCTTCGATTCTTGAAGCTCGCGCTTCCACGATGAAACACGTAGCAATTGTCGGCGACCACCGTTCGCCATCCCGACGTCGTGAGCCGCATGCAGAGATCGGATTCCTCGCAGTAACCAAATCCATACACTTCGTCGAACAGCCCCACGTCATCCAGCGCCGTGCGACGCAGCAACATGCAGAACCCGACACCGGTCACGATATCCGGATAGGTTGGCTGGCGCTTCTGCAGCAAGGCATCAAACGACGCGAAGTTGCTTCCCGGCAGCATGGGAAGATCGATCTGCGAGGCCCGGTTGGTCAGTGGGTTGACGCTGGCAATGGAAGGATCAGACTCCATGCAGTCCAGCATTCGTTGCAACACGCCCTGAGGCATGATCGCGTCGCTGTTGAGCAACAACACATACGGCGCATCGCCGGCACGTATGCCGGCATTGCAGGATTTCAGGAAGCCGACATTCGCCGGGTTCCGCACGCAGCGAACGCGAGAATCAAGTGCGGCAACCTGATCAAGACATTCGGCCGTTCTTCGATCACTGGCGTCATCAACGATGATCAATCGAAAAGATGGCGCCAACTCGTCCGCCAACACCGCATCGATGCAAGCGCGCGTCAGTGCAAGCGCATTGAAGACTGGGACAACAACATCGATCTTGGCATGTGGAGCGGGCTGCATCTAAGCGCAATCAACCAGTTCGGAGGGCCGCGTCCAACTCCACTCGCAGGTCGTCGCAATCCTCGACACCAACGCTCAATCGCACCAGGTTGTCGGTGATGCCCAGCTTGGCACGGTGTTCGGCCGGTACCGACGCATGGGTCATGATCGCCGGGTGGTTGACCAGGCTTTCGACGCCGCCCAGGGACTCGGCGAGACCGAACAAGTGGCATCGCTCCATCATGCGGCGTGCGGCATCCAGGCCGCCCTTGACGTACACGCTGATGATGCCGCCAAAGCCATCCATCTGGCAGTTGGCCAATTCATGCTGAGGATGGCTCGCAAGGCCGGGGTAGATGACCTTGTTGATCGCCGAATGCTGATCCAGCCATTCGGCCAACTGCTGAGCATTTTCGTTGTGGGCTTTCATTCGCAGATGCAGGGTCTTCAGTCCCCGCAGTGCGAGGAAGCTGTCGAATGGTCCCTGGATTGCCCCGACCGAATTCTGCAGGAAAGCCATCTGCTCGGCCAGCTCCTGCTCGGCTGCCACGATCATGCCACCGACGATATCGGAGTGGCCATTGAGGTATTTGGTCGCCGAGTGGAGCACCAGGTGGGCACCATGCTCGATCGGGCGCTGGATCATCGGCGAGCAGAAGGTATTGTCGACGACCACGATCAGCCCATGCTTGCGACCCCATGCGCAGACCTTCTGGAGATCGACGATCTTCAGCATCGGATTGGTCGGCGTCTCGATCCACAGCATGCGTGAATTCGGCTTGCGGGCCGCATCCAACGCCGCCTCGTCATTCAGGTCAACGAAATCGAAGTCGAGACCGGCGCTGCGCCGACGAACCCGCTCGAATAGCCGGTAGGTGCCGCCGTAAAGGTCATCCATGGCAATGACATGACTGCCTGTATCGAGCAAATCCAGCACGGTCGCCGCTGCCGCCAATCCCGAGGCAAACGCGAAGCCGTTGACGCCACCTTCAAGGTCGGCAACGCAACGCTCGTAGGCAAAGCGTGTCGGGTTGTGGGTGCGCGAATACTCGAAGCCCTGGTGTCGACCCGGGCTTTCCTGGACGTAGGTGCTGGTCGCGTAGATCGGCGTCATGATCGCGCCAGTCGATGGGTCCGGGGACTGCCCCGCGTGAATGGCTCGGGTGCCGAGTTTTTTCTGGATGTCAGGCATGATTTGGTTCACGGTCGTTCCGGCAAGTCACAAGTCTGGGTGATGGGTTCCAAAGCAGCAACCGGGGAAACTTGAAGCCCCTTGGTACTAGTGCACTGGTTCGCCGATGGCAGTCCGGCCAAGCACCTGACCACTGCCTGCGACGTTGACTTCGATCCTGTCACCTGGCGCAAAAAGACCAGCGCTGCGGAAGTCGAAACCCACAAAGGCGTTGCGCGGCACATTCCATGCCCGCAATGGGGGACGGTCTTGAGAGGCATGCGTGCAAGCTCTGACCTCGTTATTGACGATCAGCTCGAGCTCCACAGGGGCATCATGGCTCCCGAACCAGGCAAACCCGCTGACGGTTTTCGTGTTCGCAACGGATATCGCCCCGTGAACCCAGGCTTTGCCGGCTGCCAGCGTGGCCAGGCGTCCATCCAACAGTTCATTCGCACGCTGCCAGGTCGGCATATCCTCTGCGATCGCATCTTCGAAACGCCCCCGCAATTCCTCGGGCACTTCGTACCCGCAGCCCTCCGCAGCGCGCGGACTGACGTTGCGGGTGAGCTGCTCCATCTGCAGTCCAAAATCCGCCTCTAGAACGCGCAAACTGTCAGCATAACGCTCAGTGACACCGACCAGACCAAAGGCTTCCAGGTGAAAGCCGCTGAAGGCGCGGGTCTGGCAACCGGCACCATGTCTGGTGCGGAGGAACGTTACCAGGTCACCCTTGAACCCGCCTTCGCGACGCAGGTGCGCAAAGTGAGACAGCAGCTGATCACGCGGATGTCGAAGAAAAGCAACCACACGGTTGGCGGCAAACAGCGCGGCATACTTCCGGTAACCGAAGTGACCGCCAAGGAAGCGGCATCCGACACGATCAAGTTCACTTCCCAGGCGATGCAGGTCTGGTTGTTCGTAGGCATGTCGCAACACCAGGCGCGAGGTCAGCCGCTGTTTCTGCCCATAGTCGAAATGGCAGCTACCAGAGCCCAACGCACCTACCGCGCCCACGCGGAAACTGGTTCCCGCTGTTTTGGGAATGTGTAGAAAAAGCAGGGGTAACCGAGCAGATAGGGCAGCCGGCTGGGATCGACGAGGCCACAGATGCGCAAGCCGCCCAAACAGCGTCAATTGACCCTCCGGCGCAGGTAGTTGAGCAGGTCGATGCGGGTGATCAGGCCGATGAACCGCTCGCCATCCATGATGATGGCAACCAGACCGCGGTCGAAGACCGGCATCAGGGTTTCGATGGAGGCATTGACGTCAAGCTTCACCAGGGTGGTGGCCATCGCGGTAGACACCGAATCGCGGAACTTCGCCTCGTCGCCATAGACGTGCAGAAGAACGTCGGACTCATCGAGGATGCCGACGATGCGTTCGCCATCCATCACCGGCAGCTGACTGACGTCGTAAAGCTTCATGCGCTGGTAGGCGGTAACCAGCAGATCGGTCGGCGCCACCACCACGGTGTCGCGATTGTCGTAGGGACGCAGGATCAGATCACGCAGGTCGCCGGTCGGTTCCCGATCAAAGAAACCGTTGTCCAGCATCCAGTAGTCGTTGTACATCTTCGACAAGTACTTGTTGCCGGTATCACAGACGAACGCCACCACGCGCTTCGGGTCGGTTTGCTCGCGGCAAAATCGCAGCGCAGCGGCGAGGATGGTGCCGCTGCTGCTGCCGCCGAGGATGCCTTCCTTGGCCAGCAGTTCACGCCCGGCGAGGAAGCTCTCGCGATCAGTGATGGCATAGGCCTTCTTCACCCGGCTGAAGTCGGAGATGCTGGGCAGGAAGTCCTCGCCGATGCCTTCCACCATCCAGCTGCCGGATTTTTCGGACAACGTGCCCTCGTTGATGTACTCGGCAAGGATTGAGCCCACCGGGTCAGCCAGAACCATCTCGGTGCCCGGTGAGTTCTCGGCCAGGAACGTTGACAGGCCGGACATCGTCCCGGAGCTGCCGCAGCCGAA
>JAWLAW010000017.1:0-69141 GCA_041395265.1 Lysobacteraceae bacterium
CGCGGACGCTGGTCGCAGCGCGAAGGCGATCTGCGTGGCGCGGTTCTGACCCAGCGGCGAATCGGCATCCTCGCCGTGGTGCTGCTGGCCTGGCTTTACAGCCGCGCCATCGTTGGCAACGAGGCATTGGCCGACATTGGCGCGCTGTCATTCTCCGGCCTGGCAACGCTGGCGCCCGCCGTGCTGTTCGCCGTCTGGCGACCGCGCACGCCGCCAGCGGCGGTGTTGACCGGCTTGCTGGTTGCGGTGCTGGTGTGGGCCTGGGCGCTGCCCGTTCCGGTATTGATCGAAGCCTTTGGCGGCGATCCGGTCTGGCTGCGCGAAGGCTTTTTCGGGCAGCGCTGGATGGCGCCAGACGCGCTGTTTGGACTGGACGGCTGGAGCCGCATCACCCGCGCCGTGCTGCTCAGTCTGCTGGCAGGCACCGGCCTGACCGTGCTGCTGGCCGTGCGCCTGGGCGCCACACCAGACGCATTGCCGCAAGGTGATCTCGACCGCCGCGCGCTGGTGGAAGCGGCGGAACGCTTCCTCAGTCGCGAGCGCATCGACCAGTTGCTGCGCGAGGCGCCGCGTTCGGGCGCGGTCCCGGGCGCACTGGTGCAGCAGGTGGAACGCGAGCTGTCGGCGGTGCTCGGTGCGGGTTCAGCACGATTCCTTCTGGAGGCTGCGCGTCGCCGCGTTGCCGGCGACTTCGACGCCGTTGCCGAGCTGGTCGACGAGGCGTCGCAGGCGCTGCGCTTCAACCAGCGCGTGCTGGAAGCGGCGCTGGAAAACATGACCCAGGGCATCAGCGTGGTCGATGCCGAGCTCAAGCTGGTCGCCTGGAACCGCCGTTACGCCGAGCTGTTCAGCTATCCCGACAGCCTGCTGCACATCGGGACGCCAGTGGCCGAACTGGTGCGTCACAACGTCGAACGTGGCCTTGGCGGCGACGGTGAAGCGGAAGCGGAAGTCAGCAAGCGCATCGCGCACATGCGCGCCGGCACGCCCTATGTCGCGGAGCGCCGGATTGCCGACAGTGTCATCGAGATCCGCGGCAACCCGATGCCGGGCGGTGGCTTCGTGGCGACCTTCACCGACGTCACCGACTTCCGTCGCAGCGAACGCGAACTCAAGCAGATCGCCGAGACACTGGAGCAGCGCGTGGTGGCGAGGACCTCCGAACTGGCTGGGGCCAAGGCCGAAGCGGAGCGAGCCAATCGCGCCAAGACGCGCTTCCTCGCAGCGGTCAGCCATGACCTCGCACAGCCGCTCAATGCCGCGCACCTGTTCACCCACGCACTGGCGCAGAAGGTCGAAGGCGGACCGCTGCAGCCCGCCGTCGGCAACATCGACGGCGCGCTGTCGTCGGCGGAGAGCCTGCTGGCCGGTCTGCTCGACATTTCGCGCCTGGATGCTGGTGGCCTGTCACCGAAGGTCCAGGACTTCGCACTCGACGACCTGCTGCAGCACCTTGCTGCCGAATTCCGTGTGGTCGCCGAAGCGAAAGGCCTGGAACTGCGTTGCGTGACGACAAAGACATGGGTTCGCAGTGATCCGCAGCTCCTGCGCCGTGTGCTGCAGAACTTCCTGGCCAATGCGGTGCGCTACACCAACGCCGGGCGCATCCTTCTGGGCCTCCGGCGCCGTGGCGACGCCTTGTCGATCCAGGTGCTGGACACCGGGCCAGGCATCGCCGAGTCCGACCGGCACCTGATCTTCGAGGAGTTCCGGCGTCTGGATCGCGGCGGCCAGGGACTCGGGCTCGGGCTGGCCATCGCCGAACGCATCGCGCGCCTGCTCGATCATTCGCTGGGACTGCGATCATCGGTCGGTAGCGGCACCGGGTTCAGCATCGACGTGCCACTGGCGCAGGCGGGCGAGGCGAAGTTCGACGAGGTCGAGAACGAACCCGCAGCACCGTCCAGTCATGTGCTGGTGCTGGACAACGATCCTGAAGTGTTGAAAGCGATGCAGGCGTTGCTCATTGGCTGGCAGGTCGACGTGGCCATTGCCTCGCGGGTTGCCGAAGCGATGCAGGCGGTCAACCGACGTCGCCCCGACCTGCTGCTGCTCGACTATCGTCTCGATGCCGGGGAAAGCGGGCTCGACCTGCGGGATCGCCTGCTGGATGCCGGCATCGACATTCCGTGGATACTGGTCACCGCCGACCATGGCGAGGACGTGCGTCGCGCGGTTGCCGAACGCGGCGGCATGATTCTGCACAAGCCGCTCAAACCGCTCGCACTCAAGTCCGCGATGGCACGATTGCTCGCGCAGCGTTGACACGGGCTGGACCGCAGCCCCGTTTCGTTCGCGTGAATCAGCGCTCGTCGGCCCAGATCAGCGTTTCTTCGCGCCGCGTTTCGAAGAAGTCGCTGCACTGGCCGTCGCCACGACCGGTAATCCCGCTGTCGGGCGAGCAGAGGTGCTGCCCATCGGCTCCATACACCGCGCTGGGGATGTCGCAGCAATGCGCTGGCACGAAGTACACGTCGCGATCGTCGTACACGTAGCGCAGTATCTTCGCCGGCGGGTTGCGCACGGGTTCCTCCTTGATCTCTTTGATCATGCGCTCAACGAACGCGGGTGGTGCTGATGACTTGGCGATGTTGCCACAGCCGGCAAGTGCAGCCAGACTCAGTGCGGGGAGCAGGAGTCGCGCGTTTCTCCTGCGGCGATGGTGGGCAGGATGGTCGTCGTGCATGGAGTTCTCCCTATAGCAATCGTGTGCCTAACGGTACGTCGCGATCCGGGACACACAACGCCACGTTGCTGTCGGCGTCGTGGAAGCCGGTGACCAGGCATTCCGACATCAGCGGACCGATCTGCTTCTTCGGGAAGTTCACTACCGCCACTACCAGGCGGCCAACCAGTTCGTCGGGCGTGTAGTGCACGGTGATCTGCGCGCTGGACTTGCGCACGCCCAGTTCATCGCCGAAGTCGACCTGCAACACGTAGGCCGGTTTACGTGCCTCAGCGAACACCTCTGCGCTGATCACGCGGCCGACGCGCAGTTCGATCTTGAGGAAATCATCGAAGTTGATCGTTTCCATGTCGTCAGCGGCTCGCGGATTGGCGAGGGTGGAGGAAGGCGGCCAGCGCGAGCGCGATCACCGCGCCGACATCGATCAACATGATGCGCTGCAGCCTGTCGCCGTGCCCGCTGTCCATCAGCACCAGCGCGATGAAGCCGATCATGCTGATCATTCCGGCGATGGTCGCGACTGGTCGAAGCGGGCGTCGGAACGCGGCAACAAGCAGCAGCCCGCCAACGATGCCGAACAGCAGCGCACGATGACGCAGCAGGATCAGCAGGTCACCTTCGGGTGTTGCGATGCCATAGGCGCTGGCAAGGATGTCGGCCGAGAGCACGCCCGTGATCGGGGCGAAGTTGATCAGGCCGGTGATGATGAAAAGCGCCGAGATGACGTGCTTCATGGGGGTCTCCTCAAGTGACCGGACTTCAGCAGGGCGGACGGTAGCGCCGTGCCCGGATTTCCGGGTGCGGAATCGCCGCTCCAGTCTAGCGCCGCTGAAGTCGCCCGGGTGTCAGGCCGAAGACCACGGACGCCACGCTGTCGCCCTGGAATTCGATCAGACGGCGCGAATCCGGTTCATGGCTTGCTCCCAGCTTCTCCGCAACGCGCTGGCTGCCGTGATTGTGGGGCAGGGTGGCGATTTCGATGCGCGACAGGCCGAGTTCGTCGAAGCCGAAGCGTGCTGCCATCCTTGCTGCAGCGGTGGCGACGCCCTTGCCACGCTGCGTTTCGGCCACCCAGTAGCCGAGGTTGGCGGAACCACCCGTGCCGTCAACGGCGCGTTTCACCTCGCTCAGCCCGACGCAGCCCAGCAACTGCGTGTCGGCATTGCTGACGATGGCGAATGCGTACTCCTGGTCCTGCTCCCTTGCATTCATGCAATGCGCGATGCGTGCCGCGGCGTCCGCCAGCGAATAGTCTGCCGAACACCACGAAAACCAGTATGCGAGCGATTCCATGGACCCGCGGACGGTTCGGAGCAGTGTTGCGGCGTCAGCGTGGACAAGCGGACGAATCCGGATACCGCTCGCGCTGTCGTTCAGGGCGCGGGGCCACTCGAATCGGCGTTCGCCGGAGTCCAGGACGCCTGCGTCATTCCAGCCATGCTGGCGGTAGAACCGCTCGGCACGGGTGCCGGACTCGGTGGAAAGCCAGATCGGTCGTGATGCATTTGCCTCCAACCAGTTGATCAGCACATCGTGAAGCGCGGAGCCGTGGCCCTGTCCTTCGTGGTCCGGATCGACGAACAGCGCCCAGACGTTGCCGTCGCGATTGCCGAAGGCGAAACCGACGATGCCGTCATCGGATTCCGCCACCCAACCGCTGCCGTCGGCCAGCGCCTGCTCGTAGTCTGTGGGCGTGATGCGGTCAGGAGATGACAATCGATTCTCCCGCACCGCCACGCGAACGCGGTGCATGGCCGGGATGTCGTCGATGCAGGCTTTGCGGAGGTGCGCCTGCCCGTCGCGGACCATGCCCTTGACCAGCTCGCTGCGCGGGTTCAGCGGTGGTATTCGCCGGCGCGCTCGGGCTGGTACACCACTTCCTCGACGCGGACGTTCAGCACGCCACCGCCCGGCTTGGGCCACTCGATGGTGCTGCCCACGGATAGCCCCAGCAGTGCGCTGCCCACCGGCGCGAGAATCGAGATCCGGTCGCTGCTGCCGTCCATGTCCTTGGGATACACCAGCGTCAGCGTGAAGTCCTCGGTCGAGGATTCCACGCTGAAGCGGACCCTGGAGTTCATGGTGATCACCGTGGACGGCATTTCCTGCGGGGCCACGATATCGGCGCGGTCGATCTCCGCCAGCAGGTCCGACTTGCCCGGAAACGCCCCGTGCGGCAGCGAATCCAGCAGGGTTTCCAGACGCTCGGCGTCCAGCGAGGAGATGGTGATTTTCGGCTTGCTGTTCATGTTCGGATCATCTCAAGAAAAATGGTTCGCCTCGGAGCGCCAGGCGCCGGGCGAGACGGGTGCTGCAAACGTTGCGTCGGTTCGCGACAGGCGGCGACGGGCTACGGAATTACCGCCGTTTCGGCTGCCGTTCGGAGCAGCTGCCGTCCTGCGCAGCGGACCCGCGCGAAACGACGTTTCCCAGCGGTGGATCGCCAGCCGGGAGCCGGCGGCGTCGTGATGCTGCGTAGGCTAGTCCAAGTTGCCGATACTTGCGAGCTTCCGGGTGCAGAATGCGGCCGTCCCGCCGGCTTTCAAGGGCTGGTATGCAGCCGTCGCCCAGCCAGCGCCGTCGGGTCGCCGGTTGCCGGCCGGATCAGCGCAGGATCTTTTCCATCGCCTTCCCCTTGGCGAGTTCGTCGACGAGTTTGTCGAGGTAGCGGATTTTCTGCATCAGCGGGTCGTCGACGTCTTCGACGCGGATGCCGCAGACCACGCCCTTGATCAGTTCGCTGCGCGGGTTCATCGACGCCAGTGCGAAGAAGGTCTCAAGGTCGTTGTCGGCGTCGATCTGCTGCTGCAGCTGCGCCTGGCTGTAGCCGGTCAACCAGCGGATGACCTCATCCACTTCATCCTTCGTGCGGCCCTTGCGCTCCGCCTTCTGGACGTACATCGGATAGACCTTCGCGAACGGGGTTTTGAAGATGCGGTGTAGGGACATGTCGTTCTTCCAGCTCTGCTCGAATCAATCGCTCTTGCAATCCTCTGGGCGAAACAGGACGCCATTCGGCCACCGGATGGCTGCACCGTCATTCATCTTGGAAATCTGGGACGTCCAGCAGAAAAAAGATGGCAGGCCGATCTCCTTGCGCCGGCTATCAAGCTGCGCCGGGCTGACGATGCTGTAGAACTCGATGACGCCTTCAACCGCAGAAAAATACTGCATGCCGTACGTCTGGGGCAGGTCATTGAGTCGCCGGTTTCTATCCATGAGGACGGCCAAATCCCAGGGCTCTGCCTCCTCCCTGAGCACGGCTGACTTGAGCTGCCGAGCGGCCAATACCTGATATTCAGGGTCCATGTCGGCGTGCTGTGTGAGTCGCCATGCAGCCTTGGCTGCGTCTTCGCCAACCACCGACTTCATCGGCCATCCGCATTTTTCAAGCATGGCCCGCATGAAGGCCGTGTTATCCGCGTCGATTTGTAATGCCGAATCAAGTGCTTCCTTTGACTTGGGCGCCGTGGCTAGCGCCTTTCGGGCGGCCTGATCGACTGCATTTCGACGGATCAACTCATCCTTGAGTGCGGAACTGCAATCCATTGCCATTGAGCCGTTGGCCATGGTGGCAACGGCAAAAGCCAACAGAATCCGCTTCATGAATCACCTGTGATGTCGTTGTGGAAAGTGATGCCCATGGCACGGGCTATGTCACCGATTGCCTGTGCAACAAATGCGTCGTCATTGCCGCTTTTGATGATCGACGCTTCGAGGTAGGCGGCCATTTCTGTCGGGCTGTGGAGATGAAGCGCGACATCGTAGTCGTGAAGTTGAATCGCTATGGCGGCTGCCAATCGTCGATGGTTCGGACGTCAGGATACGCCCTTTGGCAATGACGACTACTCGACTTCGACGCTCTGCGCCGGATCGGTCAGCGTGAGCGTGCTGAGCAGGACGCCGGCCTGGGTGCGGTTGCGGACGCCGAGCTTTTCGAAGATGGCGCTCATGTGCGCCTTCACGGTGCGTTCCTGGATGCCGAGCTCGTCGGCGATCTGCTTGTTGAGGCGGCCTTCGGCGACGCGTTCGAGCACGCGGAATTGCTGCGGGCTCAAGCTGGCCAACTTGGCGGCGATGTCGTCGGCTTCGGCGCCCGGTTCCGGCTGTGCGGCGCGGGCGACGGCGTCGCGCAGGTCGGGCGGCACCCAGGATTCACAGTCGAGCACGGCGCGCAGGCCGGCTTTCAGTTCCGCCATGTCGGCGCGCTTGGTGAGGTAGCCGGCGGCGCCGCAGTCGAGCGCGCGGCGGATGGTTTGCGGTTCCTCGTGGGCGGAGACCACGGCGACGGCGACGGCCGGGTGGCTGGCGCGCAGCGAGGCGAGGCCGACCAGGCCGTGGCTGCCGGGCATGTGCAGGTCGAGCAGGACGAGATCGGTGTCGGGCGCGGTTTCCAGCGCGCGATGCACGCCGGCCATGTCGGCGGCCTCGTCGATTCGGGCATCCGGCAGCAGCGTGCGGACCGCCTCCGCCAGCGCCGTGCGGTACAGCGGGTGGTCGTCGGCGATCAGCAGGCGGGTCATGGCGTGAGGATAACCGCTGTTGCGAGCTTGGTTGTTTCCACCCTCACCCCAGCCCCGCTTCGCGCCCCGGCCCTCACCGGCACGGCTCGGGCGTTCGCCGGCGCGCGGGCCATGGCCCGCAACCGCCCCTGCTCACCCAGCTCCCGGGAGAGGGAGTGAAAGGGCCAGCGAGGAAAGGGATAAATCTCATTGCGAGGTCCAGCCGCCGTCGACCGGAATGGCGGCGCCGTTGAGGTTGTGGGCTTCGCGGCGGCACAGCCACAGCGCGAGTTCGGCGATCTCCTCAGGAAGGGTCATACGGCGGCTAGGCTGCTTCTCGCTGAGCAGGTCGGCGATGCCGGCGTCGCGGTCGCCACCGTGCTGGTCGGCGCGCGCCTGGATCTGCGATTCGATCAGCGGTGTTTCGACCCAGCCCGGGCAGATGCAGTTGACGGTGACGCCGCCCGAATCGCGGCTGCCGGCGCTGGCGTATTCCAGCGCGGCCACTTTGCTGAGGCCGACGATGCCGAACTTACTGGCGACGTAGGGCGCTTTTTCCACCGACGCCACCAGGCCGTGCACCGAGGCGATGTTGATCACGCGACCGAAGCCGCGCTCGCGCATGCCGGGCAGCAGGCCGCTCATGCAGTGGAAGGCGGCCGACAGGTTGATGGCGATCACCGCGTCCCAGTTGTCGCTCTGGCCTTCGATGGGCGCGGTGCGTTGGATGCCGGCGCTGTTGACCAGCACGTCGACCGGCGACCAATCGGCGGCTTCGGCGAGCATGGCGTCGATGGCCTTCGGGTCGATCAGGTTGGCGTCGAAGTAGCGCACGTCCGGCGCACCGGCGTCGCGGCACTGCTGGACGGCGGCGTCGATCTGCTCGGGCGTGCCGAGGCCATTGATGCCGACCTTTGCGCCGTGGCGGCCCAGCGCTTCGGCAATGGCCAGGCCGATGCCGGAGGTGCTGCCGGTGACCAGCGCGGTGCGGCCGTCGAGAAAGCGATCAGTCATGGGAAAGGGCTCCGACATCCGGGAAATGCTGCGATGCCGCAAACGATAGCATTTGTCGCACGGCGGGCCGCGTGTACCAAGGTACGATGCGGGGCTGCGGGGCGGTTGGTAGGCTGGCGGCATGAAAATCAAACCCACCTTGAAATTCGCGCGCGCGGCAATGCTGGTGCTGCCGTTGTCCCTGCTGCTGTCGGCTTGTGCCGGCTCTTCCGCAACGCGACACGATTCGGGGAACACCATGGCGGGCATCGACCTCAAGACCTATCGCGATGGCGACGATCTGCTTACCGCTGGGCTGGGTGAGGTCGGGCTTCGCGCCGTGGTGCCGCCGCCGTTCGTGGATGTTGAAAACCCGACTCGCGAGGAGCGCCGGCGTCGCGCAATCTGGGCCAATTGGCGCGGCATTGCCGACCTCGCACCCGGCGGTGGTTTTGGCGAGTTCTATGGCTCGCTCGCACCGGTGCCGGGTCGCGAGTACCAGGCGCTGAAGCGTCTGCCGAATGCGAAGCAGCCGCATCGCGTGATGCTGCAAGTGCCGGACAACTTCGATGTGACCAAACGCTGCGTGGTGGTGTCGGCGTCCAGCGGTTCGCGCGGCATTTACGGTGCGATTGCCTTGTCCGGCGGCTGGGGCCTGCCGCGCGGCTGCGCGGTGGCCTACACCGACAAGGGCGCGGGCACCGACTACTTCGATGTCGCCAGCGACAGCGGCGTGGCGTTGGACGGCAGTCGTCACGTGCGCGGCGATGGTGCACTGGCCTTCGAGCCGCCGAAGTCCGATGGGGAATCCACCAACATTGCCGTGCAGCACGCACATTCCGGCGACAACCCGGAAGCCGATTGGGGACGCCATGTGAAGTCCGCCGCAGAGTTCGCGCTGGAAGCGCTGGAGCTGGCGCATCCGGAGCTCGCACCATTCACCTTCGAGAACACGCGGGTGATCGCTGTGGGCGTGTCGAACGGTGGTGGCTCGGTGTTGCGTGCCGCCGAGATCGATGGAGACTGGCTCGACGGCGTGGTCGCCATCTCACCGAACATCTGGAGCGGCGAGGGCGGTCGACCGCTGTATGACTACGTCACGGAAGCCGCTTTGCTCATGCCCTGCGCGCTGCTTGATCCGCGATTTTCCAGTCTCTGGCCCGGTGCCGTGGCGCCGCCCGCCTGGCAGGCGCGTTGCGAATCATTGAAAGCTGCCGGTTTGATCGGTGATACGGCTGAAGCGCCGGCCGTCGCCCACGCAAGATTGAATGCGACCGGCTGGACCGACGACGTGCTCCGCGTGGCGGCGATGAGCGTGCAGTTCGATCTGTGGCGCGCGGTGGGCGTCACCTATGCATCCAGCTACGCACGAACTGGCCAAGCGGACATGCCCTGCGGCTATCGGTTCTCGGCGCTGGATGGCGAAGGTCAGCCGATGGCAGCGGATGCGTCGACGCGCGCCGCCTGGTGGTCGGATGGCTCCGGCATTCCGCCCGGCGCCGGCGTGCAGATCGTCGACGGCCTGGCCGATGCGGCGTCCGCTGATCCGCATTTTGCCGGCCTGCAGTGTCTTCGTGCGCTTTGGACCGACGATGCCGCCATCGGCACCACCTTGCGCCAGAGCGTCGATGCGAGCCGCGCCAGCCTGCCGCGTGAAGGATTGCCGGTGTTCGTTGTCCACGGTGCCGTGGACGGGCTGATTCCCGAAGCGTTTTCGGCCAAGCCGTATGTGGCTTGGTCCAAGCGCGCCGGCCGCGACGTGAATTACTGGCGTATCGATCACGCCCAGCATTTCGACGCCTTCCTCGGCCTGCCGGTGTTCGGCGCCCAGTACGTGCCGCTGATGCCCTACGCCTATCGCGCACTGGACGCGATGTGGGTGCATATTGCTGATGGCACGCCGCTGCCGGCGGATGCGGAGATCGCCGCGAAACCGCGGGGGCTGGTTGACGGCAAGTTGCCGGCGTTGACGGCGGAGCATCTGGCGATGCCGGAGTGAGTTTTCCCGCAGGGGCGAGAATGGAGGCTTTGTTGCTCGAGTTCTTGGATCAAGAGCTTTCACTGTCCCTTCGGGCCAGCGAGTTACTTTCTCTTGCTTGTCCAAGAGAACAGTAACCAAAGAGAAGTCGAGCGCGACTACCGTCGCGTGAGGCCGAAGTCCGCGCATCGACGATGAAGCCGTCGATGTTCCCTGCGTTGCTCGGAACCCGGCGGCCGGCGCGAACTCGGCCATCCATGGCCTCAAACAGGCGCGCCCAGCCGGTTTCCTGCGCTACTCGGCGCTTCCACGGGAAGGAAAATCAAGAGCGCCACCCTCACCCCAGCCCTCTCCCGCCAGCGGGAGAGGGAGCAAAATGCTGCAGCTTTCTCCTTCCCTTGCTTGCAGGGGAAGGTTGGGATGGGGTGCTCTTGCCTTTGCTACTCGGGTCCCTCGGAAGCGGTGTGGCGGAGACGATCAGGCCCGAAGGGGTGCACACAGGACGTGCGCGCGTTTTCGTCCCCGCTTCGTCGGATCGCATTGCCAGAAACCATCCATGGTACGTCACCCATTCGCCGTCCCTGGCTCATCCTCGCGCGGTGGTAACCGCGCTCGACCCCGGCTCTGGCTCACGAACCTGCGAAGCAGGCGGGAGCGCGGTCTCACACGGCGGTAGCCGTGTTCGGCTTTTCTTTAGGTTCCGTTTTCTTTGGACAAGCAAAGAAAATGAACTCGGCAGCCGCGAAGCGGATGCCGAAAGCTCTGGCTCCAATGCTTGGGAACAACGGCGCAGTTGCTGCGGGTCAATCGGCACGCTGAAACGCATCAACGCGCGACGTCACCCGCCTCCGGCCCATCCAAAAACCGCAAAGTTTCACCAGCCTTTGCTGCATGCAGCGCATCACCGTGCTCGGCAACAAACTGCAGCGTCCGTCGCACGGCGGCGACCACCGCACGTGGCGTGATGGTGGCGCCGGCGAACTGATCGAAATCGCCGCGGTCCTTGCGCACCTTCCAGCGCGAGGTCGGCGGATTACCCAGCGAGCGTCCCGCGAAACCATCAATCCACGGGTGTTTCGCGGCTTCGATCTTGTCGCCGAGGCCCGGTGTTTCCGCGTGGCGCGTGACGCGGACGCCGCTGACGCTGCCATCGGTGTTGACGGCGATCAGCAGACGGATCGGGCCGGAATAGCCGTCCGGTGCGATGGCGTGCAGCACCAGTGCGCTGGGTTGATTGTCGCGTCGTGCGCGCAGCACGGTGAGCGGCTCGTCGCTGCCCAGCCACAGCGGTGCGACGACCTGCACCACGTCATCCAGCGGTTCGTTGTCGTAGCGCTCGGTAGGCAGCACCACCGACAGCGCATCACGTTCGGCCTTGAGTTCAGCCTGATGGATCGGTTCGCGAGTCAGCAGGTGGATGACGGCGAGCAAGGCAACCGCGAGCAGCCCGACGGCGGCCAGCGTGAGCGCGGCACGTCCGATGTTGCGGGCGGTGCTCATGGCGCGTCACCGTCAGGGCGGCGACCTTCGCCGTAGATGCGCGGTCGCGTGTGCAGGTCGATCCAGGGCGCTGCCGCGTTCATCAGCAGCACGGCGAAGGCGACGCCGTCCGGATAGCTGCCCCAGCGGCGGATCGCCAGGGTAATCACGCCGACGCCGATCCCGAAGATCAGGCGCCCGCGCGGCGTGGTGCAGCCGCTGACCGGATCGGTGGCGATGAAGAAGGCAGCCAGCACCAGCGCGCCGGAAAATACATGCTGCAGCGGGAACGGGTTGACGTCCGGTTCGGCCAGCCAGAACGGCAGCGTCAGCAGCACGACGGAACCCAAGGTGGCCACCGGCACCTGCCAGTGGATCACGCGCTTCCATAAAAGGAACAGACCGCCCAGCGCATAGAAGTTGGCGATCCATTCCCAGCCGCGACCACCGAAGTCGCCGAACAGCGGATCGCTGCGGATTTCGTCCAGCGTCAGCATGGCGGAGGACTGGTGGCGGATCACGTCCAGCGGCGTGGCCTGGGCAATCGTGTCCCAACTTTGCGCGGGCGGAAGTGGGCCGACGAAGATGGTGTAGAGGCTGTCGCTGATCGAAAGGCCGGTCTGCGACAAGCCGCGCGGCGGCAGCCATTGCGAGAGCTCGAACGGGAACGCCACCAGCACCACGGCGAAGCCGACCATCGCCGGGTTGAACAGGTTGTGGCCGAGGCCGCCGTAGAGGTGCTTGGCCAGCGCGACGGCGGCCAGCATGGCGATCAGCGACACCCACCACGGCGCCAGCGGCGGAATGCACAGCGCGAACAGCACGGCGGTGACGACCACGCTCAAGTCGCCGAGGAAGGGCTTCAATGGCTTGCCGCGCAGGCGCAGCATCACTGCCTCGATGCCCAGCGCGAAGATCGTCGCGATGACGATCTGCACGGCGACGCCGATGCCGAAGAACCACAGTTGCGCGACGATGCCGGGCAGCAGCGCCAGCAGCACCAGCAGCATCACCCGCTGCACGCCGCGCGGCGGACTGAGGTGGGGCGCGGTGGCGGTGTCGAATTGCTTCATGCGCCGTCGTCCGTGGCGGCGGTGTTCTGCGCTTCGTTGCTGTCGGCTTTCGCGCTGACCTTGGCTTTCGCGCGAGCGAGGGCAGCAGCGACCGCATCGGGCGCGGCGGCACGTTGGCGGCGCGCGGCGCGTTCCGCCTTTTCCTGTTCCATGCGCAACTCGCGTGCATCGAACCGTGCCTTCGCCGCTTCGGCCTTGCCGGCGTCACGCTGGCGCTGGCGCAGCATCGACTTGCTCCAGCGGAAATGCTCGGCCAACGGAATCGCGCTGGGACAGACCAGGTCGCAGCAGCCGCATTCGATGCAGTCCATCGCGCCGTGGTCCACCAGTCGCTCCCACTGTTCGCCACGGCCGAAAGCCAACAACTGTTGCGGTAACAGGCTGGCCGGGCACACCCGCGCGCATTCACCGCAGCGGATGCAGGGCATTTCCGGACGGCGTTCACCCAGCTCGGTCAGTGACGGCAGCAGCACGCAGTTGCTGGCCTTGGTGATCGGGAAGGCATCGTTGGGCAAGGCCTGGCCCATCATCGGGCCGCCAACGATCAGCCGAACGGCCTTGTCGGTGTAGCCGCCGGCCACGGCGACCAGCGCCGACACCGGCGTACCGATATCGACCTCGTAGGTTCCGGGTTCGCGAACGCCTTCACCGGCGACGCTGACCAGTCGAGTGGTGAGCGGACGGCCTTCGACCACGGCACTCCATGCCGCCGCCGCGGTGCCGACGTTCTGCACGATTACGCCGATATCGCGCGGCAGGCCACCGCGCGGCACCTGCTTGCCGATCAGGGTTTCGATCAGTTGGCGCTCGCCGCCTTCCGGGTAGATGGTCGGCACGCTGCGCAGCTCGACACGGCCTTCGCCGTGGTTGGCGATGGCGGTCGCGGCAGCGGCCAGCGCGTCGTGCATGTCGTCCTCGACCGCCAGCACGATCCGTTCCGCGCCAGCGATATGCGCCAAGAGCAATGCACCGCAGACCACGCGGCCCGCGCGCTCGCGCAGCAGCGCATCGTCGCAGGCGATGTAGGGCTCGCATTCCGCGCCGTTGACGATCAGCGTTTGTCGCGGCACCGAGAGCTTGTCGGCGCTGGGAAACACGGCGCCGCCGAGGCCGGCCACACCGGCTTCGGCCAGTCGTTGCAGCAACACGGCGGGCGGCTGCTCGCGCCAGTCGGCGATCGGCTCCAGCGCAGCGGCGGTGTCACTGTCCGATAGTCGCCGCAGCCGCAGCGTTGGGCCGCGCAGCGCCGGATTCGATGGTAGCTCGCGCTCCTCGATGGCCATGACTTCGGCATCGCAGGGCGCATGCAGCCAGGCGCCGAGGCGGCCGTCTTCCCCATCCGGTGTGGCCAGTGCCTGTCCGGCTCGAACGCGCTCGCCGGCCGCCACCAGCGGCCGATTCGATGCGCCAGCGTGCTGTTGCAGCGGCAGCAGCAGTTCTTCGGCAGCCGGGCCGGGGCGGATCGCGCCCGCATGCGCCTTGCGGCCGGGCAGCCGCAGACCGCCGTGAAAGGCGTGCAGGGCCATTAAGGCGACGGCACGACGCGGGCGCGTCGGTTGGCTTGGCGTGCGGGGATCGGTCACGGCGGCCATTGTAGTGGCTGTGCCTGCGTTTCGCGCCGCCCGCATTGCACGAACGGGCGCAAGGCTGGAAACTGGCCCGCATGATCGAAAGCACCTGCTGCGTCCGCTTTTACTGACGTAGCGTCCGCATGACGACAGGGGGCGGGATGAATCTTCAGGAATGGTTGGCGTATCAGCAGCGCGTCCATCCAACCGACATGGAGCTGGGGCTGGACCGCCTGCGCGCGGTGGCGGCGAAGCTCGGGCCGATCAAGCCCGCCAAACGCGTGATCAGCGTTGCCGGCACCAACGGCAAGGGCTCGACGGCGGCGATGATCGACGCCATCGCCCGCGCCAGCGGCTGGCGCGTCGGCCTCTACACCTCGCCGCACCTGCAGCGCTACAACGAGCGCGTGCGCATCGATGGCCGCGAAGTCGAGGATGCCTCGCTGGTCGCCGCCTTCGAGCGCATCGAAGCGGCGCGTGGCGATATCACGCTGACCTATTTCGAGTACGCCACGCTGGCCGCGCTGCTGCTGTTTGCCGATGCCGATCTTGACCTCGCCGTGTTGGAAGTCGGTCTCGGCGGCCGGTTGGACGCGGTGAACCTGATCGACGCCGATGTTGCGGTCATCACCACGGTGGCGCTGGACCACATGGAATACCTCGGCAACGACCGCGACGCCATCGGCGTGGAGAAGGGCGGCATCATGCGCCGCATCCGACCGCTGATACTGGCGGAGCTCGACCCGCCGGAAAGCCTGCTGAAACTGGCCGACCAGATCGGCGCCAAGCTACAGCGTGTCGGCAAGGATTTCAGCGCGACCATGGGTTTCGGCGGCAAGTGGCGTTACAGCGCCGGTGGTCAGCATCTCGATCTTCCCGTGCCGATGCCGGCCACCACCGCGCAGCTCGGCAATGCAGCGGCGGCGATCACCGCGCTGCGTGCGCTGGAAGTCGATGGCTTTCCGAGCGACGACGCCATCCGCGATGGCGTGTCGAGTTCACGCTTGCCGGCGCGGCTGCAGCGCATCGTCGACGATAACGGCGTGGAGTGGATCATCGACGTCGCCCACAATCCGCAAGCCGCGCGCGAACTGTCGCAATGGCTGATCCGCAACCGCGCCGCCGGTAGCACCCAGGCCGTGTTCGCCGCACTCGGCGACAAGGACATCCCCAACCTGATCGGGCCGCTGCTGACCTGCGTCGATGTCTGGCGGCTCGCCGGCCTTACCGACCAGTCATCGCGCGGCATCAGCGTCGAGGACATGTGGGGCCAGGTCGCCGGTCTGCTGTCCCGAACCCTCAGCAGCCGCCACGCCACCGTCAATGAAGCCCTGACGCAGGCCCGGCAGCAGGCGCAGCGTGGCGATCGGATCGTGGTGTTTGGGTCGTTCTTCACGGCTGCCAGCGCGTTGAAGGAACTGGAAGCTGGTTGAGCGCGACCGAGCGTTCTTTGGAGGGCAGATGGCTACTGGAAAGTCGACCATGCGCTTGATCGCATCTGTTCGCGTTCGCGCGGTGGTTCTCCTGCTTATGGCCTATTCACAGCTTGGACTCGCTGGCGACAAGCCAAACCTCGCTGCTATCCACGGCCGCATCCAGGTCGTGACCTCGTTTCCCGACTATCGGGTGAAGGTGGTGGACAGCTTTGCCGATCTGCATGTGCAGGTGGTCGAGAGTTTTCCGGACAAGCCGGGGCGCTGGCAGATGGTGGAATCGTTTCCCGACTACAAGATCCAGTTCGTCGATTCGTTCCCGGACTTCACCATCCGCTACGTCGACAGCTTTCCCGGCGTGCAGTAGCCCTTCGTTCAAGGTATCGGGCCTGTATCTGTATCGAAGGGTAGTCGGGGCGACCGGTTCCGGTGGTCGACCTACAGGGGCAGACGAGAACGTTCGACGCCTGCCTGATACAGCGGGTCCCGGGATAGACGGTCGAACTTGAGGTCGACTGTCCGTCACCATAGGAAGGCCGCCGGAAACCGACGAAACTGAACGCCGCTGCCCACGGCTGGCGACAGCAACATCCGCGCGATACGGTGCTGGCCGCAGTGGTGAATCCAGGAACCACCAAACAGAAAGGCACCGCATGATGCGGCGCCCTTTTGGTTCCAACGCTTGATGCCGGCGATTAGCTGTCGCTGCGCTCTTCGCGCTTGCTGTCGTTGTCCGACCCCTCTTGTGCCGATGGCCTGGGCGCTTCGGGCTTTGGTGTCGTCGGCGTCGGGTTATCGCCAAACAGCTGGGCCGTGGTGCCGACCGGGACCGACGGTGCAGCCGGCTTCGGAGCTTCTGCAATGGACGCAGGGGGAACCGACGCAGGCTTCGGTTCTGCCTTCGGCGCGGCGCTGCTGGCGCTGACGGTTGGCTCGCTGGCCGGCGTCGGCGTTACGGCATGTTCCCAGGGCTTGCGAGCCGGCGCGGCTGCCGACTTGGCTTCCGTTGGTGTCGGAGCGGTCGGCTTGGCCTCGGCAACAGGCGTTGCCGGTGCGGCAGGCTTGGTCTCCGCAGCCGTTGCTGCCGGCGCCGGAGTCGGCTTGGGAGCAACGGGTTCGGAAGCGACCGGCTTGCTCACTGGCGTCGTGACTGTGGTCGCTGCGGCTGGCGTGGTTGTCGCCGGCGCGGCCGTTGCGGCTGGGGCCGCGGTTGCCGGACGATCCGAAGCCGGCTGCTGGGCCGCCGGCTTCGGCGCTTCGACTGCCTTTGCGGTATCGCTGCTGGTCGGCTTGGCGTCGACCTTTGGCGCTTCGCTGTTGCTGGGTGTGGCAGCCGCCGCTGGGCTCGGCGTCGGCGCTGCAGGCATGGCCGGCTTCTCAGTCGCTGCGGTTTCCGGCTTGCCTTCGCTAAGGCGCGCGGGAACCGGGCGGCTGACGCTCGGCGCCGGCTTGTCAGCGTCACCAGCCGCCGGCTTGGCATCGCCGCTCGACGTCACTGCAGGCTTGTCGGTCGATGCCGGTACGGAATCGGTGCTGGTGGACTTCACCTCGGCAGCCGGCTTGCCCTCACTCGGCGCGGACGGCTGGCTCGGCCTGTCGTCCTTCGGTGCTTCCGGCGTGGCCTTGCCTGCCTCGCTTGATCCGGCGTTCGGCGTCGAAACCGGCGCGGCTGCCGGAACCGGCGTCACCGGCTTGGTTGCATCGCTGCCGGTATCGGTCCTGGCGGGCTTGTCCTTGGCGGTTTCCGGCTTCGCATCAGACGTTTCGCCATCAGCGCGCTTGCCGTCGTTCGATGCCTGCTTCTGACGCGCTTCGCCCTGGCGGCCTTCGCCCTTGATCGGCTCCTCGTCGTCGAAGTCCAGCGCCTTGCCGTCAGTGGCGACGCCGTCCTCGCGATCACGGCCTCGGCGGCGACGGCCACCGCGACGACCACGCCGGCGCTTGCTGCCGGACTTCTTCTCTTCGCCATCGGCGGAGACGTCTGGCTTCGGCTGGCCGTCAGCATTGGTCTTGACCTGCTGGTTGGCGTCCGCATCGGCGGCCTTGGCTTCTTCCGCCGGTGCGGCAGCGGATGGACGCTCATCACGCGGCTTGTCCCCGCCACGTGCGTTGTCGCCACGCTTGTTGCCGCCGCGACGGCCGTCACCGGCACTGTCAGCGCCCGGTGTCGCGTCGCTCTTCCGGCGTTCGTCGCGGGCAGCGTCCTTCTGCGGCTTGTCGTCGCGCTTCTGGTCGCGACGATCGCTCTTGCTGCCGCCATCCTTCGTGGCGTTGTCGTCACGGCCACCGCGACCCTTGCGGTTGTTGCCGGACGAAGCCTCGTCATCGCTGCCCTTGCCACGGCTGCGGCGCTCCTCGCGGTTCTCGCGACCACGGCGCTTGTTGCCGCCACGACCCGAATCAGCGTCCTGGTCGCGGCCGCCACGGCCACGACGCGAGCGCTTGCTGCCGCTGTCGTCGTCCGACTTCACCGGCTTCTTGGTGGATTCGACGCTGCGGGCTTCACTGCCGCTGCCGAACAGGCTGGCCCAGAGTCGCGTGAAGAAGCCGGGCTTGGCCACCGGCGCCGCCACGACTTCGGTCTCGGCGGTGATCGGGCGCGGATTGACTGGTTTGATAGCGGTTACCGCGGCCTTCGGCGCGACGTTGAGGTTGTTCTTGCTGAGCGCAATGGTGTCGATCTTCTTCTGCGACTTGCGCTTGTAGCTCGGCTTGCCGGCATCTTCGACCAGGTCGGCTTCCTTCAGGCGCAGCACGTTGAAATGCGGGGTTTCGATGCCGTCGTCGCCGACGATCACGATCGGCGCATCGTGGCGACGCTCCATGTCGGACAGCGAGCGGCGCTTCTCGTTGTGCAGGTAGTTGGCGATATCGGCTGGCGCCTGCACCAGCACCTGTGCGGTGTTGTCCTTCATCGCCTCTTCTTCGGCGAGGCGCAGGATCGACAGCGCCAGCGACTCGACGCTGCGGATGCGGCCGTGGCCTTCGCAGCGCGGGCAGACGTCCTGGCTGGATTCGCCCAGGCTCGGGCGCAGACGCTGGCGCGACATTTCCATCAGGCCGAAGCGCGAGATCTTGCCGATCTGCACGCGCGCACGGTCATGCTTCAGCGCCTGGCGCAGGCGATCTTCCACCTCGCGCTGGTGGCGATTGCTGTTCATGTCGATGAAGTCGATGACCACCAGGCCGCCAAGATCACGCAGGCGCAATTGACGGGCGACTTCGTCGGCCGCTTCGAGGTTGGTGTTGAACGCCGTTTCCTCGATGTCACCGCCCTTGGTGGCGCGCGCCGAGTTGACGTCGACCGCGGTCAGCGCCTCGGTGTTGTCGACCACGATCGAGCCGCCCGAGGGCAGGCGCACTTCGCGCTCGTAGGCGTTTTCGATCTGCGATTCGATCTGGAAGCGGTTGAACAGCGGCGTGGTGTCACGGTAGTGCTTGAGCTTGCGCAGCTGGTTCGGCATCACCTGCTGCATGAAGTCCGCGGCTTCCTGGTACATCTCCTCGCTGTCCACAAGAATCTCGCCGATGTCGTTGCGCAGGTAGTCGCGCAGGGCGCGGATCACCAGGCGTGATTCCTGGTAGATCAGGAACGGCGACGGCTTGCTCAGCGCAGCGTCGGTGATGGCACGCCAGATCTGCAGCAGGTAGTCGAGGTCCCACTGCAGCTCTTCGGCATCGCGGCCAACGCCGGCAGTGCGGATGATGATGCCCATGCCGTCCGGGATATCCAGGACGTCCATGGCTTCCTTCAGCGCGGCGCGGTCGTCGCCTTCGATGCGGCGCGAGACGCCACCGGCGCGCGGGCTGTTCGGCATCAGCACCATGTAGCGGCCGGCCAGCGAGATGTAGGTGGTGAGGGCGGCGCCCTTGTTGCCGCGCTCTTCCTTGTCCACCTGCACGACCACTTCCTGGCCTTCGCGCAGGAGTTCCTTGATGGTGCCCTTGTTCGGGTCGACACCATCGCGGAAATAGTCGCGTGAGATTTCCTTCAGCGGCAGGAAGCCGTGCTTTTCACCGCCGTACTCGACGAAGGCGGCTTCCAGCGAGGGCTCGATGCGGATGATCCGGCCCTTGTAGATGTTCGATTTCTTCTGTTCGCGGGACGGCTGTTCGATATCGATGTCGTACAGCGTCTGGCCATCAACGATGGCGACACGCAACTCTTCCTGCTGGGTTGCGTTGATCAGGATGCGCTTCATTGTCATTCCTCACGCGCTCTACCGCGAGGAACGCCGGTGTTTTCGAGGCTGCGGCATTCGCTGCCGCAGCTTGGCAAACAGTCCAGCGCTACGAGAACCGTGGGCGTTGCCCGCGGGAGCGCTAAGTCAAAATCATGCCGGTAGCCGCCCGAAGGCGAGGGCCCGGCCTCGTGCCGGCGCGTCGGATAAATTCACCGACGGCACCGTGCGATCGCTCGTCGCTCCACGCAGACAGCCGCTCAACCCGCTACCATGCTGGCCGCTGTTGGCGGCGAGTGGGCGGGCGCGGTTTCGACGGGAACTGCGCTGTCCGCGCCAAGTATTTGAGCGGGCAGCAAAATTAGGACGTCTTCACGCGGGCGGCATTGTATCAATCGGAGCGCCATGACGGCAAACAATACCAACGGGGCGACGGGCGGCGGCGTACGGGTCGTCCAGATCGATGACGAACGCGCCGGCCAGCGTCTGGACAACTTCCTGCTGGGGCAGTTGAAAGGTGCGCCCAGGTCATTGATTTACCGCATATTGCGTACCGGCCAGGTGCGCGTGAACGGTGGTCGCGCCAAGGCCGACCAGCGCCTGTCGGCGGGCGACAGCGTGCGTATCCCGCCGGTGCGTCTCACGGAATCGCGAGACGACGCGCCCGGCCCGTCGCCGAAACAGGTCGCCGCCATCGAGAAAGCGATTGTCTTCGAGGACGACTGGCTGCTGGCGCTGGGCAAGCCATCCGGCATCGCTGCCCACGGTGGCAGCGGCGTGCGCTTCGGCGCCATCGAACTGATCCGCGCGGCGCGTCCGAATGCCTCGCTTGAGCTGGTGCATCGACTGGATCGCGACACTTCCGGCCTGCTGCTGGTCGCCAAGAAACGCATCGCACTGCTGCAGCTGCAGGGGCTGATGCGCGACGGTGGCATCACCAAGCAGTACCTGGCGCTGCTGGTCGGACGCCTCAAGGGCGACAGCTTCACCGTCGACCTACCGCTGGAACGTGGCAAGCAGGGCGGCGAACGCATGGTGCGGGTCGGCGACGACGGCAAGGATTCGGTCAGCCACTTCAAGGTGCTGGAACGGCGCGGAGGTCACAGCTACGTCGAAGTTCGCATTGATACCGGGCGCACGCATCAGATCCGTGTCCACGCCGCGCATTTGGGTCATCCGGTGGCAGGCGACGACAAGTACGGTGATCGCGAAGCCAATCGCCGACTGCGCGAGAAGGCCGGCGTCAAGCGCCTGTTCCTGCACGCGGCGTCGCTGGAGTTTGCTCTCGACGAAGGCCGCCGGCCGTACCTGCTGAATGCGCCGCTGCCGGATGATCTGAACGACGCGCTGAACCGTCTCGGCTGACGCAGCTATCACGCTTGTCGGCTCCACGCCTTCGGCGCTTGAGCCGACCTACGACTAGTGAATGGCCTGATGTAGGTCGGTTCAAGCCGCGAAGCGGCGGAACCGACAGGCCAAGTCCATGCGGCAGCCAGGCTTGGTCAACGCGGCATCAAAAACCGGCTGCCAATCTCCGCATTGCGAAGCAGGGTTGGTGACAGGAACGTCAGCGCCGCCAGCCCAAGAAACCAGTGCGACAAGATCAGCGGCAGTAGCGTGCGATGGCGTTGCGCCAGCCAGCACCATCCGGCTGCGCCCAGCGCGCTGAACAGCATCAGCGCCGGGTTGGGGAAGTGCAGCAGCCCGAAGCAAAGTGCACTTCCGGAAATCGCCACGACGCGATCATTCGTCCACGATTCCGCCATCGGGCGGATCAGGCGTTGCAGCAGCCATTGTTGCAGCGCCACCCAGGGCAGGTAGCGCAGCGCGGCGTTGAGTTCCGGGGGCTGTCTGTGTCCGCTGGAAAGCAGCACCAGCAGGCAGAAGCCAGCGAACGTCAGCAATGCCGCGGCTCGCCATGCTGCCGCGTTACCCAGCCAGTCCAGTGAAGTGCTGCGTGAGCCCAGCCAGATGGCAGCCAGCAGCCAGCCCCCGAAAACCGCGAGAAGCCCGGGGCGGAACGTGTCATCCGGCAACCCGCCTGCGGGCAGCAGCATCGCTCCCAACAGCAACAGCAGCGAAGCCGTGCCAAAGTTGCGGGATGTCGCCATTCCTCTTCGGCAGATCACCACGGCCAACAGGCTGAACAGGACGATGGCGCCGTAGATCAGCGTCAGGCCTGTGTCGCTTCGAGCCGCACGTAGCCAACCACGCATTGCGCCTGTCGCGGCGTTTGCCGCGTCGTTGCCTGATTCCGCGGGTTCTATCGCTGCACCGGGAAACAATTCATGGCTGTTGTCGTTTCGTGACAGCGTTTCCCCAAGCGAGTCCTCTGGATAATCCACGAGCCTCACGTTGCCGGAGCTGCATCCAGCCCAGCCGTAGGGCTCGCGACCGTAGTAGCAACGCAGTTCCGGATTGGTGACGAAGTCGGGAGAAAAGCGAAGGCTTTTCAGCCGGATGCTCGTGCCAGCAGGGGCTTCAAGCCGGAGCTGCAGCGCCATAACGGACCAGTCGGGCTCATGCAGTTCGGACGACGAGTGGCTGTCGGTATCCAGACTGCCGCTGGCGATGGTGCCCATTTGCTGCGCAAGGGGGGAAAAGCCGATCAGCTGCCAGCTCACGGGCTCGGATGCCTCGCTGGACAACGACACCGACACAAGTCGCGACTGCATGAGGCCGCCGCGGGGCAGCCTCAATGCCAGCGCAATTGGCTCGCCGCTCGATTGCAGCGCGAGCCCTTCCGATCCAAATGCGCTGCGGTGAACACCTTCGCTGCCCTCAAGGATGACGGCCTCACTGCTACCGAAGTCCACATCGAACGGCGTCGCGCCTGACGCCCAGATCGCGACGCGTTCGTCGGCCTGCTCGAACAGCAGCGCATGCACGAAGCGACCGGCCAGCCAAAGGCTCGCCATGCCGACCAGGCAGATGGCAGCGAGGATGACGAATGAGGACGTTCGTCGTCCGCCGGCAGTGGCGGTGCTCACGTAGGGAGGGTCAGCGGTTTGCGTCCGCGTACAGGCGTTGCGCCTTGGCCGCGCAGATCAGGTCGTTTTCGCTGAGGCCACCGACATCGTGCGTGGAGAAATGCACCACGCAGCGGTTGTAGTGGACTTCGAGGTCCGGATGGTGGTCTTCGCGATGCGCGATGAAGGCCAGCGCGTTCACGAAGGCCATGGTGCGGTGGTAGTCGTCGAAGTCGAACTGGCGGTGCATGGCGTTGCCGTCGGCCTCCAGCTTCCAGCCCTCCAGCGCGGCCATGCCCTCATCGCGGCGCGCGTCGGATAGCCGGTGCTCGGAGCCGCGGCGCGGTTGGCAGTGATCGTTGGCGAGGGTGTCGAGCAGGGACATGGCGGTTCCGTCGGGGCTTCGAATATGAACAGGAATTGTAGCAAGGCCATCGCCCGGTCAAGGACCAGCCGATACAATGGGCGGTATGGAAAACACCCGACTCCCAGCCGTCGATGATGCGGCCATCAACCTCAGCGACGACGCCCGTCGCTACTTCCTCAAGCTGATCGAAGGACAGGGCGGCGATGTCGCCGGCATCCGCATGCGTGCGGTCAATCCGGGCACGGCCAATGCCGACTGCCAGCTCGAGTTCTGCGAGCAGGAGGACCTGGCCGGCGACGAGCTTGGTCTCGACTGCAACGGCTTCACCCTGTTCATCGAAGCCGCCAGCATCGACGCGCTCACCGATGCCGAGATCGACTACAGCGAGTCACGCACCGGTGGCCAGCTCACCATCCGCGCCCCGCGCCTCAAGCCGCAAGCACCGACTGACGAAGCGCCGCTGGAGCAGCGCCTGCAATGGCTGTTGGACACCGAGATCAACCCGCAATTGGCCTCACACGGCGGTCGCGTCGCGCTGGAAGGCATCGACGATGGCGTTGCCATCCTGCGCTTCGGCGGCGGCTGCCACGGCTGCGGCATGGTTGATGTAACGCTGAAGAACGGTATCGAGAAAACCCTGTGCGAAAAGCTGCCCGAGATCACCGGCGTGCGTGACGCGACGGATCACAGCAGTGGTGAGAAGCCGTATTACGCGAGGTAGGAGGGATACATGAAACTCTCCTTAGCTCCATGGGTTGTACCGATGGCGTTTGGTGCCCTAGCGGGTTGTGCGACGCGAACTCCGCTGGCTGATGGCAGTCCTGCTAGCTCCAGCGACATTGAAATAGTCTCCGTTAGCTCGGTGAAGGTAGTCAGCTATCCGTGGTACGAGGAGTGCAAGCGGGCTGTCGTTGAGCCGATTGATGTGTCGATGGTGCAGCTGCTTGCCAACCCCGAGAGGTACAACGGGAAACCTGTTTCGGTCATCGGTTACTACAACTCCGGGTTTGAGTTGAGTGCTCTATATCTGAGCAAGCTGGATTCCGACAACGATGTGAACAGGAATAGCGTTTGGGTAGAGGGATTAGGCGCCTATTCCGCTGATGACGGGTATGCGTACGTTTCCGGAATTTTCTCCCAGAAAGTCACAGGCCATCTGAACGGTTGGTCTGCAGGCATATGCAACGTATCGGAGTATGAACCTTGGCCCGGTCACCAGCATTGATTTGGGACACGAGTTGCGATGAGTGGGGTGACCCAGATTGCCGAGGCCAATCTGGTGGGTACCGAAACCTGAACAAACGCCCCGCGTTAGTGTGAAAGTTCTAGACATCACCTCGAAACTGGTCCTGACTCCCACGGGCCAGGATGGCCTGACAACCACTGAAGAGGTGAATCATGGCCAAGCGCAATACCACCAAGAAGACCGAAATCGGCGGCCGCGAGCTGGTGCTCGCCGGCATTGGCGCCGTCTCCCTGACCCGCAAGCAGGCGATCCGCGCCTATGACGCGCTGGTTGCCGAAGGCGCCCAGACCCGCGATCGCATCGAGAGCGGCGTGACCGAACTGCGCGGCCAGATCGAAGCCCGCGCCAAGCAGGTTCGTGTCGACGTCACCGGTCGCATCAAGCCGGTCTTCACGCAGATCAACGATCGCGTCGAGCCGATCATCACCACCATCACCAGCCGCGCCGAAAGCGCAAGGAACGACCTGCAGACCCGTCTGCAGCCGCTGCTGGCCAAGGTGGGCATCGAGACCAAAAAGCCGGCTCCGCGCAAGCGCAAGCCCGCCGCCAAGCGCAGCACGCGCAAGGCTGCTCCGCGCAAGCGTGCGGCGAAGAAGGCTGCCTGATTCGGCGCCGACCGGATTCCAGTCAACCGCACAGGTACGAAAACGCCCCGCATTGCGGGGCGTTTTCGTTGGTGCTGCGGTAGCCAGTCTGCAGTCAGGCCGCGTCGCCGCGATAGTCCTGGTAGGACTTCTCCTCGACATAGGTCGAGCCCAGCGCAAGGTTGATGTCCTTCTTGATCCGCGCGCGCTCGTCGTTCTCGAAGTAGACCGAGCGGGCCAGCTGAATGAAGTCCTCGGTGAAGTCCCGCTGCGATTCCTTGATTCGGATGTCGTCCTCGATGTCCCAGAGACGCTCGTTGACCGCCTTGAGCGCGGCGCGCAACTCGGTGATGTCGGTTTTCGACGCCGGCGAGGCGGCCCAGGTGGCCATCAGCGCGTCCAACTCGCGACGGACGTTGGCCAGCTTGGCTTCGTCGGTCATCCGCTCGGACTTGATCTGCAGGATGGCGATCTTGTCCAGCAGCTCGCCAAAGGACACGGGTACGGAAATTTCAGACATGGTTCGTCCTTGAAGGTGGCTGGCCGCCTTGTCAGCCGGCGGCCGGAACCGTATTATGCCGCCCCCTTGCCCCGCCTTCGACCCGGCGGGCAGGTGCCGGCCCCGGTCGGCGAAAAAGTTTCCACGGAGAAGTGGCAGAGTGGACGACGGTTTGTCAGGAACAAACCGCGACCGCGAAGCGGCCCGAGGTGCGAAGCAGCTCGGGTGAGTCACAGGATGTGACGAATCCATGCGCCGGCGAAGCGCCACAATTCGCCGGGATGCACAGTTTTCTGGAGAGGTGGCAGAGTGGTCGAATGCGCCGGATTCGAAATCCGGTATACGGGTCTCCCGTATCGAGGGTTCGAATCCCTCCCTCTCCGCCAGATACGCAAAAGGCCACCCAAGCGGGTGGCCTTTTGCGTATCTGGCGGAGAGGGAGGGATATCTCCGAAGTCCAGCAAGTCGCAAAGCGACATGCTGGGGTTCGACAAATCGGCAGGAAGCCGATTTGGACGGACGCATGTCCGCCCGCGAAGCGGGTGGCGCACAGGGATGTGCGCCATCAATCCCTTTTGGCGTTAGATGGCCTCAATCATCTATCGTTGGCTCATGACATCGACCATCGACGAAAAAACTGAGAAAGAGCTCTCGTCGCTTTATGACGAAGTCATGTGGCTCGCGAAGCGGCCCAGCGTCACTCCGAGCATGGCCAGGGCTTGGTACACCCATGTCGTTGCAGGAAGGTTGAGCCGACGCATTCGCCGCTTTTCTGGAAGGGTGTCGCAACATGCTGCTGAAGACCCGGAAGCCACCCTGCGGTTGGAGCATCATCAGCGAATCCAGACGACGCTAACCGCACTGGTTGGATAGCACCTCAAGTATGGCCGGCGAGACAGACAGGAATTCATTCAGACGGTGCTTCGCTGTGAGAACGTTCACATAGTGACGTTCCGGGAGAACTACGAGGCCAGAAAGGCGGCGGGTGACTACCGTCAAGCAGGGATAAAGTTGTTGACCTGGCGATCATTACCGGATGAGTGTCGAACCGTGCTTTGGCGAAAGATGCTCAGAGGAAAGGTAGCAAATGCTTCCGATTTCGTGCCTAGGTAACGATATTCTTCCAACGTGATGATTGCGGTGGGAGCTGGATTGGTCGCCTCAATCCCGAACCACCAGCAGCCGCTCCTCGGTCATGTCGGCAATCGCGTAGCGGATGCCTTCGCGTCCAAGCCCGGAGTCCTTCACACCGCCGTAAGGCATGTTGTCCACGCGCCATGACGGTACGTCGTTGATCACCACGCCGCCGACTTCGAGCACGTCCCAGGCTCGCATGGCCTGGCGGATATCATGCGTGAACACGCCGGCCTGCAGCCCGTAGCGGCTGTCGTTGACCTCGGCGAGTGCGGCGTCGAAATCACTGTAGCGCGACAGGTTGGCGACCGGGCCGAAGGCTTCCAAGCGATCAACGTCGCAGTCCTTCGGCACGTTTTCCAGCAGCGTAGCTTCGAGCATTGCGCCATTACGTCGACCACCGCAAAGCTTCCCGGCACCGGCACCGATGGCATCCTCGATCCAGCCGTGCAGTCGCCTGGCTTCGCCTTCGGAAATCATCGGGCCGATGAAGGTGTCCTCGCGTTTGGGATCGCCCATCACCAGTTTCTCGGTGGCGGCGACCAGCTTCGCCTTGAGCTCGTCGTAGATGTCATCGTGGACCAGGATGCGCTGCACGCCGATGCAGCTTTGGCCGGACTGGTAAAAGGCGCCGAAGACGATACGCTCGACGACGTAGTCGAGTTGATCACGCTGATCGGCTGCCACGATGCAGGCCGCGTTGCCGCCGAGTTCCAGCACGACCTTCTTCTTGCCGGCGCGGGACTTCAGATCCCAGCCTACCGCCGGCGAGCCGGTGAAGCTCAGCAGCTTGAAACGCTCATCGGTGGTGAACAGGTCGGCGCCTTCGCGATGGCAGGGCAGCACCGAAAATGACCCTTTGGGGAGGTCGGTTTCGGCCAGCACTTCGCCGATGATCAGCGCGCCAATCGGCGTGCGGCTGGCCGGTTTCAGCACCCACGGGCAACCCGCGGCGATGGCCGGCGCCACCTTGTGCGCGGCGAGGTTCAGCGGGAAGTTGAACGGGCTGATCAGCGAACAGGGACCAATTGGTACGCGCCTGGTGAAGCCGCGATAGCCCTTGGCACGCGCAGAGATTTCCAGATTCGGGATATGGCCTTCGATGCGCACGGCTTCCTCGGCGCCGACGCGAAAGGTGTCGATCAGTCGCGTCACTTCGCCGCGTGCGTCCCTGATCGGCTTGCCGGCCTCGATGCACAGCGCCAACGCCAGTTCGTCGAAGCGCTCGCGGAAGCGCGACACGCAGTGCATCAGCACGTCCTGGCGCTGGTACGGCCGGAAGTCGCGCAAAGCGCCTTCTGAGGCAACTGCCGCCGAGATGGCCTGGTCGATCACCTTTGCATCGGCCAGCGCGACCTTGGTGGCGACCTTACCGCTGTATTTGTCGGTGACTTCCAGTTCCTCGTTGGCGAAGACGGCTTCGTTGGCGAGGTAGTAGGGGTAGGCAGGCTTCAGCACGGGCATTTCTCAGCGATGGTTGTCGCCGTCGTCAGTGGCTTCGACGCGCAACGTCAGTTCGCCGTGAGCGAGGCGTGCGCGAAGGCGTTCGTCGACTTTCACCTCGCGCGCGTCGGTGATCACGCCGCCGTTTTCGCGGTCGAGGATCGCGTAACCGCGTTCCAGCGTGGCCAGCGGATTGACGGCGTTCAGTGCGCGGGCAAGGCCGGAAAGACGTTCCGCCCGGCCGCGCAGGCGCTGCAGCAGCGGGCGGCGCAGGTCGTCCAGCAGGCGTTGCAGGTGCTGGCGACGCTGGGGCAGCTCGTTCGCGGGATGCTGGCGGAGCAGTCGCGCATGCAGGCCGTCGATGCGCAGCCGTGCGTCGCGAAGCGGTCGCAGCCGCAGTACCTGCAGTCGTCGATGCAGGTCACGAAGACGCTCGCCGCCCTGCTTCAGACTTCGCTGCGGACTGGCTGCCTGCAGGCGTTGTCGCAGCTGTGACAACGGCAGACGAAGCGACTGCAGTCGATGCCCGGCGTGTCTTTGCAGTCGCATCGACAGCGCGTCGAGGCGTTGGGCCAGCGCGTGACGATCCGGCACCAGCAGTTCGGCGGCAGCGGACGGCGTCGGTGCGCGCAGGTCGGCGACGAAGTCGCAGATGCTGAAGTCGACTTCGTGGCCGACGGCGGAGACCACCGGCGTTCGGCAATCGGCGATCGCGCGGGCCAGCGCTTCGTTGTTGAAGGCGGCGAGGTCTTCCAACGAACCGCCACCGCGAGTGATCAGGATCGCGTCATAGCGGCCGCTGGCATCGGCGCGGCGCAGCATATCGGCGATCTTCGCGGGTGCCTCCGCACCTTGCACTGGCACCGGCAGCAGCTCCACATCCAGCAACGGGAACCGTCGCGAGAGCACGCTGAGCACGTCGCGGATCGCCGCGCCCGTCGGTGAACTCAGGATGCCGAGCCGCCGAACCAACTTCGGCAGCACCTGCTTGCGCGTCTCGTCGAACAGGCCTTCGGCGTCGAGGCGACGCTTCAGCTCCTCGAAGGCGCGACGCAGGGCGCCGTCGCCAGCTTCCTCCATGTGGTCGAGGATCAACTGGTAGTCGCCGCGTGCGTCGTACAGGCTCAGTCGGCCGCGCACCAGCACCTGCATGCCGTTGGCCGGCTGGAAGCGCAGCCAACTGCTTTTCGGCCGGAACATGGCGCAACGCAGCTGGGCGCGGGCGTCCTTCAGCGTCAGGTAGATATGCCCGGAGCCGGGTCGTGCGAGGTTGGAGATTTCGCCCTCCACCCAGACCGCCGGGAAACTGCCTTCCAGCAGGTCGCGGGCCAACGTGTTGAGCTGGCTGGGACTGAGGACACGGGTGGGCGCTTCGCGGCTGGCGAGCAGGTCGGACATGCCGGAAAGCTTAGCAGGCGTCGTGCGGGTAATGGCCGGTCCTGCTTGGGGTGGACAACCGCCCGATCGCCGCCGACGGGTCGCCAAAGCCCCTGCAGACGCGCGTTTCCGGGCGGAAGCGCTAGACTATGCCCATGACCGCTTTCGCCGGACGCCCATGAACGCTGCCTATCGCCAGCTCCGCGAACTGCTGCCGGTGGATGTCGATGCACCGGCCACCCGCTTTCCAACCGATGCCCGGCGCATCAAGGCCTGGGTCGATGCCTTGCCGCGGGCCAACCAGCAGGCGGTGCTGCGCGACCTCGATGTCGCCGTGGCCTCGATCAATGCCCAGCGTTGCGATGCTTCGCAGCGCTTCGCCGCCATGGAGCTGCTGCGCCCGGTGGCCCTGGAAAGCATCCAGCTTCTGGTCGACTCACTCAGCGGCGCCAGTTTTCCATTGACCGATGCGCAGGGCCGGGTTGCCCGACAGGCGCATCAGTTGCATGCCCATTTCCTGACCGGCTACCTGCGGGTCGTGGTTGATCACTGTGCACCGGATGGCAACGTACCGTTCCTGCGCGGCGGTCAGGTGGCCACCGCCTTGCAGCGCGCCATCCACCACGGCTCGCGCCGGCTGTTTCTCGGCTACTGGCTGTACCTCAGCCCGGCGGAAGGCATCTGGCGCCAACTGCATTCGTTGTACGGCTTTGCCGAGGCCAGCAAGCTGGCGGGCAAGTCGGTGGATGATGCCGCGGTGCGTGGCGCGACCTCGCCCGGCCATGCCTATGCGCACGCGGTGCTGCTGTCGCTGTCCAATCCCTACCGGTTCAGCCAGCGCGAGCAGGATCTGCTCGGCAACCTATGCGCCGACATGGCGCGCCAGTGCGGCGTGCATGACAGCGATGGCGACGGCGAGCGCTTCCCGCTGTCGGTCGGTGCTGATGTGATGCCGAACCAGAACACCGACGATGACGACAGCGGCAATCGCTGGTTCGACCTCGGCAAGGTGGCGACAGCCATCGACCACGCGCTGGGTGACATCCGCGACGGCGACGTGATGATCCGCCTCGCCCACGGCGGCACGCTGGTGGCGTCGGCCGACCTGCTGCGTCGCCTGCGCAGCGGCTGGGTGCCGGCTGCCGAACGCGGTCATCAGCGTCTGCAGGCCGGGCATCGCCTGGACACGGTGCTTGGTCTCAGCGCCTTGCACTACCAGTTGGCTGACGGACAGGGTTTTGACGGCTTCATGCAAGGGCTTCGCGGCGTGCGGCTGGGCAACAACGAACGCGCCGCCTGGACGCATGGCGAGCATGTCGGCACGCAGGTGTCCGAGGCCACGGTGCTGGATCAGAGCCTGGGTGGCTACCGCCTGAGCTGGGATGCCGGTCGCCAGATCCGTGCGCGGGTCGGTGAGTTGATCGGCCTGTCAGTGCGTGGTGGTGGCGATCTGCACGGGTGGATGGTCGGCGTGATCCGCTGGCTGCGTTACGACCCGGACGGTGGCATGTACGCCGGCGTCGAACTGCTGGCGCGCCGTGCGCAGCCATTGGGCGTGCGCGTGCTGGACGGGCAGGGCGCAGCACGGCCTGCGCAGCGCGGCATACGTCTGCAGCCCGTTCGACCACTGGAAAACGGTGACTGGACATTGCTGGTGCCGTCCGTGATTGATCCCAACGCTCGGCTAGAGATTGCCCAGAACAGCACCGCCGACGACTACGAAGAGTCGTCCCCCGCGTTGTCCCGCGTTCGCGCCAGCGCCATTCTGGAACACGCCGGCGACTACCTTCTGCTAGCCGCGCAGCCAGTCGCAGAGGACGCGCTGGCATGACCCCGCAAGCCACCATGGCCGCGCCAGAAGCGCGGCGCGACAGTCTGCGCGCGCTGGTGGGTGGTGTTGCCGTCGGCGGTGGCGCGCCCATCGTCGTGCAGTCGATGACCAATACCGACACCGCCGACATTGCATCCAGCGTGAAGCAGGTGGCGGAACTGGCGCGTGCCGGCTCGGAAATCGTGCGGCTGACGGTGAACAATCCGGAATCCGCGGCTGCCATTCCGCGCATCCGCGACAAGCTCGACATGATGGGCGTGTCGGTGCCGCTGGTCGGCGACTTCCACTACAATGGCCACCAGTTGCTGACCGACGAGCCGGCCTGTGCCGAGGCGCTGGCCAAGTACCGCATCAATCCCGGCAACGTCGGTTTCGGTCCGAAGAAGGATCGCCAGTTCGCGCAGCTCATCGAGCTGGCCTTGAAGTACCAGAAGCCGGTGCGCATCGGGGTCAACTGGGGCTCGCTGGACCAGTCGCTGGCCGCAAAACTGATGGACGAGAACCACGAACGCGAGACGCCGTGGGACGCCGCCGCGGTGATGCGCGAAGCGCTGGTGCGTTCGGCGCTGGATTCCGCGGCGCGCGCCGTCGAGCTGGGCCTGGCGGAAGATCGCATCATCCTGTCCTGCAAGGTCTCCGGCGTGCAGGAACTGATCGCCGTCTACCGAGACCTCGCGCGCCGCTGTGGCTACCCGCTGCACCTCGGTCTGACCGAAGCCGGCATGGGCAGCAAGGGCATCGTGGCTTCAACCGCCGCGCTGGCCGTGCTGCTGCAGGAAGGCATCGGCGACACCATCCGTATTTCCCTGACCCCCGAGCCGGGCGAACCGCGCACCAAGGAAGTCATCGTCGCGCAGGAGCTGCTGCAGACCATGGGCCTGCGCGCCTTCACGCCGCTGGTCACTGCCTGTCCGGGCTGTGGTCGAACCACGTCTACCTTTTTCCAGGAACTGGCGAAAACCGTGCAGGAACATGTCCGCGCAAAGATGCCGGAATGGCGCGTCAGCCATCCGGGCGCGGAGAACCTGTCGCTGGCGGTGATGGGCTGCGTGGTCAACGGCCCCGGTGAAAGTCGTCACGCCGACATCGGCATCTCGCTGCCCGGCACCGGCGAAGCGCCCACCGCGCCCGTCTTCATTGACGGGAAGAAAGCGAAGACGCTACGCGGCGAAGGCATCGCCGGCGAGTTCGTCACGATGATCAATGACTACGTCGACAATCGCTGGGGCAGGACGGAGTAGGTTCCAGACCGCGTGGTCAGCTGTCGTCGCATTCAACACAGCGTCAGGCTCCTCAGGAAAGATTATGGACGAGTCCAACGGGTGTGAGCCCACTGACATTCAGAGTCTGTCGGAGGAGCAGCGGGCTTGCATCGACAGCCTCTCCTCAGGAGATATTTCTTCGATAGATGCTGCGTTGCTGTCTCAGTGCGATGGTCACTTCCGGAAGGTCGCTTTCATCGTTGGCTCTGCGATGATGCGTCAACCCAATCGGATCGATGGTGTCCCAGACGTCTTCTACGGGCAACGGGTCCATGCGCTAGTCGAAAATGGAGTGCTTGAAGCAGTCGGAAACCTTTCGTACATGCGGTACAGCGAGGTTCGCAGGGCTTGTCTATCCGCAGCGCGCGAGTAGCCCAACTACGCATTAAAGCGGACCGGATAGTTCCTACGGTTTAGTGGACACCCTGATCCAACTTTTCAGGAGTGTCCCAAGCCGAAGCCAGGACCAATAACGACAGCGCGCTATAGCGAGACATTCAAAGCCACCGCCGTGCGCCTTAGCCGCCTTCCAGGCGTTCGGGTGCAGGACGTTGCAAAACACGCGACAGGTTGCGGTTCTTGTCACTTTGAAGAGCGCACTGCAGCCTATTCGAAACCATCAGAGAACAGGACCGGATCCGTCCACTCGTGCGCGCCGATGTCCACGCCAGAGCCGGTCGGACGGCTTGTGCCGCGTTGGTCGAACGTCAACATGAGGCCGAGGTTGTCGCTTGCACAATTGGCCACCAGGACACAGGCCTGTCCGGCATCAATCGCGGGCGATGCCGAATCGAGCCCGTGCGAAGGCGTGTCGCCGCCATTGAAAGCCAGTGGCATCAGCAAGGGATCCACATCAAGAAGGTCCGATCCGAGCCAGCTGAGAGTGCCCGTTGCGCTGCCAACGATGTTGTTGCCCAGCGAGGTGATGTCCGCGTTGGCGTCGACATCTGGTGTGCCGGCCACGTCCTGGTTGTTGGCGAAGATGTTGTTTCGCAGGTACCCACCAGGATTGGTGGTTCGACGGTGCAGGCCGCCTGCTTCGTCGTCGGCCCGGTTGTAGGCGAAGGTGCTGTTGACCAGCAGCAGGTAGGGTCCGTTGGAACTGATGCCGCCACCGTCGCCACCTTGCGCGTGGTTTTCGGAGAAGGTGGAGTTGGCGATGACCGCCGTGCCATTCAGTTGTGCGCCGCCACCGCCCGTAGTGCTGTTGCTGGTGTTGCGGAAGAAGGTTGAGTTGTAGACCTTCAGTGTCGCGCCGGAGAAGTTCTGGATGGCGCCGCCAGAAGAGGTCAACGCGGTGTTCTCGATGAACAGGGTGTTCCAGACAGTCGTATCGCCTTCGTTGGCGGTGCAGAGGGCGCCAGCGTTGTTGGCTGTGTTGCGGTCGAAGACGATGTTCTCCAGAAGGACAACGCCGCCATTGTTGTAAAACGCGCCGGCCCTGCCCGAGTTGGCAGCACCAGCACCATTGCCGCGGGTCAGCGTCATGCCGCGGATGCTCACCTTGGTGTCGGCTTCGACGACGAAAATTCGGCTGGCGTTGTCACCGTCAATGGTCAGCAAGCTTTCGCCGGGCCCTTCGATCTCCAGTGTGCTGGGCCCGGAGATCACGATCTCCGAGCCGCCCAGCGTGATGGTCGTGGGTGCCAGATAGAACGATGGGGCAAACGTGATGATGTCGTCCGTCAGGCTGTTGACGGCTTCGTCGATGGCCTCGCGCAGGGAGCAGTCGGCGTCGCAGATGCCGTCGTCGGTATCAGCTGTCTTTGTGACTTGATGGACGGCCGCTAGGGACGTGGTGGCGAAGAACAGTCCGCCGACGAGAGCAGCGGCGCGTGCACGGAAGGACACAAACTTCTCCTGGAAGGGGTCGGAAACTTCGTGATTCGGTGGCGCTGTTGCAGGCGTTCTAGCCGCGTCGAGATCGCGAGTTTCCGGAGTATCAGTCCATTGCTTCATGAGTTCAAATCCGCAGGTTTACGCTGGAGAGCGCGTTCGCTTCACCTCTCGACCGTCCCGGTCGCATGGTGTTGATCGAGGGCTCTTGCGAAAGGCTCGGCGCATGAGTGCTAGCCAGTGGGAGCCATGCGCAACCATTGCTGCCGTCAACGCAGTTCGGCATCACGCACGATCATGCAACGCAAGTTGCAAGCTTTCGCTGCATTTGGGCGCTCGGAGCGTCGACAGACACGGGCTTTCACGGTTGGCACGGGGCTTGCGTGCAATGGGGTGCCTGCAAACAGTCGGGCCTGATTCCCACTCCATTTCAGAGGACCATCATCATGAAGAACGCGAATACGCTGCAGGAACTGGTTTCCATCGCCCGTGACGGCGCGAAGTTCTACGACGAGGCCGGTCAGGAAGTGAAGGATCCATCGCTCAAGCCGCTGTTCGCCCGCATGGCGGACCACAAGCGTACGTTGATCGCTGATCTTTCCGGAACGCTGGCGGCCAACCACGAGGACATTCCCACCTCCGGAACGGTCGCCGGCAAGCTGCGACAGGTCTATACCGACGTGCGCAGCAGCCTTTCCAGCAATGACGCGAAGGTTTACGTCAGCCAGCTGGAAGAAACCGAGGACCGCATGCTCGAGCACTTCGAGGATGCCGTGAAGGACGTTGACGATGCCGGCGTTCGCAGCATCCTGCAGTCCCACCTGCCGGAAGTCCGTGCCTGTCACGCGGAGATGCGCGCTGCCAAGCAGCGCTACACGGCCTGATGGCCTTCGATTGATCCAAGGCTGCTTGGCAGCCTGACAAAGCTCCGCCCTGGTAACGCGACGACATGGCGTTACCAGGGCGGTTTTGTTTCTACGAAGCGCCTGGCTGAACGTGGTCCTATCTCGACGGACTTGATCAGTTTCTGAAGTTCTCGATGTCCTGGTTAGGGTGGTCTGTAGCACTTCAACGTTGGTTCGATGGCGAACGCACACTGCTCCACTGTGGTCTATTTACGAAAGCCACATTCGTCAGTTCCATCGAGCCAGGCCTCGACGGCCTTTGTTGCAGCAGTCCACCTCTTCGTCCCATTGAGCTGATGCACCATGACCCTTGTTGAACCCACATCTAGCGCATCCATGTCTACAATCTGTAGTAGGCCTGATAGGTGGTCAGCTATCCCATCAAAACGCACAACAATCGTGGCGCTTTGATTGTCTTGCGCTCTTTCAGCACGCACACGAACGCTCCCGGTGGGTGCTGACATGAATGACGACCCGATCATCGACATTTGACTCATGTCTGTGGTGTGGCATCGGATCATTTGCCTCACCAGTCTTTCATACGCATTTGGCAGTGAGCTCTCGGTCACGAAAGCGTGTGTCGCGTGAGCTGTTGCCCTAAAGTCAGACGGGGTTTTTGCGAAATGTGAAGGACAGCCGGACAGCAATACGGGTGCAAAAAGAAGCAGGAATAGTTTTCGCATTGGGGCAAGCCGGGCCTCGAGTCAGATAGCAGACTACGAACGCGACCTCAGCGAATCAAGCAGGTCGAGCGACCCCGGAATTCTTGCTTGGGGTGACCCCGTTGCCTACTTCTCAAGCAATCGCGCCCAGGCATTCAGCGACGGCGTGTGCGTGCAGACGATCTTGAGGATCACCAGCAGCGGGACGCCGAGCAGCAGGCCGGGGATGCCCCAGAGCCAGCCCCAGAACATCAGCCAGACGAGGATGATCAGCGGGTTCAGCGACAGGTTGCGGCCTAGCACCATGGGCGTCACCAGTTGGCCTTCGATGCCGTGCAGCACGAGGTAGGCGAGTGCCGGCGCGATGCCGTCGGCGAGGGCCGGGAACTGCAGGATGCCGACGCCCAGCAGCAGCACGAAGCTGCATAGCGGGCCGACGTAGGGCGCGTAGTTGAACAGGCCGACCAGCGCACCCCACAGCAGGTAGTCTTCGACGCCGAGCAGGTAGAGCACGCCGGCGGTGACCAACGCCAGCGTAGCGTTGATCAGGGTGATGGTGACGACGTAGCGCGACACATCGATCTGGATGGCGCGGATGATCGCAACGCGGCGTCGCTTCTCGGCGATGCTCGGCGCCACGGTGATGATGCGGCGAAACAGCACTTCACCGTAGGTCAGGAAGAAATAGACCAGCATGATGATCGAGAACACGGTGATCGCTGCACGGATCATGCCGCCCAGCGTTTCGCGCATGCCGCCGGGTTCATCGACGACGACGGCGGTCTGGGTTTTCGGCTTCTTGCCGATCTCGTCGATCATCTCCAGCGCTTCGCCGACCGCACCGGCATCCTCGATCTTCTTCTGCACCGGGTTGAGCTTGCGCTTCAACTGGTAGACCACGCGCGGGGAATCCGCGGCGGCTTCCATGGCGGGCTCGTACAGGCGATAGCCGGCGGCGCTGAGGCCGGCGAGCCCGATGCTGACGATCAGCGTAGCCGCGAACCAGCGCGGCAGGCCGCGCAGCGTCAGCCAGCGCACCCAGGGATTCAGCAGCAGCGCGAAGAAGCTGGCGGCGAGCACGGGCAGCAGCACCGGCGCTGCGAGGTAGAGGCCACCAATGACGGCAACCAGGCCGAGAGCGGCGAGTGCCAGCGAGCGGCTTTGCTGCAGGCGACGACGTTTGTCGCGATCAGGGATGCTGTCGGTCGCCACGGGCGCCTCAGCGCCGTCACTGTCAGGACTCATTCGGATGCTCCGCGTGGAGCATCAGTATCCGCGGTTTCCCGGTTGTCGTGCGTGCTTTCCGGCGGCGGTTCTCCCTGCTGTCGCGAGGTTTGCCAGCGCTCGTGCAGCTGCATGGCGTTCATGGCCAGCGGCGTCAGGCTGTTGGCGATGGCGAGCAGACTGCCGATCTCGGCGATGAAGGAGGTTCGCTGCTGGACGGCATCGCCGTGGTCGGCAGGCTCCGCATTGCGCGACTTGCTCGACGACTTGGCGGAAGGGAACAGCCAACGATCCGCCAGTACGCCGGTGATCAGGCCACCGGCCAGCAGGCCGTGCGGCATCAGCAGGCGCTTCGCGCGCTTGGCGAGCCTGCGACCGTTGCGTTCGAGGTCGTTGCGCCGGTCTTCCAGCTTCGACTCGGCAATGCGGACGGCTTCGATCTGGCGGCTCAGTTTGCTCATGCCTGCGGCTCCTGTTGCGGCGCGGACGGGTGATCTGCGGGCGATTCGCGGAACAGTCGCGACAGCTGCCGGCGCGTGGCGGGAAGGCCGCAGAGTTCAAGCAGTGCGCGGGTACGCGTGATGGCGAAGGCACAGGTGGCCAGCGTGAGGACAGTGACGATGGACAGCGCCGCCAGCCAGCTCAGTCCGCTGGCCTGCAGTGCGACGACCATCAGGCTGGCCAGCAGCAGGCCGCCGACGCCGGCGAGGGCGATGGCGATCATGGCGATGAGCGCGGCGCGCAGCAGGGCGCGTCCGGTCAGCGACAGTTCGCTGTCGAGCAGATCCAGCAGCGAGCGTCCGGTGGCTGCCGCCGATCCGGCGACGGCAGCCACGGAAGCCCGTGCATGGCTGTGGTTCCGGTGATCGTTGTTCATCGCGTTCGCCCCCCACGGCGACGATTCCATCAGTGTCGACGCAGCATGCGCGACAGGATGAAGCCACCGGCGGCGGCGATGCCCAAGGCGGCCAGCGGACGCTCCTGTACCCACTGCTCGGAACGGCTCAGCAGATCGCGGCCGTGACCCTTCACGGCATTCCATTCGTCGCGGGCGGCGTCTCGGGCCGCACCCGCGACCTTCTGACCACTGCTGGCGGCTTCGCCCAGTTCGTCGCGGACACCGGCACTGCCGTTGCGCAGTTCCTTGACGGCCGCCGAGTTGGCGTTCCGCAAGGTATCGGCGGCGGCACTGGCGGCGGCTTTCAGATGATCGCGGGACTCGCCCAGGTGCTCACCCATGGCCTGGCGTGGGCTTTCACTACGGGCATTGGCTGACTGCTTCTTGAGATTCGGCATGACGTGCTCCTTGTTGCGGGTGAAAGGTGAAATCGGGCGGCGTCTGCCGCGCAGGAATGACGACGCAACTTGCGTGCCAGCCTTGAAAGGGCGGCCTCAGGCGGATTCGTGGCGTTTCGGCGTGTTGGTCGCCGGGCAGGCTGCATGATCCGGCCTCGTGTATCGTGCAGACTGCACGGTCCGCAGCGTTGGAACCGGCAGTGCGGTCGCTGCTCCAGGCCAGTCCATCGGTGCCGAGGAACGGCCGGGATGGCGAAGTCCAGCCAGGACGGCAAGGTCGTGTTCGTTGAGGTCGCAAAGGCATAGCGTGGTCATCGAGGTCTCCCGGTTGTCGGCAGGCATCCAGCAACTGCCGTGCCATTGGCCATCGATGGCACGTTCCGTGCTTAGTATCCCGGCAGGGGCGCGTTGGCGTCCGTGTCGACATGAACATTGGGAGGCTTATGGCCACGTCCGATCACAGCAAGGCCGATCACTGCAGGCAGGCGCGGATCCTCGCCGTCGATGACGATGCCGACATCCTCGATACCTATCGCGCCATCCTGGAATCGGATGGGCTGACCTTCACCTCGGCGGAAACGCTGGATGAAGGCCTGAAGCTGGCCGCGACCCGACCGTTCGACGTTTGCCTGCTGGATCGCAACATCGGCCATGACCTCGGAACGGAGGCTGTGCCCGGACTTCTGGATCGTGCGCCGGGGCTGCGTATCATCATGGCCACCGCCACCCGCGACACCGATGCCGCAATGGAAGCGTTGGGCCTCGGCATCCACGATTACCTGGTCAAGCCGTTCTCGCCCGAGCAGCTGCGCATCGCTGTGGCGCGGCAGATCGAGGCGCGACAGCTCTCCACCCGCGTGCAGGTGCTGGAGCAGCAGAACGCCGACAGTCGCCGTCTGGGTGACCTCGACAGTGAATCGCCGACGATGCGTGAGGCCATCGCCGTGGCGCGTCGCGTCGCCGGCACCGGTGCCAATGTGCTGATCCTCGGCGAGAGCGGCACCGGCAAGAACGTGATGGCACGCGCCATCCACGGCTGGAGCCAGCGTCCGGAAGGCAATTTCGTCACCGTCAACTGTCCATCGCTCAACGCCGACCTGCTGGAGAACGAGCTGTTCGGCCATCGCAAGGGCGCGTTCAGTGGCGCGGTCGATAGCACCGACGGCCGCGTGGCACAGGCCGACGGCGGCAGCCTGTTCATGGACGAGATCGGTGAGTTTCCGTTGTCGCTGCAGCCGAAGCTGCTGCGCTTCATCCAGGACAAGGAATACGAGCGCGTCGGTGATCCGATCAGCCGGCAGGCCGACGTGCGCCTGATTGCCGCGACCAATCGCGACCTCAAGCGCATGTCCGAGGCCGGCGAGTTTCGCCAGGATCTCTACTACCGGCTCGACGTGGTTTCACTGGTGCTGCCCGCGCTGCGTGATCGTCGCGAGGACATCGTGCCGTTGGCACGCAGCTTCCTGCAGCGTTTCGCGGCTGACTACGGCTGCCCGGCACGCGAGCTCTCGCCGGGCGTCGAACGCGCACTGCTGGACTATCGCTGGCCGGGCAACGTGCGCGAGCTGCAGAACGTCATCGAGCGCGCGGTGATCCTCTGCCCGGACCAGCGCCTGGGCAGCGAGCATGTCCGCCTGGATGTTGGCAGTTCGCCCGATGCCATCGACGGCGTTGCACGATCCATCGCCGCAGTCGGAGGCGATGTCAGCCTGGAGGAGCTGGAGCGTGCTCACATTGAAGCCGTGTTGGGCGCCAGCGACACGCTGGACGCCGCAGCGAAGACGCTGGGCATTGATGCGTCCACCCTGTATCGCAAGCGCAAGAGCTATGGATTGTCCTGACCCACATCACGCTGGCACGAGGCCTGCACGGTGTATCCCGACGACGCCGACGCCAGGGCGAACAGAGAACCACGGGAGCCACCCATGCAGACGATGAGCCACACCCGCAGCCACTCGCGCCGCAAGGTGCGCGCCACGGACTGGCGCCCCGCCATTCTGGCGGCGCTGGCGGTCGGTGTCGTGCTCGCCATTGGCGGATTTTTCCCGCCCGGGCCGTGGTTCGAATCACTGGCCAAGCCGACCTGGCAGCCACCGGCCTGGGTGTTCGCGCCGGTGTGGAGCCTGCTCTACGCGATGATCGCGATCAGCCTCGGCCTGGTGCTGGCGTCGCCGCGTGGAGCGGATCGTCGTCGCGCCCTGTGGGCAATGGGCGCGCAACTGCTTCTGAATGCTGCCTGGACACCATTGTTCTTCGGCCTGCATTCACCGCTGCTGGCTTTCATCGACATCGTCGCGCTGTGGCTGGTCACCGTCGTGTCGATCGCCTGCGTCGCGCGCATCAGTGGCCCCGGCGCATGGCTGCTGGTGCCGCCGTTGCTGTGGGTCTCGTTCGCGTTGATCCTCAATGGTGTCATCATGGTGCTCAACGGCTGACCATGAATCCACGACGCGACTAGGGCCTGTTAACGCTATGGAGACGGGCTACGCCACGTTTGGCCGCGTGCGATGCAAGGAAGAGCAAGCGAGCTTATGTCGATAAGTGAGCGAACGATGACGCCGCAGCGTACGCGGCCAAACGAGGCCCAACAGCTATTTGAACGAGGGGTTGCGCTGTCCGCCCGTCCGGTGACCGCGCACGGCTTGAACAGGCGGCCAGCCTGCAGCTACGCCGCGCACGAACACCGGACGGGCGGACAGTGCAACGTAGCCCGTCTCCATAGCGTTAACAGGCCCTAGCACCGCGAATGATCAGAACCTCCAGTTACTTCCACACGCGTTACCTGTACTACGGCTTGGTGCTACTGGCGGTCGTGCTGGTGCTTGGCGCGGCCATGTACAACGCCTTCAGTGCCAGTCAGGAGCGTCGTGCCACCGAATGGGTGGGGCAGATGCAGCGCGTGCAGGCGGCGATCAACGACGTCGTTGCCGAGTACGCGGAAACCGAAAGTTCCGGCCTGCGTTATGTGCTGGGTGGACGCGATGAGGCGCTATCGCGCTACACCGAGTCGCAGACCAAACTCGACGACAACATGCGCCGCGTGATCGCGCTGGTTTCGGAAACCACCGAGCAGGCCGAGGAACTGCAGTCGCTCGCCGATGAACTGGATCGGCGGCAGCAGCACATGGACAGGCTGATCGAAACCGTCCGCACCGACGGGCTGGAAGTAGCGTCGGAAGTAGTGCGACGCGGCGGTGACGTCGAATTCGACGACCAGGTTCGTTGGCTGGCCTCCCGCCTGCAGCACGAGGAGGCGCGGCGACTGAACGAACGCCAGCAGCAGTTGGATGCTGTGATCACCCAGAAGAACGCCACGCTGTGGCTGATGAACGGCCTCGCGCTGGTGGCCGGCATCATCGGCATCCTCGCCATTGGCCACAGCCGTCGCGCACAAGAGGATCAGCGCCTGGCCGAACTGCGCGCCGAACAGGCAATGCATGCCAGCGCCGCGAAGAGTGCCTTCCTCGCCAGCATGAGCCATGAAATCCGCACGCCGATGAACGCGCTCTACGGCTATTCGGAGCTGCTGGCGAAAACGCCGGATTCGCCGCGCGCGCGGGAATACATCCGAGCAATCCAGACCAGCGGCGAAGCGTTGATGGCGCTCATCAACGACATCCTCGACCTGTCGAGGATCGAGGCCGGCAAGCTGGCGCTGGATCCCGAGCCGGTGGAAGTGCGCGGACTGATGGACTCGACGCTGGCGGTGTTCACCCAGCCGGCGGCGACCAAGCAACTGCAGTTGTCCGGCCACGTCGCACCGGCCGTACCGCATGCGCTGATGCTGGACTCGGCACGGTTGCGGCAGGTACTGATGAACCTGGTGTCGAACGCGGTCAAGTACACCGATGTCGGCGCGGTCAGGCTGTCGATTCATTCCGTGGCCGGCAGTGACGAGGAGCACGTTCACCTGGTCATCGAGGTCAGCGATACGGGCATTGGCATGGACGCGGACAAGCAGCGGCGCCTGTTCGAGCCTTTCTACCGTGGCGATGAAGACGCCATCGCGGAACGCGAAGGCACCGGTCTCGGCCTCGCCATCGTGCGCAAGCTGCTGGAACTGATGAACGGAAAGGTGTCGGTGAAGAGCGAACCGGGCCGTGGTTCGGCTTTCCGGGTCACGCTCAGCGACGTGCCGATCGCCGAGGGCGTTGCTTCGGAGGACGGTCTGTCTTCGGACGACATCGACTTCGACCGGCTGGCACCGAGTCGCGTATTGATCGTCGACGACGTTGCCTGGAATCGTGACCTGCTCGCTGCCTACATCGGTAGTGACGTTCACGTGATCGAGACGGCCGCCGATGGAGAGGAGGCGTTGCATCGCGCGCGCGATTTCGAACCCGACATCGTGCTGATGGATCTGCGCATGCCGCGCATGGATGGTCGTACCGCCACCGCGCGCATTCGGAGCGAAGCTGGCGAGGCGGCACCGCAGGTGGTTGCCGTGACCGCGTCCAGTCTCCAGGATCGCAGCGACGCGGCGAATGAAATTTTCGATGGCTACCTGCGCAAGCCGGTCAGTCGTCGCGCGCTGTTCGAGGCACTGCGTGAACTGCGTGGTGAGGCCGAAGAATCCGAGTTGATCGAGACCACGGTAAATGACCAGCTTGCGAATGCAGATGCCAGCGAAGCCATCGACCGGCAGCAGGCGATGGCCGGCCTGCGCCTGATCGTCGAGCAGGATCTCGACGAAGTCACGGCCTCGCTGCGCGTCCGTGCTGTGCGCACCCTGGCCGGCGAGCTGCTTCGTTTGGGTGATCTCGGTGGCTTCGATCGCATCCGCCGCTTTGGCCAGCGCCTGCGTGCGGCGGCCGACCGCTTCGACGTGGTCACCATGGAGTCGCTGCTGCGACAGCTTCCGGACTATGTGGCCGATATCGAAGCGAATGACGACAATGCGGGAGCCCAGCGATGAGCCTGTCGCTGTGGGGAAGCCGGCCACCGCTGGTGCTGATCGTTGATGACCAGGAAGCCAACATCCGCCTGCTCGGAACGGTGCTCAGCGATGCCGGTTTCGACGTGATGCCGGCCGAATCCGGCAAGCGCGCGCTGGCGCGCATGGAGGCTGCCGACCCGGACGTGGTCCTGCTCGACATGCGCATGCCCAACATGGACGGCTTCGAGGTGCTGGAAAGGCTGAAGTCGAATCCGGACTGGGAAGACATTCCGGTGGTGTTCCTGACCGCAGCCAGCGAACGCGAGCACCTGCTGCGTGCGTTCGAGGGTGGTGCGGTGGACTACATCGTCAAGCCCTTCGTGGCCGAGGAACTGGTAGCCCGTGTGCGTACCCATGCCGAGCTCAAGCGTTCCCGCGACCAACTGCACCTCGCCATCCGCGAGCGCGAGGACCTGGCCACCATCGTCGCGCACGACCTCAAGAACCCGCTGTTCAACATCAGCCTCAACGCCAACCTGCTGGCCGGCGATCTCAACGACGATGGCCAGCGCAAGCGCGCAGCGTCGATCGAGTCTTCTGCAAAGAAGGCGCTGGGATTCGTCGAGCGCTATCTCGAGCAGCGTGCCAGCCTTGAGTTGCGTCGCGGCTACCAGCCGCAGGACGTAGCGGTCTCGCAGCTGTTCGAGTTGGTGCTGGAAGCCTTTGCCGACGAGGCGGATCGTCGCGGCATGTCGCTGTCGCTGGGCGAGGTTGATGACCTCGCCGTCGCCTGCGATCTGGATTCGACGCAGCTGGTGCTCCGCAACCTGATGTCGAACGCGCTGAAGTACGCACCGGCCGGCAGCGAAGTCGAGCTGGGAGCGACGGCCGCGCCCGGTGCCGTGCGGATCTGGGTGGCGGATCGCGGTCCCGGTATTTCGGCCGATGACAAGGCGAGACTGTTTCGCCGTTATGTCCGCCTGTCTGCCGAAGCCAACCCGGGCGCCGCGTCGTCTGGCGTGGGTCTGGCGGTTGCCCGGCAGGAGGCCGAGTGGATGGGTGGCGACCTGCGCCACGAGGACCGTCCCGGTGGCGGCTCCATCTTCATCCTCGAACTGAATCGCGCCAAGCCGGCCTCCGGTTGAATCCGCATCCTGCGCTTTCCCCGATGGATCGTGCGCGTTGCATGCCGGCTTCTCCGGTTGCGTTTCGCTGCCGAACTGCCAAATGGCTAACTGTCTGATTGTTATGACTTAATCGGATTTGTGCTCGATGGCACGCGCTTTGCTCCATCCCATGCCAGTGGCGCGGACACATCCCGTTCTGCGCAGTCACCGGCACTGGAAGGAGACCACCATGAAAACCGGAATCATCGTCACCGGCGTACTGCTGCTGATCATCGGCGCCTTGATCGCCATGGGCGCCATCAGCTTCCCGGACAGCAAGGAAGTGCTGAGCATCGGCGACAATTCGCTGAGCGTGGAAACGCAGAAAAAGCCCTCGAACGTGCTCGGCTACGTGCTGCTGGGCATCGGTGGTCTGGTCACCGTGGTCGGCGCAACGCGCAAGCGATGAGCTGGCGGCGTTTCAGGTCGACGGAACCACAGCAAGCCGATCCCGATACAACGCGAAGCAAAGGAGAGACCATGAACAGCGACATCATCAAGGGCAAATGGAAGCAGATCAGTGGCCGCATGAAGCGCCAGTGGGGCAAGCTGACCGATGATGACCTCGACGTCGTCGATGGTCATCGCGAATACCTGCTAGGCAAGCTGCAGGAGCGCTACGGCCTGTCGAAGGACAGTGCCGAGAAGCAGATCAAGGCGTTCGAAGCCAAGCTGTAAGTTTCGACGACCTGAAAGCGCAGCCTTCGCGGGCCCGGCCGTTTCGCCGGGCTCGCGTCGTTTCAGGATCTAGTCGGCGCTGCCGATTGCCGTTTCGCTGGCGAGGCGTTGCTCCAGGCGTTTTGCGGCCTCTGCGGCGTAGGCGGCGCAAACGCTTTCGCCCGCGGTGGCGGATGGAACCAGGTCGGCATGCGCTGCCATGGCGACATCGCAGGGCAGTGCGGCGATGCGCTGGATGCTGCCGCGCAGCGCATCCACGGTGGCCGGATGATCGCTGAAACGATAGTCGTCGTGGGAAACGGCGTTGAGGCTGTCGAGGTAGACGACGTCCTGGCATTCGCCGTTTTCATCGCAGGACTTCCATGTCCAGCTCATGCCGCCGGGCGCGTGGCCGGGTGACGCCACGGCGGTGATGGTCGTGTTGCCGACGGTGATCGTGTCGCCGTCATCGATGGGCCGGATGTCATCGACACGCGGGAACAGCGTGATGCTCCCGTAGCCGGCCTGCGGGTCGTCGGGGTGATAGGGTGGATCGCCGGTCAGCGCCACGACGCCATCGCGACCGGTGGCAACCCTTGCCCCGGTGATTCGCGCCAGCGCCGCGATGCCGCCAGCGTGGTCGAAATGCGCATGCGAGTTGAGGATCCAGCGGATGTCCTTCGGATCGAAGCCGGAACGACGCACGTTGTCGAGGATGCGCTCAGCGGACTGCGGCAGCCCGCCATCGATCAGCACCAGGCCTTCCGGGTCGACCACAAGGACTGACGCCAACCCTTTCGTACCGACGTACCAGGTGTTCTCTGCCAGCCGATAGGGCTCAGTGGCCCGGTTCCAACTCTCGCAGGACGTGCATTCGAACGGCTGCTGGTCGGCAGGCAAATCGCTGTCTGGCGACGCCGCCAGCAACAGCGCAGACAGGACATGCGGGGCAATCATCGGACGGACTCCGGACAATGCGGTGGGTTCGTGTTGAGCGTTGTCCCAGTGTGACGCAGCGCCGATGACCGGAAAGGGCTTGGATATGGCAATTCGCGGGCAGTGGTCAACGCGCGCCGATATTGTCCGCCGGACCCACGCGGGGCGTCGCTGACAGTGGCGATCCACTGACCGGAGCGGTGGCTGGGGCGATGAAGTCCAGCGGCGCCATTGGATTCGAGATTTCATAGCCCGATGGTCCGTCGAGATCACTGCCGGCCGCGCCGTCGATGTCGCTGGCGGCTTGAACCGTGAGGTTCAGGCTGTCGAATCCGGACAGATTTGCGTAACCGGGATTGCTGCTGCCGAACACGGTGCCTGTCCAGTCATCCGGGAAATAGCCGGCGGCGATGCTGTCGCTACCGGATGGCACCCAGTTGTTGGTGCCGGCCACTGCAATGCTGCCATTCACCCAGGCAGCGTCATCGCGCTGGATACGCAATGGTGCGGTGTCGCCACCGATTCGAGCGAACACGTTGTTGGCCAGGTAAGCCGACTCAAGCGAATCGAACCAGCGGATCAGCGGCGTGTACTGATCGAAGGATGGACCGACGATCAGCGTGTTGTGGACAAAGCGCACGCGGCCACGCAGGTTGCCGGTGCCATCACCACCCAGGCGCACGCCGTAGACGTTGCGATGCACCAGCACATTGCCGACCACATCGACATTTATGCCCGGCACCGACTCGTATTCCTCGTAGCCATTCAGCTCGATGGTGTAGTAGACGTCACCATTGATGCGCGTGCCGGTATCGATCCAGTTGTAGTAGATCTCGTCGCGCTCGGAGCGGCTCTTGATGCCGTTGCCGCCGTAGTCGTGGATGTAGCTGTGCTGTACGCGCAGGCGAGAGCCGGGATAGCGGTCGCGATCAGTGGCGATGTAGATCGGATGTTTCAGGTTCTCGCCGTTGAACACGCCGCCGGCATGATCAACCTCGACGCGGTCGATGGTCAGCGAGCCGCTGTAGTTGTCGGCGCCGAGGATGCCGTGGCGCGTACAGTCGTGGACATGGCTGTCGCGGATGGTGACGTCATTCGCCTCGTTGCGGACGCAGACCTCGCTGCCGCCGGTGACGTCGATGTTCTCGAACACGTAGTGATGCGCGCCGCGGAAGGACACCGTGATCGTGCCGCCGGCGATTTCCGGACGCTGCCCGCTGACGCGGATGCCGCGGATGGTGATTGGCGAAGCGGGCAGGCCGGCGCGCTGGAACTCGACCGGCGCATAGCTGTGGTTGCCATCGACCTCGACGATGTCGCCGGCCCGCAGCAGGTCGGCGACCTGCGTGAGTTCGGTGTAGGTACGTCCCGGTCCGACCTGCAAGGTCATCGGTGCGCGTTCGTCATTGCGCGTGCGGATCAGGAAGTCGGCAATCGCGTTGCCACCGTCGTACAGGTAGACCCAGTTGGTGTCGTCGATCACGCCCGGCGCATTGGCGCGGATTTCGACCTCGTCATTGTTGGCGACAGTGATCGGTGGATCGACCCAGTCGCCGCCATTGATGCGGAACTGCGCGCCGCGATAGGGCTCGTCCAGGGTGAGTGTGCCGGCGATATCAACCAGCCGCAGGCAGGCCGATGTCACCAGCGCCCCGGCCGTCTGCCCGTTGGCGCTGGGGAAGTTGAACGAGGACTGCACGCTCTTCTCCACACAGGCTGTGTTCTGCACGGCCTCAAAGCCGTTGGCGAAGACCAGCGGTTCGCTGCCGGCGAAGGCGGCGCTCGAAAGCAGCAGGAGAGCGAGCAGTGGAGCGCCGTGGCGCGACGAAGTGACAGGCAGCATGACGGGTGTCCGGACGGGTGATCAATGTCAATAATGCGCAGCGCCGGGGAAAGCGCACGGCAAGGGTTTACTCCGAGGCGATGTCGCTGACCGGCTTCAGTCGCGACGGGATGATCATGTTGCAGACGCTGAGATGGTCGGCCGGGTCCAGGAACCAGTCTTCCGCGCGATGGCGACGGGCCTGGATCAGCTGCTTGAAGGTGTCGCTGTCGGTTTTCATGATCTGGATCGGCTGGCGCTGGTCCGCCGGGACATCTGACGCCAGCTTGATCGAGGCGATACTTGTGCGGCGCGACGCGTCCTCGTAGAAACCGAGCTGACCCTTGCCGCGCGGCATGGTGGAGAGCAGCTCCATGCCGGTCCAGACCTGGCCGACCAGCGTCACGTTGCGATCCAGGTGCCGCGGCGCGTGCCCGATGATCACGTAAAGCTGTGCGCCGTTGCCGCTGTCCGGTTCCATGCCCCGAGCAACGCCCACCGTACCGTAGCAGTGGGTCATCCAGGCACGGCCCTCCGCACCGTCGCGACCGACCGGGAAGCCGCCGGAGAAGCCGGTCTGTGCTGCGTAGCTGTCCGGATCCGGCAGGGCGGTGAAGGGCAGACCTTCGGCTTTGCGGAAATATTCGCCAGCGACTTTGGCCTTGGCCTTGCCGATGGACTTCGGCGGGTTCTCCGAATCGTCCGTATTGTCGGCGTTGGGGTCGCCCCACTGCACCACGTAGTTGTCCTGCGAGCGGATGATGGCGAGACCGTCGAAATAGCCGTGCTTCACCAGTGTGCGGATGTTGTCGACGCCGAGCGGCGCGAACTGCGGCGCCAGTTCGATGACCACGCGGCCGTCAGGCAGATCCATGTACAGCGTGTTCGCCGGATCGAGGTCACGCCAGTCGCTGTCGGTGGCGGCGGCCATCACCGAAGCCATGGTCGGCGCCGTCGACTTGTCGGGCGTGGCTTCTTCCGCGGCAAAAGCACTGCCGCAGGCGAGGCTGGCGATGATGACGGCGAGCAGGCTCTGGCGAATCGGATGACGGCGCATGGTCTGGACCTCTGGGGTAGGCAAGGGCGTAGGTGACGAACGTACTGCGTATCAATTTCGCAGGCTGCGTGATTGGCGTGGAAACGGCAAGTCCGCGCCCGGTATCACCAGGGCAATTCGAGCGGCGGTTCGTGAAGTTCGCCGAGTTGTTCCTGAAGCTGGCCGAGCAGCGATTCCCAGTGGCGGTTCTCGCCGAACCAGGGGAATGCAGCGGGGAAGGCCGGATCGTGCCAGCGTCGAGCGAGCCAGGCGTTGAAATGCAGCAGGCGCAGGGCGCGCAGTGGTTCGATCAGCATCAGTTCGCGGGGGTTGAAGTGGTGGAACTGGCGATAGCCTTCCAGCAGCCAGTCGAGTTGGCGGCTCTGGTCGTCGCGGCTGCCGGAAAGCAGCATCCACAGATCCTGCATGGCCGGGCCGCCCAAGCAGTCATCAAGATCGACGAAATGCAGGCGCTCGTCGCGACGCAGGATGTTGCCGGGATGGCAGTCGCCGTGCAGGCGGATGATTGCCGGCTGGCCGGATTCGCTCCAGCGTGACTCGACCGCAGTCAACAGCGATTCGCCGATGCGCTGCAGGTTGTCGCGCAGGTTGTGCGGCAGCTGCTCGCAATCAAGCAGGGTTTGCAGCGAACGATGGCCAAAGCCGGCGATGTCCAGTGTCAAACGATGGCGGAAGCGTCGTTGTTCGCCAACGGCATGCAATCGACCCAGCACGCGACCGAGCAGCGTCAGGCTGTCGCGTGCATCCAGTTCCGGCGCGTGGCCGCCGCGCAGCGGGAACAGCGCGATGCGCTGACCGTCGTGGTGATGCAGTGCCTCCCCATCAATGCTGAGCGGCGGCACGACCGGAACATCGCGCTCCGCCAGTTCCATGGCGAAGGCGTGTTCTTCCAGGATCGCGTCGTCAGTCCAGCGTCCAGGGCGATAGAACTTGGCGACGACGGGTTCGGCATCGTGGATGCCAACGCGGAACACGCGGTTCTCGTAGCTGTTGAGCGCCAGCACGCGGCCATCGCAATCGAGACCCATGGCCTCCAGCGCGTCCAGCACGCGATCCGGATCAAGGCCGGCGAAAGGTGTTTCGTTGTCGGCCATGCGTCAGGCGATGGCGTCCAGCGCAGGGATGTCACGGGCCAGATCGCCGTGGACATAGCACTGCGAACCGATGGCGCGCCAGCCGTTCTCGGCGAACACTTTGCGATACCAGCCGGCCGGTCGTGACTGGAAGCCGTCGGTGTCGCCCTCGAAGGCATCGCCCCGGCAGAACAGCTCGATAAAGGCGAAGCCGCGACCGAGTTCGGCGAAGCCGGACAGACCGCGCTTCAGTTCCGCGGCTGGCAGGTAGTGCAGCACATCCGAGCAGACCAGCACGTCGAAGGGCTGCTCGAATCGCTGCCATTCGAGGTCGCCAAATCGCAGCGGGAACAGGTTGCGACGGCGACCGTAGCGGCTGACCGCGTAGTCGCTGCTGTCAACGCCGAGGTAGTGCAGCTTCGGACGCCGTTTCAGCAGCGGTGCGCGCCAGGCGCCTTCGCCGCAGCCGATGTCCAGCACCGAGGCAATCGGATGGCCGAGATGGTATTCGGCCACCCCCAGCACCATGTCCACCTTGCGCTGCAGCGCGGCGCGCTGGCCACCCACGGCTTCAGCACCGCGGTACCAGCGGTCGAAATAGGCGCGGTCGTATTGTTTGGTCATCAGGAGAACAGGCGACTGACAATGCCGAAGCCGGCCAGCCCCATCAACGTGGCGGTACCGATCAACGCGACCACGAAGGGTAGGCCGCGCTGCGCCGGATCGCGCAGGTAAGTGACGATGTAGCCTACCCGCGCCAGCAGCCAAATCGCACCGACGATGGCGGCGACTTTGGTATAGCCATGGCCATGCGCCAGCCAGAGCGCCGGCAGGAACAACAGCACCTGCTCGACGGTATTCATCTGCACGCGGTAGGCGCGCTCGAAGGCAGGATGCCCTGTCATGGCCGGTGCCTTGACCTGATATTTGCCGCGTGCGGCGCCGACAATGACGGCGGTGGCGAACATCAGCAGAAGGGTGAGCAGGGTGATGAGTGAGATCCAGGCGGACATGGGCACATACCGTGGTGGAAAGGCGACAGACTAGCAGTCGCGCATGGCATTCTGTTACCTCGAATTCCGAGGAAGCAGGATGATCAGCGAGGCGGACAACGAGACGGCGGTGATTGCCGCGACCCGGCGCTGGCTGGAGCGCGCCGTGATTGGTCTGAACCTCTGTCCTTTCGCGCGTGCGCCGCACGTGCGGGGACAGGTACGGTTTGTGGTCAGTGCGGCGGCCCAGGTTGATGCGTTGGCTGATGATCTGGTCGCCGAGCTTCGCTACCTTGCCGAAGCCGATCCGGAGCAGGTCGAAACCACGCTGCTGATCCACCCGCAGGTGCTGGGCGACTTCCTCGCCTACAACGATTTCCTCGACGTGGCCGATGCCGTGTTGGAGGAACTGGAGCTGGATGGCGTGATTCAGGTCGCCAGCTTCCACCCGCAGTACCAGTTCGCTGATACCGCCGCGGATGACATCGAGAACTTCAGTAACCGCTCGCCGTATCCGACGCTGCACCTGATCCGCGAAGACAGTCTGAGCCGGGTCATCGACAGCATCGAGGATCCCGATGCGATCTACGAGCGCAATATCGAACGCCTGCGCGCTTTGGGACGTGCGGGTTGGGACGCGCTCTGGACGGATTGAAGCGGTTCAGCAGACCTGGCCTGCGGCATGACCCGAAGCCCAGGCCCACTGGAAGTTGTACCCGCCGAGCCAGCCGGTGACGTCGACGACCTCGCCAATGAAGTGCAAGCCCGGGACGCGTTTCGATTCGAAGGTCGCGGACGACAGTTCGTCGGTATCGACGCCGCCCAGCGTGACTTCCGCTGTTCGATAGCCTTCGGTGCCGCTGGCAACAATGGGCCAGTGCGACAGGTAGTCGGCGATGCGCTTCAGCTGCGGCGGGTCGTATTGGCGCATCGGGCGCTCGCCGAATTCGAGGTCGCACATGCGCTGCGCGAAGCGGCGCGGCAGGACATCGGCCAGCACGTTGTGCAGGGCGGCATCCGGTCGCTGCTGTCGCTGCGAGGTAATCCACTCCTGTGCGTCGATATCGGGCAGCAGGTTGATCCGCAGCTCGTCACCGGGTTGCCAGTAGCTGGACACCTGCAGCATGGACGGGCCGCTGAGGCCGCGATGCGTGAACAGCATGGCGTTGCTGAAGCTGGCACCGTTGCATTCAGCGTGAACCGGCAGTGATAGCCCGGACAGTTCACTCCAGCGTTCCAGATGCTTGCCGCTGGTAGTGAACGGCACGAGGCCTGCTCGCGTCGGTAGCAGGCGATGGCCGAATTGCTCAGCGACGCGATAGCCGAAGCCGGTAGCACCCATGCGCGGGATCGACAGGCCGCCGCTGGCGATCACAAGAGATTCGGCTGTCACCGCGCCGTTGGTGGTTCGTAGCGCGAAGCGATCACCATCCCGTGCGATGTCATTGACGCTGCAGTCGATGACGATCTCGACGCCGGCTTCGCGTGCATCGTCCAGCAACATCTTCACGATCAGCTTGCTGGAAACATCGCAGAACAGCTGGCCCAGCTCCTTCTCGTGGTAGGCGATGCCGTGCTGTTCGACGCGCTCGATGAAATGCCAGGGCGTGAAGCGCGCCAGCGCCGACTTGCAGAAGTGCGGGTTGGCCGACAGGAAGTTCGCCGGCGTGGTGCCGGTGTTGGTGAAGTTGCAGCGGCCGCCGCCGGACATGAGGATCTTCTTGCCCGGGCGGTTGCTGTGTTCGATCACGCGCACGCGCCGGCCACGACGGCCGGCGGTGATGGCGCACATCAGGCCGGCTGCGCCGGCGCCGATGATGACAACGTCGGGCTGCTGCATCCTGCTGCCGGTCAGTCGTCGCGTCGCGGATTGCGCGGTCCCTTGAATTTGCCGTGTGGTTTGCCGCCGGGGCCGCTGCGCGGGCCGCGGTCGCCGCCTGGATGATCACCGGCGAACTTGCCGCGCGGCTTGCCGCGGAACTTGTCGTCCGGACGACCTGCGCCGTCCTTGTGAAACGACTTGCGCGGCTTGAAGCTCGGCCGTGACTCGGGTGGTGCGTTGGCTTCGTCCTCGTCGCTCCAGTGGCGGATGCGCAGCTGCTCGCCACCGACGCGTACCTTCTTCAGGTGCGAGAACAGCTCAGGCGGCATGCCCTTGGGCAGGTCGATCAGGCTGTAGCTGCCGCGGATGTCGATGCGACCGATGAAGCGCGCGTCCAGCTCGATTTCGTTGGCAATCGCGCCAACCAGGTTGCCCGGCTTGATCTGCTGCTGGTGGCCGACTTCGACGCGGTAGGTCTCCATGTCGACGTCGGTGGGCATCGGACGATCATCGCGGGCGCGCGGCGGACGTTCGCCGCGCTCGGGTCGGTCGTGACGATCCTTCCTGCGCGCGTCGCGATCATGGCGCGAGTCACGGTCACGCGGTGCAAACTCGCGCTTCGGTGGCGGCTCCAGCAGCAGCGGCGTGTCGCCCTGCAGCAGGCGCGCCAGCGCAGCGGCGATTTCCGTGGCCGGCACGTTGTGCTCGTTCTGGTAGCGCTCGACCAGCTTCTGGTAATCAGCCAGCTCCGCACTGGCCAGCGTGTCGCTGATCTTCTGCATGAAGCGCGAGATACGCACGTCGTTGACGGTTTCCACGCTCGGCAGCTGCATCTCGGTGATCGGCTGCCGGGTGGCGCGCTCGATGGCGCGCAGCATGCCTTTCTCGCGCGGGCTGACGAACAGGATGGCGTCGCCTTCACGACCGGCACGACCGGTGCGACCGATACGATGCACGTAGCTTTCGGTGTCGTAGGGGATGTCGTAGTTGACGACATGGCTGATGCGTTCGACGTCGAGGCCGCGCGCGGCAACGTCGGTGGCGACCAGGATGTCGATCTTGCCGTCACGCAGCCTGCCGATGGTGGCCTCGCGTTGCGCCTGCGCCACGTCACCGTTGATCGCGGCGGCGGCGAAGCCGCGCGCTTCCAGCTTCTGCGCCAGCTCATCGGTGCCCATCTTGGTACGGGCGAAAATGATCATGCCGTCGAAGGGCTCGGCTTCAAGGATGCGCGTCAGCGCATCCAGCTTGTGCATGCCGCTCACCCACCAGTAGCGCTGGCGGATATGCGCCGCCGTGGTGGTCTTCGAGGCGATCTGCACCACGGCCGGGTCGCGCAGATAGGTCTGCGCGATGCGCTTGATCGGCGCCGGCATGGTGGCCGAGAACAGCGCGATCTGCCGGGTTTCCGGGGTCTTCTGCAGCACCGCTTCGACATCATCAATGAAGCCCATGCGCAGCATTTCGTCGGCCTCGTCGAGCACCAGGCAGCGCAATTCCGAGAGATCCAGCGAGCCGCGGGTCAGGTGATCAATGACGCGACCCGGCGTGCCGACCACGACTTGCACGCCGCGCTTGAGCGCCGACAGCTGCGGACCGTAGGCCTGGCCGCCGTAGATCGGCAGCACGTGGAAGCCGTCAAGGCCTTTCGCGTATTTCTGGAAGGCTTCGGCGACCTGGATCGCGAGTTCACGGGTTGGTGCCAGCACCAGTGCCTGTGGCGTGCGCTGCGACGGGTCGATGCGCGACAGGATCGGCAGCGCGAAGGCGGCGGTCTTGCCGGTGCCGGTCTGCGCCTGACCGAGCAGGTCGCGGCCCTTCAACAGTTCTGGAATGGTCGCGGCCTGGATCGGCGAGGGCGATTCGTAGCCGACGGCGCGGACGGCTTCGAGCACGGTCGGGTGCAGGCCGAGATCGCGGAAACGGATGCGGTTGTCGTCGCCGGCGTCGCTGGCTGCGTTGCCCTGCTCTGGGGTGGTCTGTTCGGACATGAGGATTCCATCGACCGTTGCGCTGTGCCGAGCATAGCGCGTGGCGGCCATTTGTTTCGGTTTGTTGGTCGGATTCGCCTCCCCGGCGCATCCGAGCGTTCTATTCACGGCCGCTGATCTGGCAGGAAACCAACTGGCCGTCTTGGTAGGGCATCAAGGCGTGGAACGGGCGCTGATCGTCATCGAACACCAGCGGCAGAAAATGGCGGTCGCCGTCCCACAGCGGCAGGTCCATGATCCGCTCGCGGTCGATCCACTCCAGTTCGCCTTCGGGGTTGCGTTCCATCACCTCGCCATCGAAGCGGTCAATGCGGAACACGAAACCGAACCAGTCCTCGCCGCTCTTGCCGAAGCCCGGCCAGCTGATGGTGCCGCGAAGTACGCAATCGACGGCATCAATGCCGGCTTCTTCATGCAGTTCGCGACGCAGGCCGGCGAGGACGTCCTCGTCAGCCTCCAGCTTGCCGCCCAGGCCGTTGTACTTGCCGAGGTGCTGGTCGTTGGCGCGAGCGTTGCGATGGATCATCAGCACGCGCGCGCCATCGGGCGACATCACGTAGCCAAGGGTGGCGAGGATCGGTTGATACGGCATGACGTTTGACGAGAGCGGGTTCGCGGGTCGGCGCACGAGGATAACCGTCGTGCGCCAACCGATCAGCCGCGCTGTCCCTGGCCGCCGGCGTTGCGCGGCTTGCCGCGGCGTGAACCGCGACCAGCCGGCGCACCGGCATGACGGCCGGCGTTCTGCCCGTTGCCGCGGTTCGAGCCGTTGCCGCGACCCTGACCGCCGCCACGGTTCTGGCCATTGCCGTGGCGTGAACGCGGCGGCTTCTTGCCGGCGCCGTTGCCACGCTGCGGCTGGGCCGAGGCCAGCGGCGACTCCGGCTCGAAGCCGACCACCGGCTGCTGCTTGATTTCGCGACCGATCAGCTTCTGGATGGCGTGCAGGCGCTTCACCTCGTCGTGGCTGACCAGCGAGATCGCCTGGCCATCGGCGCCGGCGCGACCGGTGCGGCCGATGCGGTGAACGTAGTCCTCCGCCACCATCGGCAGCTCGTAGTTGATCACTGCCGGCAACTGGTCGATATCGAGGCCGCGTGCGGCGATATCGGTGGCGACCAACGTGGTCACGCGACCGCTCTTGAAGTCGGCCAGCGCCTTGGTGCGTGCGCCCTGGCTCTTGTTGCCATGGATCGCGGCCGCCTTGAGGCCGGCGCGCAGCAGGATGCGCACCAGCTTGTCGGCGCCGTGCTTGGTGCGCGAGAACACCAGCGTCTGCCGGCGGCTGTCTTCGGACAGCAGGTGCAGCAGCAGGTCGCGCTTGCGGTCGTTGTTCACCGGATGCACGCGGTGCTGCACGGTGGCGGCGACGCTGTTGCGCGCGGCGATCTGCACCTGCTGCGGATCGCGCAGGAACTGCGCGGCCAGCGCCTTGATCTCGTCGGCAAAGGTGGCCGAGAACAGCAGCGTCTGGCGATCCTTCGGCAGCGCGCCCAAGATGCGCTTGATCGACGGCAGGAAGCCCATGTCGAGCATGCGGTCGGCTTCGTCCAGCACCAGGTATTCGATGCCGGAGAGGTCGACGGTGCGCTGCTGCATGTGGTCGATCAGGCGACCGGGGCAGGCCACCAGCACGTCGAGGCCGCCGCGCAGCGCCTGCACCTGCGGTTGCATGCCGACGCCGCCGAACACGGTGGCGCTCTTCAGGCGGCTCTTGTTGGCGCCGCTCTTGCCGGCGTACTCGCGGAAGGATTCGTGGACCTGCAAGGCCAGTTCGCGGGTCGGCGTCAGCACCAGCACGCGGGCCTGCTTCGGCCCGGCGCGACGGTTGTCGGCTTCCAGGCGGTCGAGCAGCGGCAGCGCGAAGGCGGCGGTCTTGCCGGTACCGGTCTGGGCGCCGGCCATCAGGTCGTGGCCCGCCAGCACCAGCGGAATCGCGGATTGCTGGATCGGGGTAGGCTCGGCATAGCCGAGTTCGGCCAGCGCAGAAAGCCGCGCCGGGGACAGTCCAAGGGACTCGAAAGACATGTACAGCTCCTCAAGCGAGCTCCGGCCCAGAACCCGCAGCATGGCGAACACGGCAAACACTTGCCGGCAGCCGCCAAGGCGAACGGATTCACGAACCGGGGTCCGCAAAAAACAATGGAATTTCCGGCGATGCAAGGTTCTACATCGCGATTGACGGCGACGAACGCTGCGGGGGAACGATCCTTCTCGAAACGATCGGAGCGACCTTCGGGCGTGCTCCCTTTGCGGGAGCGGCTTGGGATCGCGTGTTCCACCGGAAAATCCGGCCAGCGGCGCAACAATCGGGGCGCAGTCTAGGCTACCCGGCCACAATTAGCCAGTTTTCCTGCCGCATGCTGCCAGTCGGGTTGCCGGCGGTTCATGTCCGTTGACAGTGGCGGGTGGTTATCCTGTCGCGCATGGATCGACTGCATCGCAATCGCTTCGTTCGGTGGCTATGGATACTGATCGCTTGGGTCGCCCTGGCACTTGGCGCATTGGGCGTGGTACTTCCGGGGCTTCCGACGACGCCGTTCGTGTTGCTTGCCGCCTATGCCGCCGCGCGCGGCTCGCGCAGCCTGCAGGACTGGCTGCATGCGCATCGCCTGTTCGGGCCGATGATTCGTGACTGGGAACGCCATGGCGCCGTGTCGCGTCGGGCGAAATGCTTCGCGCTCATCACCATGCTGCTGTGCGCGGTGCTGATGGCGCTGACCGCGCCACGCTGGTGGATGGTGCCGCTGGGCACCGGAATCATGGCGATGGTTGGTATCTGGCTCTGGCGTCGACCGGAGCCGCCTGAACCCGTTGTTGGTGTCGCGACAGCCTCGGTTGACGAGGTGGGTGGCGCTGCAGCGGCGACCGATCAGCGCAGCACGCGCTTGCCGTAGAGCCAGGCGTCGCGCCAGTAGTGGCCGTCGAGCTCGTCCAGTCGCACCGTGCCGCCGCTGTTTGGCGCGTGGACGAAGCGACCTTCGCCGACGTAGATGCCGACGTGGTTCACCCGCCCGCGGGCGCCGAAGAACACGAGGTCACCGCTGGCCAGCTGGCCGCGCTTGACCTTGGGCGCGCGGATCTCACTGATCGCCGACGAAGTGCGTGGCAGCACCACGCCCGCCGCATCGCGATAGACGTAGCCGACCAGGCCGCTGCAGTCGAAGCCGGATTCCGGCGTGTTGCCACCCCAGCGGTAAGGCGTACCGACCAGGCCGATGGCGCGGAACAGCACCGCATTGGCCATCTGTGACGGGTCGCCGGCCGGTCGACTGATCTCGGCTGCGCCCGTTGACGGTCGCTTTGGCGCGCCGCCGCAGGCGACCATCAGCACGACCACGGCCAAGCCTGCCAGCGCGCGCAGGGCGCGCTCGCCGGAGGGCGTTGCCGTGCGTGCCGGCACGGCGGTGGGCAGGTCGGGCGTTGGTAGAGACATCCCGCCCAAACTGGCGGCTCGGCGGGAGCCTGTCAAACCGTGATCTGCGGGCCGTTCAGTTTTGTTTGCGGGGATCTGGGGCGCGTGACCACAAAATGGATGACCGCGAGCCCCGCCATCGCTATGCTGCGCGGCTCAATCGATGGCCCGTGCCTAGCTTTGCCGGGTCCAGGGGCAACAAGGCAGGAGAGCAGCACATGCAGGTCGAAAAGAATCGCGTTGTCCGCTTCCACTACACGCTGACCGGCGAGGACGGGCAGGAAATCGAAACCACCCGCAACGGCGATCCGATCGCCGCGCTGTTTGGCAAAAGTCGCCTGATCACCGGTCTGCGCAATGCGCTGGAAGGCAAGAATGAGGGCGATACGTTCCAGATCACCGTGCCGCCTGATGAAGCCTATGGCGAGCGCATGGAGGGATTGGTGCGCCGCGTGCCGAAGAAGCATGTCCGCGACGGCGGCAGGATGCGCCCGGGCATGATCGCAGTGATCGGTACCAAGAACGGCCCGCGCCAGGCGACAGTGGTCAAGGCAGGCATGTCGGTGCTGGACGTCGATTTCAACCATCCGTTCGCCGGGCGCACGCTCAACTTCGACGTGGAAGTCGTCGAAGTCCGTGACGCTGACGAGGAAGAAATCGCGCATGGCCATGTCCACGGCAAGGGCGGGCACCAGCACTGACGGGCGACGTCCTGACGCCCTCACCCCCCAGCTTCAGGCACGGACGCGCGCCCGCCGACTCAGGCATGATTGCCCGGCACCGTGACCTACGCTGACTGGGGAGACAGCCGTGACTGACGCAACCGACACCACGCCGGCGCCTGCCACGCCGGCTTCTTCGTTGGGCCCATTGACCAGCAGCGAGCGCATCGATGTCCTCGATGTGCTGCGCGGCTTCGCGTTGTTGGGCATCCTGTTGATGAACATCGAGTACTTCACGCGGCCCATGCAGGGCATCGCGATGGGACTCGATCCGACGTTGTCCGGCTGGGACTACGTTGCCGGCTGGTCGATCATGGCCTTCGTCCAGGGCAAGTTCTGGACCCTGTTCTCGATGCTGTTCGGCATGGGCTTCGCCGTGATGCTGGAGCGAATCGAGGCACGCGGCGGGCGCTTCTTCGGCATCTACGCCCGACGCCTTGCTGTGCTGCTCCTGATCGGTCTGGTGCACGCGTTCCTGATCTGGTCGGGCGACATTCTGGTTTCCTACGCGCTCACCGGCTTCCTGCTGCTGCTGTTTTTCCGGCGCACGCCGGTGCGGCGGCTGTGGAAGTGGGGCGTGGCGTTCTACCTGATTCCGTTGCTGCTGATGTGGACCTTCGCCGGCGCAATCTCGATGGCGCGCGTGGCGTCGCCACCGGAGGAAGTGGCAAAGATGGACGAGGAGTTCGCCACCGCGGCCTCCGAACACGCTGCGCGCTATGAAAAGGCGGAGCAGGTGTATTCCGGCGGCAGCTATTCGGACGCGGTGGTACAGCGCGTTATCGATACCGGCGAGCAGCTTGGGTTCATCTGGATGTTCATCCTGATGCTGCTGGGCGTGTTTCTCCTCGGCGCCTGGCTCCTGCGTTCTGGTCGGCTGAGTGACCCGCAGGCGCACCGGTCGTTTTTCCTGAAATGTGTGGTGGTCGCCGGCCCGGTTGGTCTGGTACTTGTATTGCTGGCCATGCGCGGGATGCAGGGCATCAACTTCATGGTGCCGACCACGGGTGTGGCGGCGACCATGTCGTTGATGCAGATCGGCAGCCTGCTGCTGTGTCTGGCCTATCTCGGTGCAGTGACGTTGTTGACGATTGGTCCGATGCCGTGGCTTCGCGACTGGCTGGGACCGACGGGCCGCATGGCGCTGACCAACTACCTCGGTCAGTCCCTGTTCTTCACCCTGTTCTTCTACAGCTACGGACTGGGTTTGTGGGGACAGGTGTCGCGCGTCTGGCAGGTGCCTCTGGTGTTCGGGTTCTGGTTCCTGCAGATACTGGTTAGCCGCTGGTGGCTGTCGCGTTTCCGCTTCGGTCCGGCGGAATGGCTGTGGCGCTCGCTGACCTACGGCAAGGCCCAGCCGATGAGGCGCTGAATATCATCGACCGGCTGGTGCAACCGGAGCCTGTGGCGACCGAATCGGCTTGACGGGCACCGTAGAATGGCGGCGTCCTCCTGCTACCGGCCTTGCGAATGCAGAGCGCTGTCACGGCATCCGTCAAACAATCTCGCGACGACGTACTGATCGTCGGTGCCGGCGTGATCGGCCTGACGGCAGCGCTTCGGCTGCTGCGCGAAGGGCGCGGCGTTCGCGTGATCGACGCCGTTGCGGTCGGGGCCGGTGCGTCGCACGGCAATTGCGGCACCATCACGCCCAGCCATGCGCCGCCACTGGCTTTGCCGGGAACCCCATGGCGGGCCTTGAAATGGATGTTTCGTTCGGACGCGCCGCTGTACGTGAAGCCGCGCCTTGATCCGTCCTTGATGGCGTGGATGGCCCGTTTCCTGGGGCGCTGCAACGTCCGGGACGCGGCCGAGGCGACCCGGCAGCGTGCATTGATCCTGACCGATGCGCGGCGGCGCCTGGAGGTGCTGATCAGCGATGAACGCCTCGACTGCCAGTTCCGCTCCAGTGGCAGTTGGTACGTGTTTCACGACGAGGCCGAGTTCGAACACGAATGGGCACTGGTTGCGCCACTGAAGGCATTGGGCATTTCATCGCAGCGTATCGATGGCGAGACAGCGATGTGCACGGAGCCCAGCCTGCGCGATGGAGTCGCTGGCGTGATCGAGTTTCCTGGCGACGCGCAACTGCGGCCGGATCGACTGGTGTCCGAACTGGCAAGAAAGGTTGTCGAACTGGGTGGCGTGATCGAAAACGACTGTCGTCTGCAGTCCGCGCAGCCGGCGAACGACGGCGTTCGCGCTGAAACCAGCCACGGTGAGCGACATGCCGACTGGCTGCTGCTGGCGACGGGCGCCTGGTCGCCGGGCCTGCTTGCGCCGCTGGGGCTGAAGTTGCCGCTGCAGCCGGGCAAAGGTTATTCCATCACCTTCAGTCGACCGGAAACGGTGCCACAGCGTCCGCTGGTGCTGCACGAGGCCAGTGTCTGCGTGACCGCCTGGGACGACGGTTTCCGCTTGGGCAGCACGATGGAATTTTCCGGCTACGACAGTTCGTTGAACCGCGTGCGTCTCGATGCATTGGAACGCGGTGCTGCAGGGTATCTGCACCAGCCGGTGGGCGAGTCGCGGATCGAGGAGTGGTACGGTTGGCGCCCGATGATGGCCGATGACCTGCCGGTGATTGGCGCATTGCCCAAACATCCGCGCGTCCTGTTTGCCGGCGGCCACGGCATGCTCGGCGTCAGCATGTCGGCGACGACGGCACAGCTAGTCGCCGATCAAGTCGCGGGCCGCGAGCCGTGCATGGATGCGTCGGCCTTTTCGCCAGCACGTTTCGCCTGAACCTTCGAATCACGGGAAATAGGATGTCGAGCAGCTTTGACCTGATCGTCCTTGGCGCGGGTTCCGGCGGTATTGCTGGTGCGGTTCGCGCGGCCCGGCATGGCGCGCGGGTGGCGGTGATCGAGTCCGGTGCGTTGGGCGGCACCTGCGTGAACGTCGGCTGCGTGCCGAAGAAGGCCATGTGGCTGGCGGCTGATCTCGCGGACGCCTCGCGGTTTGCGCGTGCCTACGGCTTTGATTCGGCTGTCGCGCCGCATCTCGACTGGGCGCGCTTCGTGCAGCTTCGCGACGATTACATCCAGCGCATCCACGGCAGCTATCGCGGCCGCTTCAGCGAGTTGGACATCGAGTTGGTTGAGGGAAAAGGACGGCTGCTGGCGGCGGACGGTGACCGCCACCGCGTCGCCGTTGGCGAACGCGAGTACCGCGCGCGACATGTGCTGATCGCCACCGGGGCGCGTCCCAGCCGCCTGGACGCACCGGGCGGCGACTTGGGCATGGTTTCCGATGATGTTTTTTCACTGCGCAAGTGTCCGCGCCATATCGCCATCGTTGGTGGCGGCTACATTGCGGTCGAGTTCGCCGGCGTGTTCCGCGCGCTGGGAGCGCGGGTCAGCCTGTTCACGCGCGGCCCCTGCGTGTTGCGTGCTTTCGATCATGAAATTGCGGACACGCTGGGTTCGATGATGGAACACCAGGGCGTCGAGCGGCACCACGGCGTGCAGATCGCCTCTGCCAGTCGCGATGGAGATGGCTTCCTGCTGCAGTTCAAGGACGGTGGCAATGCCCATGCCTGCGACCAGCTGCTGTGGGCGCTCGGTCGCGATCCGAATGTCGATGGCATTGGTATTGAGGACGCCGGCGTAGCGCTGGACGAGCGCGGCTTCATTGATGTCGACGAATACCAGGACACCAATGTCGATGGCATCCACGCGGTCGGTGACGTCACCGCCGCGCCGGCTCTCACGCCGGTGGCCATCGCCGCGTCACGGCGCCTGATGGATCGTCTGTTTGGCGACGAAGCAGACGCAAAGTTGGACCACGCCAATATTCCCAGCGTGGTGTTCTCGCATCCGCCCATAGGCACGGTGGGCATGACCGAGGCGCAGGCGCGTGACGAGTATGGCGATGATGTGCGCATCTATCGCAGCCGCTTCCGGCCGATGCGCAGCGCGCTGGCCGGCAGCGAACAGCGCAGCCTGATGAAGTTGGTCTGCGCCGGCCCCGATGATCGCGTGGTTGGCCTGCACCTGCTGGGCGAGGGTGCGGACGAGATGCTGCAGGGCTTTGCTGTCGCCATCCGCATGGGCGCGACCAAGCGCGACTTCGACGACACCGTCGCCATCCATCCCACCTCGTCGGAAGAGGTTGTGCTGCTGACCTGAGCGCAGGCTGGCTGGGGTCAGTCCTCGAAGCCGTGGCTGAAAATTTCTGCGGGACGGTGATAGGCATTTTCCGCCGGCCCGGCCGTACAGCGTGCAGTGCCGTCGCCATCATCGTCCTGAGGGCGCGGCCGGCCGACCTGGTCGCTGGTCGGGCACAGCGTCCAGTCCACGTCCGATTCACCGTCGGTGGCGCCGTCAATCAGCGGGCTCGGCGAGATCGGCATCAGGGCGAAGGCAACCGCCGTCGCTGGCCACGTGGTGGCGCCAAGATTCAGAGACGGGTATTGCGCACCAGCCGAAGCCAGCCACGTGCAACTGCCGTCGCTGAAGTAATTGTGGCTGCCGGCGAAGCTGTCATCCGGCGTGATGCTGAAGCTGAGGCCGCAGCTCGGCGAGCCGTTGTGGTCGTCGACGTCGAAGGCGTTGTTGGCGACGGCGACCAGGTCGATCTCGCCACCGTAGTGGATGCTGCCGGCACCGGAACCGGCGCTGTTGTTGCGGAAGCCGTTGTTCCGCATGCGCAGGGCGCTGCGGTTGAGGAAGATCGCCGCGCCGTTGTTGACGACACCGTTCTGGTTGCCGCTGTTCTCGAAGAAGCTGTTGTTCTCGATGTCGGTGACTGGCCGGTCGGCGGGATTGACCGCGCTGAAGTCCAGCGCGCTGCCGCCACCAGCGCTGCTGTTCACGTAGAACAGACTGCGGCGAACGGTGAGTCCGCCGAACAGACCGCTGATGGCGCCGCCGGCGCCGCTGGAGCCGCTGCCTTCCAGTATCGTGTGGTTGGCAATGAATCCTGAATCCTCGATCAGTACGGTGACGCCTCCGATCACGCGGATCGCGCCACCGCTGACGAAAGCGCCGTCCTTCTCGCTGCTGGCGTCGTTGTAGCTCAACACCGAACGACGGATCGTCAGCGTCTTGCCGACCGATTGCGGCTGCAGGTAGATCGCACCGCCCTCGGCGCCGGCATCGGTATTGCCGATCGCCTTGTTGTTCACGAACGTGCTGTCGGCGACCACCACCATGCCGGTGCTGTAGATGGCGCCACCGCGGGCATTCTCCGGGGTGTTGGTGGTCACCGCCGTGCAGTCCTCGAAACGCACGCCGGAGAGCAGCAGTTCGGCACCGTGTTCGCTGTTGAGGCAGCCGCCGCGGAAGGCTGTGCCGCCGCTGATCGCGAGGTCGTTGATGCGGAACGTGATGACGTTGGATGTCAGGGTCAGGCGCTGGAAGCTGCTCAGATCCAGCGTCAGCAGGTCGGCCCCCGGGCCGTTGATGATCAACGTCTGCGAGTTGATCAGCGGCAGGTCGGAGGAGATGAACTGCGGCGTGATGGTACCGCTCAGGCCGTTGGCCACCTGGATGGTGTTGCTGGCATCGAGGCTGGCGTTGGCGTCGATCATCGCCTGTCGAAACGAGCCGGGTCCCGTCGCGTCGGTATTGGTGACGTCGAAGGTGGCCCCGTGCGCCGCATGGGCAGCGAGCAGGGACAGGAAAACGGCAAACGTCAGCTTCTGCATGCGGGCATCCTTTCGTGGCAATTCCCCGGGATACGAAGCGGCTGCCATTTTCCCGACATGATTCCCGGACACGGCGGCTTGCGGACGGTACCGTGCAGCGGTTAGCGTGCGCGCCATGTCGACTTTCACCTTGCATCAAGGCAGCGCGCCGCTGCTGGTCAGCTGTCCGCACGACGGCACGGCGCTTCCCGATGACATCGCAGCCAGCTTGACCGACAAGGCGCGTGGCGTCCCCGACACCGACTGGCACGTGGCGCGTCTCTACGATTTCGCGCGTGAACTGGGTGCGTCGGTACTCGTGCCGCGCCATTCGCGCTACGTGATCGATCTCAACCGGCCGCCGGACGACGCCTCGCTGTATCCGGGTCAGAACACCACCGGCCTGTGTCCAATGCTGGGTTTCGACGGCGAACCGATCTATCGCGACGGCATGGCGCCGGATGCCGACGAGATCGCGGATCGTCGCGAGCGCTATTGGCGTCCGTACCACGAAGCACTGGCTGCCGAGCTTTCACGCATCAAGGCCGAGCATGGTCGTGCGGTGTTGTGGGAAGCGCATTCCATTCGCGGGGTCGTGCCGTTCCTGTTCGACGGCCGGCTGCCCGACCTGAACCTTGGCACGTCCGCCGGCGCCAGCTGCTCGGCGGATCGGCAGGCGCGTCTGGAAGCTGTACTCCAGGAGCAGGGCGACTACGACTGGGTCGCCAACGGCCGCTTCAAGGGCGGCTTCATCACGCGGAACTACGGTGATCCAGCCAACGACATCGACGCCGTGCAGCTGGAAATCAGCCAGCGCTGCTACATGGACGAGGACAGCTTCGAATACGACGACGGAAAGGCCGCCGACCTGCAGGCCGTGCTGCGAGCGCTGCTGGAAAGCTGTATCTGAGCGTTGCTTGCCGGGCCTGTGTCAGCTGAGCAGGTTCTTCAGCCAGCGCGAAAACTGGCCGATTTCGTTGTCGAAGCGACCAATCGAGGCCAGGTAGATCAACACGCCGAAGCCAACAAACAGCAGCGCCGCGAAGATGCGGTCAGTAAAGGTGCCGAAGCGACGTTTCCTGTTCTGGCGATCACGGCGGGCCATGCGGCCAAGTTTACGCCGACTCGTCGGGCAGGCGTCGTCACACTTCCAGTGTTGCCAGGTCGCCCTTTTCCTCCAGCCACTGGCGTCGATCCGAGGCGCGCTTCTTGCCGAGCAGCATGTCCATCAGCTGCGGCGTGCCGTCGTCGTCTTCGACGGTGAGCTGCACCAGGCGACGCGTGTCCGGATGGATGGTGGATTCGCGCAGCTGGGAGGGATTCATCTCGCCGAGGCCTTTGAAACGCGTCGTGCTGATCTGGCCCTTGATCTTTTCGCGCTCGATGCGCTCCAGCATCAGGCGTTTTTCCTCTTCGTCCAGCGCGTAGAACACCTGCTTGCCGACATCGACGCGGAACAGCGGCGGCATGGCGACGAACACATGGCCGGCAGCGACCAGCGCGGGGAAGTGCTTGAGGAACAGCGCGGTCAGCAGCGTGGCGATGTGCAGGCCATCGCTGTCTGCGTCGGCGAGGATCACCACCTTGCCGTAGCGCAGGCCGCTGAGGTCGTCCTTGCCCGGATCGCAGCCGATGGCGACGGCAAGGTCGTGGACTTCCTGTGAGCCCAGCACCGAGCCGGATTCCACTTCCCAGGTGTTCAGGATCTTGCCGCGTAGCGGCAGGATGGCCTGGAAGTCCTTGTCGCGCGCCTGCTTGGCGCTGCCGCCGGCGGAGTCGCCCTCGACCAGGAACAGCTCGGTGCGCGACAGGTCCTGGCTGATGCAGTCGGCCAGCTTGCCGGGCAGGGCCGGGCCTTGCGTCACCTTCTTGCGGACGATCTGCTTCTCGGTTTTGAGGCGCGCCTGCGCGCGGCTGATCGCCAGTTGCGCGATCTGCTCGCCCAGTTCGACGTGCTGGTTGAGGTGCAGGCTGAAGGCATCGTGCACGGCGCCTTCGACAAAAGCGGCGGCCTGGCGGGAACTCAGGCGTTCCTTGGTCTGGCCGCTGAACTGCGGGTCGGTCAGCTTGGCGCTGAGTACGAATGACAGGCGATCAAACACGTCTTCCGGCGCGATCTTCACGCCGCGCGGCAGCAGGTTGCGGAAGTCGCAGAACTCACGAAGAGCGGTGGTCAGGCCGGAACGCAGACCGTTGACGTGGGTGCCGCCCTGGGCGGTGGGAATCAGGTTGACGTAGCTTTCGGTGACCAGCTCGCCTTCCGGCAGCCAGGCGATGGCCCAGTCGGCGGTTTCGGTGTCGCGGCTATGGCTGCCGACGAACAGGTCGGCGGGCAGACGCTCGCGGTCGGCGATCTGGCCAGCGAGGTAGTCGCGCAGGCCGTCCTCGTAGAACCACTCGTCACGCTCGCCGCTGGCCTCGTCAAACAGGCGGACCGTCAAGCCGGGACAGAGCACCGCCTTGGCGCGCAGGATGTGGCGCAGCGCGCGCAGGTTGAACTTGGGCGTGTCGAAATACTTCGGGTCCGGCCAGAAGCGCAGTCGGGTGCCGGTATTGCGCTTGCCGACCGTACCGACTTCCTCCAGCGCCGAGTCGGTTTCGCCGTCGCGGAACTGCATGCGGTATTCGCTGCCATCGCGCTTGATGAAGACTTCGACCTTGGTCGACAGCGCATTCACCACGCTGACGCCAACGCCGTGAAGGCCGCCGGAGAAGGTGTAGTTCTTGCCGCTGAACTTGCCGCCCGCGTGCAGCCGCGTGAGGATCAGCTCGATGCCGGGAATGCCTTCGTCAGGGTGGATGTCCACCGGCATGCCACGGCCGTCGTCGTTGACCTCGCAACTGCCGTCCTTGAACAGCGTGACCTCGATGGACTTCGCGTGGCCGCCCAGCGCCTCGTCGACGCTGTTGTCGATGACTTCCTGCGCCAGATGGTTGGGTCGCGCCGTATCGGTGTACATGCCCGGGCGGCGGCGGACCGGGTCGAGGCCGGAGAGGACTTCAATGTCGGCGGCGTTGTAGCGACTGCTCATTCCGTGAGGGATTCCGTGTGGATGTTGCGAGGGTGCAGGGCGGGATGGTGGCGAGCGGCGGCAGGGCGGTCAAGCGATCGGTGCCCTGATGTCGGGTGAATCTGAGTCGGATGTCTGGAAAAATGAACGGCTTCCGTTTCATGCAAAATAGATTGCCGCCGTCTCGCAGGCTGCGACGGCTGATCCCATTTCATTGCTTCATGCCATAGAGAACCAAGCCCATGTTCGACTTCAAACTCGGCCAGGTCATCGGCCTGCTGCTCCGTACCACGCCCTATCTTTTCCTGCGCGTGCTCGTCTACGTTGGAATCAGCCTGGTCTACCTGATCGTGACCGGCACCGGTGCCGGGATTGGCTGGATGGTCGGGAAGGCGGCGGCCAATCCCGGCTTTGCCTTCTGGGGCGGTGCCATCGGCTTCGGCCTGACCAGCGGCGTGCTCTACTGGCTGCGCGAATACCTGCTGTACATGGTCAAGGCCGGGCATATCGCGGTGCTGGCCGAACTGCTGGAGGGCAAGGATATTCCCGGTGGCAAGGGTCAACTCGCGCACGGCGCCGAGGTCGTGAAGTCGCGCTTCGTCGAGAGCTCGGTGCTGTTCGGTGTTGATCGGCTGATCAACGGCATCATCCGCGTGGTGAATCGCATGACCATGCGCGTCGCCAACTGGCTGCCGATCCCGGGGCTGGAGTCGGCGATGGGCATCATCAACGCCATCCTGCGCACCTCGCTGACCTACGTGGACGAGGTGATCCTCGCGCACAACATCCGCGTGAAGTCGGACAACGCCTGGGCGACCAGCCGCGATGCCGTGGTGCTGTATGCGCAGAACTACAAGACGCTGCTGAAGAACGCCGCCGGCATCACCGTGATCGTCTGGCTGCTGACCGCGCTGATCTTCATCGTCTGCCTGGCGCCGGCGCTGGGCATCGCCAGCCTGTTTCCGAACGTCGCCAGCTTCTGGGGCGTGGCCATTGCCGTGGTGCTGGCCTGGGGCCTCAAAGCGGCACTGGTCGATCCGCTGGCCATGACCGCGCTGATGCAGGTTTATTTCAAGGTCAGCGCCGGCCAGATGCCGAACGCGGAATGGAGCGGCAAGCTGGAAGGCTGGTCGGGCAAGTTCCGCCAGCTCAAGGACAAGGCCGGCGGCGTCGCGCCGCAGCCAGCCCCGGCCATGCCCGGTTCGGCCGCCGCCGCACCGCCACCACCACCACCGTCCTCGTAAGCGGGAGTCTGTGCAGAACGCAGGGCCTGCCCTGCAATCTGCCATGGCAGGGAGTGAGCGGCTGGGCTACCCTGCGCGGCCCGCTGCTGTCCCCGAGGATTCTGCTGATGCTGTTGCGCCTGGCTCTTGCCCTGCTACTGGCGGCGCTGCCGCTCGCCACGCCGGCAGCGGAGGATCGCTGGTTTGCGGAGGTTCCAGCC
>JAWLAW010000018.1:0-65064 GCA_041395265.1 Lysobacteraceae bacterium
CGTGCCGCTGGACTGTGCGGATCAGGCCGATGCGATTGCCGCCGTGTTGGACGAACTGGGAATCGAGCGAGTGCGAGCGTTCGTCGGCTGCTCCTACGGTGCCTCCGTCGGCCTTCACTTCGCCACGCGGCATCCACAGCGACTGCGTCAGCTGATCGCCATCGCCGGTGCGCATCGGCCGGATGTCTGGGCGCTGGCGCAGCGCAAGGTGCAGCGCGGCATCGTCGAGCTCGGTCGCAGCGAGCAGGCGCGCATCGATGCGTTGTCGTTGGCGCGACAGCTGGCGATGATCGGCTATCGCACGCGCGATGAACTCGCCGAGCGTTTTCCGCAGGCGGCGCGACTCGAAGACCGAGGCGTCTGCCATGACAGCGCCGATTGGCTGGACCACGTGGGTGCGCAGTACGCAGCGCGCACGCCGGTTACCGCTTGGCTGCGGCTGTCCGAGTCACTGGATCTGCATGGCGTCGATCCGGCGGCGGTGTCCACACCGACCACGGTGATCGCCATCAACGAAGACCAGCTGGTGCCGCCGCGTCTGGTCGATGAGCTGGTCAACGCGCTGCCGTTGCCGTGCCGGCTGCACCGGATCAGCTCCATCTTCGGCCATGACGCCTTCCTCAAGGAGACGACGGCCTTCGATGGCCTGCTGCGCAGCGAGCTTGAGGTGTCGGCATGAGCCAGCTTGAGAACCCTTCCGCCGCCGACGTGGCGCTGTCGACCCGCGCCGTGCGTGCCGGTATCGACGGCGACAACAACCACGGCGCCGTGGTGCCGCCGCTGGTGCTGTCCAGTAATTTCAGCTTCGCCGGTTTTGGCGAAAAGCGTCGCTATGACTACAGCCGCAGCGGCAATCCGACCCGTGATGAGCTCGGCTGGGCGCTGGCCGATCTCGAAGGTGGCGCCTGCGGCACGGTGACTTCCAGTGGCATGGCGGCAGTCACGCTGGCGCTGAACGCGCTGCTGTCGCCCGGTCAGCGGCTGCTGGTGCCGCACGATGCCTATGGCGGCTGCTGGCGCCTGTTCGACGCGCTGGCGCGGAAAGGGCATTTCGAGCTGGACTTCTGCGACTTCTCGAAGCCGGCGGCGGTGGCGGCGGCACTGCACGATGCGAGCAAGCCGGCGCCGACGCTGGTCTGGCTGGAAACGCCGTCCAATCCGCTACTGCGGATCAGCGACATCCGCGCGATTGCTGACGCGGCACATGCAGTGGGCGCGCTGGTGCTGGTCGACAACACCTTCCTGTCGCCGGCGTTGCAGCGCCCGATCGAACTGGGTGCCGACCTCGTCCTGCATTCCACCACCAAATACATCAACGGCCACAGCGACGTGGTCGGTGGCGCGGTGATTGCCGCCGATGCGGCGTTGGGCGAGCGCATCGACTGGTGGGCCAATGCACTGGGGCTGACCGGCAGTCCGTTCGACAGCTTCCTCACGCTGCGCGGCCTGCGCACGTTGGATGCGCGCCTGCGCGTGCATCAGGAGAACACGGCCAGCGTCGTTGAGCTGCTGTCGCGCCATGACGCGGTCGACGCCGTCTACTGGCCTGGCCTCAGCACGCATCCCGGCCACCTGCTGGCCGCGCGCCAGCAGGCCGGTTTTGGCGCGATGCTGAGCTTCGAACTGGGTGGCGGCGAGGCCGGCGTGCGCGCCTTCCTCGATGGCCTGCGTCACTTCACCCTGGCCGAGTCGCTGGGCGGCGTCGAAAGCCTGGTGGCGCACCCGGCCAGCATGACCCACGCCTCGATGAGCGCCGCCGCGCGCCGCGTGGCCGGCATCAGCGACGGTCTGCTGCGGCTGTCGGTCGGCATCGAGCACGCCGATGACCTCTGCGCCGACATCACGGCGGCGCTGGATCGCGTGTCGGTACTGCTCGACTGCCACAAACGCCAGGAAAAACGAGCATGAGCGCCGGCATCGGTTCCCTGCGCCCGCTGCTCGCCGATGCGGCGCTGCGGCTGCCGTTCGCGGCACCGGATTCACCACGCCTGCTGCTGCTGGGCTGCGGTGGTGTCGGCCGCGCCTTCCTGCAGCGCCTGCATCAGCTGGGCGAGCCGATCCCGCTGTTGGGCGTTGCCAACTCGCGCCGGGCCTTGCTTGATCCGAACGGCATCAATCCCTCTCTTGCCGGCGAGGCCATCGAACGCGCATTGCCGCGACCGCCGACTTCGGCGCTGATCGAACTGCTTCGACATGGCGACATCGTGGTTGATGCGACGGCCAGCGCGGAGCTCGCCGCACAGCATCCGGCCTGGCTGGGCAAGGGCCTCAACGTCGTGACCGCGAACAAGCTCGGTCGCGGCGGTCCGCTGGCACGCAACCGGGCGATCGGTGAAGCCTGTCTGCAGCGTGGTGTCGGCTATGGCGATGCGGCCACCGTCGGCGCCGGCCTGCCGTTCCTGCGCACGCTGCGCGCGCTGCGCGACGGCGGTGATCGCATCCTGTCGCTGGGCGGTCTGCTGTCCGGCACGCTGGCCTGGCTGCTGGACGGCTACGACGGCCGGCTGCCGTTCTCCGAGCGCGTAGAGCAAGCCAAGCGCGCCGGCATCACCGAACCGGACCCGCGCAACGACCTGAGTGGTGAGGACGTCAAGCGCAAGCTGCTCATCCTGCTGCGCAGCGTGGGTTTCGAGCTGGAGCCGGAAGCTGTGAATTTGCGGCCGTTGCTCGGCGAAACCGAATCCATCGCCGTACTGGATCGTCGCCTCGGCGAAGCAGCAACATGCGCGGCGGGGCGTAACGGCGTGTTGCGCTACGTGGCACGTTTCGATTCGCATCGCGGTGCGCGCGTGGGTCTGGAAATCCTTGATCGCGATGACCCGTTGGCCAGCAGCGGCAGTCACAACACGCTGCAGATCCGCAGCTGCCGCTACGACCAGCAGTCACTGCTGCTGCAGGGTCCGGGCGCGGGCACCGCAATCACGGCGGCGGCACTGCTGGACGATGTCCGCGCGCTCACCAGGCACCAGCGATAGGTATCGTTCCGAGTCCGTCATCTTCGCAGCGTGTCGTCACGTTCCCCGGCGTGCTTCGTCCTGTTGACGGAGCCGACAAGCCATCGGGAGAGCCCGCATGATCGAAGCCATCGAGAACAAGACAACGACGCCCCTGTGTCCACATTGCGAGGCGCCACAACGCAGCGTCCACTTCCAGGAGATCGGTTCGATGCTGGGTCGCCGCTATCTGTATTTCTGCGCCAGCTGCCGGAAGGTGCTGGGTGTGTCGCACCGGAAGGGTTTCTGGATGGGCTGAGCGGCCCGGCGGCGGGTCAGGCGGGATTGCCTGACCGGATGATCCAGGTGCTGGATGGCGCCCAGATGCTGTCGTCGTCCCGCCGGTAGCGCTGCAGCACGTCGGTGAGCGCTTCAATCACCCTGGGCTTGCAGGCTTCGCCCTGTTCGCCGGCCAGACGAATCACCTCGCCAGCCGGTCCCAGCGCCATGGCGAATGCGATGGCGTCTTGGAGATCGCGGCCGATGCAGATGTCGCAGTCATGGCGCTCAAAGCTGATGTGCTCGAAGCCCGCACCGCGCAGCATGCCGCTGACCATGTCCGGCCCGGACATCGAGAACGGTCCGGGGCCGCAATGCACCTGGTCGGTGTCCTCGTGCGACACCACCGGCACGATGGCCTTCACCGCCAGCTCGGCGTCATGCAGCCAGGGGTTTTCCTCGCGTCGCCGCCACACCACCTGGGTGAACACGCCGCCGGGTTTCAGCGCCTGTCGGATGTTGCGCATCGCCGCACCAGGCATGTCGAAGAACATGGTGCCGAAACGCGCGAAGGCATGGTCGTAGGGACCCTGCAGGTCGCCCCATTGCGCATCGCCGACAAAGAACCTGGCATTGCCTGCGCCCGCCGCAGCGGCATCCTGTTCGGCCACATTGATGAAGTTTCTGGCGCAATCCATGCCCACGGCTTCGCCGTCGGGGCCGACGATCTCCGCGATGCGGATCGCGCTGTCGCCAAAGCCGCAGCCGACGTCAAGGACGCGGTGGCCCGCCGAATAGTCGCCGCGCGCCAGCGCCGCCTCGCTGTGCTGAGACAGGCCGTCGACCAGCAGGTGCTTGAAGCGCACGAACTTGTCGAACAGGACGGTGTTCCAGGCTTCGATGACGATGTCGTTGCTGTGGTCGGTTGCCATTGTGGTCACCTCATGGCCATGCGTCAGTCTACGCTGCGGCGAGTGCCTGCTGCAGTTGTTGACCCCGGCCACATCAGCTGTCGTCATCGACTAGTGGTTCGTCTGCCGTGCCGGCGCAATGCTCATCGTTGGCTGCTGCAGGACTTTCGCAGAACTCGCTCCAGATCGCGTCGACGTAGTCCGCGGAGGTCGATGCAGGTGCTTCCAGTTTTGCAAGTACGTCTTCCGCCAGCTGCAGCAGGGGCGCCGCTTCGGCGGTACGTCCCTGCACGATACGCACCAGCGCCAGTGTGGACAGCGCGTCGGCGTGGTAGCGGTGAGGTGCCTTCGCGTAGAGCCGTTCCGCCATGCTGACGGCATTGCCCGCTTCCTGATCCGCCAGTGCAAGCTGTCCGGCATCGACCGCCATGCGGGCGAGGTTGGAGAGTGCGTTAAGGGTGGCCGGATGGTCGCCGGTAAAGCTCTTCCGGTACATGGCGACGGATTCCTGCTGCAACGTCACTGCAGCGGCAAGGTCATCGCGCATGGCTGCAACGATGGCGCGACTGTTGAGCAGCGTGGCAAGACTCGGATTGCCTTCCGGGTACAGTGCTTCCAGCAGTTCCTGGGATTCCCGGTACAGCAGTTCGGCACGATCCAGATTGCCCTCGCCACGAACGGCCTGCGCCAGGTTGCCGAGCACCTTTGCCTTTTCAGCGGGTAGCATCGGCTCCAGCGCAGATGTGCTGGCTGCCAGCGAGCGTTCAAGGAACGCTACCGCTTCTTCTGGCCTGCCCTGATAAAGGCGCAGCACGCCGAGATCATTCAATGCCGTTCCGTATGCCTGTTGGCGGCGGTGACCACCACGCTCAAGCCGCGACAGGGCATCCTGAAAAAAGCGCTCGGCATCGTCATCACGGCTTTGATCCCGACGTATCGCACCGAGTCCCGAAAGTGCCCGGGCGGCCGTCAGTGAGTCATGGCCGTGGCTGAGTTCGGCTTCGGACAAGGCTTTCTGGTACTGCGCCTCGGCATCGTCGAGCCGGTAGCGGTAGTACAGGCTGTCGGCCAGCGACAGGCGAATCCGGACGGCGATATCCGGACGGTCGTCGTAGGCGGAATCCAGTCGAAAGGCCGCCCGATCTATCGCTTCGCCGAGCGTCAGCTCCTGCCCGCTTTCGTAGGGGTTGGAATCATCGAGGATGCTGAGCAGGAAGGCGTTGATGTCTTCCGTATCCTCGGCCGCCTGCCGCGCCTTCCCGGCCTGCCACAGCGCCACGCCACTGCCGCCGAGGATGGCCAGCAGTGTCAGGATCGCAGCGGCGGACAGCAGGCGGTTGCGCCCGACGAACCGGCGCAGGCGGTAGCCGACGCTGTCCGGGTGAGCCTCCACCGGCAATCCGCGCAGGAAGCGGCGCAGGTCGTTGCCCAGCGCCTGCGCGGTGTCGTAGCGGCGCGCCGGGTCCTTGTGCAATGCCTTGGCGACGATGCGTTCGAGATCGTCATTGATGCCCGAAAGGTGCAGGCGGCGCTGTTCCAGCAACAGCGGCGAATCGTCCAGCGCCCGGCGCAGCGTGGTGGGCTGGGTATCACTGATCAGCCGTTCGACCTGCGCCGGACTCAGGCCGTCGAGCTTGTACGGCTTGCTGCCGGTCAGCAGTTCGTAGGCGATCACGCCCAGCGAATACACGTCGGACGTGGTGGTCAGCTCCTCGCGCCGCACCTGCTCGGGGCTGGCGTAGGCCGGCGTCATGGCGTAGAGCTCGGTGTCCTCGCGCGCGCTGCCGCCGGCGTCGTCGAGCAGACGGGCAATGCCGAAATCCAGCACGCGTGGTTCGCCGGCTGCATCGACAAGAATGTTGGCCGGCTTCAGGTCGCGATGGACGATCAGGTGCCGATGTGCCGCCTGCACGCCGTCGCAGACCTTGGCCAGCAGTTGCACGCGTGTACGCACGTCGAGCCGGTAACGGCGTGCATGGATGTCGATGCTGTCGCCATCGACATATTCCATGACCAGGTACGGCGAACCGTCGTCGGCGGTGCCGCCATCGACGATGCGGGCCACGTTCGGGTGTTCGAGCCGCGCCAGCAGTCGGCGCTCGTTCTCGAAACGGTCCCGGAGGGACTGCACCAGCGCCGCATCATGTTCGATACCACCGAGCGACAGCAGCTTGATGGCCACCTGCTGCTCGTAGGTGCCGTCAGCCCGTTCGCCCCGATACACCACACCCATGCCGCCCCGGCCGAGCACTTCCAGTCGTCGCCAGGGGCCCAGCCGTTGCGTGTCTGTCGTTGTGACGGAAGAATCCGGCACGGGGGAAACACCGGGCGGTCCGTCATTGCCGGTAATGACCTGGGTGGCGTCATCCGGCTGCTCCAACGCGTCGCGCAGCCGCCGTTCGATGTCCGCGTGCTGCGGGTGTTCGGCAAACCAGGCATCCAGCGACGTGGGTGTGTACCCCTTGAGCCTGGACAGCAGTTGCTCGAAGTCTTTCGCCATGTTGTCCCGATGCCGCGATCTGTTCCGCGAATAATGGCCACTTTTCCCGTAGTTTGTCGCGACCACGAGGGGCTGGCGGGACAACTTGTAATGCTTGCGCGGCTGGGGCAGACTCGCTGCTCTTGCGCCCGCGATCTGTGGTGCGAGGGGAAGCCAATTTTCCTGCAGGGATTGCCGCAGTTTGGCGAGAGGTCGCCCCCGGTTTCGGGGATGATCGGTCGCCGTTTGTGGAAGTCCATGCTTCACGACTGGATTGGGTGATTGCAATATGAAAGCACGTAGCGATGTTTCTCGGACGCCGCGCTCGCGCGCACTGGCAGCACTGATCGGGCTGCTGTGTACGGTTCCCGCGCTGGCGGCTACGCCGGGACAGGTGGACAAGGAGTTCTGGCTCACGCTGGACAAGCAGAGCCTGATCGTGTCGTCTGCCGCGAACGGCGTTTTCGAGAAAACGGCGGCCACAACCCGTGATCTCCGCTTCCGCTACGTTTTCAACAGGCTCCCGGCGCAGAAGCGCGGCAAGGTACTGACGCCTGAAGGTCTCGCGCGAGTCCATCTGGGGCTGCTCGATGGTGTGGGTGCCAAGCGTGCCACCCAGGATTCCTTGAAGCTCGCCAACGTCTCGCAGCTTCGTAACGGGGCGCAGATCGTCCAGTTCGAGACGGAAGTGGGTGGCATCGAGGTGTTCCGTCGCGGCATCAGCGTACTGATGGATGGCAACCAGAACCTGCGCGCGATTTCCGGGGTGTGGCCCAATGTGCCACAGCAGGCCTTGAGCAAGGCGCTGCCGACCTACCAGTTGGATGCCCAGCAGGCATTGGGTCTTGCCCTCAACGCCTATGGTTTCAATCCCCAGGCAGTCAGTGCCGACGCCCGGCCGGCCTACACGCAGGGTGGATATCTCGACCTGGGTGTTTCGGAATCCCTGCGCGGTGCGGATGGCGAGCAGGTTCAATCAGCCCGCGCCAAGCAGGTGTTGTTCCCGAATGGCGAGCAGTTGATTGCAGCCTGGTACGTTGAAACGGTCGTCGGCAAGAAGGGCACGACGGGGTCGGACTATTTCGCCCATGTGGTGGATGCGATCACCGGAGACATCCTGTTCCGCCACAACCAGACGGAGTACGAGGACTACAAGTGGAGTGCCTGGGCCGATCCGGATCCGAGCTTCATTCCGTTTCCGGGTCCCCAGGGTCGCCAGACCACACCGTATCCGGCCGCCACTGATCAGGGGATCCTGCCGCCGGCAGTATCCACCAACCTCATCAGTATCCAGAACACGCCGTTCTCGCAGAACGATCCGTGGCTGCCCGATGGCGCCACGGTCACCACGGGCAACAACACCCAGGCCTACGCGGATATCAGTGGTGGCGATGGTTTCGACGGCAGCGACGTCGCCGCGCCGGTGTTCCCGGCTGCCGCGCCTGCCGATCCGCTGCCCTACGACACCACCCAGGCCCCGGACAGCCTGTCGCAGCGTGAAGCCGCCGTTCGTCAGATGTTCTATCTGGTGAACTGGGTTCACGACTGGTACTACGACGCCGGTTTCGATGAAGCCGCCGGCAACGCCCAGACCAACAACTTCGGTCGTGGCGGTCTTGGCAACGACTCGATCCGGTCGGAAGGTCAGGATTTTTCCGGCACCAACAACGCCAACATGTCCACGCCGGCGGACGGCGCTCGTCCGCGCATGCAGATGTACGTCTTCAGTCCGGTGAGCCAGGCATTCTTCACCCGCCTGACACCCGCCCCGCAGCACGATTCAGCGGGCGTGGGCGTTCCCGGCTGGAACTCAACGCCGTTCGATCTGACCGGCAACGTCGTTCAGGCCACGGATGTTGATGAGGATGCTGGTGGCCCGGCAACTACCACCGACGGCTGCTCGGCGATTGATAACCCGGGGGCGATCAGCGGCAACATTGCGTTCGTTGACCGCGGTTCCTGCAACTTCACCGCAAAAGTCCAGAACGCCTTCAATGCCGGCGCCACCGGCTTGGTCATCGGCAACGTCGCCAGCAGTTCCGCGCCTGGCACCATGGGGGATGGTGGCACCCCGCCAACCGGCGGCGCCGAAAACATGCCGGCGCTGTTGATCAATTTTTCCGATGCCGAGGATCTTCGGGCCGCGCTTGGCAGCTCGCCCACGGGTCGGATGTTCCGTGGCGCGGGTGTTGCGCCGGACGGCACCATCGACAACCAGATCATGGCGCATGAGCTGGGTCACTACATCAGCAATCGTCTGGTTCACGATTCGGCAGGCCTCACCACCAACCACTCGCGCGGGTTGGGTGAGGGTTGGGCTGATTTCCACGCCATGCTCATGACGGTGAAGGACGAGGATTCGGGCCTGCCGTTTGGCACCAACTTCGCCGGCGCGTATGGCATGGCGGCCTATTCGGTCGGCAACTACTGGGCCGGTATCCGCCGTTTTCCCTATTCCACCGATTTCGCCATCAGTCCGCTGACCTATGCCGACATTGTCGGCGACGGCAGCGGCACCGGATCGGACAATGCCGAAGTGCACAACACCGGCGAGCTCTGGGCCTCCAGCCTGTGGCAATGCTATGCCGGGTTGCTTACCACCAGCGGTCTGCCGTTCGGCGAAGTGCAGCAGCGCATGAAGGAATACCTGATTGCCGGCTACAAGCTGACGCCGCCTTCCCCCTTCTTCACCGAGGCGCGTGACGCCGTACTTGCCGCGATCATCGCCACCGGCGAAATTGACGACTTCGAAATCTGTGCTGCCGGCTTTGCGGATCGCGGTCTCGGCATCTATGCCGAGCCGCCCAGTGACCGCAGTGGCAATACCAACGCCGGCGCCGTGGAGAACTTCGACATCGACGGCCGCATCTCGCTCGGCGACATCGGAAATATCGATGACAGTTCGGCTTCCTGCGACGTTGATGGCGTGCTGGACGTGGGCGAGGAGGGCGTCATCAATCTGCCCTTCAGCAACACCGGCTGGCTCAGCCTGTTTGGCAGCGAAGTGCAGGTCAGTTCCGACTTCCCGGGCCTGACCTTCCCGGGTGGGGCCACCATTGCCGCGCCGAACACGGTTCCCTACCAGAACGAGACCATCCAGATTCCGGTGAGTCTGGATAGCGCCCCGGGCGGTAATGTCACGTTGACCTTCACCGCCAGCGATCCGGATGTCGGCACCCCCCCCGCTCCGTTGGTCGTCTCCATGGCGATGAACTTCGATTATGCGTTCGCCGCGTCGGATGACTTCGAAGCCAGCATGCTCGATGTTTCGAATGCCGGTTGGCATACCGCCGAAGAGTACGGTGCCAGCTCGTCCAAGAAGTGGGTGAAGCGCGACGTCAGCGGTTCCCAGGTTGCATTCGGCGCTGACATCGGCTCGCCCGGTGTGGCCTGGCTGGAATCACCGTCAATCGACGTTGGTCCTGTTACCACCCTGGAATTGAGCCACCGCTTCAGTTTCGAGGCAGGAGCGGAGCCGGACGGCAACTATGACGGTGGTGTGGTTGAAATCTCGGTGGACGGTGGTCCGTGGACAGAACTGTCACTGCCCGAGTACACGAACACGCTGTCTGCCTGCTGCAGCAACCCGCTGGCAGGGCGCGACGCCTTCACGCTGGACAGCGCGGGGTATCCCGCATTCACCAGCCTCACTATCGACCTCGGTACTGCCTACAACGGCAGCAGCGTGCGGCTGCGCTTTGGTGTGGCGGAGGATGCTGCGGCCGAAGGCATCGGCTGGGACATCGACACCGTCACCGTCGCCGACGGCTTGAACCTGCCATTCCCGGTGGGCGCTGCGCCACAGGCTCAGGATTGCACCACTGACACCGCACCCGTTGCGGTCGATGACAGCATCACCGTGCTGCAGGGCGGTAGCGTCACCGTGCTGGACGGCGGGGCGACATCGGTCCGCGACAACGACACCGATGTTGAGGACGGCGTGCCGACTGGGGTAGTTGCCCTGGTTACCGGCGTGGCGGCTGGCAACAGTCTGACGCTGAACCCCGACGGTACTTTCAGCTACACCGATGGCACCGACGCCAACGACAGCTTCACCTACACCGTGGAAGACAGCGACGGCAACGTGTCCGCTCCGGCCACCGTCTCCATCGTCGTCAACCATGCGCCGACAGTGGCTGCCGGTATTGCCGATCAGACCAATGACGAGGGTGATTCGGTCAACATCTCGTTGGCCGCCGCCTTCGCCGACAGCGACGCCGATAGCCTGAGCTTCTCTGCCAGCAACCTGCCTGCGGACATCAGCATCGTTGGCGATGCGTTGGTCGGTACGCTGTCCGCGAACTCCGCGGCAGGCAGTCCCTACACCGTTGACGTGACGGCGGACGATGGCCGCGGCGGCACCGTGCAGGACAGTTTCCAGTGGACGGTGAATGACACGCAGGCGAACACCGATCCAGTCAACGACAGCGCGATTCCCGACCAGAACAATGTCGAGAACGATTCCGTCAGCATCGATCTGGCGTCGCACTTCAGCGATCCTGATGGCGACCCGCTGACGTTCAGCGCTGATGTGCTGCCGGACGGCGTGAGCATTTCCGGCTCGGCCATCACCGGCACGCTGAGCCTGGTTTCGGCAGGCAGCTACAGCGTGACCATCACGGCGGATGACGGCTTCGGTGGCATGGTGAGTGCGCCGGCCTTCACCTGGAATGTGAGCCCGTCGGCCACGATCAGCACGCCCGCGAACGTTACCGTTGCGGAGTTGTGGGTGGGCGACACGGCCGCACCCACCTTCGACATTGGCAACGTCGGTGATGCAGGTGCCCCGGATCTGGCCTGGACGATCAGTGAGTCGACCGACAACTGCGCGACCACCGGTGCCGACGCAGTGCCTTGGTTCAGCGCAACGCCGTCAAGTGATTCCACGGCACAGGGCGCAATCACTGCCGTCACGGTCGACATCGATACCGCCGCGCTCACGCACGGCGCCAACGTGCAGGCCAGCCTCTGCATTGCCAGCAATGACCCGGCCGCACCGGTGCAGAACGTGCCCGTCATCATCACTGCACTGCGTCCGGCGCACGACCTGTTTGCCCGTGCACGGACAGTGACCATCGACGGTTCGGGCCTTTACAACGACGTGGTCCCGAATCCGGGTCTGGCGACGCGTGGCGTCGGTACCGCTGGCGGCGCGCCGCCGGTGGACCCGGACTTCTCCTGCCGCTTTGGTGGTGCTGTGGGTCCAGGCAGCGACACGCTGTGGTACGCGTTCTCGCCGCCGGATGACGGCCTGTTGACGGTCGACACCCTTGGTAGCACCGCCCCGCACAGCGACACCATGTTGCATGTCGTGACCTACGATGGCAGCGTCTTCACCGAGCTGCCCGGCGGTTGTTCTGAAGACTTCGGAACTGGCCTGACTTCACGCATCGAAAACCTGCGATTGAACCAGGGCACGGTCTACTACATCGAAGCCGCACGTTACTCGGCGACGGACAGCACGGCGTCTGGTGGTCAGTTGCTGCTCAACGTCGACTTCCACGCCTACACCGGCGAAGCGGTGATGACGTTGGCACCTCCGGCCATCAACACGTCGGTTCCGTCAGCGACGGCCACCACGCAGGACGTGGTGGTGAGCAACCTGAACAGCACCGGTGATCGCCCGCTGGAGTGGGAGATCGTCGACCAGTCAGGTGGCTGGCGTCCGGAAGGTCTGATCGCCGGCCCCATTGGGGACGTCACCACGCTGTCTGTCGCCTCCGGTGCTACCCCGGGCGTCAACGGCGGAGGCGCGGAGTTGCGTGCCGCTGCGACCAGCCTTGAAGGGGTGGTTGATGCACAGGCCCCAGTGCTGGATGCGATCAACTTGGGCCTCACGCTTGGTCAGACCGCGTCGAATATTCCGGACACCAATGCCGTGCACTGCGCCGCGACAGGCGGGAATCCCACCAGGGAGAACCGCTACCTGCGTGCATTCACCTTGGCGGACTACGGGATATCGGATGCGTTCAACGTCACCGGTATCTCGGTGGGTGTCTATGGATCGACTGTACCGGCCACGCTTACTGCCAAGCTCTACCTTCTGAATGGCGGAACGCTTACCTACGCCAATCTGACCGAGATCGGCAGCACAACGCTGAATCTGCCGGCACTGGGTCTGGCGAATGCCGTGTTTGATGTCCCGTTGGGCGCGGTTGTGGCCCCCGATCAAACGTTGGTGGTCGAGTTCGCGGCACCTGATCTGGCGAGCGGCGTGTTCTACTTCGGCGCCAATTCGCAGGGCGAGTCCGCACCGGCCTATTTTGTGGCTCCTTCCTGTGGTCTGAACGAGCCCACGCCGCTTGCAGCGATCGGATTCCCGACACTCCATGTGCCGTTGACGATCACGGGCGAGTTCGTGTGCGACACGCCAACCGATCTCAACTGGCTTGACGTCGACACCTACTCTGGTTCGATCGAGGCCAACGACAGCCAGACCGTGAGCTTCACCCTGGGCGGCGCGGCCGTGGCGGATGGCGGCTATGCGGCGAACCTCTGCGTCGTCAGCAACGATCCGGCCCAGCAGATCCGGCTGTATCCGGTGACGCTGGCGGTCGGCGACATCCCGGAAATCACCGTAACGCCGGCCCAGCTCGACCCCAGTGCGCTGGTCGACAATACGACCGTTGAAACCCTCACGATCGGAAACGAAGGGGCTTCCGATCTGATCTGGAGCGTGGAAGCCGAGGATGTGGCGCGATCGCCGGACGTCGACCTGCAGGCTCGCAGTGCAAGCGTGGATGTGGGCAGCCTGCACCCGATCGTGGCCCAGCCGCAGGCACCGGGCGACGTGATCTTCGAAGGCTTTGAGGCTGGTGTGCCGCCGGCTGGCTGGACGGTGGAGTCGTTGGCTCCGGCGCCAGTTTCACCTTGGGCGGTTGGCACGTTTGAGCCGCAGCAGGGAACCAACGCGGCTCAAGTTCTCTGGAGCCACGATGGTGCCACGGTGCATGACCGGGACGAGTGGCTGCTCAGCCCCGTGCTCGACATGACCATGGCCAACCTCAGCTTCTGGTCTGCCGGCAGTCCGTTCTGGTGTCGCGACGACAATTCGCCGACGGCGAACAACAATTGCGATGTCGAAGTGTGGGTCGTCGTTGGCGCGGTTGGTGGCGGGGATGATGTCCTCGTCGGTCTTGCCGATGATGCATGGCCGGCGGGCACGCCGTTCGTGTGGGCTCAGAGCAACTTCGATCTCACGCCATTCTTGAGTGGCGGCGATTTCCGTATCGGCTTCCGCTACGTGGGTATCGATGCGGCGGATGTGAAGATCGATGCCGTGACGATATCCGACACCACGCCGGTGCCTTGCGACGACCCGATGGGGGCGCCGTGGATCAGCTTCGATCTGAGCGACGGTGTTGTGCCACCTGCGGGAACACAAGACGTCAATGTCACCTTCGATGCGTCCGGGCTGGCGGAAGGCGTATACAACGCCAACGTCTGTGTGGTCAGCAATGACTACGACGAGCCGGTGGTTGCCGTTCCGGTGACCTTCACCGTGGCCGTCAACAGCGCGCCGAGCTTCTCTGCCGGTAGCGATTCGACGGTGAATGAGGACGCCGGTGCGCAGACTGTTCCGGCTTGGGCGACGGCGATGGATGATGGTGATGGCGGCACGCAGAACCTGGCGTTCAACGTCACTGGCAATACCAACGCGTCGCTGTTCAGCGTGGCACCGGCGGTCGATGCGACCACGGGTGACCTGACGTTCACGCCCGCTGCCGATGCCAATGGTACGGCCGATATCACCGTCGTGCTGATGGACGATGGCGGCACGGGTGGCGGCGGTATGGACACCAGTGCTTCGGCGACCTTCACCATCACCGTGAATGCGGTGAACGATGCCCCCAGCTTCGCGCCGGGTGGTGACGAGAGTGTCGCCGAGGACAGTGGTGCTGCGACGGTGTCGGCCTGGGCCACAGGCATCAGTGCTGGTCCGGCAGACGAGTCGAGTCAGGTGCTGACGTTCAACGTGAGCAACGACAACAACGCGCTGTTCAGCGTTCAGCCCTCCATCGACGCGACGACGGGTGATCTGACCTTCACGCCTGCGGCCAACGCCAATGGTTCGGCAACCGTCAGCGTGACCCTGAGCGACGATGGCGGTACGGCGAACGGTGGCGTGGACACCACCGATCCGGCGGTGACCTTCACCATCGAGGTGACGGCGGTCAATGACGATCCGGAACTCGTCGGAACCCTGAATGACCAGGAGAACGACGAGGGCGATGCCGTCAGCCTGGACATCTCCGTTGCCTTCAGCGATGTCGATGGTGATGATTTGAGCTTTGATGCCAGCGGCCTGCCGGCGGGTCTGTCGATCAGTCCGGCTGGTGTGATCAGCGGTACGGTGGACTTCAGCGCCGGCGACGATGATCCGTCTTCCTACACGGTGACGATCACGGTTGATGACGGCAATGGTGGAAGCACGACGGCCCAGTTCGACTGGACCATCAACAACGTGCTGCTGCCGGATGCCATCTTCAGCGACGGCTTCGAGGACTGAGGCCGGAACCGAAAGCAGCAAGGAAACCGCCCGCAGATTGCGGGCGGTTTCTTTTTGGGCAAGTGAAAGGAACCGGCGTGGTCGGTCCGACTGTTGCGAAGCGACGCAGGTCGTTGTCTCGATCCGGCCAGTTGACGGTTGCTGGTGAGCCGCAATGATCATGGGCGCTCGAAATCCGCGAGACAACGACGCCGGTGGATTGATTCAGGGCCTGCTTGCGCGATGAAGATGGCGTTTGGTGGTCGCTCGCTGTGCGGCGGCCGGCCTGGTGCTCGTCTGGGCTGTGCGCGACGAACTGATGGCGGGGCATTCGCCGGATAGTGTCGAGGCAGCCTGGCCGGCTGCGCTGCAGCGTCAATTCCCGGCTATTTGTCGACCATGGACTCCCTAGCACTCCCGGCATCCTGCGGGAGCAGACGCAGCGCGGTGCGACTCCCTGGCCATGACGGGTCCCGGTTCAGGATCTCCGCAGTCGAGCAATAATCTCTTCGCGGGCTTCACGCAGGATGGAGTTGCGGTCGAGGCTGTCGACGATGTCGCGAACCACGCGTTTCGGACCCTGTTCGCCCCAACTCTTGCCGGCGGCCAGATAGCGTTCGGCGGCGCGGCCGACCAGCAGCGTGGCGTACCAGGCCAGCGCGCCCTGGGCGCCGGCTGTGGCGACCGTTGACAGGCCGCCAGTGCCGGCCTTGAGGGCGGAAAACACCAGGTGCACGCCCCAGATCGCGCCCATCAATGCGACCAGTTGCGCGACGATGGTACTGAGCAGCTTGCCGGCTTCGGCGCGGGTCAGCGGCAGGCCGTGGATGCGCGACAGGTGCGTGACCAGTGCGACGTCGAGGCCGGCGGCGGCCAGCAGATCGGCGACGGGCATCGGGTTCAGCGCGACGGCGACGCCCTTGGCGATGCAGTAGTTGCGGATCAGCTTCTCGGCCAGTTCGCGACGCAGCGCGGTGATGCGTTCGCCCACGCTGTCGGCCAGCCGCCCGGCGAACAGCGCGGCGTTGAGTGCGGCCAGGGTCTTGCCTTCGCTGTCGAGGATGGCGAACAGGCGTGCACGCAGGGCTTCGACATCGGCTGCGCGTTCGCGACGCTCTTCGCGCTCGCCGCCGTCGGGATCGACGCGAACCACGGTTTCCGCGCGCGGCTGCGCCATCACGGCAACCACGTTCTCCGGCTTTACCAGTCCGGTGCTGTGTTGGCGAAGGCGCGACAGGAGTGCTTCACGATCCGTTTCGTTGTAGCGGTCCGCCTTGTTCAGCGCCAGCACCAGCGGACGGCGCGTGTCCGACAGCAGCCGCAGCGCGTCGATCTCGGTCTGGGTCAGGTCGCCGTCGCAGACAAAGAGCACCAGATCAGCACGGCTGGCCACTTCGTGCGCCAGCTTCTCGCGATCTTCGCCGGACAGCTCGTTGATACCCGGCGTGTCGATCAGGTGCACGCCGCTGTCGGCCACCACTTCCCACTTGAGGCGCTGCTGCTGCGTGGTGGTGCCGTGCAGGACGCCGACCTCGAAGGCGTCGAAACCGATCAGCGCGTTGAGCAGCGCCGACTTGCCGACGCTGACACGACCGAACATGGCGAGATGCAGGTCGCCATGCTCCAGCTTGTCGAGCATGGCTTCGATCTCGCGGTAGTCGCCGGCCAGCGAGTCACGCACTTCGGCGGGGATCGACGGATCATCGAGCAGGCTGCGCAGGCTGCCGGCGGCACGGGCGACGTGCTCGTCGCCGTGCTGCTTCGACTTCGCGGCCGTCGCTGACGCCGTGTCATCGTCGGGCCTGCGCTGCCACCAGCCGCGAAGACGGTCGATCACACCCACGCTGAACTACTCGTCGGCCTGCAGTTTGAGGTGGGTGGTGACGCCGACAGCCGTGTCGATCATGGACGGATCGGCCCAGTCACCGCCGCCGACATTGAAGTCGAGGCGATTGAGCGTGGCCTTGCCATCCAGCGTTGCGCCGCCGTCGCTGACGGTGAACTGGAAATGCAGCGGTACGTCCACGGTCTTGCCGTTGAGCGTGAGCTGGCCCTGGGCCACGTAACCGTCGCTGTTCTTCTCGAAGCTTTCCGCAACGTAGCGTGCTTCGGGTACGGCCGACACGTTGAAGAAATCGGCGCTGCGCAGCGTTTCGTCGCGCTCGCTGTTGGCGCTGTCCACGCTGTCGAGCTGGATGCGAACGTCGAAACGGGCGCTTTGCAGTGCTTCGGGATCGAAACGAATGTCGGCAGTGAACTGCTTGAACTGGCCGTCGAAAGACTCACCCTGCGCGCTGCCGGAGAAGCCGAGCGTGGAATCGTCCTGTTGTTTCCAATGGGCAGCTTGGCTCAAGCCATTGAGAAACATCAGAAGAATGAATGACAGGACATATTTCATGTCGCAACTCGCTGTTGGGATTCTGGTTCAAGGGCTTTCGACATCGCCTTCGGCGCTGCCGAGTTCATTTTCTTTGCTTGTCCAAAGAAAACGAACCAAAAGAAAGACAGCCCGCGTCCACGCCCGCTTCGCGGTTTCGTGAAGTGAAGCCGGGGTCGAACGCAGCTGCCGCTGCGTGAGGATAAGCCATGGATGGCGAATGGGTGACGCACCATGGATGGTTTCCGGCGACTCGACCCAACGAAGCGACGGCGAAAACGCGTGTGCATCCTTGCACACGCCACTTCGTGCCTTTTCGTCTCCACTTCACCGTGTTCGAGGGCGAAGCAAGCATCAGCGCATGCGTCCCGGCAGCATACGGCGCAGCGTGTCGTCGCGCTTCACATGGTGATGCCACAGCGCGGCGGCGGCGTGGACGGTGATCAGCGCGATCAGTGTCCAGAACAGGGTTTCGTGGATGGTCAGCGCCGTTGCCTTCAATGCCTTGTCGCCGTCGATTAGCGCTGGCAGGTTGAACAGACCGAACCACTGCAGCGGGAAGTTGCTGGCCGAGTTGTACAGCCAGCCGGACAGCGGCACCGCGAGCAGCAGCAGGTACAGGCCGATGTGCCCGGCCTTTGCGGCAAGCAGCTGCCAGCGTGAGCCGGGAAGGGCTGGCGGCGTCTTCGCGATCCAGCGCCACAGCAGCCGGATGACGGTGACGCCCAGAACGGTCAAGCCCAGCGATTTGTGCAGCGCGTAGGTCCGCAGTTTTTCCGGCGACAGCGGCAGCTCGGTCATGGTCAGCCCCAGCCAGGCCAGCCAGACGATCAGGGCCACGGTGATCCAGTGCAGGACGATCTGCACGGCGCCGTAGCGGGTTCGCGCATGTGTTGAAGCGGTCATCGACGCGGCTCCCGTTGTCGAATGCCCTCGACCTCGATTTCGAGGTGTACCTCGTCGCCCACCAGATCAAGCTGTTTGTCGAGGCCGAAGTCGCTGCGGCGGATCGTCGTGCTGGCGCTGAAACCGGCCTTGCGCTTCAGCTTGGTGTAGAGGCTTCTGACGCTGCCGTTGTAGTGAAGCTGCAGCTCGACCGGCCGGGTCACGCCATTGAGGGTCAGTTCGCCGCTTAGACGACCGCTATTCGTTTCCGCTTCATCGCGCATCAGTTCACTGGCCTCGAAGTACGCCTGCGGAAGCCGGTCTGCCTGCAGGTAGTCGTCCAGCACCTTTTTCTGCCAGTCCGCATCACCGAGGTCGAGACTCGCCAGTGGAATGTTCACCGAGACGCGCGCGTCGCTCCAGCGTTCCTCGTCGAAGCGGAACTCGCCGGACAAATCCGAAAACGTGCCGATGCTGCGCGACAGGCCGAGGTGTTCGACCTTGAACAGCACGCGGCTGTGATCCGGATCGATGCGGTACTCGCGTGCCTGCGCCATCGCGTTGCCGGCCAGCATCAGCCAGATCAGCGGAAGCAGCACGATCGGGAAAGCGCGAAAGGTCATGGAACGGCCTGTAGAAGAAGGCATGCCTTGGACCATTCCAACCGTAGCGTGTTCAACCGGGGCTGAACTTCGCTGTGTCGACACGTTTATCGCGCTCACGATGATGGCTTCTCGTCGCGCAGCACCTCGCGGGCGATGCGCGCCAGTTGCACCACGGTATCGGTATCGGGTCGCTTGAGGTTCTGCTGGAAAGCATCCAGCGTGGCCTGGCGGTCGAAACGCTTGAGGTCGGCGAAGCTGGCCGCCAGCGCATGGCCAAGGCTGTGGAAGATCAGGCCGTAGGCCACCGCATGCAGCAGGCCGCCGCCCAGCGTGCCGAAGCCGGGGAAGGCCTTCAGCGCGTTGCCGGCTACGGCGAGGACAACGGAGGTCGAAGTGCGCAGCAGTCCACCGGCGCGGGTGAGGAAGTCATCGAGGTCGACTTCGCGCAGCGGCAGGCCATGGATCGACGCCAGTTCGCGCGCGAGTGCCGTCGCCAGCGCGCCCTGGATGACGAGATCACTGCCGGGCGCGATCGCGGCCATGGCGCCGACCATGGCGCGGCGCGTGTAGCGACGGATCGCGGCCTCGCTCTGTTCCTGTCGCTGCGCCTGTTCGGCAGCGTCCAGGCGCTGGTCGACGCTGGCCAGCACAGCGGCTTCGCGCGCAGGCTCCAGTTCATCCAGCGGCTGGCTGGCAACGGTCTGCAGTGCCGTGATCAGGCGTTCGACGCGCGGTGGCTGGTCGCGCTCGATGATGGATTCGATGCCGCCGTCATCCACGCGAGGCAGGCTTTCGCGATGGCCTGCGCTGGCGACGACCACCTGCCGGGCGATACCGTCGTAGCGCCTGCCCAGCGCGTTGCGGAGCTGCGCCAGTTCGGCGTCGTCGTAGCGGTCGGCCTTGTTCAGAACCAGCAGCAGCGGTTTGCCGAAAGCGGCAACGGCGCGCAGGTCGACGTCTTCACTTCGGGTCGGTTCGCCGTCGCAGACGTAGAGCAGCACATGCGCACGATCCGCCTCGGCGCAGGCCAGGGCGGCATGTTGTTCGTCATCGACTTCTTCGGTGCCGGGGACGTCGGCCAGCACCAGCTTCCGGCCGTCGGCCAGCTCGCCCTCCACGTGGCGCACGCGCCGCGTGCTGCCGCCGGTGACTGCGATGGCATCGTCATCGGCGTGACCATCGCCCGCCAGCGCGCGCAACAGGCTGGTCTTGCCGCTGGAGATGCGTCCGAACAGCGCGACGTAGATTGCCTGCTGCTGGCGACGACGATCCAGCTCCTGCAGTTCCTCGCGCGCGGCCGCCGCGTGATCGCCCAGCGACTCGACGCGGCGCTCGACACCCTCGCGGTCGATGGCATCGACCCGCGCGTCACGCGGTTTCGCGGGCTTCAGCAGCTTCCACAGCAGCCACGCACCGCCAGCAACGGTGGCAGCCAGCAGCAGCAGGAACAGCAAGCGCAGCACGGCCGGCAATTGCTCCAATCGCTGCCACACCGACAGCGTGGTGTCGGCGAGGCTGAGCAGGCTGCTGGCCAGGAACACCACGGCGGCGATCACCAGCAGGGCCAGCAGCAGGCGGATCAGTTGGCTGGGTCGGGACACGATCGGATCATCCAAGCTGAGTCGCACGGACGCAAGCCAGCGGGCCGCGTGACAGTGCTTGCCGTACCGCGTCACGCCTGCCAGCATCCGGTGGGAGCCGATGGAGGGGATGCCGGATGGCGCAGGGAACGACGGCGCAACGATGCGCCAATCGATGGGCGGTGTTGGCCGCCGCGTGGCTGCTGGTGGCGGGTAGCGTCACGGTGGCGGCCGACGCGGCAAGAATCCCGCTGCCGGAAACCCCGATGTTCCGCCAGTTCACGGTGGCCGATGGGCTGCCCGGCAACGACGTGGTGGCGCTGGCCGAGGATCAGGACGGCTACCTTTGGGTGGCCACCAACGATGGCCTTGGTCGCTTCGATGGCGCCGATTTCGAGGTCTACCGTTATCAGCCCGGCGCTGATGATGGTCTGGCCGGCAACGTGGTGCAGGCGCTGCATGTGGATGCCAGCAACCGGATCTGGGTGGCGGTGGAGGGCGGCGGCCTGGCGCGGATGGAGGCCGATCGGAAGGGTTTTCGCAGCTATCGCAAGAGTGCGCCGGCGGAGCTGGCCAGCGAAGACGTGTGGGCGATCACCTCGACGCCGGACGGGGCGATCTGGTTTGGCACCTATGCAGGCGGACTGTACCGCCTCGATCCGGAAACCGAAGCGCTGGCTGTCTGGCGCGCTGACGCCGGCTCGGACGATCCGGACCGACTTGCGCATGACACCATCCTCGACCTGCAGGTGGATGCGCAGGGCCGACTGCTGATCGGCAGCGTCAATGGCCTGCAGCGTTTCGACGGCGAGCATTTCGAGACGCTGGCCAACGCCGAGGGCGGCCTGCTGGGGCGGGTCGTGTTCAAGATCGGAAAAGGCGCGAACGGCGCACTGTGGATAGCCAGCAGCGGTGGTCTGCAGCGGCGTTCGCCCGACGGCAGGCTGGCGGTGCCCGCATGGGCCGGGAAGATGAGTGCGGCGTCCATGGCCGCGTTCCTGTTCGAGAACGGGCGGCTGGCATGGCTGGGCACGCAACGCGGTCTGGATCGTCTCCACGCGCGCCTCGACACTGATGAATACCTGGAAGCCGCGCGCTCGCCCTGGCGCGACCTGCCGATCGCGCGTGCATCGGTGATGGACATGCGCATTGATCGCGACGGCGGCTACTGGTTCGCCACCCGCGGGCAGGGCCTGTTCCGGCTGTCGCCGGGCTGGCGCAACTTTGCGGCGATTCCACATCGAGAGGATGATCCGGCGACCCCGTCCAGCGTTTCGCCGCTGCGTACCAGTCCGGCACTGGATGGTGGTCTGTGGATGGTCGGTCGGCACGGTGGCGTGGACTGGCTGGACCCGGTAAGCGGTCGCGTCGAGCGGCGCATACCGGCAGAAGCGTTGGTGGATGATCGCCTGTGGATGGCGCTGCAGACCGCGCCGGACGTGCTCTGGGTCGGCCATCAGACCGGGCTCAGCCGCCTTGATCCGCGAAGCGCGGAAGCGTCACGGCAGGATTGGACTGCCGAGAGCGCGGAGGATGCCACGCCACCGGGGCTGGTAGATCATCTGCTGGCCGACGGCGAAGGCGGCATCTGGCTGTCGGCGATGGGCGCTGGCGTGCAGCATCGTGACCGGGATGGGCGCGTGCTGTCGCGTTTCGACGTGGCCAATGGTGGCCTCGACAATGCCGAAGTCGAGGCCATGGCGTGGGGCCCCGATGCAGCGTTGTGGCTGGCGACCGGTGCCGGCTTGCGACGGTTCGGTGGCGACGGCTTTGCGCCGGTGGCGGGCACCGGCGAGGGCCGTGTGCATGCGTTCGTGTTCGACACCGAAGGCCGCCTATGGACGCAGCGTGTGGATCGGGTGCAGCGGCATGTTCGGCAAGGCGACGGGTGGAGCCTGGATATCAGCCTTGGCAGCGAGGATGGCGCGCCGCCGGTGCCGGCTGGCGGCATGGCGCTGGATGGCGACGGGCGTCTCTGGCTGACCACGTTGCGTGGCCTTTGGCGCCTGGACCCGGAAACGCGGCGTTCACGACCGTTCAGCACCCGCGACGGTCTGCCGAGTAGCGAATTCAGCAACCGGCCACTGACGCAACTGGATGGCGACAGGATTGTGGCGGGTTATACCGGCGGCGTCCTCCTGTTTCATCCACCGGACTTTGCCGCGCCGCCGCGCGTGGAGTTGCGGTCCGCACAGCTTCGCCGTCGCGGCCAGCCCTTTGCGCTGGATCCGGCAGGTGCGTGGACGCTGTTGCCAGGCGACCAGGAATTGACGGTCCGTGCCCGCGTGCCGGGCCTGACCGACCCGGGTGGACGACGGTTCCGCTTCCATCTGGACGGTGCCGACACCGATTGGGTCGAAGTGGGCGCGAGCGGTGAACGAAACTACCCGTCGCTGCTGCCGGGTGATTATCGGCTGGAAGTCCAGGCGGCGAATGCCGATGGTTTCTGGACGCCAGAGACGCTGAGCCGGGAAGTGACCGTGCTGCCGCCATGGTGGCAGAGCCTGCCGGCGAAACTGGCCGCCCTGGCACTGCTGCTGCTAGGCCTGATCTGGGCCTGGCAGACCTATCGTGCGCGGGTGGCTGCCCGGCATGCGGCGGTGATCCGCGAGCGGGAACGCCGCTGGGCGGTGCAGGCATCCGAGGCCAAAAGCCGCTTCCTCGCCACCATGGGCCACGAGATACGCACGCCGATGACCGGCGTTCTCGGCATGAGTGAATTGCTGCTGGAGTCGTCGCTGCAGCCGAAACAGCGGCAGCGGGTGGAGGCGATCCATCGTTCCGGCCAGCACATGCTGCGCTTGTTGAACGACGCGCTGGACCTGTCGCGGATCGAGGCAGGCCGCCTCAGCCTGCAGAACGCGGCCTTCAGTCCGCGCGCCGTGATCGATGACGTCTGCGCCTGGCTGGCGCCGCAGGTCGAGGCCAAAGGCCTGCGCTTCGACGTCGAGATTGCTGACGGGCTTCCTGGCGCGTTGCTGGGAGATGCGCATCGCATCCGGCAGATTCTGCTGAATCTGGGCGGCAATGCGGTCAAGTTCACCGCTGATGGCTTCGTGTCGCTACGCGCCGCCGCCGGCGCTCAGGGTGGCGTCGTCTTCGAGGTCGCCGACAGCGGCCCCGGGCTGGATGCCGAGCAGCAGCAGCGCCTATTCCAGCGTTTCGAGCAGGCCGAAGGCGCGCGCACGGCGGCGCAATACGGCGGCAGCGGGCTAGGGCTGGCGATCTGTCAGGAGCTGGCCGCGCTGATGGCTGGGCGCATTGACGTGCATAGCGAACCGGGCAAAGGCAGCCGTTTCGCCGTGACGCTGCCGCTGCCCGCTGCTGACCCGACGACGCTCGAACCCTTGCCAGCGTCGGCGTTCACGTCCGCGCCGGTTTCAGTTGCTTCCGGAGTCGCGGTGGAAGCGGACTCGCGGCGGCGTGGGCGGACATCACTCAACATCCTGCTGGTCGAGGACGACGCCACCGTTGCCGACGTCGTCACCGGCCTGCTGGAAGGCCTCGGTCACCGGGTCAGCCGGGCCGCGCACGGACTCGATGCGCTGGCGAGCGCCGGAAGCGGATTCGACCTGGCCTTCCTTGACCTCGACCTGCCAGGCATCGACGGCCTGGAACTGGCCCGCCTGCTGCGCGCACAGGGTCAGCGCCTCGGCCTGATCGCGCTGACCGCCCGCGCCGACCCGAAGGCCGAAAGCGACGCCCGGTCTGCCGGTATGGACGGTTTCCTGCGCAAGCCGGTCACCGGCGCGCAGTTGGAGGCGACCCTGGAAGCCTGGCCGGCGTCGAACTGACCAGGGCTGTGCCACGGTGGACCGTGGCAGGGTTTGCGCTTCGGTGTGGCGCTAGCGGCGATCGCCTGCCAGCGGCACCAGCCGACGCCACCAGCCGCTGCCTTCCGGCCAGTGCTTGCCGACGAGGTAGGGATGCTGCGGGTCGTTGAGCTCAAGCACGCGGCGCGCATCCGCGGACAGTTGTTCCTGGCCGAGCTGGTCATAGCTCAGGGCCATGATCGCCAGCGCATCGGGGATGTATTCCGTTTGCGGGAAATGCTCGACCACATAACGGCCACGATTGGCAGCAGCAATCCAGGCATCGCGACGCACGTAGTACTTGGCCACGTTCATCTCGTAGCTCGCCATCTGGTTGCGCAGGAAGACCATGCGCTGGCGCGTGTCTGCGGCGTAACGGCTGTTCGGATAGCGGCGCAGCAGCTCGGCGAAGTCGTTGAAGCTCTGCTGGATGTTGCTCTGGTCGCGCTGGGTCAGGTCCAGGCGGACGTAGTTACCCAGAAAGGTGTCGCGACGCGAGAAGTTGATCAGACCGCGCAGGTAGTAGGCGTAGTCGACGTGTGCATTGGTCGGGTAGGTCTTGATGAAGCGGTTGACCGCCGACATGGCCTCCTCGTTGTCGCGCGTCTTGTAGTGCGCATAGGCCAGCTCCAGTTGCGCCTGTTCGGTGTACTGGCCGTAGGGGAATCTGGCAATGAGACGTCGGTAGTAGCGCGCGGCACGGCTGTAGTTGCCGCTCTGGATCGAGGACTTGGCTTCCTGGTACATGCCCTCGACCGGCAGGGTCTCCATCGGATCTTCCTTGCTGAAGTAGCGGCCACAGCCGACAGTCAGCAGCAGGGAGCAGAGGACGAGCAGGCGCAGAAGGCCGGAATATCGGATCATGGAGACATCGCTTTGAGGGGTCGGGTCGGCGCCGCTTGGGCTTGGAACGCCCTGCCGGTTGCCGCAAGAGGCCGATCATAACGCAAAGCGGAAACCCGACTCCACGAACCAGTGCAACGCCGAATGAACGCCCGAAACGCCGCCAGCAGTCCACCCATCGACGAATCCAGTGAGGAAACCATCGGCACGAGGGAGGCAGAAATCGGCCTGGCCGAGGAAGGCCTGCGCTTCGACCAGGCGCTGGCGCAACTGTTTCCCGAGTATTCACGCTCGCGCCTCGCGGCCTGGATCAAGTCCGGTGACGCCATCATCAACGGCCGGAAACGTCGACCGCGCGACCCGGTGCTGGCCGGTGAGCGCGTGCGGATTCGGGTGCCTGCCGAGCCTGTGCTGGGCGACCAGGCCGAGGCCATCGCGCTCGACATCCTGTATGAGGACGAGCATCTGCTGGTGGTCAACAAGCCGGCCGGGCTGGTGGTGCATCCGGGTGCCGGCAACCGCAGCGGCACGCTGGTGAACGCACTGCTGCACCACGACCCTGGCCTAGCATCGATGCCGCGCGCCGGCATCGTGCATCGTCTGGACAAGGACACCAGCGGTGCCCTGCTGGTGGCGAGGCGACTGGAAAGCCACTCGGCGCTGGTGGCCATGCTCGCTGCCCGCGACATCCATCGCCGCTATGAGGCGGTGATCCTGGGCACGCTGGTCGCTGGCGGCACCATCGATGCGCCGCTGGATCGGCACCCACACGACCGCCTGAAGCGCGCCGTGGTCGAGGACGGCCGTCCGGCGGTGACGCATTTCCGCATCCGCGAGCGCTTCCGGGCCCACACGCGGGTGCAGGCCGACCTTGAAACCGGACGCACGCACCAGATCCGCGTGCATTTCGCGCACCGCGGCCATCCGCTGCTGGGCGATCCGCTGTACGGCGGCCTGCGTCGTCCACCCAGGGGAGCGGATGACGAGACCCTGGCCATTCTGCGCGGCTTCCGTCGGCAGGCGCTGCATGCCGAACGGCTGAGCTTCGCGCACCCGGTCAGTGGCGACGAGCTGGTGGTCGATGCGCCGAAGCCGGATGACCTCGAAACGCTGATCACCACGCTGCGTCGCGACACCGAAGCCAATCCACCCGAGTGGGCGTGAGCTGCTCGTTGAGCATGCGCCCAGAAGTCTCGTCATCGCTGCTGTGGGCGGACTGGAACGTGCCGGGTGTTCGCGCGTTGACCACGCTGCGTGGCCCGGCTGGCGTTTCGCAGCCGCCCTTTGACCGCCTGAATCTCGGTTCGCGCTGTGGTGACAGCATCGAAGCGGTGCAAGCCAACCGCCTGGCGCTGATCACAATCGCCGGGCTGCCGGCGGCGCCACGTTGGCTGCAGCAGGTGCATGGCACGCAGGTGTGGCGGTCTGGCCTTTCTGGCGACGAGGCCGATGGCAGCGATGACCAGGAGCCCGAAGCCGATGCGGCGGTCGGTTCCGCATCGGACACGGTACTGGCGGTGCTGACCGCCGATTGCCTGCCGGTGGTGTTCGCGGCGGACGACGGTAGCGAGATTGGTGTCGCCCATGCTGGCTGGCGTGGTTTGGCGGCCGGCGTGCTGGAAGCCACCGTGGCGGCCATGCAGACGCCGGCATCACGTTTGCACGCCTGGCTGGGGCCGGCGGCCGGGCCGCAAGCCTACGAAGTCGGTGATGAAGTCCGTGCCGCCTTCCTCGATCAGTCACAGGTCGATCGGCAAGCCTTCCGTCTCACGCGACCCGGTCACTGGTTCTGCGACCTCTACGCACTGGCGCGGCGTCGTCTGGACGCGGTGGGCGTGTCGCAGGTCTTCGGCGGCGGCCTGTGCACGATCAGCGATCCCGCCCGCTTTCACTCGCACCGGCGTGACGGTCGTGGTGGTCGCATGGCGACGCTGGTGTGGCGGAGCGGCGAAACGCCCTGAACGCGCGCTTTGCGTTCGTCATTCAGACGCTGTCCTGCCGGTTCCCGCTGCCCGGTGGCGCGGCCGATACCGGTGTGCCGGGACGCTGGCTGCGACTCGCCTGATGTGCACGCAGCAGCAGGCTCTCGACATCGTCGGCGCCGACCCGGTGGCGGGCAATGCCGACCTCAACCCGCAGCGGGATGCTCACGTTGCCGACAGAAAATCGCAGTCCGGCAACCGCATCGCGCAGGCGGATGGCATTGGATTCGCTCTGTTCGCGGTCTGCGCCCACCAGTGTCGCCGCGAAACCGTCCTCATCGACCCGACCAACCAGGTCGCGTTGACGCAGTGCGGCGCACAGCGCAACCGCCATCTGCCGCATCGCCTGATCGATAACCCTGGCATCGAACCGCTGCCGCATCGAGGCCATGTCCGGTGCGTGGATCGACAGCATGGCGACCGGCTCGGACCGGTCTTCGGCGTCCTGCAGCGTGCGCCAGGACAGTTCCAGGAAACGACGGCGGTTGGGCAGGCCGGTGATGTCGTCGATGCCGGCGCTGACCGAAGACTCGTGCTGGCTGCGTGCGCTACCCGCCAGCGCGAAGCCCACGGTGGCCAGCGGCGGCACCAGCACGCCGGCAGCCAGCAGCCAGTCCGACGATGCACTGGACACGGCGTCGTTGCCGAACAGCAGCAGGGCGCGGGTAGACAGCAGCAGGGCGCCCAAGGCGAACAGCGAAGCCACCAGACGCGCATGCGGCCAGCGCTGGCGCGCCTTGGGCGACCAGCCCAGCCATGCGGTGGCAAGGCAAAGCGCGGCGCAGACCAGCGACAGCAGACCGCTGCGCATCGGTTCGCCCGGATGCTGGATCAGGAACCACACCGACGCCAGCGGCACCACGAACATCGGCAGCAGTGCCAGCGTCAGCGCGGGACGACGGCCGGTGAGGCGGCCAAGCGCCAGCAGGCAGGCCACAAAGGCTGCGGTCAGCACGGTCTTGGCCAGCACGGCCAGTGCGACGACATCCAGTGATTCGGACAGCTTCAGCAGGGTCATGCCCAATGGAGCAGCGATCAGGCCGATCGACCACATCTGCTGTGCTTCGCGAACCGGTGAAGGTTGCTGCACGGCGGCCACCAGCAGGCCAATGGCCACCGTGACCGACACACTCAGCAGCAACAGCGGCAGATTGACGTCCATTGCCCCCTCGTGACGACCTGCGCAGGTGCCATCGAGGCTAGCACGGGAGCCCGCAGTGAGCCTCCCGGGGCGAGCATTTGCCGACAGACGGCCGACGCCGCTTCCTCCACGTTGTCGAATCTGAACCGTTGTGCATCCTGATCGCCAGTCGCTCGCTTGATCAACCGCCGAACGTCACCATCTCTGTCACATCGAAAGGTTTCCATGGAGATGTATCCATGCGCATGGACAAACTCACCTCGCGCTTCCAGCAGGCCCTTGCCGACGCGCAGTCGTTGGCCGTGGGCCGCGACCACAACCTGATTGAGCCGGTTCACCTGATGGTCGCGCTGCTCGATCAGCAGGGCGGCGGCACGCGGCCCTTGCTGGCGCAGGCTGGCGTCAACGTGCCCGTGCTGAGGGAACGGCTTGGCGAGGCGCTGGAAGCACTGCCCAAGGTATCCGGGCAGGCCGGCAGTCTCAGCGTCGGTAATGATCTCGGCCGCCTGCTCAACGTTACCGACAAACTGGCGCAGCAGCGCGGCGATGCCTTCATCGCCAGTGAGCTGTTCGTGCTGGCGGCGCTGGAAGACAGCGGTGCGGTCGGCAAGGCGCTGAAGGCCGCCGGCGCCGACAAGTCGCGGCTGGAGGCCGCCATCGAGAACATGCGCGGAGGCGAGAGCGTGCAGAGCGAAAATGCGGAAGACCAGCGCCAGGCGCTGGAGAAATACACAATCGACATGACCGCGCGTGCGGAGTCGGGAAAGCTCGACCCGGTGATCGGTCGCGATGAAGAGATTCGCCGCACCATCCAGGTGCTGCAGCGGCGCACCAAGAACAACCCGGTGCTGATCGGCGAGCCCGGCGTCGGCAAGACCGCCATCGTCGAGGGCCTGGCCCAGCGCATCGTCAACGGCGAGGTTCCGGAAGGCCTGCGCGGCAAGCGCCTGCTGTCGCTCGACATGGGCGCGTTGATCGCCGGCGCCAAGTTCCGCGGCGAGTTCGAGGAACGCCTCAAGGGCGTCCTCAATGACCTGTCGAAGAACGAAGGTCAGATCATTCTGTTCATCGATGAACTGCACACCATGGTCGGCGCCGGCAAGGCCGAAGGTTCGATGGACGCTGGCAACATGCTGAAGCCAGCGCTTGCGCGTGGCGAGCTGCACTGCATCGGCGCCACCACGCTGGACGAATACCGCAAGTACGTCGAGAAGGACGCCGCCCTGGAACGCCGCTTCCAGAAGGTGTTCGTCGGTGAACCGTCGGTGGAGGACACCATCGCCATCCTGCGTGGTCTCAAGGAACGCTATGCCGTGCATCACGGCGTGGAGATCACCGATCCGGCCATTGTCGCCGCGGCCACGCTGTCCAACCGCTACATCGCCGACCGCCAGCTGCCGGACAAGGCCATCGACCTGATGGACGAGGCGGCCTCGCGAATCCGCATGGAAATCGACTCCAAGCCGGAGGAGATGGACCGCAAGGAGCGCCGCCTGATCCAGCTGAAGATCCAGCGCGAGGCCCTGAAGAAGGAGAAGGACGCGCAGTCGAAACAGCGTCTGGCCGACCTCGAAGCCGAAATCGACACGCTGGGTCGCGAGTACGCGGATCTTGAGGAAGTCTGGAAGGCCGAGAAAGCCACGCTGACCGGAGCCACCAAGATCAAGGAGCAGATCGAGCAGGCCAAGCTGGAGCTCGAAGCCGCGCAGCGCCGGCAGGATTACACCGCCATGAGCGAGATCCAGTACGGCCGCATGCCGGAGCTGGAGAAGCAGCTCAAGGCCGCGCAGGAAGCCGAGAACAAGGGCTTCACCCTGCTGCAGGACAAGGTCACCGAAGAGGAAATCGCCGAAGTCGTCAGCCGCTGGACCGGCATTCCGGTGTCGAAGATGCTGGAAGGCGAGCGCGAGAAGTTGCTGCGCATGGAGGACTCGCTGCACGCGCGGGTGATCGGTCAGGACGAGGCGGTGAAGGCCGTGTCCGACGCGATCCGTCGTTCAAGGGCAGGTCTGTCCGATCCGAACCGTCCGAACGGCAGCTTCCTGTTCCTCGGCCCCACCGGCGTCGGCAAGACCGAGCTGTGCAAGGCGCTGGCCTCGTTCCTGTTCGATACCGAAGAGGCGATGGTGCGCATCGACATGAGCGAGTTCATGGAGAAGCATTCCGTGGCCCGCCTGATCGGCGCGCCTCCAGGCTATGTCGGTTATGAGGAAGGCGGCTACCTGACCGAAGCCGTGCGTCGGCGTCCGTATTCGGTGCTGCTGCTGGATGAGGTCGAGAAGGCGCATCCGGACGTGTTCAACGTGCTGTTGCAGGTGCTGGATGACGGTCGTCTGACCGACGGCCAGGGCCGCACCGTGGACTTCCGCAATACCGTCATCGTGATGACCTCCAACCTCGGCTCCAACGTCATCCAGGACATGGATGCGGACAGCCCGGAAGGCTATGCGCAGCTGAAGGCGGCGGTGATGGGCGCGGTGCAGGGTCACTTCCGTCCGGAGTTCATCAACCGGCTGGACGAGATCGTGGTTTTCCATCCGCTGCAGAAGGCGCAGATTCGCGAGATCGCCCGCATCCAGACCGAGCACCTCGCCAAGCGCCTTGCCGAACGTCAGATCCGGCTTGAGATTTCCGACAAGGCGCTGGACCTGCTGGGCAACGTCGGCTTCGATCCGGTCTATGGCGCGCGACCGCTGAAGCGCGCCATCCAGCAACAGTTGGAAAACCCGCTGGCGCAGAAGATCCTCGCCGGCGAATTCGGCCCCGACAGCACGGTGAAAGTCGATGCCGAAGGTGGGCACCTGGTGTTCCTCACCGTGTGACGGTCGCGAGGCATCGCTCGGCAAGTCGCCGGGCGATGCTCCGCCATCCAGCCTGGCGGCATACGGCTAATCCACCACGTTCCCGTCCGCCTCGAAGCCGGCGTCAAAGATCTGCAGGTCGTCGTCAATGATCCGGATGCGTACCTGGTCAGGGTCGCCCAGCGTGGCACCGCCTGTTGGAGCATCGATGATCAGGTAGAAGTCCTCGTCGAGCTCTACTTCAATGTCATCCAGGACATTCAGTGTGATGTCTTCGATGTGACTCTGGCCATCGTTCCAGGCGACCAAGCCACTATCGGTCTCGTAGTCGAATCCTGCCCCGCCTTTTGACGCAGCCCCCGATTTTCTGGCCCGGTCACTGCTGTCGAGAAAGCCGACGGCAGATCCATCCACCGTGGCGTAGGAAACGCTCGCTTCGCCGCTGTCGCCGTCGATCCGTTCAATCAGGACCGGCACTTCGTCGATGGATTCATCGGCGCGGATGCTCGCGCTGTGCAGCAGGCGCAGCCGACCCGGTGACGGCTCGTCGTTGCGAATGGTGCCGATGCCGAGCTGCCGCTGGATCGTGGCGCCGACCGGCAGCCCGAGTCGCAGCGCGAAGCGTTCGTCGATTTCGACGGTGTCGTCACCGAGTACGGTGACATCGACGTGTTTCCGGGTTTCACCAGCGGCGAAAACCAGCACGCCGCTGTCGAACTCGAAGTCGACGTTCACGCTGGCCTCGGCATTGGCGGCGGTAGCCCAGGCGACGCGGACTTCGTTGCTGGCGGCGGGCGACAGCACGACCTCGAAGCGCAGTGTCGCCTGCTCACCGCTGTCCGGCTCCAGCACGCTGGCATCGCCAGCCCACAGGCCGGGTTCGTCGCCATCGTCATCCATGATGGTGAGCATCGCGCAGGTCTGCGAGCGGCGGCCGATACCGGCGTATTGGGTGAACAGCGCCAACCGCAGGGTTTCGGCACCTTCGCGTTCGCTGTCACCGATGATTCCCAGCGGAATCGTCGTGCCGTTCGCACCGGGCTCGATCCGCCAGCTCCCGTTCCGCAATGTGGCCTTGTGGCGCCTGGGATCGATTTCCCCCGGCACGTCTTCGATCCGCTGGATGTCGACACCAACCGTCGCCGGCTGCTGACCGTCGCCGTAGAAGGTGTAATTGCCGCCGAAGCCGGCTTCACTCTCGCCCTGGAGTGCGAGTTTGATTTCGCACGGCGTGATGCCGCTGTCGCCTTCCGCACAGAGCACATGGCTGATGTTCAGCGGTGGCGGTTGGTCGTCATTGAGCAGCGTGATGTAGGCGAAGTCATGGGTGGCGAAGCGGGCCCCAGTGAGTTCGGTGACGCGCGCGCGGAGCGACTCGTCCGGCTCGTGGCGGAGGTCGCCACGGACGGTGACGGGGATGTCGAGCTGCGTCTGATCCGGCGGAATGCTCCAGGCCAGATCGCTGAGCGCTGCGAAGTCCTGGCCGGGCGTGGCCGGGCTCAGCATGCCGGGCGGCACGTCCAGACTGAGCCGGCCGCTGACTGCTTCCTTGCTGCTGTGCGAAAGGCTGAGGCGCAGCGGACAGTTGTTGTCGCCGCTGTTGCCTTCGGGACACTGCGGGAAGGACAGGCTGAGTGCAGGCAATTCGTCGCCGGCATTGGTCGGACAGGACATGGCGCTGGCGATGAGTGCCAGCAGCCAGGTGACGGCAGCGAGATCGCAAGAATGCAGCAGGCGCACGGGAAATCTCCGGTCGGGTCTTCCGTGTCCATACGCAGGATCGTGGCAAACTCCCGCCGGTGCGTGGTGGGCGGTTATCCTCTGGGGCACGATCCGGCACGGAACTGCCGGTAAGACGTGCCTGTTTCGCCGACGCTATCGCCATGTCCGACGCCACCGCCAACGATGTCACCGGCCTGCTGGCCCGCTGGGGCGACGATGCGGCCGCTCGTGAGCAGTTGGTGGCCATGCTCTACGCCGAACTGCGTCGGCTGGCGCGTGGCCTGCTGAGCGGCAGCGGTGAGCAGACCCTGCAGCCGACGGCGCTGGTCAACGAGGCCTTCCTCAAGCTGCTCGGCGCCGAATCCGACAGCTTCGACAACCGGCGCCATTTCTTCGGAGCCGCCTCGCGGGCCATGCGCCAGGTGCTGGTGGATCGCGCGCGCCGCCGGCATTCGGACAAGCGCGGCAGTGGCGTCCGACCGCTGTCGCTGGACCATGCGCTCGGTATTCCGGTGGCCGACGAAGCGGAACTGCTGGTGCTGGACGATGCCCTGCGTCGGCTGGAAGCACTGGATCCGCAGGCCGCGCGGGTGGTGGAGCTGCGCTATTTCGGCGGTTTGACGCTGGAGCAGACCGCGGAGGTCATCGGCATCCATCCGTCGACGGTCAGCAGCGAGTGGGCTCACGCGCGCGCCTGGCTGCGTCAGCACATGGGTGATGCCGCGTGACCGACTACGCGCGGGCGAAGTCGCTGTTTCTCGCCGCGCTGGGGCAGCCGGAGGCAGACCGGCGCGACTGGTTGCAGCGGGAATGCGGCAGTGACGCGCGCTTGCTGGCGGAGGTTGAATCCCTGCTGATGCAGGCGGCGTCCCAACCGGAAGCGGATCTGTTGGACGCGGATCCGGAGAGCGCCGCGCCATCGATTCCCGGCTATCGACTGTTGCACCGTCTGGCACGCGGCGGCATGGGCGAGGTCTGGCTGGCCGAGCGCTCGGGTGACGACTTCCGCCAGCAGGTCGCAATCAAGCGGATGGGTACGGGTATCCTGCGTGACCGTGACGCACAGGCGCGTTTCCGCGTCGAACGGCAGATTCTCGCCAGCCTCGATCATCCGAACATCGCTCGCCTGCTCGACGGTGGCAGCAGCGACGATGGCCTGCCGTACCTGGTGATGGAGTATGTGGAGGGCGAACGCATCGACGCCTGGTGTCGTTCGCAGGCGCTGGGCGCACGAGGCGTGGTCGAACTGATGACGCGCGTGGCACGTGCCCTGCAGGCCGCGCACCAGCAGCTGGTGGTGCATCGTGATCTGAAGCCCGGTAACGTGCTGGTGGATCGTCACGGCGAACCGAAGCTGCTCGACTTCGGCATCGCCAAACTGCTCGATGGCGACGCTTTCGGACTGACTCGCGCCGATACGCGCACCGGTGCGCAGTTGCTCACGCCACGCTACGCCGCGCCGGAGCAGGTGCGCGGCGAGGCCATCGGTACGGCGGCCGATATCTATGCCTTCGGTGTGCTGCTCTACGAACTGCTCTCTGGCGAATCGCCTTACGGCGCCGCGGTGACTACGTTGCGCCTGCCCGCAGCAGTCTGCGATGACGAACCGGCGCCGCCCAGTCAGCGGCTTGCACAGCGCACGCGCCGTCCACTCTCCACGACAGCGTCTCACATCGAGTCGCGCCAGTTGCGCGGTGATCTCGATGCGATCGTCCTGAAATGCCTGCGCAAGCAGCCTGCAGGCCGCTATGCCGGCATGGGTGAGCTGATCGCTGATCTTGATGCCTGGCAGCAGGGCGGCATCGTCGCCGCGCGTCGCGGTAGCCGCGCCTACCGGCTGCGTCGCTTCGTGCGTCGGCACTGGTTTGGCCTTGCCGTGGCAGCGGGCGTGCTGTTGCTGACCATGGGCTTTCTGTTCCAGTTGTCGCGGCAGTTGGAGGCGACACGCATCGAGCGTGATCGCGCCACCCTCGAACGCGACAAGGCCAATCGCGTCACCGGTTTCATGGTCGATCTGTTGAAGAGCGCCGACCCGAGCCGTGCGCTGGGTGAGGAGGTCAGCGTGCGCGAGGCGCTGGATCGCGGTGTTGCGCGGCTCGACGAAGGCTTCGATGACTACCCGGCGCTGAAGAGCCATCTGCTGGCCAGGCTGTCGGCCATCTACCTGCAGCTTGGCGACAATCGGAAGGGGTTGGCGCTGGCCAGACAGTCGGTCGCCGAACTGGAGCTGCTGGACAGCGTTGATAGCGCGCCACGGCTATCCGCCGACTACGCACTGGCCTACGCGATGGAGGTCAACGACGTCGACCGTGCCGACGTGATCCAGCGCTATCGCAGCCTGCTGAGTGACGCGCGAGCGGTTGACGATGACGCAACGGCGGAAATCGTGCTGGATCGCCTGGCGACACTGCTGCTGGTGGATGAACAGCCCGAAGAAGCGGCGCGGATCTTTCACGAGCTGCGTGCGCTGCTGCTGCGGCGCCTCGGACTGGATTCGGCGGCGCAGGCACTGAAGCAGGTGAAGCCCCTCGCGCAGGCCAAGTCTCCCGAAGACAAGCGCAGAAGTCGCCAGTTCGAGTGGCTGGCGGTTAATGCCCACAACCTTTGTCGTCTGTCGCTGCAGCAGGATCGGCTGGACGATGCCGAGGCGGAGTGCAAGCTGGCGCGTGCGCTGAAGCTGACACTGTATCCGCCTTTGCACCCCGCGCACCTTTCATCCGAGGTCGTGCTGTCGCATATCACCGAGAAGCGCGGCGATATGGACGCCACGATTGCCGCACAACGCCAGGTTCTCGATATGACAGCGCGCACCTACGGCGACGATCACTACCGCAGCGCCTACATGCGGGTGAACCTGGCTTCCACCCTGACCCGGGTCGGTGATCTGGACGCCGCCGAAGCGCTGTTCACGCAGGCGCTGGCCGTGCTGGATGCCAAGCTCGGCGTGGTGCATCGGGACACGCTGGAATCACGCCTGCTGTACGCGAACCTGTTGTTGAAAAGTGGAGACCACGTGCAGCTCGCCACGACGCTGGGTGCGGTTCGAGAAGCCGCCAGTACTAACGATCAGTTGAAGAACTATCAGGCAGCAGCGGACTTTGTTTCGGCACGCTCGTTGTGGCGACAGGGCAGGCACGAGGAGGCACGGCAGCTTGCCAAACTTGTACGATCCAGCCTCCGCGATACCGGCGTCGGTTCCGTCACGGTCGGCGATATCGTGAGCTGGCTCGACGATCCATCGCGCTTCGAGCAAGGCGTTGAAGACGCCGACGCTATCTCAGGCGATCCCTAGCCGGTTCAATTCCTAGCCTGATCCCGGGGCGTACGGGGAGGCGCGACGCTCGCCGACAAGCTGCTACAATCCGCGCCGCCTGAGGTGATCCACGTCCTGTTCCGGACGCGGATTGAAACGGGAATCCGGTGCGCGCTGATTGTCCGATCACGCAATTCCGGAGCTGCCCCCGCAACGGTAGGCGAGTCCACCGGTCCGCAGAACGCCACTGTGCTTTGCACGGGAAGGCGCGGTCCGGGAAGGTCATCCGACCTTCACTCGCAAGCCCGGAGACCGGCCTACGGCAACGTCATGACATGCGGTGGGCGTGTTCGTGGACCGTCGCCGCCTCCGCGTGCCGTCCGTCCCCGCTCCTCCATTGCCTGTCGCTCTGAAATCACTTCCGCGCGGGCAGGCGCGGACCAGGAGCCCTGCATGAATCCGTCCCGCAACAACCGTTCCACCCTGAATTCCCTTACCACCGCCGTGATCGTCGCCTTGTCGCTCTCACCGTTGCTCGCATTCGCGCAGCAGGATGATGACAAGCAGCTTGATCCGGTAGTGGTCACCGCCAGCCGCGGCGAGCAGTCGCTGACCAACACGTTGGCTGCTGTCACGGTAATCAACCGCGAGGACATTGACCGTCTTGAGCCGGATTCGTTGACCGAGCTGCTGCGCCGCATTCCCGGTGTGTCGATCAGCAACAACGGCGGCTTCGGCAAGGAAAGCTCGCTGTTTCTGCGCGGCACGGAGTCCGACCAGACGCTGGTGCTGATTGATGGCGTGCGCGTGGCTTCGGCCACCGCCGGCAAGGCCGCGCTGCAGGACATCCCGGTCGACCAGATCGAGCGCATCGAAGTCGTCCGCGGGCCTTACTCCAGCCTCTACGGCTCCGACGCTATTGGTGGCGTCATCCAGATTTTCACGCGTCGACCGAAGGGTGAGACCAGCATCAATGGTCGCCTCGCGGTTGGCAGCTACGACACGCGTCGCGCCAGCGCCGGCATCAGCGGTCGCGGCGAGCATGGCTGGGCATCGCTGCAGCTGGCGCACCAGCGCACCGACGGCATCAACGCCTGTCGCGGCTACGGTGCGCCGATTTTTGCCGGTTGCTACATCGACGAGCCCGATCGCGACGGCTACCGCAACAACTCGCTGTCGCTGAATGCCGGATACGACTTCAGCGATGCCCTTCATGCCGAGATCAATGCGCTGCGAGCCAACGGCTTCAGCGAGTTCGACGGCGGCTTCTCCAACGAGGCCGACAACGCGCAGCAGGTGCTGGGCGGCAAGCTCAGCTATCGCAGTGAAGGCGGTACGAATGTCAGCTTGCGGCTGGGTCGCCAGTCCGACCAGGCCGAGAGCTTCCATGACGGCGTCCACAGCAGCGACTTCAACACGCATCGCCGCGAAGCCTCGCTGCAGGCGGACAGCGATATCGCCCGCGGCCGCCTGAGCGTCGGTTTCGACTGGCGCGGCGAGCGTGTCGACAGCGACACGGCCTTCGATCGCACGCGCCGCACCAACCGCGCCGTGTTCGGGCAGTGGCTGCGTGGTGGCGAGTCCGGCTCGCTGCAGGTCAGCCTTCGCCGCGACGACGACAGCCAGTTCGGTGGCGCGACCACCGGCAGCCTGCTCGGCGGCTGGGCGCTGTCGGATGGCCTGCGGCTGACGGCGAGCTACGGCACCGCTTTCCGCGCGCCGTCGTTCAACGAGCTGTACTACCCCGGCTTCAGCAATCCGGATTTGCAGCCGGAGCGCTCGCGCAGCGCCGAACTCTCGCTGCGCGGCGAAGGCGGCGCAATCGACTGGTCGATCAATGCCTACGAAACGCGAATCCGCGACCTGATCGCCTTCGACGCCAGCTTCCTGCCCGCCAACATCGACCGCGCGAAGATCCGTGGCGTGGAGTTGGAAGCGGCCGCCGACTGGGCCGGCTGGCGCTGGAATGGCAACGTTGCCTGGCTCGATCCGCGTAACGACGGTGGAGGCTACAACGATGGCAACCTGCTGCCGCGTCGCGCGCGCAAGACTGCGCAGCTGGACGGCGACCGCGATATTGGCGACGACTGGCATGTCGGTTTCAGCGTCACTGCCGCTGGCCATCGCTTCGACGACGGTGGCAACCTCAGTCGCCTCGGCGGATACGCCACCACCGACCTGCGGCTTGGCTACACGCTGACGCCGACCTGGTCGCTGCAGCTCAACGCCTACAACGTGTTTGATCGCGATTACGAAACGGCGGCCTACTACAACCAGCCGGGACGGCATTGGTTGCTGAGCGTTCGTTACGGCGGTAACTGACGTTCCTGATCTGAACAAGGCTGTCATCCCCGCGCAGGCGGGGATCCAGCTCTTGGTGTGCTGCCCTTCATGGCGAAGGGCTTTCACTGTCCCTTCGGGCCAGCGAGCTACTTTTCTTTGCTTGTCCAAAGAAACAGTAGCCAAAAGAAAGGACACCCCGCGTTCGCGCCCGGCTTCGCCGGGTTCGTGAGTCGGAGCCGGGGTTTTCGACAATTCATCCTTGAATTGGCGAAAACGCGCGTACTTCCTGTACGCGCCCGCTACGCGGCCTGATCGTCTCCGCCTCACCGCTACCGAGGGGATTGGGAATCCGAGAGTCGAACGCTGTCAGCTGGACATCTTCCATCACAGCGGAAAGCGAGCGCGTCCATCGACCGTAAAATTGAAGTGAAGCTGGTCCGGCTACCGTGGCGACATCTGCTCGCGGATAGTCTCGGCTACGGCTTCGGCGAATCGGCCCTGTTCGGGGTCGCGGTGTTCGTCGAGGAAGGTCTTTCGCTTCGACAGCAGTGAGCGGATCACGCGCTTCAGGTTTTCGCGTTCGGCGCGGATCTGGCCGAGGTGCGCGGTCAGCTCTTCGGCAGTCATGCTGCGCAGCTTTTCCGGCAGCAGTTCGCGATTCAGGCTATCTACGCTCAGTTCGCCGGCATCCAGCGCTTCAATCAGGTCGCGGCCGCCCTGCGCGATGCGCCGGGTGGCGCGGTTGTAGCGCAGGCGGTCCGCGACGGTGGCGTCGTCCATGCGTTCGGAGCGTGACTGATTTTCCTGCAGTGTCTGTCGCAGTTCCTCGTTGCCGTAGGGCAGCAGGGTACGGCCCAGGCGCTGGTTGAGCGCGGCCAGGTCCTGGTCCATCGGCGTGCTCTGCTGGCGATCCTCGACCTGCGGCAGGGCGATGAAGCGGCCACGGCCGCGCTGCATGTTCCGGAACGCACGCTCGCTGTCGGCGTTTTCGCCGCAGAGCACCGGATTGACCAGGATGCCGCGGCGGTCAGCGCTGGCGAGGATGGCCGGCAACTGCGGCTCGTCGTAGTCGGTATGCGGCGGCGCGTCGCCGACCACGAACACCAGTTTCAATACGTCGGGGTCATCGCTCCAGGCGATATCCTCGATGGCCTCGCGCAGCGCCTGGTTCACCGCTTCCGGAAAGTCGCCGCCGCCGTCCGCCTGGAACGCCTTGAGGTCGGCATAGATGCGATCCATGTCCGGCGTCAGCGGCGTGGTTCGCGTCACGTAGGCGTCGCCGCGATCGCGAAAGCCGATCAGGCAGACGCGCACGTCCGGCCGCTGTGGCGAATCGACGATCTCGCTGGCGATGAACCAGATTTTCTGCTTGGCCGCTTCGATCAGGTTCGACATCGAGCCGGTCGTGTCCAGCACGAAGCACACTTCGACCGAGCGGTATTCGCCATTTGATGGCCGATCAGCGGCACGCAAGGTGCTGGCTGGAAGCATGGCGATCAGCAGCAGCGACAGCATGGCGAGCCACGACGGCAGGCCTTCGGCATTTCCCGGCAAACGCATGGTCGACTCCCCGATGGATGTAACGGCAAGCCTGCTGCGAGCTTCAGATGGTTGGCGGACAAACGCTGTCGATACGGCGGCGGGAAGTGGCAGAACGCGGGCAATGACATCGTCGACGCGCATGGTACGGTGGCAGCCTCGTTTCGCATGACCTGCCGCGGGGAGGCGGATCCGGATGCGCAATCGCTTTGCTTTGGCCGCCACGCTGGCGGGTCTGTTGTTCGTTTCCTCGATGCCGGTGACGGCAGGGGAGGGCGTTTCGCTGCTGGTCAACGCGCGGATCCACACGGTCGACCCCTCGCAGCCCGAGGCCAGTGCCATGGCCTGGGATGCGAATGGTCAACTGCTGGCGGTCGGTGATCGCAAGGTGCTGGAACAGCGCTTCCCGGATGCGAACCGCGTTGATGCGGGTGGTCATGCGGTGACGCCCGGCCTGATCGACGCCCACGGCCACCTGCTGGGTCTCGGTCAGAGCAAGCGGCGCGTGGATCTGGTTGGCGCGGTCAGCCTGGAGGAAAACGTCGCGCGTGTGGTCGCTTTCGCACGCGACCAGCCCGGCGACGGCTGGCTGCTCGGTCGCGGCTGGGACCAGAACGATTGGCCGGTGCAACGCTTTCCGACGGCGGCCGATCTCGACAAGGCATTTCCCGATCGACCGGTGTGGCTGCGCCGCATCGATGGTCATGCCGGTTGGGCCAACAGTGCGGCCATGCGCATCGCGGCAAGAGCGGCCGGTCGCGATCTCGATGGCGACTGGCAGCCCGACGGTGGCCATATCCAGCGTGTGAACGGCAAGGCGACGGGCGTGTTTATTGACAGCGCCGGCGATCTCATTGGCAACGTGGTGCCGCAGGACGATCCGGCTGAAGTGGAAGCCGCGCTGGCGGCCGCCTTCGATGCGGCGGTAGCGGTTGGCCTGACCGGCGTGCATGACGCCGGCACGCCGTTGTCCGAACTCGGCGTAATGCGGCGCATGGCCGATGCCGGAAAGATTCCGCTGCGCGTCTATGCCATGGCCGATGCCGACAACGCCGCGCTGGACACGCTTTGCGCGCTGGGACCATACCGCCATCCCGGCGGTCGCCTGCAGATGCGTACGGTGAAGTTCTACATCGATGGCGCGCTGGGCAGTCGCGGCGCTGCGCTGCTGGCCGACTACAGCGACGATCCGCACAACCGTGGCCTGCTGCTGGTCAAGCCGGAGGAATTCGAGCGTGTGGTGCGCAAGGCCAAAGGCTGCGGCGTGCAGGTCGCCACGCATGCCATCGGCGATCGTGGCAATCGGCTGGTGCTCGATACCTACGAAAAGGTGCTGGGTGCGGATGCCGATGGCGACCTGCGCTGGCGCGACGAGCACAGCCAGATCATCGACCCTGCCGACATCCCGCGCTTCGCGAAGCTGGGCGTGATCGCCTCCATGCAGCCGACCCATGCGACCTCCGACGGTCCCTGGGCTGAAACGCGACTGGGTGCCGCGCGCATGGCGGGCGCTTATGCCTGGCGCAGCCTGCTCGACAGCGGCGCGCGACTCGCCTTCGGCTCCGACTTCCCGGTGGAGTTCGAAAATCCGATGCTGGGTCTTTATGCCGCCGTCACCCGCCAGGACCGCGAAGGCCACCCGCCCGGCGGCTGGCAACCGTCGCAGCGACTCACACCTGCCGAAGCCCTGCGCGGTTTCACGCTGGATGCGGCCTATGCCGGTTTCGCCGAGAACGAAGTGGGTTCACTGAAGCCCGGCAAGCGGGCCGATTTCGTGATCCTGTCGGATGACCCGCTGAGCATCGATGCATCGAAGATCGATGACATCAAGGTGCTTTCGACCTGGGTTGATGGCGAGGCGGTGTATCGCGCTGGCGACTGATCGTCCGCTACTGCGTCGAGAGGCTTCCGGAGCGGCCTCGAGGCTACTCCGGAGAGCTGATCACGAAGCCGGCTGACTGCAGGTCCGCGAGATAGCTGTCGTCGCCAAGCAGCTCTTCCATGGTCAGGATCGAAAGTGCCGAACCGTGCTTGGCGAGCGTTTCCTCGACAACACTGAGCCAGTTTTCACGCTGTCGTTTCGGCAGTTCATCGATCCCGCGACTCCGGAAAAGGTCGTTCTGCAGCAGGCTGTGGATGCAGGCGCTTCTTGAGCGTTTGGTCGCCAGTTCGTGGAGGCCGCCGATATCACCCTCGGCCCAGGCATTGGCTCGGGCGCGCATCAGGTCGAGATCACGCTCCAGCCATTCCAGGGTCTGCTCGAAACAGGCCTGGTCATCGATCTGGCTGCTGCGGAACTCGCTCAGCATGGCCTTCGGGTCGTCGATGCTGAAGGTCGTTCCTGCGTTGACCCATGAAACCTTGCGCTTCTTTGCGAGTTTCCGGAGCTGCACCTCGACCTGGTCGTCGCTACTGAGTCTGGATTTTCTCAGCGCGGCCTTGACAAGGTAGTCAGCGGCGAACAGGGGCCTCCAACGCTCTGTTTTTCGACTGCTGCCAAGATAGCGTTCACGCAATGCCGACCAGCGGGCGTAGACATCGGCAGGGAGCTGCTGCTCCAGCGTCCGGCCCTCGGGATCCTTGCGGGCACCCAGCGCCTTGGGTGCCAGCGCGAGTCCTCCCCAGAAGCCGACATTCGCCTTGACGCTGATATAGGGAACGCCGATCAACGCGCCGGCTTCGTCCAGCACGGCACTGACGTCCTCGGCCTCCCATTCCATGTGCCTGGGCAGGGGCGTGAGGCTGCCGAGAATCCACAGTGTCTGCCCATTGCGGTCGGCACGCCAAAGGCCAGGTCCGCTGACTTTTCCGGAGACGACGACAGGTGCCAGCAGGGTTCCGGTCGGCTCGCCGGCCGCCTTGGCAATCACGGGCGCGGATGACTGGGGTTCAGCTTCCTCGGTCTGCTGAGCCAGAGCCGGGGAAAACGTACCGGGCAGAAGGAGAAGCAGGGCAGCGAGGGAGGTAGGTTTGAGCATGTCCTGTCCGTGGACGCCAATGACGGCTGCGAAGCCTAGGCCATGGAAGCCACGAGAGTGTTAGTGAATTGTTGGCCGCTGGTGGCGGCCCTGAAACGCTCAGTCCAACCGGATCACGCCGTCAATCCGCGTCAACGTGCGGCCTTCGATCTCGATGGCGCCATCGTCGTCGATGTGGACGGCGACGCGGCCTTCGCGGCCGACTTCGCGGCCCTGGCTGACGGCGTAGTCGCGGGCGGGCAGGGCGTTGCCGGCCTGCAGGAAGGCGGCGATGGCGGCATTGCCGCTGCCGCAGACCGGATCTTCGGCGATGCCGTCGATGGGCGTGAAACTGCGAACCGCGAACACGGCGTCGGCGCAGGGTTTCTCGGGCGTCGCAGTGCCGGGTGCGGACTCGGCACCGAACACGGTGACGCCGGTGGCCTTGGTCTGGCGGCAGATCTCGGTGAGCCGGGCATAGTCGGGTTTCATTGATCGCACAGTGGCAGCATCGGCGTAGCCGGCGATCAGCCACACCGGGCCGACATCGATGGCGCGCGGCGGCAGGTCGTCGCGGGGTACCGCGCCTAGCGCCTTCGCCAGTGCGTCGGTGGTGGCGTCATCCGGGTCACCGACCTTTGCCGGCGGTACGCGCACCGAACAACGGCGTGAGCGCTGACCCTCGGCGATGCGTACCGGCAGCAGGCCGGCCTCGCACTGCTGGATCAGGACGCCGTCAACGGGTCGTGCGAGGTCGCCCTCGATCACTGCGTGCGCGGTACCGAGGCTGGGATGCCCGGCGAAGGGCAGTTCGCCGCCGGGCGTGAAGATGCGTACCCGGTAGCTGGCGCCGGCGGCGCTTGGTGGCAGCACGAAGGTGGTCTCGGACAGATTGGTCCAGCGCGCGATCTTCTGCATGTCGGCGTCACTCAGATCCTCGCCATCGAGGATTACCGCCACGGGATTGCCCCCGAATTCGCATTCCGCGAACACGTCCACCTGCTTGAATTGCACCACGCGCATGGGCGGTTTTCCGTTGTTTTCTGCTGGAAGCGTGGAGGGTATCACTGAACGGATATATGGCTGGCGGCGGGGTGGGTGATCATGTGCGATGATCGCGGCGCGTTTTTTTTGGATCAAGAGCTTTCGACATCGCCTTTGGCGCAGTCGAGTTCATTTTCTTTGCTTGTCCAAAGAAAACCGAACCAAAAGAAAGGACACCCGGGCGTTGCGCCGCCTTTGGCGGTTCGCGTCGCGTGGTCGGGGTTTTTCGACAGCACATCCCTGTGCTGACGAAAAACTCGCGCGCTTCCTGCGCGCGATCCCGCGGACTTTCCGACCACGCGCCGCCGCAACACAGGGGATGGAAGATCAAGAGCACCACCCCCATCCCAACTTCCCTCGCCAGCGAGGGAAGGGGCAGAAGCGAAGTGCTGTTTGGGGCCCCTCGGTAGCGGTGAGTCGGAGACGATCAGGCCCGCAGGGGCGCGCACAGGAAGTGCGCGCGTTTTTGCCAATTCAGGGATGAATTGTCGAAAACCCCGGCTCCGACTCATGAACCCGCGAAGCGGGCGCGAACGCGGGGTGTCCTTCTCTTTGGTTCCGTTTCTCTTGGACAAGCAAGAGAAATGAACTCGGTCGCCGAAGGCGAACGAAAGCTCTTGCTCTAAAGCGACGGCAACAACGACTGCACCGCAAATGCAGCGCCTCAAGAAAACCGCCAAACTTTCCCCCGACCTTCGGTCAAAATAGCCCCAATGACCCTTCCATTCGTTGTCCTCAAATTCGGTGGCACCAGCGTGTCGCGACGTGCGCGCTGGGACACCATTGGTCGCCTGGTGCAGCAGCGCCGGACTGAAGGCCTGCGCGTGCTGGTGGTGGTGTCGGCCCTGTCCGACGTCACCAACCGGCTGCAGGCCAGCAGCGAGGGCGCGGAATTGCCTTCGGATGTTCTGCCGGCATTGAAGAAACGTCACGTCGATTTCGCCAACGAGTTGGGCCTGGATGTCGAGGCCGTGCTTGGTGACCGCTTCGCCGAGCTGGACCGGCTGGCCGCCGATCCGCGTACGGCGAATCGCGACCTGGGCTGGTGCGCGGAATGGCAGGCGCAGGGTGAGCTGCTATCGAGCACGCTGGGCGTGGCCTATCTGAACTCGCAGGGCGTGGACATCGGCTGGACCGACGCGCGCGAATGGTTGCGTCCACTGGATGCGCCGAACCTCAGCGAGTGGTCACGACGGCTGTCGGTGCGCTGTCGTCTGGATGCCGATGATGACTGGCGTTCGCGTTTTGCCGCGCAGGGCGAGGCGCTGCTGACGCAGGGCTTCATCGTCGGTGATGGCGAGGGCGGCACCTGCCTGCTGGGTCGTGGTGGTTCCGACACCAGCGCCAGCAGCTTCGGCGCGCGGCTGAAGGCGGATCGCGTGGAAATCTGGACCGATGTCGCCGGCATGTTCAGCGCCAATCCACGCCGCGTGCCGGAGGCGCGACTGCTGGTCGGGCTCGACTACAACGAGGCGCAGGAAATCGCGACCACCGGCGCCAAGGTGCTGCATCCGCGCTGCATCGCGCCCTGTCGCGAGGCCGGCGTGGCGCTGCATATCCGCGATACCGACCACTCCGAATTGCCGGGAACGGTCATTGGTGGTGGCCAGGCAGCGGTGCCGGGCGTGAAGGCGATCAGCACGCGGCGCGACATCGTGCTGGTGTCGATGGAATCGGTGGGCATGTGGCAGCAGGTCGGCTTCCTCGCCGACGTGTTCGAGCAGTTCAAGCGCCACGGCCTGTCGGTGGACCTGATCGGCTCGTCGGAAACCAACGTCACCGTGTCGCTGGATCCAAGCGAGAACCTGGTCAGCAGCAATGTGCTGGAGGCACTGTGCGCCGACCTTGGCAAGGTCTGTCGGGTGAAGGTGATCGCGCCCTGCAGCGCAGTGACGCTGGTCGGTCACGGGATCCGCTCGCGCCTGCACCGACTGACTGACGTGCTGGCCGAGTTTGGCCGTGAGCGCGTGCATCTGATCTCGCAGTCGTCGAATGACCTCAACCTGACGTTCGTGGTCGACCAGGACCTCGCCGAGGAAATGCTGCCGCGCCTGCATGACCTGCTGATCCAGGCCGGCGCCATGCCGGTGCGTGAGTCCGGCGTGTTTGGTCCGAGCTGGCGCGCGCTCAACCTGCCGCCTGACGCGGTGGAAACGCCGTGGTGGCGTGAGCAGCAGGCCGCGTTGCTGGCGCGGGCGGACGCGGCGACGCCGCAGTACGTGTATTCGACGCACTGCGTGGAATCACGTTGCGACGCCATGCAGTCGTTGGGCGCCGTGGATCGACGCTTCTTCGCGATCAAGGCGAATCCACATCCGGATCTGTTGCGACAGATCTACGCGGCCGGCCTTGGCCTGGAATGTGTGTCCGCCGGCGAGCTGCGTCATGTCTTCGACACCATCGAAAACGTTGATCCCAGTCGTGTCCTGTTTACGCCAAGCTTCGCGCCGCGTATCGAGTATGCCGAGGCCTTCGAGCGTGGCGTGTGGACCACGGTGGACAGCGCCACGCCATTGCGTAGCTGGCCGCAGCTGTTCCAGGGAAGAACGATCTGGTTGCGTGTCGATCCCGGCTTCGGGCGCGGCCATCACGAGAAGGTGCGTACCGGCGGCCACGATGCCAAGTTTGGCCTGCCGGTGTCGCAACTGGATGATTTCCTCACTGCAGCGCGTGAGGTCAACGCCCGCGTGTTCGGCATCCACGCGCATCTCGGCAGCGGCATTGTCGACCCGGGTCACTGGCGCGAGGTGTACGCGCAGCTGGTCAGCATCGCCGAGCGGGTTGGCACCGTCGTCGCGATCAACATTGGCGGCGGCCTTGCCGTGCCGGCCGATCCGGCACAGCCGCGCTTCGATATGGACGCGCTGGGTCGCGAGCTCGCTGTCGTGAAGGCGGCCTGCCCGGACTACGCGCTGTGGATGGAGCCGGGGCGTTATCTGGTGGCCGACGCCGGCGTGCTGCTGCTGCGGGTGACGCAGGTGGTCGACAAGGAAGGCCTGCTGCGCATCGGTGTCGACGGCGGCATGAACACGCTGCTGCGGCCGGCGCTGTATGGCGCCTGGCATGAGATCGTGAACCTGAGTCGCCTCGACGACACGGACTGCGACAATTTCGATGTGGTCGGTCCGATCTGCGAAACCGGTGACGTGCTGGGCCGTCGTCGTCTGCTGCCGCGTGCGACTGCCGAGGGTGATGTGCTGCTGGTCGCGACCGCTGGCGCCTACGGCGCGGTGATGGCCAGCAATTACAATCGTCGCGGTCTGCCCGCCGAATCCCTGCTTTGAGTCCGTCGCTGTGAGCCTGCTTTCGTGAGTAGCTTTGATCCAACCTCCATCAGCCGCTTCCGCTTCGTTCGCCGGGATTTCGATGCCGACAGCGGGTGCGTTGAACTCGCATACGCCTTTGACGACGGCGAGGAAATGCTGGAAACCCTCGTCATTCCCGGTGCGCCGTTCGCGCTGGATGCTGAGCGGCGTTCTGCCGTGGATGCCGCGCTGCGACTGCTGCACCTGATTGCGGGCGTCAGCTATTTCAAGGCGGCGGTGCCGCCGGAGATCGTGGTCGATGACGGCGCGCTGGATGCGGAATCCGCCGCGCTGCTGACCAGCATTTATGAAAACGGTCTGGGCGAGTTCGCCTACAACAATGGTCTGGCGCTGCGCGGGAAAATCCGCTTTCCGGTTGATGATGCCGCCGAAGCTGCTTCCGCAACGGCATTGGGGCTTGAGCAGCGCGCGCTGGTTGCGATCGGTGGCGGCAAGGATTCGCTGGTCAGCATCGAAACGCTGCGCGAGGCCGGCGTAGCGCAGACGGTGGCCTGGATTGGCGGCTCGCAGTTGATCGCCGCCTGCGCTGGGAAAACCGGGTTCCCGACGCTCAACATCGAGCGCAGGCTGTCACCGCGACTGTTCGAGCTCAATCGCGATGGCGCATTGAATGGTCACATTCCGGTGACGGCGATCAACTCGGCGATCCTGGTGCTGGTGGCGCTGCTCACGGGGCACGACCAGGTGGTGTTTTCCAACGAGCGCTCTGCCAGCTACGGCAGCCTCATTCCGGGAACGGGCGAAGTGAATCACCAGTGGAGCAAGGGCTGGGATTTCGAGCGCGCGTTTGGCGACTATGTCGAGCGACGGGTCGCGGCGGACCTTCGCTATTACTCGCTGCTGCGGCCGTTCTCCGAACTGGCGGTGACACAGCGGTTTGCGCGCATCGGCAACTACGACGACGTGTTCTCCAGCTGCAACCGCAATTTCCACATCCTCGGCGAGAAGCCGAGCAGCCGCTGGTGCGGGCACTGCCCGAAGTGCCGTTTCGTGTTCCTGGCGCTGGCGCCGTTCATGCCCAAGCCGCGCCTGCTGGCGATTTTCGGCCGCAACCTGCTGGATGAGGCCGCGCAAATCGCCGGTTTCGACGCGCTGCTGGAGTTCCGCGACCACAAGCCGTTCGAGTGCGTGGGCGAGGGCGTGGAGTCGCGCGCGGCGCTGAATGCTTTGACCAATCGTGCCGAATGGCGCGAGGATGCGCTGGTTCGTCGCTTTGCCGACGAGGTGTTGCCGCACCTCGATGCAGGCGAACTGGACTTGGCCGAACAACTGCAGCCGCGCGGTGAGCATCGGGTTCCCGCGCCGTTGATGGAGCGACTGGGTGAAGATTTCGGAGCTTGAAGGCAAGCGGGTAGCGATCTGGGGCTATGGCCTGGAGGGACGTGCGGCGCTGGCCGCCCTGCGGCAGAACCTGCCGCGGCAGCCGGTGACGGTATTCTGCAACCGTGCCGAGGCCGATGACCTGGAGTTCATGGACGACCCGCAACTGGAAGTGGTCGCCACCGAACCGACGGTGGAATCGCTGAGCGCCTTCGAAGTGGTGATCAAGTCCCCGGGGATTTCGCCCTACAAGACGCCGGCCGTCGAGGCGCGGGACGCGGGTGTGCAGCTCACCTCGGGGACGGCGCTGTGGTTCGGCGACCATCCGGAAGCGCTGACCATCTGTGTCACCGGCACCAAGGGCAAGAGCACCACGTCGGCGATGGTCGCGCATCTGCTGCGCCAGTCCGGGCATCGCACCGCACTGGCCGGCAACATCGGCATGCCGTTGCTCGACCTCAACGACGTCGAGCCGCCGCCCGATTACTGGGTGACCGAGCTGTCCAGCTACCAGACCCGCGACGCGGTGCTGCCTGACGTGGCGGCGGTGACCAACCTGTTTCCCGAGCACCTCGACTGGCACGGTTCCGAGGAGCGCTATTTCGCCGACAAGCTGGCGCTGATCCGCGAGGCGATGCCGGAGCGCATCGTGCTCAATGCCGCGGACGACCGGCTGGCCGACCTGCGCCTTCCGGGTGCCGACGTGCGCTGGTATTCCGGCGTCGACGGCTGGCGACAGAAGGGCATCGACTTGTATCGCGCTGATCAGCGGGTGATGGAGATTGGCGAGCTGCCGTTCAGTGGCGAGCACAACATCCGCAACCTGTGCGCGGCGCTGACCATCCTCGACGCGCTGGAGCTGGACTCGGTGGAGATGGCGGGCTTCGCGCGCAGTTTCCGCACGTTGCCGCATCGTCTTCAGAGCTTTGGCAGCAAGGAAGGCATCGAATACATCAACGATTCGATCAGCACCACGCCGCATGCCACCGTGGCCGCGCTCAAGGCTTACGCGCATCGTCGGGTGGCGGTCATTGTCGGCGGCTACGACCGGGGACTCGACTGGTCGGTGTTCGAGGAACACGTCGCACGTAACCCGCCGGTGGCGATCATCACCCAGGGCCAGAACGGCCCGAAGATCGCGCGACAGATGGGCGGCCTGGCGCGCCAGGCGGCCTTCGAACTGCGCGAGGTCGGCGAGATGGAGGATGCGGTGCGTCTCTGCGAGCGTTTCCTCGGCCACGGCGGCCTGGTGCTGCTGTCACCCGGCGCGCCGAGCTTCCCGCGCTACAAGAACTACGTCGATCGTGGGCGCCACTTCGCCCACATCGCCGGCTACGACCCGCGCATCATCACCGACATCCCCGGTCTCGGCGTCGCCTGAGGCCAGTGCTCGAGCGGTCTCTCAGTCCTCGAAGCCGTGGGCGAAGATGTCCGGCTCAGGCGAACCGCCTTCGTCCAGTCGCGTGGCGCTGAAGTTCAGGTAGAACCACCAGCCGTTCTCGGCCTGTTCCACGTCGCGGTCGTCATGCGTGGCGCAGTTGCCGGTTCCTCCGGGCAGCAGCGATGACAGTGGCTCCCCGCCCACCAGCGGGAACGATCCCGGCAACAGGAGTGTGTCGGCGTCGCTTTCGCTGATGAAGCCGCGCAGCAGGCCGTTCATCAGTCCCGTAGCCGGGTTGCCATCGAAGCTCGCGGCGACCTGTGCCTGCTGCAGGTTCAAGGGAATGCCACCTAGGTCCAGCACCAGCGTGCCCGTCGTCGAGACGAAGCAGGGCGCGTCGCTGCCGGTGACCGCCGGCAGGTAGCCGTTCAACGTGCCCGGCACCGCCGCCAGGCATTGTCCGATCGACGAGAACGTCGCGTTGCCGGCCAGTTGGGACGCATCCATGGGACCGCATGCGGTGCTTGCCAGCGGCGCCGTGCAGTCGGCATTGGCGACGGTCATCGGGCTCTGAGAGGCGGACTGATCCAGCGGCTGGAACGCTATCAGGCTGGAGTAGTCGAGCAGGCCATCGTTGTCGTCGTCTTCACGGATGGCGGCGGACAGTTCGCCGTTCACCGAAAACTCGAGGATTGGCGTGTCGGTCACGTCTACACAGCTGAAGATGGTGACGAAGATGTGCGGATCGCGGAGTGCCATGTCGTCGATGCGGAACCGCGTGGACTGGGCCGGGCAGGCCGCTGCTGCCAGAAGCAAGGCGGTGGCAAGGCATCGCAATGGTGTCGGGGGCGGTGCTTTCCTTGGCATGGAAAATCCATCCGGCGTTTGCAGGCGGCGGCCATCATCGCATGCACCGATCCGGATGTTCGCGCCCACGTTCCTGCTTGACGGTTTTTATGCTCATCAGTAGCATATCAATCCACATAGGCTCGATATGAGCATAAGAACGCAGCCAGGAAGAACCGGACATGCAAGACCATTGGTATGCAGCGAATACCATTCGCCAACGCCTGGAGCGGGTAATGCCGCCGCTGGACGTGGAAATGGCGCTGCCGCTGATCGCCGAGATTGAGCAGCTCAAGCGCGAGCGCAACGCGGTGGTGCTGGCGCACAACTACCAGACGCCGGATATTTTCCATGGCGTGGCCGACATCGTTGGTGACTCGCTGGCGCTGGCACGCCGTGCGGTGGACGTCGATGCCGAGGTGATCGTGCTCTGCGGCGTCCACTTCATGGCCGAGACCGCCAAGCTGCTGAATCCGTCGCGCACCGTGCTGATTCCCGACCAGCGCGCCGGCTGTTCGCTGGCCGAATCGATCACCGCCGCCGACGTGCGCGCGCTGCGCGCGAAACACCCCGGCGTGCCGGTAGTCGCCTACGTCAATACAAGTGCTGCGGTGAAGGCCGAAGTCGATGTCTGCTGCACCTCGGGCAACGCCGTGGAAGTGGTGGAATCACTGGGCGTGCCGAAGGTGATCTTCCTGCCGGATCGCTACCTTGGCCAATACGTCGCCAGCCAGACGAACGTGGAGTTGATTCTCTGGGACGGCGCCTGCGAGGTGCATGAGCGTTTCACCGGCGCCGAAGTCCGCGCCTTCCGCCAGCAGCGCGAGGGCATCTACGTGCTGGCGCATCCGGAATGCCCGCAGGACGTGCTGGTCGAGGCCGATTTCGTCGGTTCCACGGCTGGCATGATCGACGCCGTGGCGCGCGCGCGGCCGCCCGAAGTGGTGATGATCACCGAGTGCTCGATGAGCGACAACGTTGCCGTCGAATTTCCCGATGTGCGCTTCACTCGGCCCTGCAACCTCTGTCCGCACATGAAGCGGATCACGCTGGCTGGCGTGCGCGACTGTCTGCGTGACCTCAATGGCGAAGTGCAGGTCGATGCCGATGTCGCTACCCGTGCACGACGCTCGGTGGAGCGCATGCTGCTGGTTGGCCAGCGCCGCGCCGCCTGACGCGATAGCTGTGTCATGTCGATGATTCCCGTCGAGCAGGTTGATCTGCTGGTGATCGGCAGCGGTGCGGCTGGACTCAGCGTGGCGCTGGGAGCGGCGGGTCGGCGCGTTTGCGTGATCACGCCCGAACGTATCGGCTTCGACGGCAGCAGCGCGCTGGCGCAGGGCGGCATCGCGGCGGCTGTCGGCATGGGCGACGATCCTGCCCGGCATGCTGACGACACCATGCTGGCGGGCGCCGGCCACGGCAACCTGGGCCAGGTTGCGAGACTGACGCAGGCGGCGCCGGCCATTGTCGAGTGGCTGCAGCGGCTCGACTGCCCGCTGGACCGTGCTACGGATGGCCGTCTGTTGCTGGGGCTGGAAGCCGCGCACTCGCGCCCGCGCATCGTCCATGCCGGCGGTGATCGCAGCGGCGCGCTGCTGATGGACACGCTGCTGCGGGCGACGCGCCGTTCGCCGGACATCGATGCCCGCGAGGGCTGGCGCGCGCTGGCGCCGCTGATGTCATATCAAGGCCTGGTGGGCGCACGCGTGCAGACGGCTGATGGCAGTCAGCGCGACATCCGTGCTGCTGCCACCGTGCTGGCGAGCGGTGGCCTGACCGCGCTGTTCTCGCGATTCACCGGCTCGGTGCATGCCGACGGTGCCGGGCATTGTTTTGCGATGGCGGCGGGTGCGGCCCTGTGCGACCTGGAGTTCGTGCAGTTCCATCCGACCGCGCTGGATCTGGGAGTTGCGGGTTCCGGCGCGGCGCCGCTGTTGACCGAGGCGCTTCGTGGCGCCGGCGCGCGCCTGCGTCATGCGGACGGAAGGCCACTGTTCAGCGATGCGGATCGCAACGGCGGTGATCTGGGGCCTCGGGACCGGGTCGCACGCGCGGTTTACCGGGCATCGCAGTCCGGCGGCGCGTTCCTGGATCTTCGGGGTGATCTTGCCGCCGGCCTGTCGCAACGCTTCCCGGCAGCGGCGCTGCTCTGTCGACGAATCGGCATCGATGCATCGCGCGAGATGTTGCCGGTGTCGCCGGCAGCGCACTACCACATGGGCGGCGTGGCCGTGGACGCGAACGGGGCGACCGGTGTGCCGGGCCTCTACGCGGTGGGCGAAGTTGCCTTCAGCGGCGTGCACGGCGCCAACCGACTGGCCAGCAACTCGCTGCTGGAGGCGCTGGCCTTTGGTCGTGAGCTCGGACAACGATTGGCCCAGGCTTCAATCCCGAGGCCCGCTTCGGGCGGCTGGCACGCTGTCGCGCCGGCGTCGGAACGCTTCAGCGGACCGTTGCGAACGGCATTGGCAGACTGCCTCTGGCGCAGCGCCGGTCCGGTCCGCGACGCGAATGGCATGGACGCTGGCCTGGCGACACTTGACCGGCTGTCAGCACAGGCAACGCAAGAGCACGATGCAGCCGCGAATGCGCGGATCGCACTGGCCCGGCAGTTGCTTGTCGCTGCAAGAGGGCGAACCGACAGCCTCGGTGCCCACCACCGTGCAGACGCCCGTGCCTCTGTCATTCCATCTGCCGGGAACGGTGTCGCGCGCGCGGCCTGAGCACGGGTTTCGACGCGGCAAGCGGTTCCCACGGGTCGCGGCATCGGGCAGACTGCGCAGGTTGGCAAGGGAGTCTGGGATGCTGCGCTGTCTATCTCGCGGGCGGTATGGGCAATGGCTGATGCTGGCGGCACTGCTGCTGCTTGGCCTGCCGGTCGGTGCAATCGCACAGGCGGCGGTGATGACCGTAGGCAGCTTCAGCACCATCGACGAGGGCGGTGATGTCGATGGCACCAAGTTCACGCGCATCCTCGACGGCGAGTTCGACGACCAGTTCCTCGACACCAGCGGACCAATTCAGCTTCGTGGCGGCAGTGAGTACACACACTGGTTGCGCCTGACGCCTGACCAGGCGGCTGTTTCCGGCAGCAACGGCTGGCGCCTGCGCTTGGAACGGCTGCCGCTGGATCGCGTCAGTCTGTACCTGACTCGACCCGGACAGCGACCGGAAAGTCGCTACCTGTCGTATTTCTACCCGACCGAACAGGACGGCGTGCTGGCCAACGGTTTCGTGTTCGAGCTGCCGGACCCGTTGCCTGCGAGCATGTACCTTGCGATCACCACACGCGTCGACCTGAGCGTCGAGCCGAAGCTGCTGGTCGACCGCCAGTACCATGTCGACGAACGCCGTCTGGCCAGCCTCTACGGCGCCGTGTATGCGGCCATCCTGGTGCTGATGCTGGGCAGCCTGGCCCTGTATCTGGCGCTGCGCGAGCGCGCCTACCTGCATTTCGTCGGCGTCAGTGGCGCGTTGGTCGTGCTGTTGGCCGCGCTCAACGGTCATCTGTACGCAATCCCGCTGCTGCGCCTGACTGCCTGGGCCGGCCCCGGCATTGTCGGTGGACTGATGCTGCTGGTATCCGCGTTGTCGCTGGGTTTCGGGCGCTACTTTCTGCGCTTGCCGGAACACCTGCCGAAGCTGGCCGCCCGGCTGCGCTACGTGGAGTGGGCGTTGCTGGTCGCGGTTCTGGTCAGTTTCTGCAATATCGACGTGCTGCATGCCTGGCTGTTCCGGATTGGCGTGGTGGCGTGGCCGCTGGCGTCGCTGCTGGTGGCTGCGCTCGGATTCCTGGCCTGGCGACGCGGGCAGCGCGGTGCTGCCGCGTTCGCGACGATCTGGCTGGCGGTCGCGATCGCCGCCGCCATGCGTGTGGCGGTGACCCAGGGCTGGCTGGAGAACGTGCTGCCGGGATTGATCGGCTCGCAACTGCTGCTGGCGGTGGCGGCGTTCCTGCTGTCCCTGGTGCTGGCGGATCGCGTCATGGAGTTCCGCAAGCAGCGCGATCACGCGCAGGAAGTCACCCAGCGCAGCACTGCGGATCTGAAGCTCGAGCAGCGCCGCCGCGACCTGGTCGAAGGCCTGCAGGAATCGCTGCGCGGCGCGCCGCCCGGTGACTTGCAATGGATCGCCTTCCGCCGGCTGCTGGCGACGCTGTCGGAGATGCTGCCCAACGAAGGCATGGCCCTGGTCGGCTTCGGCTACCACCAGCTCGACCTGCTGCTGGCGGAGCCCGGCGACCATAGCGACCGTATCCAGCAATTGCTGGCCGAGCGCGGCGGAAACATCAAGGGCATCTGTCGCGGCCGCACACCGATGCAGTTGTATTTCACCGAAGCCGACAAGGTCATCGTCGAGGCGGGACAGGAGCCACCGGAAAACCCGATCTGTGGTCGATTCGCGGTCGTGCCGCTGGAGATCGCCAAACCGGGGTGGGGTGGGGTGATCATCGAAAGCGGCGTGGATCGCCAGTACAGCCACGCCGACCTGCAGCGTGTGGCGGAGCTGGCGACGATCGCGCTGGAAATCACCGACGAAGCGGTCAGCCAGCTCGACCTGCGTCGTCGCGCCGAGATCGATTCGCTGACCGGCACCTTCAACCGTCGCGCCGGCGAGACCATGCTGGAAGCCGCCTTTGAGCGGGCGCAGCAGGGGCGGCTGCCGTTATCGACACTGTTCATCGACCTCGATCATTTCAAGCGCATCAACGACGAGTTCGGCCATCCGGTGGGCGACGAGTGCCTGCGCCTGCTGGCCGAGTGCCTGCGTCGCCAGTTGCGGGGCGAGGACGTGGTGTCGCGCTACGGTGGCGAGGAGTTTCTGGTGCAGTTGCCGGGCCAGTCGCAGGACCAGGCGCGCAAGATCGCCGAGCGCATCCGCGAGGCGGTGGGCGCGCTGCGCGTCAAGCATGAAAGCGGGCTGGTCAAGTTCACCGTCAGCATCGGCGTTGCCTCACGCAAGGGCGACGAGGGCGCCGCCACCGAACTGATCGAGCGTGCGGATCGTGCCATGTACCAGGCCAAGCGCAACGGCCGCAATCGTGTGCAGTTGGCCGGTAACTACCAGCCCGGGCAGGACGGCTTCGAGCCCGGCGACCTCATTCTCTGAACACACAGCAGGCAGCGATGACCGATCTGCGCCAGTACATCCGGGACGTGCCGGATTTCCCCAAGCCCGGCATCCTGTTCCGCGACATCATGCCGCTGCTGGCCAATCACCAGGCCATGGATCAGGCCATCCAGGCGATGGCGCTGGGCGTTCCGCCGGGCGGCATCGACCACGTCGTCGCCATTGAGTCGCGGGGGTTTCTGTTCGGTGTCGGACTGGCACAACGATTGCAGCGTGGCCTGGTGCTGCTGCGCAAGCCTGGCAAACTGCCGGGTGACATCCGTCGTCACCAGTACGCCTTGGAATATGGCAGTGACAGCCTGGAAGTGCAGACCGACGCGCTGTCGCCGGGCAGTCGCGCATTGCTGGTCGATGACGTGCTGGCTACCGGTGGAACCCTGGCTGCCGCGGCACAACTGGTGCGCGATTGCGGCGCCGAAGCGGTGGCGTCAACGGTGCTGATCGAGCTGGAAGCGCTGAAAGGTCGCGAGCGTCTCGACGGGATGTCGTTGCACAGCGTGCTGCGCTACTGATCCTGTGCCGCACTGCGCCCTTCAGTAGAACGAGCCCATCTCGCCGAACTTGCGCAGTACGGCGCAGGCGGCTTCGCGGTGGATGTCGCGGCGAACCGCGATGCCGCGATTTTCCAGTTCGCCGATCCAGTCGGCAGGCAGCGGCCCTTCGTCGAACTCGGTCAGCGACATCACGTCCTCTGAGCGCGCGCCGATCAGCAGCGTGTCGATGCCGGCCCAGAAGCTGGCGCCGTAGCACATGCAGCAGGGCTGGGCCGAGGTCGCCAGCGTGATCGGAGCGCCATCCTCGTTGAGGCGATAGCGCTGCAGTCGGGTCTGCGCGGTCATGAAGGCCATCATTTCCGCGTGCGCTGTCGAGCAGGTCTGCGGTACCACGCGATTGACGCCGACGCCCAGCACACGGCCTTCAGCATCGAACACGGCCGCACCGAAGGGGCCGCCACTACCGTGATCGACATTGAGGCGCGACAGCCGCACAGCCAGTTCGACCTGCGCTTCGTCGCCCACGTAGCGCTGGTCGGCCTGCGCTTCTTCGTGGATCCAGGCCGGCAACGTGAGGTGTACCTGCGAATAGAGCATCACTTGTCTCCCTGGGTCGCGCCGCGAAGCGATGGACCGGTGATGCCCTCGCAGCGATTTCCGACGCACTGGCAGCCAGTGATCGCCGGGAAGCCGCAGATGCTCATGCGCCCGTCACGCTCGCAGGCCGCCTTCACGCCCGCGGGATCGGTGGGGCTGTCGACGTTCACGCAGGCCGGGCGATAGCCGCAGCAGCTGCCGATGTCCTTGATCGCGCACTGTGTGTCGCTGTCGCAGCCATAGTCGATCTCGACATCCGCATTGCCGGCCTGGCTGTCATCCGCAGCGGTTGCCGGTGCCTTGTCTGCGTCGGAGGTTGAGTCCTCGTTGCCCGATACGTCGGCAGTTGGCGGCTGGCTGCTGTCACCGCCGGAAATGCTGCCGACACAGGCAGCCAGCAGTACGCACAGCACAAGTGCAGCGAGATACTTCGGGACGTTGCTTGCATTGGACGCAGCGATTCGTGCGCGCATGGGTGACTCCGTCAGGACTTGCCGGACAGTTTGGCCCAGGTGTCGCGCAAGGTCACGATGCGGTTGAACACCGGACGACGCGATCCATGGTCGCGGCGGTCGGCGACGAAGTAGCCGAGTCGCTCGAACTGCAGTCGTGTTTCCGCCTCGACATCGGCTGCCGATGGTTCGACGAAGGCGTCCACCCGCTGGATGGAATCCGGGTTGATGTGATCGCGGAAGTCGCTGCCGTCGCTGTCGTCGGACGGATCCGGTACGCTGAACAGGCGGTCGTACTGGCGAACCTCGGCGGCGATGCCGTGCCTGGCGCTGACCCAGTGGATGGTGCCCTTGATCTTGCGGTCGGCATCAGGCTGCCCCGGACGCGTGGCCGGATCTAGGCTGCCGCGCAGCTCGACCACGGTGTCGCCGTCCTTGACCACCTCGTCGCAGCGCACGATGCCGATGCCGCGCAGGCGCACTTCGCCGCCGGGAATCAGGCGACGGAAGCCCTTGGGCGGCACTTCCTCGAAATCATCGCGTTCAATCCACACCTCGCGGGAGAACGGCACGTCACGCTCGCCGAACTCAGGGTTCTTCGGATGGTTCGGGAAGCGCACGGTTTCATCGTGATCTTCCGGCAGGTTGGTCAGCGTCAGCTTGATCGGATTGACCACCGCCATGCGGCGCTCGGCGCGGGCGTCGAGGTCATCGCGCACGCAGCCTTCCAGCACCGAGAAGTCGATCAGGGAGTTCTGCTTGCTGATGCCCACGCGCTGCACCAGCAGGCGCAGCGACTCCGGCGTGTAGCCGCGACGACGCAGGCCCTGCAGCGTCGGCATGCGCGGGTCGTCCCAGCCGTTGACCAGCTTCTCGTGGACCAGCGCGACCAGGCGGCGCTTGCTCATCACCGTGTAGTTGAGGTTGAGGCGCGAGAACTCGATCTGTCGCGGCTTCGCTGCCTCGTTCGGCAGGCCGGCATCGACCAGCGACTGCAGCAGTTCGGGATTGCCGGCCAGATCCACGCGATCCACACACCAGTCGTACAGCGGGCGGTGGTCCTCGAATTCCAGCGTGCACAGCGAGTGGGTGATGCCTTCGATGGCGTCCGACAGCGAATGCGCGTAGTCGTACATCGGGTAGATCGGCCAGGCATCGCCGGTGTTCTGGTGCGCCACCTTCTTGATGCGGTACAGCGCCGGATCGCGCAGGTTGATGTTGCCGCTCGCCATGTCGATCTTTGCGCGCAGCGTGCGCGCGCCATCGGCGAACTCGCCGGCGCGCATGCGCTGGAACAGGTCGCGGTTCTCCTCGATGCTGCGATCACGGAACGGCGAATCGCGACCCGGCTCGGTCAGCGTGCCGCGGTACTCGCGCACCTGCTCGGCGGTCAGGTCACAGACGTAGGCGTCGCCCTGTTCGATCAGCTTCAGGGCCGCGCGGTAGAACACTTCGAAGTAGTCCGAAGAATGCCGCAGCTCGGCCCAGTCGAAGCCCAGCCACTGCACGTCGTCCTTGATCGCGGCCACATATTCCGGGTCTTCCTTGGCCGGGTTGGTGTCGTCGAAGCGCAGGTTGCAGCGACCACCGAATTCCTCGGCGACGCCGAAATCCAGGCAGATCGCCTTGGCGTGGCCGATGTGCAGGTAGCCGTTCGGCTCCGGCGGAAAGCGGGTACGGATGGACGAATGCTTACCGCTTTCCAGATCGTCATGGATGATCTGGCGGATGAAGTCGCGGCCGGCAGGCTTTTCAGTGGCGTCGGTCATGTCGGTTAACGGCAAGGTCTGGCTGGTAGTGGGCCGGAGCGCGAATGTGAAAGCGTCTGCGGCGATGAATGATGGCGTTTTTCTCCTCCCCTTGCTTGCAGGGGGAGGTTGGGAGGGGGTTGCTCAGCAGACAGCGTCGGACAATCGGGTGCTACGCACCACCACCCCCATCCCAGCCTCACGCGATGGTAATCGCGTTCGATCCCCGCCAGCGAGGGAAGGAGCAAGTTTTGAATCCCGAGGCTAGTACTGGCGATCGATGGCGTAGCGGGCCAGGCCGATCAATGCGTCGCGATAGTCCCCGTCAGGGACGACGGACAGCGCGGCTTCGGCGCGGTCGGCGTAGGTCACGGCCCGTTGTCGGGCGTAGTCGATGCTGCCGCAGCGTTCGATGGCGGCCAGTACGGTCGGCATGGCATCGGTGTCGCCCTCCTGGACGATGCGGCGCAGCTCGGCTTTCGTCGCGTCGTCGCTGTGCGCCAGCGCGTGGATCAGTGGCAGCGTCGCCTTGCCTTCGGCGAGATCGTCGCCGAGGTTCTTGCCCAGTGCGTCGGCGTCGGCGGTGTAGTCGAGCACGTCGTCGGCGATCTGGAAGGCATAGCCCAGCTGCAGGCCATAGTCGGCCATGGCGTCGCAGGTGGCTTCGTCGGCGTCGGCCAGCACGGCGCCGAGGCGAGTGGCGGCGGCGAACAGCACGGCCGTCTTGCGCTCGATGACGCGGAGGTAGGCCGCTTCGTCCGTATCCGGGTTGTTGATGTGCAGCAGCTGCAGCACCTCGCCCTCGGCGATGGCATTGGTGGTGTCGGCAAGGATGCGCATCACCTCGGCGCGTTCCAGTTCGACCATCAACTGGAAACTGCGCGAATACAGAAAATCGCCAACCAGCACGCTGGGCGCGTTGCCCCACAGCGCGTTGGCGGTGTCACGGCCGCGGCGCAGATCGGATTCATCGACCACGTCGTCATGCAGCAGGGTCGCGGTGTGGATGAACTCGATCACCGCCGCCAGTTGATGATGATCCCGGCCCGCGTAGCCCAGCGCACGCGCCGCCAGCAGCAGCAGGAGCGGACGCAGGCGTTTACCGCCGGCCGCGATGATGTGCTCGGCGATCTGGTTGATCAGCACCACGTCGGAGCTCAGGCGTGCGCGGATCAGCGTGTCGACGGCGGCGCGGTCTTCCGCGCTCAGCTCCTGGATTGCCGCCAGGCTCATGCTGCGGGCTTCGGAGGACCGGGGCTGGGCGGCGGCAAGGGTCATGCGATGGGGTCGTTGCTGAAGGCGGATCGCGGATTATACGTGGCGGGCTGCGCGCGGACAGGATTTTCCGGACACCGCGTCCTGCGCAGCAGCCTGTCGATTCCGGGCTTCGCTTCGTCGCAGGGATGCTCTGGTGGCTTGCAAGCCGTGGCTTTCGCCACCATCTTTCCGATTCAGCCGGTCAGCGGCCTCATCCGACTCCGAGGTGCCCAATGTTGTGTGAACTTCCCGGTGGCAGCCTGCGCATCGCGCCCAGTCAGTTTCCCGATCCCGCGCAGGATGTGGCGCTGGACTCGGCGTCAACCCGGCGCGAGGCCGTGCTGGCCGGCGGCTGCTTCTGGTGCACCGAAGCCGTGTACCGGCAGATCGATGGCGTGCTCGATGTAGTGTCCGGCTACGCCGGCGGCAGCGCCGAGACCGCCAACTACAAGCGCGTCTGCGACGGCGATACCGGCCACGCCGAGGTGATCCGCGTCAGCTATGACGGTGCGACACTGAGCTATGGCCAGTTGCTGAAGTTCTTCCTGTCGGTGGCGCACAACCCCACACAGTTGAATCGCCAGGGCGAGGATCGCGGCACGCAGTACCGTTCGGCGGTGTTCTTTGCCGACGATCAGCAGCGCGCCATCGCCGAGGCCTACATCGCGCAGTTGACCGCCGCGGACGTGTTCGACGCGCCCATCGTCACTGCCATGGAGCCGCTGGAGGCCTTCTATCCAGCGGAGGACTACCATCAGGATTACGCCCGCATCAATCCGGACCAGCCCTACATCCGTGCCGCCGCGGCGCCGAAGGTCGAGAAGCTGAAGCAGTATTTCGGCGACCGCCTGAAGGGTTCCGAAGAATTGAAAGGCTCCGGCGAATGAGCGGAAAAATCTCCGCCAGCGGCCATTCGCTCGATCCCATCGACGCGGCCACCCGCGAGCGCCTCGCCGAGCGCCTGACACCGGAGCAGCGCCGCATCCTGCTGGAATCCGGCACCGAGCCGCGCTTCTGCGGCGGCTTCGAGGCCAGCGGCAAGGACGGCATCTACGTCTGCCGGCTCTGCGCACTGCCGCTGTTCAAGGGCGAGGCCAAGTACGAATCGCACAGCGGATGGCCGAGCTTCTGGCAGGCCTTCGATCCCGAGCACGTCGCCGAGATCCGCGACTTGAGCCACGGAATGATCCGTACCGAAACCCGCTGCGCCCGCTGCCAGAGCCATCTGGGTCACGTATTCCCCGATGGTCCACCGCCGACCGGGCTGCGTTACTGCATGAACTCGGCGGCGCTGGAGTTCATCGCTGACCGCGAGCAACCTGTAGGCTGAGCGCAGCTTCCTCGACCTCCATTCGGGTTCCTGATGCATTCCTGTTTGCGTTGCCTGCTGTTTCTTTCCCTGCTGATGCTCGCCGCCTGCGCCGGCCCGGCGAGCCTGCGCGAGCCCCGCGAACCGGCCCCGTCGCTGTTGCTCATTTCTCTGGACGGCACGCACCCGGACTACCTTGGCCGAGGCAACTCGCCAAACCTTGATCGCCTCGCACGTGAAGGCGTGATCGCACAATGGATGACGCCGTCCTATCCGGCGCTGACCTTTCCCAACCACTACACGCTGGTTACCGGGCTGCGGCCGGATCATCACGGCATCGTCCACAACACCATGGAAGATGCGGCGCTTGGACGCTTCACCCTGGCGGATCGTACGGCCGTCGGTGACGGGCGCTGGTGGGGCGGTGAGCCGATCTGGGTCGGCGCGCAGAAGGCCGGCCTGAACACCGCAAACCTCGCCTGGCCTGGCAGTGAAGCAGACATTGCCGGAGTGCGACCGACCCGATGGCTGTTGTTCGACGCCAAGCGCAGCCTGTCGCAGCGGGTGGAGATCGTGTCCGGCTGGCTGACCGAGCCAGCAGCGACGCGGCCGGCGTTCGTCGCCTTGTACATCGAGCATCTGGACAGCGCCGGGCATACCTATGGCCCGGATTCGCCCGAACTTGCCGGTGCGCTGCGCCGGGTCGATGCGGCACTGGGCGAGCTTTTCGCGCGGCTGTCCAGGGCCGGGACGATGGATCGGACCAACATCGTGATTGTTTCCGATCACGGCATGGCGACGGTTCCGGCCGGCCAGGTGGTCATCACCGAGCGCATGCTGGATCCGGAGTACGCCAGTCTGGTGAGTACGGGGCAGGTGGTCGGTTTCAATCCCCGCCCGGGGCATCGCGACGAGGCGGAGCGTGCCTTGCTGGGCCGGCACGAACACTACGAATGCTGGCGCAAGGAGGACATGCCAGAACGCTGGCGATTCGGCCGGAACCCACGGGTTCCGGCGATCACCTGCCAGATGGACGAGGGCTGGGATGCGCTGCCTTCCGAGCATGCGGCCCGGCGCGGTGGAGGAACTCGCGGTTCCCATGGCTTCGACCCGACGCTGCCCTCGATGCGCGCGATCTTCCTGGCACGTGGTCCGTCATTCCGCGAAGGCATCACCTTGCCCGGATTCGACAACGTCGATGTCTACCCGTTGCTGACCACGCTGCTGGGCATCGAATCTGCCGAGCATGACGGCAATGCACAAACCTTGCTCGAGGCGCTGCGCGATTCGGGGCTCTGAGTGGCCATCGGGGGCTGCTAGACTAGCCGCCTGAAAACGCAACGCTCGGTTCGGTTTCAACGCCGAGCAGGCCATGCGTTTCATAGGAAATACGAAGGAAATCAAGAATATGGCTCGCGGAATCAACAAAGTCATCCTGGTCGGCAACCTCGGCGCTGACCCTGAAACCCGCTACACGCAAAGCGGTTCGGCAGTGACCACGGTTCGCCTGGCTACCTCCGAGCAGTGGAAGGACAAGAACACCGGCCAGATGCAGGAGCGCACCGAGTGGCATCGGGTCAAGTTCTTTGGCCGCCTCGCCGAAATCGCCGGTGAGTACCTGCGCAAGGGTCGTCAGATCTACGTCGAGGGCAGCATTCGCACCGACAAGTTCACCGGCAACGACGGCCAGGAAAAGTACTGGACGGAAATCGTCGCCAACGAGATGCAGATGCTCGGTGGCCAGGAAGGCGGTGGTGCCGGTGGCGGCATGCGCAGCAGCGGGCCGCCGCCGCAGCGCAACCAGCCGCAGCGTCAGCAGCCTGCGCAGGATCAGGGGCGCAACGACGCCTTCGACGACAGCGGTTTCAACGACGACGACATTCCGTTCTAGGAACCCATTCCCGGCTGCGGCGAGGGGGCGTCGCGGTCGCAGCAGCAAAGACCAAGGGACCTGTGAACCATGCAGACCATTCTGGTGACCGGCGGTGCCGGCTTCATCGGCGGCAATTTCGTGCTCGACTGGCTGGACCGTCATGCCGACGGAAAGGTCGTCAATCTCGACGCACTGACCTATGCCGGCAACCTCGATACGCTGGCCTCGCTGAAGGGCGACCCGCGCCACGTCTTCGTCCACGGCAACATTGGTGACGCCGATCTGGTCGGCAAGTTGCTGGCCGAGCATCGCCCCGACGCCATCGTCAATTTCGCCGCCGAAAGCCACGTAGATCGCAGTATTGACGGTCCGGCGGCGTTCATCGAAACCAACGTGGTCGGCACGCTGAACCTGCTGGAGCGCGCCCGCGACTACTGGCGCGAACTGGACGAAGCCGGTCGCGCGGCGTTCCGCTTCCTGCACGTCTCCACCGACGAGGTCTATGGCTCGCTGGGCGACGAAGGCGCCTTCACCGAGACCACGCCCTACGCGCCGAACTCGCCGTACTCGGCGTCGAAGGCCGCGTCCGACCATCTGGTCCGCGCCTTCCACCACACCTACGGGCTGCCGGTGCTGACCACCAACTGCTCGAACAACTACGGGCCGTTCCAGTTCCCGGAAAAGCTCATCCCGCTGATCATCAACAAGGCGGTGAACGGCGAGGCGCTGCCGATCTACGGTGACGGCAAGAACGTGCGCGACTGGCTGTTCGTCACCGATCATTGCCGCGCCATCGCCACCGTGTTGGAAAAGGGCCGCGTTGGCGAGGTCTACAACGTCGGCGGTGACGCCGAGCAGCAGAACATCGACGTGGTCAACACGCTCTGCGCGCTGATCGACGCGCGCCGGCCGCGCGAGGACAGCCGGCCGCGCAATTCGCAGATCACCTACGTCAAGGACCGGCCGGGTCATGATCGCCGTTACGCGATCGACGCCAGCAAGCTGAAGACCGAGCTTGGCTGGGCGCCCAGCGTCGATTTCGAAACCGGCATGGCGCGCACGGTGGACTGGTACCTCGACAACAGCGAGTGGGTTTCCCGCGTGCTCGACGGCAGCTACCAGATGCAGCGCATTGGTACGGCCTGAGAGCGACCCCCTCCCCCTCACGCGAGGGTAATCACGTTCGATCCCCCTGCAAGCAAGGGGAGGGGAAAGTCGCCTTCGAATCACCAATCACCAATCACGAATCACGAATCACCAATCACGGCATTCAATCCATGAGCATCAGTAAAGGCATCATCCTCGCCGGTGGCAGCGGCACGCGGCTGTATCCGATCACCCAGGGTGTCAGCAAGCAACTGTTGCCGGTGTACGACAAGCCGATGATCTACTACCCGCTCAGCACGCTGATGCT
>JAWLAW010000019.1:0-55043 GCA_041395265.1 Lysobacteraceae bacterium
GCGCTTGCCCTCCACGTTGCCGCTGACGCCACGACCACTGTCGGATTCGAAGTCGAGAGCCGTGGCCAGCGTCAGTCCGCGTTCCTTCGCCGCATCGACAATGGCGCGCGCCAGCGGATGCTCGCTGCCCTGTTCCAGGCTGGCGGCGAGGCGCAGCAGTTGGTTTTCGTCAGCGTCGCCAAAAACATCGACATGCGTCAGCGTCGGGCGGCCTTCGGTCAGCGTGCCGGTCTTGTCCAGCACCAGCGTGTCCACTTCGCGCAGACGTTCGATGGCTTCGGCATCGCGGAACAGCACGCCGGACTTCGCCGCCTGCCCACTGGCCACCATGATCGACATCGGCGTGGCCAGGCCCAGCGCACAGGGACAGGCGATGATCAGCACCGACACGGCGTTGACCAGCGCATGGCTCAGCGCCGGTTCCGGGCCCCAGATCGCCCAGACGGCGAACGTCGCCACGGCGATGACCAGCACGGCGACCACGAACACGCCGGCCACGCGGTCCGCCAGTTTCTGCATCGGCGCGCGGCTGCGCTGCGCCTTGGCCACCAGCGACACGATCTGCGACAGCAGGCTGTCGGCGCCAACCTTGCCGGCGCGGATCAGCAGGCTGCCGTTGCCGTTGATGGTGGCGCCGATCACGTTGTCGCCTGCGGCCTTCTTCACCGGCATCGATTCGCCGGTGAGCATGGATTCATCGACGCTGGACTGGCCTTCCAGCACCTCGCCGTCCACGGGCATGGATTCGCCCGGACGCACACGCAGGCGATCACCGCTCTGCACCTGCTCCAGCGGCACGTCGGACTCGTTGCCGTGTTCGTCGATGCGATGGGCGATCCGTGGGGCGAGGTCGAGCAGCTCGCGGATGGCGTTGGAAGTTTTCGAGCGCGCGCGCAGCTCCAGCAGCTGGCCCAGCAGCGTCAGGCTGACGATCATCGCCGCCGCCTCGAAGTACACCGGCACCAGGCCGTGTTCGCGCATGGACGGCGGGAAGATTCCTGGCGCAATCGTCGCCACCGCGCTGTAGACAAACGCCGCGCAGACGCCGATGCCGATCAGCGTCCACATGTTGAGGTTGCCGCTGCGGATCGAACGCACGCAGCGCACCAGGAACGGCCAGCCGGCCCAGAGGATCACTGGCGCGGACAGGACGAACTCGATCCACACGCGAACCTGCGGCGCGAGCCAGTCCGAACCATGCAGGAACATCGCCAGCACGAACACGATGGCGGTCAGCGGCAGGCTCCACCAGAAGCGTCGACTGAAGTCGCGCAGCTCAGGGTTTTCTTCGTCGCCGGCATCCGGCATTTCCGGCTCCAGCGCCATGCCGCAGATCGGACAGTCGCCCGGGCCGAGCTGGCGGATTTCCGGATGCATCGGGCAGGTGTAGATGCGCTGCGCGGCCTCGGGATCAGCGGTCTTTGGCTCGGGTGGTCGTCGCTGGCCGTTCTGGACGAAGGCACCCGGCTCGGCATCGAAGCGCTCCTTGCAGCGCGCCGAGCAGAAGTGCCAGTCGTGGCCCTCGTGCTGGCTGTGATGCGCGGTTTTCGCCGGGTCGACCGTCATGCCGCAGACCGGATCAATGGCCTTGGCTTCCGCGGCGGGCTTGCTGCTGCCGCAGCAGTCGTGATGATGGTGATGCTCGTGGTTCATGTCTCGTCGTCTCCCAGCGCCGAGAGGATGGGGCAGTCGCGGAGTTCACCGTGACCGGGGCAATCGTCCAGCAGGCCGCGCAGTGCGTTCTTCACCCGACGCAGTTCGGCGAGGCGCCGTTCCACGTCGGCAAGCTTCTGCGCCACGTTGTCGCGCAGAGCGCCCATGTCGTCGTCCTGCGAGGCCGACAGCGCGAGCAGCTCGCCGATTTCCGGCAGGGTGAACCCCAGTCGCTTGGCGCGGCGGATGAAGTTCAGGCGACGCAGGTCGTCATCACCGAACTGCCGGTAGCCGGCTGCGGAACGCCGGGTCGGTGGCAGCAGCTTTTGTGACTCGTAAAAGCGGATGGCGTCGGCGCTGAGACCGCTTCGCCGGGCAAGTTCGCCGATGCGCATGGCGAGGCTCCAGTGGAACGATGGCGACAGCTTAAACCCTTGAGTTAACTCCAAGGTCAAGCGCTGCTGAACATGACGCAGTTGGTCAATCCGCCGGGCTGCGCTTAAAGTCCTCGGACCTTCCCCACGGACGAACCATGAGCGAGCTTTCCAAAGGCCACGATGACGCCCACCTCGCCGCGCTGGCAGCCGCGCTTGGTGATGCCTGCATCCGCCAGCACGAGCACTTGGTCACCGCCGAAAGCTGCACCGGCGGCTGGATCGCCAAGACCCTGACCGACATCGCCGGCAGCTCGGCCTGGTTCGAATGCGGCATGGCCGCCTACAGCTATGAAGCCAAGCAGGCGCTGCTCGGCGTCCGCGCCGAAACCCTGCATGAGCATGGCGCGGTGAGTCGCGAAACCGTGCTGGAAATGGTCGCCGGCGCACTGATCAATTCCGGCGCCAGTCTCGCCGTCGCCGTCACCGGCATCGCCGGGCCCACCGGCGGAACGCCGGAAAAGCCGGTCGGCAGCGTCTGGATTGCCTGGAAACACCGCGGCGGCTATCCCAAGGCCGAACTGTTCCACTTCGACGGCGACCGTGAAGCGGTGCGTCGGCAGACGGTGGCCGCGGCGCTGAAAGGCTTGCAGTCGATGTTGGACGCCAGCGGATAGCGGAAATACTTGCGCCGGCATGTCGTTAGTAGTATTACTACACACATGCCGACCACCAACAGCCAATTGAGCGACACCCAGCAGGCGATCCTGGCCTTCATTGCCGAGCGCATCGAGGCCGATGGCCTGCCGCCATCGCAGACCGAAATCGCGCGCGCCTTCGGGTTCAAGGGCGTGCGTGCGGCGCAATACCACCTGGAGGCGCTGGAAGTGGCGGGCGCCATCGAGCGCATTCCCGGGCGTGCGCGCGGGATTCGCGTGCTGAGGACGCCCGAGCCGCCGCAGTCGCAACTGAGCCTTTCTAGTTCCAGCGAAGAAGACGGTTTGCCGGACGATGCGCTGCGCCTGCCGGTGCTGGGCACCGTGGCTGCCGGCGCGCCGATCAGTTCCGGCATGCACGAGTACGCCGAACCGGACAGCATGCTGCTGCTCGACCTCAAACTGTTCTCGCCGCGTCCCGACTACCTGCTGCGCGTGCAGGGCGATTCCATGCGCGACGAGGGCATCTTCGACGGCGACCTGATCGGCGTGCACCGCACCGCGGACGCGCGCAACGGCCAGATCGTGGTGGCGCGGGTCGACGAGGAAATCACCGTCAAGCAGCTCAGTTCGCGACCCGACAGCCTGCGCCTGTTGCCGCGCAACCCGGACTACAAACCCATCGAAGTGCGATCCGACCAGGACTTCGCCATCGAGGGGCTTTATTGCGGCCTGCTGCGGCCCAACCGCTGAGGAATCTGCATGAACATTGCCAAGGCCATTCGTGGCAAGCGTCGCCTCCGCTTCACTTACGACGGACAGTCGCACGTGGTCGAGCCGCATACCTTCGGCATGGACCGCAAAGGCCAGATGGCGCTGCGTGCATACCAGTTGTCTGGCGGCAGCCGCTCGGGCGAAGCCAGCGGCTGGAAGATGTTCGACGCCGGTGCCATGCGCGATGTCGAGGTGCTGGCCGAGACCTTTCCCTACCCGCATCCGGGTCACCGGAACGCTGAAAGTGCCTTCTGGAGTATCCATGTGGAACTTTGAGTTGAGCGGACATCCGTTGCCGGTCGCGACGGAAAAGTCCTACCTGAATCCGGGGTTCGGGCTGATATCGACGCCGCTTCACGATCCGTATCGTGAACAGTTGGCGGCTGTCTCACGCTGTGCGATACAGCCCATCTAGTCTTTCTCCACACCCAAACACCGACGAGGATTCACCATGGATGACAACAAGAAGCGCGCACTTTCCGCCGCCCTGACCCAGATCGAGCGCCAGTTCGGCAAGGGCACGGTGATGCGCATGGGCGACCGCGCCATCGCCGCCGCCGAAGTCATCGGCACCGGCTCACTGATGCTGGATATCGCGCTGGGCATCGGCGGCCTGCCCAAGGGCCGCGTGGTTGAAATCTACGGTCCGGAATCCTCGGGCAAGACCACGCTGACCCTGCAGGCCATCGCCGAATGCCAGAAGGCCGGCGGCACCGCTGCATTCGTCGATGCCGAACACGCGCTGGATCCGATCTACGCGCGGAATCTCGGCGTCAACGTCGACGACCTGCTGGTCAGCCAGCCGGACACCGGCGAACAGGCGCTGGAAATCGCCGACATGCTGGTGCGCTCCAGCGCCGTGGACATGGTGGTGATCGACTCCGTCGCCGCGCTGACGCCCAAGGCCGAGATCGAGGGTGAAATGGGCGACCAGTTGCCCGGCCTGCAGGCGCGCCTGATGAGTCAGGCGTTGCGCAAGCTCACCGGCAACATCAAGCGCAGCAACTGCCTGGTGATCTTCATCAACCAGTTGCGCATGAAGATCGGCATGATGATGCCGGGCATGAACCCGGAAACCACCACCGGCGGCAACGCGCTCAAGTTCTACGCGTCGGTGCGCCTCGACATCCGCCGCATCGGTTCGGTGAAGAAAGGCGACGAGATCATCGGTAACCAGACCAAGATCAAGGTCGCCAAGAACAAGCTGGCGCCGCCGTTCAAGATCATCAACACTGAAATCCTCTACGGCGAGGGCATCAGTCGCGAGGGCGAGATCATCGACCTCGGTGTCGATGCCAAGCTGATCGAGAAGTCCGGTGCCTGGTACACCTGCTGCGGCGAGCGCCTGCAGGGCAAGGAGAATGTCCGGCAATGGCTGAAGGACAACCCCAAGCAGGCCAGTGAGCTGGAAGCCAAGCTGCGGGAAATCCATGCACCAGCCAAACCCGAGCCGAAGCTGGCCGTTGTCGCTGACAACAGTGCCGACGACGAAGACGCGGCTGACGGCAAGACTGCCAAGGCCAGCCGGGCCGCCAAGGCTTCGTGACCGATACGGATGACGACAGGGACTTGCGTCCGGCGGCCACGAAAGCAGCCGGACGCAGGTCGATGTCGGCGCAGCAGCGCGCCATCGCGCTGCTGGCGCGCCGCGAACATTCGCAGAAGGAGTTGCGCCAGAAACTGCTGCAGCGGGGTCACTCAACGGAAGAAATCGACGCCGCATTGCAGCGACTTGCCGAAACCGGCCTGCAGTGCGAGGAACGCTACGCACAGTCATTGGCCCGAACGCGCGTGGGCGCCGGACACGGTCCGCGGCGCATCCGTAACGACCTGCGTCAGCAAGGCTTCGGCGAGGAAGGCATCGAAGCGGCGATGTCGGCGTCATCGCAGGACTGGCCTTCGCTCGCAGTCGAGGCTCTGCAACGGCGCTTCGGTCAAGCAAGCGGCTCACAGGACGCGATGGATCGCAACTCAGTGATGAAACTGCGCAGCCGCCAGTTGGCCTTCCTGCTGCGCCGCGGTTTCGATGCGGAGACGGCCCGCATCGCCCAATCGCGCTGGGAGCGCGGTGACTGATCGTCCCGGATCCCGGGCATCGTGATGCAGGTGTGTCCTGATCCGGCAGGTGCTTCCGCCTGATACCTTGCGGCGCGACCCGCGGGCTGACGTTCCGGCGCCGTGGAACCACCGTACCGGCCGGACGAATGACGCAAACGCGTCATTGCCGGCAGCTGCGTCAGGCGGTGAACTGGCCCTGATCAAAACCGGGGGCGTCCCATGGCTATCTTGCGCACGACGGCATTGATCTGCGCGTTCGGATTCTCCGTCGGCGCCAGTGCTGCGACCTTCAACGTCGACAATTTCAACGATCTGAACGACGCCAGTCCCGGCAATGGCGTCTGCGATGTCGGTGACGGCAGTTGTTCGTTCCGCGCCGCGGTGCAGGAGGCCAACCTGCTGGCCGGTCACGACACGGTCCTGCTCGCCGCCGGCACCTACAATCTCACCCAGACCTACGTCTGCGGCGGCTGCGGCCCCGCTACCTACGGCCAATATCTGGAGGTCCGGCCGGGCGTCGAGATTATCGGTGCCGGGGTTGGCACGACCTTCATTGAGGGCGTCGCCATCAATTATCAGGGGCCCGTGTTCCAACTGAACGCCCACGTCGGGGACACCGGCTCGACCCGTTTCTCGGATATCAGCATCGATCCGGGAACCTTTACCGGCTTCGACGGACAGTTCTCCAATCAGGTGATTGGCGTGACCAACGCCAACTGCGCGTCCTGCGTGATCGAGCTGGAGCGCCTTGAGCTGAACATCCATCGGACTTCTTCATCGGGAGGGTCCTCACCGCTGGTGCTTTCCGGGCTAGGCCCTTCGGAAGTGCGCGAGGTGACGGTGAATGTCACCGGTGGCGGCACGTTTACGCCGGCGGCCGTCTACGCCCAGGGCGGTGTGCAGTTGCTGGTCGAGGACCTTGTGGTCAACGGCAACAATGCTGCCGGCGTCGGCGTGAGCTATACCGCGTTCGTCGGCCCGGGGGGAGGTCCGAACACACTGACCATTCGCAACAGTCGCTTTCTCGACATGAGCAGCAGTGGTTACGCGACGATCTATCTGGCCAACATCAATGTCGCGGCACAGATCCAGGCGGAGATCGAAGATATCGAGATCACTGGTGGCGGATCCGGTGTCTATGTCCGCCAGTACGGTACCGGTGCGCAGACCACGCACCTGAGCATCGAACGCAGCCTGTTCACCGGCATCAGTACCCAGGCGCTGCGCCTCGCCGGGCCGTGCATTGCCAGCGTGCGCAACAGCACGATCAACGCGGCCGGGACCGGCGTGGCGCTGATTGCGGCAGAGAGCGGCGGCACCGGCACCTGCGATGTTGACATCGACAGCGTCACCATCGCCGGCGGCGCGACGTCCGTCGCCGTCGGCAGCGGACTCGGCACGGTCAGCGCGCGCAACAGCATCCTCGCCGATGCCTCGACGGCGGCCTGCACCGGCACGCTGGACTCGTTGGGCCACAACCTGATCGAGGGCAGTTGCACGATTGCTGGTGATACCACCGGCAACATCATCGACGTCGATCCCATGCTGGACGCATTGGCCGACAACGGCGGTTTCACCCGCACACGTGCATTGCTGATCGGCAGCCCCGCCATCGACGCCGGCGATGCGGCGAACTGCCCGTCGCGGGATCAACGCGACTACGCGCGGCCCGCTGATGGCGACGGCAACATGGACGCCCGCTGCGACATCGGCGCCTTTGAAAAGGACGCCGTCGCGGCGCCCAGCAACACCGCGCCGGTTGCCGGCGACGACACGGCCTTTGTCGACGAGGACGATGGTCTGATCATGGGAGCCGCCTCGTTGCTGGTCAATGATGTCGACGCGGAAAGCGACCCGCTGCTCATCAGCGACGCCACCGGCACGACGGGGCAGGGCGCTCACTACGCCTGTGACGCCAGCTCCTGCAGCTACAACCCGCTTGACGACTTCTTCGGCAGCGACAGCTTCGACTACGAAATCTGCGACGACGGCACACCGGCACTGTGCGACACGGCCACGGTTTCGGTGACGGTGAACCCGGTCAATGACGCGCCGTCGTTCCTGCCCGGTCCGGCTCAGGTTTTCGCCGGCGGCAGCAGCGGCGGGCAATCAAGCAGCGGCTGGGCATCGTCCATTGAACTTGGCCCGAACGAATCCGGGCAGTCCGTGCAGGCCTTCGAGCTGACGTTGCAGGCCGACCCCGACGGCGTGGTCGTTGGCCTCCCAGACATCGATGCGGCCGGCGACCTGGCATTCACGCTGTCGGGCGCATCCGGCGAGGCGAGCTTCGAGGTGCTGTTGCGCGATGACGGCGGTACTGCGAACGGCGGCATCGACCTGTCGGCTGCCGCACTGCTGTCCGTCGCCGTCGGTATCGCGGCGGACGTTTCCGTCAGCATCCAGCAGTGTTCGGAGCAGGCGGCACCGGGCGAGCTCTATGCCTATGCGATGCGCATCGAGAACAACGGTCCGGACAACGCGCTCGACGTGGTGCTGGATGCCCCGCTGCCGGCCGGTGCCAGCATCGACAGCATCGGCAACGGCGATTGCATGGCCGGTGGAGGTTCGGTGAGCTGCCATATCGCACAGTTGGCGGCTGGCGCAGGTGTTGCCGTTCCGGTGGTGCTGCTGATGCCCGGTGGTGGTCCGGCGACGCTGGATCTGAGTGCGACGGTCGGTGCTGCCAGCGATGATCCGGTTGCCGGCAACAACAGCGCGTCGTCGACGGTCATGCTGGTGCCGGGACTGATCCTCGACACCGGTTTCGAGTCTTGCGACGGGCTTTCCGGCAACTGACGCAAACGCGTCATTGAACGCCGGCCATGTGAAGGCGATGGTTGTGGTGTCCAGTGAGGCGGACCAGGGGCACAAAATGAAGGCAGGAATCGACCGTGGTGTTCGGCGAGCCGGTGTGGCACCCGGGCTTCCCAGGATCAACAGGATCAGCCGGTTGCTTGCGTGCCTGTTGCTGGCCACAGGCGCGCCAGTCTTGCAGGCACAGACCAACTCGCCGCTGCGCGGTGCGGTCGATATCGCTTCCAACGCCACGCATAGCTGCGCGCTGATGGCGGCGGGCGGCGTTCGCTGCTGGGGCGACAACACAAACGGGAAGTTGGGTGACGGCAGTAGCATCAACCGCAACGTCGCCACGCCGGTGGTTGGTCTCCAGGACGCGACGGGGCTCAGCGCCGGTACTTGGCACAGTTGTGCGGCCACGCGCGGCGGCGCGCGTTGTTGGGGCGACAACGACTGGGTGCAGCTCGGCAACGGCGATGTCGATGCCTATGACGACGGCGTGGAGAGCAATGAACTGACGCCGGTCGGCGTGGTCGGCCTCGGCGCTGGTGCCCTGGGCGTTGCGGCTTCCGGTCGACACAGTTGCGCGGTCACTGCGGCCGGTGCGCTGGTCTGTTGGGGCACGGAAAACATCGGTGAACTCGGCAACGGGGATCAGGACAACTTCGGGCCAAATGTCTGGTACGCCGCGCCGCAACCGGTTGGTGGGCTGGGTAGCGGTGTGATCCAGGTCAGCAGCTACTGGAAGCACAGTTGCGCACTGACTGGCGCTGGCGATGTCTATTGCTGGGGCGAGAACGTAGCCGGCAAGCTGGGCGACGGCAGTACCGACAACCGCTACGTCGCCACGCCGGTCAATGGCCTGGGCGGCAGCGCGGTATCGATTGCCGTTGGCGAACACCACAGCTGTGCGGCGATGGCCACCGGCATCGTCAAATGCTGGGGTGCCAATGACTTCGGCCAGCTCGGCATCGGCGCTTTCGACGGGAATGACCATCCGTCGCCGGAAACCGTGCCCGGTCTGAGCAGCATCATTCGGGTGGCGGCGGGTGGCGACAACAGCTGCGCGCTTACCGACATGGGCGCGCTGACGTGCTGGGGTCGCAACGACTGGGGCCAGCTCGGCAACGGCGATGACAACTACGACCACCAGTCCGCCCCGGTTGCGGTGTCCGGGCTCGGTAGTGGCGTGGTCGCGATGAGCCTGGGTGGTTCCGGCAGCGGTGCCAGTTTGCCGCGGGCTCATAGCTGCGCGGTGCTCGACGGTGGCGAGGCACGCTGCTGGGGCTACGGCAACCACGGTCAGCTGGGCGATGGCCTGTTCATTCCCGGCGGTATCGGCAACCGCTATCACAACACGCCGCAGGTAGTGCTGACGCCCAGCGTGGCGGTTGACCTGCAGTTGCTGATCAAGCGTCAGCCGGTCAGCAGTCGGCCAGGCATCGATAAGCGCACAACCGGTGGCGAGCCGCCGCGCTGCTACGACATCACCGCCGCCAACCTTGGCGATGACATGATCACCGCCGTCAGTCTGAACATCCCCGCGCCGGCTGGATTGTCGGGCGTCAGCTGGGATTGCGCGGCGCCGTCCGGCTGCACGCCGGACAGCGGTTCTGGCGCGCTGTCGACCCAATTCGACCTCGCCGGTGGTGAGTCGGCGCTGGCCAGCCTCTGTGGCAACGTCGATGCCGGCGCTGCCTTTGTCGACGTGGCTGCCAGCGTTTCGACCAGTTCGGCCGGCGGGCACGGAACGTCGGATCTGCTGATCGAGACGGCGAACGGTATCGGCGTCAGCAAGAACGGCTTCGAATAGCTTCGCGATAAGAACAGCTTTCTTCAAGCACCGCAGTGCGTATCCGACGCTCGCTCACAGCACGTGCAGCGTGCGACTGACACCTGACTTCCCGACCGCGTCAAAGCAGCTCCTCGCGCAAGGCGCGCGACACCGCCGCTGATCGTGAGCGTACATGCAGCTTGGCGTAGATGTTGCGCAGGTGGTTGGAGATGGTGTGATAGCTGAGACTGAGCCGCTCGCCAATGGCGCGCAAGGTCAGGCCATCGACCAGCAGTTGCAGGATTTCGGTCTCCCGCGTGGTCAGGCCGTAGCTGTCGGCATTGTGGCTGCGCGCCGGCGGCTGGTTGGCGAAGACGGTGAGCAGCTTGCGCGCGATGAAAGGATTGATCGGCGCCGCGCCGTGCACCACGCCACGAATCGCTTCCATCAACTGCGTCGGCGGCAGCGGCTTCAGCAGGTAGCCGCTGGCACCGGCGCTGATCGCGTCGAACACGCGCTCATCGTCGTCATGGATGGTCAGCACCAGGACGCGTGTGGTCGGGCTTAGCCCGTGCAGGCGTCGGATGCCCTCGATGCCGGACAGACCGGGCAGGCCCAGGTCCATCAACGCCACGTTCGGTGCTTCGCCGGCATCCAGCGCGTCGAGCAGGCGTTCGCAGTCGGGCAGGGCGCGCTCGCAGACCATGTCCGGCTGCTCGTTCAGCAGCTCGGCCAAGGTGTCGCGAAGCGCGCTGTTGTCCTCGACGATCCAGACCGACAGGCGATGCGTTTCGTCCATGCGCGTGTTTCCCGGTGATTCAGACATGGTCAGGCTAGCCGCGTTGGAGGGCCTGCGCCACGACGCGGATGCGTCAGTCGGAGATGGATACGGGTGCCTTGCCCGGGTGCACTGTCGATGCGGAGCTTTGCGTTGATCGCCGCTGCCCGCCGCGCCATGTTGCCGAGGCCATTGCCGTCCGGTCGGGTGTCAGTGACGAAGCCTCGGCCGTTGTCGGCGATCTCGATGTACAGGCCGTCGGCGTCGCGGTCGAGCCGCAGTTCGATGCGGTCCGCCTCGGCGTGGCGGCGGGCGTTGGTCAGCGCCTCGCGGCAGATCAGGTGCAGCTCGCGACGCACGGCCATCGACAGCCCGGCATCATCATCGCGCCAGCCGTTGTGAACGCTGACACCGTCTTCACCAAACAGCCGGCGCGCCAACGTCTGCAGGCGTTCTCCCAATGCGGTGACGCTGTCCTTCTCCGGGTTCACGTACCAGACGATGTCGCGCATCGACTCGGCGACCTTCTGTGCGGACTCGGCGACGCCGGTCAATCGGCGTCGTTCGTTCGCGCCCAGACCTTCGCGCTGGCCGAGCATCGACGCCGACATGCCGATGGCCGCCAGCTCGCTGCCCATCTCGTCGTGCAGATCGGCGGCGATGCGCAGGCGCAGGCGCTCCATTTCCAGCAGGCGGGCCAGCCGCCAGCGGTACAGCAGCCACGCGGCCAGAACCACGGTCAGCAGTACCGGCAGGCGGAACCACGCGCTCTCGTACCAGGCTGGCAGAAAGCGCAGATCCAATGGACTGTTGGCTTCGCGCCAGTCGGTCTCGTCGCTGCCGGCCTGAAGACGGAAAACGTAGTCACCCGGCGCCAGTCGCGGATAGCGTGCACTGCGTGCGCCGGCGTCGTTGACCCAGGTGGCATCGACGCCATCCAGTCGATAGCGGAAATTGACGTGACCGGCGCGGCGGAAGCCGGGCGCGGCGAACTCCAGCGCTACGGTGAGATCATCGGCGGCCAGTGCGAGTGTTTCGCCGGTCGCCGGTTTGATGCTCCTCTCGCCGTCGCGGTTCCACACCAGCGCGCGGGTCACGCGCGGTTGTGGCGCTGGCGGCATGTGGATCGACCGCGAAGGATCGAAACGCACCACACCACCGATACCTCCGAACAGCAGCCGGCCTTGCGCATCGACGGCGTGCGAACGGCGGTTGAACTCGCTGATCGCGAGGCCGTCACGCGCGTCGAAATGACGGAATCGCCGGCCTTCAGCCGCCAGCGGATCGAAGCGCAGCAGGCCGCGATTGCTGCCGACCCACAGCGCGCCAAAGCTATCCGGCTGCACGCTGTAGAAAACGCGGCCGGCTTCGGGTTGTGGTGCGACGAAGGTGGTGACTTCTCCGCTGCCTGTATCGACGCGTAGCAGTCCGCGACCGGTGGCCAGCCACAGCATCGCGTCGTCGGCGTGCATGTCGTAGACGCGGGTGCCCGCAGGCAGTGCGATGTGTCGCCGGCTCGCGTCCGCGATCCGGTAGCCGAGCAGCGCCGCTTCCGGTTCGCCATGTGGGCCAAACATCATGGCCAGCCAAAGTTCGCCAGCCGGCGCTTCGGCGAGGGTTTCGAACGCGCCAATGACATGCCGTGCGGGTTCGCCGCCGTCGATGCGGAACAGGCCGTCCGCGTTGACTGCCCATTGACGGCCGGCACCGTCGATCAGGCTGTCACGGGCGATGTCCTGGAGGTCGAGGAGTTGCGTGCTTCCGGCGCTTCCGTCAACAGGAATCGAGCAGCGCGCATTGATCAGCAGCCGCTGGTCGTCTGCCAGCAGGTCCCAGAGATAGGCGGTGCATTCGGTCAGGACGGGCTGCGGGTCAGCGACGGCGTCCGGCCAGCGCCGTATCGATGCCGTCGCTTCGTCCCAGGAAAGCAGGCCCTGATCGAAGCTGCCGAACCACCAGCGCCTGTCGAAGAAGGCGATGTCCGAGACGGCGCGTTCGGCAAGAAGTCGATCCAGCGGGCCGTCATCCAGTCCGCCAAAGGCCGGCATGTCGGGGTCGAGCCGCAAGGCGCCGTCGTAGGTGCCCAGCCAGAGCGCATCATCGGTATCGACGAAGGCCGTCAGCACTTCGCTGCCGAGCCCTTCTTCAAGTCCCAGCCGGTGCACATCGCCTTCCGGGCTGCGCCAGAAGGCACCGCCCACCCCGGCAAACACCGCGCCCCTTCGCCACGGAAGGACGACCGGCTGGCTGTTGACGTTCGATTCCGGCGGTAGCGGGCCCTTGAGCGACCAATCGACGCTGCTGTCGAGCCTGAGTCTCCCGTCTTGCAGCAGCAGCGCGGCTGCGCAAGGCGCTTCGAGTTGTCGCCGCGACGTCAGTGAAGCCGGATCGATCCACCACAGGTGGCATTGCTCGCGTCCGGCCAGCACCAGCAGCGCATCGTCCAGCCGCTGCAGGCCGCGCACCGGTTCGCCATCGAGCGCTGGAACGCGTTGCGCCACGCCGCGCGCGCCATCCACCCGCAGCAGACCGCCGTCGAGACCAACCCACACACCGTTGGGATCGGTCAGTAATCGACTCACGAACATTGAATCGTCATCGGTGTTGCTTGCCAGCGCGATATCGCGAACCGCGCCGCTGGATTCGCGCAGCAGCAGGGCGTCGCGAAGGCCGATCCACAGCCCGCCGTCACCGGCTGCTGCGAGCGCCACCAGCCGTTCGGCGCGGAGGTCGTGTCCGGCCAGTTGGTCGAAACGCTGCACGCTGCTGCCGTCGAGCCGGTCCAGCCCGTCGCGCGTGCCCAGCCAGACGAAGCCGTCATTGTCCTGTGTGATGGCGATCACGGCGTTGTGGGAAAGCCCCTCGCTGACGCCGAAGTGCTGGATGGCCGGGCTGCAAACCGGGCAGGGCGCAGCAGCAGCGCTCCTGACGATGGCAGGCATCGCCGTCGCCAGGACGACCGTCGCCGCCCATGTCCCGATACGCTTTCGCAACCCGGCAGGCCGCATGGCTACCGTCCCCTGCGCTGGATGGCCTGACTGTAGCGCATCAGCGCGTTGCCGGTATCGGGGTGGTTTCGGCTATACATCGCGCCGTGCGGCTGGCAATCTTGCACCCGGCGCGAGCGGGCTCCGCGAGCTTGCCGTCCGTCGCCTCCGCCCCCATGCAGTCCGGATGGACGCCGTCCCGCACGGCGCCGTCGTCGCACCCCAAGTCATCGTCCGTCACCGCTCGTCACCATTGCCATCAACCAGCCAGCCTTTGCCATGACCCGTCCCACCAGCACCCGCGCCATCCGCCAGACCTTCCTCGACTTCTTCCGCGAGCGCGGGCACGAGATAGTGCCTTCCGCCTCGCTGGTGCCGGGCAATGATCCGACCCTGCTGTTCACCAATTCCGGCATGGTGCAGTTCAAAGACGTGTTCCTCGGCGCCGAAAAGCGCAGCAACCGGCGCGCGGCCGACGTGCAGCGCTGCCTGCGTGCCGGCGGCAAGCACAACGACCTCGACCAGGTCGGCTACACAGCACGTCACCACACCTTCTTCGAGATGCTGGGCAACTGGTCCTTCGGTGACTACTTCAAGAAGGACGCCATCGTCTGGGCCTGGGAGCTGCTGACTGAAGGCTACGGCATCCCGGGTGATCGTCTGCTGGTCACCGTCTATCACGACGACGACGAAGCCTTCGCGCTGTGGCGCGACGTGATCGGCCTGCCAGAGCACCGCATCATCCGCATCGGCGACAACAAGGGCGCCAAGTACGCGTCGGACAATTTCTGGCAGATGGCCGACACCGGTCCCTGCGGTCCGTGCACCGAAATCTTCTACGACCACGGCGAGGATGTGCCGGGTGGCCCGCCGGGCTCACCGGACGAGGATGGCGACCGCTTCATCGAAATCTGGAACCTCGTGTTCATGCAGTTCGACCGTGCCGCCGACGGCACACTGAGCCCGCTGCCGGCGCCCTGCGTGGATACCGGCATGGGCCTGGAGCGCCTCGCCGCCGTGCTGCAGCACGTGCATTCCAACTACGAGATCGACCTGTTCCAGAGATTGATCGCGGTGGCGGCTGAGCTCACGGGCACGAAGGATCATGCCAACAAGTCGCTGCGCGTGATCGCCGACCACATCCGCGCCTGCTCCTTCCTGATCGTCGATGGCGTGCTGCCGTCGAACGAGGGCCGCGGCTACGTGCTGCGCCGGATCATCCGCCGCGCGCTGCGCCATGGCTGGATGCTCGGAGTTCGCGGCGCCTTCTTCCACAAGATGCTGGCGCCGCTGGTCGAGGAGATGGGCGACGTCTATCCGGAGCTTGCCGCCAAGGCCGAGCTGATTGAGCGTGCCTTGAAGAACGAGGAACAGCGTTTCGCCGAGACGCTGGACCAGGGCATGCGCGTGTTCGACGAGATCGCCGCCGCGAACCCGAAACGAATCCCGGGCGAAGACGCCTTCCGCCTGTACGACACCTACGGATTCCCGGTGGACCTCACCGCCGACATGGCGCGCGAGCGCGGCATGGACGTCGATATGGCCGGTTTCGAGGCCGCCATGAATGCCCAGCGTGAACGTGCCCGCGCGGCCAGCAGCTTCGGCGGTGGTGGTTCACTGTCGGCGGAGCTGGTGGCGCGATTGCCGGCCACCGAGTTCCTTGGCTATGAACATCTGAACGCTGAGGATTGCCGCGTGCTTGCCATCCTCAAGGATGGCAAGAGCGTGGATCGCCTCGATGCCGGCGAGGCCGCCGAATTGCTGCTGGATCGCACGCCGTTCTACGGCGAATCCGGTGGCCAGATGGGCGATGCCGGAGTCTTGAATGGCGCCGACGGCCTGCAGTTCGTCGTTGCCGACACGCGCAAGTACGCCGGTGCCTATCACGCGCATGTTGGCGAACTGAAGCAGGGCATCCTGCGCGTCGGCGAAATGCTGGATGCCGCCGTCGATGGCGGACGTCGCCAGCGTATCGTGCTCAACCATTCGGCCACGCACCTGCTGCACGCTGCGCTGCGCGAGGTGCTGGGCGATCACGTCCAGCAGAAGGGCTCGCTGGTCGCACCGGAGCGCCTGCGTTTCGACTTCTCGCATTTCGAGGCCGTGACCCGCGAGCAGTTGCGCGAGATCGAGCACCGCGTCAACGCCGAAATCCGCGCCAACCATGCCGCCGACATCCGCCACATGGGCATGCAGGAAGCGCTGGACTTCGGCGCGCTGGCGCTGTTCGGCGAGAAGTACGGCGAGCAGGTGCGCGTGCTGAAGCTGGGTGACGGCAGCATCGAGCTCTGTGGCGGCACACACGTCGAGCGCAGCGGCGACATCGGCCTGTTCCGCATCGTGTCGGAGGCCGGCATTTCCGCCGGTGTGCGTCGCATTGAGGCAGTGACCGGTGATGCCGCGTTGTCGCATATCGAAGCCGAGCACGAGCGCCTCGACCAGTTGGCCGCGCTGCTGGGCGGCAGCGCGCAGGACGCCACCGACAAGCTGAAGGCGTTGCTGGATCGCGCCAAACGTCTGGAGAAGGAAGTCGACGCCATGAAGGCCGGCGCGGCGGCGGACGCCAGTCGCGATCTCGCCGACAAGGCGGTCGAGATCGAAGGCATTCGCCTGGTTGCTGCACGCCTCGATGGCCTCGATGCCAAGGCGCTGCGCGATGCCGTCGACCAGCTCAAGGATCGCCTGCGCGACGCCGTGGTGCTGCTGGCCAGCGGCAGCGACGGCAAGGTGTCGCTGATTGCCGGCGTGGCTGGCGCCGCGCAGGGCAAGGTCAAGGCCGGCGACCTGATGCGCCATGTCACCGGCGCCATCGGCGGCAAGGGCGGCGGTCGTCCGGACATGGCGCAGGGTGGTGGCCCGGATGGCCCTGCCGTCGCCGAAGCGTTGGCTGGTGTTGAGAGCTGGTTGGGCGAGCAGGTATCCGCTGGCTGAGAGCCCGGACGGTACTTCGTGGCCATGAACGACCTCAGTAGCTATGAACGCCACGCAATAGCCACCATTGCGGCTGCAGATTCTCAGCGGGAGATCGTCTTAGCCCAACTGGCCCAGGCTACCTGTGTTTCCCGAGACTATACGGGTGTTGGTCTCTACACGGAGATACTGGTTGATCCAGCCGCACCGCAGCTCGATGAGGCTCGCTGGAAGATCGAGGACATGCCCAAAGGACATGCGGAGCATCCAAGCCTGCCGGCGGGTGCAGGACTGATCCTTTGGATCAAGGGCGGTTACATGACGTGTCTCGAGTCCTACACATATGAGGGCGACTGGCCACAGGATGAATCTTTGTTTCGGATTCAAGCCTGAATCGACAAACGGACTGATTCGTGGTCGACGGGGCCGGGCTCGGATGGTCGTGAGCCGATTGCAGTAATTTGGCCCGCTAGGCTAGTATCGAAGCGTCATGTCACACGTCGTTTCGTGTGGCGAGGGAATGCACGCGTCTGGGGAGGCGCGGTTCACGTAGGGAGCGCCCGCGCGGGGATCGTGGGGGCAAGGAGGCGTGACATGTTGATTCTGACCCGCCGGGTCGGCGAAACACTGATGGTCGGTGACCAGATCACCGTGACCGTGCTGGGCGTGAAGGGGAACCAGGTTCGCCTGGGCATCAACGCGCCACGTGACGTGGCCGTGCATCGCGAGGAAATCTACCAGCGCATCCAGCATGAGGATGGCGAGCCGGCACCCGTCGATTCCGCTGCGGACAAGACCGGTTCCGACTGAACCGCGTGCCACCGCAACCGCGTCGCAGGTAATCCGCCGGTTTACGGCAGCGCCCCGAGCCGCTATCCTTGCGCGCCTGCCGTGACTGCGGCAGGCAATTCCGGAGAGTTGCCCGAGTGGCTGAAGGGGCTCCCCTGCTAAGGGAGTATAGGGTTTATAGCCTTATCGAGGGTTCGAATCCCTCACTCTCCGCCAGATACCAAAACGCCGCCCACCCGGGCGGCGTTTTGGTATCTGGCGGAGAGTGAGGACTTGGTTTGAACCCGTCGGTTCGACAAATAGGCAGGAAAGCCGATTTGGTCGGACGCAGTCCGCCCGCGAAGCGGGTGACGCACAAGGAAGTGCGTCAACAATCCCGCAGCGTCGCGAGATGCAAGCGCCGGTTGCGGATCGAGTCACATCAAGTCGCGAGGACGGTATCAAGGGATGTGATCAGGAAATCACGACCCAAGTCTTGACGACTGCATACACCATCCGCATAATGCGCTGCTTCGCGCCCGTAGCTCAGCTGGATAGAGTACCTGGCTACGAACCAGGCGGTCGGAGGTTCGAATCCTTCCGGGCGCGCCATACGACGAAAAGGCCTCGGCATTGCCGGGGCCTTTTTGTATGTCGCGACGCTGGGATTCGAAGCTCCGACAATCAGTAAAACTGGTTCGAGCCGAAGCAGACGAAGTCGGCGCAGGCGTCGTCGCAAAGCGACGACCATCCTTCCGGGCGCGCCATACGACGAAAAGGCCTCGGCATTGCCGGGGCCTTTTTGTATGTCGCGACGCTGGGATTCGAAGCTCCGACAATCAGTAAAACTGGTTCGAGCCCAAGCAGACGAAGTCGGCGCAGGCGTCGTCGCAAAGCGGCGATGATCCTTCCGAGCGCGCCTCTTTGCCTCTGCCGCACACGCTGTCCTGCACCGTTGCCGACCGATCTGACGGAGAGGAAGAACCGTGCGTCGTCCATCCATGGATCGGAGCGTTGGCTCAGTCGACGTTTTCGTAGTCTGGCAATCGGCGGCTCAATGATAGTCACGACTGCGATGATGCAGGCTGCCTAGCAGCGGACTGAGGTCGGTCAGCTGCCGGGCGATGATGTGCTGCACGCCGTCGGCGGATTCGAGGTGGCCATCGACGGCCAGAAGCCGTGATTCGTTGAGTTCGCGCGGTTGCTTCCTGCGCAGATCGCGCCAGACGATGACGTTGAGCGTGCCGTGCTCGTCCTCCAGACTGAGGAAGGTGACGCCGCTGGCGGTCTGCGGGCGCTGTCGGGCGGTGACGAGGCCGGCCACGCGCAGCGGGGTTTCCGGTTCGCGTTGTAGGGCTTCCTGTGAACTGAGGCAGCGGCGTTGACGTAGCTGCGCACGCAGGAAGCTGATCGGATGGCGTCCCAGCGTGAGAGCGGTGCTGGTGTAGTCGGCGATCATGTCTTCACTGGCCGACGGGGGACGCAACGCGATGCGCGACTCTTCCGGTGCTCGGCTGCCGGCGAACAGCGGTAGCTGGCGCTCGGTGCCGGCAGCATTCCAGCGTGCACGATGGCGATGGCCGCTGAGGCCACGCAGGGCGCCGGCATCGGCGAGGCGATCGAGGTCGTCGCGTTCGATGCCGCTGCGGTCGAGCAGATCCTGGATGTCATGGAATGGTGAATGGATGCGTGCGGCCTCGATGGCTCGCCCTGCGGTTTCCTTCAGCCCCTGCACTTGACCCAGTCCAAGCCGCACCGCCGGCTGCGAGCGAAGGTCATGGAGTACGGCACGATCCGACTCCAGCGTGCATAGCCAGCCGCTGTGACGCACGTCGACGGGCCGCACGTTCACGCCTTCACGACGGATGTCCTGCACCAGTTGCGCCGGTGCGTAGAAGCCCATCGGCTGTGCGTCGAGCAGGCCGCAGAGCAGGGCGGCCGGTTCATGGCATTTGAGCCACGACGAGACGTAGGCGAGCAGCGCGTAGCTGGCGGCGTGTGATTCCGGAAAGCCGTAGCTGCCAAAGCCCTTGATCTGCTCGAAGATCCTTTCGGCGAACGCCGGTGTGTAGCCGCGTTCGGCCATGCCGGCCAGCAGCCGTTGACGATGGTGTTCGAGCCCGCCGCGACGCTTCCATGCGGCCATCGAGCGACGCAGTTCATCGGCCTCGCCCGGCGTGTAGCCGGCGGCGACTTCGGCGATGCGCATCACCTGCTCCTGGAACAGGGGGATGCCGAGCGTGCGCGACAGCACTTCCTCAAGTTCCTTGGACGGATACTCGACGGCTTCACGACCGCGCCGGCGATTGAGGTAGGGGTGCACCATCTGTCCCTGTATCGGCCCGGGGCGGACGATGGACACCTCGATCACCAGGTCGTAGAAGCAGCGTGGCTGCAGGCGCGGCAGCATGGACTGCTGGGCGCGCGATTCGATCTGGAACACACCGACGGTACCGGCTCGGCAGATCATGTCGTAGGTGGCGGCGTCTTCTTTTGGCACCGTGGCCGGGCGAAGGTCGCGGCGGCCGCTGTCGCGCAGCAGGTCGAAACAACGCGACATCGCACCGAGCATGCCGATGCCGAGCACGTCGACCTTGAGCAGTCCCAGCGTGTCGAGGTCGTCCTTGTCCCACTGGATCACCGTGCGATCCGGCATGGCGGCATTCTCCACCGGCACCAGCGTGTGCAGCGGATCCTCGGCAATCACGAAGCCACCGGGATGCTGCGAGAGGTGACGCGGGAAACCGATCAGCTCGCCGACCAGCACACGGAAGCGGTGCACCATCGAGCTGTCCGGGTCGAAGCCGCGTTCGCGCAGGGCATCGGCTTCGGGTGGCTTGTCGCTCCAGTGACCGACGGTGCGTGCCAGTTGCTGCAACTGGTCTTCGGAGAAACCCAGGGCGCGTGCCACGTCGCGCACCGCTCCGCGCGCACGGTAGCAGGTGACCACCGCCGTCATCGCCGCGCGCTGGCGGCCGTAGCGGTGATAGACGTACTGGATCACTTCCTCGCGGCGGACACTGTCGAAATCGACATCGATGTCCGGTGGTTCGTTGCGTTCCCTGGAGACGAAGCGTTCGAACAGCATGTTCATGCGTTCGGGATCGACCTCGGTGATGCCCAGGGCAAAGCAGACGGCGGAATTCGCCGCTGAACCACGGCCCTGGCAGAGGATGTTCTGTTCGCGGGCGAAGCGGACGATGTCGTGCACGGTGAGGAAGTAGCTGGCGTAGTCGAGCTCGGCGATCAGCGCGAGTTCCTTTTCGATCAGCCGGCGTGGTGTGTCCGGCACGCCATCGGGCCAGCGATCCCGTGCGCCGTCCTCGGTCAGTTTGCGAAGCCAGCTGTCCGGCGTGTGCCCATCGGGCACGACTTCGTGCGGATAGCGATAGCGCAGTTCGGTCAGTCTGAACTGGCAGCGTTCGGCGATGCGCAGGGTTTCGCGCAGCAGTTGCGGTGGGTACAGCCGCGCCAGCGTGTCGCGCGGGCGCAGGTGGCGTTCGCCATTCGGGAACAGGCGATCGCCGGCCTCGGCGACGGTGCAGTGAAGTCGCGTGGCGGTCAGCACGTCCTGCAACGCGCGGCGGCGGCGCACGTGCATGTGCACGTTGCCCGTTGCAACAGCGGCCAGGTTCAATTCGGCAGCGGCAGCCAGGTAGTCGCGAAGGCGTGCGCCGTCGTCGGGTCCGTGATGCAGCTCCACCGCCAGCCAGGCGCGCTGCGGAAAGCGCTCGGTGAGCCAGCGACCGTGCTCATGTTCGATGCCGGCATCGGGGATCCACAGTGCCAGCAGTCCATCGATGTCACCGGAAAGGTCTTCGCGCAGCAATCGATATTCACCCTTGGATGAGCGTCGTCGTGCCGCGGTGAGCAGTGAGCACAGGCGTACATAGCCGTAATGGTTTTCGACCAGCAGCACCAGTTTCGGACCGTCGTCGATCTGCACCTCGCTGCCGACGATGAGCTTGAGTCCGGATGCCAGCGCGGCCTCGTGTGCCCGCACGATGCCGGCCAGCGAGGCTTCGTCGGTGATCGCCAGCGCCGTGTAGCCAAGCATCTTCGCCCGCTCGAACAGCTCGCGCGCCGTCGATGCGCCGCGACCAAACGTAAAGGCGGACAGGCAATGCAGTTCGGCGTAATCCGGCGCGCTCACGGCTAGGGACCGGCTCAGGCGAACCAGCCGTGCAGCTGGAATGGACCGACCTCACCGACTGCGCAGAACACCCAGGCGCGCTGGCCGCGTGAGGTTTCGACGACGTAGTAGTCGCGGCGCGTGTCGCTGTCGTCCCACCAGCCGCTTTCGATGCGCTCGGGGCCGGCGAGGATGCGCGGTGCCGGATCGCGCAGCAGGATCGGTCGTGGCAGCAGCCAGGTCGGGCGTGGTGCCGTGGTCTGGATGACGGGCCGGCGGCGTTTGTCGCGCCGTTGCTGGAAAGCCCGTTCCGGACGATGATCGGACAGCGGCTGCAGTTGTCGAACGGCGTCGCCACCGAGACGGGCACGTAGGCGTTCGCGCAGTTGCGGCCAGCTCAACTGCTGCGCCTGGCGCGGGTCGAACAGGCCGCCGGCCTCGGGAATGAAAGCCGGCAACTCGCGGGCGTGCAGTTCAATTTCCAGTGTCGGTGCCGGCAGGCGGACGCGCTCCAGTCGTTGGCGGACCAGATCGAACAGGCGTTGCGGATCGCGCTCCGGCGCCAGCAGGCCGAGCTGGAGGATCGTCGGCGCATGGTCCTCGTGTCGGAAACGCAGCTCGAAGCGCTGCACGCCACCGTCGCGTGCCGACAGGAAGGCAGCGAGATCAGCGACCAGTCGGCGGATCGGGAACAGCAGCGCCTCGCTGCGTACGACCTCGAAGCCGAGTTCGACCTGCGCCTCGAAACGATCAGGCGGCCGATACATGGGCAACAAGGCAGGCGCGGTGCCGTGCAGTTCGTCCAGCCGATCCAGCAGGGTCGGGCCGAAGCGCTTCGCCAATGCGTCGCGGGGCAGTTCGAACAATCGGCCCAGTGAATCCAGACCCATGCGTTGCAGGCGTGTCGCGGCCCGTGGATCGAGACCGGCCGACTGCATGGGTAGTGCGGCCAGCGCCCGATGCTGTGCGTGCGGTGAGGTGACGGCGAGATCGGCATGCACGGCGGCCAATGCATGGGCGGCATGTGGGTTGGGTGCCAGCACCAGGTGATGCTGGAAGCCCAGCGCGTCGAGCTCCGCATGCAGCCGTCCGGCGAAACGCGGCCACGGACCGAACAGATTGAAGCTGCCTTCGGCCTCGAACAGCACGGCGTCGTCGAAAGGCTCGATTGCTACCAGTGGACTGAAGCGGTAGGCCCAGGCGGCGAGCAGGCGACGACTGCGTTCGGCGTGGCGTGGGTCGATGGCTTCGGCGATCAGTGACGGGCAGATGGCCTGTGCTGCTGCCAACGACTGGCCGGGCTTCAGGCCGAGCGCGAGCGCGGCGTCGTTCAGTGCGGCAAGCTGGCGACGCTGCGGCGGACCGTCGATCAGCGCGAAAGGCTGTTGCTTCGTCGGCTCATCGCGCTGCCGGAGAACGGCGTCGATGGCCAGCGACGGCAGCCGCAGACAGGCCCAGAGCATGCGGCGCCAGCCTCAATGTCGCCCGTCCGCGAACGGGATGCGTTGGGTTGGCGGCGCCGCGCCGCGGCACTTCAGCACTTCGATCTCGCTGGGGCGCGCATGCAGACGAAGGCGCAGCGCGACCGGTGACGACTGCTCGGCATGGCGGGCATCGCGACAGACAAAGCCGATCGACTGCCCGGACTCCGCCGCCACCTGCAGTCGACGCAGGGTGCGGTCATCGACCTGCCGTGACCAGAGCAGCACGGCGGCACAGGCGCCGGCACGCAGGCATTGCTCGGCCGACCACAGGCTGTCGCGCCCGCCGCTGTCGACGATCTGCAGCTTGGCCAGATCCAGGCCCTGCGCCTGCCAGGCCAGCGGGAAGGGCGTGTAGGGCGGGTCGACCAGCACCACGTTGCCGCCCTGGCGGCTGAGTTCACCCAGCGCCGGCAGCAGCAGGCGCAGTTCGCCGATGCCATCGGCCGGCAGCAGGATTTCGCTCAGCGCGGAGCGCGGCCAGCCGCCGCCGGGCAGCGCGGCATCCAGTGCGGCATGACCGGTGGATAGGCCATCCGGCGTCTGGTTGGCCGCCTTGCCGCGCCAGATGCGTGGATCGGACAACACCTCATCAAGTCGAAGGGCGCGGCCCATTACAGCGTCCTCAGCAGGCCAACGAACAGGCCTTCGATGGCGAAGTCGTCGCTGTCGGGATCGACCACGATCGGTGCATAGGCCGGATTGCGCGGCAGCAGGCGGACGCCATCGGCGCCGTGCTGCAGGCGCTTGATGGTGATTTCGCCGTCGAGGCGGGCCACCACCGTCTGGCCGTTCTCGGCCGTCGGCTGGCGGCGTACACCGACGAGGTCGCCGTCGAGGATGCCGTCGTCGATCATCGAGTCGCCCTGGACGCGCAGCAGATAGTCCGGGCGCGGCCGGAACAATGACGCTTCGACTCGCAGGTGACGTTCTATGTCGCCTGCGATGGCGCCCGAGCCAATCGGCGCACCGGCGGCGACGCGACCCAGCACCGGCAGCCGCAGCAGGTCATCGCCAATCGGCCGCGCCGCCGAACGCAGGCGGATGCCGCGCGCCTTGCCAGGCAGCAGTTCGACATAGCCCTTGCGTGCCAGCGCCTGCAGGCATTTCTGCGCCGAACTCACGTGCGGAAAGCCCAGCCCACGGGCGATCTCGGCCAGCGCTGGCGGCATGTCGTGCGCCGCCAGATGCTCGCGGATGAAGTCCAGCGTGGCCTGCTGGGCATCGGTGAGTTGGTCGGGATCGGTTCGGGAATGCATGGTGTACATATTTACACCTATCGGGCGCAAATGGCGAGTGCCGGGATCGTTGGATCGCAGTGAAGCGTGGATCGGTATCACGGACTGAGACAGATCCGCCCAGCCCGTTTGCTGCCTTGGCTAGGGCTACGCGGACTTCAGTGCACGCAGGCGCTTCTGGCTTTCCTCCGACCAGACTTCGCGCAGGTCGTAGTACGCCGGGAACTGGGTCGTGTCACCGGGTAGTTGGAGCCACGGCTGCTTGCTGGCAGCAAAGATGTGAATGTCGGGTGGCAGCCGGTCCGGGTCATCGAGACTGCCGACGCGGATGAAGCTCAGCGAGCGGCCGCCGCCGGCATAGTGGCTCCATACCGCGATGTGGCAGTCGGGGCAGCGTGCGATCAACTGGCCCTTGCCGCTTTCCGACGGCGTGTCGACCAGCACGGGCTCGCCCTGGAGCACGGTGACACGGTCACTCTCGATCAACGCGTTCAGCGCGAAGGCCGTGCCGCTTTCGCGCTGGCACCAGCGACAGTGACAGCAGTGGACGATCAGCGGCGGGCCGGAAAGTCGATAGCGAACCTGGCCGCAGTCGCAGCCTCCGTCGAGTTCCATGCCGTTCTCCTTAGCTGTCCCGGTCAGCGGATCATAGCGGTGATGACGCCGACCCGCGTGGCAGCGGAGGTCGGCGGTTCAGGCGACCAGCGTCGCGCCGGCCGTTTGGGCGATACGCTGCATTGCGACGACACCTGCGGGTGACAGCCGTGCCGGACAGGCAGCCAGCCTTGCCGCACCGCTGTCGGCTCGGGATGAGTGCAGCAGCAGCGGACTGGCGCGCCACACGGGATTGCCGACACGACGCTCGATGGCGGTGTCGAAGTTCCACGGCCAGTCCGGATCGTCGTCATCGTTGCCACCCAGGCAATCAGCTACCAGTTGATCCCAGGCCAGCACGTCGCTGTCCGGTAGTCGGTAGATCCGCCAGCAGGGTCGCCAGTCGTCGTCGAAGAAGTTCAGGCACTCGCAAGGGCCGTTGACGTCGATACGCACCGAGACCCGCAGGCGCGAGGCGATGGCCAACGCGGACAGCACATCGGGCTCGGATACCGGGTACAGGCAGAGCAGAGGACCGATGGCAGTCAGCGACTCCGTCCAGCGGATGTTGCGAGAGCTTGCCGGGGGAACGCCGTAAACCATGTCCGGAACTCCGGGTTACTTCACCAGAATCAACTTGTCGTTGCGCGTGTGGTAGAGGCGATAGGTCTGGTCGCCGTGGCGGATCAATACCTCGCGTGCTCCCTGCAGCAGGGCGCGGCTGTCAAAGGCGGCGGCACGATCAGGCAGTGGGCGTGTCGTGCGGACCTGGGCTGGCGTGACCGGAGGCGTGAGCGGATTTTGGCGGTTGTCCATCGGCTGACTCCAGAGAAAGAATGCACGCAAATAATAATCATTCTCATTTGATAGTCAAATGGCCTGGCACGGGAACCGCGGAGGTCTGCTGGCACGTTCCGGGCAATGTCGGGAGCCGGCAGGTTGATGGGTGAATCGTGTGCTGCCCGGTCGCGCGAATTCGGCTTGCGCGCTCGGGCGGCCTAGAATTGTCGTGATATTCCGGGTAATGACACCCGGGCCGCCAAACCAGGAGTTCGACGCATGATGGAGGGAAACCCGTGACTCGACGCTACGCGGTGCTGGCCTGCCTGCTGATGGCGGTTCCGGTGTTTGGCATGTCGAACAGCCCCGCAGCCAGCGCGAACGATCCGCAGCCGCCCAGCCTGCTGGGTGTCTGGTATGGCACCTACGATGACAACAGCGACGCCAATCCGGTGCCGGTGGAAATGTGGATGGGCGTCTACTGGCAGCTCAGCCAGGACGGTTGGGACGTGCGCGGGCACAATCGCTGGCATGTGCTGGCTCAGCCCGCGACCGAAACCTTTGGCGGCTCCAGCCTGGGCAAGCGGGCCGAGCATTTCGATTCCTTCAGCGGCAGCATCGCCCGTGATCGCAAAAGCGTGCGACTCAACGAGGACGGGCGCGGCAGTTACATCGAGGCCGACCTGCTGTCAGGTGACACGATGAAGGCGCGCTTCTTCGAGAAAGGGCAGGCGAAACCCGCCTTCGAGGTGGCACTGAAGCGCATCAATACGCACTACCAGCCCTCGGATCGCGCCGTACTGGGCCTGGACGTTTCACACCATTCCGGCAACGTGGACTGGCAGAAGGTCAAGGTGCAGGGCTACCGCTTTGCCTACGTGAAGGCCAGCGAAGGTGTCGACAATCCCGATGCCATGTTCGAACAGCACTGGGCTGGCCTGAAGGCCGCCGGCCTGGCGCGTGGTGCCTACCACTTCTACGTCACCGAGGACGATCCGGTGCAGCAGGCGAAGTTCTTTGTTTCACGGATCAGGAGTGATCCGGGCACGTTGCCGCCGGCGGTGGATGTCGAGCTGCTGGGCAGGAACACGACCGGTGACATGACGGAAACCCTGCTGCTGTTCCTCAAGACGCTGGAGCGCGAACTGGGCGGCATCAAGCCGATGGTCTACACCGAGGCCACGTTCTGGGACAAATACTACCGTCCGGAGTTTTCGGCCTATCCGCTGTGGATGGCGGAGTACGGCGTGAAGATGCCCAAGGTACCGTTTGGCTGGGACAACTGGCTGTTCTGGCAGCACGCCGCCGACCGACCGGTCGACGGCGTCGAGAAGTCGGCCGATGTTTCTTTCGCCCATCCCAACATTGATTTCGAGAAGCTGGAACCGAAGGCGAATACCGGCGACTGACTGGAACAGGTCAATCGCCGGCTTCGGACCGCTCAGTACGCGGGGACGTGTCTGGAGAACTCAGTTGGTCGGTGGGCACCACGGCGGCAGGTCGGCGTCCTCGAATCCGTCGGCGAACAGGCGCGGATCGATCATGGTGGTCGAGTCGCTGTTGTTGGCGGCAACCGGGTCGAGCGTATGGCTGGCGACATCCGCCTGTGCGGTGTTCACCACCAGCGACGGCAGGCTGTCGGCGCGACCGCAGATCGAGTACTCCAGTCGACCGCCGTTCGGAATCGACACCGTTTCACTGAGGTCGCCGCTGCCGCTGCTGGCGGCGCAGCTGGCGCCGTCGAAGCCGCTGCATTGCCAGGTGGCGGCATCCAGTTCGTCGGGAAGGATGTCCTGCACCAGGACGTCGACGGCATCATCGGGGCCAAGGTTGCGAACGATCACTTCGTAGCGGATGTAACGGTTGGCGATGCGCTCGTCGCTGCCGGTCTTCTCGACAGCGATGTCGGCATTGGGCTTGGGACCGGCAAGGTCGGTGGTGGCGGCGATGATGTATGCCTCCTCGACACCGCCGCCCTTGTTCGGTTGTGCCGAACCCTCGCCGTTCGGCAACTGATTGCGACGCGTCCAACCGGCGACGTAGAGCAGGTCGTTGCCGACATCCATGGCGAAAACCTGAAGGCGGTTGTCGCCGCAGCCAAGGAAACTTCCCTGATGAATGGTGGTGAGCGCTGAATTGAACACGGCGGCAAAACCACAGATTGCGTTGATCGTATTACTCGGTTCGGCACCACCAGTGCTGCCGGGCAGGGTGCCTGATCGCGTCGTCCCCGCCAGGAACAGCTTGCCATCATGGAAGGCGATTCCCGCAGTGCTGGTGCTGTTCAGTACATCGTTACCACTGTATGAACTGGCGCCGTTGAGGGCCGAAAGGTCGGCTGACAGCGCGGCGACGAACGAGCTGCCCTTGCTGTGCGTGGTGTCCGCCGCCGTTGGTGGGAAGGGGAAGTTGACGTTGGAGTCAGTGCTGCCGCCCACGAAGACGGTGCTTTCTCCGAAAGCGAGGCTGTCGATGCGCTCGTAGTCGCTGCCGCCCAAGAAGGTGGAGCGGTGGATGGTACCCAGGTCGGCAGAAAGCCGGACGACGAAGCCATCCGTGCGCGGCGACGTCGAAGCGATGGCCGGCTGATAGGCGCCGGTGGTCTCGAACAGACTGGGTCGACCATCACCGCCTACGTAGATGCTGCCGTCGGTGCCGACGGTCATTGCGCGCGGATCGGCGCTCCAACCACCGGTGTTGATCCATGTCGTGGCCAGTGCCGTGCTCAAGTCGCGCGACAGTTTGGCAACGAAGGCAGCGCCTGTGCCGCTCGGTACCGGCGCGGTGTTCACGGCACCGTTGGCCAGACCCGCCAGACCGGTTTCGTTGGACCAGCCGCTGATGAAGACGCCGTCAGCCGTCACGACCATCGGCCACGCGTTGTCGCGATCAGCACCACCGAAATAGGTGGCCTGCAGCAGCTGGGTCAGATCCAACGACAGCCGCGCGACGTAGGCGTCATCGGTACCGCCGCCGGGCGTGGTTTGCAGTGCGCCGGCGGTGGTGGGCAGGTGCGTTCCTTCACCGGGTGCGGAACCGGTGATGTAGATGCTGTCGTCGGCCACTACCAGCGTGCGCACCTGGAGGCTGCTGCTCTGGCCACCGCTGCTCGGGCCATGGCTGCCAAAGTACGTGGCCTGGATCAGGGTTGTCAGGTCCAGGCTGTACCGGGCGATGAACAGGTTGCCACCCAGCGTGGTGTTCCGGTCAATGGCGGGCTGGTAGCCACCCGTGGTGCCCGGGAAATTGGCGGATCGGGTGCCGCCCGTCACGTACACGCTGTCCGTGCCGACCTTCAGGCTGTCGATGCTCTCATCGCTGTTGCCGCCTGAGAACGTTGAACGAATGATTGGATCGATGGTGACGGCATGGCGCGGATCGTATGCTCCCAGCGCGAAGCCGTATCCGTTGTGGGTGACGTTCGTATAGCGGACATCGACCGGCTGGTGCTGTCCATCGATGTCCTGCCACGCAACCGGTGCGCTCAGCACCACGTCACCGAGGCCGGTCGTCAGGGTGAGCTCGCCGCTGTCAGCGATGTGCAACTGGTTTGCGCCGTCGAGCGCCACACGGATGTGCGCGACATCGGCACCCGGCGCCAGTTCGAAGCGCTTCTCGAAGCCGTCTTCGCCCAGCCACAGTTCCGCGTGAATGCCTTGCCACGGTTTGCCGAGGGCGATGCGGTGGGTGGAGGCTGCGCTCTGCGTGCCATCTGAAGTGATGGCGGAGATCCGGGATGTGGTCACGTCCAGTGCGGAAGGCTGCAGCGGGTTCGCGTTGCCCATCCGTTCGACCAGCACCCAGTCCTGACCGTCATTGCCGGCGAAACGATGCACCAGCTCGCCTTGCCGGGTAACGAACAGCGACACGCCCTCGTGTTCGGTCCAATAGGCAACGCGATCATCCATCTGGCCGACATTGGGCTGGAAGCCAGCCAAGCGGCTCGGTGATGGAACGGAAGCCAGCACGCCGGCGCTTGCACACAGCAGCGCCAGCCAGAACGCACCACGGATCAGTCCTCGCATCTCACTCCCCTGATTGTAGAAAGCGGGGGAGCTTATCCGGCTTCAATGCGATGCCGTACGGTTTGTAACAATTGTTTTTCTTTTCGCGACGCTTTCGACGTCATCGAGGCGAGTTACGAAGCGGTGGCGCTGGCCTTGTCGGCATCCGGCGTGTCCGGCTGGTCCGTTTCCATGCGCTGCAGCTTCTGCGCGAGTGCATCCGGTGATCGCGTGTAGGGCGCCACCAGTGCGTAGAACGCGGGAATCACGAACAGCGACAGCAGGGTGGAGAAGGCGACGCCGGCCAGCACCACGATGCCGATGGTCTGGCGGCTGGCAGCACCCGCGCCACCGGCGACGATCAGCGGCACCGCGCCCATCATGGTGGCGATGGAAGTCATCAGGATCGGTCGCAGGCGCGTTGCCGCGGACTCGATCACCGCCTCGCGCACGCTGCGGCCTTCGTCACGCAACTGGTTGGCGAACTCGACGATCAGGATGCCGTTCTTCGCCGCCAGGCCAACCAGCATGATGATGCCGATCTGACTGAACAGGTTGAGCGAGGAGCCGAACAGGCCAAGGCCGAGCAGCGCACCGAGCACGGCCAGTGGCACGGTGAGCATGATCACGATCGGGTGCAGGAAGCTCTCGAACTGCGCGGCCAGCACCAGGAACACCACCAGCAGCGCCATGGCAAAGGTGAAGTAGACCGCGCCGCCCGCCTCGAAGTACTCGCGCGACTCGCCCTTGTAGTCGAGCTGGGCGTTGTCGGGCAGAACCTCGTCGGCGGTTTGCTGGACCCACTGCAGCGCTTCGCCGAGGCTGTAACCGCTTTCCAGGTTGGCCGACAGCGTGATGGCGCGCAGCCGGTTGAAACGACTGAGGCTGCCGGCGGCGGCCAGGCTGTTAAGTTCGACCAGGTTCGACAACGGCACCAGTTGGCCGGTTTCCTGCGAGCGCACGTAGAGGTTCTGCAGGTCGGCCGGACTGCGGCGGTCCGCATCAGCCGCCTGCAGGATCACGTCGTATTCCTCGCCCTGGTTGACGAAGGTGGTGACGCGCCGTGAGCCCATCATGGTTTCCAGCGTGCGACCGATCTCCTGCACCGAGACGCCGAGGTCGGCGGCGCGGGCGCGATCCACGTCGATGCGCATCTGCGGCCGTGTTTCCTGGAAGTCGGAGTCGACCGAGCTGAGACCCGGGTTCTGTTCCATCTGCTCGACCATGCGGTCGCGCCAGTCCATCAGCGTCTCGTAATCCGGGCCGCCGAGCACGACCTGTAGCGGCGACCCTTGACTGCGCACCAGGCCTTGCCGGATCGACGGCATGGCGCGTACGCCGGGGATTTCGTCCAGCGACGCGCGTGCCGCGTCGACGGTTTCCTGCGTGGTTTCGGTGCGCTCGCTCCACGGCTTGAGGATGACGATGGCGCGACCGGTGTGCATGTCCTCGCCGCCGCCGAAGCCGGCGGGCGCGCGGGTGATCACGCTTTCGATGGGATGGCCTTCCTCGCGCAGCCTTTCGAGCCGCTGGTCGATGTCCTCCATCTGCGTCACGGTGTAGTCGAAGCCGGCGCCTTCGGGGCCGCGCACCATCACGAAGAAGCTGCCGCGATCCTCGGTCGGGGCCAGTTCGCGCGGCACGGCACTGAGCATGGCCGCGACCGCCGCGAAAGCACCCAGCATCACCAGCCCGAACAGCCAGGGATGTCCGACGCTGCGTTCGATCAATCCGCGATAGCCGGTGGTCACGCGGTTGAGCTGCCGGTGTGTCCAGCCGCTGAGGCCGCGCGGCTGGTCGTGCGGCCGCAGCAGTCGCGAGCACATCATTGGTGTCAGGCTCAGCGCGACGAAGGCGGAAATCGCGACCGCGCCGGCCAGCGCGACGGCCAGCTCACGGAACAGGCGGCCGTTGTTGCCCTCCATGAACGCCACCGGGATGAACACCGCGACGAGAACAGCGGTGGTCGCAATCACCGCGAAGCCGACCTGTTTGGTGCCGCGCACCGCAGCCAGCAGTGGCGGCTCGCCGAGATCCACGCGACGCTGGCAGTTCTCCAGCACCACGATGGCGTCGTCGACGACGAGGCCGATGCACAGCACCAGCGCGAGCAGGGTCAGCAGATTGATCGAGAAGCCGAACAGATACAGGCCAAGGAAGGCGGCGATCACGCAGACCGGCACGGTTACCGCCGGCACCAGTGCAGCGCGCGCTGAGCCGAGGAACAGGAAGATCACCACCAGCACCAGCGCGATGGCTTCGATCAGCGTGTGGTAGACGCGCTCCACCGAGGCTTCGATGAAGACCGTGGCGTCGTAGGAAACTTCCAGCAGGATGTCGTCCGGCAGGCCGGCCTGGATGCGCGCCATCTCCTCGCGGATGCGCTTGGCAACGTCAAGGCTGTTGGCGGTCGACGTCTTGATCACGCCCAGGCCGACGCGCGGCTTTCCGTTGCCGCGGTAGTAGGCGCGTCGATCCTCGGCGCCGAGTTCAACCCTGGCCACCTCGCCAAGACGGATCACGTGGCCGTCGCTTCCTTTTCCGACGGGCAGCACGGCGAAATCGTTGGCGGCGGCATAGCCGCGCTCGACGCGCAGCGTGTAGTCGCGGGTGTCGGATTCGATGCGGCCAGCCGGCAATTCGACATTCTCGCGACGCAGCGCGCTTTCGATGTCGCCGACGGTCAGCCCGCGTGCCGCCAGCGCCTCGCGATCCAGCCACACGCGCATGGCATAGCGCTGGCTGCCGCCGACGCGGACGTTGGCCACGCCGTCGAGCGCGGACAGGCGATCCACCAGGAATCGGTCGGCGTAGTCTGCGAGTGCCAGACTGTCCATCGTCTCCGAGCTGAGACCCAGCCACATCACGACTTCGGCGTTGGATGCGACCTTCTCGATCTCCGGTGGGTCGGCTTCCTCGGGCAGGCGATCCAGCACCCGACTGACGGCGCTGCGCACATCGTTGGTGGCGCTTTCGATGTCACGATTGAGGCTGAACTCCAGCGTGATGTCGCCGCGACCATCACGGCTCTGCGACTCCACGCTGCGGATGCCTTCGATGCCGGCGACGGCGTCTTCCAGCACCTGGGTGATACGCGTTTCGACCACGGCAGCCGAGGCGCCGCTGTAGTTCACGTCGATGGAAACGATGGGTGGATCGATGTCCGGCAGTTCGCGCAGGGGCAGGCGGGTGAAGGCAATGGCGCCCAGTACCACCAGCAGCAGGCTCAGGACGGTGGCGAAAACCGGGCGTTTGACCGAGACATCGGAAAGGCGCATGGCGCATCAGCCTCCGTGGTCGTTGCTGGCGGTTGCAGCGCCACCATTGGCTGACGCTTCGATCACACGGCTGCCGCTGCGCAGCTTCACCACGCCGTCGACCACGATGCGATCACCAGCCGCCAATCCGCTGGTAACTTCGATCAGGCCGCGTTGACGTGCGCCGGCCTCGACTTCCACCTGCTGAACCGTGCTGTCGTCGCCGACCCGGAACACGTAGCCGTTGCCGCCAATCTGCACCAATGAGATTTCCGGGATGGCCAACGTCTGACGTTCCGGCTCGTAGAGTTCCACCGTCAGCAGCATGCCGGGACGCAGCTTTGCATCGGGGTTCGGAATGTCGGCGCGCACAGTGATCGAGCGCGTCACCGGATCGACGCGCGAACCCAGGGTGGTCACGGTGCCTTCGAAGGTCTGCGCCGGCCATGCCGCGCTTCGTGCATCGATGCGCTGTCCGGCGCTGATCTGCGACAGGAAGCGCTCCGGAACCGAGAAATCCAGTTTGATGGTGGAGATGTCGTCCAGCGTGGCAATCGCCGTACCCGGGCTCACCAGCGTGCCGGGACTGACCTGGCGGAAGCCCAGTACGCCGTCGAAAGGTGCGGTGATCACGCGATCGGCGAGGCGCGCACGGATCGCGTCGACGCGCGCCTTGGCGGCGTCGCGCGTGGCGATCTGGCTGTCCAGTTGGCTGCGCGCGATGGTGCCTTGCTTGACCAGGTCCGACTGGCGCTCGTATTGCTGGCGCGCTTCCTTGTACGAGGCCTGTGCTTCTTCCAGTTGCGCCACTTCGGCGCGTCCCGACAGATCGACCAGCACGTCGCCGGCAGACACCATGTCGCCGTCGGCGAAGTTCACGCGATCCACGGTCTCGGTGACCTTGGCGGTCAGCGTCAACGACTCCTTGGCCCGTGCCGTGCCCAATGCCTCGATGGTGTCGCTCCAGGCGCGGGGCTGCAGGCTGGTCGTGGTGACAGCGATGACCGGCGGGCCACGCCGCGCGGTCGGCTCGCTGTCATCACCACAGGCAGCGAGCAGGGTGATCAGGCCCAGGCCAAGCGCCATGGCCGGCGCCACGATGGGCGCCGTCGTCCGCGAGCTCGATGATGGCTGCTGCTGTCGCGCTATCGGCACGCCGGTCTCCTCAATGAACGTATCCCGACTAAGATACGCGAAGGCAGCCGTTGTTCCCCGCTGCCGAAGGTCATCTTGCGTTGACGTGCGGAGCCGCTGGCTTTACTATTCCGCGCCTTTCCGGCGGCCTATGCCATCCGGAAGTTCGATCCAGCCGGCTCTGATCCAACGGGGTATAGCGCAGTCTGGTAGCGCATCTGCTTTGGGAGCAGAGGGTCGGGGGTTCGAATCCCTCTACCCCGACCAGCCGGCGCCGCGCCTTCGGCGCACCTTGGGCGGTTGGTGCAAGATCCGAACCGAGCGCCCGTAGCTCAACCGGATAGAGCACCGGCCTTCTAAGCCGGTGGTTGCAGGTTCGAGTCCTGCCGGGCGCGCCACTCGCGAAGCGGTGTCGCCGGCGTTCAGTACTACGGTGGATGTAGCTCAGTTGGTCGAGCCATCGCGCTTTGAACCGGTTGCCACCGGTTCAGCGATGGTGAGGGTGAGGCAGGAAGCCGATCGGGGGGCGCTTCAGGATGAATCGAAGCATGGCCCTCGAAGTTCAATTCAGCGGTGGATGTAGCTCAGTTGGTTAGAGCACCGGATTGTGATTCCGGGGGTCGCGGGTTCAAATCCCGTCTTCCACCCCACTACCTGATGCGGCATAATGCCGCGTCTTGAGGCCGCCCCGGTGGTTTCGCCAGAAAATGGGTCGTTAGCTCAGTTGGTAGAGCAGTTGACTCTTAATCAATAGGTCGTAGGTTCGAATCCTACACGACCCACCATTTTCTTCAGTGACTTGGGCGGCTTCGGTCGCCTTTGTCATATTCCGCGCCGGAAAACTGCGTGGCAGGCTGGGCATTCGCGAGAGTGGCGGAATTGGTAGACGCGCTGGATTTAGGTTCCAGTGGGGCAACCCGTGAGAGTTCGAGTCTCTCCTTTCGCACCAGCTTCTTCGGCACAATTGATGCGGACGCAGCGCCGTTTCGTCGCTATAATGGCCAGTTCACATGAACAGGCTGCCCGTTGCGGGTGGCTGTCCGCTTAACGATCAAGTGGCCGCCTGGGGCGGCGGGTCAGGAGTTGAAATGCAAGTCTCGGTCGAAAATACCAGCAACCTGGAGCGCAAGCTCACCGTCAGCGTTCCCGCCGACCGTCTGGAAACCTCCATCAGCAAGCGCCTGCAGGATCTGTCGCGCACGGTTCGCCTGAAGGGCTTCCGTCCGGGCAAGGTGCCGGCCAAGGTCATCGAGCAGCGTTTCGGCGCGCAGGTGCGTTCCGAGGCCATGGGCGACCTGATCCGTGAGTCCTTCAACGAGGCCGTGCAGAAGGAGAAGCTGCGTCCGGCGGTGTCGCCGTCGATCGACACGACGGGCAAGCCGGAAGACGGTGAGATCCGCTACACGGCCACCTTCGAGGTGATGCCGGAGATCGGTGAGATCGACGTGTCATCGCTTGAGGTGCAGAAGCCGGTGTCCAGTGTCGCCGCCGAAGACGTGGACCGCATGATCGAAACCCTGCGCATGCAGCGCCGTGGCTGGGAAGCCGTCGAGCGCAAGGCGCGCAAGGGCGACATGATCCTGTTCGAGTCGGCCGCCGAGACAGAAGACGGTCGTGTGCCGGCCGAAGGCATGGATCGCGCAGGCACCATCATTGGTTCCAACGCGCTGTTCGAGGAGTTCGAAGCCAAGCTGGAGGGCCTGAAAAAGGACGCCGAGAAGTCCTTCGATATCACTTTCCCCGAGGACTACCGGGTCAAGAACCTGGCCGGCAAGAAGGCGAAGGTCAGCGTGAAAGCGATCCGCGTTTCGGAGTCGAAGATTCCGGAAGTGGACCAGGAGTTCATGGCCAGTTTCGGCATTCGTGACGGTGGTATCGACCGCTTCCGCGACGAAGTCCGCGCCAACCTCGAGCGTGAGATGAAGGGCGCGCTGATGATGCGTCTGAAGAACGAAGTGGTGGAGAAGCTGGTTGAGGCGCACAAGGAACTTGAATTTCCGTCGCGCATGATCGACGCCGAGATGCAGGGACTGGCCGCGCAGGCGCAGCAGCAGGCACAGCAGCGTGGCACCACGATGGACAAGTCGGCCGAGGACTTCCGCGAGCCGGCGAAGACCCGCGTGATGGCGGCCGTGCTGCTGGGTGAAATCGCCCGCCAGAACGACCTGCGCCTTGATCCGAAGCGCGTCAACGAGATGCTGGCCACCATCGCCTCCACCTACGAGGAGCCGGAGCAGGTCATCGAGTTGTACCGCCAGGACGAGGAGCTGATGTCCAGCTTGCAGTCGCGCGTGCTGGAAGACCAGGTGATCGACTGGATCGCCGAGCACGGAAAGCTGGAGGAGAAATCGGTGAGCTTCTCCGAGTTGATGCAGCCGCTGATGCCGGGCTGAGGCAGGCTAGGAATCGTTGGAAAGAGCCGCCTCCGGGCGGCTTTTTCTTTCCGCCAATCAAAACATCAGGAATCGAATGTCACTGGCACTTGATTCTCGCGGCGTCGGCCCGATACTGGAGCCAGTGACCGTGCTTTCAGGAGTGGAACGATGGACCCGATCAAGGGATTGAACCTGGTGCCGATGGTGGTCGAGCAGACCAGCCGTGGCGAACGTGCCTACGACATCTATTCGCGTCTGCTGAAGGAACGCGTGATCTTTCTGGTCGGTCCGGTCGACGACTACATGGCCAATGTGGTGGTCGCGCAGTTGCTGTTCCTGGAGGCCGACAACCCGGACAAGGACATCAATCTGTACATCAACAGCCCGGGTGGCGTGGTCACCGCCGGCATGGCGATCTACGACACCATGCAGTTCATCAAGCCGGACGTCAGCACCATCTGCGTGGGCCAGGCGGCCAGCATGGGTTCGCTGCTGCTGGCTGCGGGTGCCAAGGGCAAGCGCTACGCGCTGCCGAATTCGCGGGTGATGATCCACCAGCCGCACGGCGGTGCGCAGGGCCAGGCCAGCGACATCGACATCCAGGCCCGCGAGATACTGAAGATGCGCGAGCGCCTGAACCAGATCCTGTCCGCGCATACCGGGCAGCCGATCGAGCAGATCGCCAAGGACACCGACCGCGACAACTTCAAGAGCGCCGAGGAAGCCAAGGCCTACGGCCTGGTCGATGCGGTGCTGGAGCGTCGGCCGGACGACAGCGTCCAGCCGGGCTGATCAAACGACGCGAATGGTATGGATCACCGCTAGCAACGTCTCAGGTTGCTTGAGACGCAACTATTTTGCACGCGGAACTGCAGAGTCTCTCAGGGTTTTCAGTACCTTGGGCTGTGCTATTCTGCGACCGTAATCGAGCAGGAAGCAGGGCAACAGGGCATGACAGACGAACGTCAGGGGCGATCGGGCGAAGGCGGCAAGATTCTCTACTGTTCCTTTTGCGGCAAAAGCCAGCATGAGGTGCGCAAGCTGATCGCCGGTCCCAGCGTGTTCATCTGCGATGAATGCGTGGAGCTCTGCAACGACATCATTCGCGAGGAACTGGAGGAAAAGGCCTCGACCTCGCGCAACCACCTGCCCAAGCCGCGCGAGATCATGGACGCGCTGGATCAGTACGTCATCGGCCAGCAGCGTGCCAAGAAGACCCTGTCGGTGGCGGTCTACAACCACTACAAGCGCATCGAGACGCAGCAGAAGAGCGAAGAGGTCGAGCTGGCCAAATCGAACATCCTGCTGATCGGTCCCACCGGTTCCGGCAAGACGCTGCTCGCGGAAACGCTGGCGCGCCTGCTCAATGTGCCGTTCACCATCGCCGATGCCACCACGCTGACCGAAGCGGGTTACGTCGGTGAGGACGTCGAGAACATCATCCAGAAGCTGCTGCAGAAGTGCGATTACGAGGTCGAGAAGGCGCAGCACGGCATTGTCTACATCGACGAAATCGACAAGATCAGTCGCAAGTCGGAAAACCCGTCGATCACCCGTGACGTGTCGGGTGAAGGCGTGCAGCAGGCGCTGCTCAAGCTGATCGAGGGAACGCTGGCCAGCGTGCCGCCGCAGGGCGGTCGCAAGCACCCGCAGCAGGAGTTCCTGCAGGTCGACACCAAGAACATCCTGTTCATCTGCGGTGGTGCTTTTGCCGGCCTGGAGAAGATCATCCAGCAGCGCAGCACCGAGTCGGCCGGGATTGGCTTCGGTGCGGAATTGAAGAGCAAGAAGCGCAAGGCAGATGTCGGCAAGGTGCTGGAAGACGTGGAGCCCGAGGATCTGGTCAAGTTCGGCCTGATCCCTGAGTTTGTCGGACGCTTGCCGGTGGTGGCGACGCTGACCGAGCTCGACGAGGAGGCGCTGGTGCGCATCCTGACCGAGCCGAAGAACGCGGTGACCAAGCAGTTCCGCCGCCTGTTCGACATGGAAGGCGTGGAACTGGAGTTCCGGCCGGATGCGCTGACCGCCATCGCGCAGAAGGCGCTCAAGCGCAAGACCGGCGCGCGCGGCCTGCGCACGATTCTGGAGCAGGTGCTGCTCGACACCATGTTCGACCTGCCGTCCACCGAGAACGTCAGCAAGGTCGTGGTCGACGAGACGGTGATCAACAACCAGGCCGACCCCTACCTGATCTACGAGAACACCGCACCGGCCCCGCAGAAGGCCGCGTCGGAGTAGTTGGCGATGTCTGATCGCAGACGGACGGCCTCGCGGAATGCGGGGCCGTCGTCGTTGTGGCCGCCGGATTTTCTGCAGTCGATCGGGTGAGATCCATCGCATCGGGAATCCGTGCGTCAATTTGCGGTGCAAGACGGTTTTTTAAGGCGCTCAGGGGCGTAGGCTTGCAAGCAGGCGAAGCTGGCCCCACCTTTGCAGCAGAGGCCGCATGTATCCGCGGCAGGGATGGAACACACCACTGGACGCGTGAACCGGTCCGGCGCCCGCCGCGGCGGACCAAACCAGGAGAAAGCCAATCATGGATGCCCCAATGCCAATGTCGTCCGGTCCTGAACTGCCGGTGTTGCCGCTGCGTGACGTGGTGGTGTTCCCGCACATGGTCATTCCGTTGTTTGTCGGCCGCGAGAAGTCGGTCAAGGCGCTGGAGCAGGCCATGGCCTCCGACAAGCGCATCATCCTGGTGGCGCAGCGCAGTCCCGAGATGGATGACCCGGCTGAAAAGGATCTGTTCCAGATCGGCACCGTCGCGCAGATACTGCAGTTGCTGAATCTGCCCGACGGCACGCTCAAGGTTCTGGTCGAAGGTGCCGAGCGCATCCGGATCGACAGCTACGGCGAGCGTGATGGCGCGCTGGTGGCTTCCGGCGAGACGCAGGCCAGCTTCAGTGACCGTGACGATCGCGAACTGGATGTCACCCTGCGTTCACTGCTCGGCCAGTTCGAACAATACGTCAAGACCAACCGCAAGCTGCCGCCGGAACTGCTGTCGACACTGAACGGCATCGACGATCCGTCACGCCTGGCCGACACGGTGGCTGCCCATCTGGGCGCGCGCCTGGAGGACAAGCAGAAGCTGCTGGAAATGCTGGATATCGCCCAGCGACTGGAAATGCTGATCGGGTTCGTTGATGGCGAAATCGACGTGCAGCAGTTGGAGAAGCGCATCCGCGGCCGGGTGAAGTCGCAGATGGAGAAGAGCCAGCGCGAGTACTACCTCAACGAGCAGATGAAGGCGATCCAGAAGGAACTCGGTGAGTTGGACGACGTGCCCAATGAACTGGAGGACCTGACCCGTCGCGTGGCCGAGGCGGGTATGCCCAAGGAAGTCGAGACCAAGGCCAAGGCCGAGCTCAACAAGCTGAAGCAGATGTCGCCGATGTCGGCCGAAGCGACGGTGGTACGCAATTATCTGGACGCACTACTGGCCGCGCCGTGGAAGAAGCGCAGCAAGGTTCGCCGCGACCTGCAGGTCGCGCAGGACGTGCTCGACGCCGATCACTACGGTCTGGAAAAGGTCAAGGAGCGCATCCTCGAGTACCTCGCCGTGCAGCAGCGCGTGCGCAAGATGAAGGGGCCGATCCTTTGCCTGGTCGGGCCTCCGGGCGTTGGCAAGACCTCGCTGGGCCGTTCGATCGCCAAGGCCACCAACCGCAAGTTCGTGCGCATGTCGCTGGGCGGCGTTCGTGACGAAGCCGAGATCCGCGGCCATCGCCGTACCTATATCGGTTCCATGCCGGGCCGCATCATGCAGAACCTCGGCAAGGTCGGCGCGCGTAACCCGCTGTTCGTGCTCGACGAGATCGACAAGATGGCGATGGACTTCCGCGGCGATCCGTCGTCAGCGCTGCTGGAAGTGCTGGACCCCGAGCAGAACAATGCCTTCGCCGATCATTATCTCGAAGTCGATTTCGACCTCAGCGAAGTGATGTTCGTGGCCACCGCCAACTCGCTGAACATCCCCGGTCCGCTGCTCGACCGCATGGAGGTGATCCGCATCCCCGGCTACACCGAGGAGGAAAAGATCAACATTGCCACACGCTACCTGATTCCGAAACAGCTCAAGGCTAACGGTCTCAAGGACGGCGAGCTGAAGGTCGGCGAATCGGCGATCCGCGACATGATCCGCTACTACACGCGCGAGTCCGGTGTTCGCAATCTCGAGCGCGAGATCGCCAAGGTCGCGCGCAAGGTGGTCAAGGAACTGGCGCTGGCGGAAAGCAAGGCGGCAGCCGAGAAGAAGGCGCCGAAGAAGTCGCGTAGCGCGGTCAATGTCACCGCCAAGAACCTCGACAACTACCTGGGCGTGCGCCGTTTCGACTTCGGTCGAGCCGAGCAGGAAAACGAGGTTGGCCTGGTTACCGGTCTCGCCTGGACCGAGGTTGGTGGCGACCTGCTGCAGATCGAAGCCAGCCTGGTGCCGGGCAAGGGCAACCTGATCCTCACCGGCAAGCTCGGTGACGTGATGCAGGAATCGATCAAGGCCGCACTCAGTGTCGTGCGTGCGCGCAGTGATTCGTTGGGCCTGAAGTCGGACTTCCACCAGACGCTGGATATCCATGTCCACGTGCCGGAAGGCGCGACGCCGAAGGACGGACCGAGTGCCGGTATCGGCATGTGCACGGCGCTGGTATCCGCATTGACCCAGGTGCCGGTGAAAGCCGACGTGGCGATGACCGGCGAGATCACCCTGCGTGGTCGCGTGCTGCCGATCGGTGGCTTGAAGGAAAAGCTGCTGGCAGCACTGCGCGGCGGCATTCGCACGGTGATCATTCCGGAAGAGAACGAGAAGGATCTCGCCGACATTCCGAAGAACGTGACCCAGGGACTGAAGATCATCCCGGTGCGATGGATCGATCAGGTGCTGGATGTTGCCCTGGAGCGTCCGCTGCATCCCAAGCCGGATACGGATGTCGCGACCGGCGCAGGTGCCCCTGCAGGGGATGTTGTCGAGGACGTGAAGAGCGGAAGTCGTGCCCACTGATCGCGCGCAGTAGCGGCGCGCTACGCGCGCAACCGCCGCGCAACCGCGCTGCATGGAACGCCCGTTTGCGCTTGCCGGACGGGCGTTCCGCGTTTCTGATGCCCGCTGTTCATGGGCATCGTCGAGTGGTCGCAGCTAATGCTGTCCGCGATAAGTCGACGATAAGCCCTTGAGCGTTCTGTCGTTGCTCGGAGTTGTTCCGGCATCTTGACGGATGCATTGAAGTATGCCGCGTCCAGCCTTTCTCGATTCCGCCCGGAAACCCGCATGAATACTGGCGATTTTCGTATTGCGCGTCGCATATGCCGCTGGTATAAAACCGTTGCCGCTGCGTCTGGCCTTGTGCTGCCGGCAGTAGCGGTACACCTTCCGTCGGGCGATCAGTTGGGAACCTGGGGGAGCGCCCGACCCATCGCATCATGCGGGTCACGAATTACGCGTAGGGAGTGTCATCAGAATGAATAAAGCCGAATTTATTGGCGCCGTCGCCGGCGCAGCCGAACTGACCAAGGCCGACGCCGAGAATGCCGTCAACGGCATGATCGAAGTCATCAAGAAAGCGCTGAAGAAGGGCGACACCGTGTCGCTGGTCGGCTTCGGCACCTTCGACGTCAAGAAGCGCAAGGCGCGCACCGGTCGCAACCCGCGCACCGGCGAAACCATCAAGATCAAGGCTTCGAAGAATCCGTCCTTCAAGGCTGGTAAAGCGCTCAAGGATGCTGTAAACTGACGAGCTTCGTCCGGAAGATATGTTTTTCGGGCGAAACGAATCACCATCGCTGGACAAGGGGTGCTTAGCTCAGCGGTAGAGCGTCGCCCTTACAAGGCGAGGGTCGGGGGTTCGAAACCCTCAGCACCCACCAGTTTCAAAAAGCAACAAGGTTTGCCGCGGAGTGGTAGTTCAGTTGGTTAGAATACCGGCCTGTCACGCCGGGGGTCGCGGGTTCGAGTCCCGTCCACTCCGCCACCTTCCAAAGGGCGCCTGAACAGGGCGCCCTTTTTTTTTACCCGCAAGGCCGGGCATCCTCCCGCGGCTTGCAGGAAGCGAAGGCGACTGGTGTCGTCCCCGCTTCCGCATCGGCAGAATTTGTGTCGGTGCTCCGGTACCTGGTGGTGCCGGGTTGGTTCGTCCCTTTGCCGGGCCGTCTTTCGCCATGCCAAAGAGTTCCAGACATGCTCCAGAAACTACGTGAGAAAACCTCCGGCTGGATCGCCATCGTGATCCTCGGCCTGCTGATGATCCCGTTCCTGTTCTTCGGCGTTGAGAATTACTTCAATGCGCAGACCGCGACCTATGTCGCCAAGGTCGGTGACGAGGAGATTTCCCAGGAGGAATTCCAGCAGCGTTTCCAGGAGTACCGCATGCAGATGCGGCGCATGCTGGGTGAGCGTTTCGATTCGCGGCAGTTCGAGCAGCCGACCATCAAGCGCCAGTTCCTGGACCGGCTGATAGAGGAAAAGCTGCTGATCCAGCAGGCTGCGAAGACCGGTGTGGTGGTTACGCCGGCGCAGTTGCAGAAGGAAATCCTCGGCATGGAGGCGTTCCAGGTTGCCGGGCAGTTCGATCAGGATCGATACGTGGCGTTGCTGCGCAACCAGTCGATGTCGCCGGCGTCCTTCGAGGAGCGCCTCGGCAAGGAGATGGCCGTGCAGGCGGTGACCGGCGAGATCCAGCGCAGTGGCATCGCCACCGGCGGCTACCTCGACAGCTACCTGTCCCTGCGCGACCAGAAGCGCAGCTTCCACTACCTGATGCTGGAACCGCCGGCGCTGGATTCGGTGGTCGATGTTTCCGCGGAGGAGCTCCAGGCCTATTACGACGCGCATCCGGATGCGTTCACCCGTGAGGAGAGCGTGTCGCTGGAATACTTGCAGATGAGTCCCGCGAACGTCGACGTGCCGGTCACGGTTTCCGAGGAGACGCTGCGCGAGCGCTATGAGGAACAGAGCGCGCGCTTCGTCGATCCCGAGTCTCGGCTTGCTTCGCACATTCTGGTATCGGTGCCGGCTGACGCCGATGCCGATGCGGTGCGCGCGGCGCAGGAGAAGGCGCAGGCGATCGCCGACGCCGCCCGCCAGGACGGTGCCGATTTCGCGGAGCTGGCGAAGAAGGATTCGGATGATTTCGGCTCCAAGGCCACCGGTGGCGACATCGGCTGGATCGAAAAGGGCATCACCGATCCGGCCTTCGAAGACGCGCTGTTCGCCATGGAAGCCGGCGCCGTCAGCGATCCGGTCAAGGGCAGCGACGGCTGGCACGTGATCCAGCTTCGCGAGGTCCGTGAGGGTCAGGCCAAGCCGTTCGAAGAGGTTCGCGCCGAGCTTGAGAAGGAATACCTGGACGGCGAGCGTGAGCGCCAGTTCAACGATCAGGGTGGCAGGCTGGTCGACACCATTTACCGCGATCCGACCACGTTGAACACGGCTTCCAGCGAGCTGGGGCTTGACGTCCAGAGCACCGGTTTCTTCGACCGTAACGGTGGTGACGGCATTGCCGCCTATCCGGCCGTCGTCGATGCCGCGTTCTCGGAAAGCGTGCTGGCCCAGGGCAACGTCAGTGACCCGATCAACCTGCCGGACGGCAGCCTGGTGGCGATCCGCGTCAAGGAGCACAAGGCGGCGACGGTGACACCGTTCGAGGACGTGCGTGATCGCGTGGAGACCCTGGTCAAGGAAGAGCGCATCGCCGGACAGGCGCGTACCGCTGCCGATGCGGCATTGGCTGAAGCCAAGGCCGGCAAGGCGCTTTCCGAGATGGCCGAGGCACGCGAACTTGAGCTGCAGAAGGGCGATGCGGTGACCCGCGGTGCGGTCAACCTGGATCGTGAGCTGATCACGCGCGTGTTCGAGCTGCCGCATCCGGTGGAAGGCCAGTCCGAGGTTGGCATGGCCGAGCTCAGCGGCAACCGCTATGCGCTGATCCAGCTGGAATCGGTGACTGACGGCGATCCGGCCAGCATCGGTGCCGATGTCCGCTCCGCGCTCAGCGAGCAGTTGGCGGGCGCGCTGGGTGGCGTCGAGGCACGTGCCTACGTGGACGCGCTGCGTGCCGGTGCCGACATCAAGGTCGCCGAAGATCGACTTTGATGGGTGGCGGTTTGGGACGATGACGAAAAAGCCCGGCAATGCCGGGCTTTTTCATGCGCCGGTGCAGCGAACTTGCATCAGACTTCGATGCCGGTCATGCCGAGGATGTTGTAGCCGGCATCGACGTAAGTGATCTCGCCGGTGATGCCCGATGCCAGATCCGAACACAGGAAGGCAGCGGCGTTGCCGACATCCTCGATGGTGACGGTACGACGCAGCGGTGCATTTTCCTCGACATGGCCCAGGATCTTGCGGAAGCCGGCGATGCCGGCGGCGGCCAATGTCTTGATCGGACCGGCCGAGATTGCGTTGACGCGGATGCCCTGCGGACCGAGGTTGTAGCTGAGGTAGCGCACCGTCGACTCCAGCGCCGCCTTTGCCACGCCCATGACGTTGTAGCCGGCCAGGGCACGTTCGGCGCCGAGGTAGCTCAGCGTCAGGATCGCACCGTTGCGGCCCTGCATCATCGGCGCGGCAGTCTTGGACAGCGCGGCCAGCGAATAAGCGGAAATGTCATGCGCCATGGCAAAGTTCTCGCGGGTCAGTCCGTCGAGGAACTGGCCGGCGATGGCCTCGCGCGGCGCAAAGGCGATGGCGTGGACGAGGATGTCGAAGCCGTCGTTCCAGCGTTCGCCGAGTGCCTGGAAGCAGGCCTCGATCTGCGCGTCGTCGGTGACGTCCAGCGGCAGCACGATGTCGCTGCCGGCGGCCTGGGCCGCGTCGTCGACCCGCGTCTTCAGCTTGTCGTTCTGGTAGGTGAAAGCGAGCTCGGCGCCTTCGCGATGCATTGCCTCGGCGATGCCGGTGGCGATCGAGCGCTGGCTGGCGATGCCGGTGATGAGCGCGCGCTTGCCTGCTAGGAATCCCATGGTCCACTCCCTGAATTGGTGATTCGTGCGTTGGAAAGGGCGCTAGTTTGACGCCTGCGGGCTCAGGGTTCCAGACGCAGCACCTGTCCTGGATGCAGTACGGCACCGTCCGGAAGACGGTTCCAGCTCTGGATGTCGCGCGTGTCCAGCCGGTGCCGGCGGGCGATGGTCCACAGCGAGTCGCCGCTGGCCACGACGTGGGTGACAGCCTCTTCCGGCCTGATGGCCGCGATGGTGCCGTTGGCGACACCGGCGCTCCACGCCTGGATGCGCAGGGCGTCGGCTTCCGGCAGCAGCAGTGTTCGCCGGCGCACATCGATCCGGTAGCGCTGGCTGGCCGGGTTCAACTTGCCCGCGTGCTCTTCATTGATGCCGGTGACGCTGGATAGCCGACCGAGGCTGCGGAACACGTCGGGAATCCGCGTGACCACGAGTTCACTGTCGGCATCCTTCGGCAGGGCCAGTCCCCAGCGCGTGGGCTCGGCAACCAGGCAGCTAATGGCCTCCAGCTTGGCCATGTATTCGTAGGTGGTGTTACTGAGGCCCGGAGGCTGATGAGCGGCCGCCGACGGCTGTGCGCCATCGGGCATGGACTTCAAGGCGCGCGCGATACGGTATTCGCCGGCGTTGTAGGCCATCGCCGCCAGTCGCCAGTCGCCGAAGCGGTCCATCAGGCGTTCGAGCAGGACGATGGCGGTCTGGGTAGCGGGAATCGGATCCAGACGTTCGTCGCGGCCTTTGTCGACGCTCAGGCCCAGATCCCTGGCAGTGATGCTGGAGAGTTGCCACATGCCGACGTTGCTGCCGTTGCGGGCCTCTGGACGGAAGTGGCTTTCCACCATGGGGATCAGCGCGAACTCGGCCGGAAGGCCGGCTTCGGCGACGCGCGCCTGCACCCAGTGCAGCAATGGCAGCTTGTCGCGCCACAGGCTGTCCCAACGCTGCGGCCGCTCCTGATAGCGGCTGATCCAGCGGTCCACCACGCGTCCGGAGCGGCATTCCGGATCGTGCAGGTTGCCGGCGAGACGGTCGAGGCCGTGCGATGGCGGCCCGCTTGCTTCGGAATCCGGCAGTGGTTCCGCTGCGAGGGGGCGCGGTGTGCTGGTCGCGGCCGCCGGTGCTTCCGTTTCAACGGCTGCTTGCTCGCCATCGATTGCCGGCGGGTCGGCCGGCATCGTTGCTGCGTGGCGTGTCGGTGTCGTGGTGGTGCAGGCGACCATCAGCAGGCAGGGCAGCAGCCCCGCAAGGATACGCTGGCGGCTCATCCGCGGAACGCGTCCTTCATGCGTCGCAGTCGCGCGAAGCTGTCGAGCCTGTCGGCCGGCATGGAGCCGGTGGCCGCTGCGATCGATCGCTGCACGGACGGCTGGTCGCAGCGAAGGAAGGGGTTGCAGGCACGTTCGCTGGCGAGAGTCACGGGCAGGCTCGGCTGGTTCTTGGCGCGACAGGCTGCCACGTCGGCGATGCGCTGCACCAGTGCCGGGTTGCCGGGATCGACGTTGATCGCGAAGCGCCCGTTGGCAGCGGTGTATTCATGCGTGCAACAGACCAGTTGTTCGCCCGGCAGCGCGGCCACGCGGTCCAGCGAGTCAAGCATCTGTGCGGGTGTGCCCTCAAACAGGCGGCCACAGCCCAGGCTGAACAGGGTGTCCCCGCAGAACAGCCACGGATCACCCACGTAGGCGATGTGACTCAGCGTGTGGCCGGGCACCGCCATGACCCGGAACGTCAGGTCCAGACCCTCGACCCGGACTTGATCACCGTCGTTGACGACCTCGTCCAATCCGGTGATGCGCGGGTCTTCGGGGCCGATGATCCGCAGCGACGGCCAGCGACGACGCAGTTCGGGCAGGCCGCCGACATGGTCGGGATGATGGTGTGTCACCAGTACCGTGGTCGGCCGCCAGCCGTGCGTTTCGGCGGCAGCGATGACCGGCTCCGCATCGCCGGGGTCGACGACAAGTGCCGAACTTTGATCGTCGGTCAGCGTCCAGATGTAGTTGTCGGTGAAGGCGGGGATGGCGTACAGCGTAGGCATGGCGGCGAGCGGTCCGGTGACGGGCATAGCGGGCGTCCTGCTTCCGGTCAAGGGGTTATCCTCGCCCGGAACATGACGCACAATCCCACCATGCCCAGTTCCGTGAAAACGCGTCAAGGCGAACAGAGTGCGCTCGACTGGTTCGGCGGCGCGGTCGCGGCGCGGCTGATGTCGGTTGAGCAGTCCGAACTGATCCCGGCGCTGACCGGCGTGCATGGCCGACACGCGCTGTACCTGCGGCCGTCTGCTGGCAGCAACAAGGCCCTGTCCGGGCACCTGATGGGTGACGTCCTGGCGCTGCATGCGTGCACGGATGCAGCCGGCTGGGACGGCGATGTCCGCTGTGGTGGCGGCAGCTTTCCGGTGGCCGAAGGCAGTCTTGCGCTGGTCTATCTGCTGCATAGCCTTGACCATTGCCTGGAGCCACAGCAATTGCTGGGCAAAGTCGCGGGCCTGCTGCAACCGGATGGCTACCTGATCAGCGTCGGGCTCAATCCCTGGAGCCCATGGTCGTGGCGCTGGCGCGGGCGTGGTCCGGCCGCGCGATCCGCGCAGCGAACGGCACGGTTGATCGAGCAGTCCGGCCTGACACCGCTTCGGCTCCACCGCCTGGGGCCGGTATCACCGTTCGACCAGGCCGACCTGCCGCGCGTGCCGGAGTCGCGGTCGTCGGTCAATGGTGCCCTTCGCGCCGGCTACGCCTGGTGCGCGCGCAAGCGAGTGCAGTCGCTTACGCCAGACGCAAAGGCGGCGCGACAACGCGCGCAGTTGCTGCGCGGACGGACCGAGGCGGCACCACATGCAGGCTGATACCGCACCCAGCGATCTCGTGATCATCCATACCGACGGTGCCTGCCTCGGCAATCCCGGACCCGGCGGCTGGGGCGCGGTGTTGGCCTGGCGGGAACGACGTCGCGAGTTGAGTGGCGGCGAGGCAGGAACCACCAACAACCGCATGGAACTGATGGCGGCAATCATGGCCCTGGAAACACTGCGCGGTGACTGCGCGGTCGAACTGCACACCGATTCGCGCTACGTGCAGCAGGGCATCGCCGAGTGGCTGCCGAACTGGAAACGTCGCGGCTGGCGCACCGCCTCCGGCAGTGCGGTGAAGAATGCTGACCTCTGGCAGCGCCTGGAACGGGCGGCATCGCGACATCGTGTCGACTGGCGATGGGTGAAGGGCCATGCCGGTAACCCCGGCAATGAACGCGCCGACGCACTGGCCAGCGAAGCCGCGCGGGACATCGCCGATGGAGGCGGACGCTGATGCGGCAGGTGGTGCTGGATACCGAAACCACGGGCCTTGACGTGCGTCGTGGCCATCGGGTGATCGAGATCGGCTGCGTGGAGATGATCGAGCGGCGTCCGACCGGCCGGCATTTCCACCGCTACCTCAATCCCGAGCGCGACATCGAGGCGGGTGCGCAGCAGGTGCATGGTCTAAGCGCCGAGTTCCTGTCCGACAAGCCGCTGTTCGCCGAGGTGGTGGACGACTTCGTCAAGTTCATTCGCGACGCTGAGCTGGTGATCCACAACGCCGACTTCGACGTTGGGTTCCTGGACGCCGAACTGGAACGCATGGGGCCGAGCTACGGCCACGTCGCAGATCATGCCGAAGTCTGCGATTCGCTGGCCATGGCGCGCGAGCGGTTTCCCGGTCAGCGCAATTCACTCGACGCGTTGTGCAAGCGACTCGAAATCGACAACTCGCACCGCGAACTGCACGGCGCGTTGCTGGACGCGCAACTGCTCGCGGAGGTCTACCTCGCACTGACGGCTGGGCAGGGCGCCTTTGAATTCGATGCCTCCTCGGGTACCACGACGGCAGCGACGCAAGCGTCAGGCCAGGACGTCGACCTGTCGACCGCAAGGCTGCCGCTGGTTCCGGTCAGCGATGCCGAGCGCCTTGCGCATGTCGCGCGGCTGGCGGCCATCCGCAAGGCCTCGGGGACCTGTCTGTGGTTGCCGGACGACGGCGTTGCCGATGCCTGAGCCAATCCTGTGCGGGTGCTGCGCGGCGTTGCGTCCGATCAAGCATAATCCGCCGGACACCCTGAAAACGGCCGCCGCGTGAACACGACCGTCCTGCTCAAATCCGTCGATATCGACATCCCGGGCTACCGCATCCTGCGACCGCTAGGCGAAGGTGGCATGGCGTCAGTCTTCCTCGCCGTGCAGGAATCACTGGATCGTGAGGTCGCGCTCAAGGTGATGGCACCAGCCTTGTCCGCCAACGCCGAGTTCGCCGAGCGTTTCCTGCAGGAAGGGCAGATCACCGCCAAGCTCAGCCACCCGAACCTGGTGACGATCTACGACATCGGCTCGCATGGCAGCGTCTATTACCTCGCCGCTGAATACATTCCCGGCGGCACGCTGCGGCAGCGCATCGACGCCGGCAAGCTCACCGTCGCGCAGGCGCTGGACGTGGCCGTCGATATCGCTCGTGGCCTTGACTACGCGCACGGCAAGGGCATCGTCCACCGCGACGTGAAACCCGGCAACGTGCTGTTCCGCAGCGATGGCACCGCCGTGCTCGCGGATTTCGGCATCGCCAAGGCGATTGGTGCGACAGGCGGCATGACCGTCGCCGGTTCCTCGATCGGCACGCCGGACTACATGAGCCCGGAGCAGGCGCAGGGCGGCCCACTGCTGGATGGTCGTTCCGATCTGTACAGCCTTGGCGCGGTGTTGTTCGAGATGCTGAGCGGTCGCCAACCCTACGAGTCGACTGACCCGTTCACCGTGGCGCTGATGCACGTTACCCAGCCCATTCCCGAACTGCCGGAGACGACGGCGTGGCTGCAGCCGATGGTCGACAGCCTGATGGCGAAGTCGCCGGAATCGCGGGCCAGCAACGGCGAGCAGTTCGTCCGACAACTCGAGGCACTGCTTGCCGCAGCGCCGGAAGCCGCAAACCTGCATGTCGATACCCAGCCGCGCCGTCGGCAGTCGCGTCTGAGCCAGCCGGACCGGCACCAGGCCACGCGGGCTTCCTCGTCGTCGAGCGGTACGAAGCGCGGTGTCTGGCTGGGGCTGCTGGTCACTGTGGCCGTGATTGGCGGCGGGCTTGGCTGGTATTTCCTGCGTGATGCCGGCGACGGGACACCACCGGTTCCGACGCCGGCCGTGACGGATACGCCGTCAAACAGCGGGCCGTCCGACACCCGGCCCGGCGTGATCCCGCTGGAGCCGAAGCCGGTAGGGGAGACCGACATAGGACTGCTGCTGGAGAAGGCGGATGCCTATTACCAGCATGGGACCAAGGATCAGTTCGGTGATCGCCTCGTGTTTCCCGAGGACGATAGTGCAGCCGGCCTCTACCGGCAGGTGCTGCAGGCTGAGCCCGAGAACGAACGTGCCCTGCAGGGCGTCAACAACATCGCCGGCTTCTATCTCGGCAGTGCACGCCGGCTTTGCGACCGCCAACTGTGGACATCCTGCATGACCACCATCGACCAGGGTCTCTCGGTACAACCCGACAATGCGGATCTGAAGGCGTTGCGTGACCAGGCGGAGAGGCGCTCGCGCGGCAACTGACGGAGCGTTCAGTAACTCGGGCGGTGAGACAGGGTTCAGCTGTTACGCAGCAGCAGCACCGTGATGTTGTCCGAGCCGCCACCGTCCAGCGCGGCCATCACCAGGTGCTCCACGCATTCCTGCGCCGACAATTCCTTGCGACCGAGGATGCCCTCGATGTCGGCATCGCTCACTTCTTCGGTCAGGCCGTCGCTGCACAGCAGGAGTTGCATGCCTGGCTTGAGCTCACCGGTAATCGTCTCGACGTTGAGGCTGTCCGGATCAGTCACGCCCAGCGCTTGCGTCACCACGTTGCGGTGCGGGTGGCTTCGCGCCTGTTCGGCGGTGATCGCACCCTGGTCGATCAGCTCCTGCACGTAGCTGTGATCTTGCGAGAGCTGCATCAGGTGCCCGTTCCACAGATAGACACGGCTGTCGCCGACCCATGACACTTCGAAACGGTTGCCATCGACGCGCGTCGCGGCGATGGTGGTGCCCATCGGCAGACCTTCTGCACGGCGGCGCGAATGCGCAATGATTTCTTCGTCGGCGCGATGGATGGCTTCCGCCAGTCCGCGACCGCCGCTAACCTCGCGCACCACGGTGTCGCGCGCGAGAGCGCTTGCGACCTCGCCGAACTCGTGCCCGCCCATGCCATCCGCGACCAGCCACAGCCCCAGGGAGCCGTCGGCGTAGTAGGTGTCCTCATTGTGTTCGCGGCGAAGGCCGACGTGGCTCTGGTGCCCGAATTCGATCATGCCTGTCCTTGTTGTCGGCGGGATGCAGCGCGCCCGGTCTGGCCGGGTTGCGGCCCCGCGTCCCGCATCATCACTGGATCATGCCGTGACCATGGAAGGCATCGCAAGCCGCGTCGCGGCAGAGCGTGATCGCCATCCCTGTCCCGGTTGTGCAGAGTGTCGAGGCGTCCGTGTTCTCTCCGTACGGGAAACGGAGCATGGCGAGTTCGCCGGACAACGGAAAGCCGGTCCGGCTGTGGTGCCTGCCAACCCCCGGTGGCGCCGCTCCGCATGGCCGTCAGAACTCGAAGCGCAAGCCCAGCGACAGGGTGCCCTGGCTGATTCCCGAAGCGCCGATCAGGTGCTCATAGGTGACGAAGCCCGACCGACCGTTTGTCCACAGGGCTGAGAGCCCGATTCCGAGGCGGAAGAAGTCCCGGTCCAGTGCGGTGCCGCCGATCTCGAACGGCGTGCGTGTCGGGTCGGCCAGGAAATACGCCACGACATGTTGCGGGTCGTCCTGCAACTGGTGTTCCCACTCCAGATTGAAGCTGGGCATCAATACTCCCCAGTCGGTACTGATGGCCCGACTCGCCTTGCCGCCAAGAACAAGCATTGCGGCATCCACGTCGCGTGCCTCGACTCGAAGCCCGAGGCCGCTGCCAGCTTGACCGCCGCTCAGACTTTCCTCGTAGGCATCAAAGCTGACCCTTGCCCAACTGGCACGGGCGTAGGGTCCGATGTTCCATGCGCCACTCTGGAAGTCGCGTCCGACCGAAACGGCCGCATACAACTGGTCGCCGCCACTGTTTGCGAAGGCCAGTTGATCCACCGAGGTGATCGTCGTTCCGGAGGCAATGTCGTAGGCAATACGGCGCTGGAGGTCGTAGTCGTTGTCGCCCCAGTTCAGCACGCCGTCCACGTACCAGTTGCTGGCGTTGAACCAGGTGGTGTAGCCCGAGATGCTCCAGCCGCTCATGTCAACGCTGCCCTGATCGTTTCCGAGGCTGTTGTCCTGGCGCGTGTAGCCCAGCGCCACCCCGGCGAACCAGTGATCGTTGAAGCGATAGTCGACGCCGGCGGTCAATCCGGCGGTGTCGTAGTCGTACTGGGGTCGCGAGCCACCGCCATCGGAGTCACCGCGTCCCAGCGTGCCGTTGGCGAAGAAGCCCCAACGACTGAAATCGGTACCGACCTCCACGTCTCCGGCTTCCGGCAGCAGTGCCAGCGGCATCACGCCACTGCTGTTCATGAGCGACAGGCCATCCAGGCTCAGCGGCTGCTGCTGGCCGGCACGCAATGCGGTCAGGCGCTGGTTGACGTTGCCGAACTGGGTGGACGCTGCCAGCAGCGCTGAATGCGTCTGCACCAGCGCCGTGTCCTGCATCATCTCGTTGAGGGCGTTGACGACGTCGGCGGGGTGATCACCGGCGTTGTCGACCAGCTCAAGGCAGCGTGCCAGCAGGTCCATTTGCTCCGGCGTGTGGCTTTCCATCGCCAGCAGGGCAGGGCACAGAGTGTCGATGGCTTCCGCGACTTCACGCTGGTCGTCATTCAGATCGAGGATGTTGGCGACACCGCCGTTGATGGAGAACGTCAGGTTGTGCTCGGGTGAGTTGTGCAGGCTGACAATGATATTGGCTGCACCGGGAACGGCGACCCGGGCGATATTGGCGCTACGGCCGTCCGCACCCGTGCTGGTGTGGCCCTCCATCAGGCTGCCGTTGTCGATGCTCCAGTCGAGCATCACGCCGGAGATCGGTTGCTCGTTGCCGTCCAGTACCTCGACCAGCAGCGGCTCGGATGGCTCGGCCGTCGGCAACTGCTGGCCGTTGCCGGACACGATGCGGAACACGCTGGGCAATGCATCGGCGATTCCGGTGGCGTGGAACACCAGGCTCGGCCCTCCGGCAATTTCTGCGCGAACCACGTTGCTGCCGGGGTTCGGGCCCAGCCGCAGCCGGGTGCGTGCGATACCCTCGCCGTCGGTCGGTGTGCTGATTGCGCTGAGACTTCCACCACCTTCGATCACCGTCCACTGGATATCCACGCCGGCCAGTGATTTGGCCAGCGGTGTGGCTGGTGGGGCGATGGCAATCACGAAGTCTTCCGCCAGATCGGTGCTGACCGGACCAATCTGCCCGTCACCGCTCTGAAGTGCGAGTTGCGGCAGGTATGCGATGACGTGAAAGTCCTGGTAGATGGCGCCTTCATGGATGCTGGCTCGGATAACCGACGTGCCTTCGACTGCGCCAAATGTGAACCCGATTGATGCCAGGCCGTCGATGTCGGTACTGCTGGCCGCTTCAATGGGCTGGGCATCGCCGCTGATGGTTTCCCAGACAACCGAGGTCCCGCTGATCGGCTGATGATCACTGTCTGTGAGCTGTGTCACCAGCGGAGCGTCACCGGCGGTCGTGATCGGACCGCTTTGGCCATCGCCTGCGTGGATGTCGAAGTGGACCGTGTCGCCGCCTGATACCTGGATACTGTGATTGAAGTACACCGGGCCCGCCGTCGGGTCGTCGGAGTAGGCACTGATCGAGACGTTTCCTGGTTCGCTGCCGAAGTTGATGCCGATCCGTGCCTGGCCAGCACTGTCGGTGAGGCTGGTCGCCGCAGACAGTGTTGCGTCACCACTGACGACTTGCCATTCGATCTGTCCGCTGGAGACGGGACTGCCCCCCGAGGTAAGGCGCACGACCATGTCGTCGCCAATGCTGCCGGGCGCGACCGACTGGCCGTTGCCGGCGACGATATCGAGGCGGACTGCCGCGATCGCTCGCAGACTGAAGTCCTCGAATTCTCCTGGGATGTCAGCGCGTTGGGCGCGGACGATCACGTCACCTTCCGCACCGAACCGCAGCCCCATCGAGGCAATGCCGCTGCTGGCCGAGGAACTCGAAGACGCATCCAGCGTCGCGTCGCCACTAAGCACCGACCACAGGATGTTCACGCCGCTTTGGGGGACGTCCGCACCATCCAACGCCAGGACGCGAAGCGGCAAAGCTGGGCGGCTACCTGCCGATCCAGTCTGCTGGTCTCCCGAGTCAGCGGTGGGTTTGCGCAGGCTGCCTGGCAGGGCCGTGCCGAAGTTGAACCCGTACGTCACCGTCAACTCATCGCCGCTGATCGGGATGCCGTCCGGGTCGTAGAGGACCGACATCGAGCTGGGGAAGTTGCCGGCCTGGTCGGCTGTGAAGCTGGCCGTCGCAACGCCGCCGGTGTCGGTCAGCGCGGTAGTGTTGGCGGGTGTCATGATCCCGGGTGT
>JAWLAW010000020.1:0-45941 GCA_041395265.1 Lysobacteraceae bacterium
AATAATGCAAACATCGTTCGATGAGCGAATCTTCCACATTCCGCTGGGACGACCTCCGTGTGATCCTGTCGATCGCCCGCCGCGGCACGCTGGCCGGCGCGGCGCGTGAGCTCGGCGTGAACCATTCAACCGTATTCCGCCGGCTCAACGCCTTTGAGGACGGGCTGGGCCTGCGCGTGTTCGAGCGATTGCCGGAAGGCTACGTGTCCACCGCCGCGGGCGAGGAACTGCTGCGTCATGCCGAACGCGCGGACGACGCCATGCTGGCAGTGGAGCTGGCCTTGGCCGGGCGTGACTTCCGATTGGCCGGGCGGGTGCGCATCACCGCGCCGCTGCATTTCGCCACCGACTACCTGGCACCGCAGTTGCCGCGATTCCGCGAGCGCTACCCGGATGTGGTTCTGGAAATCGTGGCCGCGGATCGCGATCTCGACCTGGCCCGACGGGAAGCCGACATCGCCCTGCGCGCAACCGCAATGCCGCCGGAGTACGCGGTGGGTCGGCGGATCGCCAGTCTGCACTGGTGGGCGATGGCGTCGCCTGACTACCTGGCATCCGCGCCACCGCTGAGGTCACTGTCTGACCTGTCGAATCACCGGATCATCGGTGCCGACGCCGCCTTTCTCCGGCTGGCCGCCATGGCACGGTTGGAGTCGCTGGTGCCGATGGATCGCATCGTCGCGCGTGCCGGCGACCTGGAGACCATGGCCGCGATGGCCCGTGCCGGCGTTGGGGTCGCGTGGCTGCCGAACGACCAGTACCAGCCGGCGTTACGTCCGCTGTTCCCGATCCCCGATTTGCCGGACGGCGCGTTGTGGTTGCTCACCCTGCCGGAGTTGAAGCAACTGCCGCGCATCCGCGCGGTGTCCGATTTTCTGGTCGAGGCGCTGCGGGCGGACCCGCGGCTCGCGGCGGGTTGGGTCGACGTGATGCCTGGCGGGGACGCGGCAGGGTCCTGACCCGATCGGCGACACCGGCCAGTGCACCAGGATCCTGTCCCGGGAATCTGCGAGCCAATGTTCGTTGAACCGCTGGAATGCGACCGCAGTTCGTTCTGCGAGCGTCGCGAGCGGGAACCAGGCCGAGCGGCATGTCATGCTTACGTCATTGATTTGTCGTATCTTTCCGCAAACGTGACCGCGCTTTTTGCCCCTCGGTACGGGTGCGGGGCAGTCAATCTGAACGTGTTAGCTTTCCGTTAACACGCGCACAAAAATCCGCTATGATGGCGGCGACGTGTCTGGGAATCAGGCACGGAGTTTTCGGGCTTCACCTTTCGAGTCGACGATTCAAGGAGCTGACAAATGAAGAAGAAACTCCTCTGCTGCGCCCTGCTGAGCGCGATGGGCTTCGCCCAGGCCGCGCTGGCGCAGGACGAGCCGCTGGATGACCGCTGGTACCTGTCCGGCCATGCCGGCACCACGCTGTGGGACGAAGATCGCAACATTGACCGTTACGCGTTCCTGGAAATCGGCGCGGGTCGTTTCATCAACGAGAACTGGGCGCTGGATTTCAACGTCCACTACACCAACCCGAACGTCACCGGTAACGATCTGCACTGGAGCATGTGGGGTATCGGTGCCGCCGCGCGCTGGTATTTCGCTGACATCAGCGAGCGCTGGCGCCCGTATCTGAAGGGTGGCCTGGGTGTGCAGGCGCACGAGCGCGACACCGTCAATCCGCTGGGCGCTCCCATCGAGCACAAGAGCAACAACCTGTATGCCGACCTCGGCTTCGGTTTCCAGGGCGACTATGACCGCGTCGGTTACCGTCTCGAGATCGGTCCGCGTTTCGACTTCGACGACGAGAGCCATCCGAGTGCTGATCACTACCAGGACTGGATTGCTTCCGCCGGCATCATCGTTAAGCTGGGTGACAAGCCGATGCCGCCGGCACCGCCGCCCGCTCCCGAGCCGGAGCCGGAGCCGGTCGTGACCTGCGCCGATCTGGATGATGACGGCGACGGCGTGAACAACTGCGAAGACAAGTGCCCGGCGTCCGAAGCGGGTCAGGCCATTGGTCCGGACGGTTGCCCGGTGCCGATCACCATCGACCTGCGCGGCGTGAACTTCGACTTCGACAAGTCGGCGCTGCGTCCGGACGCGATTGCCACCCTGGATGAGGCCATTCAGGTGCTGAGCAAGTATCCGGATCTGCGTGTCGAGGTTGCCGGCCACACCGACCGTTGCGGTCGTGAGGACTACAACCAGGGTCTGTCGGATCGTCGCGCCACTGCGGTGTACGACTACCTGACCTCGAACGGCATCTCGGCGGGTCGTCTGCTGGGTCCGGTTGGTTACGGCGAGAGCCGTCCGCTGGAGTCCACCCCGGACAGCTTCCCGGGCTGCAAGTCCGAGACCAACCGTCGCACCGAGCTGAACGTTCAGAACTGATCGTTCAACGCTCAGGCAGTACCGCGAAGCCCGGCCTTGTGCCGGGCTTCGTCTTTTCCGTGTTGGAAACGCGATCAGTGTGACGGGCGCGCCCGCTGGGTCGTATGCGCGTCGTCAGTCCTGCAGTTGCGCGCTGACGTAGGCGGCGGCGGAGGCGCCCAGTGCCGACAGGCTGTAGCCGCCTTCCAGCATGGAGATCAGGCGCCCGCCGCAGTGTTCTTCTGCGGCAGCCAGCAGTTCCCGCCCGATCCAGGCGTAGTCAGCCTCTTTCAACAGCAGGCCCGCCAGCGGATCCAGCCAGTGCCCGTCAAAGCCGGCTGATGCCAGGATCAACTGAGGCTGGAAGCGTTCCAGCGCTGGCAGCAGGACATCACGCCAGGCATGCCGGAATGCATCGCCATTGGCCCCGGCAGGCAACGGCGCGTTGAACACGTTGCCAACGCCGCGTTCGTTGGCGTGACCACTGTCGGGATACAGCGGCAACTGGTGCGATGACAGGTACAGCACGGCGGGATCGTGCTCGAAGATCGCCTGCGTGCCGTTGCCGTGATGCACATCGAAATCGACGATGGCGACGCGCGAAAACCCGTGGCTGCGGATCGCATGGCGCGCGCCGACTGCCATGGCATTGAACAGGCAGAAGCCCATTGCGGTGTCCGCCGTGGCGTGATGGCCGGGCGGACGAACCGCGCAGAAGGCCTGGCGTGCCCGGGTGTCGGGATGCTCGTCGCAGATGGCATCGACCGCCGCGACCACGGCGCCGGCGGCACGCAGCGCGGCCTCGGCCGAGCCTTCGCTCAACGCCGTATCCGCGTCCAGGCGATGCGGGAAAGAGCGGGGCTCATCAAGCACGGCCTTGATCAGCGCGGTGTCGTGCGCCAGTGACAGCTGTGCACGCGTGGCGGCGGGTGCCTCGCGCCATTCCAGTCGCGTTGACGGCAGCGCGCGCAGCGCGTCGATGACGGCGTGCAGGCGGTTCGGTGATTCGGCGTGCCCGGTTCCGGGATCGTGTCGGAGACAGGCCGGATGACTGTAGATCAGCATGCGACGAAGGGTCTTGCGTCAGCCGCGACGCCGCTCGTGCTGCCACAGCACTTCGCTGCCGCCCTCGAAGCGCGCCAGAACCCGCGCCATCACGAACAGCAGATCGGAGAGCCGGTTGAGGTAGCGGATCGCCTGTGGCCGTACGTCCTCGTCGCGGGCCAGGCCGACCACGCAGCGCTCGGCGCGACGGCAGACGGTTCGTGCGACATGGCAGGCACTGGCGGCGCGACCACCGGCTGGCAGGATGAATTCCTTCAGCGCGGGCAGGTCGGCGTTCAGAGCGTCGAGACGCTGTTCCAGCGCGGTGACGTCGTCATCGTCGATGGCCGAGTGGCCCGGGATGCAGAGCTCGCCGCCGAGGTCGAACAGCTGGTGCTGAACCGCGACCAGTGCTTCGCGAACGTCTTCGGGAATGGTCTCGGCCAGCACCGTGCCGATGCAGGAGTTCAGTTCGTCGACCGTGCCGTAGGCATCGACGCGCGCCGAATCCTTGGCTACGCGGCTGCCGTCACCCAGACCGGTCAGGCCGGCATCACCGGTGCGCGTGTAGATTTTCGAAAGGCGGTTGCCCACGGTGCTTTCGAGGCTCCGGTTACACCGTCTGCGGGCGCAGCGCCGGGTGGCGTCGACGCAGCAGTTCGAAGCCGCCGAACAGGATCGCTGCGTAGAACAGCGTGCCGAGCACGGTCCACTGGAAGAACGGGAGCGCGAAGGCGTAACAGGCGGCGAGGCCCTGGCCGCAATACGGCGAGCCCGCCGTGGCATTGAGCCAGATCAGCCCATTGGTGATGACGAAGAACAGCACCGAACCCAGCAGCGAATAGCCGAGCACGCGACCGCCGCTGACCTTGCCGCGCAGGCCGAAGCCCAGCAGCGAGCACAGCGCGATACAGGCATAGATCGATAGCGGACCCCAGCTGGTCAGGTAGGCCCAGTATTCGCCGCCATTGATCAAGCCGAGTGCGATATCGGAGATCAGCATGGCGACCAGCGGGATCAGCACGGCCAAGCCACGACGCGCGAAATAGGCGCCACCAAACAACGCCATGGCTTCCACCGGCGAGAAATTCGGCGGATGCGGTAGCACGCGGGACAGCGCGGCCAGCACGATCAGGCCGGTCAGCAGCAGTGGGCCGGGCGAGAGCAGGGCAGATTGGGCATTCTTGGTCATGATTGTTTCCGGTGTTTCGAGTCCACCGCGTGGCTGCGGCGCGTCATGGTGGGTAGCATACCCGACCCGGCCCCCGGTCCGAAGCGATCCGGCGGCACAAGCGGAGCAGCGGATGTCCGAACAAAAAAAACGCGATGCATCTCACGCTGATGGATCGATAGTGGATGTCGCCATCGTGGGCGCCGGACTGGTTGGTGCCAGCCTGGCCTGCGCGCTGGATGCGCTGGGCCTGCGCACGCTCCTGGTCGAGGCCAGCGCCGGCGGTGCGCAGCCGGCGCCGAGCTTCGACGAGCGCAACCTCGCGCTGGGCAAGGCCAGCGTCAATGCGCTGGAGGCGCTGGGCGTGTGGCGGCATATCCGCACGGCACCGGAAGCAATCCGCCGCGTGCATGTCAGCAGTCGCGGTGATTTCGGCAGCGTGCAGCTCGACGCCGCCGACTACGGCCTTGACGCCTTCGGTGCCGTCGTCATCGCCCGCGAACTGGGCGCGGCACTGGAAGCGCGCCTGGATGAACTGAAGCATCTGCAGCGCCTGCGACCGGCGCGCGTCACCGCGGTGACGACCTCGGCCGATGTGGCGATGCTGCGCATCCAATCGCCGGACGGTGAGTCATGCGAGATCGAGACACGACTTCTGGTCGCCGCCGATGGCAGCCATTCCGCGATCCGCGAATCGCTGGACATCGCCGTCGAACGCCACGACTACCGGCAGCGCCTGTTCGTCGCCACGGCAACGGCTGAGCGTGAACATCAAGGCTGTGCCTGGGAGCGTTTCACGCCGGATGGCCCTGTCGCTGTGCTGCCGCTTGGTGGGGCTCGCCTCGGCACCATCTGCACGGTGACGGCGGAAGACGCCGAGCGCGTCGCGGACATGGACGACGATGCCTACCGCGAGCTGCTGCAGTCGCGTTTCGGCTATCGGCTGGGGCGCATCGGGCGTGTCGGCCAACGCAGCCACTACCCGCTGGCGCTGATCAAGGCGGAACGGTTGATCGCCGAGCGCAGCGTGCTGGTTGGCAACGCCGCGCAGACGTTGCATCCGATCGGCGCGCAAGGCTTCAACCTTGGACTGCGCGATGCACTGACGCTGGCCGAAGTGCTGGAAACGGCGCTTCGACAAGGCCGTCAGCCGGGGCATGCCGATGACTTGCGTGAGTACGCGCAGCGACGTGAGACGGATCGCGAGGAGACGCTGCGTTTCAGCGACGGCCTGTCGCGGCTGTTTGCGATCACCGACCCGACCGTACGGCTCGCACGGAGCCTGGGTTTCGGCGCATTGAATGGCATTCCCGGTCTTGCCGAGCGACTCGCAGCCGGCGCGATGGGCTTTCGCGGCGAGCTGCCGCGATTGGCGCTGGGGCGGGCGAATCCGGCGGTGCGCGGATGATGCGGCATCGAACCAGCGTGATCGTTGCCGGTGGTGGTGTGGTCGGCGCGACCACGGCACTGGTGCTGGCGGAAGCCGGTCGGCAGGTCATGCTGGTCGAGCCGCGCGAGCCGCAGCCCTGGTCTCCGGAAGCCGCGCCGGATCTTCGCGTCTATGCCGTTGCCCCCGCGTCGATCACCTTGTTCGAGGCGCTGGGCGTCTGGCGCGACGTACTCGCCGCACGCGCGGCGCCGTATTGCGACATGCGCGTCTGGGACGCCGGCGCTGATGGCGAACTGCATTTCCGCGCCGCGGACATCGGTGCCGCCACGCTCGGTCATATCGTCGAGCAGAATGTGCTGCTCGAAGCGCTCTGGCGACGACTTCGCGAGCACCCGCGTGTTGAATGCCGGACCGGCGTCGGCGTTGCCGGTTTCGAGCAGCGCGAGAACGGCATCGCGGTGGCGGTCGATGACGAGCATCTCGAGGTCGAACTGCTGGTCGCTTCGGACGGTGCCGCGTCGCCGTTGCGCGAGCAGGCGGGTATTGCGGTCGAGTCCACCGACTATGGCCAGCGCGGCCTCGTGGCTTACGTCGAATGTGATCAGCCGCATCAGCACACGGCCTGGCAACGTTTCCTTTCGGACGGCCCGCTGGCGTTCCTGCCCTTCGAGGACAGCCGTTGCTCGATCGTGTGGACGCAGTCCAGCGCCGAGGCCGAGCGTCGATTGCAGCTCGATGAGGCCGCCTTCAATGCGGAAATCACCCGCGCCTTCGATGCGCGACTGGGCGAGGTGCGGCTGGTATCAAGGCGCGCCGCGTTTCCGCTGCGCCGGCAGTTGGCCGAACGTTTCGTGGATGGCCGGCTGCTGCTGATCGGCGACGCCGCGCACACGGTTCACCCGTTGGCAGGGCAGGGCGCCAACCTCGGTCTTCAGGATGCCGCGCTGCTAATGCGTCTATTCAAGGACGCTGGTGAACAGCCGACCTCCAAGCAGTGGAAGCGACTGCTGATGCGCTACGCGCGCGAACGCCGAAGCGAGTCCGCCATCGCCGGTCGTGCCTTCGGTGGGATCAACGCCCTGTTCTCCAATGACCAGCCGCTGATGACCTTGCTGCGTGGCCCGGGCCTTGGTCTGGTCAGCCACATCGCGCCGCTGCGCTCCCTGCTGGCGAAGCACGCAGCCGGCTATAGCGCCCAGCCGTAGCTCGGCTCAAGCGGCAACGCTGCGGAGCCGACATGTCCCGACGCAACGTGCGTCGGCTCCGGCCTTCGCCCTTGAGCCGACCTACGTATGTACGTGTGCCTTCCCCCCGGCAATCCTGTTGATACCTGTGGTTCGCCTGATCCCGTAGGCATCAACGAAAACGGCCACCCGAAGGTGGCCGTCGTCGTGTTGCGTTGTTGCGAGGCGATCAGTCCTCGAAACCGTCGGCAAAGATCGCCGCGGCCAAACAGTCGACCGTCACTGTCACCGTGGCACTGCTGCCACCCACCAGCGTGTAGCTGAAGGTGTCCGTAGCGCCGCAGAAGCCGTTGGCCGGCGTGTAGGTGATTTGGCTACCGTTGTTGCCGAGCGTACCGCCCTGCGCACTGGTGGCGTCCACGCTGTCGATGGACAGGGCGAAGTCCGGGTCAGCCGTGTCGTTGGCGAGCACGTCGATCACATTGCCGGACGAGTTCTGCGTGACCGTTGCGCTGTCATCGGCCGCCACTGCATCGTCGTTCTGGCAGTTGACCGTCACCTGCACGTTGGCCGTCTGGCCATTCGCTGTGTAGGTGAAGTCATCAGTGCTTACGCCGTCGTTGCAGTAGTCGGCATTCGGCTCGTAGGTCAGGCCGGTGCCACCACCGGTGACCACGACCGTGCCCTTCGCCGGCGAAGTGAAGCCGGAGATCAGCAACGGAGAATCCGGATCAACGTCGTTGCCCAGGACATCGATGGCCGTTGCCGGCGCATCTTCATCCACGGTCAGGGTGTCGTCAGTGAGCACGGCTGGATCGTCGGTTGCGGTGATCGTAATCACGGCGGACTGGGTATCACACTGTTCGTCCGTGGCGTGATCATCACAGACCTGGATGGCCAGCGTGCAGGTTGAGCCGCTGCTGGCTTCGGCCGGGGTGAATTCGTAGGTGCCGCTGTTGAAGCTGCCACCACAAGTATCCGTACCAGCCATCACTGACCAGATCTCGCCCGGTCCATCCACATCGGTTGCGCCGGGCGTGTACTGGTACAGGACGTTTTCCGATGCGGTGGTCGGCGACACTGACGTCGAGATGACCGGCGCGTCGTTGACCGGATCAACCTGCAGGTCGAACACCATGGTGCCCACGTCGTTGTCGCTATCGGTCAGGGTCAACGTGATTGCCGCCGTGCCGCTGGCCTCAGCAACGGGTGTAAGCGTGACGTCGCAGGACTGACCCGTACCCGAGATTGCGATGTTTGCATCCGCAACAATGGACTGGTTGTCCGAAGTGCCAGCCACATCGGTACACAGAATACTGGTGCCGTCTTCTGCATCACTGATGGTGAAGGCAATCGGACCCTTGGCAATATCTTCGTTGGTCGTCTGGTCGACGATGGCGCTGATCACCGGCAGCGAGCCGAAGCTGCCAACTTCAAAGAACGCAACGACCGGGTCATGGTCCGAAACACGCAGCGGCGTGGTTTCGTCACTGCCATCGGCAACAAGGAAATCAGCGTTGATACGCGGGCGCTCAACGCGGATCGCGTCCGTATTCAGGATGATCTGGTCGTTGGCAACCGCATGATCCAGCTGCTGGCCAAGGCCACCGTAGGTGTAGCTGTAGAACTCGCTTGCCGGTGCGTACACATACAGGTCTTCCAGGTTCCGAGTCACGAGATCCACACCATCGTTGGGAACGATGGTCTGGTCGTCGGCGAAAGCCTCGCCCTTGATGGTGGCCAGAATATCGGCGTAGCCATCGTTGAACTCGTAGGCGTTGAAATCACCGACCAGCAGGATGCTTTCGCTCGGGTCGTTGGTCTGGAGCATTTCCACCAGGTTGGCGACGAACTCCGCACCCTGCTGGCGCTTGGCGCGATAGCGCTCGCCAATGGTGGCGAAACCCGGGCTCGGTGGGGCACAGGCGTAGCGTTCGCCATCGCCGTTGGGATCGCTGTTGTTTGCCGCAGTGCTGTCGACGTCATTCAGCGACTTCAGATGCAGGTTGATGACCGTCACCGGGTAGACGTCGCCATTGGCGGCATGGATGGTCACCATCAGTGCCAGCGGTGGGCGATCCAGCAACTGACCGTTGGTGGCTGGCACAGGCGGAGTCATCGGGTTGCCGTCATCAGGACAGATGACGGGAACGGTGTTGTCGCCATACTCCTGCAGGGCATCGTTCAGTGCGCCGTCCAACTGGACGCGGCTCACCCCACCAATGGTGGCGGTCTTGATCAGGAAGGCGGTCTCCTGGGTGCCCGTGCCCAGGATGTAGCCAACGTACTCTGGGTCCGGCTGCCCAGCGGCAATCGCATCCTGGCTGATTTGATCTGCCAGCAGCCCCAGCGTGCCGCCCTGGCTGCTGACCTCGATCAGTGCCAGCACATCGGGATTGCGCAGGTAGTCGCGGATCGCCAGCGATGCCTTCTTCATCCGCGGAGTGTCGAGCGAAGACTCGGTGAAATTCTGCAGGTTGAATGCAGCCACCGTGAATTCGCGGGTGGTCTGGTCGGCCACCATGGTGCCTTCCGGGACGGTGCCCGGAACGATGTTGCTCGCATCCAGCGTTCCGATATCCGGCAGGATGCTGTAGCGACCAAAGTTGAAGTCGACCACGCCCGTGACGTTGCTCAGCTCGGTTCCAGCGCGTAGGCGCAATTCCGTGCTACCGGTCAGGATGGTGGTCTTGACCCGCAGCAGTTCCGGTTCGTTGTCGAAGATCGGGCCAGCGTAGGGAACATTTGACGCGGGGATTGGATCACCCAGCGGAATGCCCGCCTCACGGAAGGGGCGCGGGGTGCCGGTAACAACGCCAAAGAAATCGCCGATGAACACATTCGCAAAGGAGTTGCTCAGATTCGGTGCCGTCACCGTGAATGATGGAATGGTGACGCGCATGCCCTCGAAGCGTTCCATGCTGGATGGCCACGTCGTCGATGGCTCGTTGCCCGGCGCGGACAGGTCAACAGCTGCAGGCAACGGATTTGCGCCTGCATCGACTACCGTCACGTTGGTCGGGAACGCGATTTCGGTGAGGTTGAAATACTCGGAAACAGAGCCCGTCACGCTGACGATATTGCCCAGAGAAAGCGCGGCGTGGGTGCCGCCTTCAAAAATGTAAATGCCGTCCGACGTATCCGGATCACCGTCTCCGTCGTCCTGAATCCAGAAGCCACCAGAGCCAGTGGCGTCGATTGCCGTCACCGTACCTTGCAGGGTGACGGTCTGGCCCACATAGGGCGACACGTCGCCATTGCCCTGCACTGAGCCAATCAGGAGCACGTCATCGTTCTGAATCGTGCCGATGCCCGTGTCGTCCACAATGACAGCATTGCCGGCACTGACATTGGAGATGACGACCGTGAAGGTTTCGTCGCCTTCGTAGTCCGTGTCGCCAATGGTCGGCACCACGATCTGCTGGGTTCCCGCCGTACCACCGGTGAACGTGATCGTGCCGCCACTGCCGCTGTTGTCGTAGTCGGAATCAGCCGTCGTCGCCGTGCCGTCAACAATGGTGTAGGTCACGCTGAATTCGGCGGAAGCGTTGATGTCCAGCGTCACGTCGAAGGCGACATCGTTGCCTAGGGCATTGCCTTCCAGTGCCGTTGCATCGCTGATGGTCACCATCGGTATAGCAGCGTCATCGTTGATGATGGTGCCGACGCCGGTGTCATCCGCGATCACGGCATTGCCCGCACTCACGTTGGAGATGACGACGGTGAAGTCTTCATCCAGCTCCGGCGTGGTGTCACCAATCGTCGGAACAATGATGTTGACGGTACCTGCAGTGCCACCAGTGAAGGTGATGGTGCCGCCGCTGCCGGAATTGTCATAGTCGGAATCGGCGACCGTGGCTGTGCCATCGACGATGGCGTAGGTCACGGTGAATTCCGCGGAAGCATCAATGTCCAGCGTCACGTCGAAGCTGATGTCGTTGCCCGGGCCATTGCCTTCATTGGCGGACGCATCGCTGATGCTCAACTGCGGAGCAACGCTCGGTGGAGGACAAGCCGTGTCCGCTGCGACGTTGGCCTGACCTGGCGTGATGCAGCGGATGGCGAAGTCCGTGTCGTTGTCGTTCGTGTCGGAACCGTCCGGGAAGCGTGAAATGCCGATGAAGTCGATGCTGTTCGAATCGGCTTTCAGGGGATCGACGCCGGTACCTTCGGTAGCTCCTGCCGTGCTGCCCTCATAGGACACGGCGTCCTCGATGGCACCGCTTCCGGCCAGCCGGATGGCAACGGCATCCGGCGCGCCGTTCTGCATCAGGTTGGTATCGGGAGTGACGTCCAGATCGCAGGACGGCGTATTTGCGGCGTCGGCGCAAATGACGTAGTAGCCGCCCGGAGCGAGCATGCCACTCGGGTTGAAGGTCCCGTAAATCACACCACCGCTGCCGTTGACCAGAACGACCTCATAAAGCGAGAGGTCGACTGGCGAAGCAGAAACGTTCTTGATTTCGATGAATTCGGCGGCGTCGGTTCCAGGCTGGTCGTAGTCGATTTCGTTGATGATCAGGTCTGCACCGTCGTCGTCCTGGATGGTGCCGGTGCCCACGGCGGTCGTCACGTTGGCGCCAACCACGTTGCTCAGTTCGACGGTGAAGGTCTCGTCGGATTCGAGCGTGGTGTCGCCATTGACGGTGACGTCGATGGTCGTGCTCAGGTTGCCTGCGGTGATGCTGCCAGCCGTGGTGGTGATTTCGACGTAGTCGTTGTCCGTCAGCGTGGCCGAACCGTCCGCCGTGGCGTAGTCGAAGGTGACGTCGGAAGCAGACGTTGCATCGATGCTCACGGTGAAGGTGAACGTCGTCGTGGCACCATCACCTTCGGCCATGCTGACGTCGTCGACGCTCAGGCTTGGTAGTGGTGTGCCGACAGTGAAGCCGCTTGGGCAAGCGACTGCTGCATCGTTGTCAGCGGTCCAGTTGGCTACATTTCCAATTGAAGCTAGTAGGGCTGCCGGGCCACCGCTGGTGGTTCCCGTATATGCCCAGTTGTCATTTTCCGGGGTCAACGCAATCGCTGTTGTCCCATCCACAAGTCCAGCAGGAAGGGCGCTAGTGTTGGAATCGTCGGCGTTTGCTTGCCAGCCGGTACCTTCACTATTCGCCGCATAGATCAGCGTGGGTGAAGCGAGTGTGCCGGTGAAGGCGATCAGCTGATCGCCGCTCCCCGAGAAATTCGGAGGGCTGGCACCGGTGACCGTGCCCAATGTGGCTGAGATCGGGGTTGTGACTTGTACTTGAACAACAGTCCCTGCCGCAACGCCACCAGCTGGTGAAGTCCATACAACCTCGCCTTCATTCGTTCTGAACCCGCCCGCGCTGAACCAGCCGTCGTCGGTGAAGCGAAGCTCCTCGGCGGCCGCAATCGGCTCCACCGCTACGAAGCAGAATGTGTCTGGGTTATCGAACGCCAGTCCAACTACTGCGATGTCGCCAGGCTGAACCGCTGCGTGAGCGAACGGTGAAGAAAGGAGAAGTAGTGCTGACGAACAGGTGGTCAGGAAGGGCAGGCGCCCGATGCGCTTGGTCATAAATATTCCCCGGGATTGAACCGTGCACCATACCTCAGCGTTTTGACGGTTTCATGTCGCGGTGCGCCGGGGTTGAGGAAGTGTCCGCAAGCCATTGAATGTGAAGGGTCGGGGCTTCACCGCATCACGGGCCTGAGCCGCATCTGCCGCGAACGGGGCAGTGCTTTGGTCCGACTCCGCTCAGCCCGAGCGAAGACAGACCGCCGGCGGGGCACGGCTTGTGGCCGGCCTGGTTTCACTTGGCAGCCTTCGCGCCTGATTCCGTGAGCAGTGGCGCGTACCCGTCGTGGTCGGGAGTGCGCTCAGGTTTCGCCAAGCAGCGGCAGCAGTATCTGGCGCTTGACGCGCACGCCGACGCGCATGCGGTCATCGTCAACACCGAAACCGAATTCCGCGCCGGCACGGATGACGGCCAGGTGGTCGTTGTCGAAGGTGAAGCGGAAACGATGGATGATGCTTTCCGTTGGCGGCCGCGACCGTTGGTCGATGAGCAGGCCCTGTATCCGGCCCAGGCCTTCGATCTCGGCGTAGACATGGTTTTCGATACCGGTGTAGCGATCCTGCCAGCGCTCACCCATGCGGTCGGCGGGGGTGCTGAAGCGAAGCTCGACGATCAGCTCGTTGCCGGCATGCCTGCCGAACGATTCAAGTTGCAGCATCGCGTGCGGGCCAAGCTCCAGTGTTGGTAGCAACGCTGCTTCGGCCCCGGCGCTCGCCGGGCTCATGACGGCAGGGCGGGTGCGGTATCGAGGCCCTTGTCGACTGACAGCAGATCAGGCGGAAGGGCACGGATTTCGTTGGCAAGCGCAGCAAGGGTGTCGCCCATGGCGCTGCTGCGGCGCCAGACCATCGCGATCTGCCGGTGCGGTGCCTCGCCTTCGAAGCGCAGTAGGTGGATGGCGTCGGAGCGCGGAATCGGTGGCTTGACCGCCAGTGTCGGCAGCAAGGTCATGCCGACATTGGCGGCAACCATCTGCCGCAGGGTTTCCAGGCTGGTGGCGCGGAAGCCGGGCTTTTCCACGGCTCCGGCCAGTTGGCAGACATCGAGGGCCTGGTCACGCAGGCAGTGACCGTCTTCCAGCAGCAGCAGACTTTCCTTCGCGAGTTGACTGGACTTCAGTGTCGTCCGCTTCGCGAAGGGGTGAGACTCGGGCACCGCCAGCACGAAGGGCTCGTCGAACAACGGCTCGATGTGCAGATGTTCGTCATGGATCGGCAAGGCAAGGATGCCGGCGTCAAGCAGACCTTCGCGCAGACGCTTCAGGATCACCTCGGTCTTTTCCTCAACCAGCAGCAATACCAGCCGTGGGAAACGCTGGCGGATGCGCGGGACAACGTGCGGCAGCAGGTACGGGCCGAGCGTCGGAAAAATGCCGAGACGGATGGTGCCGGATTCGGGATCGGTAGCGCGCCGCGCGGTTTCCTTGATCTGTTCGACTTCGCCGAGGATCCGGCGTGCGCGCTCGGCGATGTCGCGACCGACCGGCGTCAGCATCACCCGACGCGGCGCGCGTTCGATCAGCGTGACCTCCAGTTGTTCCTCCAGCTTGCGGATCTGCGTCGACAGCGTCGGCTGGCTGACGAAGCAGGCCGCCGCCGCCCTGCCGAAATGACGGTGTTCAGCCAGGGCGACGAGATAGCGGAGGTCGCGCAGGTTCATGCGGCCTCGGCTTCGGGCTTGACGGCTTCTTCGGCGGCGGGCGACGACGTGCGGATCAGGTGGTCGAAGGCGCTGAGCGCGGCGGTGGAGCCGGCGCCCATGGCGATGACGATCTGCTTGTACGGTACCGTGGTCGCGTCACCGGCGGCGAACACGCCCGGGACGCTGGTCGCGCCACGTTCGTCGATCATGATTTCACCACGCGGCGACAGCTCGACCGTACCCTTCAGCCACTCGGTATTCGGCAGCAGGCCGATCTGCACGAACACGCCTTCCAGCTCGACCGTGTGTGACTCGCCATTGGTGCGGTCCTTGTAGGCCAGGCCACTCACACGTTGTCCGTCGCCAAGCACTTCGGTGGTCTGCGCGCTGACGACGATGTTGACGTTCGGCAGTGAGCGCAGCTTGCGCTGCAGCACTTCGTCGGCGCGCAGCTGGCTGTCGAATTCGATCAGCGTGACGTGGGCGACGATGCCGGCGAGGTCGATGGCGGCCTCGACACCGGAATTGCCGCCGCCGATCACCGCCACGCGCTTGCCCTTGAACAGCGGGCCATCACAGTGCGGGCAATAGGCCACGCCCTTGTTGCGGTATTCATCCTCACCCGGCACGCCCATTTGTCGCCAGCGCGCGCCGGTGGCGAGGATGACCGACTTCGATTTCAGTGACGCGCCGCTGTCGAGCTGCACTTCGATCAGGCCACCGCTGCTGGCTGCCGGGATCAGCTTCGCGGCGCGCTGCAGGTTCATCACGTCAACGTCGTTTTCCTTGACGTGCTGTTCCAACGCCGTGGCCAGCTTCGGGCCTTCGGTATAGGGCACGGAAATGAAGTTCTCGATGCCCATGGTGTCCAGCACCTGACCGCCGAAACGTTCGGCGGCGACGCCGGTGCGGATGCCCTTGCGGGCGGCGTAGATCGCCGATGCGGCGCCGGCGGGACCGCCGCCGATCACCAGTACGTCGAAGGCGTCCTTGGCCTTGATCGCTGCGGCGGCACGATCAGCAGCACCGGTGTCCAGCTTGGCCAGGATCTGCTCGACGTTGAGGCGTCCGGCATCGAACACCTCGCCGTTCAACAGCACGGTCGGCACCGACATGATCTCGCGTTGCTCGACTTCTGCCTGGAACAGCGCACCGTCGATGGCCACGTGCCGGATGCGCGGGTTGATCACGCTCATCGCGTTCAGCGCCTGCACGGTATCCGGGCAGCTCTGGCAGGACAGCGACATGTAGGTCTCGAAGCGGTAGTCACCATCGAGGCCACGGATCTGTTCAACAACCTCCTTGTCGAGCTTCGGCGGGTGTCCACCGACCTGCAGCAGTGCCAGCACCAGCGAAGTGAACTCGTGGCCCATCGGGATGGCGGCAAAACCAACTTGCACGTCGCTGTCGATGCGGCGAATGGCGAAGGACGGACGACGCAGGCTGTCCTCACTGGCCTGTTCGTCCGCGCGTCGGAAGCTGACCTTGTCGGACAGGCTGGCGATGTCCTGCAGCAGGGCTTCGAGCTCACGCGACTTGTCGCTGTCATCCAGCGCGGCCAGCAGTTCGATCGGCTGCACGACTTTTTCGAGATAGGCCGCGAGCTGGGCTTTCAGGTTTGCATCAAGCATGGCGTGCTCCGGAGGGAGTGGGGAGGAGTCGGGAGGCTTGCGTCAGGCGTCGGGTGACGACTCACGGAAGCATTCCGTTGCGTGCGGAGTTGCGCGGGCCGAAGGCTTCGGCCCGCGCAGGTCCAACAGTATTGGTCGTTTGCCGCTTCGGAGAGCTGGACTCGCGCCTGCGAGGGAGTGGCAGCAACAGCTTCACGGCGTAGCGACCCGCCCCTTGAGCCAAGGGGCAACGAAATCACGCGGAGCGGGATTTCGTGGGGATGTGGAGATATCCCCGTTGTGGCAATCAGATCTTGCCGACCAGATCCAGCGACGGCGTCAGGGTCTTCTCGCCTTCCTTCCACTTGGCCGGGCAGACTTCATTCGGATGCGCGGCGACGAACTGTGCGGCCTTCAGCTTGCGCACCGTCTCCGACACGTCACGGGCGATGGCGTTGTCGTGGATTTCCAGGGTCTTGATCACGCCGTCCGGGTCGATGACGAAGGTGCCGCGCAGGGCCAGACCGGCTTCATCGATGTGCACGCCGAAGGCGCGGGTCAGCTGGTGGGTCGGGTCGCCGACCAGCGGGAACTTGGCTTTGCCAACGGCCGGCGAGGTTTCGTGCCAGACCTTGTGCGAGAAATGGGTGTCGGTGGTGACGATGTAGACCTCGGCACCGGCCTTCTGGAACTCGGCGTAGTGCTCGGCAGCGTCCTCGATCTCGGTCGGGCAGTTGAAGGTGAAGGCGGCCGGCATGAAGATCAGCACGGACCACTTGCCCTTCAGATCGGCTTCGGTCACTTCGATGAACTTGCCATTGTGGAACGCGTTGGCCTTGAACGGCTGGACTTCGGTATTGATCAACGACATCGGCTTTTTTCCTTGCGTTGTGGGTGGGTGGAGGATTAATGCGGTGCAGCATAGAGAAACTCTATCAATAAGTGAAATTGAAGATACATATATTATTGATAGCCTTTGCCTATCAATCTCTCCAGCCGTTGCGGGATGCGGCTTTCCGGCAGCGTCGCGTGCGCATTTCCCCGGGTGGCGTCGCAGAATCGTGATGACGGTCGCGAATTGCATGATGCAGCTGCAGAACCGCGCGAAGGGCCGGCCCGACCGGTACTTTCGCCACGTTCCGCGGCCGACGCAGCTTTCTATCCTCGCCCGCTGCATTGTCCGGAGATTCCCCGATGTTTCGACGCAGCCTGCTTGCCCTGGCCACCGCCACGGCGCTTGTCGCCGGCAGTTCCTCCCTGTTTGCATCCGATGACGTCCCGCTGGGTCGCCTGTCGCGCGACGTGGTGCCGGACCTGGTCGCCGTGGACCTGAAGATCGATCCGGCACAGGAGCGTTTCAGTGGCCATACCCGCATTGACGCCGAGCTGGCCAAGCCGCTGAGGAGCTTCTGGCTGCACGGTCGCGACATCGACATCAAGTCGGCGACGATCACCACGGCCGATGGCGAAACGCTGCCATTGAGCATCGAGCAGGCGCACGAAGCCGGTGGCGTCCTCAAGGCCACTGCGCCGGATACGCTCCCGGCCGGCAAGGCCAGCATCGACATTGTCTACGAGGCGCCGTTCGGCAGTCTGTCGGGTGCGTATCGCGTCAAGCCGGAAGGCGTGCCGCACGTGATGACCCAGTTCGAGTCGCTGGGTGCGCGCATCACCTTCCCGGGCTTCGATGAGCCCAGCTTCAAGCAGCCGTGGAAGATCAGCCTGACCGTGCCGGCCGACCAGCAGGGCATCGCCAACACCCAGCAGGTGAGCGTCGAACCGGCCGGCGAAGGCTGGAAGAAGCTGACGTTCGAAACCACCGAGAACCTGCCCAGCTACCTGGTGGCTTTCGCCGTCGGGCCGTGGGACGTGGTGAAGTGGAAGGACATCCCGCCCAACAGTGTGCGCAAGACGCCGCTGCAGCTGCGCGGCATCGCGGCCAAGGGGCAGGGCGGGCGCATGGACTACGCGCTGGAGAACACCGCAGCGCTGGTCGAGGCGATGGAGGTCTACTTCGACATCCCGTATCCGTTCGACAAGCTGGATATCCTGGCCGCGCCGGACTTTGCCGCGGGCGCGATGGAGAACCCCGGCCTGATCACCTACCGCGACTACCTGCTGTTCGTGAACGAGGATTCGCCGGTCGGCGAGCGCCAGGGTTACTGGGGCACGCATTCGCACGAGATCGCGCACCAATGGTTCGGTGACCTCGTCACCATGCCGTGGTGGGACGACATCTGGCTGAACGAGGCGTTCGCCACCTGGATGGGCAACAAGATCGTCCATCAGCTGCATCCCGAGTTCCACACCGATCGCGGCCTGATGCGCTACGGCATGTACGCCATGGGCCAGGACAGCCTGGCCAGCTCACGTCGCGTGCACGAGCCGATCCACGAATACACCGACATCGAGTCGGCGTTCGACGGCATTACCTACGCCAAAGGCGGCGCGGTGCTGGCCATGTTCGAGCGTTTCGTGGGCGAAGAGCCGTTCCGTGACGCGATCCGCGACTACCTGCGCGCGCACAGCCGCGGCAACGCCACCAGCGATGACCTGATCCGCTCCATTGCCGCGCACAGCGACGATGCGAAAGGCGTGGCGGCAGCCTTCCACAGCTTCATCGACCAGCCCGGTGTGCCGGAGCTGGCGATCAAGGTCGACTGCGCGGGCGAGAAGCCGGTGCTGCAGCTGAGCCAGCGCCGTTACCTGCCGCTCGGTTCGGTGGTGGAGCGCATCGACGGCCAGCACTGGGGCATTCCGCTGTGCGTCCGCTACGAGGCGGATGGCGAGATCGCCAGCCAGTGCACGCTGTTCAACCAGGCGAGGGGCGAAGTGGCCCTGGAAACGGACCATTGTCCGGCCTGGGTGATGCCCAACGCCGATGGCGCCGGCTACTACCGCTACACGCTGGATCCGAAGTCGCAGCAGCAACTCACCGCTGCTTTCGACAAGCTCAACGAGCGTGAGCAGACCGTGTATTCGGCAACCCTCGACGCCGCTTTCAGTGCCGGCACGCTGGACGCCAGTTCCTACCTGCAGAGCGTGCCGCTGCTGGCGTCTTCCGACGTGCGCGAGACCAAGCTGGCGCCCACCGGGCAGATCGGCTGGATGATCGAGCGCATCGCCAAGGACGAGAAACAGAAGGACGCGCTGCGTGCCTACGGCCGCTCGGTGTACGGTCCGATGCTGAAGACGCTCGGCATCGACGCCAGGGAGGGCGACAGCGACGAGGATCGCCGCCTGCGCAGTGCGCTGATCGGTTTCCTCGCCGGTACGGCCAAGGATCCGGTCCTGCTGCAGGAGCTGTCCAACCGCGGCCGTCGCGTGCTGGGCATGTCCGTGGGCGACGCGCCGGGCGACGGCGGACTGCATCCGGATGCCGTTCCCGCTGATCAGTTGGGCACGGTGATCTGGGCGGCGTCGGAACTGGGCGGCAAGGACGTCTACGACGCGCTCGAGAAGCACTTCCGGGAGACGGCCGACCCGAGCATTCGAAGCGACCTGCTGTCGGCCATGGGCAACATGGACGACAAGGCGCTGGCCGAGCGCGCACGCAAGCTGGTGTTCGAGAAGGACCTGCTGCGCCGCAACGAGCTGGCGCCGCTGCTGGGGGCGCAGTCCGGCACCGACGACGATGCACGTCGCGCTGAGCTGCGTGCCTGGGTCGACCAGCACTTCGACCTGCTGGCCGAGCTGGCGGCGCCCAAGGAGCGGCGCATCCTGTCGCTGTACACCGCCAACATGTGCAGCCCGGCAGATGCGAAGGAGCTCGACGCGAAGTTTGCGCAGCGCATGGCCGATGTCGAAGGCGGGCCGCGTTCCATGGCGCAGGCCAAGGAGCGCATCCAGTTGTGCAGCGACCTGCGCGAGGCGCAGGCGAAGCACCCGCTGGTGATCCCGGCGTACAAACCGGGCTGAGCAAGCTCGCCGTTGTTCCCGAAAGGCCCGCCGTGCGCGGGCCTTTCGCGTTGCGGCGTTATGATGGGCGCCGAGACCTTCCAGGAAACGCTGCATCATGTCCCAGCCGGCCATGACCGATGCCGAACGCGAAGCCATCCAGCAGCGCTTCGCTGCCGTGCCGGAGCGTGGCAGCACCGACCACATGCTGCGTCTCGTCCAGCAGCATCACGTCACGCTGTCGCTGATGGCCGACACCAAGGCCAACATCATCATTACCGTATCGTCGATCATGCTGACCCTGGTGTTGGGACGGCTCACCGACCCGGACCTGCGCTTCGCGCTCATGGTGCTGGGCTTCTTCACGCTGCTGGCATTGCTGCTGGCGATCCTGGCCGTACTGCCCAAGTACCGGCCGATCCGGCATCGGAACGACCGCCTGCCGCCGGGCTTCAACGTGCTGTTCTTCGGCCATTTCGCCATGCTCGACGAAAAGGACTTCCTGGAGCGGATGACCACGGCCATGCAGCCGGGGCAGGCCTACGAAACCGTGGTGCGCGACGTGTATTCGCTGGGCAGCTACCTGGCGCACCACAAGTACCCCTACCTTCGTCTGAGCTACCTGTTCTTCATCGCCGGTTTCATCCTGGCCTGCATCGTTGCCGGCGTGGAGCTGGCGCTCGCTTGAACGCGGCGGTGACGGTCGCCGCCTGCCTGCGCGACGCCGCATCGCGGCTGGCGGAGTCCGGTGAACAGACGCTGGCGGAAAGCCGCCACGAGGCCGAGCTGTTGATCGGCCACGCGCTGGGTCGTGACCGCGCTTGGTTGTTCGCGCATGCGGATGAGCTCCTGGATGCCGCGACGCTGGCGCGTTTCCGGCAGCTGCTGGCGCGACGCATCGAAGGCGAACCGGTAGCACACCTGCTGGGATCACGCGGCTTCTGGACCCTGGATCTCGCGGTGACCAGCGACACGCTGATTCCGCGCCCGGAGACCGAGACCCTGGTCGAGCAACTGCTGTCGCGTTTGCCGGCCGACGAGGCGTGCGTCGTTGCCGACCTTGGCACCGGCAGCGGCGCGATCGCCCTTGCACTGGCCAGCGAACGACCCGCGTGGCGGCTGCATGCTGTCGATGCCAGCGCGGCGGCGCTGGCGGTCGCGACCGCCAACCGCGATGCCTTGCGGCTCAGTAACGTCACGATGCATCACGGCGACTGGCTGGCGCCGCTGGCCGGGCTACGCTTCGATGCCATCGCCAGCAATCCGCCCTACATCGAGGACGACGACCCGCACCTGTCGCGTGGTGACCTGCGCTTCGAGCCACGCATGGCGCTGGCATCCGGGCCGGATGGACTGGACGCCATCCGCCGCATCGTTGCAGACGCGCCAGATCGCCTGAAGCACGACGGCTGGTTGTTGCTGGAGCATGGCTGGCAGCAGGGTGAAGCGGTACGTGCGCTTCTTCAAACCGCCGGCTTTGTTGAGGTCCACACCGTCAACGACCTGGAAGACCGTGAACGTGTCAGTCTGGGACGTTGGCCGGCCTGAAGCCCGTTCGGCGAACAAAACGGATCACCCGAACCGACGCAGCGGGATCACCTGACTTACCCATTGACCTGCCGCTAGGTGGCGCTATTCGACCCAAAGCGGCCTGATGCTGGGTTTCGATCGAGCGCCTTGCCACCGCAACGATGCGGCGCACTTCCAGTCAGCGCATGGGCATTGCGGACCGTGCCAGGCCCTTGGACCAGACTGATTCGATACGCTGATAATTCACTGGTGGTAAAATTCCGGTTGGGGGCGGAAGTCGCCCGTCGTCGCGGCCTGTGAGACAGCGAAAAGTCATGAATGTCGGACGGGCCATCCGGTTGTGCCGCACAAAGCGGGGGGCCTCGCAGGGCGCTGTTGCGCGACGGGCCAGTTGCTCGGTCTCGTACCTGTCGATGCTCGAGAACAACAAGCGCGATCCGACGCTTTCTACTCTTACCAGGGTCGCGCAGGCACTCCAGATTCCCGTCGGCTTGCTATTCTTCCTGGCATCGGAGCAGGAGGATCTCGGGCCGATAGATGAGAAAACCGCCGGCAAGCTGATGCAGTGTATCCATGCATCGCTGGCCAAGCCGACTAACGCAACCGCGCAATCGGGTGAGCAACATGGCTAGTGCCGAACAACTCAAGGCGTTGGTGAAGTCCTTTATCGACCGGGACGACCGGCAGTTCTACTCGGTTGCCATGCAGGTCGCGGCGCATGAAGCCAAGCTAGGCCACGGCAGGTTGGCCGAGGATCTGCGCGACATGATCGACGCCGCAAAGTCACGGGCCGCGGCTGGCGAGCAGTCAGGCAAGCTGGTTCCCCTTGCTCGTCCTCGCGGCGAGCTTGCAAGCCTGCTGACGGTTGCTTACCCGAAAAGCAGGCTGGTCGACATGGTGCTCGACTCGCATGTGGTCGCGCAGATCGAGCGCATCCTGAAGGAGCAACGGCTGCTTTCGCGCATCCGTGAGCACGGCTTGTCGCCCCGACGCAAATTGCTTCTGGTCGGTCCGCCGGGAACGGGTAAGACAATGACCGCATCGGTGCTGGCAGCGGAACTCGGCGTGCCACTATTCACGGTGAGGTTTGACGCGCTTATCACTAAGTTCATGGGTGAGACCGCGGCCAAGCTGCGCCAGATATTTGATGCGGTGACCGAGGTTCGCGGCGTGTACTTCTTCGACGAATTCGACGCGATCGGCTCTCAGCGGGGCCTTGCAAACGATGTGGGCGAGATCAGACGCGTACTGAACAGCTTCCTGCAGATGATCGAGAGCGACCAGTCCAATAGTCTGATTGTCGCCGCCACCAATCATGTAGAGATCCTTGATTACGCGCTCTTCCGCCGCTTCGACGATGTCATCGAGTACCACCTACCTTCAGCAGATCAGGCGGCGAAGCTGATCAAGTCGCGGCTGGGGAAGTTTGTGCCCAAGCCGTTCCCGCTAAAAGCGGTCGCATCGAAAGCCGATGGATTGAGCTATGCGGAGATACGGCGTGCGGTCGACGAGGCCATCAAAGAGGCTGTCATGCATGACGAGTCGCAGGTGAACGGCAAGATATTGAACCGCGCGCTGGAGGATCGTCAGAAGTTGAGCCTGAGAACGGACAAGAAGAAGGCGGCGCCGAACCATGCCGGATCAACCAGCCGATAAGCGGCCGCACCTAGTCGTGCAAAACACTTCCAAGGCGGTTGGCTTCACGGCGCACTCCGCTGGAGGCGGCGCAACCAGCGTTATTCCGGACTTGCCTCGGCAGCAGCACGGGCAAGCTTTGCGTGCACAGATCGAGGCATTGAAGCCCGTCTCCACCGAAGTGGTTCGTACACAGGTACAGCAGGGGTTGGAAAGCGGCCTCGGCCTGCAGATCCAGTTCGTGAGTCAGCCGGATGTCGAACTGGCATTCGAGAGCTTGGCGAACGAAACCCAAAAGATCGAACTGCTCAGTGTGCGCCGGGAAGGGGAGCACACGTACGCCAACGTATTCGTGCCCGACGGCAAGCTGGCGCATTTTGAAAAATACGTCACCGAATATCTGGAAGAAAAGAAGGACAAGAACGGCAATGCGCGCGACCATCGGGCGCTGCTCAATACGGTCGCCTCGATCCGCGCCGCCGAATTGCGTGCGTTGTGGACCGATGAGCCGTCGCTATTGCCGGACGACGTTGCCGTTCCATTCTGGTGGGAAGTGTGGCTTCCGGTCCGCGGCCAGCGTGAGGCCGTCGTAGAGGACTTCAAGAAGCTGGCGGGACTGGCCGAATGCGTCGTCAGCGACGAGCAGGTCGACTTTCCGGAGCGAACCGTATTGCTGATGTACGGTTCGCAGCAGCAATTCTCCCGCTCAGTGATGACCTTGAATTGCGTCGCGGAGCTTCGTTACGCCAAGGAAACCGCCGAGTTTTTCGACGGGATGACGGTTGCCGAACAGCAGGAGTGGGCAGACGACCTGTTGCAGCGCGTTCAGATGCCCCAAGGAGATGCTCCGCGGGTCTGCTTTCTGGACACCGGCATCAACCGAGGGCACCCTCTCTTGGAGCCTTTGATGGATGCGAGGGACCTGCACACGGTCGAGCCCGCATGGGGCGTGGACGATACCTCCAACCATGGCACCGGCCTTGCCGGCCTCGCAGGATACGGCGACTTGGCGGAAGCGTTGTCTTCGACCGGGCCGATAGAGATTTCGCATCGACTCGAATCCGTCAAGCTGATACCCCAGGAAGGAGGGAACCACGGAACTGCCCGCCATCACGCCTATCTCTTCACTGAAGGTGTTGCGCGGCCCGAGGTGCCCGCTCCGAATCGGGCACGCGTCTTCACATCAGCCGTAACCGCATCTGATTACCGCGACCGCGGGCGCCCTTCGTCCTGGTCCTCGGCAGTGGACAATCTGGCTGCCGACAGCGATGGGGCGGGCCAGTACCCACGCTTATTCGTGCTGTCGGCTGGGAATATCCGCGATCAAGACGCTTGGGCTAGGTATCCCGACAGCCTATCCACCAATCTCGTTCATGACCCAGGTCAGGCATGGAATGCCATCACGGTAGGTGCTTTCACGAACAAGACCGATACAGAAGGACATGCCTCACTCAAGGCGATCGCGGCCGAGGGCGGTCCAAGTCCGTTCTCCACGACGTCCAGAACGTGGGATGGGGCATGGCCGCTGAAGCCCGAGGTGATGTTCGAAGGCGGGAACGCGGCCAAGGACGATTTGGGCGCCGTTGGCATGGCGAGCCTGAATCTGCTGACTACCCACAATGAGCCTGTCGATCGTCTGTTCACGACCACGAATGCGACTAGTGCCGCATCTGCGCTGTGCGCACGCATGGTCGCGCAGATCATGGCGGTATATCCGAACTTGCGGCCGGAGACAGTCCGAGCGCTCGTCGTCCATTCGGCCGAGTGGACCGAAACCATGCGTGCGATGTACCTGCCGGCTGGTCACACACCCAACAAGAGCGATTACGTTCACCTGATCCGGCATTGCGGTTGGGGCGTCCCCGACCTGGAGCGTGCACTATGGAGCGCAGGCAATTCCCTGACGCTCGTCGTAGAAGACACGGTGCATCCCTACGAGAAGGTGAAGAATAAGGGCGTCATTTCGCGCGACATGAACTTGCATGCCCTACCGTGGCCCATTGAAGAGCTAGAGGCCCTGCAGAATGCGGAGGTCGAGCTGCGCGTGACGCTCTCTTATTTCATTGAACCCAATCCCTCGGCTCGCGGCTCGACCTCGAAATTCTACTACCCGTCGCATCGTCTGCGATTTGACGTCCAGCGTCCCTTGGATGGCTCTACCGACGATTTCGTGGCGCGGATCAATGCGGCGGCCCAGCGTGAAGACGAGGGCGATCAAGTCAATCCAAGAGACCCAAACTGGTACCTGGGCGAACTGAAGCGACATCGTGGATCGCTTCATCAGGATGTGTGGGCGGGCACGGCCGCGGAGTTGGCCAGTCGAGGGTTTGTCGCCGTCTATCCATCAGCTGGCTGGTGGCGAACGCGACCGGCGTTGGAGAGGTACGACCTACCTGCGCGGTATAGCTTGATCGTCTCAATCCGCACACAGCAAACCGAGGTGGATCTGTACACCGCAATTGCACAGAGGATTCCGGTCGCTCAGCCGATTGTTGTCGAAGCGTGATTTGACTTGGGTTTGTCCGTACCAAGATAAGCGACCGCTTCTGGCCGGAAGGCGGCGTCCGTCTGGGAACGGTCGTCGATGGCCTCGGCGGCTCGGCCAGTGCCGACACGCGAAGCTGTCTACTTGATCATCGCTGACAGCGACCGGATCAATGTCGGGTGATGGCTTGTCAGAGCTTGCTTTGCGTTTGCGCAGGTGCGATTCGTCAATTGCGCGGCTGCAGCAGCGAGCCGAAGCTCAGGTACCAGGAACTGGCGCCGGTATCGGCATGGCCATAGCCGAAGAAGATCGGGCCGAACACCGTGTCCACGCCGAGGAACAGGCTGGCGGCGTTGATCATGCTGTCGCCGGATACCTCGTCACGGCTCTGCCAGACGCCGCCGGTTTCGAGGCTGAGGCCGAGGTAGGCCGGTACCGAGAACAGTTTTTCGGCGTCGCCGAAGCGGCGGTAGTAGACGCCGCGCAGCAGGCCGGTCTGGCTGCCGTAGAGTTCGCGTTCGCCGTAGCCGGACAGCCGCGTGAAGCCGCCGAGCAGGTTGCCCTCCTGCAGCAGGCCGGGTTCGCCCCAACTGGCGTGCAGGCGTGCGCTGAACAGGTAGTTGTCGGCGCCGCGTGACAGCGCCTTGTCCCAGGCGAAGTCGAAGGTTTCGCCTTCGCTGTCGCTGCCCAGCGCGTCGCGGTACAGCTCGCCCTGCAGCGAGAAGCGGCTGCCGCGCGAGGGGAAGCCGGTGCTGTCCAGTGTGTCGCGGATCATGCCGCCCCGCCACAGGCCATAGCGGTTGCTGAGCTTGGTCGGGAGCAGGATGTCGTCACCGATGCTGAGGCTGGCCGCTTCGCGGCCGTATTCCAGGGCGTTGTAGAAGCGCAGCCGTGGCGACACGTCGAAGCCCAGTTCGGCGGCGATGTTGTCGCGGCGCACGCGGTAGGTGGCGAAGTCGCGGGCCTCGAACAGCAGTGGCTGGTCCAGCGAGCGCGTCTGCAGCGACGGCTGCAGGTAAAACTGGCCGTTCTCGCCCCAGGGCTGGAAATACTCCGAGCGCAGTCCGGTGGCGCGGCCGAGCTCCACGCGATTGCGCCATTCACCGCCGAAGCGGTTGAGGCCGGTCATGGTCAGTTCGCCGGTGAGCTGGAAGCTGCTGCCGCCGTTGAAGTTGTCGCTGAGCGCCAGGCCGAAGTCGAGGTAGTTCGGCCCCCAGCCCTTGTCCACCGGCGTCACCAGCAGGCCGACGCCATCATCGCGGCGTTCCGGTCGCCAGTCGATGCGCTCGTAGTTGTCGTAGCCGAAGGCGCGACCGATGTCAGCTTCGATCTCGCCGGTGTCCAGCGGCTGGCCGACCAGTCCGGACAACTGGTCGCGAACGTAGCCGGCGGTGCTGGAACGTCGCGTCACCACGTCGAGGAAGGCGATCAGCGGTGGGTCGAAACGTCGCGCCCGGCGCCGTTCCTGCCAGGCGGCGTAGCGCTCCTCGCTGACCGCGTAGCGACGCAGCTTCACGATGTTCTCGTCGGCGGCGATCTCGCCAAACTTCACCAGCTCGCCGGCCTTCAGGAAGTCGGTGCTGGCTGCACCGCCGAGATCGGGAACGATCAGCGCGTCGCGTTCGGTCATCGACGCCAACTGCGCTTCGGTCTGGCGCTGCATCAGCACGGTGATCATCTGCAGCGTCACCGAGATCGGCGAATCCAGGCTGGATTCCGGCAGCAGCGGCTCGCTGACATCCACGGCGACGATGGGCGCGCGGCTCATCGTACGCACCACGTCGATCGGCACCTGGTCGACGATGCCGCCATCGACCATCAGCTTGCCGTTGACACGGATCGGCGCGATGGCGGCCGGTACCGACATGCTGGAGCGGATCGCCAGCGGCAGGTCGCCGCCGGAGAACACCACCGGCTGACCGCTGCCGATGTCGGTGCCGACGCAGCGGAACGGGATGAAGAGCTCGTCAAAATCGTCGGTTTCCCAGACCGGCAGCAGCAGCCGGCGCAGCATCATCAGCAGCTTCTGGCCCTGCAGCAGGCCACGCGGAAGCTGGATGCGCCCGTCGCGCAGGCCGAGCTTGAGCCCGAGCAGGTAGCGGTATTCGTCCTGTTTGCGTCGCATCGGTCGCTCGATGCGCGCGGGGTCGTCCTCGAACAGATCCTTCCAGTCCAGTTGCCCGAGGATGGCCTCGATCTCGGCGGGATCGTAGCCGGCCGCATACAGGCCGCCGACCACCGAGCCCATGCTGGTGCCGGCCAGAGCGTCGACCGGGATGCGTTCGCGCTCCAGCACCTTGAGCACGCCGATATGCGCCGCGCCGCGCGCGCCGCCGCCGCCCAGCACCAGCGCGACGCCTTCGTGTTCTCCAGGGTCATCGTTGGCGGCCGTGACCAGCGCGTCCAGCGTCTCGCCCGCCTGCGCGGGCAACAGCGTGAGTGAAGCCAGCAGCAGCGCCAGCAGGGCGGCAGTGATGGACTTGCTGATCAAGACTTGTCGCGTCATGCGGCAAAGGTTAGCCGAAATCGCCGAAGCGGCGTGCCAGAACGCCGCCAGCGATATCTCAGCCCGAGGCGCTGCGTACGCTGATATCGACCAGCGCAGGTAGTCGGCGCCTGATCGACGCGGTGATGCCATCGGCGTCGAGGCCCACCGAGGCCAGCATGTCGCCGCGCTCCATGTGTTCGAGGTAGTGGTCGGGCAGGCCGAGCTGCAGGATCGGCGTGGCGATGCTTTCGGCGGCCAGCCATTCGGCGACGGCGCTGCCGGCACCGCCCATCACCGCGTTGTCTTCCACCGTCACCAGCAGTTCGTGGCTTTCGGCCAGTTGACGGACCAGTGCGGTATCCAGTGGCTTCACGAAGCGCATGTTGACCACGCTGGCGTCCAGCGCGTCGCCGGCTTCAAGCGCCGGTGACAGCATCGCCCCGAAGGCGAGGATGGCGACGCCGCGACCCTTGCGACGCAGTTCGGCCTTGCCGATGGGCAGCGTGTCGAGCGACGTATCGATGGCGACGCCCGGACCCTTGCCGCGCGGATAGCGCACCGCCGTCGGGCCTTCGTGGCGGAAGCCGGTGCTCAGCATCTGCCGGCATTCGTTTTCGTCAGCGGGCGCCATGACGACCATGTTCGGGATGCAGCGCAGGAAGCTGAAGTCGAAGCTGCCGGCGTGCGTGGCACCGTCCGGGCCGACCACGCCGGCACGGTCGATGGCGAACAGCACGTCGAGGTTCTGCAGCGCCACGTCGTGGATCAGCTGATCGTAGGCGCGCTGCAGGAAGCTGGAATAGATCGCCACCACCGGCTTGCTACCTTCGCAGGCCATGCCGGCGGCGAGTGTTACCGCATGCTGTTCGGCGATGGCGACGTCGAAATAGCGCGCCGGGTATTCCTTGCTGAAGCGCACCAGGCCGGAGCCTTCGCGCATGGCCGGGGTGATGCCGAGCAGGCGCTCGTCGGCAGCCGCCATGTCGCAGAGCCAGTCGCTGAACACGTCCGTGTAGGTCGGTTTTTTGACGCCACCGGACTTGACCATGCCGACCTGCGGGTCGAACGGCGACACCGCGTGATAGCCGATCTGGTCGCCTTCGGCGCGCTCGTAACCCTTGCCCTTGGTGGTGATGACATGCAGGAGCTGCGGGCCTTTCAGCGTGCGCAGCGTCTTCAACGCAGAGAGCAGGGCCGGAATGTCGTGACCGTCGATCGGGCCGGTGTAGTGGAAGCCCATTTCCTCGAACAGCGTGGACGGCACGAACATGCCTTTCCAGTGTTCCTCCCAGCGGCGCACGAAGCGCGCGGTCGGGCTGTGCTTCTTGTCGCCGAGCAGCTTCTTGCCGCCTTCGCGCAGCGCGTTCAGCGTGCGTGAGCCGCTGACCCGGCCCAGCATCTTGGTCAGGCCGCCGACGTTCTCCGAGATCGACATGCGGTTGTCGTTGAGGATCACCAGCAGATTGGGGTCAGGATCCATGCCGCCAGCGTGGTTCAGCGCCTCGTAGGCCATGCCGGCGGTCATCGCGCCGTCGCCGATCACGGCAACGACACGGCGCGGATCACCGGCGCGCGCCAGCGCCACGGCCATGCCGAGCGCCGCGGAAATCGAGGTCGAGCTGTGGCCGACGCCGAAGGTGTCGAAGTCGCTTTCCTCGCGCCGCGGGAACGGCGCCAGGCCGTCGCGCTGCTTGACCGTGTGGATGCGGTCGCGGCGGCCGGTGAGGATCTTGTGCGGATAGCACTGATGACCGACGTCCCAGACCAGGCGGTCATCGGGCGTTTCGTACAGGTAGTGCAGGGCGACGGTCAGTTCGATCACGCCGAGGCCGGCGCCAAAATGGCCGCCCACCTGCGCGACCTGCTCGATCAGGTAGTCGCGCAGCTCGGTGGCGATGGCCGGCAGCTCGTTCTCGGGGAACTGACGAAGGTCGGCCGGCGTTTCGATGCGGGCCAGTCGCGGGTAGCGTTCGGAATCAATCATGGCGCTCTCTGTCTGAGCGCCAATTTTCGGCTACGCGACCCGCTGCGGCAAGGCGACTGCGTGGCATTTCGCGGGCAATGCTGCCCGCGACCGTGTGGAATGGACCAATCAGCGGCCGCGTAGGCGTCCGAGAAAGCCCTTCGGTGCCGGCGCAGCCTCGGTTTCGACCGGTGGCACATCGACTTCGGCGATGCCGGCGGCGAGGTACGCGTTGATGAAGTCGGCGACTTCGCTGGCCGAGGCGCCGCTGGCTTCGGTGATCTCGGCCGGCGTCTGTGGGCCCTTCATCATCACCGTGGCGATGCGGAAGTGCTTGGGGTATTCGCGTTCGATCTGCGGCCACTTCAGCAGCTTGTACTTGTCGTCGGCGCTGAAGCCATCCACCAGCTCGCCGCCGCCCATGGCCAGGCCGCAAAGGAAGCGCAGGCGCACATAGGGCTGGCTGCCGCCATCGGCACGCGCCTTTTCCAGCTCGCCGGGGCTGATCGCGGTCCAGTCGTCGCGCTGGATCACGCGATCGCAGTAGGGCAGGAAGCCTTTCAGGGCCTGCGGACCGATGTAGACCTGCTGCTGGGGGTCCAGGATCAGCGTTGGCGCGCCATCCATGCTGAGCTTGACCGCGCCTGGCAGTGCGCCGGCCGCCAGGTAGTCGATCAGCATCGGGTCGCGTGGTGGCGGCGCCGGTTCCGGCTCCGGTGTCGGTATCGACGTGGATTCTGGCTGGGGCTCCGGTGCCTTGGTATCTGCTTCGCTGGCCTTGGGCGGAACCGGTGCCGGCGCCGGCTTGCTGACCGGAGCGGGCTCCGCGGCAGCGGTCGAAGGCGTCGCGGTGTTCTCGGCCTTCTTGCGAGCGGGCTTGCGACCTGTGCCGGACTCAATGCTGCGCAGCAATTCGGTGATGGCCTCCGCGCTGACCGGGCGCGCCAGCACATGGTCGGCATCGGCTTCGCTGTGTGAGGTCAGGGCGACAATAGTGCGACCGGAGTTGTGCACCTTGAGCCAGGTCATGTGGCCATAGATGCTGTCGACATCCACCACCAGCACGCCGGCGTCGGACTCGTTGTCGATATGCCAGCCGCCCCCCAGCGACTGGTTGGCGGCCTGGAACAGATCGTTCAGCGCCTGCTGCTCGGCACCGTCCATGCCGGTGAAATGCACGGTCTTGCGGATGGTCATCACTCCCCCTGACGAAACCTGGAATCGGGCTCGTTCGGCCCTTCTGGCCTCGCGTAGCTGGCAAGTTTTGGGGAAATAGTGCTGAACGTCAATTCCGGCGCGGGTTTACGCGACCTGCGTAACGCTTTCTTCGACGTGCGTCGGCGTATGGAGCTACTGCATCTGGCGCCGGCGTTTGCGCGGCAGGTGGCTGCGCAGGAACTCCATCTGGTCGGCGAGAATGTTGCGGTTGGACAGGATCAGGTGTTCCACCCAGCTCGGCCGGAACGGCACCGCCAGCAGCGGCATATGCGCCTGCTGCGGGGTGCGGCTGCCCTTGCGTACGTTGCAGTGCAGGCAGGCGCTGACCACGTTCTGCCAGATGTCGCGGCCGCCCCTGGACAGCGGCATGACGTGGTCGCGGGTCAGGTGGCTGCGCGGAAAATGCTCACCGCAATACAGGCAGAGGTAGCTGTCGCGGGCGAACAGCGCGGCGTTGGTCAGCGCCGGTGCCGGGTCGATGGCCCGCGCCCGCGCATGCCCGCTCGAGGCGACGATGGGGTGCAGGTGGATCAGGCTCTGTTCGCCGCTGTGGCGGTTCATGCCGCCGTGGATGGTCAGGCAGGGATCGCCCAAGGTCCAGGCGACGGCTTCGCGGACGTAGAGGCAGACGGCATCCTGCCAGCTTATCCAGTCAAGGATGCGTCCGGTCGCGTCCAGCGACAGAACGCGCGTGCTGTGGATGTCCCCTTCGCTCCCGACGGCAGCCAGCATGCAAGCCTCTCCTCAACGTTCGTGGAGCGGCGCCGTCGCATCAACGGACGCGAAGCGTCGCATCAATCCATCGGCAGCAGCGGCAAAACGGGTACGAAAACCGCTTTCCGACGGTATCGAAGACCGAGCATAGCGGAATTGCGTTGCACTGGCATTGCTGCGCGGCGCCATTTCGTGCCGGCTACGCGCGCCGATTCAGAGCGGTTTGGTCAGCCGCAGCATTTCTGTGCCGAAACCGGCCTGCTCGTACATCTTGCGGGCGCGCTCATTGCCGGGGAACACGGCCAGCGTCAGCCGCTCGCAGCGGTGCTCGTTGGCGAACTCCTCGGCGTAGCCAAGCAATGCACGGCCGATGCCCTTGCCATCCCAGCCCTTGGCCACGGCGAGGTCGGAGATGTGGCAGTTCATGCCGCCACTGAAGAAGTCGGTCATGGTCTGCAGGTGCAGGAAGCCGACGCGCTTTCCGTCGTCGGTCTCGGCGATCAGCATGAAGCTGCCGGGCGGCTCGTGCTCCAGATGCCGGTCGAGGTCGCGGCGGATGCCTTCGGTGACGGTCGTCCGCTTTCGCCAGGGCGGCAACTCGAAATCGACGAAGCGGGGAACGATGCCATAGATGAATTCATCGTCGTCCGCGTCGGCGGCGCGGATCAGCAGCTCAAGATCACCGGCTTGGATGTGCATTGCGGGGCAATGTGTTGGAGTCGAGTTCCGAGAATAGGTCATGAGCCGGGAATAGGGAATGGGGTCGGCCTCCGGCGCTTCGCGCCACCACCCCCATCCGCCTTCGGCACCTTCCCCCGGCCAGCGGGGGAAGGAAACTGCCTTGTTCAGCGTCCGCCAGCTCAAGCCGCGAGCGCTTGAGATGGCGGCTGCGTCAGCTGTCGAAGCCTTCGTCAGCCAGCGACAGCAGCGTCTTGGCGCCGCTGCGGATGGCGGCGCCGTGGGCCACGGCGCGCGGCAGGATTCGCTGGAAGTAGAAGCGCGCGGTTTCCAGCTTGGCGGCCTTGTAGGCGTCGCCGTGGTCGCTCTTGTGCACCGCGGCCACGCTGCGCGCCCACCAGTAGGCCATGGCCAGGTAGCCGGTGTACCAGAGGTAGTCGTAGGCGGCCGCACCGATCTCGTCCGGGTTCTGTGCGCCGCGCTTGCCCACTTCCATGGTTATGGCCTGCCATTCCTTGGCGATCTGGGCCATGGCGCCGATGAACTCGCCCATCACCGGGTTGGCGGCTTCGGCGGTGCACAGGTCGGAAATCTGCTTCAGGAAATGCTTGGCGCCGACGCCGGACAGTTGCATCACTTTGCGGCCCAGCAGGTCCAGCGCCTGGATGCCGGTAGTGCCTTCGTAAACCGTCGTGATGCGCGCGTCGCGGGCCAACTGTTCCATGCCCCATTCGGCGATGTAGCCGTGGCCGCCGAAGATCTGCATGGCGTCGTAGGTGCATTCGACGGCGGCTTCGGTCAGCAGCGCCTTCACGATCGGGATCATGAAGCTCAGCAGTTCATCGGCTTCGCGACGTTCGTCGGCATCCTCGCTGCGATGCACGATGTCGACGAGGGTCGCGGCGTGCAGCGCCATGCAGCGGCCGCCTTCGGCGAAAGCCTTCTGCGTGAGCAGCATGCGGCGGATGTCCGGATGCACGATCAGCGGGTCGGCCGGCTTGTCCGGGAACTTGGCGCCCGACAGCGCACGCATCTGCAGGCGGTCGCGCGCGTAGGCGAGGCTGTTCTGGTAGGCGCGGTCGATCAGACCCAGACCCTGGATGCCCACCGCCAGTCGTGCGGTATTCATCATGGTGAACATGGCGTTGAGGCCGCGATTGGCCTCGCCGATCAGATAGCCTTCGGCGCCGTCGAAGTTCATCACGCAGGTAGCCGAGGCCTTGATGCCCATCTTGTGCTCGATGCTGCCGCAGCGCACGGCATTGCGCTCGCCGAGGTTGCCGTCACGGTCGGTCTTGATCTTCGGCACGATGAACAGCGAAATGCCCTTGGTGCCGGCGGGTGCATCCGGCAGGCGCGCCAGCACCAGGTGCACGATGTTCTCGGTCAGGTCGTGCTCGCCGGCGGTGATGAAGATCTTGGTGCCGCTGATGGCGAACTTGCCGTCGTCGATCGGCTCGGCCTTGGTCTTCAGCAGGCCGAGGTCGGTGCCGCAGTGCGGCTCGGTCAGGCACATGGTGCCGGTCCAGCGACCGTCGACGATGGGCTGCAGGAACACCTTGCGCTGCCAATCCTCGCCATGCGCCTTCAGCGCCTCGGTGGCGCCGTGCGACAGCAGCGGGTAGGTGCCCCAGCTCAGGTTGGCAGCGTCGATCATTTCCTTCACCGCCACGCCAACGGTTTCCGGCAGGTTCTGGCCGCCCATGTCCTCGGGCGCGGTCAGTCCCGACCAGCCATTCTCGACGAACTGGTTGTAGGCGTCCTTGAAGCCCTTCGGCGTGGTGACCGTGCCGGTGTCGGCATCGTAGTGGCAGCCTTCCGCGTCGCCGGTCTGGTTCAGTGGCGCCAGCACCGTTTCATTGAAGCGCGCGGATTCCTCCAGCACGGCGTCGATCAGCTCGCGGTTGGCTTGCTCCGAGCCGGGCAGGCGCGCGAACAGCGGCTCCACGTCGAGCACGTCGAAAAGGGCGAAGCGCAGGTCGCGCAGCGGGGCTTTGTAGCTGTTCATCGATTGATCCTGGATAAAGCGGTTGGGAAGGTCAGCGCAGCGTGTCACTCAGCCCGGGCACGGGCGTCAGGCTGCTCTCGAACTCGAAGTCGTCGTTGCGCGACTTGGGTTCGCTGCTGTCGATGCGGCCCTTCAGCGCGTAGTTGACGCTGCGGCCGCTGGACAGGGCATCAGCAATGGCGCGCGCGGCATCCGCGTTCAACTGGAAGCCGAGCGGGTAGGGCTCGGCGCTGTTCGGCGCGATGGTCAGGCCGGGGCTCGCCTGCAGCGACATGCTCGCGCCATCAGCGATGCGCAACTGCGCATCGACGCGCTCGATGCGCATACCGACGTTGCTGAAGTTCTGCAGGCGCAGCGTCAGCGTCCATTGATCATCGCCACTACGGCGCAGTTCCTGGATGCTGGCCGACGGCGCGAATACCTGCGGCTTTACCGTGCGGCGGCCGCCACAGGCAACCAGCAGTAAGGACAGAAGGCCCAGCAGCAGGAGGCGGGCGATGTTCGAGGCCGGGAATAAGTGCGTTCTGCGCATGGTCGGGCCATACGTTGGAGTAGGGCGGCTGAGGATAGCAGTTCGAGTCGCCCGTCTCTCCGTTTGCCGTCATTCCCGCCTTCGCGGGAATGACGGCTTATGAAAGCGGCAGCCTTCGGCGGATCTTCGCGCATGACGTGACACCGAGCGTCCCCTAGACTTTGGAGAAATCCACACGGAACCAGCCCCATGCGCGACCTCTATCCCGCCATTGAGCCCTACGACATCGGCAAGCTCGCCGTCGACGAGCGCCACACGCTGTATTACGAGCAGTGCGGCAATCCCGAAGGCAAGCCCGTGGTCCTGCTGCACGGTGGCCCGGGCGGCGGCTGCAGCCCGAAGATGCGCCAGTTCCACAACCCGGAAAAGTACCGGATCATCCTGTTCGACCAGCGCGGTGCCGGGCGCTCCACGCCGCACGCCGACCTCACCGACAACACCACCTGGGACCTGGTCGCCGACATCGAGCGCCTGCGCGAGCATCTCGGCGTCGACCAATGGCAGGTGTTCGGCGGCAGTTGGGGTTCGACGCTGGCGCTGGCCTATGCCGAAACCCATCCCGATCGCTGCACCGAACTGGTGCTGCGCGGCATCTTCATGCTGCGCCGCTGGGAGCTGGAATGGTTCTACCAGCAGGGCGCGTCGCGGCTGTTCCCGGATGCTTTCGAGCAATACCTCGCCGCGATTCCCGAGGTCGAACGCCACGACCTGATGAGCGCCTACTACCGTCGCCTGACCAGCGATGACCGCGCCACGCGCCTGGCCGCCGCGCAGGCCTGGTCGGTGTGGGAAGCGGCCACCAGCTTCCTGCTGCAGGACCCGGCCTTCATCGAATCGCACAAGGGCGACGATTTCGCCCTGGCCTTCGCGCGCATCGAATGCCACTACTTCGTCCACGGCGGCTTCTTCGAAGTCGACGACCAACTGCTGCGCGACGCGCACAAGCTCAAGGGCATTCCCGGCACCATCGTCCACGGCCGCTACGACGTGGTCTGTCCCATCGCCAACGCCTGGGACCTGCACCGCGCCTGGCCCGAAGCTGAGCTCAATATCATCCCCGACGCCGGCCACAGCGCCTTTGAACGCGGCAACGCCGACGCGCTGGTGCGTGCGACGGATCGGTATGCGGGGGAATAGGCTGTCAGTCAGTTTTGGTGGCCAAGTGCCCGAAGTGGACAACGGATAGAGGGGGTCGGTAAGTGCATACAACAGAAGTACTGATTTCCGCCGCGCTTCTCGTTGCTCTTCTGGAGTTGTTTGCGCTTGCCACTTGGCAGGCACCGTACTTCTCGTTTGGAATCACTGTGTTTCGCAGAACCATCAAATCGCCAAGTGCGATTGGGTCCCTTGCCGGTTATCTCGCGACCGAGTTTGACGATTTTGGAGCGCCCTCCTTTCGGCTTCGGTATCAGCCAATGTACTTCCGGTTGCTGCCAAAGGACCGCATCGTGTTTCGCGAGGCGCTGTTGTGGTCGCATCCTCTTTTTTTTGTCGGACCAATTTTTTTCCCTGTGATGCGCGGAGTGATCCGATACGCGGATGATGGCTCTGTCATCGAGCTGCGCGGACTTGTCAGCTGGGCGGTGCTTCTCTTGGTCGCAGCGTGTGTAGCTGTTGTCTTAGCCGGGCCAGGGCATGAAATGGTTGTCCGCATCGCCGTAGTCAGTTTGCCACTCGGTCTGCTGGCCTGGGTCTATCTCATCCAACGTCAGCGCTTCGAAGATGTCGTGGCATCGATCAGCCAGTTCTTTTTTGAAGATCGGGTATCGACACATCTTCGAAAATCCGCAAACCGATGAGAGCTCTTGAACAGCGCGGTAGGTTGGGGTGAAGAATGAACCCCAACACGAACGGTGGTCTGGCGATCATGTTGGGGTTCGTGCCTCACCCCAACCTACTTTTGACTTACAAGTGGAATGACCGAGCAGTTTTGAATGAAGCTCACCCACCGTCCCGCCACAGAAGCTGATATCCCGTTCCTGCTCGACCTGCGCCGGGAAACGATGGACGACTACCTGCGCGCGTCCGGTGCGGATACTTCCGAGGCATCGCATCGCGAACGGCTGCTGTATCGCTTCGACTGCGCGGAAGTGCTGCTGATGAACGACGAGCCGGTGGGCCTGCTCAAGGTCGATCGTAGCGAGCGCGAGTGGAAGGTGATCCAGATCCAGCTGTCGCCCGCAGTCCAAGGGCAGGGCGGTGGCAGGAAGGTGCTGGAAGGTGTGATTGCCGACGCCCGCAAGGCTGGTGTCGACGTCGTGCTCAGCGTTCTCAAGGCCAACCCGGCACGAAACCTCTACCAACGCCTCGGCTTCGTCGTCGAAGGCGAAGACGCCCACGAAATTTTCATGCGGCTGGCACTGGCGTAGGTGTTCTTGCTTGCGAAAGTCCCAAATTGGGACTAGCATCTCCGCATGCGAGTCATTGCTGTCAGCACGTTGCGTGGCTTCTGGGAAAAGCATCCCGCCGCCGAGCAGCAGCTGAAGGCCTGGTATGACGAGGCCCGGCATGCCCGTTGGAACACACCGCAGGACATCAAGGACCGCTATGCCAGCGCGAGTTTTGTTGGCAACAACCGCGTGGTGTTCAACATCAAGGGCAATGACTTTCGCCTGATTGTCGCGGTGTCGTATCGCTTCCAGGCGGTGTACATCAAGTTTGTCGGCACCCATGCCGAATACGACCGCATCGATGCGGCGACCGTGGAGGACTCATGAACATCCGCCCCATTCACAGCGACGATGACTACCGCGCGGCCTTGCGCGAGCTGTCCGTCTACTTCGACAACGAGCCGGAGCCGGGCAGCGAAGATGGCGATCGCTTTGAGGTGCTGGCGACGCTGGTCGAGGCCTATGAAGCCCGGCATTTCCCCATCGACGCGCCTGAACCGATTGAAGCCATCCGCTTTCGCATGGAGCAGGGTGGCTTGACGGTCAAGGATCTCGCGCCGTTCATCGGCCGTCCCAATCGCGTGTACGAAGTGCTTAACGGCAAGCGCGCGCTGACGCTGGAGATGATCCGCAAGCTGCATCGCAACCTCGATATCCCGGCGGAGAGCCTGATTGGCGTGTGAGGCGGTTCAGCTCTGTTCAAGCATTGCACGCCGGGCTTCGGTGGAGGTTTCGAGTATCGGAAAGAAGCGGCGGAAATCTTTTGAGCAGGTCGTCGTAGCTCAGACGCAGGTCGCCGATGCCCTCACGCATGCGTCCGCCATGACGACGCAGGCAACGACCCAGACCGTAGCGCGGCACATCCTCCCGGGCAGAGGAACTCGCGGCGCACGGCGAGCAGGTCATCCCCTCGCAGCAGCAACCGCTTGCGCTGGGGCATCAGATCTTGAAGCCGGTTTCAGAAGCCGGTTTCAGTGGCTCAAGCGATCACGGCCGCACCGCCGTAACCTCAATCTCCACCAGCCACCCCGGATTCGCCAAGGCGGCCACCTGCAAGGCTGACCGCGCCGGCAGGTTGGGCTGTGCTTCGGTGCCGAAGAACTGCGTGTAGCCCTTCATGAAGCCACCGAAGTCCATGTGGCCTTCCATGTCCGGATCGCCGACCAGGAACACCTGCATCTTGACCACGTCGCCCATGCCGAGGCCCATGCCCTTGAGCTGGGCTTCGATGGCGCTGAGTACGCCGACCGTCTGCTTTTCGGTATCGCCGAAGGCGGCCTTGCTGTTCTTGTCGGCGGCCTCGTCGACGACCGGAGGCACCTTGCCGCTGAGGTAGACGGTGGTGGCATTGGCTGGCACTTCGACGGCGGCGGCGATGGGAAATTTGCTGCCGCCGGGCAGCGGATGGCGGACCACCTCAGCGGCGATGGCGCTGCTGGCGAAGAGTCCGGTGATGGCAAGGCTGAGGCTGGCAAGGGCGTGGCGCACGATGTTCGCTCCCGTTGGGTGAGTGATGTCAGTTGGCCGCTTCGGCGGGCTTTGCCGGTCGCAGTGCATTCACCTGCTCCGGCGTGATGGCGTCGGTGTAGGCGTTGCCGAAGTGGCTGCGGATGTAGTTGATGACGTTGGCGACCTGGGTGTCGGTCAGCCAGGTTGGCGGATACCAGAACGGCCAGTCGGTCGGTTCGGCGAAGGACGGCATGTTGCTGCGGCCGTTGAGGATGGTCGCCGCCATGTAGTCCGCCGAAACCAGTCGCGGGTTGTCGACGAAGGCCGGATAGGCGCCGCCGCCGACCGCCCCCTTGCCGCCGGGCATGTGACAGCCCAGACAGATGTTCTCGTAGAGCTGCTGGCCATCGCTGTAGCCGAGGACGCCGGTGATCGGGTCAGGTGGCGGCGCCGGTTGCGCGCTGGCATTCGGCGTGACGAAGGCGAGTCCGAGCAGTGCTGCCAGCGGAATCAGTTTGAGGATGTTCATGCCGCACCTCCCTGCGCGGTGGCGCGCCGATGCAGGCGTTCGATGGCGTTGAGGGCCGAGGTGACAGCACCTTCCTGCCATGCGGGAATGTAGGACGCGTGCTCGCCGGCGAGCACGATGCGCCCATCGAAAGCACAGAGGTTGTCGTAGTGCTCCTCGCGCAGCGCGTCGGTCCAGTTGGCGAAACAGCCCATGGTGCCGGGCTCGCGATGCCAGGCCACGGCCACGCCGTTCTCGAACTCCGTCGGGTATTGCGGGTGGATCTTTGTGCCCTGGGCGAGACCTTCCTGGATGCGCTGTGCCGGCGACATGCCGGTGAAGCGCATCGCTTCGGTGCCCCAGAGATAGCCGCCAAGCAGCACGCCCTTTTGGCTGTGGTAGCCGTGCTGCGGATAGCCGATGTTGCCGATCGGAAGGTCGGTAAAGCTGATGCCGCCGTAGATGTGGTCATCCTCTTCCCAGAAACGGCGCTTGAACTGCAGGCCGAGCTTCACCGCCGGCGCGTAGGGCAGAGCGCGGATGGCGGTCTGCATCGGCGCGCCGACGTTCATCGGAATCTGGCTGAGGATCGACAGCGGGATCGTGCAGACGCACCAGTCGGCGCTGGCGCTTTGTGCGGTGCCACCGTTGGCAATGTCACTGAAGTGGGCCGTCACGCCTTTGCCAGTCTGCTCGATGCGGGTGACCTTGCACCGGTAGCGGATCAGCGAGCCGAGTTCGCGGCCGAAGGCTTCGCCGATACGGCCCATGCCGCCCACTGGCTGCATCAGGGTGGTCTGCATGTCGTAGAGCGCGCCAAGCGGCAGGTTGCCCCACAGGCCGGAACGCAGCAGGTCATCGAGTTTCAGCGGTTGCGAGAATTCGGGCTTGCCACCAATGCCACCGCCCGGATCCCTGGCAAAGCCGCGACGATCACTGCTGTCGTGGCTGGCGACGTAGCGATAGTCGTTGTCCAGCGCTCCCCACCACTGCAGCGAGGCCAGCAGGATCTGCTTGTCCTGTTCGCTGACCAGTTGGTCGATGCCGCCGCCTTGTGCCGCCTTGGACAGCAGCTCGGCGACATGGCCGTGGTAGTCGGCCTGGATCGGGCGATAGCGCTGCGGCTTGCCGCCAAAGGCGTTCTGGCTGTGCAGGAAGGCGTTGTGGTTGATCTGGACAAAGTTCTCCAGCGCCACGCCCAGCCGCTTGCAGTAATGCAGGATGCCGTGGTGGTGGTAGGGCAGCCGCCACGGGCCGGGGTTGAAATACTGGCCTTCGTCGAACCCGCAGGTCTGTGTTTCGCCGCCGAGCTCGGTGTAGCGGTCGCCGCCGCGAAGGGTCCAGTTGCGACCGCCGGGGCGGTCGTTGAACTCGAGAACCTGGACGGTGTAGCCGGCGTCGCGCAGCTCCATCGCCGCTACCATGCCGGCGATGCCGGCACCGAGGATCAGTACGCTGGCGCCGGGCGGCGCCTGGCCGATCTGCGGTGGCCCGCTGTAGCCCGATTCCGCGGCCAGCCCGAGGCTGGTCATGGCCTGGTACATCACCGCGCTGCCGGCGCCGAGGCCGATCATGCGCAGCAGTTGCCGGCGCGTGACGCCGCCCGTGCCTGCCCCGGTTGCGACATCCATCCGCTTCCCCTCGTCTGTGATGGCGATCACAGTCTAGCGCGATCTTTCAACACGGGTGACGCGAATGGGGTGCGGTCGTTTGTCTTGCCTCGCGGTACTGTCCTGCCGGTGGCGGCAGCGCCGCCACTGCGATCAGTGGATGCCGAACGGTGCGTCCCCGTCCTGTCCGTTGACGTAGCTGTGGCGCTCGCGGTGGAAGCGATCGGCGGAGAGGCCATCGTCATAACGCAGCGTGGGACGCCGGCGCATACCGGTTTCCAGCAGTTCGCGCCGCGCGGCCAGCCATTGCTCTCGATCCAGCGGGCGGAAGTCGCCCCTCGCGCGAAGCTCACGACGGAAGCGGTCGAACTCGTGCCAGGCCAGCCACTCGTGATGGCGCGCACGGATGGCGATGTCGATCACCAGTGCGTCGTCGAGCAGGCCGTAGCGCGGCTGCTGGTCGGGGATCAGGTCGTCGGGATCGACGAAGTAGTGCAGCGCGGCCAGAAGGTCGGTGCGCGCATCGTCACCCAGCCGCCAGTCGCGGTCGCCAATCAACGCGATGAGCTGCGGTATGGCATCGAGGCGCTGGCGCACGAACGGCGGCAGGCGATCCAGGTCGACGGTAGCAAAACAGTGGGCGCTGTCCAGTAGCGTTTGACTGCACAGGGTCGACCGCGACCCGCTGTCGCGGTGTGCGGCCCAGGCCTGCCGGAAGGGTTCGAGTTCGGCACCTTCGAGGCGGAGCTCGATGGTGTCGCTCTGCAAGTTGTCGTTGTCGGCGGAACGGACGGCGGCTTTCATGGCATACCTCACGATGCGTGTCGTGGACGGCGCCACCCCGTCGTCCGTGTCAGTTGCCTCCCTTGCTGACTACGATGCGCCGACACGCCGGAAAGTTGCAGCGCCAGAGGTCATCCGTGACATCAGTCATGCTGCCGGGACGCCCGGCGATGGCGATTGAGGAAACGCCAGACCACCCAGGCCAGCACGCCGATGATGCCGCTCACCAGGCAGCCCAGATGCAGCGCGCCCAGTGACAGCGCACGCAGCAGCGCATTGCCGTCAGCAAACGGTGCCAGGGGGTGCATGTCGCTGTGCATGATGCTGTCGAGAAGCACATGGCTCAGCGTGCCAACCAGGCAGCCAGCGGCAATCGCCGACCAGCCGGCCTTTGGTGCGACGCGCAGCCAGTCGAGCCGATGCGCCGACAGTTGATGATTCGAGAAACGCGCCAGCCACGGATACAGCCAGTGCGCCAGTGGCATCGCCAGTATCGCGATCGGAATCGCGCCGAGATAGGTATGCGTCGGTCCGTGGAGAAGGGCGTCACCGCGGATGATGCGAACCAGCGGTTCGATGTCGATCAGAATCTGCGACACGCCGAAGGCCACCAGGCTGAAGCGACGCCCCAGCATCACCTTGACGGCCATGCCGGGGCCCATGTGCAGGGGTGTGAAGGGCATGGCAGTTCAGCCGGTGATGACCGCGAAAGCCGCGCCCAGAGTCAGCAGCAGCACCATCAGGCAGCCGAACATGAAAAGCCGTCGCCGCATCGGCACATGGTTGCGACCGCAATGCTCGCGGGCGTGCAGGATGCGACTCAACACGAACAGCCAGGCAACGATGGCAACGGCGGGGCCGGTCTGTCCCAGTTGCCAGAGCATCAATCCCGACACATGGAACAGCACCGGCACCTCGAACTGGTTGCGGATGCAGTTGTTCACCTGCTGCACCGGCTCCGGCCAGGCATCGGCATGCAGCGCGCGACGTGTCTCGTCGGTCTGTCCGGCCTTCACCGCGCGCGCTTTGACAATGGCCAGGCGAAGGTACAGCACGATGGTCAGCAGAATCTGGGTGAGCAGGGCGAGCAGCAGGGCTTTCGCGTACATGGCGTCTCAGCGGATGCGATGGCGAGTGGATACTCTATGCCATTGACCCTGGACAGGCAGCATCATGGCAAAGACCCGCAGCATGTACGTGTGCAGCGACTGTGGCGGCGAGCACAGCAAGTGGCAGGGGCAGTGCGCGGACTGCGGCGCATGGAACACGCTCAGCGAGTTCCGCGTCGACAAGGGGCCGTCGGTTGCGCGTGCGCGCAGCGGCTACGCCGGCAAGGACGAGCGGCCGACGCCGGTCAAGCTGGCCGAGGTTTCCGGTGAGCAGGCCGAACGCGTGTCCATCGGCATCGGCGAGCTGGATCGCGTACTCGGTGGCGGACTGGTGCGCGGTTCGGTGGTGCTGGTGGGTGGTGATCCGGGCATCGGCAAATCCACTCTGCTGCTGCAGACGGTGTCGAAGCTCGCCGGCGACCTGCCGGGCCTGTACGTCAGCGGCGAGGAAAGCCTGGCGCAGATCGCCTCGCGCGGCAGTCGCCTCGGGCTTGAGCTCGGGCGCATCGAGGCGCTGGCCGAAACCTGCGTGGAGCGCATCATCGACCAGCTGCAGGCCAGCAAGCCCGCTTTGGCCGTGATCGACTCGATCCAGACCATCTACAGCGAGGAGCTGACGGCCGCGCCCGGATCGGTCAGCCAGGTGCGCGAATCGGCGGCGCGACTGACGCGCTTCGCCAAGCAGACCGCGACCAGCCTGTTCCTGGTCGGCCACGTCACCAAGGAAGGCGGCATCGCCGGTCCGCGCGTGCTGGAGCACATGGTCGACGCCGTGCTGTATTTCGAGGGTGAATCCGGCAGTCGTTTCCGCGTGCTGCGCGCCTTCAAGAACCGCTTCGGCGCGGTCAACGAGCTGGGCGTGTTCGCGATGACCGAGAGCGGCCTTCGCGAGGTGTCGAATCCGTCGGCGATCTTCCTCTCCGGCAAGCCGGAAACCACGCCCGGCAGCTGCGTGATGGTGACCCGCGAAGGCACGCGGCCGCTGCTGGTCGAGGTGCAGGCATTGGTGGATTCCTCACCGCTGTCGAATCCGCGCCGCGTCGCGGTCGGTTTCGAGCAGAACCGGTTGGCGCTGCAGCTGGCAGTGCTGCACCGCCACGGCGGCATTTCCGTCAGCGATCAGGACGTCTTCGTCAACGTGGTCGGCGGCATCCGCGTGCAGGAAACCGCCGCCGACCTGCCGGTGTTGCTGGCCGTGCTGGGGTCCTTGCGCGATCAGCCACTGGCGCGGCGCACCGTGGCCTTCGGCGAGGTTGGTCTCTCCGGTGAAATCCGCCCGGTGCCGAACGGCGAGGAACGTCTGAAGGAAGCCGCCACCCATGGTTTCGAACGCGCCATCGTGCCCAAGGCCAACGCGCCGAAGTCCGGCAAGGTCGGTGGCATCGAGGTGATTGGCGTGGAGCGACTGGCGGAAGCGTTGGAAGCCGCTTTCTGACACCGGCGGCCGTCAGGCGTCGATCAGCTCACCGAGTTCGCGGTACAGCACTTCGGCGTTGCCCAGGTTGATCTCGACGAGGCGCTTCAGTTTGGTGAAGCTGTCGAGGTCGATCTTCTGGCAGGAAAAGGCGAGTCGGTCGTCGAACGGACGCGCCAGACGGCAGGACATGCCGATCATCACGCCACCGGCGAGGCGGATGTCCACGCGGTAGTTGTCGCCGTGGCTGCCGTCGAACTCTTCCGGTCGGGTGATCAGGCAGCCCTGCAGGCAGAGGTCGACCAGCTCGCAGGTCCACATCGCCCTGGGCGAGTATAGGCGCACGCTGCCTTCCACCGGAAAGCGGCGAAAACGTCGACGTTCATTGCCCAACGAATCCATTCGATACAGCCCTTTTGAACGGTCAGCCGCGCTGCAGCAACACTTCCAGCACGAATTTGCTGCCGAAGAATGCCAGCAAAAGCAGCAACATGGCGAGTAGTGTCCAGCGCACGGCGCGTTTCCCGCGCCAGCCGAAGCGCCAGCGACCGAACAGCAGCACGCCAAACGCCAGCCATGCCAGCAGCGATAGCACGGTCTTGTGCACCAGGTGCTGGGCGAACAGGTTGTCGACGAACAGCACGCCGCTCAACAGCGCCAGCGTCAGCACCACGAAACCGGCGGCGATCAGCCGGAACATCAATGATTCCAGCAGCGTCAGCGGCGGGAAACGGCGCATCAGGGTGCGCAATTCGTGGTGCCGCAGCGCCTGCTCCTGGCGCCATAGCAGCACGGCAAGCAGCGCGGCGACCGCCAGCATGGCGTAGGCCAGCAGCGCCAGTCCGGCGTGCAGTTGAACCGGCCAGCTCATGTTCTCCGGCGCGTGGATGCCGAACAGGCCGTAGGCCAGCACGCCCAGCGCGGCGATCGGATAGACCACCATGCCCAGCAGTTGGAAATGCCGTCCCCAGGCCACCGCGCTGGTGACCAGCGCCATGCCCGCACTGACCAGCGACAACGCGGCGATGACGTGGATGTCCGGTCCGCCAATGCGATGCCAGGTCCAGCCGTGGGCTGCGAGGTGAAGCAGCGCGCCCAGCGTGCCGACCAGCGGTCCCAGGCGTCGCGGACCGCCAAGTTCGTCAGCGACAGTATCACCCGAGCGCCAGCCGCCCAGCAGGGCAATGGCGACGGCGTAGGCGATCAGCGCAGCGAGTGAAAGGGCAAACATCCGCTCAGTTTCGCACAGGCAAGCGGGCGTCCGGAATGCCGCGCGTTCGCCCGTCCCGGTCACGGTGGCGTAGACGCTATAATCGCCGGCCCGGTTTCCCCAGCCAGATTGAATCGATGTTCGAATCCCTGACCCAGCGCCTGTCATCTACCGTCCAGACCCTGCGTGGTCGCGGGCGGTTGAGTGACAGCAACATCCGTGATGCCCTGCGCGAAGTCCGCATCGCCTTGCTGGAGGCCGATGTGGCCTTGCCGGTGGTGCAGGCGCTGACCCAACGCATCAAGCAGCGCGCGGTCGGCCAGGAAGTGGCGAAGAGCCTGACGCCGGGCCAGGCGCTGATCAAG
>JAWLAW010000021.1:0-44086 GCA_041395265.1 Lysobacteraceae bacterium
CGCCGCGCTGGTGCCCGGTGCATGCCGGGCACTGGACCAGCGACCCAGCAGGATCACGCAAACCAGGGCCGCGCCGAGCAGTCCGGCAGACACCACCAGCAGCGGCGCCACGCCGATCACCGAAGCCAGTGTGCGGGTCAGGGCTGGGCCGGCAATGGCACCTACCGTGCCGCCCAGCGCGATGACCGGGAACAGCCGCCGCGCCTGGCTCATGTCCCAGACATCGGCCATGAAGCTCCAGAACACCGACACCACGAACAGGTTGAACACGCTGACCCACACAAAGAACAGCGTGCCCAGCATTCGCGGACTGAGCAGGCCGCTCTGCGTGAACAGCGGCACGAAGGCCAGCAGGCAGCCGATGAAGAACAGGTAGACCAGCGGCACCATGATCCGTCGCGGATAGCGGCCGGCCAGCCAGGCGAACAGCGGCGTCAACAGCAGCGTGGCGATGAAGGTGGCGGCATAGAACCAGGGGAGCTGTGTGGACCCCACTGCCGCCGACAGTTGGTCGCGCACCGGACGGATCACGTAGTAGGCGGCCAGCACGAAGAAGAAATAGAGAAACGAAATCGCCAGCGGACGCCATTCGCCCGGCGTCACCTGCAGCCAGCGATGCCAGTCATCCTTTCCTGCGTCGTCGATCAGCTGCTTGTCGGCGCTCATCAATGCTCCTCTCGACGCCAGTGCGACGCTCGATTCTTCGCCAAAGAGTAGCCGATCCGTGACGCCGCCCGCAGGACCGCCGTTGCGCTTCGGTGCTCGCAGGCGTTTGGAGCAATTGCTCTAAGTCCAGCACATACGGTGGGGCATCGACTGCCGTCGCGCGACTCCCACCGCGCCCGCGCCCGCGCTCTTCCGACGCCCCGGCAGCGCCATTCCTGGAAGCCCATGTACGACTACATCATCGTCGGCGCCGGTTCCGCCGGCTGCGTGCTCGCCAACCGGCTCAGCGCCGATCCCGACGTGCGCGTGCTGCTGCTGGAAGCCGGCCCGCGCGACTGGCACCCGTTCATCCACATGCCGGCCGGCATCGCCAAGCTGGTCAACCGCAAGGGCGTGAACTGGGACTACAACACCGACGCCGAGCCCAACCTCAAGGATCGCCAGCTATGGTGGCCGCGCGGCAAGGTGCTCGGTGGCTCCAGCTCGATCAACGCCATGTGCTACGTGCGCGGCAACCACCGCGACTACGACGAGTGGGCAGCACTCGGCGCGCAGGGCTGGGGCTGGAACGACTGCCTGCCATGGTTCCGCCAGTCCGAGAACAACCAGCGCGGCAGCAGCGAGTTCCACGGTGCGGATGGTCCGCTCGGCGTCAGCGACCTGCGCCATCACAACCCGCTGTCCGACGTCTTCCTGCAGGCCACCCGCGAAGCCGGCTTCCCGCAGAACGACGACTTCAACGGCGCGAAGCAGGCCGGCTTCGGCTACTACCAGGTCACACAGAAGGACGGCGCGCGCTGCTCCAGCGCCGTGGCCTACCTCGACCCGGTGCGCGAACGGAAGAACCTGAAAATCATCACCGGCGCGCTGGTCACCAAACTCAAGATCGAGAACGGCCGCGTCACGGCCGTGCACTACCGGCACAACGGCAAGCCCTGCTGCGAAGGCGTGGAACGCGAAGTGCTGCTGGCCGGCGGCGCGCTGAATTCGCCACAACTACTGATGCTGTCCGGCATCGGCCCGGCGGATCACCTGCGCGAACACGGGCTTGACGTGTTGTCTGACCTGCCCGGCGTCGGCGCCAACCTGCAGGATCATCTCGACGTCTGCACGCTGCAGCGCTGCACCCGCAACATCACCTATGACCGCATCAGCGATGTCTTGGTCGCCTTCAACTACTACCTGTTCCGACGCGGTGCCGGCACCTCGAACATCGCCGAAACCGGCGGCTTCCTGCGTTCGCGACTGGCCGAGGACGAGCGTCCTGACCTGCAATTCCACTTCGTGCCGGCCATGCTCGACGACCACGGTCGCCAGCGCATGAAGGGCAACGGCTACACCCTGCACGCCTGCCAGTTGCGCCCGTACTCGCGTGGCCACCTGTACCTGAAGACCGCGGCGCCGGACCAGAAGATCGGCATCCACGCCAACTACCTGAGTGATCCCGAAGGCCGCGACCTGGAACGCCTGCTGGAAGCGCTTCGCGTCTCGCGCGAGATCTTCGCGCAGCCGGCCTTCGCGCCCTATCGCGGGCCGGAAATCTTCCCCGGCGACGAACTCACGTCGCAGGCACAGCTCAGCGACTTCATCCGCCGCAAGGCGGAGACCATCTACCACCCGATCGGCACCTGCCGCATGGGCAGTGATGGCGAGGCCGTGGTCGATCCGCAACTTCGCGTGCGCGGCGTTGATGGCCTGCGCGTGGTTGATGGCTCGGTGATGCCCAAGCTGATCGGCGGCAACACCAATGCACCGGTGATGATGATCGCAGAGCGAGCCGCGGCAATGATCCGTGGCGAGCTCTCACTCAGCGAAGAGGCGACCGCAAACGCGGAAGCGGCATAGCAAACCTGTCGTTTTCCCCGCCACAAGGACCGCGCCGGATCAGCGTTCCAGCATCGGCGGCAGCGGGCAATGCAGGCAGGCGCAGGTAGTGCGCAGCAGTTCGGCTTCGGCCACGCTGACCCGGCCATCCTGGCTGATCGCCACCGTCAAGGCTTCGATCAAAAGCTGCTTCGGCGAAGGTTGCAGTCTGTCCAGTCGCAGCAGGGCTTCATCCAGCGCATGACGCCAATCCGCCGGCGGCGCGTAGCGCTCGGCGCTACCAGGAAACAGGTGCTCCCAGGCAGCCGAGAACGCACGCTGGGCCTGCATGGCGTCGTTGTGACCCACCTTGGCCAGCACCGACAACAGCGCGGCGGCCTGATCGCGCAATGAATGCAGGCGATCGCTGCCGCGCGGTTGGCGTCGCGCGGGATCCAGCGCTTCCCAGACCTGCGCCTGCAGCAGCTTGGACAGGCAGTATTCGAACGGCTGGACCTCGCCATCGGCATGCACCAGTGTCTCGATCACCGAAATGAAGCGCAGCAGCGTGGGCCGAGGCTCGCGGCGCAGACGCGGAAAGGCCAGCGCTGCCAGCGGCATGCGCTGCATCGGGTGCAGGCCAACCAGGTCGGCATGCATCGCCGAGGTGCGTTCGGACTCGCGTGGACCCAGCTCGGCGGCAATCGCCGCCATCTGTGATTGCCGAATGCCATCGTCGCTGTCCAGCAACAACGACAGCACCAGCGGCATGGCCAGTTCGCGCGACTCGGCGGCACGGCGTAGCGGCGCTGGCAGCGCGGCGAGAATGCCGCCGGCACGCTGGAAATCATCAACAGCCGGTTCGGCGACCTGGTCAGCCACATGGTCGGCATCAATCTGCACCTCGTTGCCGATCCCCGGCATCGCCGTGCGACCGTCTGAGGCAAAGCCCATCGCCAGGTCTTCATCGAGACCCGACGGCGGCGCTGCGGCAAATCGCTGGCGCAGGCCTCGCACATCGTCCGGTTTGAAGCTGGGATCCAGTGCCTGGATACGCGCCAGCAGCGGTGGATGCGTGGCAAACAGTGAGGAATAACCGACGCCGTCGCCAAACAGCATGTGGCTGACTTCCTCGCCGTCAGCCGCTTGCAGCTTCGAACCCTCCTGGATGCCGGCGATCTTCTTCAGCGCACCGGCGATGCCGCTGCTCTGCCGGGTAAACTGCACGGCCGAAGCATCGGCCAGGTATTCACGTTGTCGGCTGACACCGGCCTTGATCAATCGCCCGAAGAACACGCCGGCATAGCCCAGCACCATCAGCGCCAGCGCGATCAGGAACACCGGCGCGCCATCCTTGCTGCGCACGCCGCGCCCGTGGATCAGCACGCGACGGCCGATAATGGCCAGAACGAGAATGCCGAACAGCAGGCCCATCAGCCGGATGTTGAGGCGCATGTCGCCGTTGAGGATGTGGCTGAACTCGTGGGCGATCACGCCCTGCAGCTCTTCGCGGTTGAGCTTCTCCAGCGCGCCGCGGGTGACGCAGACCGCCGCGTCGCTGGGCGAGTAGCCGGCGGCGAAGGCATTGATGCCGGGCTCGCCTTCCATCAGGTACAGGTCGGGCATGGGCACGCCGGAGGCGATGGCGATTTCCTCCACCACGTTGCGCAGGCGACGCAGGTGGAAATCCGGCGTGTCCTCGGGCACCGGGATGGCGCCCATCTGCTGTGCCACGGTACTGCCGCCGGCGCGCAACAGGCTGATCTTCACCAGCGAGCTGATGCCTATCACCGCCAGCGTGCCGATCGAGGCCAGAACGATCAGGTCGAAACGCGGTCCGGCGGTGGCCAGGATGATGAGGTCCACCGCTGCAACAATGGCCAGCACCGCCAGGGCGAACAGCAGCACCAGGCGTTTCGACTGCTTGCGTGAGCGGTTCTGGCGCTCGAAGAAGTTCATGCGCACGGCTCCGTAGGGCGGCGCGGCCCACAGGCCACGCCGCTGCTGATGGCAAGCTCCGCGATCAGCTGAAGTCGACCTTCGGCACTTCGCGCTTGGCCGGGTCCTCTATCTCCAGCAGGTTGGCCGGCTGGAAGTTGAACATGCCGGCGATCAGGCTGGACGGGAACACCTCGCGGCGGTTGTTGTAGGCCATCACCATGTCGTTGAAGGCCTGTCGGGCAAAGGCCACCTTGTTCTCGGTGCTGGTCAGCTCCTCGCTCAACTGCATCATGTTCTGGTTGGCCTTGAGGTCCGGGTAGGCCTCGGACAAGGCGAACAGGCGACCCAGGGTCTGGGTCAGCATGTTCTCGGCGCCGGCCAGCTTCTGCATGGCCGCGGCATCACCGGGATTTCCGGCTGCCGCCTGCTGCGCTGCCACCGCACCGTTACGCGCCTGGATCACCGCTTCCAGGGTTTCGCGCTCGTGCTTCATGTAGCCCTTGGCGGTCTCGACCAGGTTCGGGATCAGGTCGTGACGCCGGGTCAGCTGCACGTCAATCTGCGCGAAGGCGTTCTTGTAGGCGTTGCGCGCGGTGATCAGGCCGTTGTAGATGCCAACGCCCCATCCACCCAGCACCACGGCCAGGATGATCAGAACCACAAAGGAACCCATGTTGCTCTCCTGTTGTTGAAGACACCCGTCCGGGGCAAGGGAACGCCGCGCTACACTTTGCGGTCACAAGCCCACGATTCCGCAAGCATACCCAGCCCGCAAGGCCGATGACAGAAAGACGCTCCTTCCACCGCATTGTGACGGCAGCCGCCCTGACCATCCTGCTGCTGCCCGCGCTGGGCATGGCCGCAAGAAAACCTGACATTGCCGCCGCGCAGCAGGCCATCATCAAGCTGTCGCCACGGGTGATCCGCGACGGCCGCGTCACCGGGCTTTCCGTGGCGTTGGTGCACGGCGACCGTGTCGTAATGGCTGAAGGCTACGGCGAGACCCGCATCGGCAGCGGCGACCGGGTGCAGCCGGACACGGTGTTCCGCATCGCATCACTGTCCAAGGCCTTCGCCGGCACACTGGCGGCCATGCTGGTCGACGAAGGCGTGCTGTCATGGGACGACCGCATCAGCGAGTTCCTTCCGGCATTCCGACTGAAGAGCGCACAGGCGGCGGCCAATGTCACCGTCGAGGACATCCTCAGTCACCGCGTCGGCCTGCCTTTCAATACCTACGACCGCAAGCTCGAGGAAGCCGTTCCCTATCCGCTGCTGGTGGGACAACTGTCCAAGGTGCTGCCACTCTGTGATCCCGGCGACTGCTACAGCTATCAGAACATCGCCTTCAGCCTGATTGGCGACATGGTGTTCTCCGTCACCGGTGACTTCTATTCGCACCAGGTCGAAAAGCGCATCTTCCACCCACTGGACATGGATACGGCCACCTTTGGCCGCGATGCGCTGGAGCGCAACGACAGTTGGGCGCGGCCGCACGTCTACAAGTCGCGACGCTGGGTAGCTGTCCGTCCGAACGAGAACTACTACCACGTACCACCGGCGGCAGGCATCAATGCCAGCGTCCGCGACATGGCCAACTGGGCGATTGCCCAACTCGGGCATCGCAAGGACGCGTTGCCCGCCGATGTACTCAAGGTCACCCGCACGCCGCGCGTGCAGACGCTGGACCAGCTCGGCAACTCGGCGTGGCGCCGCGAGCGCCTGCGCGATGCCCACTACGCGCTGGGTTGGCGTATCTACAACTACGCCGGCGAACCGATGGTGTTTCACGCCGGCGCCGTGGAAGGCTACCGCGCGATGATCGGCATCCTGCCGGAGCAGGACGTGGCGCTGGTCATGCTGTGGAATTGCGAGAACGCGGTGCCAGCCGGCCTGTTCGCCACCGTGGTCGACCGCCTGCTGGGCCTGCCGTCGAAGGACTGGCTGCAGTTGGACAAGCTGCGCGCGCGTCGCCGCTAGATCGACGTCGCCGCCCACCCGTCAAACGAGCGCATCACGTCATCGACGCCAAAGGCACTGGCCTGCCGAAGTGGAAACCCTGGCAATAGTCCAGACCAATTCGACGACAGGCATCGTAGATCTCCTCGCTCTCCACGAATTCGGCGACGGTGTGCAGGCCCATCACCCGGGCGACGTGACAGACCGCCTCGACCATCGCCCAGTTCACCGGGTCCTGTGCAATGTCGCGCACGAACTGTCCGTCGATCTTGAGAATGTCCACCGGCAGGCGCTTCAGGTAGGCGTATGACGACAGCCCGGCACCGAAGTCATCCAGCGCGAAGCGGCAACCATAGGCACGCATGCGCTGGATGAACTCGCGCACCTCGCCAAGGTTGGCGACAGCCTCGCTCTCGGTGATCTCGAAGCACAGCCAGTCCGGCTGTCGCAGCAGTGCCACCTGTTCTTCGAGGAAGTCACGGAACTCGCCATCGCTGATCGACGAACCGGACAGGTTCACCGACACCATACGAAGCTCCGGCGCCTGCCTCGTCTGCCTCTCCAGTATCCAGGCAATGACCCGCGACACCACCCAGCGATCGATTCGTCCCATCAGACCGTATCGCTGTGCCGCGGGCAGGAACTCGCCCGGAGGGATCAGCTTGCCGCTGGCACCGGGTAGTCCGAGCAGAACCTCGAAGTGCCGCCCACTCGGCCGACCTTCCGACACCGGGACGATGTCATGAGCGAACAGGACGAAATCATCGACCTCCAGCGCGGTGTGCAGGCGCGGGATCCAGCGCATCTCGCCCTGATGCCTTGCCATGTCGACGTCCGATGGCTCGAACACATGGACACGATTGCGGCCGCGTTCCTTGGCAACGTAACAGGCCGCATCCGCAGCCATCAGCACGGACTCGGGATCCCCGGCCTCGCGATTGACCGGCGCCACGCCGATCGAACCGGAGACACTGAAAAGGCGGTCGTGCCACTGGAAGCGAAGACGCGACAGACTGTCGACCAGATCCTGTGCGCGCCGCGCCGCCTCCCAGGCACCATGATAGGGAATCAGCACGCCAAACTCGTCGCCACCCAGTCGCGCCAACACCTCGGCGTCCTGCAGCTTCGCCTGCAGACCCTTTGCCACCGTCTTCAACATCTCGTCGCCGGCACGGTGTCCGCAGGTATCGTTGATCAGCTTGAACTGGTCCAGATCGATATAGCAAAGCGCATGCTCGCTGCCGCTGCTCGCGGCGTCCTGTACCAACTGCTTCAACTGGCGATCAAACTCTTCGCGATTGTAGAGACCCGTCAGTGAGTCGTGGCTTGCGCGGTACGCGAGTTCGCGCAACAGCGCAGCCGTCTGTGATGTGTCACGAAAAGTCATCACCAGACCGTGCGCTGCCGCCGGATCATCACGTGAGCCCGCCCGGATGGGCGCCAGCGACAACTGCACCATCCGCTGCTGGCCGCCCCGCGACAGGATCGAAAACGGGCTCGTACCAAAGCCGCGATACCAGTCGGCAACCTCGGACAATGTCGCCGCATCGGCCGGAATGGGGCGCGGCGATTCGGGGCGAAACACCTCGTATGCACGCCGCCCGCGCGCTTCCTTCTGGCTGAAGCCGGTGGTCGCTTCCGCCGCGGGATTCAGATACTCGACGCGACCAGCAGCATCGACCGCGATCACGCCGTCAGCAATTGATCCCAGCGTGGCGAGCGCCCGCTCCTTCTCCCCGGCCAACTGCTCCTCGAAACGACGCCGCTCGCTGATGTCGCGACTGGCAGCGACCCAGTGCAGGATCTCGCCGTCATCATCAAACGTGGCATTGACCCGTGTTTCCAGCCAGACCCAATGGCCATCGCGATGCCGAAGGCGATAGCTCAACGTGCGCTCCGACAAGCGACCTAGTGAACGGTCACGCAGTTCCGCCTTGAAGCGCTCGGTATCCTCCGGGTGCTGGAAGTCGTAGAAGGTCCGTCCAATGACTTCATCGGGCGAATACCCCAGCGAGCGGCGGATCGAAGGGCTGACGTAGGCCAGCACCCCTCCGGCGTTGCCCATGCTGACGATGTCGCTGGTCTGCTCGGCCAGCATCCGGAACAGGCGGTCCCGCTCACCGGCCTGTCGCTGACTCCGGAATCGCTGGTCGGCCGCGCCGATCAGGTCGGCCGCGGTGCGCAGCGCATCGAGTTCCGGCTGCGACCAAACACGGGCACGCAAGCAATCGTCGAACCCGATGAAGCCGGTCAAACGACCGTCCGCGTGAACCGGCAGACAGGCCAACGACTGGATGCCCTGCGTTTGCAGCAGGACGCGCTCGGATTCCGGAAAATCCTGAACCGCACCATGTACCGGCAGCCCGACTTCCATCAGTTGCTGCCAGCGCTTGAAACCAAGGTCGACGAGGCGGGAGCCTTGCAAGGCCGGGTTGTTGATCTCCGCCTGCACACCCTCAGCACACCACTCGAAGCGTTGCCAGATCAGTTGACCCTTCTCGGGGTGCTCTTCGACCTCGAAAAGGTAGGCTCGACTCACCCCCACGGACTTGCCGAGGCGACGCAGCAATTCCGGCATCGCATCGGCAAGACTCTCGGCATTCACCAACGCGCCGACACCGATGGACAGGGCCTTGAGGACGCCCGCCACACCGGCACCGCTTGTCGACGGCGCTGCCTCGACGTCGGTGTTCATTCGGCACTCGCCGAAAGGCCATCACTGCCGGTGACCGCCGTGAAGGTCACGAGGTCGAGCAGTGGGAAGTTATCGGATACGTCGTCCACCCCGGCCTCCGTCCACGACTAGCGCGAATCGTAGCAGGCCACCACCGAATCGGTCAGGACCGGGTACGAAAGGTAGCAGCCATCAAAGACCATGGGCTGCTACGCCGAAGTCTCTGCGTCAAACAGGATGCCGACAGGGATAAAAGCCCTCCCGCTGCCTGGGCGTACAGCGGGAGGGCGCTGACTCGCGACCGGGGTCGCAGAACTCGGACATCGAGGCGGGCCACGTCGGCAGTGGATGCTGCACAAACCGGCCGCTGCGTTGGCGACCGGTGGGTTGCTGTCAGGCAATGACGCCTGGCAGCAACCACCATGGCCCGGAACGTCACATCACCGGTGCGACCGGTGCGGCCGGCATTGCCGGTGCCGCCTTCTTCTTGCGGCTGGACGACTTGCGCTTGGCTGCCGGCTTCTTTGCGGCCTTCTTCGCAGCAGGCTTCTTGGCCGCCTTCTTTGCTACCTTCTTGGCGGCCTTCTTGGTCGCCTTCTTCGCTACCTTCTTGGTGGCTTTCTTGGCAGTTTTTTTTGCAACTTTCTTGGTTGCTTTCTTGGTCGCCTTCTTCGCTACTTTCTTGGCGGCCTTCTTGGTCGCCTTCTTCGCTACCTTTTTGGTGGCTTTCTTGGCGGCCTTCTTCTTGGCGACAGCCTTCTTGGCGGTCTTCTTCGCGGCCTTCTTGGCCGCCGGCTTCTTCGCCGTGGACTTCTTGGCGACCTTCTTCTTCGCCGTTGCCTTCTTGGCTACCTTCTTCGTGGCCTTCTTGGCCGCTTTCTTGGTTGCCTTCTTGGCGGTGGCTTTCTTCGCTACCTTCTTGGTGGCTTTCTTCGCGGCCTTCTTGGCCGGCGCCTTCTTCGCTACCTTCTTGGCGGCTTTCTTGGTCGCCTTCTTGGCGGCCTTCTTGGCTGCCGGTTTCTTGGCGGTTGCCTTCTTCACTGCCTTCTTGGCAGCGGCCTTCTTGGTTGCTTTCTTCACAGCCATGGTTGGTATCACTCCTCGTCAAATGGCCAGGTACAGGTACAGCCCAGTACAAGCGTGCCGGCCGGACGCTTTCGCGCCGCCCGACCCTTCCCGACGATCAACCCGTCGCAAGAACGGATTTCGATCATCGAGCGCCGCCACGGAAGCCATCCCATGACGTGCGATTGCGCCGCAGCGATCCAGATCCACTGCGGACATCGAAACAGAACACTCTGAAACAACAACGCCCGCTGCCTTGTCGGCGCGGGCGTCACGAAAAAGAAAAATCGGGCGGTCGTCGGCGCTGCTTTCGGAACATGGCCGTGAATCGAAGTGAGAGAAGGATTGTGTCGCGGTTCGTTTGCCGCGAAGCAGGGTCGTGCCTTTCTCGTTGCGATTCGCCATAGCAAGTTGACGACAGAAGTTGAGCGAACGCTAATCACGCGTCATGCCACTGTCAACACATTGCGACGCCTGCGTCATCTAGGTTTGCGGGCGCGTTCGTCGACGACATTCGCGACAGGTTTCCGCCTGCCGCATCGACGACTATTTTTTGCATCCCCTGTGACTGCGAAAAGATCTGCGCCGTGACCAATGTCGTGTTGAAAAAACGAGCAAACACGCGGCTTGCAGCGCTGCGTGTCATCGCGTGTCAACAACGCAGTTCGTCGAATGAAGAAAACGCGCGACAAACAACTGCGACGACAGAAGCTCGACCATGGTCAAAGACAAGGTCGAAAAAAAAAATCAGGATCGACAGGAATACGTCGCGCTTTCTGGCGTCGCACAACGGAAAGTGCGCAGCTTTTTGTACCTGCGAAAGACAGTCACGGTGATTCGTCCGAACAACGACGCGACGCGTTCGACGCCGATCGTTGCCAACACATCAAGCGATGGCGGCAGCCAAAGCCTTGGCGAAGTGATCGAGATCGGCAGCCGTCTTGGTTTCGGTGACGCAGACCAGCAGGCCGTTTTCTAGATCCGGAAATTCGTCACCGAGATCGACGCCGGCAACGATGCGCTGGGCAGCCAGCGTTTGGATCACTTCCGCCGCCGGCTTCGGCAGTCGAACGGCCAGTTCGTGGAATCCGGCACGCTGCGGGAACAGCGGCTCGACGCCGGGAATCGCCAGCAGTCGCTTTGCCAGCGCACGCTGCCCGTTTGCCGATGCCGTGGCGACGCGTCGCAGGCCTTCCGGCCCAAGCAGCGCCATGTAGATGGTGGCCGCCGTAACCAGCAAACCCTGGTTGGTGCAGATGTTCGACGTCGCCTTGGCGCGACGGATGTGCTGCTCGCGCGCCTGCAGGGTCAGTGCGAAACCTTCCTTGCCGTCGAGATCCAGCGTGCGACCGACGATGCGTCCCGGCATCTGCCGGACCAACGCTTCGGTGCAGCAGAGGAAGCCGAAGTACGGACCACCCGACGACAATGGCACGCCCAGCGGCTGGCCATCGCCGCAGACGATGTCCGCACCGCGCACTTCACCCGCACCTTCGCCCCACTCGCCCGGCGGCTTCAGCAGCGCCAGCGAAGTCGGATTGACCACGCCGATCACCAGCGCGCCACGTGCATGTGCCCAGGCAGTCAGCGCGTCGACTTCCTCCAGCTGGCCGAAGAAGTTCGGCTGCGGGATCACCAACGCGGTGAACGGCGTGTCGGCGAATTCACCCAGGCTGTTCGGACCGCTGCCGTTCGGATCGAGGAAGCCATCCGGGCACGGCAGCTCGACCACCTCGATGCCCTGCGCGGCGACAATCGTCTTCACCGTCTTGCGGTAGGCCGGATGCACCGACTCGGGAATCAGAACGCGCTTCGGTCCCTTGCGCGTGCCGCGCTCGGCCATCAGCACGGCTTCGGCCAGCGCCGACGCACCGTCGTACATGGAGGCATTGCTGACCGCCATGCCGGTCAGTCGCGCCATCATGGTCTGGTATTCGTAGATGAGTTGCAGCGTGCCTTGGCTGGCCTCGGCCTGGTACGGCGTGTAGGCCGAATAGAACTCGCCACGAGTGACGATCTGCCAGACCGCCGCAGGGATGTGATGCTCGTAGGCACCGGCGCCGGCGAAGTTCAGCTCGACCTCATCCTGCCGCGCACGCTCGCGCATCAGGCGACTCAGCGCCATCTCGTTCATCGCGTCAGGCACCTTCGACAGCTCGCCGATCTTCAGCGACTCGGGAATCTCGTCGAAAAGGTCCTCGATGCTGTCGACGCCAATGGCGGCAAGCATGCTGCGGACATCGGCTTCGCTGTGCGGGATGAAAGGCATGGCGCAATCCAGGACGTTGTGTTCGGTCAAACCCGGTATCGGGGGCGACGGTGTGGCAAGGAAGGATCAGCGGCGACCGACGCAACGGCCAGCCGGACGCAAGACCGGTGTCAGCCGCCCGAACGGACGGCCAGTGGACTCAGTGCTCTTCGTCCTCGACCTGGGCAGCGTAGTCCTCGGGACTCAGCAGCTCTTCCAGCTCGGCGGCGTTGGACGGCTCGATCACGAAGATCCAGCCCTCGCCGAAGGCATCGTCGTTGATGGTCTCGGGGCTGTCGGCCAGTGCTTCGTTGATCGCGACGATGGTGCCGCTGACCGGTGCGTAGACGTCGGAGGCCGCCTTCACCGACTCGACCACGGCGCAGCCGTTGCCAGCCTCGACGTCATCACCGACTTCCGGCAGCTCGACGAACACCAGATCGCCAAGCAGGCCCTGGGCATGGTCGGAAATGCCGACGGTGATGTGGCCGTTGTCCTCGACCCGTGCCCACTCGTGGGACTTCAGGAATTTCAGATCGCCGGGGATTTCGTTCATGGGAATGTCCTGTGCGAAAAGGCGCCGCCACGGCGACGCGGGGATTTTACAACAGTGTCCGGGGGCGGCGCCGTGACGCGACCGGGGAAAACTCAGGCGTCGACGATGCCGTCGCAGGCCTTGCCGTCACGAACAAACGGTGCCTTGACCCGACGCAGCGGCAGTTCGCGTCCGCGGATATCGACTTTCAGGTCGTTGCCGGCCGCCGCTGGCACGCGCGCGAAAGCGATGGCCTTGCCGATGGTCGGCGAGAAACTGCCGCTCAATATTTCGCCATCGCCGGCATCGGTGATGACCCGCTGACCGTGGCGCAACACGCCGCGCTCGTCCATCACCAAAGCGACCATGCGACGCGGTACGCCAGCATCTTTCTGCGCGTCCAGCGCGGCACGTCCGATGAAGTCGCGATCCGCGGGCTCCCAGGCAACCGTCCACGCCAATGCGGCTTCAAGCGGCGTGGTGCTTTCGTCCATGTCCTGGCCGTAGAGATTCATGCCGGCTTCGAGTCGCAGCGTGTCGCGGGCGCCCAAGCCAGCAGGCTGCACGCCCGCATCCAGCAGCGCCTGCCAGAAGGCTTCGGCTTCACTCTCCGGCAGCACGATTTCGAAACCATCCTCGCCGGTGTAGCCGGTGCGCGCGACAAACCAGTCGCCGAAACCGTGTGCGGCGAAACGTGGCAGCGCCTCGACGGCGGCGCGCTCGGTGTCCGGCAGCACCGACAGCGCTTTCTCGCGCGCATTCGGCCCCTGCACCGCGATCATCGCGAGCTCCGGGCGCTCCATCACGACCACGTCGAAGGCTGCCGCCTGCCCGGCAATCCAGGCCAGGTCCTTGTCGCGCGTCGCCGCATTCACCACCAGGCGCCAGTCATTGTCGCCCCGGCGGTAGACGATCAGGTCGTCGATCACACCGCCATCGGCATTGAGCATGCAGGTGTACAGCGCACGACCGTCGGCTTTCAGCTTGTCGATGTCGTTGGCGACGAGATGGCGCAGGAAATCACGGCAGCGTTCACCGCCCAGATCCACGACCGTCATGTGCGAGACGTCGAACATGCCGGCATCACGGCGCACCTGGTGGTGCTCGTCGATCTGCGAACCATAGTTCAACGGCATGTCCCAGCCGCCGAAATCCACCATGCGCGCGCCGAGACGGCGATGGGCATCGTTGAGGATGGTCTTCTGGGTCATGCGGCGTCCGGACTGGGCTGCGAGGGCGGCGATTATCGCAGATGCCGGCGCCGGATTCCGCCCGGGGCGGCGCACGGCTCCCGGGCGGTTATATGTGGACGGTCAGACGGCCTCTGGCTCGACCTCGAACCGCGAACCGTCGACGCCAATGATGCGAACGCGGGAACCGGTCGGCGCGTCCGGACCGGTCACCGACCACAGCGTGTCACCAACATGCGCGCGACCGCGGCCGTTCTCGATCGCCGACTCCAGCGTGACCACGCGGCCGACATACTGCTGTGCACGGCGGTTGAGCAGCGGCTGATCGGTCGGCGTCTCAACGTGGCGCTTCTTCCAGCGCCAGCCGAGGTAGACCGACAGCACGGCCAGCACGCTGAACAGTGACCACTGGATCCAGGGATCCATCGGCACCAGCAGCGTGACCAGCGCGACGCCGGTGGCGGCGAAGCCCAGCCACAGCATGAAGGCACCCGGCAGCAGCGCCTCGGCCGCGTACAGGGCAAAGGCCAACGCCCACCAGAACCAGCTTGAACGGAGCACATCCTGCATGTTCGTCTCCTTGGTTAAGAGCAATGAGAGGTGAAGAGTGAGTCGCAGGCTTCGCCTTCTGTCAGGAAGAGCAGAAGCATTCAAAGCCCTGGGCTCTTCCTGACTCCTTACCTCTCTACAGGCAAGCGAAGCTGCCGACTCACCTGTTCACTACACCGTGATGCCTGATCATCGACCGACCAGCATCGGCCTTAGTTATTGACGAAAGGATTCGGCTTGCCACCCGGCGGCTTCGGCGCACCACCGCCCTTGCCATCGCCGAGACTCTTGGCGATTTCAGTGATGCCCGCGAGCGAGCCGATGATGCCGGTGGTTTCCATCGGCAGCAGCAACAGCTTCTGGTTCGGCGACTTGGCAAACTCCTTCATCGCCTCGACGTATTTCTGTGCGACGAAGTAGTTGATCGCCTGCACGTCACCCTTGGCGATGGCCTCGCTGACCATGGTCGTCGCCTTGGCCTCAGCCTCGGCCAGACGCTCGCGCGCCTCGGCGTCGCGGAACGCGGCCTCACGACGACCATCGGCTTCCAGCACCGCCGCCTGCTTGTCGCCGTCAGCGCGCAGGATCTCTGACTGGCGCTCGCCTTCAGCCTCAAGGATCGCGGCACGCTTCTCGCGCTCGGCCTTCATCTGCCGCGCCATGGAATCGATCAGGTCACGCGGCGGCTGGATGTCCTTGATCTCGATGCGATTGACCTTCACGCCCCAGGGGTGTGTGGCCTCGTCGACCACCACCAGCAGCTTGGCGTTGATCTCGTCGCGCTTGCTCAGCGATTCGTCGAGGTCCATGGCACCGAGCACGGTACGCACGTTGGTCATGGTCAGGTTGAGGATGGCCAGCTCCAGTTGCGCCACCTCGTAGGCCGCCTTTGCCGCGTCGAGGATCTGGAAGAACACCACGCCGTCGACCTTCACCACGGCGTTGTCCTTGGTGATGACTTCCTGCGACGGCACGTCCAGCACCTGTTCCATCATGTTCATCTTGCGGCCGATGCGGTCGAACCACGGGATGATGAAAGCCAGGCCCGGGTTCAACGTCCGGATGTAGCGGCCAAAGCGCTCGATCGTGTACTCGTAGCCCTGGCGCACCACGGTCACCGACTTCAGCACGGTGATCACCGCGAAGGCGAACAGGAACAGCGTCAGCATGGTGGAACCGGACATGGTCTTCTCCCTTGTTATGTCGACCGCGCACCCACGGATCGGCCGAGTTTACCCCAGCCAGACCTACGGTCTGCGACGGCCCTGATGCCGACACTGACGCCTGGCCGGCACAAACGTGACCATCCGACTGCGACCATCCGGCGAGCTGGCGCATCATGACCACTGTGAGCGCGCATTCGACCTTTGCCATCGACGTGCCGAGCCGGCTGCTGGCGGATGCCAGGAGCGGCTCGATGCCCGCGTTCGAACGCCTGTACCGGCTGTTCGAACGGCCCGTCTACACGCTGGCGCTGAGACTGCTCGGCGACCGCGACGAAGCCCAGGAAATCCTCCACGACACCATGCTCAAGCTCTTCCAGAACATCGACAGTTTCCGTGGCGACTCGCCGTTCTGGGGATGGCTGCGCCAGATCGCGGCGAACGAGGCGCTGATGCGCCTGCGCAAACGCGCGCGGCTGGCCTATGTCGAGGACGTGCCGGAGCCGGACGACGACGAACAGTCCACGCTGCTGCCGCCCGCTGCAGCGGATGCCAGCCGGCTGATCGAGGCCATGCAGCGCCTGCCCGATGCCACCCGCAGCGTGCTCTGGCTGTACCACGCCGAAGGCTACACGCATGAAGAGATTGCCGGCCTCATGCAGCGTAGCGTGAGTTTCTCGAAATCGCAGGTGGCGCGCGGCACGCGTCGCCTGCGCGAACTGCTGGAGGTGGACGAACATGCAGCCGCCTGATCGGTACAACAACGCTGGCCGCGAGCCGGTCGACATCGCCGACGCACTGCAACGCGCGCCGCTGGAAGCGCCAGCGCGCAGTGCTTGGCCGCAACTGCAGGCCGAACTGGCCGGTCACGGGCATCGTCAGCAGCGCCGCAGCACGCGACGCCGACGTCATTGGCTGGCGATGGCAGCGACGCTGCTATTGGCCGCAGCGATCCCGGCGTTCTGGCTGGGCCAGTCGTCAACCAGTGACGGCCCGAATCCGCTCACCGCCGCCGATGTCGCGCCATTGCAAACGGCGACTGCGACGTCCACCGATACTGACGAACTCGCGCTGCTGCGCCGGGAATCCGCCGAACTGGAAGGCTGGCTGACTGCCACCCGCGACGACACCGTGATCAGCGCCACCGGCGACGGCCTGCGCGAAGCGCTCACCGGTCGCGTGCAGTTCGTCGACGCATTGATCAGCGACCCACTAACCAGTCCCGACACTCAGTTGCCGCTGTGGCGTGAACGCGTGCTGCTGCTGCGGCGGCTGGCCAGCATCGAAAGCAGCGAACAACTGCTGGCGGTCAGCGGCGACGCCGAGGACAGCCAGTTGGTGATGGCTTTCTAACCACCTTCCCCGGAGGACCCCATGAACCTGTTTTCCACAACGATGACCACGGCGCGGCGACGCATCGCTGCTGCCACCACACTGACCCTGCTGCTGGGCCTGCCGCTGACCGTCAGCGCCGCCAGCGAGCACGCCGAACGCGAAGCCGAACGCCAGGCGGCAGAGCACGCACTGCAGTTGCGCGAAGCCGAAGCCCTGCGGCAACGCGACGAAAGCGTCGCGATGGCACACAGGATCGCCGCCGCGAACCTGGAACGCCTCGACATGAGCAATCTGGAGGAAGCGCGACGCGTCGCCGAGGTGCTGGCCAGTCGACAGGCCGAGCTGGAAACGCACAGCCAGCTCTTCGCCAGCAATGCCATGGAACTGGCGATGGCCGACGAACGCCTGGCCGGCAAGCAGCGCCTGAGCGATGCCGAACGCGCCGAGCTCGATGCCGCGCGCGAGCGTCTGGAAAAAGCCCGCGAGGACATGCAGCGTGCATCGCGTGAAGTCGCCGAACTGGCGCGCAAGGCTTCGGCGGAGGCGTTGGAAATGAAGCTGCGCCATCCGGCCTTCTCTCGCACCGGCATCGGTGTCGTGCTGGGTCCGGACGAGGAAGCCGGCGTCGCCCTGGTCGCGATCACGCCGGACAGCCCGGCCGCGAAGGCCGGCCTGCGTGCCGGCGACCGGCTGCTGTCGGTGGACGGCCTCAAGCTGGACGGCCGCAGCGCCGGTCGTCGCCTTGAGCAGATCCACGAAGCGGTCAGCGATCTCGAGGACGGACAGCAGGTAGCCATCGACTACCAGCGTGACGGCCAGCGTCGGCATGTGGAGCTCAAGGCCGCGGCGCTGCCGGGCCTGGTCTGGCTGCGTCAGCCGATGCCGGAATTCGATGCCGCCTTTCCGCGCGACATGGCGTTCCGCGAGCCGTTCCAGTTCGATGTGAAAACGATGGACATCGCGCCTTTCGCCGGCTGCGACGATGACGACGACTGCCCGATGGCGCCGCTGTGGTCCAACCTGCGCTGGCGTGACCTGCGCCTGACCGAACTCGACAACGGCCTCGGCCGCTACTTCGGCACTGAGCGCGGTGCCCTGGTGCTGCGCGCTTCCGGCGACGAGCTGGCCGGCCTCGAAGTCGGTGACGTGATCCAGCGCATCGATGGCGAGGACGTGGCCACGCCACGCCAGGCCATGAATCGCCTTGGTGCGGCACAGGCTGGCCAGCGCATCCGCATCGAGGTCCTGCGCGACCGCAAGCAGCGCAGCATCGACCTCACCGCGCCGGAACGCCCCAGTTGGCGCGTGATGATGCCACCAACGCCGCCAGCACCGCCCAGCCCGCCGTCGGCACCGCGGGCACCGGAACACAGTGCACCGACGCCACCGACGCCGCCCCGCCCGCCCTCACCGCCGCCGGCACCGGAAGCCGACAGTGGCGTGCTTCAGCGGGTCATCGGATAAGCAAATACGAAACCTTCCTGTCGCCAGCGCTGGCGCCACACCGCACATTCGTCATAATGATCGCCGCGCCTCCGGGCGCGGCTTTCTTTTGCAACGACATGGCTGTTTGGAAGCACACGGCGAATGGAAAAATTCCTGCTGCTCGCGATGATCCTGGCCGCCCTGGCGCTGTTCGCGTCGGAGAAGGTACGTGCCGACCTGGTGGCGCTGGGCCTTCTGGTGGCGCTACTGCTGACCGGCATTCTCGACGTCAACGAAGGCTTCACCGGCTTTGCCAGTCCGGCGGTGATCACGGTGGTCTGCATGTTCGTGCTGTCCGGCGCGCTGGTGCGCACCGGCGTCGCCGACTCCCTGGCGGCGCTGGTGCTGTCCAGCGGCGTGCGCGCGGAGCTCGGACTGATGGTGATGGTGATGGTGATGGTCGGCGTGATGTCGGCCTTCATGAACAACATCGCCGCAGTCGCCATCCTGATGCCCAGCGTCTTCGCCATCGCGCAGCGCGCCGGGCTGGCGGTGACGCGGCTGCTGATTCCGCTGTCTTTCGGCTCACTGCTGGGCGGCCTCAGCACGCTGGTCGGTACACCGCCCAACCTGCTCGCTTCCGAAGCGCTGCGCCAGGCAGGCTACGAGCCGTTCAAGATGTTCGATTTCCTGCCAACGGGCAGCACCGTGTTCGCCATCGGCATCCTGTACATGGCGGTGATCGGCCTGCGCCTGGTGCCGATCCGCACGCCGCAGGCGATGCCGGAGGACGCCAGCCTGCGCCGCTATGTCACCGAAGTCCGCGTACCGAAAGGCAGCTCGCTGATCGGCAAGACGGCGACACAGGCCAAGCTGCGCGATGTACTGGGTCTGTCGCTGCTACGCGTGCACCGCCAGTACAACAGCGAGAAAGCACAGTCGCCGATCAGCAAACCCTGGCAGAGCTACGGACGCTATGGGCGCGACGAAGGCGGCGGCGCATACAGCTTCGTACCGTGGCCGGAAACCGTGTTCGCCGGCGAGGATCACCTGCAGCTCGAGGGCGATCCCTCGGCGCTGTTGAAACGACAGGGCGACGGTTTCCTGGAAATCCTCGACTCCGAGAAAGGCGGCGAGATCGACACCAGCGGCATGCAGACCGGCGAGGTCGCGCTGGCGCCGGGCTCGCGTTCGATCGGCGCGACGCTGGAAGACGCCGCCTTCTCGCAGCGCTATGGCGTCACCGTGCTGGGCCTGCGTCGCAACGGTCGCAACCAGGTCGAGCGCCTTACCGCTGCGCGCCTTGAACCCGGCGACGTGCTGCTGGTTCGCGGCACCACCGAGGCGCTGGCCGAACTCGCGCACAACCCGGACTTCCTGGTGGTCAACCGGCTTGAACACGCCGAGCGCGACTACGGTCGTCGCCTGCTGGCGCTGTTGATCATGGTCGCCACCGTCGCGCTGGCGGCGACCGGCACCATGCACATTTCCGTTGCCGCACTGCTCGGCATGCTGGCGATGATCGCCACCGGCTGCATGCCGGTGCGCGACATCTACACCCAGGTCGACTGGCGGGTGATCTTCATGATCGCGGCAATGATGCCGCTGTCGCTGGCCATGGACGACAACCACACCGGTGCCGGTCGCTGGATCGCCGAAGGCCTGTTGGCCATTTCCGGCGGCAAGAACCCGTACGCCGGCATGATCGTGGTCATGCTGCTCACCGTCGGCCTGACCCAGGTCATGTCCAACGCCGCCTGCGTGGTACTGGTCGCGCCGATCGCCATCGCCACCGCCACCGGCATGAATGCCTCGCCCTACCCCTTCGTGATGGCCGTTGCCATCGCCGCCAGCACGTCCTTCATCACCCCGATCGGACACCAGGCCAACCTGCTGGTCTACGGCGTGGGCAACTACCGCTTCAGTGATTTCGTGAAATCCGGCGGACCGCTGACCGCGATCCTGATCGTCACCAGCCTACTGATCGTCCCGCGCGTCTGGCCGTTCTTCCCGAACACCTGAGGCAGCGGTGATCAGTCGCGACCCACGCCGTTCGCAGCCACCATCGCGACCGCGATCCTGCCTGTGCAACTGCCCGATGACCGAGTCTGTATAGAATCGGGGGCATGCGTTATCAATTTGATGAATTCGAGTTCGATCCTGGCGGCTTGCAGTTGACCGGCCCCGACGGCGACGTTCCGTTGCGCCCGATGACGGTGCGGCTGTTGCTTGCACTCATCGAGGAAGCCCCGCAACTGCTGCGGCACGATGAGTTGCTGGATCGTGTGTGGGGCCGTCAGGCAGTCACCCAGGGAGTGCTCGCGCAGTCGATTCGCGAGCTGCGCCAGGCGCTGGGCGATTCAGTGCAGAAACCTCGCTACATCGAGACCAAGCATCGTCTCGGCTATCGTTTCATTGCCGAAGTGCGGGTCAGCCTGGACCAGGCGATGTCTCCGGCTGAACCGGCGGTGGCGGCATCCGCCGGCGTGGCTCTCGGCAATCCGCCCAGACCCGCCTCCACAGCCGCGTGGCCCGGCATCGTCGTGGTTCTGGTGCTGTTGATCGGCGCCGCATTGCTGTGGTTGCAACCGTGGACTTCCCGCGATGCGAATCCGACCCGTGCGCTGGAGCTGGTGCAGGGAGGTCGGCCCGAGGAACCGCAGGCATTGGCCTGGTATCAGCAGGGGCTGGAAGCCCTTCGACGGCGTGACCTCGGGGCGGCCAAACAGCGCTTCGAGCAAAGTTTGAAGCGGGAGCCGGACGCCATCGCCAGCATGGCCGCGCTGGCAGATACGTTGGCACAAGCCGGCGATCGCAACGCGGCACAACAGTGGACTGAGGCGGCATTGCGCGGCGTCGGCAGCCTGCCGCGTTCCGAACAGCTTCGACTGGAAGCCTTTGCCGCCAGACTGGACTATCGGCGTACTGACGAGATCGGAAAGCTGCAGGCGTTGTTCCAGCTCGACCAGGGGGATGTCGATGCCGGTCTGCGTCTGGCTGCCGCGCAGATCGATGCGGGACGCAGCGCCGATGCAGCGGTGACGCTGGATCGTATCGACGCCCTGGACACACCGGCCAAGGATCCGGCCCGGGTGGCGATGATGCGGGCGAAGCTGGCGACATCGCGCGGGGATCATTCGGCGCGCCTACGGGCATCGCAGCAGGCAGAGGCGATGGCGACCCATGACCAGCAGCGCGCCGACGCGCTGCTGGAACAGGCCTGGGCACTTGCCCTGCTGGGTCAGACGGATGCCGCGAACGACGCACTGGGGCGTGTCGATGAGCTGCTGGAGAAAACGCCCTTGCCACCGGCTTCGCTACGCCGACACATGCTTTACGGAACGCTGCAGCGAGAGGACGGAAAGTACGACGAAGCCATCGATCGCTTCGAGAGCGCGGCAACCATCGCCGACCAGTTGGGCCAGCGTTCCGCTGCAGCAGTCGCCCGGCGCGAAATGGCCTATGTCCGGGTAATGACCGGCGAAATCGAGCTGGCGGCCACGTCGCTGGATTCCCTGATCGTCGAGCTGGAGGAAATGGGTGATCCACGTGAACTGGCCAGCACGCTCGACGTGGCGTCCGTTGCGCAGCAACACGCGGGAAACGTGGAAAAGGCAAAGGCGCTGGGCATCCGCGCAATGGAGACCTACATCCGCGTCGGAGACACGGCGGGCGAAGCGGCCACGCGCGTCAATCTCGGCATGCTGTTCGGCAACCAGGGTCGCCTGGAAGAGGCGGCGGATCATTTCGAGCGCGCCGCCACCCTGTTCGGCGAGAACGGCAACCTGCGGGGCAAGTCGGTCGCACAAAGCAACCTCGCGGTTGCCTACGGCGCGACCGGGCGTGCCGAAGCCGCGCGAGCGCTCAATGAATCTGCGCTGGAGGGTTTTCGTGAAGTCGGTGCCATTGCCGACATCGCCCGCACGCAGTTCAACCTCGGTGTGCAGGACCGCCGTGCGGGCAATCTGGTGTCGGCCGAGTCACGGATGCGGGAGGCGCTCGACGGTGTCACCCGGATCGGTGCACACGACTTCCGACACCAGATCGCGGCCACGTTCGCCGAGCTGCTGCTGTTGCGTGCGGATATCGCCGGCGCGCAGGCGATTCTTGCCAGCCTGGATACCAGCGACGAGGCAGACGGGAGCGCACCGTCTCCGACACCGGCACGCCTGGCCGCCATTGAAACGGCCCGTGGCCGTTACGCCGCCTTGACCGGCGCCCTGGAAACCGCCCGGACGCAGTTCACCCATGCGCGCGAGCTGCGCAGTACAGCGGGCATGACGGGTGCTGTGTTGGGCAGTGAGCTGGACCTGGCTGAGCTGGTCGCGCAGCGTGGCAACCTGGTGGCGGCCGAACAGGCGGCACGCGAGCTGCGTCGCCAACTGCTGGAAGCCAAGGACGCGCCGGCCGCGATCCAGGCGGGTTTGCTGCTGGCCGGCACGCTGGCGGCGCAGGGGTTTTCCGGCAACGCGTCACGTCTGGTCGATCAGCTCGAAAGCGAGCTCGAAGCCGCGCCGGACCGCCTGTCGTCGCTGCGACTGGATCTGGTCCGCGCCGCATTGCGTGGAGAACAACGCGGCGAGGCATTGCTGCAAGTGGCCGCCCAAGCGCGGGAAGTCGGTTTCGAACTGCTGGCGCTGCGAGCCGAGCTGCTGTCCAACACCACGGACGCCGGCGAGGCCCGCAGCAAGCTGGAGCAGCGCGGCATCCTGGTTGAAGGCATGCCGCCACCGCTGCCCTACTGACACTCAATTCACAGCGGATCCTCCTCGAACCCGGCGGCAAAGATCACCGGGTCAGCGGGAAGAATACCGATGTAGCTGGCCTCACCGGCGACGACCACGGTGCCGTCCGGTTCGATCAGGCATTTCGACACATGCCCGGGCGCATCGCTTGGCGTGGCGTCAAAGAAACTCTGCGCGCCATTGGTGGACATCACCACGAAGCCATCGTTGTTGCCGCGTCGTCCAACCACCACGATGGTGTCACCGCGCATGCAGACGCCATCCGCCCAGGTGTAGGGACTGCTGATGCCGAGGATGTCCGACACGTCGTGTTCGGTGTAACCGTTCATGTCATACGGGTTGGCGCTGCTGACCAGGATCTTGCCGGTGCTGCTGGTGCCATCCTGGTTGACGCCAGCGGCGACCAGACGCTGGTCATTCACGGCGATGCCCCACAACTCACCTTCCCAGTCTTCGGGCAGGTTGGGCTCCACCATCAGCAACTCCCAGGGCTCGGCAGCGACGTTGGTCGGCGGCAGGAACAGCCGTGGCGATGCTGCGATCCGGCTACCGCTGCCCCAGAACTTGTCGTCGTGGACGACCAGGTCGAGGATCTGCTCGGGGGTTCCCGCGTCATCCCAGTTGGCGGCTGACGTGCCGGCGCTACCGTCGCTGAAAAGCGCGCCGGTACCCGTGCTTTGTTCGGCCATGCCGCTGCCGTCGCTCAGCTCGCGATAGTTGCCCACCGGGAACAGACGTCCGATCTGGTTGACGCCCTCCAGCTCCAGCGTCACCGGATAGCTCGCGCCACTGGTATCCAGCGACAGCACCATGCGCATGCTGCCGGCTTCGGTCCCACCGATCTTCAGGTGGCCATCAGCGCCGCGGCTGATCGAGTTGACGCGGAAATCGTCCAGCTCATCGGGAACACTCAACGGCGGCACGCTCCAGGTATCACCGCCGTCCTGGCTGAAGTGCACGCCGTAGCCGCCGGTATTGCTGCCGCAGCCCACCCACAGCGTGCCGTCGCTGTCGCGGTGGATGGCATCGGTGCGGTTGAAGCCAGCGCAGCTGTGCGTGCTGCTCAGCCAGTCATCGGCGATACCACCGCCCGCCTGCACGCCGCCAGCGCAGGCAAGCAGCAGTGCGGCAAACCGGGTTCTTTGCAGCGGGAAACGGGAGCGTGATTTCTTCAGTGCATTCATGTCGTACTCCAGAAAGGTTGGATGACGCGTCGGTTGCGGATGCAGTGTGTTTCGGTCGACGTCGTGGCGCGTGGCGGCGGCTACTGCCAGCTATCGCCCCAGGCGCCGCTGTCCCAAAGCAGGCCACCTGCGCAGGACAGGCTGATGGCATCGACGGGCATTGACGGCATTACCCCGCTGGCGTTGCCGAGCGCGCAGGCAGCCCCGCTGGCCGGTTGGCTGGTAATGCTGACGCTGTAGCTGACGCCGGCAGCGAGTGCGGTGGAGAAACGGAACGGCCCGTCACCGCTGACGAGAAGGTCCTCGTTGAGCGCACCACTGCTCAGCCGCAGCGTGGCGCTGCGTCCTTCGAGGCCACTCGCGGTGCCGCCCACGGAGCAGCAGGCCTCGAAGCCGTCGGCGAAGATCGGGGTTGCTGTTGCGGGAAGCGCCACGAACGGCACCAGCAGCCCTGCCAGCAACAGGGGTTGTGCATGCAGGCGGCGCATCTCAGTTGTCCTCGATCAGGCTGCCCGCCACCCAGTCGTCATTGTTGACGGTCGAGCGCCCATTGCCGCCGCTGACCGTGGCGTAGCTGTCGTCAGAGGTGTTGGAACGACCACCGGTGACCGAGGCGTGGAAACCCGAAGCGACGTTCGAGAAGCCACCGGTGACCGAGCTGTAGAAGGTGCTGGCGGTGTTGCCATCGCCACCGCTGACCACCGAGTAGTTTCCGCTGGCGACGTTCGCGCTGCCTCCCGCCACGGCCGCGCGCGAGCCGCTGGCGCGATTGTTCAATCCACCTGCCACGGTGGCCCCCAAGCCATCCGCCACGTTGCCCGCGCCCCCGCTGATGCTGGACCCCTGCGCGGCCGCGACGTTCTCGAGCCCGCCGGAGACCGAGGAGTACACGCCGTTGGCCGTGTTGTCGTAGCCGGCGACGAGGCTGCCGAAGCGGCTGTAGCTGTTGCCGGTGCCGACGATGAGATTGTGGAAGCCGCTGCGGTGATCGGTGGACCACACCTCGCCATTGGCGAGGCAATCGACCTCGTTGTCGTAACTGCCCCGCGAGCAGGTCGGCTGTTCCAGCGAGAGCTCGTTGTATCCGACGATCACGTTGCCCAGGCCCGGGGCCTCGGTGGGCAGGAGTTCCTCCCCGTTGACCTCCTGCAGGTTGGCGCCGGTGATGCGCACCGTGGCGTACAGGCTGCCATCGTTGGGGTCGGTGATGTCGGTCAGCTCGACGTAGGGATCAATGGCCATCACGTTGCTGGCCTGGAGCGCGGCGACCTGCGATTGCAGCGAAACCACCAGCGCTTCCAATGCGGCGATGCGGGCGTCGTTGTCATCGACGGCGGTTTCCACGGCGTCGAAGTTGGCGTTGACCTCGGCGGCCACGGCCGGCGTCCCTGCGCTGAAGCTGTGCGGCAGCGTCAAGTCACCCGCAGTCACCGGCAGGGCTGCCAGTGCGGAAAGGACAAAGCCACCCAGGGCCATGACCGGCCTCCGCGTCGCGCGGGGCGCGGAGGCGCCGCCAGGCAGGTCGCGCCGCGCGCGACGGGAGAACGGAACCGTGGATGATGGGTGAAAAGGGTGCATGGCGGCGCTCCTTGGTGGGTGTGGGACCCACCCTGTCGACGCGCGCCGAGGGAGTCATGAAAGAACCGATAAATTTTTGTGAAATCAGTCTATGTGCCTGAATTGGCGATGATTGATCCGGGGTCGGTGGCGTGTCCGCAACGAACTTTCATCGAAGTTTCAGGGCGATTTAAGGACTTCGCGTGGCGGCTTTGGCAGTCTGGAACCCTGTTCCGCCGCCACGTCCCTGCCATGAATGCGAATCGTCCTTCCCGCTTGCACCCGCGATCGACCAGGCTGCCGACTTTCCTGCTGGTAACCCTGCTCGGCTTCATGTTCAGCACCGGCGCGATGGCGGTGCCCGCTGGCGCTTGCGCCATCGGTGAGGGTCGCTGGGGAGGCGGGCCGCCGGTTGATGCCCAGATTTGGTCGGGTGGCGGCGAAGACCTCCTCTTGGTTGGCGCTGGCGCCGAGCTGGTCGTGTTCGACATCGACACGCCGGCATCGCCGGTGGAACTCAGTCGAGTGCCGATCGATCATCCGGTCATTAGCGTGGCGCTGTCGGCCGACGGCCAGATGGCCTCAGTATCGGACTGGAAGGACAACGTCACCCTGGTCGACATCAGCAACCGCAGTGCACCCACGCTGCGCGGCAGCTTTGCCTGGGCCGGCATCCAGCAGCCCACCGGCATGGCCTTCGATGGCAGTTACCTGCTGGTCGCGGTGCGCACTATCGGCCTGGCCGTTCTCGACATCAGCGATCCGGATGCGCCGGCCTTTGTCGCCAACTCCGACGGCAGCGTCAGCGATTTCGTGTTCGATGTGGCCCTGCGTGGCGATCACGCCTACCTCGGGCAGGGCGACGACGGCGTGCAGATCGTCGACGTCGGCGATCCCAACGACCCGACCGTGGTCGGCAACGTGTCCGCATGGACCGGCGCCGGGCAGATCGATATCGTCGGCGACCGTGCCTTCGTGGCACGCGGCGCCAATGGCTTCGGCATCCTTGACCTCACCAATCCGGTGTCGCCCACACAGCTCGGCGGCTTCGATACCTCGGGCTTCGCCTATGAAACCGCCTTGCTGCCGGGTGACCGCCTGGCCGTGGCGGACGGTTTCAACGGCACCGTGGTTTATGACATCAGCACGCCGGGCAGCATCAGCGGCGATCTCGGCAGTTTCGGTGCCTATCACTATCGCCTCGCGGCACTGGACGATCGCGTCTTCGTCGTGCCGTCGGCTGACCAGCTTCCGCGTGTCGGGCTGGTGGACTTCCAGACGCCGGCAACGCCGTCCGAGGTGGCGCATATCGATTTCCTGGGTCGCAGCCAGGCGGTCAGCGTCGGAACGGATCACGTCCTGGTCGCCAACGGCGATGGCGGACTGGTGATGCTGGATACCAGCAATCCGGTGCAGCCGATGGAACTCGGCAGTCTGGCGATCGACGCCCGACGGGTCGGGCATGTCAATGGCGTCGGCGTAGCCAGCGCCAGCTACGACGGCAACATCACGGTGGTCGATCCGCAGCCAGCCGGGCCGGTGACGATCACCTCGTTCAACGACGGCTTCCTGAGCAATGACCTCATTGGCGATGGCAACCGGTTTTACGTGGCGGCAGGAGAGTTTGGTGGTCTTCGCATCTATGACATGACTACGCCCTCCATGCCGCAGTTCCTTGGATCGTATGTGCCGGCTGGCGAGATCGTCTGGCAGGTCGCCGTGTCCGGCGATTTCGCCTACAGCGGCTACGTCAACGATACCGACCTGCTGGTCGTCGATGTCTCCAATCCGGCGATGCCGGTGTCGGGTGGTGCAAACCATGTCCTTCCCGGCGGGGCAAAGGACATCGCGGCCAGCGGCAACCACGTCTATGTCGGCACCGACCTTCACGGCGTGCGCATCCTGCAGAACGACGGTTCTGGCAACCTCAGTGAGGTCGCCGATATCGACACCTCGCCGGCTACCGTCACCGGGGTCAGTGTCGATGGCAATCTGCTCTACATCAGCGCCGGCGAGTTTTCCGGCCTGCTGGTCTATGACGTCACTGATCCCGGCAATCCGCAGTTCGTCGCGCAGCACAACACCGCAGGCGAAGGCATTGGCGTCGATGCCTCCGGAGGCGTGATTGCCATGGCCGAAGGTGACAGCGGTGTCAGCACCTTTGGCTGCGACCCGATGGCCAGCAACCAGCCGCCGGTGGCGGTGGGCTCGATCGGCGACCAAACCAGCGACGAGGGCGAGACCATCTTCCCGTTGTCGACCAACCCCAACTTCAACGATCCGGATGGCCAGGCGCTGACCTTCACGGCAACCGGGTTGCCGCCGGGCCTCGGCATCACCGTGGGCAGCGGCGTCATCGAAGGCACGCTGGGCTTTGACGCTGCCGGCAGCTATTCGGTGGAAGTGACCGCCACCGACCCCTACGCCCTGTTCGCCACGCAGAGCTTCAACTGGACGATCAACGACGCCAACGCGCCGCCGGTCGTCGTCAGTGCGATCGGCGACCAGGTCAACGATGAGGGCGATACGGTCAACCTGGACATTTCCATCCACTTCTCCGAGCCCGATGGCCAGACGCTGCGCTTCGAGGCCGGCAACCTGCCAGACGGGCTGAGCCTTGACGGCAACAGCGGTGTCATCAGTGGCAGCCTGCCGGGCGACAGCAGCGGCAGCTATATCGTGCTGGTGCTGGCTTTCGATCCGGAGGACGCGGTGACCTCGCAGACCTTCAACTGGACGGTGAACGACACCGATCCCCTGCTGTTTCGCAGCGGTTTCGAGTAGCTGCCTTCGTCAATCGCAGCGGTCACGTCGCGGCGGGAATGGCGTCTTGCGTTAGCATGGGCGTCCACCCCGACGCCGTGAGCAGACGACATGACCGAGATCGTTTCCGGGCGAGCCACCCAACCCATGAGCCGGCGCAGGGCTTTCCTTTGGCGCGCTACCAGTGTGCTGCTGGCGCTGCTGATCCTGCTGGTTCTGGCGCTGATGTGGTGGTGGGATCACGAGCCGGCGGGTTTCGACGTGGTCAAGGTCGCCGAGCAACATGCGGCGGAACACCACCACCGCGTAGTGCCGGGCACGGTGACCACAGCGACACTGATCGAGGTGTCGCGCATCCTGCTGGAGAAGCGCGGTGGCTACCTCGCCAATGACGTGCTGCCGCCCGGCGTGATCATGGACAACGTGCCGAACTGGGAAAAAGGCGTGGTGCTGCAGATCCGCGACCTGTCACTGTCCATGCGCAACGACTTCGCGCGTTCGCAGTCACAGTCGGTGGAAGACGACGACCTGCGCGATGCGCTGAACTTCTTCAGCTACAAGCACCAGCGCTGGATCCTGCCGTCCAGCGAAAGCCAGTACTGGAGCGGTATCGAGAAAACGGAGGCGTACCTGAAGCGCCTCGGTGATGACGACGAGGAAGACGGGCAGTTCTTCGCCCGAGCCGACAACCTGGTGTCCTACCTCGAACTGGTCAACAAGCGCCTCGGCTCGCTGTCGCAGCGATTGTCCGCCAGTGTGGGTCAGGACCGCATCAACACCGACCTGGCGGGTGATCCGAACGCACAGCAGTCCAAGCCGCAGCCGATGGAACAGCGCGTCAAGACGCCGTGGCTGGAGATCGACGACGTGTTCTACGAGGCGCGCGGCAGCACCTGGGCGCTGCTGCATTTCCTGCGCGCGTTGCGCCACGATTTCGAGCCAGTACTGCACGACAAGAACGCGCTGGTCAGCCTGGACCAGGTGATCCGCGAACTGGAAGAGTCGCAGGAATCACTAAGCAGCCCGATCGTGCTCAACGGCTCGCCCTACGGCTTCTTCGCCAACCACTCGCTGGTCATGGCCAACTACGTCTCCCGCGCCAACGCTGCGCTGATTGACCTGCGACGACTGCTTGAAAAGGGCTGATTTCGGCCCGACAGCACACATAGAAAGCCCGCCAATCGGCGGGCTTTTCGTTTGTTGACGACGGAACGCCGGGTCAGAAGTTCGGCTTTTCCGGTGCCTGGTGGTAGCGCTCGACCGAGGCGGTGATCTCGGCGCGGGCGGCAGCTATGCCTTCCCAGCCTTCGATGCGCACCCACTTGCCGCTGTCGAGATCCTTGTAGTGCTCGAAGAAGTGACCGATGCGGTCCAGCCAGTGCTGCGAGACCTGGCCGATGTCCTGAACGTGACTGTAGCCTGAGAACACCTTGTCGGTGGGTACGGCGACGATCTTGGCGTCCTCACCGGACTCGTCCGTCATCTTCAGCACACCGACCGGGCGGCAGCGGATCACCGAGCCGGGCAGCAGCGGCAGCGGCAGGATCACCAGCACATCGACCGGATCGCCGTCACCGCAGAGCGTGTGCGGCACGTAGCCGTAGTTGCAGGGGTAGCGCATCGGCGTGGACAGGATGCGGTCGACGAAGATCGCGCCGGTTTCCTTGTCCACCTCGTACTTCACCGGATCGGCGTCTTTCGGGATCTCGATGATGACGTTGATTTCGTCGGGCAGATTGCGCCCGGAGGCGACCAGTTCAAGCGGAGCCATGGCGTTCCTGCGTTTGCTGCGCTGCAATATGGGGCGGCAAGGATACCGCAGTCGAACCGAGCAGGCACTCCAAACGATGGTCGAGTCAGCGCCAGCCGACGTAGAAGCCACGGGGCGGCAGGGAAAGGCGTGGGCCGTCGGGTTCGGCCGTGGGCAGGCCATGGCCGGTGTCGCCTTTCAGTCCGGCAAGCGCGTCCAGCGACAGCTCGCGGGACTGGTTGGACAGGTTGAACAGCAGCAGGGCGTGCTCGCCGTCCAACTGGCGTTCGAAGCCCAGGATGGGTGCCGGGAGGTCGAGAAAGCGGATATCGCCGCCGATCAGGGCGGGATGCTGGCCACGCCAGGCCAGCAGTTGGCGGAAGCGTCGCAAAGGGCTTCCCGGTTGTGCCTCCTGCCGGGACACGCTGAGCGGGCGATGCGCGGCGGGTACAGGCAACCAGGGATCGCTATGGCTGAAACCAGCGCCTTCCTCGTCAGTCCAGGGCATGGGCGTGCGGCAGCCATCGCGGCCCTTGAAGGTGGGCCAGAACGTCTTCCCATACGGATCCTGAAGCTGCTCGTAGGGCACGTCGGCCTCGGTCAGACCGAGCTCTTCGCCCTGGTAGATGCAGATCGAGCCGCGCAGGCAGCAGGCCAGGGCGTGAAGCTGGCTGGCGAGGTCCGGGTGCGGTTCGGTCCCGCCCCAGCGGGTCGCCACGCGGGTGACGTCGTGGTTGGAGACCGACCAGCAGGGCCAGCCCTCCTGCATCTTGGATTCCTGCGTCTCCACGGTGTGGCGGATGTAGGCAGCAGAGCTGTCTTCGGTGAGCAGTTCGAAGCTGTAGCCCATGTGCAGGCGTTCGGGGCCGGTGTACTCGGCCATCGTTGCCAGCGAATCTTCGGCCGAGATCTCACCCAGTGCGCCGACGTCCGGGTACTGGTCCATCAACGCACGCAGGCGTTCGAGGAAGGCCAGGTTCTCGGGCTGTGTGTTGTTATGAAAGTGGTACTGGAAGGCGTAGGGGTTGTCCGGCGCGAAGCCGCGGCCGACGCGCAGTTCCACCGGCTTGGCCGGGTTGTCGCGCAACTGGCAATCGTGGAAGCAGAAGTTGATGGCGTCCAGGCGCAGGCCGTCGACGCCGCGGTCCAGCCAGAACTTCACGTTGTCCAGCGCCGCCTGCTGCACATCCGGGTTGTGGAAATTGAGGTCGGGCTGGGAGACCAGGAAATTGTGCAGGTAGTACTGCTGGCGGCGCGGCTCCCATTGCCAGGCACAGCCGCCGAACAGCGACTGCCAGTTGTTCGGTGGCGTGCCGTCCGGTCGGGCGTCGGCCCAGACGTACCAGTCGGCCTTCGGGTTGCTGCGGTCTTCGCGACTTTCGATGAACCACGGATGCGCGATCGAGCTGTGGCTCAATACCTGGTCGATCATTACCTTCAGGTCGAGTTCGTGCGCGCGGACCAGCAGGCGGTCGAAGTCTTCCAGCGTGCCGAACAGCGGGTCGACGTCACGGTAGTCGGCGATGTCATAGCCGAAGTCGGCCATCGGCGAGCGGAAGAACGGCGAGATCCAGATCGCGTCCACGCCGAGCCTGGCGACATAGTCGAGCTTCGCCTCGATGCCGCGCAGGTCGCCGACGCCGTCGCCATCGGTGTCCAGGAAGCTGCGCGGGTAGATCTGGTAGATCACCGCGCCACGCCACCAGTTCGATTTGTGCATGGTCCCTCCCCATGGGCCGGAAGCATTCGCTTCACGGCGTGGTTCGACAGCTTACCCAGCCGTGTCACGATGAGGTCCGGATGCAAACGTATTCATGGCGCAGGCGCTACGAACCAGCGGCACTTGCGCCTAACGTGCGGTGCACGCCGGGAGTGGCGTGATGGCGGGAGGGGCCATGCACAACCTGATTCAGTTCGTCGTGTTCGCGGCGTTGAGCTTGCTGGTGGCCGCAGCCACGTGGTGGCGCTGCCGCCATGCGCAGCATGATGCCAATACTGCGCGCGACTACTTCCTGGCCGGCGGTCGGCTGGCCTGGCCCTACATCGCAGGCTCACTGCTGCTGACCAACATCAGCGCCGAGCAGATCGTCGGCATGAACGGCGCCCAGGTGGCGCTGGTGGCCTGGTGGGAGTTTGGCGCCATCGCTGGCCTGCTGGTGCTGGCCCACGTGCTGATTCCTCTCTACTACCGCTATGGCTGCACGACCACCACCGAATTGATCGAGCGCCGCCTGGGCGATTCCGGGCTGCGTGCGGCCGTCGCGGTGCTGTTCCTGATCGGCTACCTGTGCATCCTGCTGCCGGTGGTGCTCTACACCGGCTCGTTGTTCATGAAGTCGATGTTCGGACTGGATCTGCCGATATTCGTCATCGCGCTGTGCTTCGCGCTGGTTGGGCTGGCCTACGCCGCCTTCGGCGGTCTTCGCGCGATCGCCATTTCCGACACCTACAACGGCATCGGCCTGCTGGTGCTGGGCGGCACGGTGACCGTGCTGGCGCTGAAGGCCATCGACTTCGACCTCAGTGGCATTCCGGCCGAACGGCTGACCTTGTGGGGTGGACCGGATTCCGACATCCCGTGGACCACGCTGCTGACCGGCATGCTGTTCATCCACGTTTTCTACTGGGGCACCAACATGGTGATTGCCCAGCGTGCACTGGCGGCGAACTCGGTTCGTGAGGCGCAGAAAGGCCTCTACGCCGCAGCGGCGTTCAAGCTGGTGATTCCGTTGATCGTCGTGCTGCCGGGGCTGATCGCCTACAAGCTCTACGGTGATGTTGGCGATGCTGCCTATGGCCGTCTGGTGGGTGGCGTGCTGCCGCCGTGGCTGTCTGGTGCCTTCGCCGCGGTGATCGCCGGTGCGGTGCTGTCCAGCTACAACTCCTGCCTCAACTCGGCCTCGGCGTTGTACAGCTGCGACCTCCATGCGCGCTACGTCAACGCTGATGCGGATCCGAAGAAGATCGGCCAGCGCGTGGCCCTCCTGTTTGCCATCGGTTCGCTGCTGATCGTGCCGGTCTACGAATACTCGCGCAGCATCGTCGACACCCTGCAGCGGCTGAACGGCCTGTATTCGATGCCGGTGCTGGCGATCTTCATCACCGCCGTGGCGATGCCCTGGGTGAACGGGCGCGCGGCCCGCATCGGGCTTGTGTTCGGTGCCGCGCTGTACGCGATCTTCACCTTCGTCTGGTCGCCGCTGCATTACATCCATCTGATGGCGATCACCCTGGCTTCGACGCTGCTGGTGATCCTGCTGGTCGATCGCCTGATGCCACGACAACAGACGGCGGTGGTTGCTGATGCGGTTTGATTCGATGCGGCGCTGGTCGATTCCGCTATTTGCCCTCCTGCTGTCGGGTTTCGCTTTGCCAGTGATAGCGCAGGCATCGCTGGCCGACTGTGACGCTGACGAATTCGCTACCACGCTGAGCCCCGCCGCCAATAGCCCTTCAGCTACTGCCGTCTGGATCGACCAGCGGCGACTGCTGTGGCCGGGTCAACCGAATGGACGCTACCGGCTCTATCACGCGGCCGGTGGGCGGATGAACGCGGCAGTCGGGCAGCAAGTGGCCGGGGCCGATGCGGTTCTCGAACTTCGCGAGGACAATGAGCCACTGAATGAGTCGGATGCCGCTGCCTTCGCCTATCTTGGCGACAGCCTGCGACTAACGCTGGTCGAGGGCTCGCTGGCTGGTCGCCCCGACTGGCTGCGCGGACAAACCCTGATTGTCCGCGAAGATGTCGAAGGTCGCGTCGAAGCGGCGGCCTCGCTGCAGATCGGCGCGTTGCTTGATGACCTGTTTGCCGGGTCGGCGGAAGCCGCGGCGTTGGGCGCCATACCGGCGACCGAAAAAACGACGTTCGCCTTGTGGGCGCCGACCGCACGCCGGGTTGATCTCTGCGTGTATGGCGGAGCAGACAAAGCGGCCACGACACGTGCGGCGATGCAGCCTGATGGCGGCAGCGGTATCTGGCGGACGAGCCTCGATGGCGATCTCCATGGTCGCTACTACCGGTTCCTGATCGAGATCTATGTGCCGGGTACGGGCTGGGTGCTCAACCGGGTGACGGATCCCTATTCGGTGAGCCTGTCCGCTGACTCGCGACGTTCGCAAGTGCTCGATCTGCGTCGCACCGACACCATGCCTGAGGGTTGGCAAGAAGCGCCGCGACCGTCGCCCGCCAAACATGCCGTCGATGCCGTGCTCTACGAACTGCATGTGCGCGATTTCTCCGTCGCCGACAGCAGTGTGCCGGAAGCGGATCAGGGCAACTACGCGGCTTTCGCTCATGCAGATACCGACGGCATGCGTCACCTCAAGGCGTTGGCCGAGGCAGGGATCACCGACCTGCACCTGATGCCGGTGTTCGATATCGCCAGCATTCCCGAGGCTGGTTGTGTCACGCCGGTGATTCCGCAGGGCGAAGATCCCGAAGCCGTACAGGCCGCGATTGCCGAAGTCGCCGGGCGCGACTGTTACAACTGGGGCTACGACCCGTTGCACTACGGTGCGCCGGAAGGCAGCTATGCCAGTGACGCGTTGCACGGCGAAGTGCGTGTGCGTGAGCTGCGCGCGGCGATCCAGGCGCTGCACGGCATTGGCCTGCGCGTCGGCATGGACGTGGTCTACAACCACACGCCGGCCAGTGGCCAGGCGCTGCATTCGGTGCTCGATCGCATCGTGCCCGGCTATTACCAGCGGCTCAGTCCGACCGGTGAGGTCGAGCGCTCGACCTGCTGCGCCAACACCGCCACCGAACGACGCATGATGGCGAAGCTGATGATCGACACGGCTGAGCGTTGGGTTCGCGACTACCGCATCGATGCGTTTCGCTTCGATCTCATGGGTCATCAGCCACGCGCCGCCGTGGAGCAGCTCCAGACGGCGGTGGATGCGTCTGCCGGTCGGCATATCGCGCTGATGGGCGAGGGCTGGAACTTCGGCGAAGTCCAGGACGGCGCCCGTTTCGTGCAGGCCGCCCAGGGCCGGCTCGACGGCAGCGGTATCGGCAGCTTCAACGACCGTGCCCGTGATGCCGTTCGCGGCGGCGGATGCTGCGACAGCGGTGAAACCCTGCTGCAGCCGGGCTGGAGCAATGGACTGGCGGATCGCGATGACACCGATGCTCGTGAAGAACTTGAGCGCAGAACCGACTGGATCCGCGCCGGCCTGGCCGCTTCATTGCGCGACTTCACGTTTTCTGGCGACGATGGTGTACCGCGACGCCTGGACGAGATCGACTACAAGGGGCAGCCCGCGGGTTTCGTCAGCGAACCTGATGAAGTCGTGAACTACGTGTCGAACCACGACAACCTGACCCTGTTCGACAACAACGTGTTCAAGCTGCCGACGAACAGTTCGGCGATGGATCGTGCCCACGCGCAGCTGCTGGCGGCGGCTGTCGTGGCTTTCGGGCAGGGCATCGCCTACTTCCATTCCGGCATCGAACTGCTGCGCAGCAAGTCGCTGGACCGCAACAGCTTCGACTCCGGCGATGCCTTCAATCACATCGACTGGACGCTGGGCGACAACGGTTTCGGCATCGGCCTGCCATCGGCGAATGACAACACGTCGAGCTGGCCGCAGATGCGACCGTTGATTGCCGATCCCGACATCAAGCCTTCCGCGGCGGCCATTCGCTGGATGCATGCTGCATTCCTAGACCTGCTGCGCATCCGCGCCAGTACGCGCTTGCTGCGGTTGCCTGACGCGGACGCCATTCGTTCACGATTGAGCTTTCCGAAGCCGCTGGGCGAGTCGCCGCCGGGCGTGATCGTGGAACGACTGGATGGCCGTGGCATGGAAGGCGCCGGTTTCTCGGAGCTGCTGTTGCTGTTCAATCCCGCAGCGGATGCCGCGACATTGCGCCTCCCCGGTTTCTGCGGCATGCCCTGGCGGCTGCATCCGGTGATGGCCAGCGGTTCGGCGGCCGATCAGCGGCCGCGGACCGAAGCGCACTATGATCGGGCCAGCGGGCAGTTTCGTATCCCAGCGCGCAGTGCGCTGGTCTACGTGATTCCACCCAACCTCAAGGACGACCGCGCCACGGGCTGCGGCAGCAAGGCAGACGGAGACGATCAGGCATGACGGATTCCCAGGTTCACGACGTGGTCATCGTGGGTGGTGGCACGGCCGGCTGGATGGTGGCCTCGGCGCTGTCCAAGGTGCTCGGGTCGCAGCACAGCATCCGCCTGATCGAGTCGGACGAGATCGGCACCGTCGGCGTCGGCGAAGCCACGATCCCGATGATCAAGCTGTTCAACCAGACGCTGGAGCTGGACGAGATGGACTTCGTCCGTCGCACCAGCGGCTCGTTCAAGCTGGGCATCGAGTTCGTCAACTGGGGCCGGTTGGGTGACAGCTACATTCACGGTTTCGGCAAGATCGGACAGGATCTCGGCGCGCTGCCGTTCTACCAGTACTGGCTGAAGCTGCACCTGTCCGGGCGCGCTGGTTCGATGGATGACTACTCCATCAACACGAAGTCCGCGCGCGACGGCAAGTTCCTGCCGGCGGCGAACGATCGTCCCAACTCGCCGCTGGCTGACATCGGCTATGCCTACCATTTCGATGCCACGCAGTACGCGCGCTACCTGCGCGAGTACGCCGAAGCGCGCGGCGTGCAACGGGTCGAAGGCAAGGTGGTCGACGTCACGCTGAACGGCGAGAGCGGATTCGTCGCATCGGTGACGCTGGAAAGCGGCGATACCGTTGGCGGACAGCTGTTCATCGACTGCTCGGGTTTCCGTGGCCTGCTGATCGAACAGGCGCTGAAGACCGGTTACGAGGAGTGGAGCCACTGGCTGCCCTGCGACCGCGCCGTCGCCGTGCAGTGCGAAAGCAGCGACGCACTGACGCCGTATACCCGCTCCACCGCGCTGGAAGCTGGCTGGCAATGGCGAATCCCGCTGCAGCACCGGGTCGGCAACGGCTACGTGTACTGCTCGCGCTTCATCAGCGATGACGAAGCCACCGCGTGGGTCGTTGGCAACCTGGAGGGCGCCGCGATCACCGAACCACGCGTGCTGCGCTTTGTCACCGGCAAACGGCGGAAGTTCTGGAACCGCAACGTCATTGCCATGGGACTGGCCAGCGGTTTCATGGAACCGCTGGAGTCCACCAGCATCCACCTGATCCAGTCGGCGATCGCGCGACTGATCGCCTTTTTCCCAAGTGCCGGTTTCGATCCGATCGACATCGAGGAATACAACACGCACACCGACTTCGAGTTTGATCGAATCCGTGACTTCCTGATCCTCCACTACCACGCCACCGAGCGTGACGACACGCCGTTCTGGGACTACTGCCGGACCATGGAGGTGCCCGAGCTGCTGAAGCACCGCATGCAGTTGTTCCGCACCCACGGCCGCTTCTTCCGCGACAACGCCGAGCTGTTCGCCGAGCCGAGCTGGGTCCAGGTGATGATCGGCCAGCGCTGGATGCCGGAAAGCTATCACCCGCTGGTGGATGCCTTCAGCGACGAGAAGATCCTGCAGCATGTCGAAGGCGTGCGCGCGGTGATCGCCAACTGCTCACAGGCCATGCCGGCGCATGAGGCCTTCATCGAGCGCTACTGCAAGGCGCCGATGGCATGAGAACGGGATGGAATCGGATCGCCGCCTGCGTGGCGGTGGGGTGGATGTTCCTGTCCTTGCCGGCAGAGGCAGCCGACGTGGCGAGCCTGGAGTCACCGGGCCGCGTACTGTCGGTCACGCTGTCGGTGGATGGCGATGGGCGACTCGACTATCGCGTCCGGCGCCTGGGCAACGAGGTGATCGCGCCGTCACGGCTCGGCTTGATGCTGGGCAATGCGCGGGCGCTGAGCCGCTACCTCCAGTTCGAGAACGCCGAGCGCCGCGAACAGGACGGGACCTGGGAACAGCCCTGGGGCGAGCGACGACTGGTTCGCGACCGCTACACCGAGATGACCGCGCACTTCGTCCAGAAGCGCAGCGGCGTGCGCGTGGACGTGGTGTTTCGCCTCTATGACGACGGCATCGGCTTCCGCTATGCGATCCCGGAGCAGGACGGCCTGGATCATGTCGAGATCGAGGACGAGCTCACCGAGTTCGCCATCGCCGAAGCGGCGACGGCTTGGTGGATTCCTGCCGGTGAGTGGAATCGCTACGAGTACCTGTATCAGCGCACGCCGTTGAGTCAGATCGGTCGCGCGCACACGCCGCTAACCTTGCGCACCGAAGCCGGCTTGCATGTCGCCATTCACGAGGCGGCGCTGGTCGACTATCCCGGCATGTGGCTGACGCGCCCGGAAGGCCAGCGCCTGCGCGCGCAGCTGGCGCCGGGCGGTGCGAATCGCAGCCTGCCGATGACGACGCCGTGGCGCAGCGTGCAGATCAGCGACGACGCGGCCGGGCTGGTCGATTCCAGCCTGATCCTCAACCTCAACGAACCGAACCGCCTCGGCGATGTCAGCTGGTTCAAGCCGGGCAAGTACGCCGGGATCTGGTGGTCACTGCATCTGGAAACTGAAAGCTGGGCTGGCGGTGATCGTCATGGTGCGACCACGGCGAATACCCGGCGCTACATCGACTTTGCTGCTGACAACGGCCTGGTCGGCGTGCTGGTGGAAGGCTGGAATCGCGGCTGGAACGGCGACTGGTTCGGCTGGGGCCGCGAGTTCGAGTTCGCCGGGGCCAGCGAGGATTTCGACCTCGATGCACTGTCTGCCTACGCGAAGAAGAGGGGCGTGCAGCTGATTCTGCATCACGAGACCGGCTGCGCGGTCAGTCGTTACGAACGCCAGTTGAGTGACGCGATGACGCTGGCCGAGAAGCACGGCGTTCACGCGATCAAGACCGGCTATGTCTGCGACGCCGGACAGATACAGCGCCAGGATGTGGAAGGCGGAACGATCCGCCGTGAGTGGCATGACGGCCAGTGGATGTCGAACCACTTTGTTCGTGTGTTGGAGGAGGCGGCGAAGCATCGCGTCGCCATCAACAGCCACGAACCGATCAAGGACACCGGCTTGCGTCGTACCTGGCCGAACTGGATTTCACGGGAAGGCGCCCGTGGCATGGAATACAACGCCTGGGGAAACCCGAAGAACCCGCCCAGCCACGAAGTGAACTTGGTCTACACGCGACTCCTGTCAGGTCCGATGGACTACACACCGGGCATCGTCAGCCTGCTGGGCCGCGGCGACACGCCGATTCCCTCGACCCTTGCGCGACAGCTGGCGCTGTACGTGGTGATCTACAGCCCGGTGCAGATGCTGGCCGATCTGCCGGAGCACTATGCCGAGCATCCCGAGGTGATGCCGTTCCTGCGCGCGGTGCCGACCGACTGGGAAAGCAGCCAGCTGGTGGCCGGTGAAGTGGGCGAGTACGCGGTGATGGCCCGGCGCGACCGCAACAGCAACGATTGGTACGTCGGTGCGATCAGCGACGAACACGGTCGCGAGGTCGATTTGTCGCTGTCATTCCTCGATCCGAAACAGACGTATCGTGCCGAGATCTATCGCGATGCTGAGGATGCCGACTTCCGCAGCAAGCCGTTTGCGTTCGTGACTGAAACAAGGACCGTGACCGCGTCGGACCGGTTGCGGATGCGTATCGCGCCCGGTGGCGGCGAGGCTGTTCGCTTCGCGCCGCTGCGCTAGTTTTTGGCGCGCGAGTTCGGCTACAAACTTCGTCTGGCGACTATCACTCGGCAATGTCGATCTGCAGGATCGGGCTGGCGTCCATCCACTTGGCACCGGCTGGCCCATCACCACTGCCAAACTGGTAGCCGCCGGGTTCATCGTTCAATGGCCGGTAGTCACCGTCAAAGTCCCAGCTGTTGATCCAGATGCGCGCGCCGGCGAGGTCCGCTGGACGTCCGATGGACGCGGCCGGAATCGTCAGCAGGATGCGCTCGTGCTCGCGGTCGACTTCCAGCAATGGCGACACTTTCAGTGGCTGGCCTTCGCTGTCCGTATCGGCCCCTTCACTGGAGAAGCCCGAGACCGTCCACCCACCCAGCCGCCAGCGGTAGTGCCAGCGCATGCCATCCGGTAGTTCGCCATCCTGTCGTGGCATGACGGTCGAACCATCGTCGCGCGCCGGCAGTTCGAGAAACACCGTCAGCGATAGGTGGTCGAAGCCATTCGGCGGATTCCAGACGGCGACGAGTTCGGCCATGTCGATGGCGATCCGCAGCGAGCCTTTCCATGCCTGGACTCCGACGCGACGGATGTCGCCCAGGTGTCGACCGGCCCAGCTCTGGTCCAGCGGGTAGCGGTAGCGTCCGCTGGGGCCGGCGTCGTCATTGGGCGGATCTTCAACGACCGCGACTGTTCGCCAGTCAGGTTGGACATGGAACGTACGCGATTCGGAAACCCGATTCTGCGCTGGCGACCACAGCTGCAGGCGGTGTGGTGCATCCGGATCGACCAGACCATCCAGGTCGATGCTTGCCTGCCAGTGTCCATCGCTGGAAACACGGACTTCCGCTGCGCGCTCCATGTTGCCGTCGAGCAGCAGCCGGAGGTCGGCGTCCGGCTCACCGGTTCCATGCACCGAAAGCTCACCGCTGCGGACGATCCCTGGAACGGGCTCAAGCCGTGGAACCTGACTGACAACGGAATCCGTCGCAGCAGGGATTTCAGAAGCCTGCTGCACTTCCCAGACCACACCGGCATGCGGGGCGAGCTCAAGCAGCAGCCGGCCATCCGGATCGAAGTGGGCGCGGCTGTCGTCGCTTTGTTCATCGAGACGGAAAACCGTGGACAGCTTGCTGTTGTCGGGCAGCCTGGCATCGATGGGTGCGGCCAGCGTCCGGTGATCCGCGCTGTTCAAAGCGACCAGCATCTGCTTGCCGTCGAAATCGATCAGATACACCAGCGCGCCGGGTCCGGAGGCGTCGCTGTAAACCGGCACCGGCGTGCCGCGACGGAACAGCGGGTCGCTGTGCCGCAACGCAATGATCCGCTGAAGCTGGCGGTAGAGCGGCGCGGTCTGGTCGAAGTGATCAACGCCTCGCGAGCCATGGCCAGCGGCAAACATGCTGTCGCGCTGACCGCGGAAACCCTGTTCGGTGCCGTAGTAGATCACCGGAATGCCCGGCAGCGTCATCAGCATCAGCAGTGCCTGACCGAGGCCAGTCTCGCTACCGCCAGCAAGAAAGCGATCAACATCGTGGTTGTCGATGAAGCGTGGCTGCAGGCCTGGATCCTGTCCCCGCCGCATCAGACGCTGCAGCCGATGCGCGAGGATGGCGGTGGACTGGCCGCGCGCAAAGACATCGCCCAATGCCGAATACAGCGGGAAGTCGAGCATCCCGGGCAGCACCGATTCGCCGGCCTCATCCCGTAGGTAGTGGTTGATGCGGCTTTCGACAACGTCCTCAAACGGCTTTTCCTTGCCGAAGCCTTCGCCGAACAGCAGGAAATCCCCGGCGCCTTGTGCCTTCGCCACCTCACGCATGCCGGGATGCTGCGGATCCGCTGAATAGGCGAAATCCTGCAGCAGGGCCGGCGTTACGTAGAAAGCGGTGTCGATGCGGAAGGCGTCGACGCCGACCTGTCGAATCCAGCCGGCATAGCTGTCGAACAGGGCGTTGCGGACGAACGGGTTTTTCGTGTTCAGATCGTCGAGATCGGAAAGCTGAAAGCGCAGTTCCTGGTCGCGGTCGTTGAAGTCGCGAATCGTCGGCGTCCAGTGGTAGATCGCCGCCTCGAGTTGCGCCGGGTCTTCTGGATCGTTCAACGAGAACGGCCATTGAGCCGGAGCGCTGGTTGGTCGTGAATCACGATTGCGTCGATAGCCTTCGGACACATCGTCAACCGATGGCTCCCGGTCGTAGTGGAAGTAGTTGCCGGTGTGGTTCAGCACCACGTCCTGCACCAGCGCCATGCCCCGTCGGTGCAATTCACTGGACAGCGCCTGGTAGTCCGCCAGCGTACCGACGTGCGGATCGACGCGGCCGAAATCCGATGCCCAGTAGCCGTGGTAGCCGCTGAAGCCGTGCTCGCCGTCCCACCACTGGTTGAGCACGGGCGGCGTGATCCACACGGCCGTGGCGCCGAGTTGCTGGATGTAGTCGAGCTGCTCGCAGAGGCCCCGGAGGTCGCCGCCGCTGTAGTGCGCCGGGCTTGTCGGATCGTATTCGCCCTGGCCCTGATCGTTGTTGTCGGGGTCGCCGTCGGCGAAGCGATCGGTCATCACGAAGTAGATCACCTGGTCGCGCCAATCAGGCGACGGTCGATGCAGGAACTCGCTGTAATCCGCACCACAGGGATTCGGCGCGCTGATTTCTGATCGATGCTCGACCACGCCCTTCGAGATGTTGCTGCAGGCGCAGAGCGTCAATACGGCGGTAATGGTGAAGCTTGCTACGGGTCGGAGCGACATGCGTCTCGCCTTGAGTTCCTTTTTGCAGCGCAACAATTTCCGGGGCGCGGCCGAATCGATGGACTGACTTTGGCCGATGAGGCATCGCATTGGCCGTGAATACGTATGCAGGATCGCCGCGATGCGTCCCGACGTGGCTAACATCGTTTGCATCGGAACATTGAACCGTTCCGTGAATTCTGGCCGCGCGCCTTGGGGAAGGATCGCGGCGAGGCAGCATCCAGCAAGACCCGGGAGGGGACAACGTGGAACTGAAGCGAAACCTGCTGAGCGTTGCGCTCGCATCGGCCCTGTTCGCATGGGCGGGTCACGCCCATGCGCAGGCGGACACACCGACCGTCGATCAGGACCAGGGTGACGAGGCTGACCAGGCCAAGTCGAAGAAGGAAAAAGAAAAGGCCAAGGCCAAGGAGCTGGGAACCATCCAGGTTTCCGGTATCCGCTATGGCATCGAGAGCGCCATCGACGTGAAGCAGTCATCGACGTCCATCGTCGAGGCGGTTTCCGCGGAAGACATCGGCAAGCTCCCCGACGTCAGCATCGCCGACTCGATTGCGCGACTGCCCGGCATCACCGCGCAACGTGATCGTGGTCGTGCCCGCGACATCCACATTCGCGGCCTGTCGGGTGACTTTGCGACCACCACGCTCAATGGCCGCGAACAGGTCAGCATGTCCAACAGCCGCGGCGTCGAGTTCGACCAGTATCCTTCGGAGTTGTTGAGCCAGGTGCTGGTCTACAAGACGCCGGATGCGGCGCTGGTTGGCCAGGGCCTGTCCGGCACCGTGGACATGCGCAGCATCCGCCCGCTGGACTATGGCAAGCAGGCCGTCGCCTTCAATCTTCGCGGTGACATGAATCGCCTGGATGGCGACAAGAAGACCGGTTTCCGCGGCAGTCTGGCCTACATCGACCAGTTTGCCGATGACACCATCGGCCTGGCGCTGGGCTATGCGCGCCTCAACAACCCGGGCCAGGGCAACAAGTTCGAGTCCTGGGGTTACGACAACGGCGCCATCGGAGGCGGCCAGCTCTACGACTACGAGAACGACAACACCCGTGATGGTCTGATGGCCACGCTGCAGTACCAGCCCAACGACGAGTACGAGATGGTGCTGGATGTCTACTACTCCCGTTTTGACCGTGAAGAGAACGAGCGCGGGCTGGAGTTCGGC
>JAWLAW010000022.1:0-41484 GCA_041395265.1 Lysobacteraceae bacterium
CTGGCGCCGCGACCGGGCTCAAAACGACATCGGTCAGGCCGATCTGACCGGGCTATGTGATGGGGTTAGTCGCGACGAAGAGCCGCGGCTGCCATGTCAGCTCCCAGCGTTCAGTTCGGCAAGAACCCGATCGCCGTAACGATCCAGTTTGCTGGCGCCGATACCGGGGATGTTCGATAGCTCGACGAGTGTCCGCGGCCGTTGTTCGGCAATCGCACGCAGGGTGGCGTCGTGGAAGATGACGTAGGCGGGGACGTTCTGTTCCTTGGCGAGGCGAGCTCGGAGGTCGCGCAGGCGCTCGAATCGTTCGTTGCCCTCGGGCGACAGTTGGGCCACGGCCGTTGCCAGTTCGACTGATCGCGTTTTCGGCTCGCGACGTTTCTCTTCACGACGAAGTTGCAGTGTCTGCTCGCCTTTCAGTACCGCGCGACTGGCTTCGTTGAGCATCAGGCTGCCATAGCCTTCGTGATCGACATCGACCAGACCGCGTGCCACCAGTTGTCGGAACAGGCCACGCCATTGCGTTGCACTCAGGTCAGCGCCGATGCCGTGGGTGCTGAGGCGATCATGGCCGAACTGTCGGATGCGCTCGGAATCCGAACCGCGAAGGATGTCGATGACGTGGCCTGCGCCGAAGCGTTGACCGCTGCGGTAGATGCAGGACAGTGCCTTCTGTGCGGCTTCGGTAGCATCCCAGGTCCTCGGTGGGCTCAGGCAGTTGTCGCAGTTGCCGCAGCCGCCCTCGTAGTCTTCGCCGAACCAGGCCAGTAGGCGATGCCGCCGGCAGTCGATGGATTCGCAGTAGGCCAGCAGTGATTCCAGCCGCTGGCGCTCGACGCGCTTGCGTTCCTCGCCGGCTTCACCGGATTCGATCATCTGCCGCAGCGTCACGACATCACCGAGGCCGTAGGCCATCCAGGCATCAGCAGGATCACCGTCACGACCAGCGCGGCCGGTTTCCTGGTAGTAGCCTTCTATGGACTTGGGCAGGTCGAGGTGGGCGACGAAGCGCACATCCGGTTTGTCGATGCCCATGCCGAAGGCGATGGTGGCGGTGATGACCACGCCATCTTCACGGATGAAGCGGCGCTGATGTGCGGCCCTGGTATCCGCATCAAGACCTGCGTGATAGGGAAGGGCCGTGATTCCCTGTGAGGACAACCAGCTGGCGGTTTCCTCGACCTTGCGCCGGGACAGGCAATAGACGATTCCCGACTCGTCGCGATGCGATTCGAGAAAGCGCAGAAGTTGTTGTCGGCTGTTGTTCTTCGGCACCAGCGTGTAGCGGATGTTCGGACGATCAAAGCTGCTGATGAACTGACGGGCATTCTCAAGCTGCAGGCGCTCGACGATCTCCTGGCGCGTGCGTGCGTCGGCGGTAGCGGTCAGCGCGATTCGCGGAACATCGGGCCATCGCTGGTGAAGTACGTCGAGTTGGCGGTACTCCGGCCGGAAATCATGACCCCACTGCGAGACACAATGCGCTTCGTCGATGGCGAACAGGGCGATGCCGGCGCGATCCAGCAGGTTCAGCGTGCGCGGTCCGAGCAGGCGCTCCGGCGCTATGTAGAGCAGGTCCAGCTCGTGGGCCAGTAGCGCGGACTCAACAGCATTCGCTTCGTCGATGCTCAATGTGGAATTGAGGAACGCTGCCCGGACGCCAGCCTGGCGCAGCGCATCGACCTGATCCTGCATCAGTGCGATCAATGGCGAAACCACGATCGCGGTCCCGTGGCGACACAACGCTGGAATCTGATAGCACAGCGATTTGCCGCCGCCGGTTGGCATCAGCACCAGCGCGTCGCCGCCATCTACAACGTGTTCGATGATGGCAGCCTGCTGGCCCCGGAAGCCGTCAAAGCCGAAGACGCGGTGCAGCAACGCGCGCGTTGAACGCCCCTCGACGGAAGCGGTGATTGCCGGTGTTCGTTGTTCATGTGCGGGGAAGGCGGCGTCCATCGCAGGGAGGGTAGCAGAGCGATGCGTTCTGACCGCCAGAAAATCGAGAAAAAAAAACGGCCGACGCGCAATGCATCGGCCGTTGCCGTGAACTGGCACGAGTGCTCGTGCCTGCCCTCGTGGGGCGAAACACCTATTCGAGCAGGGAACGCAGCATCCAGGCATTCTTCTCGTGGAGGGTCATGCGCTGGGTGAGCAAATCAGCGGTGGGCTCGTCACCGGCCTCGTCGACCACGGGAAACATCTTGCGTGCCGTGCGAACGACGACTTCCTGTCCCTTGACCAGTTGTTCGACCATGCCACGCCAGTCCAGCACCTCGGTTTCCTCCTCGATGCTGGTCAGTTCGGCGAACTGCTTGTAGCTGCCCGGTGCCGGGAAACCCAGCGCGCGGATGCGCTCGGCGATATCATCCACGGCCACGGCAAGCTCGGTGTACTGCGCCTCGAACAGGTTGTGCAGCGCATTGAACATCGGTCCCGTGACATTCCAGTGGAAATTGTGGGTCTTCAGGTACAGCGTGTAGCTGTCGGCCAGCAGTCGGGAGAGGCCGTCCGCGATGTCGCCTCGCGTGGGCTCGTTGATTCCGATATCGATCTTCATGATGGTCGCCTCCTTTGGCAGTGGCATCTGATGGTTGTCCCCTACGCTACCGTGCTTTGCAGAGAATATGAAGTCGATTGTTTGTCTTGTATTCATAGATGATCTCTATCGCAGGACTGGAACCGGTCCGTCGCAAGGAACTACACAGTGACGCTGTGCAGTGACTGGCGGCGACAGGTGCTGAGCCGGGATCGTGCGCGGCTGGAGGGCCTGTTCCGGCGTGCCCAGGGACGTGGCCGCCGCGCAGCGAAGCCGCCGGAGAGCAGGAATCGCGGCGAGACGAAGCCCGCCGATGCGATGGCTGCCTTCAATCAGGCCGTTGCGGATTCGGCGGCCGCTCGTGAACGTCGCGTGGCGAGTCTGCCGAAACCGGGGCTGACGGCCGATCTGCCAATTCTTGTCGAAGCCGAGTCGATCATCGCCGCCATCCGGGCGCATCCTGTCGTGGTGATCGCCGGTGAAACCGGTTCCGGCAAGACTACCCAACTGCCGCAGTTGTGCCTGGCCGCCGGACGCGGCGAGGCCGGGCTGATCGGCTGCACACAACCGCGTCGCATTGCCGTGCGTTCGGTGGCTTCACGCGTGGCCTCGGAACTCAATTGCGAACTGGGTACGGCGGTCGGCTATCAGGTGCGCTTTACCGAGCGCGTGTCGCCGGACAGCGCGATCAAGTTCATGACCGACGGCATCCTGCTGGCCGAGATCCAGCGTGACCGCTGGCTGTCGGCCTACGACACGCTGATCATTGACGAAGCGCATGAGCGCAGCCTCAACATCGACTTCCTGCTGGGCTATCTGAAGGGCCTGCTGAAGAAGCGTCGCGACCTGCGCCTGATTGTCACCTCGGCGACCATCGACACCGCGCGTTTCGCCGCCCATTTCGACGGCGCACCGGTGATCGAAGTCGAAGGCCGCACCTATCCGGTGGAAACCCGCTACAGGCCTGCGCTGGACAGCGAATCCGGCGAGCGCTCGGTGCCGTCGCGGATCGTGTCGGCAATGGAGGAGATCGACCGGGAAGACGGACGCGGCGACGTGCTGGGTGATGTGTTGGTATTTCTGCCTGGCGAGCGCGAGATCCGCGACGCGCACCAGGCGCTGTCACAACGCGGCTTCCGCCACACCGAAGTGCTGCCGCTGTATGCGCGGCTGTCGGCACGAGACCAGGATCGCGTGTTCCGGCCGCACGCGGGTCGCCGCATCGTGTTGTCGACCAATGTCGCGGAAACCTCGCTGACGGTCCCGGGCATCCGCTACGTCATCGATCCCGGACAGGCACGGGTGAAGCGCTACAGCGCACGCCGCAAGCTGGACAGCCTGCAGATCGAGCCGATCAGCCAGGCCAGTGCCAACCAGCGCGCCGGTCGTTGTGGTCGTGTCGGTCCGGGCATCTGCTATCGCCTGTACGCCGAGGACGATTTCGAGGCGCGTCCCGAGTTCACCGATCCGGAAATCCTGCGCGCCTCATTGGGCGGCGTGATCCTGCGCATGCTGGATCTCGGCCTTGGCGACATCGACGATTTTCCCTTCGTCGAGCGACCCACGGATCGCGCCATCGCTGACGGCTGGCAACAGCTCACCGAGCTCGGTGCGGTGGATACGCAGCGCAAGCTCACCGTCATCGGCCGACAGATGGCCAAGCTGCCGGTCGACGTGAAGCTGTCGCGCATGTTGATTGCGGCAAGGGACGGCGGTTGCCTCGAAGAGCTGCTGGTGATCACGGCCTTTTTGTCGATCCAGGATCCGCGCGAACGTCCCGCCGATGCACGACAGGCGGCGGACGAGGCGCATGCGCACTATGCCGACCCACAATCGGATTTCGCGGCGATCCTGGCGCTTTGGCGCGACTATCGTGACCAGCACGAAGCCTTGAGTCAGGCCAAGTTGCGCGACTGGTGCACGCGTCGTTTCCTTGGCTTCCTGCGCATGCGCGAATGGCGCGAGCTGCATCGACAACTGAAGCTGATCGTCGATGGTTTCGGCTGGGCGCGGAACGACAAGCCGGCAAACTACGAAGTGTTGCATCTGGCCATCCTGAGTGGCTTGCCGACGCAGATCGGGCGTCGCGAAGACAGCCGCGAATACCTTGGCCCGCGCCAACGTCGGTTCACTCTGTTCCCGGCCTCGCCGCTGGCGAAGAAACCGCCGCGCTGGGTGCTGAGTGGCGAACTGCTGGAAACACGCCAACTGTACGGCTTGACCAATGCACGCATCGAACCGGAGTGGGTGATTGCCGCCGCACCGCAGTTGATCGCCACGCGCCACTTTGATCCGCACTGGTCGGAAAAGCAGGGCCGTGCGCTGGTCTACGAGCAGCGCTCAATCTTTGGTCTGACGCTAGTGGAGCGCAAACGCGTCGGCTACGCCGCCATCGACGCGGCCGATGCGCGTCGTGTGTTCATCGAAGCGCTGGCGCAGGATCGCGTGCGCAGTACATGCGGTTTCGTCGATCACAACCGTCGTGAGCTGGAGAAGGCGATGGAGGAAGAGGCGCGACTGCGCCGCAGCGACCTGGTTGCCGACGATGCCTGGCGCGAACACTTCTACGCGGGACGCATCCCGCCGGATATCCTCAGCGTCAAGGCGCTGGAAGCCTGGTGGCGCCGTGCCGACAAGGGTGCCCGAAGCAGCCTGCAATGGTCGTTGGAAGACCTGCTGCCCGCTGCCGGTCGCGATCCGGATCGTTTCCCGGTCGAGCTTCGGCTTGGTGAGCAGGCGTTGCGCATCCGCTACCTGTTCGAGCCCGGTAGTGCCGAAGACGGTGCCACGCTGGAGCTGCCGCTGTACCTGCTGAACGCCGTTGAGTCCTCCATGCTGGACTGGGCGGTGCCTGGATTCATGGAAGAGGCGGCGACGGCGCTGATCCGCGGCCTGCCGAAAGCGCTGCGTCGAAACGTGGTGCCGGCGCCTGACTTCGCCCGCGCGTTTGCCGAAACCGGGCCGCATCGTGCGGACGCCTCGAAGCAAGGTTTGGTGGCATCGCTGGCCGGATTCCTTGCGCAGCGGACGGGCATCGACTTCGAGCCTGCGCAATTCGATCCGACGGCCGTACCTGCGCACCTTTGTGTTCGCATCGAGCTGAGCGAAGTCGTCGATGGCAAGCGCCACGTGCGGGCGACGTCCCGCGATCTCGATGAACTGAAGCGACGCTTTGGTGATCGCGCCGACGCCGCGTTTGGTCGTGAAGCTGGCCGCGAGCTGCCATCGACGAAAGACAGGATCGATGCCGCGCCAAGCTTCCCTGAGCAAACGGTTCCCGAATGCATGGATGGCGCAGGTGGTGTGCCGGCATTCCCGGCGCTGGTTGAGAAGGATGGTCGATTCGACGTCCAGGCATTCGCCCGGCGCGACCGTGCCGACCTGGAGCATGGTCGCGCTGTGCGCAGACTGCTGGCTCTGCAGTTGGAACGCGAGATGAAGCGCGCGACCAAACAGCTGCCGATCTCCCCCCGCGCCGCCATGCTGGCAGCCGCCCTGGAAGGCCAGCAACAGTTGCGTCGCGAGCTGGTCAATGCGGCGTTCAATGCCCTGGCCGCTGATGACCTTGTCGCCATCCGTGATGCGACCGCCTTTGAGACACGACTGGAGCTGATTCGCCGGCAGCTCTTTGGCGCAGCCATCGAACGTTGCGAACTGGCCGAGCGGATACTCGAGGCCGTGGCCGAGCTGCGCCCGCAGCTCGAACAGTCGCTGATGGGCTTCGCCACGGCTTCGTACGCCGACCTGCGCCAGCAGTTCGATGCGCTGATCTTTCCCGGCTTCATCGCCGCACATCCATTGGAGCAACTCACGGAGCTGCCGCGTTTCCTCGAGGCCATGCGCCTGCGCGTCGAACGGCTGCAGCGCGATCCGGCGCGTGACGAGGCTCGCCTGCTGGAACTCAAACCGTTCGTCGATGGATTGGCTACGGCCGGGCCGGCGAAGCGGGACAGCGCGGCGTTCCAGCATCTACGCTGGCTGCTGGAGGAGTGGCGCGTCTCGCTGTTTGCCCAGGAGCTGGGCACGCGGGAACCCGTCTCGGCCAAGCGGCTTGCACGGCGACTCGCGGATTTGTAGGGTGCAGGTAGAGAACCACCGTAAAAACCGCCGCTAAGCGTGCGATTCGTCACGGATTTCTCGTTCAGGCTCGATTTACCGGCTATTAACCTGCCGAGATGTGGAAACGCCTACAATCCCTACGGAGTTTGTGTGCCCGATTGGCGCCAAGGGGTTTGCGGTAACCAGAATCAGGGTCGGCCCGATGGAATACCTTTCGAGGCAGGCTGAAGGAGCCCAGCAGAGGAGAAAATCCCGCGGGCTTCGGTGCAAGACACCGCGCCGTGTAACGGTTCCGGGCATCAGCCCGACTTTTTCGGATGGCTGGCCGACATCAGCCCTCAGGAGTTGAGAGTGACGAAATCAAAGATCCCGTTCCGCCCGAGGCCGCTGAGCTATGCGGTCGCCTCGGTGCTGGCCATGGGCGCGGCGGCGGCCGTCTACGGCATCCCGTCTCCGGCGAGGGCACAGGAGAAGCCCGGCAACGACATGCCGGTGCCGGTCTGTGAGCCGGGCCTGGAGAAAGCCGCTGAATCGAACGATGTGCTGGCCATGTACGAAATCGGTGACGGCACCATGATCAGTGCGCCGGCTTTGCCGAAGGCCGCGCAGGACTGCATGAAGCTGACGGCCGCTGGTTACACCCTGAGTCTGGATGGTCTGGGGCTCAACGTGGTCACGCCGATCAGCGGTAATGCCGCCACCTATTTTGGTGCGGATCGCCGATTGAACACCGATACTTCATCGCCGGTCATTTGCGAGAGCTACTACAACGGTAGCGCCGGCTACATGCTCGAGGCCAGGAACAGCAATGAGGAGTTGCTGGGCGGCTCGAGCGGCATGCGCGGCATCAACAGCATCGCCTACAACCCGACCAGTCGCACCATCACACCCAACCTGATGCAGGCCACCTTCGGACCCTGGATCAGTTGCGTCAGCAAGAACACCGCAAACAGCAACCCGGATCCGGTCACTTTCAGCGGCAGCTTCGAGAGCGGTCCGGACGTGCACCTCACTTATCTGGACGAAAGCGGAAACCTGCTGGACACGAACACCCTGTTCGCAACGATCGATGGCCCGGACGCCACGCTGACCTATCGCGTGCGCCTGACCAATCGTGGTGAAGTCGCCGCGCAGAACGTCCGTGTCCGCGAGTACCTGCCGCTGGAAGACGGTGCGCTTGTGCCCACCGTGTTTCCGGCAGCCTGCCAGGCGGTTGGCGCCAGCCCGGCCTGCAATACCGACCCCAACTCGGGTGTCTGGTCGCAGAACTTCGCCACACTGGCGCCCGGCGCATCCTGGGAATACGAGCTGACCCGCACCGTCGAGAGCAATCAAACCGGCGCCATTGCCGAGACGTTCATCGCCGCATTCGTCAATCCGGATACTAGCAACGACTACAAGCCGGCCAACAACGCGCGTCAGCTGCGCATCCAGTTGCAGGACAATGCGCTGCCGGTGGTCGATCCGAAGGCCGCAACCACGGCAGAAGACACGCCCGTTGCAGTGACCTTCACCGGCACGGACAGCGATGGCAGCATCGTCGCCTGGAACATCGCCAGCCAGCCCAGCAACGGTACGCTGAGCGGTAGCGGCAATAGCCGGACCTACACGCCCGCCCTCGATTTCAACGGTGTCGACACCTTCACCTATCGTGCCGAGGATGATGACGGCGGATTGAGCCTGCCGGCCACGGTGACCATCACCGTTACGCCGGTGAATGACGCGCCACGGACTGTGGGCAGCATTCCTGACCAGCAGGCGTCTGAAGGTGACGACGATTACACGATTAACTTCGATGCATCGACGGCCTTCATGGACCCCGAGGGCGCGGCCCTGGCCTACAGCATGAGTGGTGCGCCGTCTGGCGTGACCATCAATCCGACCACCGGTCAGGTATCCAACGTGCTGGCCTTCGACAACGATTCGGCAGGCAGCTATCCGGTGACGGTCACCGCAACCGAGGCCGGTGTCGGTAGTGCCCAGCAGCCATTTACGCTGACCATCACCAACGTCAATCAGGGGCCGTCGTTCACGTTGAGCTCGGGGAATGATCAGACCAGCGATGAGGGCTATTCGCCGAGCTTTGACGTGTCCGGTTTCTTCAGCGATCCGGACGGCGACACGCCGGTGTTCAGTACGGCATCGATCTTGCCGGATGGCATCACCCTGAGCGCGGCGGGCGTTTTCAGCGGAACCATTTCGCAGACTGCTGCCGGTAGCTATCCGATCACTGTCGTCGCGGATGACCAGCAGGGCGATACGGCAAACGGTTCGTTTACCTGGACGGTGAATGCAGTCAATGTGGCACCTCATCAGGTGGGTTCGATTGCGGACAAGAACGTCATCATCAATCAGGGCTTCGGCATTTCCCAGGGGGAGATGCTGAGTGCATTCGGTGATGTGGACGGTGATCCGCTGACCATTACGTCGGTAACCGGACTTCCGCCAGGCCTGAGCTACGTCCAGGGCTTTGACATTGTTGGCTCGACGGGAACTGCCGGTCAGTACGCCGTGACGGTGACAGCTTCCGATGGTGCGCTGACCGAAGATCAGATGTTCACGATCTTCGCGACCAGCAATTGACGCGAAACCGATCAGCACAACGCAAAACGCCGGAGCTTGTCTCCGGCGTTTTCGTTTCTGCGACTTGTTGAATAACCCCGAGCTTGGGGAGGTCAGGATCGGAAGTGGTTGATCTGGTCGCGCTGTGCGATGGCGGCAGCGCGGGCGGCATCGGCGAAATCGTCGCCATCTCCGGCGTAGAGAATCGCCCGGGATGAGCTGATCACCAGGCCGGTGCCGTCGGCCGTTGCGCCGTTCTTCAGCACCGCTTCCACGTCGCCGCCCTGCGCGCCAATGCCCGGCACGAGGAAGGGCAGATCGCCGACCAGTGCGCGCACTTCGGCCAGTTCCGTTGGCCAGGTGGCGCCGACGACCAGCAGGCAATTACCGTTGCCGTTCCAGTCACGGGCCACGCGCTCGGCCACGTGCTGGTACAGCGGACGGCCGTCGATCAGTGCATCCTGGAATTCACCGCTGCCCGGGTTCGAGGTGCGACAAAGCACGATCACACCGCGATCTGGGCGATCCAGGAACGGCTGCACGGAGTCTCGTCCCAGGTACGGGTTCACCGTCACCGCATCGGCGGCGTAGCGGTCGAACGCCTCGCTGGCGTAGTGTTCTGCGGTGCTGCCGATATCACCACGCTTGCTGTCGAGGATCACTGGCACCCCGGGATGTGCTTCGTGGATGTGCGCAACCAGTCGGCGCAGCGCGTCCTCCTCGCCCAATGCCGCGAAATGCGCGACCTGCGGTTTGAAGGCGCAGACCGCATCGGCCGTGGCATCGACGATGGCGCGGCAGAACTGGAACACCGCGTCTGGCTCGCCGCGCAGCTGGGCGGGAAACCGGGACGGGTCAGGATCGAGGCCGACGCAGAGCAGGGTGTCGGCATCGCGCCAGCGCTTTTTCAGTGTGTCGATGAAGTTCATGCCGGTTCCCTTCTACACACAATGTAGGTCGGCTCAAGCGCCGAAGGCGTGGAGCCGACACGCGTCGTCGCAGCTGCCGGTTCCACCGCTTCGCGGCTTGAACCGACCTACGGCACAGCGTTGTCGAATCATGGTTCGACAAGACCACCGCGAACGGAGACGATTTTCACGCATCACGAAAGCCCTCACTCAGCCACAGGCTGAGCATCACGTCACTTCAACGCCTTGAAGCGCAGCCGATGCGGCCGTGCGCCTTCCTCGCCGAGGCGACGCTTCTTGTCTTCCTCGTATTCGCGGTAGTTGCCCTGATAGAACTCGATGTGGCTGTCGCCCTCGAAGGCCAGGATGTGCGTGGCGATGCGGTCGAGGAACCAGCGGTCATGGCTGATCACCAGCACGCAGCCGGGGAATTCCAGCAGCGCGTCTTCCAGCGCACGCAGGGTTTCCACGTCAAGGTCGTTGGACGGTTCGTCGAGCAGCAGCACGTTGCCGCCCTGCAGCAGCGTCTTCGCCAGGTGCAGTCGGCCGCGTTCACCGCCGGAAAGCTTGCCGACCAGCTTCTGCTGGTCCTGGCCCTTGAAGTTGAAGCGGCCGATGTAGGCGCGCGACTGGATCTCGATGCCGTTGATGGTGAGGATGTCGCTGCCGCCGGAGATTTCCTGGAACACGTTGTGGTCGCCTTCCAGCGTCTCGCGGCTCTGGTCGACGTAGGCGACCTTCACGCTGGGGCCGATTTCCACGCTGCCGCTGTCCGGCTGCTCGCGACCGGTGATCATCTTGAACAGCGTGGACTTGCCGGCGCCGTTCGGGCCGATGATGCCGACGATGGCGCCCGGCGGGATCGCGCAGCTGAAGTCGTCGATCAGCAGGCGGTCGCCGAAGCCCTTGCTGACGTTCTTGAACTCGATGACGCGGTCGCCGAGGCGCTCGCCCGGCGGAATGAAGATCTCGTTGGTCTCGTTACGACGCTGGTAGTCGGCGGACTGCAGTTCCTCCAGTCTCTTCAGACGCGCCTTGCCCTTGGACTGCTGGCCCTTGGCGTTCTTGCGCACCCATTCCAGTTCGCGGGCGATGGCCTTCTGCCGCGCCTTCTCCTGGTTCTCTTCCTGCTTCAGGCGCTCGTCCTTCTGTTCCAGCCAGTTGGTGTAGTTGCCCTTCCACGGGATGCCGCGGCCGCGATCGAGTTCGAGAATCCACTCGGCGGCGTTGTCGAGGAAGTAGCGATCATGGGTGACCGCCACCACGGTGCCCGGATAGCGCGCCAGGAACTGCTCCAGCCACTCCACCGACTCGGCGTCGAGGTGGTTGGTGGGCTCGTCGAGCAGCAGCATGTCGGGTTTCTGCAGCAGCAGGCGGCACAGCGCCACGCGGCGTTTCTCACCACCGGACAGCGGGCCGATCTTGGCGTCCCACGGCGGCAGGCGCAGCGCGTCGGCGGCGACTTCCAACTGGTTTTCCAGCGTGTGCGCATCGCCGGCGGCGAGGATGGCTTCCAGGCGTTCCTGCTCCTTGGCCAGCGCGTCGAAGTCCGCGCCTTCCTCGGCATAGGCGGCGTAGACGGCGTCCAGCGCGGCCTGCGCGTTCAGCACCTCGCCCACGCCTTCCTCGACGGCCTGGCGCACGGTCTTCTCCGGATCGAGCTCCGGCTCCTGCGGCAGGTAGCCGACCTTGATGCCCGGCTGCGGGCGCGCCTCACCGGAAAAATCGGTATCGACGCCGGCCATGATGCGCAGCACGGTGGACTTGCCAGCGCCGTTCAGGCCCAGCAGGCCGATCTTGGCGCCCGGGAAGAACGACAGCGAGATGTCCTTGATGATCTCGCGGCGCGGCGGCACGGTCTTGCTGACGCCGATCATGGTGTAGATGTACTGCGACATGGGTGCTCCGAAGGCGGCAAACGCTGTCCGGCCCATGGAAAGGCCGAAGCGGAAAAGGGGTGGAAAGCGCGCAATTATCGCCGACCGGCGTTCGCGTCGCCACCTTCCTGAACGCGGATATGCTTGATTCCGAGGGTCCCAAAGTGGCCCGGAGGGCGCTCCACCGCTAGAATTGGCGGCTTCCCTGCGCGCCTGCGCTCACAGCCTGTGAGGTCCCGATGTTCTCCCGCGAGATGTCCATTGCCGGTTTCGACGACGAACTGGCGGCCGCCATTGCCGCCGAACGCCAGCGCCAGGAGGATCACGTCGAGCTGATTGCCTCGGAAAACTACGCCAGCCCGCGGGTGATGGAAGCGCAGGGCAGCGTGCTGACCAACAAGTACGCCGAAGGCTATCCGGGCAAGCGTTACTACGGCGGTTGCGAGCACGTCGATGTAGCCGAGCAGCTCGCCATCGGGCGCCTGAAGCAGCTCTACGACTGCGACTACGCCAATGTGCAGCCGCATTCCGGCTCGCAGGCCAACCAGGCCGTCTATTTCGCGCTGTTGCAGCCGGGCGACACGATTCTTGGTATGAGCCTGGCGCACGGCGGTCACCTTACCCATGGGGCAAAGCCGAACATTTCCGGCAAGGTGCTGAACGCCGTGCAGTATGGTGTCGACGAGAACGGCCTGCTCGACTACGACGAAGTCGAGCGCCTCGCCGTCGAGCACCAGCCGAAGATGATCGTCGCCGGCTTCAGCGCCTACTCGCAGGTGATGGACTGGGCCCGTTTCCGCGCCATTGCCGACAAGGTCGGCGCCTACCTGTTCGTGGACATGGCGCACGTCGCCGGCCTGATCGCCGCCGGCGTCTATCCGAGCCCGCTGCCGCATGCGCACGTCGTCACCTCGACCACCCACAAGACCCTGCGCGGTCCGCGCGGTGGCCTGATCGTCGCCAAGGACCCGAGCGAGGAGCTGGTCAAGAAGCTGCAGTCCATTGTCTTCCCCGGCCTGCAGGGCGGCCCGCTGATGCACGTTGTCGCCGCCAAGGCCGTGGCCTTCAAGGAAGCGCTGGATTCGTCGTTCAAGACCTACCAGCAGCAGGTCGTGACCAACGCGCAGGCGATGGCGAAGACGCTGATCGCGCGTGGCTACAAGATCGTCTCCGGTGGCACCGAGAACCACCTGTTCCTGGTTGACCTGATCGGTCGCGAGCTGACCGGCAAGGACGCCGAAGCCGCGCTCGGCACCGCGCACATCACGGTGAACAAGAATGCCGTGCCGAACGACCCGCGCTCGCCGTTCGTCACGTCCGGCCTGCGTCTCGGCACGCCGGCGGTCACCACGCGCGGCTATGGCGAGAAAGAGTGCGTGGATCTGGCCAACTGGATCGCCGACGTGCTGGATGCGCCGACCGACGAAGCCGTCATCGCCCGCGTGCGTGACGCGGTGACCGCGCAGTGTCGCGCGTTTCCGGTTTACGGCTGATCCGCAAAAGCCCGCACTGATCGGATGCACTGCCCCTTCTGCCAGCACAACGACACCCGCGTGGTGGACAGCCGCGTCTCCGAGGACGGCGACAACATCCGCCGTCGTCGCGAGTGCCCGGCCTGCGGTGAGCGCTTCACCACCTTCGAGACGGCGGAGCTGAAGCTGCCGATGGTGGCCAAGAGCGACGGTCGTCGCGAGACCTTTGACGAGCGCAAGCTGCATGTCAGTTTCGACCGCGCGCTGCAGAAGCGGCCGGTGACCGCCGAGCAGATCGAGCACGCGGTGCACGGCGTGATGCACGCACTGCGCACCAGCGGCGAGCGTGAAGTGCCGAGTCTGCGCATTGGCGAGCTGGTGATGGACGCGCTGAAGAAGCTCGACCAGGTCGGCTACGTGCGTTTCGCCTCGGTGTATCGCCGCTTCGAGGACGTGCAGGCCTTCCGCGAGGAAATCGAGAAGCTGGAGCGCGATCTGCCGGGCATCGACGCCATGCAGCTGTCGCTGCTGGGCGACGGCAAGGGCAAATAGACATGTCGAACACGAAGTTCAGCGTGCTCGATCACGCGCACATGCAGCGCGCGCTGGTGCTGGCCGAACGCGGGCGCTTCACCACCAAGCCCAATCCCGTTGTCGGCTGTGTGCTGGCACATGGTGAGCGCGTGGTGGGCGAGGGTTGGCACCAGCGTGCCGGTGAAGCGCACGCCGAAGTTCATGCCCTGAAAGCCGCGGGTGCTGACGCGAAAGATGCAACGGCCTACGTGACGCTGGAGCCCTGCGGCAAGACCGGTCGCACGCCGCCCTGTGCGGATGCGCTGATCCGCGCCGGTGTGTCGCGCGTGGTGGTCGCCTGCGAGGATGCGCACCAGCATGATGGCGGTGCCGTTGAGCGGATGCGCGAAGCCGGCATCGTGGTCGAGCACGGTTTGCTGCGCGCGGCGGCCCGCGAAGCGAACATCGGTTTCTTCTCGCGTGTCGAACGCGGTCGGCCCTTTGTGCGCGTGAAGCTGGCGACCAGCATTGATGGCCGAACCGCGCTGGCCAACGGAGACTCCAAGTGGATTTCCTGCGAAGCCTCGCGTCACGACGTGGCCCGCTGGCGGGCGCGCAGCAGCGCCATCCTGACCGGCAGCGGCACCGTGCGCGCCGACGATCCGCGCATGACCGTGCGCATGGACGACGACGCGGCGTTCGAGCCACCGCTACGCGTGGTGCTGGACACCGGTCTGGCGATTCCGGCGACCTCGCACATCGTCGATGGCGGCGCGCCAACGTTGCTCGTGCACGGTGACGACGCGCGTATTCCGGCGCATTTTCGCGAGCAGGATCGCCTTGGCCTGCCGGCCGCGAATGGCCGTATCGATCTTGCCGCGCTGATGACGGCGCTGGCCGAACGTGGCGTCAACGAAGTCCAGGTCGAAGCAGGCGCCACATTGGCCGGCGCGCTGTTCGACGCCGGACTCGCCGATGAGCTGCTGTTGTACCAGGCGCCCACGCTGCTCGGTCACCATGCCCGCCCGCTGCTGGCCGGCATCGACATCCACGACATGCGCGAGCGCGTCGATCTCGATCTGGTCGAAGTCCGCCAGATCGGCAACGACCTGCGCCTGCGCCTGCGACCCAAAGCCAGCAAGGCCTGATCATGTTCACCGGCATCATCGAAAGCGTTGGCCGCGTGCTGGCGACGGAAAGCATCGGCGGCGACCTGCGCCTGCGCATCGGTTTCGGCGCGCTCGACACCAGTGGCATCGTGCTGGGTGAAAGCATCGCTGTTTCCGGCGTCTGCCTCACGGTTGTCGCCTTCGATGCGGATGGTTTCACTGCCGATGTGTCGAAGGAAACGCTGTCGCTCACCACCATTGGCGAACTGAAGGTTGGCGATGCGGTGAACCTCGAACGCGCCATGCGCGCGGACTCGCGCTTTGGCGGTCACATGGTTGCGGGGCACGTCGATGGCCTCGGTCGCGTGCTGGCGGTCAGTGAGGACGCGCGGTCGCAACGCTGGCGCTTCGCCGCGCCGCCTGCACTGCTGCGCTACATCGCGGTCAAAGGCTCGATCACTGTCGACGGGGTCAGCCTGACGGTCAATGCTGTCGATGACGAAGGCTTCGAGGTGAATCTGGTGCCGCATACCGTTGCCAACACCGCGTTCGGTGGCACGGCAATTGGTGACGCCGTGAATCTGGAAGTCGATCTGATCGCCCGTTACGTCGAACGATTGCTAGGCGGCAATGCTGCCGGAGAAAGCGAATGAGCTTCGCCCCGATTCCCGAACTGCTCGACGACATCCGTGCCGGCAGGATGGTGGTCATCGTCGATGACGAAGACCGCGAGAACGAGGGCGATCTGATCATGGCCGCGGGCAAGGTGCGGCCCGAGGACATCAACTTCATGGCGCGCTACGGGCGTGGCCTGATCTGCCTGGCGATGACGCGCGAGCGCTGCGCGCAGCTCAAGCTGCCGCCGATGGTGGCGGACAACACGGCCACTTTCCGCACCAACTTCACCGTGTCGATCGAAGCCGCCGAAGGCGTCACCACCGGCATCTCCGCCTACGACCGCGCGCATACGATCCGCACCGCCGTGGCGCCAGACGCGCAGGCCCAACACCTTCATCAGCCGGGCCACATCTTCCCGCTGGCCGCGCAGCCAGGCGGTGTGCTGACGCGGGCAGGGCATACGGAGGCCGCGTCGGACCTGGCGCTGCTTGCCGGTCTGGAACCGGCTGGCGTGCTGGTCGAGATCCTCAACGAGGACGGCAGCATGGCGCGGCGGCCGCAGTTGGAAACTTTCGCGGCCGAGCACGGCCTGAAGATGGGCTCGATTGCCGACCTCATCCGTCATCGCCTGTCCACCGAAGCCACCGTCGAGCGTATCGACGAGCGCGAAGTGCAGACCGAGTTCGGCTCTTTCCGGCTGTTGACCTATCGCGACCGCATCGCCCGCGACCTGCATTTCGCGCTGGTGCGTGGCGACATCGCCGGCGAAGAGCCGCTGCTGGTGCGCGTCCACGTCAAGAACGCGCTGTCCGACGTGCTGCACATCGACCGTCCCGACCTCGGTCTGCCGCTTTCCAACGTGCTGCGAATGATCGCTGCCGAAGGTCGCGGCGCTGCCGTGGTGCTGGCCGAGCACGAGGATGCGGACACGCTGCTGGCGCGCCTGCGTGACGTGCCGGAAGCCGATCCGCAGGATGGCAAGGTGCGCGAATGGCGGCGCAACGGCGTCGGTGCGCAGATCCTTGCCGATCTCGGCGCGCGTCGCCTGCGTGTGCTGGGCACGCCGCGGCGTCAGGTCGCATTGAGCGGTTTCGGGCTTGAGGTTGTAGACTACCTGCCCGCTGCCGGACAGGCCGAGTGATGCCGCAAGTTGCTGAAATGCATGGAGACGCCCGATGAGCGGTGTCGCCACGTTCAACCCCGCGATGGACTTGCCGGAAGGCGCACGCGTTGCCCTGATCGCCACCCGTTTCAACGCCGACATCGTCGAGCGCATGCTGGATGGTGCGCGCTCGGCGCTGCAGCGGCTGGATGTGGTGTTCGACGTGTTCCGCGTGCCGGGTGCCTGGGAACTACCGCTGCTGGCGATGAACCTGGCTGAGCAGAACGAGCACGACGCGCTGGTCGCGCTGGGCTGCGTGATCCGTGGTGACACGCGGCATTTCGAACACGTCGCCGACGAGTGCGCGCGCGGCCTGATGCAGGTTCAACTCGACTACGGCCTGCCGGTGGCCAATGCGGTGCTCGCGGTCGAGCAGCGGCAGGACGCCGAGGATCGCGCCGGCGGTACGCACGGCAACAAGGGTGAGGAAGCGGTGCTGGCCGCGCTGGAAATGATCGCGCTGCTGTACCAGGGCGACTGGGAGCTGGAGTAGGGCATGGCAAGCGGATCCTCACGAACCGACGGCATCGATCCAGCAGCACGTTCGCGCGCGCGTCGTCGTGCGCTGCAGGCCGTTTACGCCTGGCAACTGTCGGCCACGCCCATCGAGGCGGTGGTGACGCAGTTCCGCAGCGAGCAGGACATGGAAGTGGCCGACCTCGCCTATTTTGAGGACCTGGTAAACGGCGTCGGCAAGCACCAGAAAGCCATCGACGCCGCGCTTTCCGAGCACCTGGATCGCGAGGTCGAACAGGTCGATCCCATCGAACGTGCCGTGCTGCGCCTGGCCACCTATGAGCTGATGCAGCGCATCGACGTGCCGTATCGCGTGGTGATCAACGAGGCCATCGAGATCACCAAGCGCTTCGGCGCTGACCACGGCCACACCTACGTCAACGGCGTGCTGGATCGCGTCGCCGCCGAAACACGCGCCACGGAGGTCGCGGCGGCGCGTTCGCGCGGCTGAGCGGCGGATCAATGGGGTCAGAGTCATTGATTTCGTTATGTGACCGACCTTCGTAACATCCTGACTCGCCAATCCCGCGATCAGTGCGGATGAATTCGAGCAAATCAATGACTCTGACCCCATTGATCACTCTGACCCCGTTGATCCAGTGACTCCGACCCCATTGAACCTTCCGCTTGGCGAGTTCGACCTGATCGAACGCATCCGTCGCCGACTTGGTGCACAGGCCGATGTGGTTCTCGGCATCGGTGACGACGCCGCCATCGTGCAGCCGCTGCCGGATCGCCAGCTGGTGGTCTGCACCGACACGCTGGTGAAGGGCGTCCACTACCCGCCGGAAACCGGCGCTGCCGACATTGGCTGGAAAGCGCTGGCTGTGAATCTGTCCGACCTGGCCGCCATGGGCGCGCGACCGCGCTGGGTCACATTGGCGTTGACGCGACCGCAAGCCGATGAGGCGTGGCTCGAAGACTTCCTCGATGGATTCCTCGCGCTGGCGATCACGCACGGCGTGGCGCTGGTCGGCGGCGACACCACGCGCGGCCCGGAAAGCATCACCGTCACTGCTTTTGGCAGCGTGCCACCAGAACAGGCGCTGCGACGCGATGCTGCGCGGATCGGCGACGAACTGTGGGTCACCGGCACCCTGGGCGATGCCGCACTGGCCCTGAAGCAGTGGAAAGATGGCGGGCGTATCGATGACGCCGCATTGGCAGCGCGACTGGATCGACCGACGCCACGCATTGCGTTCGGGCTCGCGCTGCGCGGTATCGCGCACGCCTGCATCGACATTTCCGACGGCCTGCTCGCCGACATCGGCCACGTGGCGAAGGCGTCGGCTGTCGGCATCGAGCTGCAGGTGGACGCCTTGCCGACATCCGGTCAACTGGCGGCGCTGCCTTCGCTCGCGCGTCAGGGCCTGCAGCTTGCCGGTGGTGATGACTACGAACTGTGCTTCAGCGCGCCGGCGGAGCAGGCGTCGACGCTGCAACGGCTCGCCGAGGCTGCGGGACTCCGTGTCACCCGCATTGGTCGCGTGATCGATGGTGGCGGTGTTCGCGTGCTGGACGCGAACGGGCAGGTGTTCAGCCTGTCCGACGAGGGATACCGGCACTTCTCGACCTGAGGCAGCGTGGCGAGCTGCGCGGTGTCGCTTGCCTGCGGACGGCGTGGTTGTCGACGCGCTTCCCCGCTCCTGTGTAAGGTGCCGCCATGAATAAACCGTCGAAGAACGACGCGCCAGACGAGCCATCGCTAGAGATCGAGGAACTGCTGGAAGCGCCGTGGCGCGAATTCGCGCGTTCGGTGTTGTCCGGTTTCGACGGCTGGATCGCCAGCGGTTTTGGCAGCGGCTTCGCGCCGATTGCATCAGGAACAGTGGGCAGTGCCGTCGCGCTGTTGCCGTGGCTGCTGCTGCGCGAGTTGCCGTGGTGGGCTTATCTCGGCGTGCTGGTGGTTGCGCTGGGCATCGGCATCTGGGCCGCGCAGCGGGTGATCGACCGCATCCATGTGCAGGACCCCGGCGTGATCGTCTGGGACGAATTCATTGGCCTGTGGATGGCGCTGTTCCTGCTGCCCGCCGGCCCCGGCCCGTTCTGGGTCTGGGTGCTCGCCGGCTTCCTGCTGTTCCGCGTCTTCGACGTCATCAAACCCTGGCCCGTGTCCTGGGCCGACAAGCACGTGAAAGGTGGCCTCGGCACGATGCTGGATGACCTGTTTGCGGGCATCTACGCGTTCATCCTATTGCAGGCAGCGGGCTGGTATCTCGGTCGCTGACTGAGTCGCTTTCCATACTGTCCCATTCGCCGGGCAATACTTGTTCGGTCTTGTGCATCAATGCCCCGCCATCAGATTGGCGCCGGCATCGCGATGCGTGCCGAGGCGTTCGACCAGGGACTCGCTGGCACGGTTGAGGCCAATGACGTCGACCTCGCTGCCGTGCTTGCGGAACTTCAGGACGACGCGGTCCAGTGCGGCGACGGCGCTGGTGTCCCAGAAGTGCGCGTCGCGCAGGTCGATGATGGCTTTCTTCGGTGCGTGCAGGTAGTCGAAGCTGTTGGCGAACTGCACGGCGGAAGCGAAGAACACCTGGCCGTGCACGGTGTAGGTGCGCACGCCGGCGTCGGTTTCCTCGTCGGTCACCGTCAGCATCTCGCTCACGCGGCGGGTGAACGACAGCGCGGTGAGCAGCACGCCGGTCAGCACGCCCTTGGCCAGGTCGTGGGTGGCGACGGTGACCACCACCGTGCCCAGCATGATTAGGTTGGCGGTCTTGGGATGCGAGCGGAACTCGAGGAAGCTCTTCCAGTGGAAGGTGCCGATGCTGACCATGATCATCACCGCCACCAGCGCGGCCATTGGGATCATCGATACCCAGTCGGACGCGTAGACCACCAGCACCAGCAGTAGGCAGCCGGCAACCAGACAGGACAGGCGACCGCGACCGCCCGAGGACACGTTGATCACCGACTGGCCGATCATCGCGCAGCCGGCCATGCCGCCGAAGAAGCCGGTCACCACGTTGGCCAGGCCCTGGCCGGCCGATTCGCGACGGCGGTGGGTGGGTGTGTCGGTCATGTCCTCGACGATCTGTGCGGTCATCAGCGATTCCAGCAGGCCGACCACGGCCAGCGTTGCCGACACCGGCAGCAGGATCTGCAGGGTGTCCCAGTTCCACGGGATGTCGGGAATGAGGAAGGCCGGCAGGCTGTCCGGCATGTCGCCCATGTCGCCGACGGTGCGGATGTCGAGGCCGAGCCAGGCAACAATGATCGTCAACACGACGATGGCGACCAGCGGCGACGGCACGGCTTTGGTCAGCAGCGGCAGCAGGTAGATGATCGCAAGGCCGGCCGCGCACACGACGTACACCGACCACGGCACGCCGATCAGCTCGGGCAGTTGCGCGAGGAAGATCAGGATCGCCAGTGCGTTGACGAAGCCGACCACCACCGAGCGCGAGACGAAGCGCATCAGCGTGTTGAGGCGCAGGGCGGCGGCCAGCAATTGCAGCAGGCCGGCCAGGATGGTGGCTGCGAACAGGTATTGCAGGCCGTGATCCTTGACCAGGTCGACCATCAGCAGCGCCATCGCGCCGGTGGCCGCCGAGATCATGCCCGGGCGACCGCCGGCGATGGCGGTGACCACGGCGATGCAGAACGAGGCATACAGGCCGACCTTCGGATCGACGCCGGCGATGATCGAAAAGGCGATGGCTTCGGGAATCAGCGCCAGCGCGACGAGGATGCCGGAAAGGACGTCCCCACGGACGTTGCCGAACCACTGCTCGCGCAGCGGGAAGATGACGGACATGACAGGACTCCGCGCCAGCGGGCGCTTGTGGTCGGAATGAAAGGTGGCCCTTGCCGCGAGGTGGACGACGGCATGACGCGGCGGGCTGCGGTCAGCGCGGCGTCATTCGGTGCAGAGCGGGCAACGGCGGACGCGCAGTCTATTGCAGCGCAACATCCGGCTCAACCGGCGCTCGATTCGTGGCTATTGGCCCAGCGCTTCACGAACGCGGCGGCGCAGCGCAGGCAGTACCTCGCTGTCGAACCACGGGTTCTTCTTCAACCACAGCTGGTTGCGCGGGCTCGGGTGCGGCAACGGCAGGTATTCCGGCGCGTAGTCGCTGAAGGCGGCCACGGTGTCGGTCAGCGTTTTCTTTCGTCGCTCGCCGAGCATGTGCAGCTGCGCGTAGTGGCCAATCAGCAGTGTGAGCTGGATGTTCGGCAGCAGCGGCCAGATACGATAGTGCCAGGTCGCAGCACATTCCGGACGCGGCGGCAGGTCGCCGGACTTTCCCTTGCCGGGATAGCAGAAACCCATCGGCACGATGGCGACGCGTTGCTCGTCGTAGAAGGTCTCGCGATCCATCTCCAGCCAACTGCGCAGGCGGATGCCGCTGGCGTCATTCCAAGGGATGCCGGATTCGTGGACCTTGGTGCCTGGCGCCTGGCCGATGATCAGGATGCGCGCGCTGGTGGATGCGCGGAGTACGGGATTCGGGCCTAGCGGCAGATGCGACTCACAAAGGCGGCAGGCGCGGATCTCGCGCAACAGCGTCGACAGTCCGCTCATGTCGCGCTGTCTGCGGGTGGCAGCACCTTGCCGGGATTGAGGATGCCGTCGGGATCGAATGCTGCCTTCACGCGGCGCATCGTGGCCAAGGTATCGGCGTCGAAAGCGCGTGCCATCCAGTCGCGCTTGGCGAGGCCAATGCCGTGTTCGCCGGACAGCGTGCCGCCGAGCTCGATGACCGTGGCGAAGACGTCGTCGAGGCAGGCGAGGGCGCGCTGTGTCTGCGCAGTGTCGGCGGGATCGTGCAGCAGGTTGACGTGCAGGTTGCCGTTGCCGGCGTGGCCGAAGCTTACGACGTGCGTATCGTGGCGTTGGGCGAAGATCTGCAGTCGCGTCACCAGTTCGGCCAGTCGTGACACGGGAACGACGACGTCCTCGTTGATCTTGCCCGGCGCGACCGAACGCAGCGCCGGTGACAGTGCGCGACGTGCGGCCCACAGCGATTCGCGCTGCTGCGCGTCATCGGCGCGGTCGATGGCGATCAGGCCATCGTTACGTGCGGCCGTTTCCAGCGCATCGCGTGCGGCATCCACGGCGCCTTCCGCGCTTTCCACTTCGATCATCAGCAGTGCGCCCGCATCAGGAATATCCGCGCCGCCGCGTTCGCGGGCGAGACGCACGGCTTCGGCGTCCATGAACTCCAGTGCCGATGGCAGCTCGGCCTGAATCATCAACTGGCCGACTGCACGCGCGGCGCTTTCGGTGTCGCGATACAGCGCGCGCAGGCTGCGTCGTGACTCAGGTTTCGCGCTGAGCTTGAGGCTGGCTTCGACGATCAGCGCCAGCGTGCCTTCGGAGCCGACGACCAAGCGCGACAAGTCGTAGCCGGTGCTGTCCTTGCTGGTCGGCGCGCCGCAGCGGATGCGCTCGCCACAGCCGGTGATCGCGACCAGGCCGAGCACGTTGTCCCGCGAACTGCCCCAGCGCACCGCGCGCGGGCCGCCGGCATTGCAGGCGAGGTTGCCGCCGACGCTGGAGTAGGGCGCGCTGGTGGGGTCGGGCGGCCAGAACAGACCGTGTTCGGACAATGCGGTCTGGAGGTCGCCATTGAGGACGCCGGGTTCGACCACGGCGACACGGTCATCCGGGCTGATGCGAAGGATGCGGTTCATGCGCTCGAAGCTGACCACCACGCCGCCTTCGACCGGCACGCTGGCGCCGGTGGTGTTGGTGCCGCGGCCACGCGCGGTGATCGGCATCTGGTGTTCGCGACAAAGCTGCACCAGCCGCTGCAACTGATCGGCGTTGTCCGGTAGCACCACAGCGGCCGGGGTCGCGCGTCGCCTGGAGTTGTCGTAGCCGTAGGCCAGGCACTCGCCGGGATCGGTGAGCAGGGCATCGCCGAACAGGTCGCGCAGGGCGGCGATGAGATTCGGATTGATTGAATTCGGGTTGCTCATGCGTTTGGCGTCAATCATCGTGATGGCGCTGGTTCAGGCGAGCAGCCTCGGTTTGGCTGTCGATTCGCTCACGATAGGCTCATTTCGCTCGATCCCTCATCACGAACCGATATGCTTTTCACGAATCACGAATCACGAATCACGAATCACGAATCACGAATCACGAATCACGGCTCTCAATCCGTGTACTCGAACACCTTGACCACGCGGCGCACGCCGCGCATGCGGCTGATGCGTTCGACGGCGGCGGCGGCTTCCTCGTGCGACACCAGGCCCATGAGGTAGACCTCGCCGCGCACGGTGGTGACGTTGACGCGGGTCGGGTCGAAGCCCTTGATGCCGAGATTCAGCAGGCCGGTCTTCACGCGCGTGGTCAGCGTGCCGTCGCGGGTGCGGCGCCAGAAGCCGGCGTCTTCGCCGACCGCCAGTTCGTTGACCACGCGTTTCACGCCGCCAATGCGCGCAGCGATGCCTTCCGCCGTTTCACGTTGCGTGCTGTCCTGCACTTCGCCAATCAGCAGCAGCGTGCCGTTGTAGGCCACGCTCTTGATCCGTGCGTCCCGAAGTTCCTTCGCATTGGCGAAGCGGTCGAATGCGGCGATCTCGATGCTCTGGTCATCGACGATGTTGCCGAAGCTGCGGCGGTCGTGTGCGGCGCAGCCGGCCAGCAGCAGGACGGCCAGAGCCGTCAGCGTCAGCCGGAGTCGTGTCTTGCGAGTGTTTGTGGCGTCGCTCATGTCAGTCCGTCGAGGGTGAACGCGTTGCGGATCCAGTCAATGTCTGGTTGTTGTGGGTCGCCGCCGAGGGCGACCACGTCGAAGCGGCAGGCATTGCGTTGCCAACGTGGATTGGCGGCCAGCCATGCGGCGGCGGCTTTCGCCAGGCGTTGCTGCTTGCGGCGATCCACCGAATCGGCACCATCACCAAACCCGCTGCCGGCACGGTAGCGCACTTCGATGAAGGCCAGCGTGTCGCCGTCGCGCATCAGCAGGTCGATTTCGCCGAAGCGATAGCGCACGTTGCAGGCGACGGTGGAAAGACCGTGTGCGGCGAGGAAGGCTTCGGCCTGACGTTCGCCTTCCGCGCCACGCTGGCCGGGGTTGGTCTTCGCGAAACGCGACGCCGCGGCAGCGAATCGCTTGAGCACGGCCGTGGTCATTCCAGCCCGGTGGTTTCCACCAGCGGTCGCAGCCGGCCGTTCTTCAACAGCGCCCAGGACGGCTGCCGGCTGACATTGCCGAAGCCATCCAGCGACAGTCGCCCGGTGGCGCCGTCGATCTGCGCGCCGGCGGTGCTGGTGAGGTAATCGAGGTATCCGGCAAGACGGTAGGCATCGATGCCGAAGGCGAACAGGCGCGCGGCCGCGCCGTCGGCACTTTCCAGCTCGTCACGGATCGCGCTTCGTCGCGGCATGTCGGGCATATCCGCCACCAGCCATGGGGACTCTGCGACTTCGATGTCATCCAGTTCGCGATCCAGCCGCAGGTTCGGTGCGTTGAGGATGCTCGAGGTGGCCACGGTTGGCAGGTGCTGGATGCCCTGCACCTTGAGCTGCGGCACCAGCAGGCGGGCCTGTGCGGTGGGCACGGCGAAGAACAGTGCGTCGGCGGCATTGGCGCGCGGAATGCCGGTTTCCGGATCGACCGTCACGCCACCGGCGTTGGCCACCGCCTGTTTGAGCACGGCGTCGTAGCGCGGGCTGTCGCCGGGAAGGATCGCCTGCGCGACGATCTGGCCGCCGCGCTGTTCGAATTGACGGCGGAAAGCGTCCAGGCTGCGGCGACCGTTCTCGTCATCGCTGCCAATGGCGATCACCCGCTGCCGGCCCTGCATCCAGAGGCGTTCGGCAGCGGCGCGCGCGTCGTCTTCGGGTGCCAGCGAGAAGCTCAGGCTGCCCGGCGGCGGCGGTAGTTCGCCGGCGCGGTTCAGTGCCAGCAACGGCGTCGCCAGCGCGCCCTGGGCGAAGATCGCGGCGACGTTGTCGCGCGACAGCGGGCCAACTACCAGGCCGGCACCGTCGCGGACGGCTTGATCATAGGCCGCGCGGCTGGATTCCGGGCTGTTGCCGCTGTCGTAGACGCGGATCGCCGGCTGGCGGCGCTGCTCGGCAAAGTTGGCGGCGAAGAAGCCGTCACGCACCGCGCCGGCGGCGGCCGCGAAGCCGCCGGCTTCCGGTAGCAACAAGGCGATCTGGAACGGTGGGCGCCAGCCATCCGCTTCGGCCGGTGGCAGGTCGCGGGCGAACTCGATGCCGCGATCAAAGGCGCGCGGCAGCGGCAGGCCGCGCTGCACCAGCAGCCGGCCGATGAACGGATACAGCGGATCGCCGCCGGACAGGGACGCCGCCGCCGATTGCAGGCGCGCATCGTCGAGTCGATCCAGCAGCGACTGAATCTCCGCCAGGTTCGCGACGCGCTCGTCCGGTCGCAGACGGGCGTCGAGTCGCGCGCGCGCGCCGGCGGCAATCACCGGATCGGTGGTGGCGAAGGCGCGGGCGCGCAGGTCGAGGTAGCGGCTGAGGTAGGCCTCGCCAACGCTGTCCGGCGGCAGGCGCAGCCAGTCCTGCGCGGCGCGGGTGTCACCGTTGGCGAGGTCGATCTCGGCCAGCAGCAGGTTCAGGCGCAACGGCTGGTCGCCCGTCAGACCCTTGTGGCCGGCGTTGGACAGCACGTCGCGGGCACGATCGAGGTCGCCGTTCTCACGCCAGGACTCGGCGGCACGCAGGCGATAGTAGTTGCGCTGGCTGCGGCGCAGGCTGGCGGCTTCGAGGAAGCCCTTGGCAGCAGCCTCGAAATCGCCATCGCGATACGCCGCTTCAGCGCTGCTGGCGGCTTCCGGCGGTGCCTGCCGCGTCGGTGCGCCGGTGCAGGCGGCCAGCAGCAGAAGCAGCGACAGGGCAGCGATTCGGGAAAGGGTGGCAGGGAGAACGGGCCGAGGCGTCATGCGTTTCGTCGTCCGGCTGGGAAGGGAAGGCGTGGTCATGCGTATGATCATACCGGCCTTGTCCCGTTGCGCGCTCGCTGATCACTGAATGTCCATCGACCCGAAGCCCAAAGATCCCGGCACCAACGCCGGAACGTTGTTCGTCGTCGCCACGCCGATCGGCAACCTTGACGACCTCACGCCGCGCGCGCGCGAAACCCTGTCGCGCGTGGACCTGATCGCCGCCGAGGACACGCGCCACACGGCGACCTTGTTGCGGCATTTCGGCATCGATACGCCGAGCCTGTCGCTGCACGACCACAACGAGGCCGCGCGGGCCGAACAGGTCGTCAGTCGTCTCCGCGCTGGCGACGACGTGGCGCTGGTGTCGGATGCCGGCACGCCGCTGGTCAGTGATCCCGGCTTCCGCCTGGTGCGTGCCGTGCGCGAAGCCGGCATCCGCGTCAGTCCGGTGCCGGGTGCCTGTGCTGCGATTGCTGCGCTGTCTGCTGCGGGATTGCCCAGTGATCGGTTCGTGTTCGAGGGCTTTCTGCCATCGAAGCCGGCGGCGCGGCGGGCGCGGCTGAAGGCGTTGGTAACGGAGTCGCGCACGCTGATGTTCTACGAGTCGTCGCACCGCATCGTCGACATGCTCGTCGATGCCGCCGATGCCTTCGGTGGTGACCGCCCGGCGGTGCTTGCCCGCGAGATCACCAAGCGCTTCGAGACGCTGCTCGACGGCCCGCTTTCGGAGCTGCATGAGCGTGTTGTGGCCGACAAGGATCAGCAGCGCGGCGAGTTCGTCGTGCTGGTCGAGGGTGCGTCCGTCGATGAGGATGCGGCACTGTCCGAAGGTCGGCGTCTCTACGAACTGCTGTCGCGCGAACTGCCACCAGCCAAGGCGGCAAAGCTTGCTGCCGAATACACCGGCGCACCGAGAAAAGCGCTTTACGGCAGCTAGGTTCCAAACAGGTTCCATCACGCCATCACCTGGCCGGTTTTTGCAGGTCGGTTCAAGCCGCGAAGCGGTGGAACCGACAAGCCCTGGCGTAGCCTGTCGGTTCCTCGCCTGCGGCGCTTGAACCAACCTACTTCTTGGCGTGCATCAGCCCCTGAGTCAGGGGCGATTCGCGCCATCGGCGCGAATGGGGTGTGGAAGGATGCCTCCGCGGCCCAGGGTTTGCTGCGCAAACCCTGGGGTATTCTGCGGCGAAGCCGTAGAATACGGCCCGCGGAGTCGGCCGGACAGTCGCTGCGGTGCTTGCACCGGGGAGGAAAGTCCGGGCTCCACAGGGCAGGATGCCAGGTAACCCCTGGGCGGCGCGAGCCGACGGCCAGTGCAACAGAGAGCAGACCGCCGAACGGTCCTGCTGCCGCTTCGGTGGCGCGGGATGCGTGGTAAGGGTGAAACGGTGCGGTAAGAGCGCACCGCCCGTGGGGTCAACGCCACGGGGCACGGTAAACCCCATCCGGAGCAAGGTCGAATAGGGACGCAATGCCGCTGCCCGCGGTGCGTCCGGGTAGACCGCTGGAGCGGCGCGGTGACGCGTCGTCTAGAGGAATGACTGTCCTCGACAGAACCCGGCTTACAGGCCGGCTTCGCACCCAACCCGATGAACGCGCGACGCGCGTTCATCGGGTTGGGTGCTCGCCGCTTCGTGCTTTGCACGAAGCACCGGGCCGCTTTGCAGCCCGGCAGGCGAGTGCACTTTCCACCTTCCCCTGCTGCTGCCGCAGCCGTCCCCTTCAACTTGAAGGGGACTCCATGACTTCGACAAGCTGCATCGCTATCACTGGGCCTCAATGCCGCTTCGCGGCCTTCGGATTCCGGCGGTTCCTGCTTCCACACCCCGCTCACGCCTCTGGCGTTCGCCGCCCCTGACTCAGGGGCTATCTGCGCCTGGCTCCTGATGCAGTCTTGTGATTGACGGGCTCCGCCATAGTCGTGCCTTCGTTTCGTCTGCTTTTGCCAGCGACGGCGCCGAACTGTGTCGCTCCTCAACCTCAATCTGCGCACTTCTGCGCAGTTTGCTGCGCTCGGGTCGTGGATCAGGGCGTTGCAGCAGACGGTGAACTAAAACCAAACAATCCTGCAGAAACTTGTGAAGTAATTCCGCTAACAGACTGTATCTGCATGCATTTATGACAACGCCTGGTGGCCGATCAGAAAAGCCTTTGGCGACATGGGTTTGCGTGCGTTTTGGGTGCTCGCGGAATTGCTTGACACGCGGTTTTGGCGAGTCATAAGGTGGGCTCTAGTGGGAAAACCGGGGAATTAGTGGTTTTCTTGGGGAATCGATGGCGGTTCCAGGTCGATTTTCGAGCTCCATCAGGCACTTGCAGGCAATGTTTCAGGGCGAAACCGCAATCACCATCGACGACAAGGGCCGGCTGGCGATACCGACAGCGTATCGCGAGCAGGTCGCGCGCGACTGCGCGAACCGCCTGGTGGTCACCTACAACCCCTGGGAGAACGGCTGTCTGTGGATTTTCCCGCAGTCCGACTGGGAGCCGCTGCGCGACCAGATCAATGCCCTGCCCAAGGCGAAGAAAGTCAACCGCGCGCTGCAGTTGAAGCTGGTCGGTGCGGCGGCGACGGTCGAGCCGGATGGCAACGGCCGCATCCTTCTGCCGGCCAGTCAGCGGGCGGCGGCCGGGCTGGACAAGAAGGCCGTGCTGCTGGGCATGGGCAACAAGTTCGAGTTGTGGAGCGAGCAGGCGCACCTCGCGCAGATCCGTCAGACCATCGGGGAAGACGAGATCGGCGAGGACATGCTCGACCTTCCGCTGTAGTGACGATGACCGGGAACGGTAGCGCCGCCCCGAGTCATCGCCCGGTGTTGTACGCGCAGGTGCTGGACGGTCTGCGGGTCATCGGCGATGGCCGCTATCTGGACGGCACCTACGGACGTGGCGGGCACGCGGCCGGCGTGCTGGCGAAGCTGGGGCCGGAAGGCCGCCTGCTGCTGATGGACAAGGATCCGGAAGCGATCGCCGACGCCACGGAGAAATTCACGGGGGATGGCCGGGTGGCCTGGCGGCGCGGCAGTTTCGCGTCGCTGGCGGACTGGGACGCCGTGGCGGATGGCCTCGATGGAGTGCTGTTCGACCTCGGCGTCTCATCGCCGCAACTGGACGTGGCGGGTCGTGGCTTCAGCTTCATGCAGGACGGCCCGCTGGACATGCGGATGGACCCGGAAACGGGCGAGAGCGCGGCCGAGTGGCTGGCGCGGGTGGATGAGCAGGAGATCGCCTCGGTGCTGTGGCAATACGGTGAGGAACGCATGAGCCGACGCATCGCGCGGGCCGTGGTGGCCCGTCGCGGCGACGCGCCGCTGACCCGCACCAGCGAACTTGCCGACCTGATCGCCTCGGTGATCGGTCGTCGCGAGCCGGGCAAGCATCCGGCCACGCGCAGCTTCCAGGCGATCCGCATCCACATCAACGGCGAGCTGGATGACCTGACCGCTGGCCTGCAGGCCGCGCACGATGCGCTGAAGCCGGGTGGCCGTCTGGCGGTGATCAGCTTCCACTCGCTGGAAGATCGCATGGTCAAGCGCTTCATCGCCGAACGCGCGCGGCCGCCGGCGGGTAATCGGCGCCTGCCGCAGATGGACGACTTCAACCCAACGCTTGTCGAGATTGGCCGTGCCCAGCGTGGCGAGGCCGATGAAGTGGCGGACAACCCGCGCGCCCGCAGCGCGGTGCTGCGCGTGGCGGAGCGCTGCGCATGAAGTCGCTGACGCTGCTCAATGTCGCGATGCTGGTCGGCGTGATCGCCAGCGCGATCGCCGTTGTCGTGATCCGGCAGGAGCATCGCCAGCAGTTCGTTGAGCTGACCCGGCTGGAAGACGAGCGCGATGCGCTGCGCATCGACTATGGTCGCCTGCAGTTGGAGCAGGCAACCTGGGCCGACAGCGCACGCATCGAGCAGATCGCGCGCGAGCGCCTGGGGCTGCGTGATCCGAAGCCGGAGGACATCGTGGTGCTGACGCCCGATCCGCCGTCTGCTGACCTGTCGACGCGCGTGGGAGGTCGCCAATGAACGCCCGCAAGACGCGCATGCGTTCGGCGAATTTCCGCCTTCGCCTCTACGTTGTGTTTGGCTTGCTGGCACTGGCCGGCGGTGCGCTGGTGGTGCGAGCCGCCGGTTTGCAGCTGCTCGATACCGAGTTCTACCAACGTCAGGGCGACGCGCGTTTCCTGCGCGAGCTGCCGATCCCGGTGTCGCGCGGCACGATCACCGATCGCAACGGCGAGCCGCTGGCCGTGTCCAGTCCGGTGGAGTCGATCTGGGCCGACCCCGGTGAACTGCTGCAGCATCCAGATCGCTTCCCGCAGTTGGCGGCCGCGTTGTCGACGCCGCTGGAACCGCTGGTCGAACGCATCGCCCAGCGCAAGGACAAGGAATTCCTGTACCTGCGGCGGCAGATGAACCCGGATGACGCGGCGGCGATCCTCGAGCTCGACATTCCCGGCGTGTACAGCCAGCGCGAGTTCCGCCGCTTCTATCCGCAGGGTGACGCGGCGGCGCACGTCATCGGCTTCACCAACATCGATGATCGCGGCCAGGAAGGCCTGGAGCTGGCCTTTGATGACTGGCTGACCGGCAAGCCCGGTGCCAAGCGGGTGATTCGCGACATGCGCGGCGCCGTGGTCGAGAACGTCGAACTGGTGCGCGCGCCGGAACCGGGCCGCGACCTGGCGCTTTCCATCGACCGGCGCATCCAGTACACGGCCTACCGTGCGCTGGGCGAAGCGCTGCGCGACAACGACGCCAGCAGTGGTTCGATGGTGGTGCTGGACGTGAAAAGCGGCGAGATCCTCGCCATGGTCAACCTGCCGTCCTACAACCCGAATGCACGCGCTGCCGACAACGCCGCCGCGCGCCGGAATCGCGCGGTCACTGACGTGTTCGAACCGGGTTCGGTGGTCAAGGCGTTCACCGTGGCGGCGGCGATGGAAACCGGGCGCTGGACGCCGACCACGCCGATCAACACGCACCCGGGCACGCTGGAACTGTTCGGCCACACCATCCACGACTTCCGCGACTACGGCGTGATCGACGTCACCCGCCTGCTGACCAAGTCCAGCAACGTTGGTGCGACCAAATTGTCGCTGGACATGACCGCCGCGCAGCTGTTCGACATGCTGCAGCGCTTTGGCTTCGGCAGCGTGACCGGCTGTGGTTTTCCCGGCGAGTCGGCCGGCGTGCTGCCGCCGGCGCGTGGCTGGGGCACGGTCGAGAAGGCGACGATCTCCTACGGTTACGGCCTGTCGGTGACGGCGCTGCAGATGGCGCAGGCCTACGCCGCCATCGGCAACGGTGGTCGACTGGTGACGCCTACTTTCGTTCATGGCGCACCGATGGAGTCGCGCGCGGTGATCGATCCGCGGCTCGCGGAGACGCTGATTGGCATGCTGGAAACCGTCACCGGCCCCGAAGGCACGGCACGCCGCGCGGCGGTGCCCGGCTATCGCACGGCCGGCAAGAGCGGTACCTCGCGTCGTGCCGCGGCCGGTGGCTACGAAAAACGTTACCTCTCGCTGTTTGCCGGCCTTGTGCCCGCCAGCGAACCGCGCTTTGCCACGGTGGTGATGATCAACGACCCCAAGGCCGGCGACTACTACGGTGGCCTGGTCTCCGCGCCGGCCTTCCAGTCGGTGATGGACAGCGCGCTGCGCCTTTACAACGTGGCGCCGGACGACGTCGACGGCTGGCTGGTACAGCAGCAGCAACTGCCGGCACTGGGTCCGGATGGTCTTCCACCGGAAGCGGAAGCGGTGCCGCCTCTGATCATGGGAGGCATGCGATGAGTGCTTCCATGTCTTTGTCCGCGCTGCTGGCTGGTATTGCCGACGTTCCGCCATCGCACGACGTCACGGTCAACGGCCTTAGTGCCAACAGTCTCGAGCTGTCGCGTGGCGATGCCTTCGTTGCGCTGCAGGGCTTCAGCAGCCACGGCCTGCGCTTTGCCGCGCAGGCGCGTGCCGCCGGCGCGAACGCCATCCTGTTCGAGCCGCCGCTGCCGACAGAGTTCGAGGCCGAGGCCGCGAACCATGACCTGCAACCCGTACCTGGGCTGCGCGCGAAACTGGGCCGTATCGCGGATCGTTTCCACGCAGAACCATCCGCCACGCTGAGCGTGGTCGGCGTCACCGGCACCAACGGCAAGACCTCGACCGTGCAACTGCTGGCGCAGGCACTGCACGATGCCGACGCGCCCGCCGGCACTATCGGCACGCTGGGCAGCGGTCTGTATCCGGACATCCAGGCCGGTGAGCGCACCACGCCGGACGTGGTTGCCGTGCATCGCCTGCTGGCCGGATTGCGCGACCAGGGCGCGACCTTCGTGGCCATGGAGGTGTCCTCGCATGCGCTGGACCAGGGGCGTGTTGACGGCGTGCGTTTCGACATCGCCGTGTTCAGCAACCTCACCCAGGACCACCTCGACTACCACGGCGACATGGCCAGCTACGGTGCCGCCAAGGCGCGGCTGTTCCAGCGGCCGGAGCTTCGCGCGGCGGTGGTGAACCTCGACGATGCCTTCGGTCGCGAGCTGTTCGCTGCCTTGCCGGCGTCGCTGCGGCGTGTCGGTGTTTCGGCGGTCGGCCGTAGTGACGCCGCGTTGCGCGCCGAAGATCTGCAGCTGGACGGCAACGGTATCGCCTTCGCGCTGGTCGGCGACAACGGGCGCGCGTCGGTGACTTCGCCGCTGCTGGGTCGATTCAACATCGACAACCTGCTGGCTGTTGCCGGTTGCCTGCATTCGCTGGACTGGCCGTTGGCGAAGATCGCTGCCAGCCTGTCCCGGCTGTCGCCGGTGCATGGCCGCATGAGTCGCCTCGGTGGCGGCGAGCAGCCGCTGCTGGTCATCGACTATGCACACACGCCGGACGCGCTGTCGCAGAGCCTGCAAAGCCTGCGTTCCCACACGCAAGGCCGTTTGATCTGCGTGTTCGGCTGCGGCGGTGAGCGTGATCGCGGCAAGCGCCCGTTGATGGCGGCGGCAGCGGAATCGCTGGCCGACCGTGTCATCGTCACCGACGACAACCCGCGCAACGAGAACGGAGACGCCATCGTCACTGAGATCATGGCCGGCTTCCGCGATGCCGCCGCAGTGCAGGTCGTGCGAGATCGCGAGCAGGCAATCCGCCTTGCCGTATCCGAAGCGCGAGTGGGCGACGTGCTGCTGATCGCCGGCAAGGGGCATGAGCCGTACCAGGAATCCGGCGGCGTTCGTCGTTCGTTCGAAGACCTCGAGGTCGCGCGTCGCGCGCTGGAGGAGCGGGCATGAAATCGATGCGTCTCAGCCAACTCGCCGGCTTCTGCAACGCACGTCTGGATGGCGATGACATCGAGATCGAGGCCGTGGCCATCGATTCGCGCAGCCTGCGTCCCGGTGCGCTGTTCGTCGCGTTGCGCGGTGATCGTTTCGACGGTCATGAGTTTGCTGCGGAAGCGGTGGCGAACGGCGCCGTCGCAGTGCTTTGCGAGCGCCCGCTGTCGTTGCCGGCGCCGCAATTGGTCGTTGGCGACAGCCGCGATGCGCTGGGCCAGATTGCCGCCGGCATCGCCGCCGGACGCGGTACGCGCCTGATCGGAATCACCGGCAGCAACGGCAAGACCACGGTAAAAACGCTGCTGGCGGCAATCCTGTCGCGGGTCGGGCGCTGTTACGCCAATCCGGGCAATCGCAACAACGAGATTGGCCTGCCGCTGGCCTTGATCGATCAGCCCGAGGACGCCGAGTTCGGCATCTACGAGATGGGCGCGGGGCAACCGGGTGATATCGCCATCCTGACCGCCATTGCGCCGCCATCGGTGTCGCTGGTCAACAATATCGCCAGCGCGCATCTCGAACGCATGGGCAGTCTGCGCGGTGTGGCCGGGACCAAGGGTGCGATCTACGAGGCATTGCCGGCGGACGGCGTCGCTGTGATCAATGCCGACGATGCGTTTGGCGAGTATTTCGCCGAACGCGTGGCACCGCGCCGGCTGATCCGTTTCGCGCTGGACGCCAGCGCCGATGTGTCCGTTACCGCGATCAATAGCAGCGATGAAGGCATGAGCTTCCGCTTGCACACGCCTGCGGGTGAGGTCGATGTCAAGCTGCCCTTGCACGGCCGACACAACGTCGGCAATGCACTGGCGGCGGCGGCGCTGGCGCTGGCGGTCGAAGCGCCGCTGTCTGCCATCGCTGAAGGACTGGCCAGCGCTGCTGGCGTCGCCGGGCGGCAGACGCGTTATCGACTGGCCAACGGCACGCTGCTGATCGACGACAGTTACAACGCCAATCCGGCCTCTGTGGCGGCAGCGATCCGCACACTGTCAGCCAGCAGCGGCGAGTCCTGGCTGGTGCTTGGCGACATGGCCGAACTCGGGCCGGACAGCGCGCGGCTGCACGCTGACTGCGGCGCCATGGCGAAGGATGCAGGCATCACCCGATTGTTCACGGTTGGACCCCAGAGCGCGGCCAGCAGTCGCGCCTTTGGCACCGGCGCGCGGCATTTCGAGGACCAGGAAGGTCTGATCGAAGTGCTGCGCGCCGGCCTTTCTTCGGGAAGCCGTGAATCGGGAATCCGTTGTCTGGTGAAGGGTTCTCGTTCCAGCGCCATGGAGCGCGTGGTGCGCGCGCTGCTGGACAGCCATGCCGGCGAGACGAACGACCGCAGTCACGACAGCAGGGAGGCCGGCAATGCTGCTTGAACTGGCACGCTGGCTGGAAAGCCTCGACCGCTTCTTCGCCCTGTTCGGCTACCTGACCCTGCGCGCGATCCTGAGCGCGCTGACCGCGCTGCTGGTGTCGCTGTGGCTGGGTCCGCCACTGATCCGTCGACTGGCCTCGCTGAAAACCGGTGGTCAGCCGATCCGCAGCGACGGTCCGCAGAGCCACCTGAGCAAGGCCGGCACGCCGACCATGGGCGGCGCGTTGATCATTGCTGCCGTGGTGGCTGCGACGCTGCTCTGGGGCGACCTGCGCAGCCGCTACCTGCTGGTAGTGCTTGGCGTGCTGGTCGGTTTCGGCGTGATCGGCTGGATCGACGACTGGCGCAAACTGGTGCATCGCGATCCGAACGGCATGCCGGCGCGCTGGAAGTACCTGCTGCAATCGATCTTCGGACTGGCGGCCGCCGTGCTGCTGTTCGTCACCGCCGACGCACCGTCCAACACCACGCTCTACCTGCCGCTGCTGAAGGACGTGGCGATTCCGTTGGGCATGGGCTTCATCGTGATCGCCTATTTCTGGATTGTCGGGTTCTCCAACGCGGTGAACCTCACCGACGGCCTTGACGGGCTTGCCATCATGCCGACGGTGCTGGTGGCCGGTGCGTTGGGCGTGTTTGCCTACACCTCGGGACACGCCGTGTTTGCCCAATACCTGCACATACCGGCAGTGCCGGGCGCCGGCGAGCTCGTGGTGCCGTGTGCCGCCATCGCCGGAGCCGGTCTCGGTTTCCTGTGGTTCAACACCTACCCGGCGCAGGTGTTCATGGGCGACGTCGGCGCGCTGGCACTGGGCGCGGCGCTGGGTGCGATTGCCGTGATCGTCCGCCAGGAACTGGTGCTGGTGATCATGGGCGGCATCTTCGTGATCGAGACGCTGTCGGTGATGGCGCAGGTGGCGAGCTTCAAGCTCACCGGTCGCCGCATCTTCCGCATGGCGCCGATCCACCATCATTTCGAGCTCAAGGGCTGGCCCGAGCCGCGGGTGATCGTCCGTTTCTGGATCATCACGGTCGTGCTGGTGCTGCTGGGTCTGGCGACCCTCAAGGTGCGATAGGCGATGGCTCGTCGTTCTCTCATTTCTTCTCTCGCAGACGTGGTCCGCTAAGGTGTTGGCGAAACTCTTCCAGCGCGACAGTGACCGGCAGGCGCGCCGGCGCGATGAGGTTGGTGGCCGCTATGACCCGGTCGTGATGGGTGCGGCGCTGGCGCTGATCTGCATCGGCGTGGTGATGGTGGCGTCAAGCTCCGTTGCGGTCGCCGAAGGCAAGGGCCTCAGCCCGCTCTATTTCCTGTGGAAGCACCTGGCGTTCCTGCTGATCGGCGGCACCGCAGCCGCTTTCGTGGCCACCCGCGAACTGCGCGATATCGAGCGTCACAGCCTGTGGATGCTGATCGCCTGCTTCGTGCTGCTGGCGGTGGTTTTCGTCCCCGGCGTCGGACGCACATTGAACGGCGCGCGGCGCTGGATTTCGCTGGGTGTCACCACCTTCCAGGCGGTGGAGGCGGTCAAACTGCTGCTGATCGTGTGGCTGGCCAGCTACCTGGTGCGTCACCGCGAGCAGGTGCAGTCGCAGTGGTCCGGTCTGCTGAAGCCGATGGGCATCGCCGGGCTGCTGGTGGCGATCCTGCTGCTGCAGCCGGACTTCGGTTCCGCGATTCTTCTGTGTGCCATTGCCGCCGGCATGGTCTGGCTGGGCGGCGCCAAGTTCCGCTACCTGTTTTCGCTGGGCATGCTGGTGATCCCGGCGATGGGCGCGCTGGCCGTGGCCGCGCCGTATCGCGTGCGACGCCTGACTTCGTTCACCGATCCCTGGGCCGATCCGTTCAACGACGGTTTCCAGTTGACCCAGGCGCTGATCGCCATCGGTCGCGGCGAAGCCTTTGGCGTGGGCCTTGGTGCCAGCGTGCAGAAGCTGTTCTACCTGCCCGAAGCGCATACCGATTTCATCCTGTCGGTGATCGGCGAGGAGTTCGGCTTCGTCGGGCTCGTGCTGGTGGTCGCGCTGTTCGTTCTGCTGGCGGGACGCGCCTTCCAAATCGGCCTGCGCGCGATGGAGATGGGCCGTGGCTTCGCCGGCTACTGCGCCTTCGGCGTTGGTCTGTGGATCAGCCTGCAGGCGCTGGTGTCGATGGGCGTGAACCTCGGTCTGCTGCCGACCAAGGGCCTGACCTTGCCGCTGATTTCCTCTGGTGGCTCCAGCCTGGTGATGACGCTGATGGCGCTGGGCCTGCTATTGCGGGTGAGCTTTGAACTGGATCGCGCCAGCCGCCAGGTGGCCAAGGTGCGCAGCGAGGATTTCGTCAACGCCTTCGACCCGAGCGAGTTGCTGGGCGGCGCGCGACAGGGAGTGCGGGCATGAACGCGCAGCCGGGCAATACCCGACCCGTGCTGATCATGGCTGGCGGCACCGGCGGCCATATCTTCCCCGGCCTTGCCGTGGCTGAGGCACTGTCGCGTCGCGACGTGCCGGTGGTCTGGCTGGGTTCGCAGGCCGGCATGGAAAATCGTCTGGTGCCGGCACGCGGCATCGTCCTGGAGGCACTGGCGATTGGCGGCCTGCGCGGAAAGGGATTGCTCACGAAACTGCTGATGCCGCTGCGACTGGCCAAGGCTGTCTGGCAGGCGCTGGGCGTGATCGGTCGTCACGATCCGCGTGCTGTGCTGAGTTTCGGTGGCTACGCGGCGGGCCCGGGTGGGCTGGCGGCGTGGCTGCGTCGCCGCCCGCTGCTGGTACACGAGCAGAATCGCGCACCGGGTCTGACCAATCGGGTGCTGGCGAAGCTGTCACGCCGCGTGCTTTGTGGTTTTCCCGATGCCTTTGAGCGGGGCGAATGGGTCGGCAATCCGGTTCGGGCAGAAATCGCTGCTGTCGAGTCGCCGGATGACAGGATGGCCGAACGGCGGGGTCCGCTGCGGCTGCTGGTGCTGGGCGGCAGTCAGGGCGCGCGAGCGCTGAACCAAGCGCTACCCGAACTCGTCGCTGCCTTGCGCGAGCAGCGCATCGAACTGCAGGTCCGACATCAGTGCGGTCGCGACAACGTTGACCAGACCCTGGCCGCCTACATGCGTCGTGATCTAGAGGTTGCGCCCGAGCCCTTCATCGAGGACATGGTCGCCGCCTACGCCTGGGCCGATCTGGTGGTCTGCCGCGCCGGTGCGCTGACGCTGGCGGAGATTGCCGCCGTTGGTCTGGCGTCGATCCTGGTGCCGCTGCCCATCGCCGCAGACGATCACCAGACCCGCAACGCGGAATTCCTGGTCGAGCACGATGTCGCCTTGCTGGTGGCGCAGGGCGACGGCTTCGTCCAGCGCCTGGGCGATGCGGTCGCCGGGCTTGCAACGGATCGACCGAAGCTGCTGTCGATGGCCAGGGCCGCTCGTGGAATGGCAAAGACCGATGCGGCAGATCGCGTTGCCGACGCCGTGCTCAGGGAGGCCGCATGATCCGTCGCATCGCGCCGGGCACGGACCTGTCGCGCACCTTCAAGCGCGTGCATTTCGTCGGCATCGGTGGTGTCGGCATGAGCGGCATCGCCGAGGTGCTGGGCACGCTCGGTTACCAGGTGTCCGGTTCCGACAAGGCCGAGTCCGATGCCACGCGTCGCCTGGCCGGGCAGGGCATCACGATTCATTTCGGCCACGACGCCGCGAACGTCGCCGATGCCGATGTCGTCGTTGTGTCCAGCGCGATCCGCCGCGACAACGTTGAACTGGCCGCGGCCCGCGAACGGCGTATCCCGGTGGTGCCGCGTGCCGAGATGCTGGCCGAGCTGATGCGCTTTCGTCGCGGCATCGCCGTCGCGGGTACTCATGGCAAGACGACCACGACCAGCCTGCTCGCCAGCGTGTTGAGCGAAGCCGGTCTCGATCCGACCTTCGTCATCGGTGGTCAGTTGATTTCCGCCGGCGCCAATGCACGGCTGGGTCGCGGCGACTGGCTGGTGGCCGAGGCTGATGAATCCGACGGCAGTTTCCTGCGCCTGAATCCGCAGATCGCCGTGGTCACCAACATCGACGCCGATCACCTGGAGAACTACGGCGGTGATTTCGGCAAGGTGCGCGAGGCCTTTTCCGAGTTCCTGCACCGACTGCCGTTCTATGGCGTGGCCGTGCTCTGCGTCGACGACGCTGGCTGTGCCGAGCTGGCCGCCGAGATGCCGCGTCACGTGCTGTCCTACGGCTTTTCCGACAACGCCGATGTGCGAGCCACCGATGTGGTGCAGGACGGCAGACGCATGCGCTTCACCCTGAAGCTTCCCGATGCCGAACCGCAGCCGGTGGAGTTGAGCCTGCCCGGTCGGCACAACGTCCAGAACGCGCTGGCTGCCGCTGCTGTCGCCTGGCAGCTTGGCGCTGACGCGGGGGCCATTCGTCGCGCGCTTGGCGGCTTCGAGGGCATCGGCCGACGCTTCAACCTGCTCGGCGAACTCGAAGTCGATGGCGGCAAAGCGCTGCTGGTTGATGACTACGGCCATCATCCGCGCGAACTGGCGGCGGTGTTCGAGGCAGCGCGCGGGGGCTGGCCGGACCGCCGGCTGGTGGTCGCCTTCCAGCCGCATCGCTACTCGCGGACACATGACCTGTTCGAGGACTTCGTGCAGGTGCTGGCCGAGGCGGACGCGTTGCTGCTCTGTGACGTCTACGCGGCCGGTGAATCGCCGATGGCCGGCGCCGACGCCAAATCGCTGGCGCGTGCGGTGCGCGCGCGCGGTCGACTCGGTCCGGTGCTGGTCGGTCGTGCCGACGAACTGATCGACGTGCTGCCGGACGTGCTCGAAGACGGCGATCTGCTGCTGATGCTCGGTGCCGGTGACATCGGTCAGACCGCGCGCCGGCTTGTCGCCAGTCCAGGGCCTGGAGGTGATGCATGAGTCGCACCACCGATCCCGCCGTGTTCGGTCGCGTTGCCGTGCTGATGGGTGGCCCTGGCAGCGAGCGCGAAGTGTCGCTGCAGTCCGGCGCGGGCGTGCTCGACGCGCTGACGTCGCGCGGTGTCGATGCCTTTGCCGTCGACGGGATTCCGGCGTTGATCAAGGCCATTGCTGAGGGTCGCGTTGATCGCGTATTCAACGTCCTGCATGGCCGCGGTGGCGAGGATGGCGTGCTGCAGGGCGCGATGCGCGCGTTGGGTGTGCCGGTCACCGGCTGTGGCGTGCTGGGTGCGGCGCTGTCCATGGACAAGGTGCGCAGCAAGCAGGTCTGGCAGTCGCTGCACCTGCCAACCGCGCCGTATGCGGTCTTCCATCCGCAGCGCGGTGAGGATCTCGAGGCGGCGATTGCCAGCGTCGGTCTGCCGGTGGTGGTGAAACCGTCGCGCGAAGGTTCCAGTGTTGGCATCAGTCGCGTGTTCGATGCATCGGACGTGCCGGCTGCCATCGAACTGGCCGCGCGCTACGACGGCGAGCTGCTGATCGAACGCCTGATCGTCGGTGACGAGCTGACGGTGGCCGTGCTCGATGGCGAGTCGCTGCCCAGCATCCGCATCGTGCCGGCCGGCGAGTACTACGACTACCACGCCAAGTACGTCGCTGATGACACGCAGTACCTCTGTCCCGGCATTGATGATGCAGCGGCCGAGAACGCGCTGCGCGCGCTGGCCGCGCGTGCAGCCTCGGCGCTGGACGTCGACGGCTGGTGCCGCGTGGACGTGATGCGCGACCGCGAAGGTTGCTTCTGGCTGCTGGAGGTCAACACCGCGCCGGGCATGACCACGCATTCGCTGGTGCCCAAGGCGGCTGCCGTTGTCGGTATCGACTATCCGTCGCTGTGCTGGCGGATTCTCGAAAGTACTGTTCTCGAAAGCACTGTTCTGGAAAGCACGATCCTTGAAACCACGCTCGGTGACGGAGGTGCCGCATGAATGGCGTCGCCCGCTTCGCCGTGTGGACGCTGGCCGTGTTGCTGGTGATGGCCCCCGTCGTCGGTCTGCTCAACGGCTGGTTCGCGGCGGATCGCTGGCCACTGAAAAAGCTGCGGATCAGCGGCGAATTCAGTCAGGTCAGTGATCAGGCGTTGCGCGACGCAGTGAAGGAAGACGCCGACATCGGCTTCTTCGCCGTCGACCTTGATCGGCTCCGTGAGCGCGTCGAAGCGTTGCCCTGGGTGGCGCGTGCGGAAGTGCGCAAGCAGTGGCCGGACACGCTGATGATCCGGGTGTTCGAGCGCAAGGCGGTCGCGCGCTGGGGCGATGATCGCCTGCTGTCTGCCGACGGCGAGATCTTCGTGGCACCTCAGACTGCGCTGTCCGCGGACCTTCCGCTGCTCGACGGTCCCGAGTCGCGCATCGACGACGTGGTCGAACTCTATCGCCGCGCGGGCCAGTTGATGGCCCCGTCAGGACAACAGGTCGTTGGCGTCAGCCTTGATGCGCGCGCTAGCTGGCGCCTGCGTCTGGCGGGTGGCGGCAACGTGATCATTGGTCGTGGCGACAACCAACAGCGTGACCAGCGCCTGCGACGTTTCGCTCGTGCCGTGCCCGCGCTGGTGGCGAACGAATCGCGCCGTTTGGCGCGCGCCGATCTGCGCTACAGCACCGGCTTCGCCATCCACTGGGCGCAGCCACCG
>JAWLAW010000023.1:0-38918 GCA_041395265.1 Lysobacteraceae bacterium
TTGCCGGGATTCGCACGATCCCAAGCCGCAGGCCGTACCAGAAATGGCGCGGCCTGCGGTGCGGGGTGGCGGTGCTACTCGCCAAGCGGTGTTACCGGCGCGCCGATCTTGCCGCTGGTACGGCGGTGCAGGAAGCCGGCTTCGTCGCGCAGGCCCTCGATGCGGGCGAACACTTCCGAGCGGGCGAAGGGCTTCTTCATGAAGTCATCGGCGCCGATGCGCTGGGCGTAGAACTGCTCGACCGCCTGTTCGTTGCCGGAAATCATGATCACCGGCACTTCCTTGGTGCGTGGATCGCGGCGCAGGCGGCGCAGCGCCTCGAAGCCGTTCATGCCGGGCAGCACGATGTCGAGGAAGATCAGGTCGGGCGGGTCGTCGAAGGCCGAGGCCAGCGCGGTTTCGGCATCGTGGGCGACGATGGTCTCGTAGCTGTTCTGGTCCAGCATCTTGCGCAGCATGGCGACCAGGGTCTGCGAGTCGTCGACGATCAGGATACGGGTGCCGTCCGGCACGGTGCCACGGGACTGCTTGCGACGCTCGCGGAAACGCGGCACTTCACGAATCGGCACCGGCGCCGCCGACGGTTCATCGCGGAACGGCTCCGACGAGGTTTCCCCGGCGGTCTGCCAGTCGCTGAAAAGGTCGGCGACCGAGCCTTCCTGCTTTGCCACAGGCGACGGCGCCTTGTCGAACATGGACTTGAATCGATCAAACAGCGACATTTTCCCGGCCAGACAGCCTCCCCGGCCCTAACTGTACGCCATCGGCGGGCCCGGCCATACCCTTGAATCGTCGGCGGACGCCCTCAGTTCACAAGTCATGCCGGGGTCGCCAGCGCGGGTCCGGGACGGGGAACTTCCGGGCACCGTTGGCACTCAAAGGGTCCGACTGCTAACCGACAGGCCCCGACCTGTTAGAATTGGACGGATGAGCATGACCCAAAGCACCGCATTGGTGGCCAACAACCTGCCTGTTCCGAGCGCGCTTGGATCGCTGGACGCCTACATCGGCGCGGTAAACCGCGTGCCGGTGTTGAGCGCCGAGGACGAGCAGGATCTGGCCCGCCGCTACCATGACGACGAAGACCTGGACGCCGCCCGCGAACTGGTGATGGCGCACCTGCGCTTCGTTGTCCACGTTGCCCGTGGCTACCAGGGTTACGGTCTTGGCATGGGCGACCTGATCCAGGAAGGCAATATCGGCCTGATGAAGGCGGTAAAGCGCTTCGACCCGGAGCACGGCGTGCGCCTGGTCAGCTTTGCCGTGCACTGGATCCGCGCCGAGATGCACGAGTTCATCCTGCGCAACTGGCGCATCGTCAAGGTGGCCACCACCAAGGCGCAGCGCAAACTGTTCTTCAACCTGCGCAAGTCGAAGAAGCGTCTTGGCTGGCTCAATGCGGCTGAAGTCAGCGCCGTCGCCAAAGATCTCAACGTCAGCGAGCGTGAAGTGCTGGAGATGGAGTCGCGGCTGTCCGGCCGTGACATCGGCTTCGAGGCGCCGGTCGACGATGACGACGACAATCCGCCGGCACCGGCCGCCTACCTGGTCGGCCATGAAGACGATCCGTCGCTCACCTACGAGCGCCAGGACGAGGAAGACAACCAGTTGGAACTGCTGCGCGATGGTCTGGCCGAGCTTGACGAGCGTGCTCGCGACATCGTCGCCCGCCGCTTCCTCGCCGAGCCCAAGGCGACGCTGCAGGAACTGGCTGACGAGTACGGCGTCTCCGCCGAGCGCATCCGCCAGATCGAAGCGCAGGCTCTCAAGAAGATGCGCGCGCTGTTCACCGCCTGATCCGGCGAGCAGTCAGCCAGCAACGAAAAGGCCCCGGGTTCCGGGGCCTTTTTGCTGTCTGCGGCTGGCGCCAGCACTTGAGAGGCTTCAGTCTGCGGTCCCGTGGGACGAGCCGTCAGCCGTCGCCATCGTCGCCACCGCCATCTCCCGCCGGACTGCCTTCGAAGCCATCCTCAAACAGGAGGTTGACGAGGCTGCCGGCGACGATTAGCCGGAACGGGCTGCAGTCCAAGCACTCGACGTTGCCGTCGGCGAACCCGGTATCAAGGTTGACGCGACCGGCCTGTGTTTCAAGGTTGGCGACCGGTGTCAGGCGCAGGATGGTCTGCACGTCACCATCGCCGCCGCTGAACACGAAGCTGTCCACCGGGTGGGCATTGATCTGCATTCGTTGGCTAACGACGCTGCCAGCAGAATACGCGCTGTTCGGGAAAACGCCTTCATTGCCGCCTTCCACGCGGATGTTGAAATCGAGCAGGTTGCCGGTGACGGAATCGATCTCGATGAAGCCGGTAGCGATGCCGCCATCGTCGAACTGAACGGCTTCGAGTCCCCAGATTTGCGGGGCAGCCAGCGCCGGGTGGGCGGCAAGCGAGAAGACGATCACGACGAAGACGCGAGCAAGCATTGCGGTTCCTGGTGGCGAAACAAGTGGCAAAGACTAGCAGCTTGCCGTGGCGACGTACCGCGTCACCTCCGAGAACCGGAACGCTCCCGGCGCGGCTCAGAACAGGTCCTGCGGGTCGACGTCCAGCGACCAGCGGAGGCGGCGGGCTTCGGGCAAATCGTAAAGCGCGGTCGTCCAGCGGCCGAGGTGGCGGTGCAGGTTGCTGCGATCCGATGCCGACAGCAGCAACTGGGCGCGCTGGCGGCCCTGGCGTCGCGGCATCGGTGCGGGCAGTGGGCCGTGAACGTCGATGCGGGCGTTGTTCGGCAGCAGTGACTTCGCCGCGTTCAGAAACTCGTTGATCTGCTGGACGGTTTTCCCTTCTGCCCGCAGCAGGGCGAGATGACCGAACGGCGGGAACGCGGCGGCTTCGCGCTCGGCCAGTTCGGCCTCGGCGTAGCCGTGGTAGCCGCCGTGCAGCAGCGCCGCCAGCAGCGGATGCTCGGGATGGTGGGTCTGCAGCAGCACTTCGCCGGGACGATCCGCACGTCCCGCTCGACCGGCAACCTGCACCAGCAGTTGCGCCAGTCGCTCGCCGGCGCGGAAGTCGCTGCTGAACAGGCCTTCGTCGATGCCGACCACCACCACCAGCGTCAGTCGGGCAAGGTCGTGGCCCTTGGCCAGCATCTGGGTGCCGACCAGGATGCCGGGCTGGTCGCCGAGGCGCTCGAAATGCGCGGCCAGCGCGTCGCGGCCGCGGGTGGTGTCGCGATCCACGCGGATCAGCGGCGTATCCGGAAAGCGTTCGGCCAGCACCGCTTCGAGGCGCTCGGTACCGGCGCCTTGCGGCTGCAGGCCAAGGCTGCCGCAGTCCGGGCAGGCCGCTGGCGCCGACTGTCGTGCTCCGCAGTGGTGGCAGATCAGCCGTCCGCCGCCGCTGTGCACGGTGAGCGCGGTGTCGCAATGGCGGCAGCGCGCGCTCCAGCCGCAGTCGTGGCAGAGCAGCACCGGCGCGTAGCCGCGACGGTTGCGGAACACCAGCACCTGGTTGCCATGCGCCAGGTGTTCGGCGATGGCGTCGAAGGCTGGCTGGCCAAGGCCGCCGTCCAGCCGCTGCCGTCGGGCATCCAGCACGCGGATGCTGGGTGGTCGCGCCGCTGCGGCGCGGTGGCGAAGTCGCAGCGTGACGTGACGCGCGTCCTCGGCCAGTTTCAGCGACTCCAGCGACGGCGTGGCCGAACCCAGCACGACGGGCACGTCCAGCGCCTTGGCCCGGTACAGCGCGAAATCGCGGGCGTGGTAGCGGAAGCCGTCCTGCTGCTTGTAGCTGGCGTCGTGCTCCTCGTCGACGATGACCAGGCCGGCGTCGGGCAGCGGCGTGAAGATGGCGGAACGCGTGCCAATCAGCACCCGTGCCTCGCCACGCGCCATCGCCGTCCATGCCGCCAGCCGCTCGCGGTCGTTCATGCCGGAATGCGTCGCCAGCACGGTGACCGGCAGGCGCTCGCGGAAGCGCCGCAGCAGTTGCGGGGTGAGGCCGATTTCCGGTGCCAGCACCAGCGCCTGCTTTCCGCGTGCGAGACAGGCGGCGATGGCCTGCAGGTAGACCTCGGTCTTGCCGCTGCCGGTGACGCCGTCGAGCAGGAAGCTGCGGAAGCCACTGGACGCGGTGATGGCGTCGACGGCGACTCGCTGTTCGTCGTTGAGCATCGGGCCGGGAGAGGGCGGTCGCTGTGGTGGGTCCGCAGACAGTCGCAGCGATGACACCCAGCCGCGCTTGTCCAGTCGACGCATGGCTTCGCGCCAGCCGGGAATTGCTTGGGCCAGCGCCGATTCGCTACAGGCCCCGCGTTCCTGGAGCAGCTCCGCCAACTGGCGAGGGTGTGTTCCGGCACGCAGGCGGCTGATGTCGATGTCGGCGGTGTCGGTCAGCTGCCAGCCGGCTTCGCCCGCTTCGGGCAGCGCTTCGCCTTCACGCAGCAGCGAAGGCAGCGCTTGGTTCAGCACCTCGCCCAGCGGCCGCTGCCAGTAGGCGGCGGCCCAGCGCAGGCTGGCCAGCAGTTCGCCGTGCAGCAGGGCGTGGGTATCCAGCCGCTGGTCAATCTCTCGAATTCGTGACGCTTCTTCGCTGTCCACTGGCGAGGCCGGATCGATGCCGACCACCACGCCGACCAGCGAACGGCTGCCAAAGGGCGCGCGCACGCGGCAGCCGATCCAGCCATCGTCGGGACGGGTGTGATCGGGCACGCGGTAGTGGAAGGCCTGCGGCAGCGGCACCGGAAGCGCCACCCGCAGCCAGGTCGCCGTGGCGGTGTCGGGCATCGGCGCAGTGTAGCCGTGGTGACCGGCGGGCGCTTCGATGGCTTTGACCGGTGGCCATCGTTTCACTACGGTTCAAGTTAGCGCTGACTTCTGGTGGTTTGCATCAGCTTGTTCGGCCAAGTGCCTGCCCTGCAAAAGGAATCCCGCTTAATCCACAGCTTCTGTGGATAACTGTGTGGACTAGCGTCTTAACAAAGCGGGGGAAGGGCGCGAATACGTGAACTCGGTTGGCTTGGTGATTTTTTGACCAGTTTGTAATAAATTAGATAAAACAAACAGTTACAGCATGTTTCTGATCTATTTTCGGCGAATTGTGACGTAAGCATGACAGTCGTGCATGGCCGCTGCGGGCTTGTGCAAAACAGAATCGGCCGGAATCCCTTGCTGGACGGGAGAGAGCAGGATTTCGGGGGATGTCAAGCTGAAATTTAAGCGGCCGGATTCTGTCGTCGATGGGCCTGACCGCGACTGCGCGACCGCGACTTCCGCGGCCGCAGGCCGATCCGGCTTGCTAGGATGAGCCTGTCCTCCCAATGCCGCGATACACAGCGACCCCGCACCTGATGGCCAGCCCGACTTCGTCCCTGCCAGTCGACGCGCCGGTCGCCGCCGAGCCGTCGGGCCGCGATGCGCAGCGCGAGTTCCTGCGCCTGGCACTGGGCCACGCTCACTGGTTCGCCCGATGGTTCGGTGCCGAGGGCGAAGAAGCCGCGCGCTGGCTGGATGATGGCCTGTCCAACTACCCGCTGGCGCTGGGGGAGGCGATGCCGCCGCGTCGCCCGCAGCTGTTCTGGCGCGCCATGCTGGGCGCGGAGCTGCCCGGCAGCGGGCGCATGGTCGCGGATGACGAGCGCCACCTGATCGAAGAGCTGTTGGCGGAGCTGGATCCGGCCGCCCGTGCGGCGTTCCTGCTTCGGGTCTGGCATGACTTCGACGACGACCTGCTGGCTGACCTGCTGGGGCTGCGCGTCGGGCAGGTGCGGGTCGGTCTGATGCGGGCCTTCGGACGGATGCGCGCCCGGCTGGACGTGGGCGGCGACGGGATCGCCGACGCGCGCCTGTGGCTGCAACTGTTCCGCGCCCGGCTGGCGACGCTGACTGCCCGGCTCGACATCGGCGCACGGACCCAGAATCGGCAGCGCCTGAGTCGCCTGTTCGATCCTCCGGAACCACCGGCAGCGCCAGCTCCCGAGGTGGCACCGACGTTCGAGACCGCTGCTGTGCTGCGAGAGACCTCGCTGGCGGATGTCGAGATCATCCGCGACGCCGATTTTCCGGAACTTTGCAGCGCCGAATTCAGCAGTACCGATTTCAACAACGTCACCTTCCGGACAACCGCGCCGGCAGCGAAGCCACGGGACGGAACCGGCTTTGGTCGTTTGCCGACCGCGGTTCGCTGGGCAGTGCCGGGCATGGCCTTGCTGCTGATGGTGCTGGGTTTTTGGCAGTTCGGGCAGAAGGCGGAGCCGGTGGTTGAACCCGCGCCGCTGCCGACCGCGACCAGCGCGGCCGCGCCGGCGCAGGCAATCGCCGAGCCGATCCCCGCACGCGAAGTGGAAGCGGTGCTGGCCTCGCCCGACCTGCCGCTGCTGGCTGGCCGGCTGGCACCCAATCAGTTGGCGGTCATGGATCAGCTTCGCTGGTGGGCCAGCAACCAGCCGCCGGCTGCGGCCCAGGAGCCGACGGCGGTTTCGACGGCAGGTTCCGGGGAGGCGCCGTCGGAAGCACCCGCTGACTTCGAGCAGTTGACGTCGCCGGATCGTCGCCTGCTGCGGGGTTTCGCCGGTCTTTGGCCGCGGCTGGGCGATGAGCAGCGCCTGATCCTGCTCGACAACGCACAGCGCTGGCGAGCGATGGGCACGACCGAGCGAGAGCGGGTGATCCAGCGCTCGCAGAGCTTCGGTGAGCTGCCGGCACCCTCACGGACACGGGCGCGCGACAGCTTCGCGCTATGGCAAAGCCTTCCACCCGGGGAGCAGGCCAGCCTGGTCGCGGCATTCGCCGCGTTCTCGGCACTGACGCCCGAGCAGCAGCGCGCGGTGGCCGACGGTTTTGTCCGACTGAGTCCCTCCGACCAGGCACGCTGGCGCTTCGCCGAGGGCGAGCGCGAACTGCTGGCGCTGGCCGGGCGTGTGTTCAGCTTCGTGCCTGAGGCGGAGCGCAGCGAAACCCTGGCCCTGCTGCAGGCGCTGGACGAAGCGGACCGTGATCGCTTGCGCAACGGCACGCGCCGCATGTCGGCCTGGCAGCGCGAACAGTTGCGAAAGACCTTGCTTGCGGAAGCCGAGGAAAACCGCAGCGACTGGTTGCGTCGTCGCTTCGGCGGTTGACGGATACCTGTTCCGCGTTGCCTTGTGCGCTTACAGCGGCGAGAGAATCCGTCGGCTGGCGTGCATCGTGTCGCCGAAACGCTGGATGCCGCCGGCGCGCATGCGTTCGGCGTGGTCGTGGAAGTAGGCGTCCAGCGCTTCGCGGCCGGTCAGCCGATAGCGCACGCAGAAGCCGCGACGTTCTGCATCATCCGTATCGAGCGAATGCAGCGTGGCGTGGGTAAAGCCGGGCAGGGCGAGCATCTCGTCGACGTGCCGGCGCAGCCAGGCGAGGAAGTCGTCGGCGATGGCCGTCTCGACGTCCAGCGTCACTTCGTATTCGATCATCGCCCCCGGCCTCAGATGGTGGCCAGCGACAGCAGCGAGGCCAGCACCAGGGCGAAGCTCAGCAGCACCACGTAGATCACGCCGAGCACGCAGTACTTCAACAGCGTCATGATCCAACCCTGCCGGTACACCCGTTTCTGCATCAGCAGCAGGTACAGCGGCATCCACAGCCACAGCAGCAGTTCGATCCAGCCGAGCAGGCTGTCGACGAAGCCTTCCGGGTCCACCCAGCCGCGCAGCCAGGAGATCAGCAGCAGCAGGATGATCGACATGGCCAGGAAGGCGTGGCTGTGCAGGGCGACGATCAGATGTTCCATGTACAGCCGCCGCTTGAACACGTAGGCGATTTTCAGCAACACCGCGAACAGCGGCAGCATTACGAAAAGCACCTGCGGCAGCAGGCCGAAGATGCCGTCCTTGAGCAGGTTGGGGTCGTCCTGGATGCGACCGACATTCTGCTGCATGCGTTCGACGCGGTCGTTGAGGAAAGCGTTGGTCGAATCCGGCAGCCAGCCGATGGCGATCGGGTTGCTTTCCTTGTCCCAGGGGGATTTGCCAAAGCTGATCTGCGGTCCTTTCTTCGGTTCGGAATCGCTGCCGTCCGCGCCGGGTTGATCGGCGGTCAATTCGCGGATCCGCTGCGTGGCGCCCGCCCGGATGCCGGCTTCGGCGCCCGCCAAGCCACCGCTGACACCAGGCACGTCCTTGTTTGCCTCGCGGGCCTGTTCGATGCCCTGGAGCGCCTCGTCACGCAGGCGCTCGACCTCCTCGACGCTGGTGGCACGTGCATACATGCCGCCACCGCTCATCACCTGCGCGCCGGACCAGTCGAAGCTGATCTGGGCGAGGAAGAAGGCGAGAATGATCAGGAACACGAACAGCCGCACCGGACTGACGAAGCGCACCCGGTGGCCCTCGAAGTACTCGCGGCTGAGAAAGCCGGGACGGCCGAACAGCGGCCACAGGGTTCTCAGCAGCCGCGAGTCGAGGTCGAACACGGAGTCGACGAAGTCACCGATGATGCTGCTGAAATGCCGGACCAGGCCTTTGGTCGGTTGGCCACAGTCGTGGCAGTGCGGGCCGTGCAGCTCGACGCCGCAGTTGCTGCAATGCGAGGGAAAGGCCGGTTTTGCCGTGCCGACCGCCACCGGTGTCACTGTGTCTTCGGCCCCCGGGGGGCGGCTGTCTGGCGTCGTGCTCATCGGCGTTTCCCTTGCGCGGCCTAGCCGCCTCCCGGTCCGGGCGTTGCGGTGGACTAGCCGCTAAGATACCCGGCCCTTCCGATGGCTTCCACGATGCCGCTGTTCCAGTTCGCCATGCCGGCCGCGGCACGTCGCGAGATCCGCAGCACGGTGCTGCTCGCGTTTCCGCTGGTGGTCGGACAACTGTCGTCGATCTTCATGAACGTGATCGACACGTTGCTGGCCGGTCATCACAGCGCACAGACGCTGGCGGCGGTGGCGGTAGGCAGCGCGGTGTGGTCAATGGCGCTGCTGATCATCATCGGGGTGCTGATGGCGGTGCCGCCGTCGGTATCGCAACTCAATGGCGCGTCGCGCCGCGACGAGATCGGTCCGCTGTTCCGCCAGGCACTGTGGCTGGCGGCGCTGCTTGGCGGCGCGCTGTTCGCGCTGATGCGCTGCAGCGGCTGGCTGCTGCTGGCCATCGGTATCGATGACAGCGTGCGACCCGAGGCGCTGCGTTTCCTGCTGGCGATCAGCTGGGGCGCACCGGCGCTGGCCATGTACTTCTGTTGCCGCTACGTCAGCGAAGGCGTGGCCTGGACCTTGCCGACCATGCTGTTCGGCATCGCCGGACTGCTGCTGCTGGCGCCGCTGGGCTACGTGCTGATGTTCGGTGCCTTCGGACTGCCGGCGATGGGCGCGGCCGGCCTCGGCTACGCGACGGCCGCCGTGCTCTGGCTGCAGGTGCTGGGTTTCCTCGCCTACCTGGCTTGGTCGCCGCGTTTTGCCGACCTCGCGCTGCTGCGTGGCCTGGACTGGCCGCGCTGGCGTCCGCAATGGGAACTGCTGCGCCTGGGCCTGCCGATGGGCGTTGCCATCTTCATGGAAGGCGGCCTGTTCGTCGCCACCGCGCTGATCATTGGCACCATGGGCACGGTGGCGGTGGCGGCGCACCAGATCGCCATCAACCTGGCCTCGGTGACCTTCATGATCCCGCTGGGCGTCGGCATGGCGACCACGGTGCGGGTCGGGCATGCGGTGGGACGCGGTGACATCGACGGCGTGCGCGGCGCCGGTCGTGCCGGCTACACCATCACCCTCGCCACCCAGTTGTTGTCTGCCTGCGTGCTGTTGTTCGGCGCCGGCTTCATCGCGCGTCTGTACACCGCGGATGCCGCGGTCTACACGTTGGCGGCAACATTGATGGTCTACGCCGCCGCCTTTCAGTTCTCCGATGGTCTGCAGGCGCTGTCGGCCGGTGCGCTGCGTGGCCTGAAGGACACCCGCGTGCCGATGTTCTACACCGCCTTCGCCTACTGGGTCGTCGGCATGCCGATGGGCTGGTGGATGGGCAAGGTGCAGGGCCAGGGCGCGGAAGGCATGTGGTGGGGATTGATCGTCGGCCTCAGCATGGCCGCACTGCTGCTGACCACGCGCTTCTGGCGGCTGGCTGGGCGCGGTCTTGACGCCCTTCCGCTGCGCGCGGCCTGAACGGCCCCACGAAGCCGGTAAACCTCCTGCACGGGACTTGGCGCAGGCGAGCGGGTATCCTTCGCCCTCCTGCGGTTTCCGCCGGGTGTGGTCGTCCCCGGCAGGCCTATTCCGATTTCAACGACCCCGCGTCATCCGTTGATGGCAGCGGCGCATTGTCTGGAGCATGACATGGCGGATTCCCGTCCCGGTCCGATCTATCGCTTTTTCCGCGGTCTCTGGCGCACGCTGGATTTCTCGCGCCGGCTGGTGATGAACATCATCTTCCTGCTGATCGTGATCTTCATTCTGGCGCTGCTGTCACGCGAGGCGCCCAAGCTGGCGGGTGAGAGCATCCTGGTGTTCGATCCGCAGGGCGTGGTGGTGGAGCAGTTCACCGGCGATGCCGCCGAGCGCGCGCTGGCCAAGGCCATGGGCCAGGAGGCGCAGGAAACCCAACTGCGTGACCTGATGCGGGTGCTTGACCGCGCCGCCAGCGACGACCGCGTCCAGCAGCTGCTGATCCGCCCCGACCACCTGGCCGGCGTCGGCTTCGAGCACCTGCGCGAGCTGGGCCGCGCGATCCAGCGCTTCAAGGAAAGCGGCAAGCCGGTGATCGCCTACGCCGACAACATGGACCAGCGTCAGTTCTACCTGGCCGCCTTCGCCGACAAGGTCTACCTGAACCCGGCCGGCGGCCTGTTCCTCGAAGGCCTGTCCAGCTACCGCACCTATTACCGCGAGGCACTGCAGGACAAGCTGGGCGTGAAGGTGCACCTGTTCCGCGTCGGTGAATACAAATCCGCGGCCGAGCCGTACATCCTCGACGGCCCGTCGCCGGAATCCAGCGAAGCCACGCTGTTCTGGATGGGCGACATCTGGCGCCGCTACCTCGATGACATCGCCGCCGCGCGCGGCATCGAGGCGCAGTCGATCCAGGACGGCATCGACAACATGGCCGACCGCCTGGACCGTGCCGACGGCAACCTGGCGCAACTGGCGCTGGACGCCGGCCTGGTCGACGAGCTGAAGACCGCCGAGGAGCTGCGCGAACTGCTGCTGGCCGATGGCGCGCCGCGCGACGGCGACGAGCTGCGCACGATCGACAACCAGGGCTACCTCGGCTTCATCAGGGCCGAGACGCTGCCCTTCGATACCCGACCCAAGGTGGCCGTGGTAGTGGCGCAGGGCGAAATCCGCGGCGGCAAGCAGCCGCGCGGCATGGTTGGTGGCGTGACTACCAGCGAACTGGTCAAGCAGGCGCGCGAGGACGACGCGGTGAAAGCCGTGGTGCTGCGCGTGGATTCGCCGGGTGGCGAGGTGTTCGCTTCCGAGCAGATCCGCCACCAGATCGAACTGACCCGCGCCGCCGGCAAGCCGGTCGTGGTGTCGATGGCCAATGTCGCCGCTTCAGGCGGCTACTGGATCTCGATGAACGCCGACAAGATCCTTGCCGACGAAAGCACGATCACCGGCAGCATCGGCATCTTCGGCCTGTTCTTCACCGGCCAGGACACGCTGGACCGCATCGGCGTCCACACCGGCGGCGTCGGCACCACCGCGCTGGCCGGCGCGCTGGATCCGCGTCGCGACGTGGCGCCGGAAACCGCCGCCGTGGTCCAGCGCATCATCGACCGCGGCTACCGCGACTTCATCGGCAAGGTTGCCGCTGCCCGCGACACCACGCCGGAAGCCATTGACGAAGTCGCGCGTGGCCGCGTGTGGTCGGGCGCGCAGGCCAAGGAGCGTGGCCTGATCGACCAATTCGGCGGGCTGCACGAAGCGCTGGCCGAGGCTGCGGCGCTGGCCGGTATCGAGGGTGAGCACGGCTACCGCACCGAATACGTGGAGAAGCCGCTGACGCCGTTCGAGCAGTTCGCCCAGAACCTCGGCAGCAACGCCCGTTTTGCCTCGATGGCCGCGCATCTCGGCATCGCCCCGCTGATGCTGGGCGACCGTGGCATGGCGCAGTTGCAGCAGGACTTGGCGTTGCTGGAGCGTCCCAAGGGCCAGCCGTTCCGCAGCGTCGCACATTGCTTCTGCGACTTCTGACGCCGCGACCTTGGCGGTTGTGCCATGGACACGAAGAAGCCGGCGAACAGCCGGCTTCTTCGTGTCTGCGGTGTTGGCTGCAGGAGTGGCAGCTTTGCCGGTGTCAGCCGACCATGCCGCCGTTGACGCCGATGATCTGGCCGTTGACGTAGCTCGCTGCATCGGAGGCGAGGAAGGCGACGACGGCGGCGATTTCCTCGGGTTTACCAGCGCGTCCGGTCGGTACCATGGCCTTGATCCGCTCGGCGGGGAAGGCATCCTCGGCCATCGCGCCTTCGACAACACCCGGCGCGACCACGTTCGCGGTGATGCCGCGGCTGGCCATTTCACGGGCCAACGATAGCGTGGCACCGTGCAGGCCGGCCTTGGCGGCGGCGTAGTTGGTCTGGCCGCGATTGCCGAGCATGGCGGCGACCGACGACACGCTGATCACACGACCCCAGCGCGTGCGCGCCATCGGCAGCAACAGCGGCTGCGTGACGTTGAAGAAGCCATGCAGCGACACGTCGATCACGCGCTGCCATTGTTCAGCGCTCATGCCGGCCATCGGCGCGTCGTCGTGGATACCGGCGTTGTTGACCACGATCTGGATCGGGCCGTCCGCCAGCAAGGCTTCGGTTGCCGCGCGACTGGCTTCCGCGTCGGAGACATCGAAAGCGACGGCGGCGGCGCGTTCGCCCAGTTCCATGACCAGCGCTTCGGCGCGCTCGATGCCGCGATTGGCGTGGACGTAGACAAAGCAACCGGCGGCATGCAGGGCGCGGCAAATCGCACCGCCGAGATCGCCGCTGCCGCCGGTGACCAGCGCGCGTCGTGTGGAATCGCTCATGTGGGTTCCCCTGATGTTGTGCGGGCCGGCTGCAGCATCACCGCCGCGCGACCGCTGGCCAGACGGCGACCGGCATGTTCGATGCGGAATTCGTACTGCCAGCCGCTCTCGCTGTTGAGCAGCACCGCGGCGCGCACGTCCAGTGCCACCGGCAGGTCGTCGATGCGGTCGAAGTCGAGTTCGACACTGCGCAGCGACACCAGCATGCCGGGCCGCGCCTGGCCGCCTTCGTCACGCGCCAGCAGGCCGCCGTGCACGGCCATGGCCTGCGCGCCGTACTCGCACAGATGCACGGCGGACAGCTGCTCGTCGCGACGCAGCGGGTTGTCCTCGCGCTGGTGCGTCCAGGTTCGCGCGTGGATGCGCTGCGCACTCCACTCGATGACTTCGTCGAGCAGGCACATGGCGTCCTGGTGCGGGATCAGCGCCATCAGCGTTTCGCGGTCGATTTTCGCTTCAACCATCAGTTGTTGTCTCCGGTAGCGCCGGTCGCGCCGCCAACAGCGCGGCCAGCAGGAAATGCAGCACTACGCCCAGCGCGACGGTGCTGCCGATGGCGCGCAGCACCGGGATCTCGGAACTGCCGAGCAGGGCGAACACCAGCAGCGTCGATGTGGCGCAGACCATCAGCGAATGCAGGGTGCGGCGCTGGTCGGCGGCGTCGCTCTCGACGCGTTCGAAGAACAGCGCGTAGTCCATGCCGAGGCCAGCCGCCAGCACCATCGACACCAGGTGAAACAGGTTGAAGGCGACGCCGGCCGCATGCAGCAGGGCAACGATCAGCGCGGTGCCCAGCGCCACCGGGAGCAGCACGCGCGCGGCGCGACGTGGCGAGCGCAGCGCCAGCGTGATGCCAGCGGCCAGCAACAGCGCGGCGATGCCCATCATGGCCAGCACGCGACCGCGCCAGGTCGAGGCCAGCGATTCGGCGGTGCCCTTGAGGTCCATCAGCGACAGGTCGTCGTGCTTCGCGGCGAAGGCAGCCAGTGCGTTCGGGTCATGCACGCCGCTGAGCGTGACCAGCGCCAGCGCCGGATCATCGATGCCGTTGGGTGCATGCAGCAGGCCTTCGGTGCGCAACGCCAGTGGTGTGTCGGCCAGGTCGGAGGGCGCTAACGGCGGCAGGCTGCGCGCGCGTTCGACTGCATCAAGGAAGCCGTCGAAGGCGTCGCCCTTGAACGGCAGCCCGGCCTGCGCGTCCTGCAGCGAGGCGCGCAGCGCTTCGGCATCCGGCAGCGCCTGCTGCCGTGCGCGCTGGACAGCAGCGGACGGGGTGTAGCGCGCGGCAAGGTCGTAGCCGTCGATCACGCCTTCGCCGACCAGCCGGTCGAGTCCGGGAAGCAGTCGCTCGCTGCCGGTCAGCACGTCGTCGATGTCGTCGCCTTGCTGCACCAGCAGCCAGCGCACGTCCGGCGCGGCCAGTTCGCTGCGCAGTTCGCGGTCGCGGTCGAGCAAATGTTTCGGCACCGGCGTCAGTGACGCGAGATCGTCCTGCCACCAGGACTGCGGTCCCAACATCATCATCACGCAGAAGAAGGCCAGCGCAACGCTGGTCCAGCGCGGCAGGTGGCGGCTCAGCAGCAGACGTTGCATCCAGCGAGGCGGACGGGCGTTGGCGAGGTCCGCGTGCGATGACGGCAGCAGTGGCGGCAGCAGGTAGCGCGTACCCAGCGCGGCGACACCAAGGCCGGTGACGGTGAACACCGCCAACTGGCGCAGGCCATCGACGCCGGCGAACAGGAAGACGAGGTAGGCCAGGCAACTGGAGCCGGCACCGGTGGCCAGCGTCGACCAGATGCCGCGCGCGGTGTCGTCGGCGCTCTCGCCCGGGCGGCGATGGCTGAACAGGTGCACGGGATAGTCTTGCGCGACACCCAGCAAGGTGAAGCCAAAAGCGAGGGTGATGCCGTGCACCTCGCCGAACAGCGCGGTGCAGGCGACGAGGCCGCTGATGGCACCGCTGGCCAGCGGCAAGGCACCGAGCAGCGGCAGCGACAGGCTGCGATAGGCGATGCTCAACAACAGCAGCAGGCCGAACCCGGCGATCCCGCCCAGCAGGCCGGCCTCCCCGCTGGTGCGCGCCGCCATGCGCTCGGCGAAGGCACCGGGACCGCTGATTTCCAATCGTCCGAGGTCGGCGCCAGGCAACGCCGCGTAGGCCGCGCGGATCGCCTGTAACGCTGCCTGCTGCCCCTGCGGATCGAAGCCGGCGGCGCGCGTTTCGGCAACCAGCAGGGCCTGCGACTGGTCCGACGAGAACCACAGGCCATCAAAGCGGACCGGTTCGCTGGGCGGCGTCCAGCGTTCGACCACGCGCAGCGTTTCCAGCGTCGGGTCGCTGGCCATCAGCGGCGCGACCAGTCCCGCTGCCGGCGACGCCAGATCACGCAGGCGTGACTGCAGCGCGTCGCGCAGTCCGTCGCCGGACAGGCTGCCCTCGGACGGGCCCGGTGAGAGCAGGTAGCGATAGTCGCGCAGCGTGTCGGGAATGCTGTCCAGCTCGTCTTCGCCGTTGCCGACGAACAGGAGGTGCTCGTTGTCGATCAATGCCTCGCGCAACTCGCGCGAGCGCTCCGCCAACTGTTCCGGTTCGGCGCCGGACAGCGCGATCAGCAGCAGTCGCGAGCCCGGCCCTTCGCCGAGCTGCTGCAGCAACAGGCGTTGCTCCGCGGTGCGCGGCGCCGGCATGAACAGGCGCAGGTCGCCGCTGACCTTCAGCGTGTCCGCGGCCCAGCCGGCGAGCAGCACCAGTGCCAGCACCCAGAGCAGGGCCAGCGCCGCGCGCCGCGCGGGTGAGGCGTTGGCGCGGGTTTCAGCCATCGTTGATCTGTGAGTCGGTGCAGAGCGCATCGCGGGATGCTTCTTCGTCCGCCGCAGCGGCCGCTTCGACAACGTCACCCAGCCACATACGGCTGCGTTCGCCGCCCTGTTGCAGCAGGTCCACGCAGCGCAGACGGTCATCACCGCCGATCAGCACCATGGCCTCGACTTTCTTTGCCAGTCGCGGGCTTCGTGGCGACAGGTCGATACGCCAGCGAGCCTGGTCGCCCGATGCCGACAACTCGAAGTGTTCGCGCAGGGCGTCGGCATCGCCATCCAGCATGGCCTCGAAACCGGCGTTGATCGCCACCAGTTCCGGCGCCCGCTTCAGTGAAAAGCGGCGCGTGCGCTCGTCATCGCGCTCGACGCTGACCTTGCCGTCCTCGATGGCCAGGCGTTCGACGTAGGGCCAGGCCACCGACTTCTGCAGGCTGCCTTTGCGCGGCTGCTGCAACTCGCCGCGCAGCAGCAACGGTTCGACCAGCAGCGGTGATTCGCGGCGCTCGAAGAAATCGGTACTGGCCGGTGCCGGGCGCGCGATGGCGGCCAGCAGCACGGCGGCATCCGGGGGGGCGGCCTCAGGCGTGGCGGCCAGGCTGGCCGTTGCCAGCAGTGGCAGCGTCGCCACGAGAATCCGCTTCATCGCTTTGCCAGAAATCATAGAAGTTGAACCAGTTGAAGGGCGCCAGCCGCACATAGTGTTCCAGACGACCGGCATAGCGTGCCTGCAGTTCCGCGAGCTGCTGGTAACGCTGCGCGCGAGGAATGCTCACGCTATCGGCAAACAGCTCGAAATGCAGGTCGTAGCGACGACCGCCGCGATACAGCCCGAAGCACAGAACCACGGGTGACTTCAGCGCGGCGGCGATCAGGAACGGCGCGTTAGGAAACGGGGCGTCCTCGCCAAGGAAAGGCACACGCTGTTGCGCCTCGCCGGGCCGCGCGCGATCCACCAGCAGGCCGACCAGCGCGTTCTGCTGCATGGCGTCGTTGATCGCCAAGGTGATCGCGCTGCCGTCCTGGGCGGCGTCGATCACGGTGGTGGCAATCTCCGGGCTCAATGCTTCGAGTAGCTGGGTGATCGCCGGGTTCTGCTGGCGGTCCATCACCACCCGTACCAGCGCATCGGGACGTTCGCGCGACAGCACGCGCAGCGACTCGAAACTGCCGTGGTGCGAGCCAAACAGCAGCACGCCGCGGCCCTTGTCCATCTGCGCGTGCAGGATGTCGAGGCCGTGGATGCGCATGTCGAAGCGGCGGAACTGGCCGGACAGCAGGAACACGCGATCAAGGATCGTCGACGCGAAGCAATGAATATGCCGCGCCACGTCGCGCAGCGTGGCGGGACGCTGCAGAACGCGGTCGAGGAACGCACGCGAGGCGCGGCGCTCCGGCCCGCGTACCAGCAGGAAATACAGGGTGATCGGATACAGCAGCAGGCGGCTGACGAAGCGACCGCCGTATTGCGCGATGCTGCGAATCAGCCAGATGGCGAAGCGGCCACCGCCTTCGGGGCGTTCCTTCCAGTTCTCACTCATGCCGCGTCGACCTTCAGCTCGCCGCTGGCCAGCAGCTTGGCGTCGACATCCAGCACGCGAAACCGCACGCGCGCGCCCTCGCGATTCCACTCGATGCGTGCCTCCTGCTCCGGCAGCAGCGGTCGCAGGAACTTCACCTGCGGCAGGCCGGCAACACGCTCGCCGTCGTCGGCAGCGGCCAGTACGCAGGCGATGACGCGATCGAGGATCAGCACGCCGGGCACGGTTGGCTGTCCCGGAAAATGACCGGGCAGGCAGGGATGCGAGGCCGGCACGCTGAAGCTGTGGCTGCCGCTGCTTGCGCTCATCGATCGCCTCCGCGCCAGAACGACGGGTCGAGTCGCGCGACGCGGCCGAAGAAGTCGGCGATGCCGTCATAGGGTTGATTGGGGAACTGGCGTCGGCGCCAGGCGTATTCGAGCAGGAAGAACGCCGCGATGATCACGTAGTTGAGCAGGTTGGCGAACAGCGACCAGCGCGCCAGCGGCTGCGGCCAGGGCGGTGTGGCGCCCAGCGTTGACAGCAGTCCGCCCGGCGTCGCCATCAGCGCCAGCCACAGGCTCCAGCCGGCAAGGCCGAGCAGCAGCAGCGCCCAGGTCAGCGTCAGTCGCCGCGCGTAGGGTGGAATGCGTGGGTCGGGCAGTTCGCCGCCGTGGATGGCGCGCACGATGCGCTCGATCAGCGGCATGCGGTCACGGCCGAGGCTGCGCGCGAAATACAGGCCCAGCGCGCCGGGGAACAGCACCGGCGGCAGCATCAATAGCAGCCGTGCGCCACCGTGGCGAGACAGCCATAAGGTCAGGGCCAGCAGCGCCAGCATCAGCACGACGAACCATGCCGGGTGTCGACGCAGTGGCCACAGCAGAAGCGCGCCGAGGCAGGCAACCGCAGCCAGTGCCAAGTTGCTGGCAATCTCGGGCGAATCGACGACCACCGATGCATGGGCCAGCAGCGGGAACGCGATGCCCAGCAGCAGCGGCAGCCAGCGGCTCACACCGTGCGGTTCTGCTCGATGTGCTCGGACAGCGCCGCCAGTGAGCCGAAGATGCGGCGATTGTCCTCGTTGTCCGAGCGCAACTGGAAGCCATAGGTCTTGGAGATGGCCAGCGCCAGCTCCAGCGCGTCGATGGAGTCGAGGCCGAGGCCGTCGCCGAACAGCGGTGCCGCCGGATCGATCTCGCCGGCGCTGACGTCCTCGAGGTTCAGGGTGTCCACCAGCAGGCTGGCGAGTTCGGCTTGGGCGGGTGTCTGGGCACTCATGCGGCGTTCTTCGTGTTGATTTCGACGGGCCACCAGCAACGCAGGATTACCGGCCAGCGGGCCGCGTACCTTATCATGCGCGCCGTCCCGAACGATCCTTTCCGAGTCCGTGCCGAACGCCGAAACCGACCCCATCCCCACGCCTCCCGCCGCCGGCTTCGATGCCGACGTGCTGGTGATCGGCGGTGGTCCGGCCGGCAGCACCGCTGCCACGCTGCTGGCGCGCAAGGGTTGGCGGGTCAGGTTGCTGGAAAAGGATCGCCACCCGCGCTTCCACATCGGCGAGTCGCTGCTGCCGATGAACCTGCCGATCCTGGAGCGCCTGGGCGTGCGGGAGCAGGTTGCTGCGATTGGTGTCCACAAGCCGGCGGCGGATTTCCCGGGGAGTGATGGCAGCTACCAGAGTTTCCAGTTTTCGCGAGCGCTGGGTGCCCGGGACGATCATGCCTTCCACGTCCGCCGCAGCGAATTCGATCACCTGCTCCTGCAGCATGCCGCCAACGAAAGGGTGGATGTCGTGGAAGAGGCCGCCGTCCAGACGGTGGAAGCGCTGGATGACGGTGGCTTTCGCGTCTGTCTCCAGCGCGCGTCCGGTGACGCGAGCAGCCTGTCCACACGCTACGTGCTCGATGCCAGCGGGCGCGACACGGTGCTGGGGCGGCAATTTGGCCTGAAGCAGGCGCATCCGACGCACCGCAGCGCCGCGATTTTCGGCCACTATCGTGGCGTCACGCGGCGACCGGGCGATGACGCCGGCAACATCACGGTGTACCGGCTGGCCCACGGCTGGCTCTGGATGATCCCGCTGCGCGACGGCGTGATGAGCGTCGGCGCGGTGTGTGATCCGGAGTTCCTGAAACAGCGGCGTGGCGCGTTGGATCGCTTTCTGCTCGACACCGTCTGCGCCAATCCCGATGCTCGTGAGCGCATGCGGGATGCCGAACTGCTCGGCGAGCCGCAGGCTACCGGCAACTATTCCTACGCCTGTCGCGAGATCGGCGGTCGCGGCTGGCTGATGGTCGGCGATGCCTATGCTTTCCTCGACCCGATTTTTTCCTCCGGTGTGTTCCTGGCCATGAACAGCGCGGCCGAAGGTGCGGATCTGGTTGACCAGGCCTTGCGCGCACCAGCGCGCGAGGCGGGACTGCGTCGCGCTTTCCGCCGTCGTCTGGACCGCGGCCTGCGCGAGTTCTCCTGGTTCATCGAACGCTTCAATTCGCCGGTGATGCGCGAACTGTTCCAGAAACCGCGCAACACCTGGCAGGTGGAGCAGGCGGTGATCGCCCTGCTCGCCGGCGACGTGTTCGACAACGTGCCGGCGCGTCGCCGGCTGCGCGTGTTCCGGTTGATCTATGCGCTGACCGCGCTGCGCCAGCGCTGGCAGGCCCGGCGTGGTGAACCGCCGATGCCTGCTGAGGCCGGGTGATGGCTGCCGCTGCCGACCGCATGGCCGCGAACCGGCCGCTCCGCGTCAGTTATCGCGACGCGAGTGACCCGCGCGACCTGCTGGGTCCGAACACGCTGGCCTTGTTCGGCTTCGGCGCGGTCGTGCCCCGGCAACTGGACGATCCACGCTACCTGCGTGTCGGTCTGCAGCCGGCCGGCGACACGTTTTACGAAGTCTGGGAAAGCGATCGCCCGGTACACAGTTGGCGCGACGGGCCGGTTGCCGGCGCCAGCGACGGTCGCCTCAGCTTCGGCTGGCTGGAGGAGGCCGAAGGTGCAGCCGGCATCCGGGCCGCGGCCGAACGTGCCTACCAGCAGTTCTTCGAACACCTGTCATCCCGACCACACCGCCATCCGCTGCGCATCTGGAATTACCTCGATGCCATCACCGACGGCGAGGGGGACGACGAACGTTACCGCCAGTTCTGCGTCGGCCGCGCCGAGGGCATGCAGGGTCACCTTGACGACTTTCCGGCCGCGACCGCCATTGGTCGCCACGACGGTGAGCGTCACTTGCAGTTGTACTGGCTGGCCTCGGCCGAGTCCGGCCGGCCGCTGGAAAACCCGCGGCAGGTCGCCGCCTGGCGCTACCCGCGCGAGTACGGGCCGCGTTCACCCAGTTTCGCCCGCGCCATGCTGCCGCCGGCCGGTGCGGGGTTGCCGCTGATGCTGTCCGGCACCGCCGCCGTGGTCGGCCACCGGACCCAGCACGTTGGTGACGTCGCCCAGCAGCTGGACGAAACCCTGCGCAACCTCGACGCCCTGCTGGCCGAAGCAAAGCGACACGCCAGCCGCATCCACACCACCTTCGGGGCGACCAGCCCGCTCAAGGCCTATGTGCGACAGCCGCCGGACATCCCTACTGTCGAAGCTTTGCTGGCCAAGCACCTGCCTGCCAGCACGCCACGGCTGATCCTGCACGCCGACATCTGCCGCCGCGACCTGCTGGTCGAGATCGACGGCTTCCACGACGCCTGAATCAGGGCTGCGGTCGTTCAGGAGCAGACGCCGGCCTGCGTGGTGGGGCGTGGAAGGGCCGCTCCAGCAGCCACCACGACAGGGTCGATACGGCTGCGCTGGCGGCCAGCGTCAGCGACACGGTGACGGTGAACCCCGCTTCCGGGCCGATCCAGCCGGCGGCACGCAGCCATTCCAGAATCGGGTAATGCCAGAGATACAGGCTGTAGCTGATGATGCCGGCGGCGCGGAGCGGCGGGTTGGCGAGCAGGTGGCGTATCCACCGGTTTCCCGCTGCCGCACCGAGCACGACCATCCCGAAGCCTACCGCAAGCACGCTGTAGACCGAATAGACCCACGGCATGCGCATGCCAGAGATGAAGTCGCCCACGCCGGACAATGCGAAGGCCAGCGCGACGACGATGACGCTTCCGGCAGTCACCAGCCAGCCGGCGGATCGCGCGCGTATCTGGCCTGCCAGCATGCCGGCGGCCATGCCGGCCGCAAATTCGTCCACACGCGACGGGAACTGCAGGATCGTGGTGTAGAAGCGGATGCCGTCCGCTTGCCAGTGCTCCACGACGACGACGCAGGCCAGGCGCCAGAGCAGGCTGAAGACCATCGCTGCTGCAAGCGCCTGCCACCAGTTCAGGCGACGCCAAGGCAGCGCCAGCAGAGGCAGCAGGAGGTAGAAGTCCCACTCCACCGGCAGCGACCAGTGAACCGGGTTCAGTGGCTCGCGGAATACCGGCAGCAGGTTCTGGGTCAGCGTGAACTGGGCCAGCGTCTCGATCGCGGTCATCGGCCACTGGCCGCTTGCCCAGCATGCGATGCCTGCCAGGATCAGCAGTTGGCCCCAGTAGGCCGGCAACACGCGCCCGATGCGGCGACGCCAGAACCGTGCGAGATCCGGCGTTGGTCGTCCCTCGCGCCTGGCCTGCGCGAACGGTGCGCCGAGCAGGAAGCCGGAGAGCACGAAGAACAGATCCACGCCCATCCAGCCGCTGCCGAGCAGCGACGACAATGGAATTCCGAACGGCGAGCACGGGGGCGCTCCGGCGAATTGCCATGCGTGAAACACGAGCACCCATAGTGCCGCGACGCCGCGCAAACCGGTCAGCGCCGGGATCTCCAGACGAGCGTGGGAAGGTTGTTGGCTGATGGCTGCTTTCAAGGTTCTCGGGATCTGTTTGCGGCGCAACAGCATGCCATCTCTGCCCCGCGGCGCGTGATTGCTATACTCGGCGGCGGCCCGGACCCCGGCCTTGCCGGCGGTTCGACCAGGGATGGAATGCCACCGCTCCACGGCGGTGCGTCTGGCCGGCAGGCAGCGCCTGCACCCACCTAGCCGTCTGGCGGAGTCAGGGAAGCTCCGCGGCGGTCGCACGACAATTTGGGGAGTAGGAAATGCTGCAACAATACGGTTTGTGGCTGGCGCTGGGCTGCTCAGTGCTGGCAATCCTGTACGGCATCTTGTCGACCAGCTGGGTGCTGAAGAAACCCGCCGGCAACGAGCGCATGCAGGAGATCGCGGGGGCGATCCAGGAAGGCGCCCGCGCCTATCTCAACCGCCAGTACAGCACCATCGCCATCGCCGGCGTGGCGCTGTTCGTGGTCATCGGTTTCGCGCTGAACTGGCTGACCGCGATCGGCTTCCTGATCGGCGCGGTGCTCTCGGGCGTCGCCGGCTACATCGGCATGAACGTCTCGGTCCGTGCCAACGTACGCACCGCCGAAGCGGCGCGCGGCGGCATCAGCCCGGCCATGGACGTCGCTTTCCGCGGCGGTGCCATCACCGGCATGCTGGTGGTTGGCCTGGGCCTGCTCGGCGTCGCCGGCTACTACCTGGTGCTGCAGAAGATGGGCCTGTCGCAGGCCGACAACCTGCACGCGCTGGTCGGTTTGGCTTTCGGTTCCTCGCTGATTTCGATCTTCGCGCGTCTTGGTGGCGGCATCTTCACCAAGGGTGCGGACGTGGGCGCTGATCTGGTTGGCAAGGTCGAGGCCGGCATTCCGGAAGACGATCCGCGCAACCCGGCCGTCATCGCCGACAACGTGGGCGACAACGTCGGCGACTGCGCCGGCATGGCCGCCGACCTGTTCGAGACCTACGCGGTCACCGTGATCGCCACCATGCTGCTCGGTGGTCTGATGGCCAGCACCGCTGGCAGCAACGCGGTGCTGTATCCGCTGGTGCTGGGCGGTGCCTCGATCATCGCCTCGATCATCGGCGCCTTCTTCGTCAAGGTGAAGCAGGGCGGCTCGATCATGGGCGCGCTGTACAAGGGCGTGATCATCTCCGGCGTGATCGCCGCGATCGCCTACTACCCGATCACCACGCAGTTGATGGGCGACAACAGCCACGGCGCCATGAACCTGTTCTGGTGCGCGCTGATCGGCCTTGGCCTGACCGGCATCATCGTCTGGATCACCGAGTACTACACCAGCACGGACTTCAAGCCGGTGCAGCACATCGCGCAGGCGTCGACCACCGGTCACGGCACCAACATCATCGCCGGCCTCGGCATCTCGATGAAGTCCACCGCCCTGCCGGTGATCGTGATCTGCGCGGCGATCTGGGGCTGCTACGAGCTGGCTGGCCTGTACGGCATCGCCATCGCCGCCACCGCCATGCTGTCGATGGCCGGCATGGTCGTCGCACTCGACGCCTACGGCCCGATCACCGACAACGCCGGCGGCATCGCCGAGATGGCCGAACTGCCGTCCGACGTGCGTGACGTCACCGACCCGCTGGACGCCGTGGGCAACACCACCAAGGCCGTCACCAAGGGCTACGCCATCGGTTCTGCCGCACTGGCCGCGCTGGTGCTGTTCGCCGACTACACGCACAACCTGCAGGCGGCGAATCCGGGCGAGGTGTTCACCTTTGATCTCAGCGATCACATGGTGATCATCGGTCTGCTGATCGGCGGCCTGATTCCGTACCTGTTCGGTGCCATGGCGATGGAAGCCGTCGGCCGCGCCGCCGGTTCGGTGGTGGAGGAAGTGCGTCGTCAGTTCCGCGAGATCCCCGGCATCATGGAAGGCACCGGCAAGCCGAAGTACGACCGCGCCGTGGACATGCTGACCAAGTCGGCAATCAAGGAAATGATCATCCCGTCGCTGCTGCCGATCGCCGTGCCGGTGATCGTCGGCCTGCTGCTGGGCGCCAAGGCGCTGGGCGGCCTGCTGATCGGCACCATCGTCACCGGCCTGTTCGTGGCCATCTCGATGACCACCGGCGGCGGCGCCTGGGACAACGCCAAGAAGTACATCGAGGACGGCAACTGCGGTGGCAAGGGTTCTGAGGCTCACAAGGCCGCGGTCACCGGTGACACCGTCGGCGATCCGTACAAGGACACCGCCGGCCCGGCGATCAATCCGCTGATCAAGATCATCAACATCGTGGCACTGCTGCTGGTGCCGATGCTGTAGGGAAGGGCGACTCCCGCACACAGCTTCCGCCCTTCCCCTGCTTGCGGGGGGTGAACAGGGCTTTCGAGCGGCACTGCCGCGAGCCTGTGAACGCCAGTCGGCATACAAGCCGACTGGCGGGGCAGGAACGGGATGGGGGAAGCGGCGAAGCCGCTGATCAAGATCATTCCACGCCTTATCGCATTGCTTCTGGTGCCGATGCTGTAAGCGATCCATCAGTAAACTGCTCCGAACAAAGACGCCCCGGCCCGCCGGGGCGTCTTTGTTTTTATCATCGCAAACAGGCACCATTCCTCGGCTTGTCTGCAAGCGCCATCAACGCCGGCCAGCGTCGTGGTCGCGCTTTCACATTGCTGAACACAGGAGAAGTCCGATGTGCCGTCGTCCGCTCCCGTTCGCCCGCCCGGCTCTGGGCATCGCGTCACTACTGATCCTGTCCGTCGCCAGTACCTCTGCTTTGGCCACGATCTGCCGGGTCAAGACCGACGGCGCCGGTGGCGTTGACGGCAGCGACTGGGACAGCAATGCACTGGTTTTGAATGCGGCACTGGCAAAGCCAGAATGCATCGGGCCCGGCAACGAGATCTGGGTGAAGCAGGGCGTCTATCGCGCCGCCAACGACATCCTGTTTCGTGATCTGTCGTTCATGATTCCGGCCGGCGCGCAGGTCTACGGCGGCTTCGCCGGCACCGAGACGCTACGCACCGAACGCGATCCGCAAGTCCACCGCAGCATCCTCAGTGGTGACATCAGCGACGACGACATCGACGGCGATGGCGACGGCATCATCGCCGGCTGGGAGGACATCCGCGGCACCAACGCCCACCACGTCGTCAGGCTGGACGGCAGCACCACGCCGGTTGGCCCGGACACGGTGCTCGACGGCCTGGTGGTCACGGCCGGCGAGGCCGAGGACCAATCCAACGCCTTCGTCCAAGCGCCCGCTGGGGCAGGCATCCTGTGCCTGGCCAGCGGCGCGACGGCACGCTGCAGCCCGACCTTGGCGCAACTCCTGGTGATCGGCAACGACGCCGTGCCGGTGACCAACGTCATGAACGCCGACTCGGGCGGCGGTGGCCTCGCCTGCGTCATCGACGGCGGCGCCGAATGCAGCCCGGTGATCGAGCAGGTGCAGTTCATCGGCAACCGCGCCGAGGTCGGCGGCGGCGCGGCGCTGACGAGCTATGGCGGCGTCGTGTCGCCGACCATCTCGGGCAGCCGCTTCGAAGCCAACCTGGCCGAGCTGGCCGGCGGCGGCCTGGTACTTGGCGCCTCCAGCCCGGGGACCTCCTCGCCGACGATCTCGGATACGGTGTTCGTCCTCAACGAGTCGGTCAGCGCCTCCCCCAATGCGCTGCCGTTCGGGCAGCTCGGTGGCGGCGCCGTGCTGGTGCTTGCGGGGAACTCGGCCGTGGTCAACCCCACGATGACCGACGTGGCCTTCATCGAGAACACGGTCGGAACCTACGGCTCGGGCGGCGGCTACCTCAGCTTCTTCGTCGAAGGCTCCTCGAACCTGGTGCTGTCGCGGGTGAGCTTCGTCGACAACGACGCCGGACTGCGTGGCGGGGCCCTGGCGCTGCAGTCCTTTGCCCCGAACCTGGACGGGGCCTGCATCGCCCCGGCGGGATACAGCCACGTCGCGGCGCTCGGCAACGTCACCTTCAGCGGCAACACCGCGGACGTCGGCGGCGCCTTGGCGCTCAACACCGGCGCCGACTGCAACAACGCCATCACGCTCGCCAACGTCACTTTCGCCGGCAACGCCGCCACCACCAGCGCCGGCGCGGCCTGGTTCGAGTCCGGCGGCACCTCGGCGGTGCCCGCGCTGGCCAACGCTATCCTCTGGGGCAACACCGCGGGCGACGGTGAGGAGCTGGTGCTGGCGGGTCCGGCGCCGGCGGCGCCGGTGGCGATCGGCACCAGCATCATCGCCGGTGGCTGCCCGACAGGAACCAACTGCACCGACGTTTCCAGCGCCGATCCGGGGCTGTCGCCGCTGGCCTCCTTCGACGACACCACTCGCGCGCACGTCCCGGCCTTCGGCGGCCCGGCGATCGACGCCGGCGACGCCGCGGCCTGCACCGGCGCCCCGGTGGGCGGCGTCGACCAGCGCGGCGTCCCCCGCCCGCAGGGCGTGGACTGCGACATCGGTGCGGTCGAGCTGCTGGCTGGCGACGCCACCCTCGACCTGTTGGTGACCGGGCCGGGCAGCGTCAACGCCGCCGAACCACCCGTGCCCTCCAGCGGCGGCATCGCCGGCTGCACCGCCACCACTGGAAGCTGCAGCGCCACCTACCTGGCCGAAAGTGCAGCGCAGGGTCCGGTGCAGCTGCAGGCCACGCCCGACCCCGGCTTTCATGTCCTCTGGGGCGGGGACTGCGACCCTGGCGGCAGCGTGCTGGTGAACGAAGACCGCAGCTGCACGGCCGAATTCGTGCCCAACACGTGGGGCGTGGGCGGCAGCATCAGCGGCCTCACCACGACCGGCCTCGCGCTCAGCCTCAGCGCCGACGGCGGCAACATCTTCGAGGCGGTGTCGCCGGGCGCCGGAAGCACGATCTTTGCCTTCGCCGCCGAGGTGCCCTTCGGTGCCGACTACGCGGTCAGTTTCCTCGCGGTGCCGGCCACGCTCGACTGCGGCATCAACAACGCCAGCGGCAGCATGCCCGACGCGGACGTGACCGATATCCAGGTCATCTGCTCGCTACCGCCGGAAATTTTCGCCGACGGCTTCGAATAGCTGTGGCGGTGCGGCGCTGCGATGGGCCCCGGATCCGTGCTGCATCTCGTACCAGCAGTGGTGGCTGCACTTGAGACAAGACCAGCAAACCATCGCGGGCGGCGACTGCGGTGGCAAGGGCGGCGAAGCACCCGAGGCGGCGGTTCCCACGGGTGATCCGTACAAAGGCATGGCCAGCCTGACGACCAGCCGCGTTGAGTGGGGTGCCTACCACCCGGTCGCCTGGTGCGTGGCCGTCTATGCCTGATAATGCGGTATGTGTTTCCGACCGGTGACTGGAAAAGCCACATCCGCCTTGCTGGCTGTCTTGCTGCTGTTCGTCTTCGACGCCTCTCCGGCGCATGCCACGGAAGGCAGCGATCCGGTCTGTGCCGAGCAACGTATCCTTCTTGACGTGGTAGTCGACGGCGACCACGAACTGAAGCTCGAACCTAGCCGCCGCTACCTGGCGTGGCTGGAAGAACGCGGTGCGGATATCGCGGTTTCAGCCGATGCCGGGGAAACCTGGATAGACAGCGCGCCCTGGCGCTGGAGCGATGAACCGCTGCTGCTGCAGACCGATGCCTCTGGCCATACGACGTTGAGCATCCGCGGGATGCGGGCCGGACATCCGCAGCGGTTCGCATTGCGTCTGCGATGCGAAGAAAGCGTTGCCGCGCAGGAGCGCGCGTTCTGGGCGGGTGCGCGCGAACTGTCCCGATTGCGCACGGAGCTGGATGATGACTGGGATGCGGAAGACGGCTTGCGTGCACTCTTCCTCGGACTGCGTGCGCTGCATTCCGGCGCCAGCAACGATGTGCAGCGCGCCTGGACCTGGTTCCAGTTGGCCGCACTTGCCCGTCAGCGTGGCCTGCTGCATGTCGCGGCGGATGGCTACGCACAGGCAGCGGAAAAATCCAAGCGCGGTGGACGGCTGGACTGGTATTCCTCGGCGCTGTTCCGTCGCGGGCAGGCACTGTATGCCGCAGATGAGTCTGGCCTGGGAAGCCTTTTCCTAGAAGCAGCAGCCGTGTCATATGCGGAGGGTCAGCACTACCAGGCTGCGTCGGCAAAGCAGGACTACTGCCTGATCCTGCGCGCGGAAGGCGATACCGCCGCCGCGGTTGATTGTCTGCGCGAGCAGGCCGAGGCGTTCCGGCAACTCAACGAGCCCGCCGACCAATGCGTGGCGTTGCGCAACCTGGTGACGGCCCTGCTGTTTCTCGGTCGCTACGCCGAATCCCGAGAGGTTCTTGCCAAGGCGGCCGAACTGGCGGAGCAGTTGAATGATCCGAGGGAGATGGCAGGTGTGCTGGTGCTGCAGTCGCGTCTCGATGTCTGGGAGGGTCGTTTCGAGCTCGCACTGCAGCGTCTGCAAAGGGCCAGGGACTTGTTCGCGGATGCATCTGGTCCACTAGAGGTCGCCCAGATTGATGTTCGAATTGCCCATGTCTATCTGCAATCGGGTCAAACACAGCTGGCCCGATCCTATCTTGAGCAGGCGATCAAGCGATTCCAGCTCGGTGGCGCACGCGGTTGGATTGGTGATGCCCAGATCAGTCTCGCGAGGAGCCTCCGCATCGACGGACGTGTCGAAGACGCCATTGTTCATGCCGAGTCGGCAGTCAAAACATTGACTGGACATGGGAGCGTTTCGTTGCGTGTTGGCGCGCTGATCGAACTGGCGAACCTGCAGGCTTTGTCGGGCAACGTCGATGCGGCCAGACAACACCTCGAACATCTGTCTGCCAGTAGTGCTGATGTGCGTTGGGGGCAAGCTGTGGCGGTGGCCTTGATCAAACACCGGCTGGCGACGAACGGCGCTGGTGAAGACAACACTCGCTTGCTGGGACTGGCCGATGATTCCCTGGCGCGTGGCCAACTGATCCAGTACCTGGAAATCCTGGGTCGTCTGGCATTGCATGGTGAGACCATATTGCCGGAAACGGTGCTGCAGCCTGCTATCGAGCGTGCCATGCGGCTCGGTCAGCAGGCTGCCGGGCAGCTGGGTTCGCCGTACTTGCGCAACTCCCTGTTGCGCAGGCTGCAGCCGATCGCCTATCGCAAACTGTTCCAGTTGCGTGACGGACAGTCGCTGGATTCCAATCAAGTACAGGCATTGCTGGCACCGGCCGAGGCGCTGCGGCAACTGGACAGGAATACGCGACCGATCGGCGTGGATGGCGATGCGCTGACCGAACTGGAGCGCGTGCTGAGCGACGAATTGCTTGGCAGTGGCGGTGATCAGATCAGTGAGTCGCGCCGTCGCCTGCTGTTGGCATCACTGGGAACCGGTGGCGCGTCGACGGAGCTATCAGATGTTGCCGCTCCAAGCATCGACCACCTTGCTCGTGCCGGAAGTGTTGTCTATTACTTCGCTGCGGTTGATGAGCGTATCGGCTATCTGCGGTGGGACGGAACGGCTTGGGTCTGGCGGCTGGTTGACGATGCCGAGGCGTTGCGACAGACGCAGCAGGCACTAGCCTCGCTGTTGCAGGCTGGTCAGGCGGATCGGGAGCGCATTGACACGCTATCGAACTCGCTGGCCGGGATGCTGGACCTCGACCGGCTCGAGCCGTCGTCGGTAGCGTCGACCTTTGTCGTTGCCGATCCGGCAATCGGCGAAGTGCCCTGGTCCCTGTTGCCGGTCGGACGCGAGCAGATCCCGCTGGGCGCCATGTCCACGGTGGTGGAACTGCAGTCGCTGGTCCAGCGCAGTGCCTTGCCGATACGCCAGGTTGCGCTGATGGGCGCCAATCCGTCGGCCGACTCCTCGCTGGAATCCTTGCCACGACTGGAACTGGAGCTGGATGCCGTTGCCAAGGCATGGCCGGCCTCAATGCGGCATCGCCGCAGTCAGGCCGGTTCAGAACAACTGCTCGAAGCACTGGCCCGTCCCGACACACTGGTTCATCTCGCCGCACACGGTCGTGGAGATCGCGGCCTGCCGGAAGCATCAGGTCTCTGGTTGCAATCGCCGACGACCGACACACCGGCATTCATCAGCGCGCTACGGCTGCGTGATGTCGATGCGAACGCACCGCTGGTGGTGCTGAGTGCTTGCGAGAGCGGCAGGTCGCGAGCAGGACTGTCGCTGGGTGCCGGTGGCGTGGCTGGCAGCCTGGTGGATGCGGGGGTCAGCAGTGTCGTCGGCTCCCGCTGGGTGGTCAGTGACCGGACAGCCAGCCAGTTTTCGGAGGCGTTCCATGCGGCACTGGCATCCTCTCCCGCAAGCCCGGCTGAGGCCTTGAAGCATGCCGTGGCGTTGCTCAGGGCAGGACCCGCGACTGCACACCCGCGGCATTGGGCCGGTTGGTTCCTGCTTCAATCAGGGCCCGATGCCTGAGGCACGGAGTCCGTCGCCGCTTTCAATGTATACGCGTCGTTGATGGTTCCATGACCTTCGGGAAGCCGCGATAGTCGGGTATGCCATGACACTTATTCCCTGACGCCGACAAGGGCGTAAGGAATGCCATGCCGTGACCGTTCACAGAACCGGATCGTCTGATCGCGGACCTCGTGTTTCCATTCTGCTGCTGCTGGCGGCGGCCTGCCTTCTGTTGTGGCACACAGCCAGCTCCCTGTTGCACGGCTACGGTGGCAGCAAGGCCGATGATGATTGGCAGGATGTGAACAACAAGGGTCGTGAGTCCGTCTACGAGACAGGGACCGATGCCGCGCTGGGTCGTGGCAAGGATGACCGATCGCAACTCGACCGACAGGAGTCAGGGCAGTGAGATGGCCAGCGACACACCTCGACGGTTTTTCATGCATTTGCCTCAGAGCCGGCACGGATTGCTCGATCCGGATGCGAGAGAGGGACAGCGCGAACCCGCAGTGGCGTTGAGGACGGGGACGAACCCCGGCGTACATGCCGAGGTTCTGGCTTCGGTCTGGGTCTGAGCGATGGGCGCGGCACCGCAGGGCGAGGGCGTCTTCATGCTGCCGATGCGATAGTTCTTCAAGGTAGGACACCTACCCCTTGAAGCGCCGCCTGTCGCGAGCGCATTCGGGGGAACCGCCATGTCCGGCCGTCATGAGTTCAGTCACGACCACGCTTTTACCGTCCGCACTCCATCAAAAGGCAGGGCGCGGCTGCGTCATACGGCTTTTGTCGGCGCGTTTGCTGCATTGTCGCTGTCCATGTCCTTCACGGTAGTTGCCCAGGAACCCAGGGCTGCCGAATACGAGACCATCGAAAATGACACGTTGTGGGAGATGATTGCGGACTGGCTCAGGTCTGGCGAAAGCTCCTCTGAAACGCATACTGCTGACAAAGACGATCGTTCGGGGAGCGGCAACGAGCAAGAAAATGGCGGCAACTAGGATCCAATAATCATCGTAAAGACGTTGAGATTGGTCTTGTTGCGCCAGCACTCAAGGCTGGAACCGGAAACGCAGGGACTCTTCGGCGGTGCCAGTCTGGTGCGCGACCGAGCGCAGTTCGATCCGGTAGTCGCCGCTCTTCAGTGCGTTACGCGGTAGAAGCAGCGTCAGCGCACCGTCCACTGGGTGCAGATCCCCGGCGGTGAAAACCAGAGTTGCATCGGCGTCGCTGACGATTCGTGCTTCGAACGGGCCTTCCCCGCCTGGTGCCGGCAGTTCCATCACCAGGGCGCCGGCGCCAGCGGATGGGTTGATCAGGGTCGGTGCTGTTGTGCTGCTGCGCACGTGGTCCAGCCGTACCCACTCGACGTTGCTCATGATGCCGGGGTCGTGTTGTGCAGCGCCGTGGTAGGCCACCGGCACCAGAACCGCCATCGCGCCAATCGAAGCAGCGGCCAGCAACGGCCATAGGCGTTCGGCACGCGACGTCCGCACCGCTGGCCGGTTGCGTTCGAGGAAGGCAAAGCCGTCCTGGATGTCCTGGTCGATGCTGGCTGCGGTGGCCAACTCTGGCTCGAAGAACAGCCGCGTTTCCAGCGCCTCCGCTTCGGCGGCGCTCAGCTCGCCACTGCGCCATGCCTGCAGCAGGCGGTTGTCCTCGCTGCCAAGCTGGCCTTGGTCCATGTGTGTCACGTTCATACCGGTTCACCTTCGTTTCGGTAGCGTCTTTTCCAGAGTGTCGCGAAGCGTTTTCGCGCGCGATGGAGGATCCGTGCGAGCTGCAGGCTGTCGAGCTGGTGCGCGGCCTGCAGGTCCGTCGATTCGCGCTCCTGCAGGTAGTAGGCACAGAGCACCTGACGATCACGCTCGCTGCTCATCTCCGCCAGAACCCTGGCAACACGCTGGCCCAGCTCCTGCGCCTCGATGCTCGCGGTGGCGCTCGGTGTCTCGCTCTCCATGTCCTCGATCAGTTCGTCATCGTTCCATGTGTTCTGTCGTGCGGCCTTCCTGCTTGCGTTCTGCACGAGGCGCCGTGCCGTGCCCAGGGCGAACTCGACCAGCGCTTCGGGGTCGCGAACGCTGCCCTCGCGCGCGGCGCGCAGCACGACGATCAATGCCTCCTGGCACAGGTCGTCGGCAGCCTGTGGGTTGCCGGTGCGATGACGCAGCACCACCTTCAGCGGGCGCTGAAGTCGTGCCAGCAGCTCGCCTTCGGCATGCCGGTTGCCAGCCTGGACCTCGCCCAGCAAGCGGGCGTAGTCGGCTCTAGCGCTGACTGCATCATCCACGGTCAGTCAATCGTCGAACGTTTCATCTCGCTGCGTTTCCTCATGGTTTTCATGCCCCACGGGGCGGGAAGTTGCGCGCGACCGAATGTCCTGCACCGGCGCGACGCGGCGAATCGAGGGCCTGGTTGACGCATTGCCGTCCTTCACGGATGGCTGCGTTCGATTCCAGTCTAGCTTTGCTGTCCGGCATCCTCCAAGACGTAGCGACGCGACGGATCAGACGCCGCCGAAGCAGGCCGTGGGCACAGCCATTTGCCCGGGTGGCGTCACCGGTTTGCGCAGGCGTACCGACTGCCAGCGCACGCTGGGTACGTCGTCGAGACGGAATGCGCTGCCGATGGCGAGCACGGCAGACGCCACCGACTGAAGCTGTCTGCGCAGCGCCTGTCGGGATGGGTCGGTATCGACCGCCATGTCGATCAGTGCCGGTGCTGGTTCGGCAGCGCCCGAACAACCATCGATGCGGCTTGGCAGCCATGCGTTTTCCGCGTCGATCCAGAATCCGCCGTCACGGTCGATCATGAGGTGTCGCTCCGGCCCTTCCCAGGGTGCGCTGGTGGCGTGGTGTTCGCACAGCGACTGGTAAAAGTCGCGCCACGGAATGTCGCTGGGCCACGGAACATGGCTGACCAGCACGAAAGTCAGGTGTGGCTTTCGGCCGGCGGCGTGTTCTGCCACGCGTGTCTGCAGTTGTTCCAGCGAAATTCGGCGCAGATCCATGCTTCGCATCCTTTCAGTGTGCGGTTTGTCGGTATTCGGCCCAGCGTCCCTTGGCCTGGCCGGATTTCGGTCCGGCTCGACAAGGTAGTGTCGCGGAACTGGCAGATATCCCACGTCACCAACCTGGGGTTCTGCCTGCGAGCAGGGATGCCGCCGGTCGGCGATAATGGCCGCATGCCGCACCTCGAACTTTCATTGGAAAGCCCACCAGAGCTTCAGCCGCGACTGGAAGAAACGCTGGAGCGGCTGGGCGCGTTGGCGGTCACCCTGATGGATGCGGACCTGGACACGCCGGACGAGCAGGCGATCCTTGAGCCGGGCGTCAACGAAACGCCGCTGTGGCGCCGGGTGAAGTCGTCGGCGCTGTTTGAGGCGGATATCGACCCGCTGGCATTGCTGTCGGCGTTGGCTGATGAACACCCAGCGCTCGACGTCACCCGCGTGCATTTCCGTCTGGTCGAAGACCAGGACTGGGAGCGTGCCTGGATGGATCGTTACCAGCCGATGCGTTTTGGCGAGCGGCTGTGGATCTATCCGTGGAACATCGAACCGGATCTCGGCGATGGCGACGTGGTGCTGCGACTCGACCCCGGCCTGGCCTTCGGCACCGGAACGCACCCGACCACGGCACTGTGTCTGGAGTGGCTGGATGCGGTGCCACCGCGGGGCGAGGCGGTGCTTGATTACGGCAGTGGATCCGGTGTGCTGGCGGTGGCCGCGCTGCTGCTCGGTGCCGAACGGGCACTGGCTGTGGACAACGATCCGCAGGCGGTGACCGCCAGTCGCGACAACGCGGAGCGCAACGGTGTCGGCGACCGGCTGACGGCGCGGCTTCCCGAGGACATGCCGACGGACACTCCGCGCCATCCGGTGGTGGTCGCCAACATCCTCGCCAATGCGCTGGATGCGTTGGCCGAGCACCTGGCCGGACTGACGGCGCCGGGCGGACGCATCGCCTTGTCCGGCATTCTGGACGGACAGCAGCAGGCGCTGCTTGATCGCTACGCGCCGTGGTTTGACGACCTTCGTTGCACGCCGAAGGACGGCTGGGTTCGCATCGACGGGCGTCGTCGCCCCGACGGAGCCGACTGACGTGTTCACCCGCTGCCCGCACTGCCAGACCGTCTACGAGCCCACCGCCGCGCAGTTGTCGCAGGGTCATGGTCATCTGCAGTGCGGTGTCTGCAACCACGAGTTCGATGCGCTGGAGCACCTCAGCGAGCATCCGTTCGCTGCCCACGGTCATGCCCACGGCGGACATCTGCCGCCGCGGGTGGAGCCGGCACCGGTGGATCGCGAAGTGTCGATGCCACGGCAAGGCGACTTCTTCGAGCTGCCGGTGGCGACACCGGCCTTCGCCATCGCGCCGGCAGAACGACGCAGCGGTGGCATTGGATGGTGGGCAGCGGTTGGCCTGCTCGGTCTGCTGCTGTTGCTGCAGGTACTGCTCGCCCAGCGTGACGCGCTGGCTGCCGACGCGATGTGGCGGCCGTTCCTGCTGCGCAGCTGTGCGGCGCTGGGATGCAAGGTGGTGCCTTGGACTGCGCCACAGGGCATGGAAGTCACCGCTCGCGACGTGCGGCCACATCCGTCGGTGCCCGGTGCGCTGCTGGTGCAGTTGAGTTTCCGCAATGCGGCGGATTTCGACCAGATCTGGCCGCAGCTTGAGCTGGGCATGCTGGATCTGTCCGGCAAGCCGCTGGCGCTGCGCCGTTTCGAGGCAGCGGAGTACCTCGGCAGCGCGCCGTCGACGGACGTGCTGCGCAGCGGCCAGTCGGCGGAGGTGACGCTGGAGATCGCCGATCCCGGCAAGGAAGCCATCGCCTACGCCTTCGATTTCCGCTGAGCGTCCGCGATCCGTTCATCTGAACGTGGCTGCAGCGCGAAGCGCATGGGGGTACACTCCCATCCCCGTCGCGACCGAGCCCGAGAAGCCAGCGCCGACGGCAGCAGCAGGGAAAGCTGGAAGACCACTCTGGAGTTGCCCCGATCTTGAACGCCATGCAAGCCCGGCGCGGCCGCAGCGACGCCGCCAAAGGACAGTCCGCGCTTCGCGACTGCGTCACGCAGTCGGTGAAACGCTTCCTCGTCGACATGGACGAGCATGCCTCCTGCGAGCTTTACGACACGGTGCTGCGTGAAGTCGAGGCGCCGCTGTTTGCCGAAGTGATGCGCCATTACGAAGGCAACCAGACCCGCGCTGCCGAAGCGCTGGGCATCAATCGCGCCACGCTGCGCAAGAAGCTGCGGCGCTACGGACTGGCCTGATCGCGATCCCGCCGGGAGCGTCGGCCCGGCAGCCCGTCTATAATTCGCGCCTCGCGCCGGGGCACAAACGCTGGCGCCGACCTCATGACCGATCACGGAGCCCGCGATGTCCGCCGAGCGTCTTCCTGTCCGCCGCGCCCTGCTGTCCGTTTCCGACAAGTCAGGTTTGATTGAACTGGCGCGGGTGCTGCACGCGGCTGGCGTCGAGCTGCTGTCCACCGGCGGCAGCGCGAAAGCGCTTCGCGATGCTGGCCTGCCGGTACGTGATGTCAGCGACGTTACCGGCTTCCCGGAAATCATGGACGGTCGGGTCAAGACATTGCACCCGAAGGTCCACGGCGGCCTGCTCGGTCGCGCCGGCACCGACGATGCGGTAATGGCCGAGCACGGCATTGATGCCATCGACCTGCTGGTGCTCAACCTGTATCCGTTCGAGTCGGTGACGGCGAATCCGGACTGCGACCTGCCCACTGCCATCGAGAACATCGACATTGGCGGCCCGGCCATGCTGCGCGCCGCGGCCAAGAACTACGCCCGCGTCGCCGTCGCCACCGATCCGTCGCAGTACGCCGCGTTGATCGAGGAGCTGGACGGCAATGACGGCACACTGTCGGCGGCCACGCGTTTCGCGCTGTCGGTCGCGGCCTTCAATCGCGTGTCGAACTACGACGCGGCGATCAGCGACTACCTCTCATCGATCACCGATGCTGACGGACAGAAGGCCGAGCGCACGCTGTTCGCCGGGCAGGCCAACGGCCGCTTCATCAAGCTCGACGACCTGCGCTACGGCGAGAACCCGCACCAGCAGGCGGCGTTCTACCGCGACCTGTACCCGGTGGTCGGTACGCTGGCCACCTACCGCCAGTTGCAGGGCAAGGCGCTGAGCTTCAACAACCTGGCTGACAGCGACGCCGCCTGGGAATGCGTGCGCAGCTTCGACGCGCCGGCCTGCGTGATCGTGAAGCACGCCAATCCCTGCGGCGTGGCCGTGGCCGAATCGCTGACGGCGGCCTACGACCGGGCCTTTGCTACCGATGCCACTTCTGCCTTCGGCGGCATCATCGCTTTCAACCGTCCGCTGGACGCCGCGACCATGGGTGCGATCATCGAGCGCCAGTTCGTTGAAGTGATCATCGCACCGTCGGTGGCTGCGGATGCGCTGGCGCTATCGGCGAAAAAGCCCAACGTCCGCGTCATCGAGATTCCGGCAGGCGATGGCCGCAATAGCATGGACGTGCGTCGCGTCGGTTCCGGCCTGCTGATGCAGACCGCCGACAACCGCGAAGTCGGCGTCGATGAGCTGAAGCAGGTCAGCGCGCGTGCGCCGACCGATCAGGAGCTGCGTGACCTGCTGTTCGCCTGGCGCGTGGCCAAGTACGTCAAGTCCAACGCCATCGTGTATGCCAAGGACGAGCGCACTATCGGCGTCGGCGCCGGGCAGATGAGCCGCGTGATCAGTGCGCGCATTGCCGGCATCAAGGCTGACGATGCCGGCCTCGACGTGCCGGGCAGCGTGATGGCCAGCGATGCTTTCTTCCCGTTCCGCGACGGCATCGACGCCGCCGCAGAAGCCGGCATCCGCGCAGTGATCCAGCCGGGCGGCTCCATGCGTGACGAGGAAGTCATCGCCGCCGCCAACGAACACGGCATGGCCATGGTGTTCACCGGCGTTCGCCACTTCCGCCACTGAGCCGCGACGACCGGGCAATCAAGGCATGAGCAAGCACAAGCTGTACAAGGTGAGTTTCCTCAACGGCGGCCGCGTCTACGAGCTGTATGCACGCAAGGTCGGCAGCGGTTCGTTGTGGGGTTTCATCGAAGTCGCCGAAATCGACTTCGAGGTCAAGGAAGGCGTGGTCATCGACCCCACCGAGGAACGCCTGCGTGACGAGTTCCGCGATACCGAGGTGCTGCACCTGCCGATGCAGTCGGTGATCCGCGTCGAGGAAGTGGCCCGTCGCGGCCAGCTCAGCATCCGCGATGCCGACAGCGGCGAGCGCGTGGTCACGCCGTTCCCGATGCCGCCGAAGAAAGTCTGAAGCAGCGAACGTGTGGCGCCACCGAGATTCGCGTCAGCAGCTCTCGTACTTCCAGTTGCGGCGCTTGCCTTCGGCCAGCCATTGGATGGCCTGTGCCAGGCGGCGCTGACGCGTTTCCTCGCGCTTGGCCTCGGTGATCCAGTCGATGTATTCGCGCTGCTGACCCGGCGAGAACGCATCAAAGGTGCGGGTCGCCGCCGGATCGCGCTTCAGCGCGGCGCGGAAGTCCTCCGGCACCGCCGGCGGTGGTTTCGGTTTGCCGCGTCGGGCCGTCTTCTTCGCCGGACCCGCCTCGTTCAGCGTCGCGGCACGGCGGATGTAGTCGAGCATGGTCGCCTCGTCCGGCACGTCGGACAGCGCGGCCATGCGCTGGAAGTTCATGATCGAGGCGGCGTCATCGCGCAGCAGGCCCGCCGGATCGTCCAGCTCCTTCGCCCGCCAGAAGCCAAAGGAAACGTGGGCCTTGAACGCGGCCATGCCGCCAAGCATGCCGTGGTGATCGAAGGTCGGCGCGCCCCAGCGAATGCGCTCCTCCACCGTCGGGCAGGCCTTGTGCACCAGCGTGCGCAGCCGCTTCAGTATCTGCTGCCCTGGCGATGTAGTCGTCCACGTCCGCGATGCGCTTGCCCATGCCTGCTCCGGTTCCAGAATCCTCCCGCCACGACGATTCTATGCGCCCGCCACGCATTTGCGAGGCATGGGCGCCGCCGCCACAATGCCTGCTTCGCGAGGGGAGCCGTTGCCATGAGCTGGATCGTCGCCGTTGTCATCGCCATTGCCGCGCTGCTGGCGCTGCTGTTCAACCGGCTGGTGCGTGACCGTAATCAGGTCGCTGCAGCGTGGAGCGATGTCGATGTGCAGCTGCAGCGCAGGCATGATCTGGTGCCGCGACTGGTCGAGGTGGTGAAGGCCTACGCCGCGCACGAGGGCGAGCTGTTTTCGCGGCTGGCGGCGGAGCGCAGTGCTTCGCTGCATGCGGGCAGTGTCGGCGAACGCGGCGACATCGAGCAGCGTGTGGATCGCGATGCACGGCAACTACTGGCGCTGGCCGAGGACTATCCCGATCTCAAGGCCAGCGAGAACTTCGCGCAGTTGAGCGCGCAGCTGGTCGAGGTCGAAGATCACCTGCAATTCGCGCGGCGCTTCTACAACGGCTCGGTGCGGCAGTACAACACGCGCT
>JAWLAW010000024.1:0-34303 GCA_041395265.1 Lysobacteraceae bacterium
ACGGCTGACAGTCTCGAGGCTATTGGTATTGCCAATCTCATGATGCGTGGGCGCGTTGCCTTCGATCCTGAAAATGTACTTTCCGAGCGAACCTGTGTCTGGGTTGCAGACAGCCGCTGCAGTTTGGGAGGTTCGGCATGATCGGTGGGAGTTTTCATGTAGGCCGAAGATTGACACTGCGAAACAAGCCAATCCGGATCCTTCGGGACATGGGCAATGGTGTCGTCGCGTTAGAAGATCTCGTGACTGGTCGAGTCGGTGAAGACACCGTCCCACAACTGCTTTCGGCCTGGAAGGCAGGCGACCTCATTTTTGACGATGGGAAATTGCCGCCTGCAAGTGGGGTGGAAAAAGCGATTGCAGAAGCTCACCTGGATGCATTTCGTCAGAGCTATTCCGACGAGCAGCAAGACCGCGCCAAGGCGAAGTTGGTGTTCGTTCAACGACTCGAGGGGATGCCCAGATCACAATCCCATTTGGCACCGCACATCAAGGATATATGGGAAGAAGGTAGTTTGTGGAAAGCAGGAAATCCCTTGAAGTTGTGTCCGCACAGTACAACCGTCATTAAGTGGATTCGGCAGTATCAGGAAAGTGGTCGAGATATTCGATCTCTGGTGGATCGTCATCACCTCAAAGGAAACTCGGACTGTCGACTGCACGAGGACGTGCGCACACTGGTTGGCGACCTGATTGAGACCCGCTACCTGACCGAGGAACGGCCAACCCTCAAGATAATTCTGAAAGAGGTTAAGGGAATCATTGCGCTCCGCAATGCTACGCGGCTACTTACAGATCAGTTGAAGTGTCCTTCGTACGCCTATCTGAAGGCCCGTCTGCGCGAAATTGCGCCGTATGACGTCTACCGTTCTCGCTATGGGCAGCGTGCCGCGGACATCAAGTTTCGAGCAGCCGGGCGAGGCGTTCCGGCGCTGAAGCCACTGGCTCGAGCTGCAATGGATCACTGCCGACTGGACTTGTTTGTCGTGGACGAGCGCACAGGATTGCCGCTCGGAAGGCCCTGGCTAACGTTGATCATTGACGAGCATAGCCGTTACATCCTTGGCTACCACCTGGGATTCGAAGAACCGAGCAACGTCAGCATGACGCGCGCCCTTCGGCATGCATTGGCGCCGAAGGATATGAGCCCAGATTTGACGTGCCACTGGGATGCGTGGGGCATCATGGATCTATTGGTTGTCGATAACGGTCTCGAGTTTCATTCGCATGCATTGGAGAATGGTGCGGGGCGCTATGGAATTGACGTCCAGTTCAGTCCGCGCCGCAAGCCTTGGTACAAAGGCAAGGTAGAACGCTTCTTTGGAACCATGAATACCGGCCTTCTGGTGGACATGAAAGGAAAGACGTTCTCGAGCGTGCTTCTCAAGGGAGACTACAACCCCGCCAAACACGCAGTGATCACGCTGGCTACCTTGCGACGAGTCGTGCTCATGTGGATTGTCGATGTATATCACCAAGAAATTCACTCTGCGCTAGGGATGTCCCCGCATGATGCTTGGCATCAGGGGGTTGGCTCGATTGATCGCTATCTTCCGCCTTCTTCGGTGGCAATGGAGGCGGCATTCAGTGCCACTGCGCATAGAGAGTTGACGCACAAGGGCGTCGAGATTGATTCGCTTCTATACAACTCGAACGAGCTCGGTACCCTGCGGGAACTTCACGGCAGCAAGTTCACGGTCGAAGTGCGTACCTCTGATGATGATCTTGGCCACGTGGTGGTCGTTTCGCCGGATCAACGGATGTTGATCAAAGTGCCAGCGCTGGACGTGGAGTACGCCACGGGTTTGACGAGGTGGCAGCACAAGGTCTGCAAGCGATATCGCCGGCGGATTCAGGAGGATGATGCACGCGAAATCAGTCTGCTCGAGGCTCGCAACCGAATCCGTGCGCTCATTGAAGAGGATATGCGGATGTCCTCCAGAAAATCACGTAAGTCTAGGAATGCGCAGCAACGCTTTCTGGGTGAAGCCCAGGAAGCAGAAACTACGGAAGTTGAGGCGGAATCCTTGCGCAAATCAGAGGCGCATTCCGTGGTAGCGAACAACACAGAACCTCATTCTCTATCGCATGTTAACGAGGAGTCGGGGTCCAGAAAGGACACAACCGTTTCAGATTGCGGAGAAACAGTTGAGCTCGGGATTGATGAGATTGAAGGGGATGACTTCGTTCCAGTCTTGTCCAGTCGGCGAGTCAGTCCGGGGGTGGCAGCGTGAAGAAGAGAACGGATCTTTCGAAATATCGCGATCTGGTACAGAGCATCCGGATTGACCACATCGCCTACTCTGACATTTTGAACGAGCTTACGGGTGCCTACGATGCAGTTGGTCATTCGACGGCCCCAGTTTGCATGCTCATCACAGGCGAAAGCCGAACCGGAAAGTCGAGTGTGGTACGGGACCTTCTGGAGACCTATCTGCCAACGCAACTGGATGACCGAATGATCCGTTCTGTTGTGTACGCGGTCGCACCGGCGAAAGCGTCAGTAAAGTCGCTTTTGGAGTCGCTTCTTCGGGGCTTGGGCGATCCGTTTTGGAGTCGTGGCTCGGTTGGCAACATGACTGAACGGCTCTATACCCTCTTGGACGCAGTGCAGTGCAAGATGATCATTCTCGATGAGTTTCAGCATCTATGCGACAAAGGGCAGAAGCAATCGCTCCATCTGCTCGCTGACTGGATCAAGGTGCTGATGGAGGATCGCAAGTACGGATTGGTCGCGGTTGGATTGCCGGTGGCTGCCTCCATCGTCCACGGACATGAGCAGTTGTCGGGCCGATTTGACGACGAACTCAGGATGCCTCTGTTCGACTGGAATGATCGGACATCTGCCGGGCAGTTTCGAGCGATTCTTCGCCAGTTTCAGAAGGAATTGCATCCATTTCAGCTTCCGCTACTGGATAGTCGGGAAATGGCGTTCCGAATGTTTCTCGCAAGTGCCGGGCGCATCGGTCTGGTCGCAAAGCTCCTGGAGCGAGCTGTGCGGAATGCCATCCAAGCGGGCAATTTGGATATTGGCTTGAATGAGTTGCAGGCCGCGTATCGCCGTGCCATCTGGTCTTCCGGTCGGTTTCCAGTGGGAGGCGGTCCTTTCGGTGCCTCCAAGGCCGAGCTTAGTGGAGAGGGGGTTCAGGAGGCTGTCCTCGCCAATGCGGCGTTGGAAGATGCTGCGGACCAAAGCTCGGAAGTCACCGTCTATGGGAAGTCGATTCACGAGGGCAGTTCGAAAGAGGGAAAACTAGCTGAAGACTCCGCTCGAGTCGAAGATTCGACAAGAATCGGCGCCGTCCGCAAACGAGGAGGCCGACAAGGCCCAGGACACGGGAGTTCTGCTCGAGCGCGGGCGAATAACCAGCGTCAGCTGAGGAAGGCTCTGTGAGGCTTGTCGTCTCTCCTGGTCCCCAGCCAACCGAATCATTGATGGGTTATGTCTTGCGGCTCACCGAGCTCAATGGATATCAAACAACTGCCTATGTTCTGAGCTGCATGGGGCGCCAGAACTACCAATCCAAGATCGGGCGACTGGATGCGGAGCGGCTTGTGTCGTTGACTGGAATATGTGAGTCCGATGTAGCTCGGATAACGCATATGCCAGAGGGCCTTCCACGTACCTACGTGCGGGTGTACGGCACAGACATGCCAAGCTACGAAGTTAGCACTAGTCGTCCAAAGGTGTGTCCTCGCTGTCTCCAAGATGGGCTGCCATGCGAAGCGTTTTGGGATCTTGCCCAAGCCTTTGTGTGTCCAGTCCATCTGGTTGAGTTGTTGGAGGAGTGTCCGTCATGCAAGACGAATTTGAGTTGGTCAAGGTCAAAGGTTCGACAGTGCCGTTGCGGGGCTGACCTAGCAAGCGTCGCGACAGCGCCGGTAACGACAGAGTTGGGCGATCTGATGGCGATGATGCGCTATCAGGTCTACCGCAATGAAGATGTTGCGCCATTGCCTTCGTCGATGGTGCACTTGGAACATCTTGGCCTCCGGCGATTCTGCAAGCTGATCTGGGTCCTGAGCGCTGTTGTGCATAGAAATCGGGGCGGCAAGGGAGCCCCGAAGGCGCGTTCGCACTACAGGATTCATCTTGGTGAGGTATCCCGGATCTTGGCGGATTGGCCGCGTGGATTTAATGCGTTTCTTGCTGACAACTACGGTGACACATTAGATCGTGTGAAAGAGCTTCCCAGTTTCCACAAGTATTTCAGTTGGTTGACTGTTCGCCTCGTCAAGAACGACGGTGGCGATGACAACGCGTATGAATTTCTTGAGCGGGAGGTGTACTCGTTCGGAGCAAACTACTGGCATCGATCGGGCATGGCGCGCGATGAGAGGTCAAGCAAGTTGATGCCAGAAAAAGTTCGATGGGGAACTATGACAGAGGCCGCCGAGGAGTTTGGGTTCCACATGCTGACCCTGGGAAAGCGAATTGCCTCTGGTGAGATCAGATCAAAGCGAGTTCGAGCTGATTCAAGCAGAAGTCATCTCGTGGACATGGAATTTCTCCGAAAACAGCGATTCACTCAGTATCCGGCCGTGTCGGCCAGAGATGCAGCGCCAATGGTTGGCGTTTCAATCGAAACGTTGAAGGCGCTTCGTGCCTCAGGAGTGTTCAAAGAGCAGGTGCGGCCTGCTTTTCCGGGGAGCTTCACGAAAGAGGATGTCGATGCTTTCGCGCGACGGATTCAGGCCTTAGCGATCGGGAAGTGCTCTATCCGTGGAGAGGGTGTGATGGCGCTTGATGAAGCCTTCACTGAGTGGACTGCTTCTCCTGCCGAGAAGGCGGGCTTTATCTCCCACATGCTTGGTCACCCGGAAACTGTTGTTGGGAAACGAAGGGGGAAGGGGGTTGGGCGACTGCAGGTTCTTGAGAAGGCTTTGAGCGACTATTTCCGAACCATCAGGGGCGACCAAGAGGAATGCATGCCTGTGCTGGATGCGGCCAAGAGGCTTGGATGCACGGCTGCGGTAGTCACGTCACTCAGGCGTGATGGACATCTGGAGGTTGTCCAACGGCATGGGCGCGAACTCACGTCGCTTGCCTCGGTGCAGAAGTTTGATGCCAAGTATGTTTCGATCTCGAAAGTGGCAAAGGCAGTCGGTCTATATGCAAGGACAGCTTATGCTGCTGGCTGGACTTGGACAGCATCGAACACATTCGAGTTGAGACCACCCAGTACTCAACCGCATTTGTTTGTCGTGCCGACACTCTCGCGATCGAGGGGTCGTTGCGTGCGTGGGCCTATTCGAAGCGATGAAGACTGCTGGAGTCACCGAAGAAGCCGAGACGTTGCCATTTTGCTCGAGGTAAGCAATTGGCAACATTCAATACTCGCAGGTACCTTCTTGAGTGAGCGGTTGAGCGTTCCGGTTGCGCGCTGCGCGGCATGTGGCATGCCGCGCAGCGTGTTGGATCAGGGTGGGCGAGTGCGTTCACCGAGGTGAAAGCAAGGCGTTGACGGTCACAGCCCTGCCAGCTGGAGGATAGCGGCGCAGCCTCGTGCCCATGCGAGGATGCACAAGCCAACCACAAGGAAATTGGCGCATGCGGTTGAACGTGACGTTACCGTTTCACGAAGCTTGGAGCTCGTGTTAACGGGGCGTGTCCGATTTTTTGTGTGTGAGGCGGTTTAGTTCGAAGGTCTCTATCAGCGAGCCAGCGTGAATCGGTCTTCGTAGATTATCGCGAACTGGTTCATCGCCGCCTTCCAGTCGCGGCTGGCACGGCTCCATTCGGCGGTGATGTTGCGCAGGGCCAGCCAGATCAGTTTGGTCGCTGCGTCGTCGCTGGGAAAATGGCCTCAGGTCTTGATGATCTTGTGCAGGCGCGCATGCACGCTCTCGATCGCGTTGGTCGTGTAGATCACCCGGCGCACGTCCGGTGGAAATGCGAAGAACGGCACCACGCGCGTCCAGGCGCGGCGCCAGGCGGCGACCACGGTTGGGAAGCGCTCGCCCCAGGGCCGGCCTCGAACGCGTCCAGCTCGGCCTCGGCGGCTTCGGCGGTCGGTGCCGTATAGATCGGCTTGATCGCTGCCGCCAGCGCCTTGCGGTCCTTCCAGCTCGCATAGTCCAGGCTGTTGCGGATCAAGCGCACGATGCAGGTCTGCAGCGTGGTCGCCGAAACACCGCTTCCAGCGCTTCCGGGAAGCCCTTCAGGCCATCGGCCACGCCGATCAGAATGTCGTCGACGCCACGCGTCTTCCAGGTCGTTGAACACCCGCATCCAGAACTTGGCGCCCTCGGTGTTCTCGATCCACAGCCCAAGGATGTCGCGGGTGCCATCAGCCAGCACGCCCAGCGCCAGGTACACGGCCTTGTTGCGCACCACCCCGTCCTCGCGGATCTTTACCCGCAGTGCGTCGAAGAACACCACCGGATACATCGTCTCCAGTGGCCGTGCCGCAGGCAGCAACCTCGACCATCACCTCGTCGGTGACCTTGCTGATGAACTCTGGCGATACCTCGACGCGGTACATCTCGGCCAGGTGGCCCTGAATCTCCCGCACCGTCATGCCACGGGCGTACATCGAGACGATCCGCTCGTCGAACCCAGCGAATCGACGCTCGTGCTTGGGGATCAGCTGCGGCTCGAACGTCCCGGACCGGTCGCGCGGCACGTCGATGCGCAGCGGACCGTCGTCGGTCAGCACCGTCTTGCCACTGCGGCCATTGCGGTGGTTGCCGTTACCGCCCTCGGCGTCGGCCAGGTGAAGGCTCATCTCGGCGCCGGAGGGCGCGCTCGATCACGGCCTTCTTCAGTTGCTGGAAAACGGCCTCGACCCCAGCCGCATCCATCGGGCCGGGATCTGCTCGAGAAACTCCTGCGGCAGATCAATGGCCGGCGTGACCACCGGCGTCTTCTTCTTGCGTGGCATACATGCTCCTTGGCAGCATCATGGTATGCCTCACACACAAAAATCCTGACACCCTCTGTTAACGACGCTTTCAACATCCCGCTCGAAGGGCGATGGTTCATGCTTGGAGCTCTTGTCGCCTACCACAAGCAGCCGAAGGTTGGTTTCTGGATTATTCCTTCGGACCTCTTCTAGCAGCGCTTCGTAGCGCAAGTAGGTGGAGCGATCCTCTAGGGAGCGGAGCCCTAGTATCCCGCTGAACAACAGAGCCATCCACGACAGGATTTCGGCCACGACTACAGCAGTGAACGTAGCAGCGGGCAAGCTGGGTACTGCAAAGCCCAGCACGGTGAATGCCAAAGCAATCAGGTAGAAGTTCTTCTTCTGATCGAGCTCTATGGATGCACGCAGGTACGGCCCGATATCTGAAGCCGCCGATGCATCGTCACCCGTCGTGTCGGTAGCGGAACGCTCCGTCATGTCAGTCGCACATCGCTGTGCATGTCAGTCCAGGTGCGGCCGTCCAGCTCGCGCCCGTTTGCCTTCTTGGATCGGCGCTGTCCATCTGGTCCGTGCGCTCCCCACTGTTTGAAGAAGAACCGAACACCCTGGTCTTCGCACTGGCGCTGGACGTTGCGTACCCACTCCGCCTTCATAGGCCGGGCACCGTGCCCAGACTCGCCTCCGACGATCACCCATGCGATTCCGTCGAGATCCAGCTCGCCAACATCTTCCAACAGCGGCTCGACGCTCAGAAAGCGAGTTTTTGCCGGTGCGTTGCGGAGGTGGTCGATGCGCGGGACGCCGTGGCGCTTGTTCTCGACGGAGACGCCGATCCAGACGTTGTCCGGCACCTCGCGACGACGGGCATAGCGTGCGATTCGCTCGCCTCGCTTGGTGAGCACTTGGAAGGTATGCCAGTGCGCCGCCTCCATGACATCAAAGACGCGGTCGATGAACTCATCCGGTACATGCGTGTGGAACAGGTCACTCATTGAGTTGACGAAGTAGACCGTTGGTTGCTTCCGGTCGAGCGGCTGGCCCAATCGCTCAGGGATCACCTTGACCTTCTTGAAGCCGTCCTCGTAGCCGGGCGTGCCCATAGCCTGGAGGCGGCGCGCCAGCGTTTCGGCATAGCAATGCTTGCAGCCGGCCGAAATCTTCGTGCAGCCCACAACCGGGTTCCAGGTGTGCTCGGTCCATTCGATGCGCGACTTGGTGGTCATATCAGTGACATCTGCGTTTGGGTATCGGTTGCAACGTTCCAGAACTTCTTGATCAGCTCATGCTTACCAACAAGCACCAGCCAGTAATAGTCCGCTTTGCCTGTCGCAGCCACTGGGACAACTTCGCTGGTGTGGTAGCCGAGACTTTCGATCAGTCCTTTCCAGTGCTCGAAGATGCGCCGCCGCCGATCCTCCAGCCCCATGTTTGAGGTGATGACACGCTGCCAGCCCGGCGCGACGCTGTCCATCTTTCCGTTGTCGCACATGGCGGTGAGGTTGCGCCGGTAGTCGAGCACGCTGAAATGGATCATCAGATCGATGTGCGGAACACGGCCCAGCTTCTGGATGATGGAAAACGGCAACGCGTGAACTGAGAAAGGATCCAGGTAGGCAAGGTGCAGCCCTTTCGGATCAATAGCCCTGATTGCGTCGTCCACGGTGGATTCGGCAGGGCCTCCTAGGTCGGTGACATCCAACGGCCCCAATCGCAACAGTCGCTGCTTGGCTGCGTCGACGAGATCAGGATCTAAGTCGCCGATCACAATCTGGTCGAACGGTTGGCTCTGAAGCCCTTGCCTCACGGCAGCAATGACGCCGCCGTCAACAATCTCGTCGGCTGTGCCGTCAATTCTGGACCGCCCGGACCCGCTGTATAAATCAATGAAGGCAGACCGGCCGTACTGCTTCCACTTCCGCCGAGTCGCAGACGATGTCTGAACGTAGCGGACCAGGTACTCAATTTTTTCCTTGGACCATTCCCCAACGATTGATCGATTCAGTCCATCACCTGGATCAACCTCGATCATCATTCTCTTATTCTTGGCCATGCACCCCTCACGCTGTCTTTGTGGCGAAGACAGCCCGCCGCCCCCCGGCTGCGTTGGGCTCCCGGCACCGGATGTGCGATCAACTTTGTCCCCTTCACACTGAAACCGGCTAAGGCATCCCATCTGGGAGTCCTTAAAAGGGATGGTAGCGGCTGAAGGGCGAGGAACGCACATTGGGCTGCCGAAGCGAGCTTCCATTTTTCCCGTCTAGGGCAAGGCAAGGACTCCCTTGGGAGAGAGGCTCTCGGCTGACTATCAACTGGCGAAATGGTGAAAGGCTTGAAATATCATTGACTTAGTCACGGCCAGGAGAAAAATTCGCCTTTTGGCATCCCCGACTGAAGAAAGCCGCGTTTTTTGACTTCCCTAAAGTAGCGTTCGACATGGCCAAATCCTTTCAACATGTGATCGCGGCGCGGTGGTAGATAGTGGGTTTTGCTCAACCGCACAAAGCTATGCAGCGTCATTTGGACTTGGTTCTGCGGAAACTAGATCCCGCATAGCCAAAAGATCCGTAATTCGTTTCTCGTAGTCCAAGTACGAATCGAGGTACTGGGCTCGAACTTTTCGTCCAATGCCGGCGGGATAGCTGACGACCTTACCCTTGCTGTTTTTTCTCTCATCTTGAGAAAGGAAGAAATTGGCAAACTTGCGAGGTGAAACGCCTTCAAAGTGGAGGAACTTCACTCGCGAAGTCTCCTCCGCGTCCCCCTCCTCATCAAAGGCGATATCGTCCTTGTGCAGTTCGTTCGCAAGGCTCTTTTCGTAGGGTTCGATGTAGAACACATGCGTTATGCCAGACGTAACGATGTGGCGCGCGCAATTGTGGCAAGGGAAAGTAGTGGTGTAGAGCCAGCAATTCTTGGTGCTAGCCCCGCCTGCGCGAGCGAGGCTGATGATTGCATCCATTTCGGCATGTACCGATCTGGAGAATTCTATGAGGTCGCGGATCCGGGTGAACTCCCTCAATTCGCCGGCAATTTTCTTGGCGTCGTGGCTGTTGAATCCACTTTTCTCTAGATGCTCTCTTATTTCCTGCTCGATCCGTCTCTTGTGTAGATCGTTTGAACAATAACCGAAGTTGATACAGCGGTTGTCCTGAGCGTGTTCAACAGAATAGAGCCCGCCACCAGCCTTTGGCACATCATTGCAGCCAGTTGAGACTATTACGCCACTATTATCTTGAATGGCAGCGCCAACCTGTCGAGACAGGCATGCTGATCGAAGAGATGCACCGTGTGCAGCGAACATTCCCGACTCTTCTCGAGTAGGAGTCAGGCCATTCTTTCCATGAATCAAACCTACAAACCGGCTGATTTGTGAAGAAATATGCTTTCGGTTGCCTGAAGTATTGCGGATAAAGAAATCGGCACTTCGAAGCGTTTTTTCCAGTTTCTGCCCGTGGCTGAAGTTCTCGTTGCGATCACGCTCCATGGCAAGCCTGGCACTCTCGGGAGAGAGTTCCATTAAGTTCACCAGACGATCGAGTCGTTGCTTCTCATTTGAGAAAACGCCGACCATGTAAAACAAGTTCCCGTAGACTCTCTCCAGCAGTTGGACTTCTTCGGGATGTTTGAGTTGGTCGACTAGCCACGCACTCTGCTTCGGAGGAGTGCCACTCAGTACTTCTTGACCCTGATCTTGGACCCGCAGAGTAGCGATCTTAGATATCGCAAGCTCCGCCAGTATCTGGTTGCCGTATGCTTTTCGAAGTTGGTTGCCTGCGGATTGAAGCCTCAAATAACGGCTGTCGTCAGATGGAAGGTCGACCTTCTTCTGCTCTATGGCATCGTCGATGAATTGACTGAGCTTAATCCGTTGGCAGGAGTATCCCGCTTGCTCCAACCTTTCTTTGAGTTCTTCCAGAATTTGGTCTTGGCCGCTGCCAAGTGGTCCACTCAGGGCAATAACAAGCTCTCGAGACTCTCTAGACGATATGTGCCCGAGGCCTTGTTGATTGCTTAGGCTAGAGGCAGATTTTCTTGAGCTCTCGACTACCTTAGGGCGCGCACTCACATCTACCAGCCTAATTACCAGTCAAGTCGCTTCGAAGCAGTAATAAGTAGCTGAAGAGCGCTACGGGAACTGGAGGGTGTGTCACCTCGACCTCTGTGTGTACAGAGGTTTATGACATTCCCAGAACTGCCCCTCGGGGCCGAACCAAGGGAGCTCTGAGAGCTCTGTTGAAACAGTAGCTGAAGCTGGTTTGGGGGAAATTTTGATGTTTTGTCAATTGACTTAGACATGCTAACGCTCCCCTAACAACTTCGAACATGCTAGCGCTTCGGCTGCAACTGTCAATCTTTTCGCGAAACTGAATTCAGAATCCGCCTTCCCCTCACGCGAAGGCATCGAGCACACCCACCACGCTGTGACCGATGTCGGCGACGGCATAGCCGCCTTTCTGCACGATGGCTGTCGGAAGGCCGAGGCTTGCCAGCCGTTCGCCCAGCTTCTGGAAATCATCGGTTCGCAGCGATGCCTTGATCGCGTTTCTCGACGGAAGCGTTCGTCTGGAGATGTCGCGGATCGATGGCGCCGATCATCCTCTTGACGAAGCCCCGTCCGGGTTGGGCGGCTTTCCGCCGGGCTAAACCGCACGTTCCAACGCTGATTACCACGCTCACTACCACGGTAGGTCCGGATACTGCGCGCAGACCAAGGCAGGAATCCCGTATGACTCGTCCTACTCGTGAACGGCTGTCTACCCACTTGAAGCCGTCGTGGCCGCGGCCGCTGCGTCGACCGGGCCCTGCAAGCCTGGCGGCCCTCTTCCTGCTGCCCGGCGTGGCGCTTTCCGGAACGTTTCCGGTAAAGCTGAGCGGCCCGATGACAGCGGGCGGCGAGGTCGGGTTCAGCGTCATCAGCCCGGACAACACCACGGTGGTGTATCGGGCAGACCAGGACACGGTTGGCGTCAACGAGATCTACAGCGTCCCCATCGCGGGTGGCACGGCGGTCAGGATCAACGGCCCGCTGGTCAGCACCGGCAGCGATGTGAACAGCTTCACCATCACGCCGGACAGCAGCACGGTGATCTACAACGCCGACGCGAACACGCTCGGTGCGGACGAGATATTCACCGTGCCCATCGGTGGCGGGACGATTACACGCCTCAACGATGACGTGGTCCCGGGTGGCCGGTTGTTCGATTTCAGCCTCAGCCCGGACGGTGCGACCGTCGTCTACCTGGGGGATCAGGATACGGACGAGGTCACCGAGCTTTTCAGCGTGTCCGTTGCCGGCGGGCCCGTGACCAAGCTGAGCCCGCCGTCCACCACCACAAAGGAAGTGCTGTTCACGCGTTTCATCAGCGCAGACAGCAGCACCGTGGTCTACATCGGCGATCACAACACGAACAACGTCAACGAGATCTTCAGCGTGCCCATCGGTGGCGGTACGGTGACCCGGCTCAATGATCCGCTGCCGCCCGGCGGCGGCACCGGGCTGTTCGGTTGGAAGCCCAGCCCGGACGGCAGCCGGGTGGTGTTCACCGCCGATGGGGAAACCAACAACGTGCACGAGGTCTTCAGCGTGCCCATCGGTGGCGGCACCGTGGTCAAGCTCAATGACACCCTGCCCGCCAGCAGTGACCCCTTCGCGATCCCCGCCATTTTCGAGTTCCAGATCACACCCGATAGCAGCCGGGTGGTCTATCGCGGAGAACAGAATGTCAAAGGCATCGACGAAATCTTTAGTGTGCCGATCGATGGTGGCACGATCACCCCGTTGAGTATCCCGGGCGACAATACCTTCAACTACACGATCAGTCCTGACGGCAGCACAGTGGTGTACATGACCAGTACCGGCGGCGGGGGACTGGATGAATTGTTCAGCGTCCCGGTTCTCGGCGGCCCGGTCACCCAATTGAATGCACCCCTCCCGGTGGGAGAAACCGTTGGCTCCTTCGAGATCAGCGCCGACAGCAGCGCGGTCGTCTACTCGACGGAACTCATCGAAGCCGATGAAGCTCCGAACACCGCGCTGTTCAGCGTGCCCATCGCTGGCGGGACGCCCATCCAGCTGACCCCGGATTTTCTTGCAGGCAGCGGCGTAAACAGCGGCGACATCAGTCCGGACAGCAGCTTCGTGCTGTATCTGGCCGACCAGGAGACGCCGGGCGTCAGGGAGCTCTATGGCGTCTCCATTGACGGCGGCGCCAGCGTGAAGCTGAACGCGCCGTTGGTGAGCGGTGGTCGTGTATCCAACAGCCGGTTCAGCACCGACAGCAACTGGATTCTGTACGTGGCTGACCAGGAGGCGGATGAGGTCGACGAGCTTTACAGCCTCCCGCGCGGCCTCTTGGGCCTGCTGTCCACCGTCGTGATATCCAGCACGGACAGCAGCAGTTCCGAAGCAGGGCCCGACACGGGCTCGTTCACCGTGACACGACTCAACGGCGACATGGGCAGTGATCTCACCGTCAATATCAGTCTGGGCGGCTCGGCCATCCCCAACAGCGACTACGGCCTGTCGCCTTCCGCAACCACCAGCGTCACCATTGCCGCGGGACAAGCGTCGGTCGATGTGACGGTACTGCCGATGGCGGACAACAGCGTGGAAGGCACCGAGCTGCTGACCGTGACCCTTGAGGCGGACGCATCTCAGTACTTGCTGGGCGATGACGTCAGCGTCGACATCGCAATCGAAGATGGCCCGGTTGAACCGGATGTCTTCCGGGATGGGTTTGAGTGATGGCTTTGAACCGTCCGCATCCGGCGTTTTCTTGGCAGGAAGCCGGTGCAGGGCCCTGGCCGTAGCGCTGTTGAGCGCTTCCGCTGTGCCGGTGTGGTCTTGATTTGTTGAACCCCGCGCCCGGGTGCGGGGTGCTAGCGATACATCATCAGCGTTTCCGGCAGCAGACAGACGCGGTCGCTGCAGGCCTGCAGCTTGAGCGTGGCGCGGGCGGCGTCGCCATCGATGCGGATGTCGGTGCGGCCCTCGTAGAGCTGCAGCGTGGCGCCAAGGATTTCAAGGCGGCGGGCAATGCCGTCGGGGTAGCGCGCCGTCAACGCGTTGCCCGCGTCGTCTTCGGCGCTGACGGTGGTGGCCAGCAGGCGCTTGTCGTCCAGGACGTGGGCGTTGATGTGCCAGCCGTCCTGAAGCTCGATGTGCAGCCGGGATTCACCTGCGATCGATGTGTCCAGCCAGGCGCGACCGGCGCCGTCGGCGAAGAAGGCGATGACGTCGGTGTCGCCGCTCTTCGCCGTCAGCACGGCGCGCTGGGTGCTCCAGTTGGCGCCGCTGTTCTCCTGCGCGCCACGCTGCGAGGTCGAAAGGCAGCGGTTGAGCAGCGGCTGCCAGTCCTCGCGGGTGCTGCGACGTGATTGCGCCTGCAGCGCCAGGCAGAGCGTGGCCAGCGGCGCCTGCAGTTCGCCGTCCCGGGCCAGTTCCGGATTGGCGGCGGATGGCGTGAGATAGCGATCCGCCGCAGCGCGCAACAGCATGGCGCTGCGCTGGCGCAGCGTTTCATCCGGCTGGCGGGCGTCGAGATCGAGCAGCGCCTGTGCGAGCTGCGCGTAGTCATCGAGGCTGCCGGCGACCTCGCCATGTTGATCGCGATCCAGTCGCCCACTTTCCGCGTCGAAGCGCCGCCAGAGGCGATCCAGGATTTCCGCGGCCCGTGTCCGAGCAGCGTTGCCGTCATTGCTGTCCGACCAGGTCAGCAGCGCGCTGGCGTAGAGCGCGTTCCAGCTGGTGATCGTCTTGCTGTCGATGAAGGGGCGCGGCGTGGTTTCGACGCGGGTTTGGCTGAGCGCCCGCAGGTTCGCGTCCAGTTGCGCGTCGTTGAGTGATGCATGGGTGAGGCGCAGTTGTGCGAGGTCGTCCACGCGATCCGCCTGCAGCCAATCGCGATCCGTTGCCAGTCGATCCGCTTCCGCTGGCTTCAGCAGGTAGTAGCCGCCTTCGCGACCCTCGTAACGGGCGTCGACGGCGCTGGCGTAGAGATCGTCTGGCTGGCGCAGCCAGTCCTCGGCAAAGCGGGCGATGCTGGCGGCGGCCGTCTGCCACGCGGGACGATCCCAATGCTGCGCCGCCCGTGCATAAAGTCGCAGCAGCTGCGCCTGGTTGTAGAGCATCTTTTCGTAGTGCGGATGCGACCAGTCGCTGCGCGTGCTGTAGCGGAAGAAGCCGCCGTTGACCGGATCGAACAGCGGACTGGCTAGCATGGCGTCGAGCTGCTGTCGCAGTGCCGCCGATGCGGCGTGGCTGTCATCGCGAATGCCGCGCGCCAGCAGCCAATCCATCAGCGCCGCGTCGGGAAACTTCTGCTCGCCGCGCAGGCCGCCGTGTTCGCTGTCCCAGTGATCGGTGATCAGCGCGTCGATGTCGTCGATTGGAAGCGTGGGGGAAGCGGATGCATCGCTGGGTGGTGTCGCCGGCTGCAGCGCTCGAAATCCGGCTGCCATGGCCGCCAGCGCGGCGGGCGCCCGGTCCTGCAGGCGGGTGATCCGCTGCAGCAGGACCAGCAGTTCGTCGCGACCGAGGTAGGCGCCAACGAACAGCGGCTCGCCTTTCGCGTTCTCGATCACCGTTACCGGCCAGCCGACTTCGCCACTGCTCAGGCGCTGCAGCCGCGTGTAGCGGGCGTCCAGCTCCGGATGCTGTTCGCGGTCGATCTTGATCGCGTGGAAGCGCGTATTAAGCAGCTTGCCGATCGCCGGATCAGAGAACGCCTCCTCGGCCATGCGGTGGCACCAGTAGCAGGTCGAATAGCCGATGGAGATCAGGCGCGGCCGCTGGTCATTCGCTGTCGTGTCATCGACGGACTGCCAGTCGACCGGATTGAAGGCGTGCTGCAGCAGGTACGGCGAGCTGGCGTGGATCAACGCGTTCAGCGGAACAGCGCCGCTGCTCGCGCCGACGCCGGCTTGCGCCTTCTTCAGGTAGTCATGCAGCCGGGATGCTGCCCAAGCGCGGCGTGGGCGGTGTCGGCGCGCTGTGTCCAGGCGTGCGCATCCGGTGTGGTTCCCGGTGGCGGTGCGAACCGCGGTACCGCCGCGTGGCTTGCGGGGCATCGGCAACGGTCGCTGATGCATCGTCCGCCGCCCTGCCGGCGAATGCAGGCAGGGCGGTGGTGAAAGCGATGGCGATCAGTCCGATGGACGCGCCGCGCAGGCCTTGCCTCACGGCGTGGCTTTGTCCCTGGTCGGGTAAGCGACGACGTGCACGCGACTGGCTTCCAGTCCCTTCAGCTTCTGCGTGCTGCCATCCGGCCAGCGGATCTCGACGTCCGCCTTGTCGTGCTTGCCGAGGCCGAAATACTGCGTGCGCGGATGCACCGACATGTAGCCCTCCGAGCCGCGCACTTCGCGGAACACCTGCAGCTTGCCGCTGGTGGCGATCAGTCGCGCGCCGATGGCGTCGCGGTTGACCTTGCTCGACGGATCGCCGGTGAGGCGCACGGCCAGCCAGTGGTTGCCGTTGTCCTGGCTGTCATTCCGGAACACGCGGGCCGGGCCCTGGTAGTCCAGCGTGACGATGTCGAGGTCGCCATCGCCTTCCAGGTCGAGGTACACGGCGCTGCGCGAGTTGCTGACGAAGTCGAGGCCGCTGTTTTCCGAGGCGTTCTCCAGCCGCCCGCCGCGGTTCTCGAAGTAGACGTTGTGCGCCTTGCCGGCATCCGGGAACTCGACGTCCTGGCGACGGTTCTCGATCGGGTCGGTGTAGTAGGGATTCTCGCGGCTGTAGACGTTGTACTCGTTCATGCCGTTGAGCACGTAGAGGTCGTCGTCACCGTCGTTGTCGGCATCGAAGAAGTCGGCGTCCCAGGACCAGCCCGTGGTGCTGCGGCCACGGCCGACTGCATCACTGTGCAGGTAGCGCAGCTTGCCGTTCTGCTTGCCGGACATGAACAGGTCGTTGGCCTCGACCACGCGCATGTTCTGGAGCTTCTCCGGATTGAACTTGGCCGGCGTGTCGCGGTTCGGCATCACGTAGGTCTCGTCCTTGTTCATGGTGACGATGTTGGCGATGTAGATGTCCGGCATGCGGTCGCGGTTGAGGTCGGTGATGCCGATGCTCATGGTGTAGCTGGGCTTGTCGGTGCCGAGCTCGGCAGAGGCCTCACGGAAAGTGCCGTCACCCTGGTTCAGGTAGTAGCGGTTGACGCCGAAGTCGTTACCGGAGATCAGGTCCTGGTCGCCGTCGCCATCGAGGTCGGTATGCGTGGTCGACTGGCCCCAGCCGGTGTCGCCGACGCCGGCCTTCCCGGTGACGTCCTCGAATCGGAAGCCACCGAGGTTGCGGAACAGCTGGTCCGGCTGTGCGTTGAAGTTGCGCCGGGCCAGCGTCGGCAGCGCGCCGTTGAGGTAGTCGCCGAAGTTCTGGATGTAAAGGTCAAGCAGGCCGTCACCGTCGTAATCGAACGCGGTGGCGGGTCCACCGACATGCCCCTTGCCGCCAAGGCCGCTCTTGTCGGTCACGTCCTCGAAGCGCAGCTCGCCGAGGTTGCGATAGACGCGATGCGCGTCGTCGACATAGGTGATGACGATGTCCTGGCGACCGTCGTTGTCGAAGTCGGCGATCAGCGGCTGGCGCATCTCGCCGGGTTGCTTGCTGTCTTCGCGGCGCCAGTCGATGCCGGCCGTTTCGGTGATGTCTCGGAACGTGCCGTCACCGAGGTTCAGATACAGCTTCGCGCCACGGCCACCGAGTAGCAGCAGGTCGTCGCGGCCATCGTTGTTGATGTCGCCGGCGGCCACGCCGCTGCCACCGAAGGCCGGCGGGATGGTGATGACGCCGGTGTTGTCGTCCTTCTTCAGGTAGCTGCGCAGCTGGCGGTTCAGCCAGTCCGAGTTGCGTTGCTGGTAGTCGATGCCGCTGTCGGCGGTGATCTCGACGAAGCGTCCGGCCTTGGCATCGCCGGCTTCATCGGACGAAGCGATTGGCGCGACGTCCAGCGGCGTTTCCTCGGCCTTGGCATGGCGGTTCACGCGTGACTGGATCTCATTGAAGGCAGCCTGCAGCTTGGCGACGCTGACTTCTTCCTCGCCAGCGGCACGGGCGAGGTCGCCGGTGACGCGCAGCATCAGCACGCCGAACTGGGCGACGTTCTCGGTCAGCAGCTCGGCGGCGAAGGGATCCAGCTGCAGCTTCGCCGGGAAGCCGTCGCTGTTGATCGCGCCTTCCAGGTAGCGCCAGTGCCAGCCCGGATCGCGGAAGGCATCCATGTCGAAGGATTCGATCTCGAGCTGGCCACCACCGCGCGGCAGGCGCGGGAAGAAGATCGCGTCCTCGTACTCGTTGATCCGATGCGGGATGAAGTGCTCGGCGAAGTGCGCGACGTCCGCTTCGCGAATGCTGCTGTTGCCGGCCTTGATCGCTTCGCGCTCGGCGCCGAGGTAGAGGTCGCGGGTGAAGGCGATCATGCTTTCGGTGAAGGCACTGCGGAAGGCCGTGCCTTCGGCCTCGTCGCGCGGCCAGCGGGCACGGGCGAAATAGACCTGCAGGTTGCGCATGAACAGCTGGTTGGACACGTTGTTGTAGGCCGCGTAGGAGGCCAGCTTCTGCGCGATCATCGCGCGCAGGATCGACAGGTCGGCCTTGCTGTCGGCGAGCTTCGCGGCATCGGCGGAGCCGCCGGTGTCGAGCGCCGGTTGCCCGGTCAGCGCCAGCCAGTTCTCCACCAGCGGTTCGCGCTGCACTTCGCGCTCGTTCTCCAGGCGCATGCGCTCGTCGGTGAGCTTGAGGCCGGCCAGCGTCACGAAGTCCAGCGCCTCGGCCAGGCGCGCGACCGCCGGCTCGGACAGGAACAGCACCGAGTCGTCGTCGCCAAGCAGCCATTCCTGCTGCACGGCCAGGATCGCGCGCAGCGAGTAGGCCACGCTGCCGTACTGGCGCTTGTCCACGCCGTTGATGCGCATCGGCCGGCCGTTGAGGTTGACGGTGAAGTGGCCGTCCGCCTCCTCGGTGACTTTCAGCACCTCGCCCAGCACCTTCTCCACCTGCGCCACGTCGACAATCTCGGCCTTGCCCTTGCGCGCCACGTCCGCGGCCTGCCGCCAGATCCACTGGATCCACTGCTTCTGCAGCAGGTTCTTGGCGAAGCGCGCCTCCTTGGACAGCGGCGTGCCGTACATGAAGTCTTCCAGACGCGAAGCCGTTGCGTAGCACTTCGGCTCGCGCTTCTGTTCCAGGCGCAGCAGTTCGGCAATCACCGCATCGACGCCGGGCGAGGTGCCGCCGGTTTCCTTGGCGACAGCCGGCTGGATGCCGCCAAAGGCGAGGGCAAGGGCGAGACTCAGTGCCGAGGGGCGGACAGCGCGCGGGATGAAGTTCATGCGAATCTCCGGTTCGTTGTTTCGGGTGGCGTTGTTGCTGCAGCCGGACGCGGTGACGCGCAGCGGTTCGGTGAACGGCGCTGCGCATGGGCGCTGTGCATGGTACCGGTTGCCTGCGGCCACGTCCCGACGAGGCTGGAAACGGACTGCCGGCGGTAGCCGGGGTACGGCGATGGCTAGGCGGTCGTGGTTGATGCCTCGGCGGCGTTGCCGGCAGCCGGCGACCGGATCCCGCGTCCGCTCAGACGATCACCCCAGCGATGCAGTGCTTCGAAGCCGAGGTTGAACAGCAGTACACCCAACAGCGCCAGCGCGAGTCCGCCGACGCCCAGCGCGGCCCATTCGTTCTGCATGGTCCAGATGAACTGGACGATGCAGAGTACTGCGACCACGTACAGCGTCGGCTTGCGGCCGATGCGGTTGACGATGAACACGCCCAGTGGTGCACCCAGCGCCACCACCGGCGCGGCGGCCAGCCAGTTCTCGTAGACGCCTGGCTCCACGCCGGTGATCGCCGCCTTGAAAGCGATGCCTACCAGCGAGGTGAAGGCCATGATCAGCACCGACGACGGAATGGCGATCTTCAGGTCGGCGCGGCGCAGCAGCACCAGCGCCGCATAGAGCACCATGTCGATGCCGACACCGGTGATCGCCGCCACGCTGGCGCCGGCACTGAAGCCGATGGCCAGCCCCAGCCAGCGATCCAGCCCTGGACGCGGCACGCAGGCACCGTGCTGGTCGCAGAACTCGCGGGTGCGATACAGATGCAGCACGCCGAAGCTGGCCCAGACCACCGCGAAGCTGACCTTGATCCACAGCGCCGGCACCAGCGGTGCGAGAAACAGGATGCCCAGCGGCGTGCCAATCAGCGCACCGATCATGGCCGGCAGCAGCAGTTGCCATTCCAGCGGCAGGCGCCGTGCGAGGATGAAGATCGACGCGCTGACCATGCCGATGCTCTGCACGGCGAAGCTGAAGTCGCGCCCTAGCTGTGCCGTCTGGTCGAACAGCAGTACCAGGATCGGAAAGCCCACCGTGCCGCCGCCCATCGGCGTCGAGCCGGCCACGTAGGAGCCCAGGCCCATCGCCAGCGCGATACCCCAATGCTCGGCCAGCGTCTTCCCGTGGTTATCGACGAGGACCAGTCCCAGCCAGACCGCGTAGAACGCCACAAGGAAAAGCAGCCAGGGCCAGAGCTGACGCCGGCGATCTCCTGTCCCTGCGACTGACTGATTGCGTTGATCCCGCGAATGCCGGGCAGGGGAGTTGGGAATCATGACGCCATGGATCGCAGGGTTGATGTCGCCTAGCGTAATCGAGTTGGCGGGGTTGGCGCCCAGTCAGCGGTGTTCGGTGAAGACAGACGGCAAGCGATGTATCCTGCCGACCTGTCCATGTATTGGAGACCAGTCATGCGTCTGCTTCAGTCCGTCCTTCTGTTGACCGCCTTTGGTCTTGCTCATGCCGGTGAAGCCAGCCACTACGGCAAACCCTTGCCGGACATGAAAGCGGTGTCGATCTCCGACGCGGTGGCGTCCTTTGATGAACACGCTGGCAAGCCGCAGCGTTTCAGTGGCCGCATCACCGAGGTCTGCCAGAAGCGCGGCTGCTGGATCGTGCTGGAAGACAACGGCCAGACGGCGCGGGTGATGTTCGGTGAGTCGCATGACCTGCTGGTGCCCAAGGACAGCCACGGCTACGCCGAAGTCGGCGGCGTGCTCTCACGCAAGGACCTGTCGCCCGAGGAAGTCGAACACATGAAGTCCGACGGCAAGGGCCTTGACGTATCGCCGGTGGAATATCGCATCGCCGCCGACGGTGTCGAAATCGAGGCTGAACCCGCCTCTTGACCGGATGATGGCACTTGACCGGCGACGGTCAGGCCCGATCCGAGCCTGAACCCGTCCACTTCGGGTCGGTGAGGCATGGCCAAGCCTCGGTGCGTCAGGTGCGGTCCTGGCAACTTGGGAGCTGAGCCGCTGCTGCCGGACATGCTCAGGAGCCGCTTCGAGGCGCTCATCCTCTGACCCGCCTCAATGCATGAGGCGGGCGTTGCCGTGAGTGAGGTTTGCCAGCCGTTGCCGACAGGCGCAGGATGCGGGCATGGACGAGAGCAACGAACAACGACGCTGGCCGCGAACGAGGGTCGATTTGTCGGTGGTGGTGCCGCGCAACGGCGGCGAACCGCAGACGCATGTGGTCGATCTGTCCGAGGGCGGTGCCTGCCTGCAATGGCACTTTCCCGATGGCATCAGCATCGGTGAGCGGCTGCGACTGCGCTTCCTGATGGCGGCCGACCAGTATCTGGAGCTGGATGCGGACGTGGTCCGTGTCGATGCCTCGCATGCCGGCCTGATGTTCGAGCCCTCACAGCGCCACCTGGTGCAACAGTTGTTGGCCGAAGCGCGTTCGATGGACTGAGCTCGGCCTGCTAGCGGGTCGGCTTGAGCTGAAGTTGCCCCCTGCATTGCTGCTGGTGGCAGCAACCTTGGCGATCCGTGGCTTGGCTAGGCTCGCGCCATGGGCGTCGAGGTACGTCCCTGGTCTCGTAGACGGTTACAGCGGTCGAGCTGGTCGGCGCGGCCGAGAGTCATGCCATCGGACGTTCCGTCGGCGGTCAAACCCTGTATCTCGACACTCAATGTGCCGGAGCCATCCTTGGGCGGCGCAATGCCAGATCGACATGGTCAAGGTCACCGTCCAGGCCGGCCCTGAAGGTCTGTGCCAGACGTTGTCCGCTGGTGCTGCCAATGGCCAATGGCGGCGCGGGATTCCATCCGAATGCGTACTGGTCGAGGTCGATGCCGGCGCTGGTGTTGTCGGCGCAGGCAAGCAGAACGGCGAAGAGGATTGATCGCTTCATGGACAGCTCCGGTGAGTGGATTCACCACATCACTCGCGGAAAGCGTTGTCGGACTGACAGCTTCCAGGGAGAGCTGATGAAGGATCGTCGACCCGAAGCCCCATGGCGGAATCAGCTTGATGCGGGACTTCACTCAAAACCATCGGCGAACAGCGCGGTGCCGGTGACGCCGTCCTGTGGCCGTTCCAGTGCGCCGATGTCACCCGGGCCCCACAGGTTGGACACGGAGGCCTGATCCAGCAGTCTTGGATTGCCGTGGAAATCAACCGCCGGTGCGCCACTGCCCGAGCAGATGTCCAGCGCTGGCGACGTTGCCGCCGGCATCAAGTTGGCATCCAGTTGCGGTGGATCCAGCACTTCGTCGTAGCCGAGCACGGCGCTGGCGAAGGCGTTGTCATGCGTCAACATGCAGCCGTTGTGCGTCACCGTCGGGTTGCTGAGCTGCGTTCTCGCGTAGAAACCCGGGTTGTACAGCAGCAGACCGGTGAAGTCGGCCGGGCGCTGGCCATAGTGCAGCAGCCTCGCCTGGTCCGAGTTCGAGGTGTTGCCTGACATCGTGGTGTAGCGCAGCCTGACCGTGGCGTCGCCGGCGTCGGGAAACAGGCTGATGATAGATGGGCGCACGTTGGTCAATCCGGTATCGAGCAGGTGATTGCCGACGAACAGGCTGTTCTCGATGTCCAGCGTCTTCGAGGCGTCCTCCTCATTCACACTGCTGATCACGTAGTGCGCGGTGTTCCCGGATACCAGTGTCCGCCGCATGAGCAACCAGGGATCGCGGGAAAAACCCGGGCCATAGGCAGGGCCGAGGGTGATGACCCCACCTATAGCCGGATTCGCGCCGGCCAGCGTATTGCCCATGATGGCCGAGCAGGCACCATGGCTGACGCCCAGGTAGCTGCAGACCTTGGACCCTGAAGCCGGCTCGACAATCAAATCGACGCCACCAAGGATGCTGATGGCCGCGGAGCTGTCCGCCTCATTGTCCATGATCACCGTGGAGCGGAAGCTGGCACCGACCCGCTGCGAGTCCGGGTTGTGCAGACTGACAGCACCGGCGTACGCCGCCGTGTTTCCGTAGATCAGGAAGGGAATGGTGGGTTTGCCTGAAAGCGAGACCACGCCGCGGCCATTCTGGTAAATGCCACCGCCGGATTCATCCGCATGGTTGTAGAGCAGGCCCGCAAAGCCATTCGACGGGATGATGGCGTCGATGGCGCACTGGTTGCGCAGGGCAATGCCGCCGCCGTTCTCGCCTGCCTGGTTGGAGCTGACCTGACCGTCGTCCAGGAAGATCGTGCCGTGGTCATCGCAATAGATGCCGCCGCCTTCACCCGTGGTGCTGTTGGTGCCAATGTAGCTGTCGCCCAGCAACTGCAGCACCGCCGTTTCACTGCTGTTGTCGCCACGCAGATAGACACCACCGCCCTTGCCGCTGGCGTTGTCCTCGACCGACGTGCCGCCCGTCAGTTGCACGAAGATGCGTCCACGAACCTCAAGACCACCACCTTCGGGATTGGCGAAAGGCCCCGTCTCGGCGTTTCCACCGCGAATGATCAATCCGCGCAGCGTTATCTGGGGCGTGACGCTGGAGCTGGTGCCATTGATGGCGAACACCGTACCGTCGTTGCCGCCGGTGGCATCCAGGGTCGAGTACTGGCCCGGTGTCGGCGCGGCATCGCTGCAGTTCGTGTGGCCGCCAATGAAGGTGTAGTTCTGGTTGGCGGTATTGAGCGTGATGCCGTCGGGGATGGCGAAGGATTGCGTGCGCAACTTGATGGTATGCGGACCGGGCCTCGATGCCAGCTCGTCGAGCATGAACTGGAAGCCGATGTAGTTGCAGCCGCTGGCGCCGATGCTGACGGTGTCCGCGGCAGCCGGGCGCGCAAGCAACATCAGGCAGCAGGAAAGCAGCAGCCAGAAGGCTGCCTTGGGGACTGGATGTCGCGTCATGGGAAGCTCCGTCGGCAAGGAATCGCCCTGTTCTGCCCGACATACGCGTTCCGCGCGGAAACCCTGCCAGATCGCATGACGACGAAGCTCGCGGTCGACCGTTCATGGAGCAGGTCATACACTGCGAGCAGTCCATACGCCGCGTCCGAATGTCCGAAATCACCGCCCTGCTGGGCAGCGATGGCGATCAGCAGCCGGATCTGGCCGCCGTCTTCGACCGCCTGTATGCCGACCTCAAGCACATCGCCATTGCCCGGGTGGCGGCGCTGGGGCATGAGCAGACACTGAGCGCGACCGGCCTGGTGCATGAGGCCTACCTCAAGCTGGTGGGCGCGGAAAAACTGTCGCTGAGCAACCGCAAGCACTTCTTCGCCTGTGCGGCAAAGGCGATGCGGCAGATACTGATCGACCGTGATCGCCGCAGCCGTGCCGGCAAGCGGGGCGACGGGCTGGAGCCGGTCACCCTGGCCGAGCACAGCGACGAAGTCGATTCGCTGCAGGAAGCGGTCGACCTGCTGGACCTGGATCGCGCGCTGGATGAGCTGGAGCTGATCGATCCCGCGCTACGCGAGCTGGTCGAGCTGCGTTACTTCGCCGGCCTGCCGTTGCCCGCGATTGCCGAACTGCGTGACGTGTCGGAGCGCACCATGGCGCGAGAGTGGGAACGCGCACGCACCCTGTTGCGACTGCGGCTGGAAAGCGGTGACGGCGATGGACGCTGATGAGCTGCGTCGCTGGCGCGAGGCCGATCGTCTGTTCGCGCAGTGGCTGGCGCTGACCGACGCGCAGCGAATCTCATGGCGCGATGAGCTGGCCATTGACCGTGATGTCGCGGCCCTGCTGCAGCGGATGATCGACCGCCAGCAGCAGGATGAATCACAGGATCGACCGCTGCCACCGTTGCCGATGGGTGACGCTGGCGATGATGCCGGCAGCGACAGTCACAATCGCCTGGCCGGCCGTCAGGTCGGCAATTGGACGCTGGTCGAGGAGCTCGGCCGCGGCGGCATGTCGGTGGTCTACCGCGCGCGCCGCGAACTGAACGGCGGCGAGCAGGAGGCGGCGGTCAAACTGCTGACCCTGGGATCGTTGGGCACGCAGGGTCATCGCCGTTTCGAACAGGAAGCCCGCGTGCTGGCGAGCCTCCGCCATCCGCACATCGCCGCGTTGATCGACAGCGGCATCGCCGACGATGGCACGCCGTTCCTGGCGATGACGCTGGTCGAAGGCGAGACGCTGGCGGAGCACTGCCGTCGTCACGTCCCCGACTGGCAGGGCCGCGTGCGACTGCTGCGACGGGTGTGCGACGCCGTTGCACACGCGCACCGCAACCTGCTGGTGCATCGCGACATCAAGCCGGGCAACGTGGTGGTCACCGATGAAGGCCTGCCGGTGCTGCTGGATTTCGGCATCGCCAAGCTGCTCGACGAGCGGCAGGAACACACCGCTATCGGATTGCGTGCCTTGACGCCCGGTTACGCAGCGCCGGAGCAGGTCGACGGCGGCGCGATCACCACCGCCACCGACGTGTTTGCGCTGGGCGTGGTGCTGAAGACGCTGTGTGATGACCTGCAGCCGCTGCCGGCGGATCTGCGCAACATCATCCATCGCGCCAGTCACGCGGATCCGGAGCGTCGCTACGCTGACGCGCGCGCGCTGGGCGAAGACCTCGACAACCTCCTGCGCCAGCGTCGGGTACGCGCCACGCCGGACAGCCTTGGCTACCGACTGCGCGTGCTGCTGCGTCGCCGCCGTGCCGCCGTGCTGGCGACCCTGCTGGTGGCGCTGTCGCTGCTGACCGGCCTCGGCCTGGCGCTGTGGCAGGCCGGACGCGCCGCACGCGAAGCAGACGAGGCTCGCCACCAGTCGGTTCGCGCCGAGGCCGCACGCGACTTTCTGTTCTCGCTGATCCGCGCCGGCGATCGCGAAGCCAGCGACAACCCCGACCTGCCGGTTTCCGAGGTGATCGCGCGTGGCGTTGCCAGCCTTCGTGATTCACCGCCGGACGATGCCGAACTGCATGCCGAGATGGCCATGATGCTGGGCCAGCTACAGACCGGCCTTGGCAACTACGCCAGCGCAGGGGAGCTGCTGGCGGAGGCTGCCGCGGCGGCTGAACAGGTAAACGACGACGTCCTGCGCGTTCGCGTACTGACGCGGCGGGGAACCCTCGCCAACGCCGAAGGCGATCCCGCGGCGGCCCTGACGCATTTCGATGCGGCCCTGGCGGCACTGCCCCAGGTCGCGAGCTCGAAACGGGGCAACTTGCTGGAAGGCATCGCCAGCGGCTGGGCCTATGCCATGCAGAGTTCCGGCCGTGAAGCCGAGGCACATGCGCGCCTGCAGAAGGAGCTGGATGCCCTGCGTGCGCAAACCGGCAAGGCGCCCTCGGCATCCTTGCTGCGGGCACTGGCGATGACCAGCAGCGACCCGGAACAGCAGCTCGCCATCCTTCTGCGCCTGAAGGACGTCCACGCTAAGGAACCAACACAACCGACGGAACAACTGGCACTGGCCGCCAACCTCGGCAGTATTTACGGCAAGCTGGGCCAGCCACAGGAGGCGCTCACCTGGTCGCAGGAGGCCGCCCGGCTGGCGGATCGAATCCATCCGGGTGCCACCTCGCGACGGGCGCGCGTGTACAGCAACCTTGCCAGTGCGGCCCGCAGCGCTGGCCAGTTGAAGATAGCGGCGCAGGCGCTGGCCACCGCCGAGTCCATCTACCGGGAGCTGGGCGATGACCAGTCACCCGCCTTCGCCGCCTTGATGAACAATCGCGGCATCAACCTGCTCGACGCCGGCAACGCCGAGGAAGCACTGTCGCGGCTCGAGACCGCCCTGGCTCTGGCACAACGGTATTTCGGCGACGACGATTCGCGAAGCCTGGGTGTGGAGCGCAGCGTCGTCACCGCGTTGCTGGAAAGCGGTCGGCTGGACGAGGCGGACGCGCGCTGGACGGCACTGCTGGCGAGAACGCCGCAAGACGTGCAGGCCGCTGTGCGTCACGCCCAGCTGATGACCGGTGCTGCGCTGGCTGCTGCGCATGCCGATGCGGACTTGCTGCGCTCCCGGCTGTCCGCGGCCCGGGCATTGGCCACGCAAGAAGGTGGCCTGCTGCAGTCGCCGGAAAACCAGCTTCGCGGACGCAGCCTGGACGGCATGGCCGCGTCGCTGGCGGGCGATGATGCCGCTGCCGTGCAGGCTTTTTCCGATACCGAAGCGCAGGCGTCGATCAATCCGCTGACGACCCGCGCAGCCCGCTGGCGCAACCAATTGGCCTGGGCCGAGCATCTGGATCGCCAAGGCAATCCGGACGCCGCGCGCCCGCACTACGCCACAGCCCTGGAGCTGCTGGACGCCGCCGGACTGGACCCGCAGTCCGCGCTCTATCGCAGACTCAAGGCGTCGGTCGCAGCCAGCGACTGACGCCGTCGCTCAGGCTTCGCGGTAAACCTCGCCACCCTGCTCGCGGAACTCGGCGGCCTTTTCGGCCATGCCTTTCTCCAGCGCTTCGTTCTCGTCGACGCCGTGTTCGGCGGCGTAGTCGCGCACGTCCTGGGTGATCTTCATCGAGCAGAAATGCGGTCCGCACATGGAGCAGAAGTGCGCCTGCTTGTGCGCGTCCTTGGGCAGGGTTTCGTCGTGGAACTCCTGCGCCTTCTCCGGATCGAGGCCGAGGTTGAACTGGTCTTCCCAGCGGAACTCGAAGCGCGCCTTCGACAGCGCGTTGTCGCGTGCCTGCGCACCGGGATGACCTTTCGCCAGATCGGCGGCGTGCGCGGCGATCTTGTAGGTGATGATGCCGTCGCGCACGTCCTGCTTGTTGGGCAGGCCGAGGTGCTCCTTCGGCGTGACGTAGCAGAGCATGGCCGTGCCGTACCAGCCGATCATCGCGGCGCCGATGGCCGAGGTGATGTGGTCGTAACCCGGTGCGATGTCGGTGGTCAGCGGTCCCAGTGTGTAGAACGGTGCCTCGCCGCATTCGCGCAACTGCTTGTCCATGTTTTCCTTGATCAGCTGCATCGGCACATGGCCGGGCCCTTCGATCATGGTCTGCACGTCGTGTTTCCAGGCGATCTTAGTCAGCTCGCCCAGGGTTTCCAGCTCGGCAAACTGCGCGGCGTCGTTGGCGTCGGCAATGCTGCCCGGACGCAGGCCATCGCCCAGCGAGAAGGCCACGTCGTAGGCCTTCATGATGTCGCAGATCTCCTCGAAGCGTTCGTAGAGGAAGGACTCCTTGTGGTGCGCCAAACACCACTTGGCCATGATCGAGCCGCCGCGACTGACGATGCCAGTCACACGCTTGGCACTTAACGGAACATACGGCAGGCGCACGCCGGCGTGGATGGTGAAGTAGTCGACGCCCTGCTCGGCCTGCTCGATCAGCGTGTCGCGGAAGATGTCCCAGGTCAGCTCCTCGGCGATGCCATCGACTTTCTCCAGCGCCTGGTAGATCGGCACGGTGCCGATCGGTACCGGTGAGTTGCGCAGGATCCATTCGCGGGTTTCGTGGATGTGCTTGCCGGTGCTGAGATCCATCACCGTGTCGGCGCCCCAGCGGATCGCCCAGACCATCTTCTCCACTTCCTCGGCAATCGACGACGTCACCGCGCTGTTGCCGATGTTGGCGTTGATCTTCACCAGGAAGTTGCGGCCGATGATCATCGGCTCGGATTCCGGGTGGTTGATGTTGTTCGGAATGATGGCGCGACCACGGGCGACTTCGTCGCGCACGAATTCCGGGGTGATGACCTGCTGGATGCTGGCGCCGAAATCCTGCCCCGGATGCTGCTTCAGCAAACCCTGCTCGCGCAGCGCATCCAGCTTCTGGTTTTCGCGGATGGCGATGTATTCCATCTCCGGCGTGATGATGCCGCGCTTGGCGTAGTGCATCTGCGACACGTTGGCGCCGGCCACCGCGCGACGCGGCGCGTGCAGGTTGGGGAATCGCACGGCGTCGAGTTTGACGTCGGCGGCGCGCTTCAGGCCGTACTCGGAACTGAGGCCTGCGAGCTGCTCGGTGTCACCGCGCTCGGCGATCCACTCGGCGCGCAGCGGCAGCAGGCCCTTGATCAGATCGATCTTCGCAGTCGGATCGGTGTACGGCCCGGAGGTGTCGTAGACGGTGAACGGCGCATTGATCTCGGCGCCGAACAGCTTGGGCGTGTCCGACAGCGCGATCTCGCGCATCGGCACGCGGATGTCGGCGCGCGAGCCTTCGAGGTGGATTTTCTTCGAGCCCGGGATCGGGCGGGTGACTTCGGACGAGAGTTCCGAGGTCTTCTGGATCAAGTCTTTCTGAATCTGGTCGCTGGCGACGGCGTTCATGCGGTGTCCTCCGGGCAGTTCGATGCGGCGTCATGCGGCGCTCGCGAGATTCGATAGCGGAGGTGCATCGGGCAGACGGCCGCGATGCGGCCAAGCCACGAAGCTTCCCTACGGCGGCATCACCCGCATCAGGTTCGAAGGGTCTGTCTCAACCGGCGCGCCGGTACCCCCGCTTCAGGCCGCCATTGAAGCACGAAGCGGCAGCCATCGCAGCAGCGTCGCGCCTGACCCGGATCAAGGCGGGAAGCCGATTCCTCGTCCAGATTGCGCATTCCAATGGCGGAACAGGTAGCGAGGTCGTGCAGACGGACGTGGTGATTGCAGGTGCCGGCCCGGCCGGCCTGAGCCTGGCCGGCGCGCTGGTGCAGGCTGGGCTTCGCGTGGCGGTGGTCGATCCGGCGGACGCGGAGGTGCTGTCGAATCCGGCAGACGACGGTCGCGAGATCGCGATCACGCCGCTGTCACGCTCGCTGCTGATGCGCTGGGGACAGTGGGATCGGCTGGCCGCCGATGAGCAGCCGCCGCTGCGCATGGCGCTGGTATTCGACGGTGAATCGCGCCGGCCGATGACGGTATCGCCGCGCCACGGCGATGCTGAACTCGGCTGGATGGTGTCCAACCATGCGCTGCGTCGTGTGGCCTGGGAGCAGGCGCAGGCGGTTGAAGGCATCGACTGGCGACTGGGCCGTCGCCTGCTGGGCAGTGAGCGCGATGAACGGACCGCCACGGCGCTGCTGGATGACGGCGAACGTATCGAAGCCTCGCTGATCGTGGCGGCGGACAGCCGTTTTTCGGCAACCCGGCGTGCCGCCGGCATTCCGGCGCGGATGCACGATTTCGGGCGCAGCATGCTGGTCTGCCGCATGCGCATCGAACGCCCGCAGCGCGGTGAAGCCTGGGAATGGCTGGACTATGGACAGACGCTGGCACTGCTGCCGCTGAACGATGACCTGGCGTCGGTGGTGATTACCCTGCCGCCCGCCGATATCGAGTCGCTGCTGGCCATGCCCGAGGCGGCGTTCAACGCGGCGGTCGCCGCACGCTTCAAGCAGCGGCTGGGGGCGATGCAGTTGGTGGGCGGGCGCTTCGCCTATCCGCTGGTCGGTGTACACCCGGAGCGCTCGGTGGCGACGCGCTTTGCCTGCATCGGCGATGCGGCAGTCGGCATGCACCCGATCACCGCGCACGGCTACAACCTGGCGCTGCGCGGCATCGCGCTACTGACCGACCGCTTGCGTGTGGCCGTGGAGCGTGAGCGTGATATCGGCGATGCGGCACTGCTGGATGCGTTCCAGCACGAGTTCCGCGCGGTCACCCGACCACTGTTCCTGGCGACACAGACCGTGGTGCAGATGTACGGCGATGAGCGCCGACCGGTGCGCCTGCTGCGCCGCGCCGGACTGCGCTTCTGCCAGCATTTCCGGCCGTTCCAGTCGCTGCTGGCGGCAACGCTGGGAACCAGCGACCCGCGACCGGCCGCATGGATGCGCGCTGCCGAACGGCTGATGTGGCGCTTGCCGCGTCCCGGATGATCGGTTTTCGCCGCGTCTGACGCTTGCATGATCACGAGGCAGCCCGTCTTGCCGCTGCCGGAGAATGATCATGTCAAAACTGTCCCGCTGGCCTGCGCGTCGTTCACTGGCTCTGGCCAGCATGAGCCTGTTGCTGGGTGCCGTCAGCCTCGACGCCGATGCCGTCAACCAGAAAACCCGTGACTTCCATGCCGGGCGGGTGTTCTTCCCCGAGGCGTCGGCGAACCAGCGCTACGACAGTTTCATCGTCTACCTGCGTGATGACGCCAAACTGGGCGATGACAGCAGCGCCAAGGCGAAATCGGTACAGCATCGACTGGATACGGCCGTGGAGAAAGCCACCCGCCCGCTGGGTTTGACGCTGCGCCAGGAGCGCCGTCTGAGTACCGGCGGGTATCTGCTGCGTTTGGAAGGCAAGTCGCTGGAAGCCGCACAGGCGGATCGCCTGCTGCTGGAACTGGCGAAGGATCCGGAATTCAGTTCCATCGAGCCGAACATCCGGCTGCATGCCAGCGTCCTCCCGGACGATCCGCTGCTGACCTACCAGTGGGCCATCTACGAGTCGACCGGCGGCATCAACGTGGAACCGGCCTGGGATTCAGGCGCGGATGGTCTTGGCGTGGTGATCGCGGTGATCGACACCGGGCAGACCTATCATCCCGACCTCGACAACGGCCAGCCGTTTCCGAACAACAAGACGCTGCCGGGCATCGACATGATCAGCGATCCGGCCAACGCGCGCGATGGCAATGGCCGGGACAACGATCCCAGCGATACCGGTGACTGGAACTCGGCCAACGAATGCGGCCCCGATGCCCCGGCCAGGGACTCGACCTGGCATGGCACCCATGTCGCCGGCATCGCCGCGGCGTTGACCAACAACACCGAAGGTGTCGCCGGCGTGGCCTACAACTCGTATCTGCAGCATGTGCGCGTGCTGGGTGCCTGTGGCGGCAGCACGGCGGACATCGCCGATGGCATCGTCTGGGCCAGCGGCGGCGTGGTTTCCGGCATTCCCGACAATCCGACCCCGGCGCAGGTGCTGAACCTGAGCCTGGGTGGCCAGTCGGCCTGCAGCACCACCTACCAGACCGCGATCAACACGGCACGCGCCAACGGATCAGTACTGATCGTGGCCGCCGGCAACAGCAATGCACCGACGCAGTTCTTCACGCCGGCCAACTGCAACGGCGTGATCGCGGTGGCGTCCAGCCGGCGCGATGGTGGTCGTGCCAGCTACTCGAACTTCGACCCGACCATTGATATCGCCGCACCGGGTGGCGACAGTGACGTTGCGCCAGCGAACGGCATTGCCTCCACGGTCAACACCGGCACCACCACGCCGTTGGCTGCCGGCTATGACTACAAGGACGGCACCTCGATGGCGACACCCTATGTGGCGGGTGTTGCCGCGATGATGATCGGCGAAGCACCGACCCTGACGCCGGATCAGATCGAGACGCTGCTGATCGACACCGCGCGCCCGTTCCCGACGCCGTGCACCTTTGGTTGCGGCAGCGGCATCGTGGATACGGCGGCGGCGGTCAATGCCGCGAGGGGCGGAGCCATCACCCAGATGCCGATGAGCGTGTCGTTGCACGGCTTCGGGCGCGGAACAGTGACCAGCTCACCGGCAGGCATCAACTGCGGAACGCAGTCCGGAACTTCCTGTTCGACGCGCTATGCGACCAACGCAACCGTCACGCTGCAGGCCAATGCGGCGCCGGGGTTTACTTTCTCCAGTTGGTTCGGGCCTTGTTCCCACAGTTCGCCGACCTGCGTGGTGTCCATGCAGCATGCTGCCGAAGTCCACGCACTGTTCGAGGCGCCGATCACGGCCTTGAGCAACGGGGTGCAGACCGGCAGCTTCGGAACCACCGGTGAAACGCCGCGGTACTTCGCGATCGATGTCCCCAGCGGTGCTTCGAACCTCGACATCAGTATCAGCGGCGGCAGCGGCGATGCCGATCTGTACGTTCGCCATGGCAACATCCCCGATGAAAACCACTGGGAATGCCGGCCGTTCCTGTCCGGCAACAACGAAAGCTGCACCGCGGCAACGCCGGCTGCCGGCACCTACTACATCATGGTGATCGGCGCTCCGGATTTCGCCGGCACACGCCTGACCGCCAGCTTCATCGGCGGCAGCGGGGCGTGGGTTTTCTGCAGCGGCATGGAATCGGGTGATCCCGGCTGTCCAGCGAACTGACGGCGTGCCGGGATATCAATCTGGTGAGAGCGAACTTGCAGCGGCCCCCGGTCGCGTCTTTCCGGCCGTCAGTCACGCAGTTCGGCAATCGCGCAGCAGTCGTTCAGGCGTCGCTGCACGGCGGCGATGATGCGATCAGTCATGGCTTTGCAGCCAATCGCCTGGTCGGATGATGTGAGGTCGGCGGTCAGCACGCCTTCGGCAATGGCATCGGACACGGCGGCTTCGATCAGTTCGGCCTCTTCGGGCAGCTTCAACGAGTGTCGCAGCAGCAGCGCTGCGCTGAGGATCGCACCGCAGGGATTGGCGATATCGCGACCGGCGATGTCCGGCGCGGAGCCGTGGATCGGCTCATACAGGCCGCGACCGTCATTGCCCAACGAGGCCGACGGCAACAGGCCCATGGAGCCGGCCAGCATCGAGGCTTCGTCGGTGAGGATGTCGCCGAACAGGTTCTCGGTGACGATCACGTCGTAGTCGCGCGGTCGCGCCAGCAGGTGCATGGCCATGCTGTCCACCAGTTGGTGATCGAGCAGCACGTCGGGAAACTCCTCGGCGACCACGCGCGTCGCCACCTCACGCCACAATCGGGACGTTTCCAGCACGTTGGCCTTGTCCACCGAGGTCAGGCGTCGGCTGCGCTGGCGAGCGAGCGATGCCGCGCGACGCACCACGCGCTCGATCTCGACGACGCTGTAGCTGCAGGTGTCCGAAGCGCCGTGTTCATCCCGTTGCCGGTCACCGAAATAGATGCCGCCAGTGAGCTCGCGCACCACCAGCAGGTCGACGCCGACCAGCAGGTGCGCCTTGATCGGCGCGGCTTCCAGCGCGATGGGTTCGGGCCGCACCGGCCTCAGATTGGCGTAGAGATCAAGCGCCTTGCGCAGCGCCAGCAGGCCCTGTTCCGGGCGTGGTTCAGCAGTGCTCCATTTCGGGCCGCCGACGGCACCGAGCAGAATCGCGTCCGCGCGGCGGCAGGCCGCCAGGGTTTCATCAGGCAAGGCTTCGCCCGTGGCATCGATGGCGTCGCCGCCGATGCGTTGATGCTGAAAAAGGAACTCATGCCCAAAGTGGCTGGCGACCTGCTGCAGCACGGCGACGGCGGCGGCGGTGACTTCGGGGCCGATGCCGTCACCCGGCAGTACGGCGATCTCAGCGCGCATGGCGGCTCTCCTCGAACTGGTTGATGTTTGGTTGCTGTGCCAGCAGCCAGCCCAGC
>JAWLAW010000025.1:0-33852 GCA_041395265.1 Lysobacteraceae bacterium
GAGCTGCCGGATCAGCGAAAGCTGCTGTTCATCATCGCGCCGCACACTTCGAACTGGGATTTCATCTGGGGGCTGCTGGCGAAGTGGGCGCTGGACCTGCGCGTGGAATTCCTGGCCAAGCGCTCGCTGTTCTGGGGACCACTGGGCTGGTTCCTGCGCCGTATCGGCGGCATACCGGTGGACCGCAAGGCGCCGGCCGGGATGGTGGAATCGGTGGCGGATCGCTTCGGCAGCGCCGGAAAGCTGTGGCTGGTGATCGCGCCGGAAGGTACGCGCAGTGCGGTTGACCGCTGGAAGAGCGGCTTCTGGCGCATCGCGCGGCAGGCGCAGGTGCCGATCCTCTGTGCCTACTTCCACTATCCGGAAAAGACCGTCGGCATCGGGCCGCTGTTCATGCCCGGCGATGACATGGGCACGGACATGCAACGACTGCGCGAGATCTACTCGCAGTGGCAGGGCCGGCATGCCAGGGCCACCGAACCGGAAGCATCGACATGAGCACCGCGACCGCCCGCTGTTTCTGTCAGGCCATTGGCGTGACCGCCACGCTGCCCAGCAAGTGGGTGGCGCACTGTCATTGCTCGATGTGTCGTCGCGCACACGGCGCGGCCTTTGTCACCTGGGCCGGTTTCCAGGACGACAACTGCCGGATTGATGATCCGGAAGGCCAGCTGACCTGGTTCGAGTCGAGCCCCGGCGCTGAACGCGGCTTCTGCGCACGTTGCGGCAGCACGCTGCTGTTCCGCTCACAGCGCTGGGCCGGCGAGCTGCATGTCGTCGTCGCCAACTTCGACGAGTCGCTGGACCGCGCGCCGCAGGCACACGTGTTCTGGGACAGCCACGTTGACTGGGTCGCGCTGGACGACGGCGACGGCTTGCCGCGCAAGGTCATCACCGGCTGAGCCGGCATCCCTGCTCTGTCGACTCGCGCCGACGGGCGCGATTGCGCATCATGCGCGCTCCATCCGTTTCCCAACCGAATCGCTGCCCATGACCGGAAGCCTGCTGATCGCCCTGCTGCTACTGCTCGGATTCCTCTGCCAGTGGATCGCCTGGCGGGTGAAGCTGCCGGCGATCCTTTTCCTGCTGCTGTCCGGCATCGTGCTCGGGCCGGTGATGCGCTGGCTGGCGCCGGAGTGGGCGTTCCATCCGGACGACGCGCTGGGTGACCTGCTGTTTCCCTTCGTGTCGCTCGGCGTTGCCGTGATCCTGTTCGAGGGCAGCCTGACGCTGCGCTTCTCCGAGATCCGCGGCCTCGGTCCCGCCATCCTTAACCTGGTCAGCGTCGGCGCCGCCGTCGCCTTCTTCGGGCTCGCCGCCGCTGCGCACTACATCGGCGGTCTCGACTGGCCGCTGGCGTTGCTGTTCGGCGCACTGACCTGCGTGACCGGGCCGACCGTCATCGTGCCGATGCTGCGCAGCGTGCGACCCAATGCGCGCATCGCCAACGTACTGCGCTGGGAAGGCATCATCATCGATCCGATCGGCGCCCTGCTGGCCGTGCTGGTGTTCGAGGCCATCGCCCTTGGCCACGGCGACCAGGGCGTGCTGGTGTTTGCCATCACCATCCTCTACGGCAGCGTGGTCGGCGTGGTGGCTGCGTTCCTGCTCGGCTGGCTGCTGCGACGCCACCTGGTGCCGGAGTACCTGCAGAACTACGCCACCCTGGCGGCGCTGCTGCTGGCTTTCGCCCTGTCCAACGCGCTGGCGCACGAGTCCGGCCTGCTGGCGGTGACGGTGATGGGCATGGTGCTGGCCAACCAGAAATCCCTGCACATGGAGGACATCCTCGACTTCAAGGAGCACCTGTCCACGCTGCTGATCTCGATGCTGTTCATCGTGCTGGCCGCGCGCCTGCAGTGGCCGACGCCGCAGCTGCTGATGACCGGCGGACTGATCCTGCTGGCGTCGATGCTGGTGATCCGGCCGCTGTCGGTGCTGTTCGGCACCATGGGCACCAACCTGAAGTGGAAGGAACGTGCGCTGCTGGCCTGGATCGCGCCGCGCGGCATCGTTGCCGCCGCCGTTTCGGCGCTGTTCGCCTTGAAGCTTGAGGAGCAGGGCATGAAGGGCGCGGAAGCGCTGGTGCCGCTCACCTTCCTGCTGATCATCGGCACCGTGGTCATCAACAGCGCCACGGCACGACCGCTGGCACGCTGGCTGGGCGTGGCCGAACCGGACCCGCGCGGCGTGCTGATCGTCGGCGCATCGCGCATCGGCCTGCTGGTCGGTGAGTCCTTGCACAAGCAGGGCTACGACGTGCTGGTGGCCGACGATGACTGGCGCGGCATTCGCGCCGCGCGCATGGCCGGCCTGCGCAGCTACTACGGCGACCCGGTGTCCGAGCACGCCGACCGTCATCTCGACCTGATCGGCATCGGCCGCCTGCTGGCCATGTCCACGCGTCGCGAGCTGAACACCCTGGCCTGCGTGCGCTACCGCCCGGAGTTCGGCAAGGATCGCGTGTTCTTCCTGCGCAACGTCAGCGCCGAGCAGGGCAAGGGCAAGAAGGATTTCTCGCAGCCACTGCAGGCACCTCGCCTGTTCGGCGAAAACATCACCCACGACGAGATCAGCGAGCGCCTCGACGAAGGCTGGGTGCTGAAGCAGACCCGGATCACCGAGGAGTTCGAGTTCAGCGATTTCCTCGCCCAGTACGACGACAGCCCGCTGCCGCTGTTCGCCACCACCGACAAGGGCCGCCTGCGCATCGCCACCGGCATCGACAAGCTGGACCCCAAACCCGGCTGGGTGCTGACCTCGCTGGTCAATCCCGCAACGCGGCGCGAACCGGCGACCTCACCCGGTGCCAAGGTGCCGGCAGCGGAGCCGGAAACCGATCCAAAGCTGCCGGAATGACCCGATCCTGATGATCAACGCAGCGCGTAGCTGAACTGCTGGCGGAACTGTTCGACGAACTCGTCGTGGTCGAAGCGCTGGTTCTGGGTGCCGTGGTGCTCGATCTTGAGCGCGCCCATCAGGGAGGCGACGCGGCCGGTGGTCGCAAGATCCATGTCGTGCATCAGGCCGTAGATCAGGCCGGCGCGGTAGGCGTCGCCGCAGCCGGTGGGATCAACGACGCGCACCGCATTCGCCGCCGGCACGTCGATCGAACCCTTGGCGGTGTGGATCAGGGACCCCTTTGGGCCGCGGGTGATGATGTAGGCCTTGACCCGCTCGGCGATGTCTTTCGCCGTCCAGCCGGTGCGTTCCTGAAGCAGGTTGGACTCGTAGTCATTCACCGTCACGTAGTCCGCCTGCTCGATGAAGGCGCGGAACTCCTCGCCGTTGAACAGCGGCATGGCCTGGCCGGGGTCGAAGATGAAGGGGATGCCGCATTCGGCGAACTCCAGCGAGTTCTGCAGCATGGCCTCGCGGCTGTCCGGGCTGACGATGCCGAAGGTGACGCCTTCCACGTCGCGCACGTGGTTTTCGTAGCTGCGCATCATCGCGCCCGGATGGAAGGCGGTGATCTGGTTGTCGTCGAGATCGGTGGTGATGAAGGCCTGTGCGGTGTACAGGTCGGGGATCACCTTGACCTGGTCGAGGCGGATTTCGCAGGCTTCGAAATGTTCGCGATATGTCTCGAAATCCTGACCAACGGTCGCCATCGGGACGGGATCTCCCTCCAGCAGCTTCAGGTTGTAGGCGATGTTGCCGGCGCAGCCGCCGAACTCGCGGCGCATACGCGGCACCAGGAAGGCCACGTTCAGGATATGCACCTTGTCGGGTAGGATGTGGTTCTTGAACTGGTCCTGGAACACCATGATGGTGTCGAAGGCGAGCGAGCCGCAGATAAGCGCCGACATGTGAAACCCCTGGAAACGAACGGACAGTGGCCACCCGCGGTGGCCCGGCCGTGCATGTTAACGGTTGTTTCCCGCGAGGGCATCGTCCGTGCTTGCGTTCACCTCGTCTGGCTGTCGTCAAGCGAGGAGCATCGACCCGGTCACAGAACCCATGCATTCTGTCTTAACGACTCTCTAACCCGCGCCATTGCTTGCTTGCCGCTGTTTCGTGACGCCTGTACGCTAGCGGACTTTTCCGCCGAATTGCGAGCGCAGAGCATGTTCAAGAGCCTTCGCGGCCTGTTTTCCAACGACCTTTCCATCGACCTCGGCACGGCGAACACGCTGATCTACGTGCGCGGACAGGGCATCGTGCTGAACGAGCCCTCCGTGGTGGCGATTCGCCAGGACCGCGGGGGCGGTTCGGCGAAGTCGGTGGCGGCGGTGGGTGCCGAGGCCAAGCGCATGCTCGGCCGCACGCCGGGCAACATCACCACGATCCGGCCGATGAAGGATGGCGTCATTGCCGACTTCACCACCACCGAGGAGATGCTCAAGTACTTCATCCGCAAGGTGCACAAGTCGCGCCTGCTGCGTCCGAGCCCGCGCGTACTCATCTGCGTGCCCTGCGGCTCCACCCAGGTGGAGCGGCGCGCGATCAAGGAATCGGCCGAGGAAGCCGGTTCGCGCGAGGTGTTCCTGATCGAGGAGCCGATGGCAGCAGCAATCGGCGCCGGCATCCCGATCCACGAGGCACGCGGATCGATGGTGCTGGACATCGGTGGCGGTACTTCGGAAGTGGCGGTGATGTCGCTGAACGGCATTGTCTACTCGCAGTCGGTGCGCATCGGCGGTGACCGTTTCGACGAGGCGATCATCAACTACGTGCGCCGCAACCACGGCACGCTGATCGGCGAAACCACCGCCGAGCGCATCAAGATCGACGTCGGCTGCGCCTTCCAGCAGGACAAGGTGGAGGAGATCGAAGTCTCCGGCCGCAACCTCGCGGAAGGCGTGCCGCGCAACTTCACCATCAATTCCAACGAGGTGCTGGAGGCGCTGCACGAGCCGCTGACCGGAATCACCAGTGCGGTGCGCGCGGCGCTGGAGCAGACCCCGCCAGAGCTCTGCGCCGACGTCGCCGAACGCGGCATCGTGCTGACCGGCGGTGGTGCGCTGCTGCGCGACCTTGATCGCCTGATCTCCGAGGAAACCGGCCTGCACGTGCATGTCGCCGACGATCCGCTGACCTGTGTGGCACGCGGTGGCGGCCGGGCGCTGGAACTGATCGACATGCACGGCAACGACTTTTTCGCGCCGGACTGAGCTTCTTTCGGCTTGCCGGTGCCGATTTGGGTGCCCATTTCCGGCAGGATCAACCGCAATTCCCGGGCCGCCCGCCCGCGTACTGACCCAGCGACGTGACACTTCCCGGCAGCAACTCCACCACCGCCCTGTTCGCCGAAGGCGGCGCGGGGACGCTGCGCCTGCTGGTCTATCTGGCGCTGGCGCTCGCGCTGATGGTGATGGACCATCGTGGTGGCTACCTGTCGGAAGTGCGGCGTCTGGCTGGCGTCGCTGCCGAACCGCTGTACTGGGTCGCTTCCGCACCGGGCAGGTTGCTGGGCATGGCGCGGGAAAACCTTGCCGATCGGCGACTGTTGAACGAGCAGAACTCAGAACTGCGCGAACGGCTGATGGTGACGACTGCCCAGCTTGGGCGCCTGCAGGCCGTGCAGCGCGAGAACCAGCGGCTGCGGCAGTTGCTGGACGGGGCGCAGGCACAACGACTCGACGTGCAGTTGGTTGGCATCGCCGATGTCGATCTCGATCCGTTCCGGCATCGCGTGCTGCTCGACCAGGGCAGCCTGCGCGGCGTGCGCGCGGGGCAGTCGTTGATCGATGCCAACGGCGTGGTCGGTCAGGTCATCGAGGTCACGCCGTTGAACGCGACCGCCATGTTGATTTCCGATCCCAGCCACGCGGTGCCGGTGCGCGTGGTGCGTAGTGGTGTGCGCAGCATCGCCTTCGGTACAGGACGCCTGGATGAGCTGAGCCTGCCCAACCTGCCGCCCAGCGCGGATGTGCAGGTGGGCGACGAGTTGGTGACCTCAGGCTTTGGCGGCATCTTTCCAGCCGGGCTCGAGGTCGGGCGGCTGACATCGCTGGGCACCGATGAAACCAACCTGTTCGTGGTGGCCGAGGTCAAGCCAGCCGCTCGCCTGGATCGCAGCGGCGAACTGCTGTTGGTCTGGAACTCGCCTGCTGACGAAAGCGGTCCGCCGGAAGCGCCGCCCGATGCGCTGGATCTCGACGCCATCGAAGCGGAGGCTTCGCCGTGAGCCGGCAGCGAGCTTCCGGTCGCCTGCTGCTGCTCAGCCTGCTGGCCGGGCTGATGTTCTCGCTGGCGCCGATGCCGGACTGGTTGCAGCCCTTGCGCCCGTTCTGGCTGGCGCTGGTGCTGTGCTACTGGCTGCTGGAAGCGCCCGAACTGGTCGGGCTGGGTGCTGCCTTCCTTGTCGGTTTGCTGGCCGACCTGATCTTCGGCAGCCTGATCGGCGAGCACGCGATGCGGCTGGTCATCTTCGCCTTCATCATCCTGCGATTCCGTGCCCGCCTGCGCTTCTTCCCGCTGACCCAGCAGGCGGTGGCGGTGCTGGTATTGCTGCTCAATGACCGCGTGGTCAGCCTGATGATTCGAGGCGTCACCGGCGAAGCATGGCCGCCGGCGAGTTTCTGGATCGCGCCGCTGGTGGGCGCGTTGATCTGGCCCTGGCTGTTCCTGCTGCTCGACGACCTGCGCCTGAAGTTGCGCGGATCGGCGGGATGACCTTGGCAGCATGAGCCCGAGCAAGTGACTGTGGTGGCATGAACCGGCGACTTTTCCACCGACGGGAGAGCCGGCTGCGCGACGCGCAGGCCGAGGCGCAGTTGTTCCGGCGCCGTGCCGTGATGGGCTTCCTGATCGCCGTGTTGCTGGTCGCTACCCTGGGTGCGCGCTTCGCCTGGCTTCAGGTCACCCAGCACGAGGTCTACCAGACGCGTTCGGAGAGCAATCGCATCCGCCTGCGCAGCATCCCGCCGTCGCGGGGCCTGGTCTACGACCGCAACGGTCGGCTGCTGGCGGACAACGTGCCGGCGTACCGGCTGGAGCTGATTCCCGAGCAGGTCGACGACATCGACGCCACCCTGCTCGCATTGTCCGACGTGGTGTCGCTGGACGAGGACGAACTGCGCCGTTTCCGTACCACGCTGAAGAGCAAGCGGCGTTTCCAGGCGGTGCCGGTGAAGCTGCGCCTGAACGAATCGGAGATGGCCAGTTTCGCGGTCAACCGTTACCGCTTTCCCGGCGTCGACGTGGTGCCGTACCTCACCCGTCGCTATCCCTACGGCGAGCTGTTTGCCCACGTCATCGGCTACGTTGGTCGCCTCGACGAGCGGGATCTCGCCGGCATGTCCGGACAGGAGATCGACGATTACGATGGCACCACGCACATCGGCAAGTCCGGCATCGAGAAGCACTACGAGACGGAACTGCACGGCACGGTCGGATTCGAACGCGTGGAGATCAACGCGGAAGGCCGCGTGCTGCGGGTGATCGAGCGCCAGCCGGCGGTGCCGGGCCGGGATCTGTTCCTGAGCATCGACGCCGACCTGCAGGCCGCCGTGGAAGCCGCGTTCGAGGGCCAGCCGGGCGCGGCGGTGGCGGTGGATCCGGGCAACGGCGAGGTGCTGGCGCTGCTCAGCCTGCCCAGCTACGACCCCAACGATTTCGTCTACGGCATCAGCCAGCGCGACTACAGCGCGCTGCTGGCCAATCCCGGGCGGCCGCTGTTCAACCGGGCGCTGTCGGGTGGCTACGAGCCGGGTTCCACGCTGAAGCCCTTCATTGGGCTTGCCGGACTGGAGTTGGGCCTGCGGCGACCGACGGACAGGGTGCTGTCGACCGGCGCCTACAAATTGCCCGGGCAGGATCGCGAGTATCGCGACTACCGGCGCGGTGGCCATGGCTGGGTCGACCTCAAGGAGGCGCTGGCGCAGTCGGTCAACACCTACTTTTACGAGCTCGCGGTGGATCTCGGCATCGACCGGATGGGTGCCTACATGGCGACCTTCGGTTTCGGTGAGCGCAGCGGCATCGACCTCGATGGCGAGGCTACCGGCATCCTGCCCTCGCGCGAGTGGAAGTTGCGCAACCGGCAGCAGGTCTGGTTCCCCGGCGAGACGGTCATTGCCGGCATCGGCCAGGGCTTCTGGGTGGTGACGCCGCTGCAACTGGCGGAAGGGCTTGCGATGCTGGCCAACGGCGGCGTCCGCTATCCGCTGCACCTGCTGCGCGCGGTGCGCGAAGGCTATGACACGCCGGTGACACCGCTGCAGATGCCGCCGCCGCCCGCGTCGGTGGTGAAGAGCCCGGCCAACCTGCGTGCAGTGCAGGACGGCATGGTGGCCGTGGTGCACGGTGCGACGGGTACCGCGCATCGAATCATCGGACTCGATGCACCGTACACCATCGCCGGCAAGTCGGGCACCGCGCAGCGCGTCAGTCGCACCGGCGATGAGTCAATCAAGGTGGACGACCTGCCGTTCGAGCTGCGCCACCGCGCGCTGTTCGTGGCCTACGCGCCCGCGGAAGCGCCGGAAATCGCCGTCGTGGTGGTGGTCGAGCATGGCGGCAGCGGTTCCGCCGCGGCGGCACCGGTGGCGCGGCGCATCCTCGACGCCTGGGTGCTGCGAGAACGACGCGGATCGGATCCCACGGAAACAGAGGCTTCGCCGTGAATCCGATTCCCGGCCTTCGACGATTTGCTGCACGTCTGTTGCGATCGCGCATGGACGTGCCGCTACTGCTGGCCATCCTGCTGCTGATTGCGGTCGGCCTGTTGACGCTGGCCAGCGCCAGCGGCGGCAACGAGCGGCTGGTGTTGTCGCAGGCGGCCCGCATGGGTGTCGGCCTGTTCGCCATGCTGGTGCTGTCGCGCATTTCGCCCGGCCAGTTGCGGCTGTGGACGCCGTGGCTGTTCGTCGCCAGCCTGATGCTGCTGATGCTGGTGCCGGTTTTCGGAACCGGGCGCAGCGCCCGCTCCTGGCTGAACCTCGGTGTCTTCTATCTGCAGCCCGGCGAATTGCTGAAGTTGACCCTGCCCATGATGGTGGCCTGGCTGCTGCACCGCGACCTGATCCCGCCGCGCTGGCGCACGCTGCTGCTTGCCGGCATCGTCATCGCCGTGCCCGCCACGCTGATCGCCCGGCAACCTGATCTGGGAACGGCGATGCTGGTGGCCGCATCCGGTGCCTTCGTGGTGTTCCTCGGCGGCATCGGCTGGTGGCGCATTGCGGCGATCACTGGCATGTCCGCGGCGGTGGCGCCGATCGGCTGGCAGTTCCTGCGCGACTACCATCGTGACCGGTTGCGCATGTTCCTCAATCCCGAGGCCGATCCACTGGGCGCCGGCTGGAACATCATCCAGTCCAAGATTGCGGTGGGCTCCGGCGGCCTGTTCGGCAAGGGCTGGGGGCAGGGCAGCCAGTCGCGACTGGAGTTCCTGCCCGAGCACACCACCGACTTCGTGTTCGCCGTGTTCGCCGAGGAATTCGGCCTGCTCGGCGTGCTGCTGATGCTGGCGCTGTACCTGTTCATTGTCGGTCGCTGCCTGTGGATCGCGGCCAATGCGCGCGACACCTGGGGGCGATTGCTGGGCGGAGCGCTGGCGCTGACCTTCCTGGTCTACGTGGTGGTCAACGGCGGGATGATCAGCGGCCTGCTGCCCGTGATTGGCGTGCCCATGCCGCTGATGAGCTACGGCGGCACCTCGGCAGTAACCTTGCTGGCCGGTTTCGGCGTGGTGATGTCGCTGCACGCCCACCGCAAGATGATGAGCAACTGAAGCCGCGTTCAGCTTCCGTGGATACGGCGCCGGACGGCTGCCGCGAAGCGTGTACCATTTCCGACGTTTGACCGACACCAAGAGCCTCTGCCCATGCCCGCCAAACCGCTCGCCTTCCTCCTGAGCCTCTCCCTGCTGCTGTCCGCCACACTGGGTTACGCGGCGTCTCCCAAGCGCTCCGCCGAGGCGGAAGCGGCCTTCGTCGACGAGGTCAACGGCAAGTACGGCGTGCCGAAGGACGTGGTGCGCAAGGGCCTGGCTGAAGCCCGCTACCAGCAGAGCATCATCGACGCGATTACCCGGCCGGCCGAGGGCATGCCCTGGTCACGGTACCGGCCGATCTTCATGAACGACAAGCGCATCCAGGGCGGGCGCGACTTCCTCGCGGAGAACCGTGACAGCCTGCTGGCGGTGGAGCGCGATACCGGCGTGCCGGCCAGCATCATCGTCGCCATCATCGGCGTCGAGACCAACTACGGCACGATCACCGGCAAGTACCGCGTACTGGACGCGCTGTACACGCTGGGTTTCCACTACCCCAAGCGCGCCGAGTTCTTCCGCTCGGAACTGGGGCACCTGTTCGCCCTGGCCGACGAGGAACACGTCGATCCCAACAGCGTGATGGGCAGCTACGCCGGCGCCATGGGCTGGGGCCAGTTCATGCCGTCCAGCTACCGCGCCTACGCGAAGGACGGTGACGGTGACGGCGATCGCGACCTGTGGACGTCGAAAAAGGACATCTTCCGCTCCATCGCCAACTACTTCGTCGCGCACAAATGGCGCGCCGGCGAACCGGTGGCCGAACTGGCCGTGCGGGAACCGGGTGTCGCCGCACTCAATTCCGGCAACAAGGAGCTCAAGCCCGAGCTGGACCTGGCCACGCTGGGTGAACGTGGCTACCGGCCGAAGGAAGCCATGGGCAGGAACTGGCCGGCGAACCTGATCAATCTGGAAGGCGATGCCGGTGCCGAGTACTGGATCACCTTCCACAACTTCTACGTGATCTCGCGCTACAACCGTTCGCCGCTGTATTCGCTGGCGGTGTATCAGCTGGCGCAGGCGATTGCCGAGGGCGACTCGAATCGTAGCGGCCCGGCTTCCGCGCAGTAATGGGGCTGTCCGCCGGGTTGGCAGCCCGCCTTGCGCTGCTGTTGGCCGTCCTGCTGTTGCTCGGCGCCTGCAGCCGGCAGAAGAAACCCGCACCACCCGTTGCCGAGGGTTCGACCCGCAGCCAGACCGCCGAGCCGCGCGACGGCCAGCTTTATGCACCGGAAATCGCCGACAGCGCACCCGAGCACGCGCCCGACCTGTCGGATCTGGTCGAGCCGACGCCGCGTGCCGAACCGCGTGCGCGGTACGGCAACCATTCGCCGTACAAGGTGCTGGGCAAGACCTACCGGGTGATGGACTCGGCCAGGGGCTACGTCGAGCGCGGGGTGGCCTCGTGGTACGGCAAGAAGTTCCACGGTCGGCCGACCTCCAGTTTCGAGCCCTACGACATGTACGCCTTCACCGCGGCACACAAGACGCTGCCGCTGCCGACCTATGTGCGCGTCACCAACCTCGAGAACCAGCGCAGCGTGGTGCTTCGCGTCAATGATCGCGGGCCGTTCGTGGCCGACCGCATCATCGACCTGAGCTACGCCGCCGCCATGCGCCTGGGCGTGGTCGAGCGCGGTACGGCGATGGTCGAGGTGCGCGCGCTGGACGTGAGTGATCCCGATCACCCGGGCGTGCCGGAACCCGCGCCGGAAAGCACGGTCACAGCCGCGCCGGCGCGCATCTGGTTGCAGCTCGGGAGTTTCTCGGATCGCCGCAATGCCGAGCGGCTGCAGCGGCAGCTGCAGGCACGTTTTGGCGGCGAGCCGGTGATCCAGGCCGCAAGTCTGAACGGCCGGCGGCTGTTCCGGGTGCGCATGGGGCCGTGGGAGCATGCCTCGGATGCGGTGGACCTGGAGCAGCGGATCCGCGACAGCGGCTTCGCCGATCCGCGCATCGTCACCGACTAGCCGTACGAACGACCACGCCGGCGTGTTCCGCGCTGGCGACAAGCATCAGCAAGGAGTTGTCCACCATCATGTATTTCCGCCATGCCTTCGCCGGCCTCGTCGCCACGATTGTCTTCGCTGCCTCGCTCGCCTCCGCGCAGACGCCGACGCCGGTGCCCACGCTGCCGGTGCCACAGCCGCAGAGCACGCCCACGCCTTCCGCGCCATCGGTGCCGGCGAAGAGCTATGTGCTGATGGACTTCGCCAGTGGCCGCATCCTCGCCGAGAAGAACGGCAACGAGCGCCTGGAGCCGGCAAGCCTGACCAAGATGATGAGCTCCTACGTGGTGTTCGAGGAGATCGCCGCGGGACGATTGGGACGCGATGACCAGGTCACCATCAGCGAAAAGGCCTGGAAGACCGGCGGCTCGAAGATGTTCATCGAGGTCGGCAAGCAGGTTTCGGTGAACGACCTGCTGCGCGGCATGATCATCCAGTCCGGCAACGATGCCACCGTGGCGCTGGCCGAGCAGGTGGCCGGCAGCGAGGACGTGTTCGCGCAGATGATGAACGCGGCGGCGGCCAAGCTCGGCATGGAGAACACGCACTTCGTCAATTCCGATGGTTTGCCGGCGGAAGGCCACGTCAGCAGCGCGCTGGACATGGCGCGGCTGTCGCGGGCGATGATTGCCGATCATCCCGGCGATTACGCGACCTACGCCGAGAAGACCTTCGAGTGGAACGGCATCACCCAGCACAACCGCAACGCGCTGCTGTGGCGGGATGACAGCGTCGACGGCATCAAGACCGGTCATACCGAATCGGCGGGCTACTGCCTGGCAGCGTCCGCCAAGCGCGACGACATGCGCCTGATTGCCGTGGTCATGGGCACCGACAGCGAGAAAGCGCGCGCGGATGCCGCTCAGGCCCTGCTCAACTACGGCTTCCGTTTCTTCGAGTCGCACACGCTCTACCAGCCGGACGCCGAGTTGGCGACGCCGACGGTGTGGAAGGGTGCGGCGGAAACCCTGGCGCTGGGTGTCGCCGAACCGGTGGTGGTCACCGTGCCGCGCGGACGTTACTCCGACCTCAAGGCCAGCATGGACCTGCCGAAGCAGATCGTCGCGCCGATCCAGCAGGGCCAGCAGGTCGGCACGTTGAAGGTCAGTCTCGACGGCGAAACCCTGGTGGAACGCCCGCTACTGGCGCAGCAGGCGGTGGAGGAAGCCGGTTTCTTCGGGCGCCTCAACGACAGCTTCTGGATGTGGTGGCAGGGCGACTGAACGCCTTGCTTTCCGAGGCAGAAGGCCACATATCCGCAGGATGAGCATTCATTCCGACAACCCCGACCACGGTTTCCAGTTTCCCGGCGATTTCGAACTGAGCGCCATGGGCAGCGCCGATGCGCATCTAGAAACCGAGTTGCCGAAGCTGCTGGAAGCGGCCGGCATCCGGGTTCGCCACGAGACAGTGAGTTCGCGCGCCTCCAGTGCCGGACGCTATGTGTCCGTGCGCATCGGTTTTCATGCGACCAGTCGCGAGGACTACGACCGCGCGCATGAAGCCCTGCGTGAGCATCCCGAGGTGAAGTGGACGCTGTGAACCGGCGCTGCCAGGTTCGCGATCTCGGTCGCGTCGACTACGAGCCGGTATGGCGGGCCATGCAGGCCTTCACCGACGCGCGCGACGAACACGCGGACGACGAAATCTGGCTGGTTGAACACCCACCGGTGTTCACCCTTGGGCAGGCCGGCAAGCCGGAGCACGTGCTGGCTGCGGGCGACATCCCGGTGCTGAAGGTGGATCGCGGCGGCCAGGTGACCTATCACGGTCCGGGTCAGATCGTCGCCTATCCGCTGCTTGACCTGCGACGGCTGAAGATCGGTGTGCGCGACTACGTGCACCGCATCGAGCAGGCCATCATCGACACGCTGGTGCACTACGACATCACCGCCGCTCGCCGCGATGGCGCGCCCGGCGTCTACGTCGGCGACGCCAAGGTGGCGGCGCTGGGCATCCGCGTGCGTCGCGGCTGCACCTTTCATGGCCTGGCCTTCAACATCGCCATGGATCTGGCGCCCTTCGCCCGCATCAATCCCTGTGGTTATGCCGGTCTGGCGGTGACCTCGGTGCTAGACTTGGGCGGTCCCGATTCCATGGAAACGGTGAAGCCGGTGTTGCTGGCCGAGCTGGCCCGCCAGTTTGGCCTGGATCTCGAAGCCGCCACCGAACCGCCAGCGCTGCTACCGGTTTCCGCCGTCGCTTGACCGCCCGATCACGTCCTGTTCTGCCGCCATGTCTGATTCCTCCACCAAGTCCAACGCCACCGAAAAGGGCATCCCGCTGCTGGTCGTCGGCCAGGCGCAGAAGGGCGAGGACAAGATCGCCAGCAGTCCGGTGAAGTTCGACGCCGAGAGCCCGGCGCTGCGCAAGCCGGACTGGATCCGCGTGCGCATCCCGCCGGGCAACGCGGTCGCCAAGCTCAAATCGCGGCTGCGCGAGAACCGGCTGGTGACGGTCTGCGAGGAAGCCAGTTGCCCGAACATCCACGAATGCTTCAGCCACGGCACCGCCACGTTCATGATCCTCGGCGAGGTCTGCACCCGGCGCTGTTCGTTCTGTGACGTGGCGCACGGTCGGCCGAAACCGCCCGATCCGGCCGAGCCGATCAGCCTCGCCACCACCATCGCCGACATGCGGCTCAAGTACGTGGTGGTCACGTCGGTGGATCGTGATGACCTGCGAGACGGCGGTGCCGGGCATTTCGTGGCCTGCATCCAGGAAATCCGTCGACACAGCCCGGGGACGCGCATCGAAATCCTGACCCCGGACTTCCGCGGCAAGGGCCGCATGGATCGCGCGCTGGAGATCCTCGCCGAATCGCCACCGGACGTGTTCAACCACAACCTGGAAACCGTGCCGCACCTGTATCGCGACGTGCGGCCTGGCGCCGACTACCAGTGGTCGCTGGACCTGCTGAAGCGTTTCAAGGCGCAGCATCCGGATGTGCCGACCAAGTCCGGCATCATGCTCGGCCTCGGCGAAACCATGGAGCAGGTCGAAGTGACGCTGCGCGACCTGCGCGCGCACGACGTCGACATGATCACCATCGGCCAGTACCTGCAGCCGAGCGCGCACCACCACCCGGTGATCCGCTACTGGACACCGCAGGAATTTGCCGATCTTGAGCGTTTCGGCATGGAGCTCGGTTTCACCCACGTGGCTTCCGGGCCACTTGTGCGCTCTTCCTACCACGCGGATCGCATGGCGAAGGACTCGGGTCTGGTGGCGGTTGGCTGAACCGTTGCCTGACGTGGTACCTGAACCTCGACGCGGTTTCCCGGTCGAAGCCTGACCAGGGCGCGCCGACTGGCGCATGACCTCAACCGATGGCACAGGCCACGGGCGCGGATACAGCGCAGTCTGGGTGCTAACCTGAGCCGTCGGCAGCGCCGACCGCCCGTTTACCGATTGATCCGGCTGCGGCCGAAGGAATCCACCATGTTGAAGCGAAGCCTGTTGTCTCCCCTGATCGCCGCTGCCTTCGGACTTTCCGCCCTTGGCGGTGTCGCCGTACACGCGGACGAGCCGAAGTCCACACTGGCGACGCTGGCACCGGATGCGGACCAGGACCAGGCGGCACGCTACGTGGCCCACCTGCTCAGCAACAGCCGCTACCACTACCGCGCCGAGCCGCTGGACGACGCCATGTCCGCGCAGATCTACCAGCGCTATCTGGACTCGCTGGATGGCGACAAGCTGTTCTTCCTGGCGTCCGACATCGCGCATTTCGACACCAACCGCGATGCCTTCGACGACGCCATTCGCAGCGGTCAGCTACAGGCAGCCTTCGACATCTTCAACGTGTACCTGCAGCGGGTGGCGGAGCGCACCGCCGTGGCGAAGAAGCTGCTGGCCCGTGACTGGGACTTCAGCATTGACGAGAACTACGACTACGACCGCGAAGAGGCGGCCTGGGCCAAGGACACGAGCGAACTGGATGAACTGTGGCGGCAGCGGGTCAAGAACGACTGGCTGCGCCTGAAGCTGGCCGGCAAGGAGAGCAAGGAAATCCGCAAGACGCTGGGACGTCGCTACACCGGTTTCGAGGAGCGCGTGCAGGAGCTGAAGAGCGATGACGTGTTCCAGACCTTCCTCAACGCCTACGCGCTGTCGCTGGACCCGCACACCTCCTACATGACGCCGCGTACCTCGGAGAACTTCAGCATCAGCATGCGCCTGTCGCTGGAAGGCATCGGCGCGGTGCTGCAGCGTAACGACGAATACACGGTGATCCGCAGCATTGTTCCGGGTGGTCCGGCCGACCTGTCCGGTCAGCTCAAGGTCGGTGACCGCATCGTTGCCGTCGGTCAGGGCGAGTCGGGTCCCTACACCGACGTGATCGGCTGGCGCATCGACGACGTGGTTGATCTGATCCGTGGTCCCAAGGACAGCACGGTGCGCCTGGAAGTCCTGCCGGCCGAAGCCGGCATGGACGGCGAGCACCAGCAGATCGCCATCGTGCGGCAGAAGGTGAAACTGGAAGAGCAGGCCGCCAAGAAATCCGTGATCGAGGTGGGCGATGGCGAGGCCCGGCACCGTATCGGCGTGATCGAGCTGCCGGGGTTCTACCAGGACTTCGACGCGCGTCGCCGCCACGACCCGGACTACCGGTCGGCGACACGTGACGTTGCGAAGCTGCTCAAGGAACTGTCGGCGGACAAGGTCGATGGCGTGGTCATTGACCTGCGCAACAACGGTGGTGGTTCGCTGACCGAAGCGATCGAGCTGACCGGCCTGTTCATCGACAAGGGCCCGGTGGTACAGGTGAAAAACGCCGGTTCCGATCCGGAGGTCGAAAGCGATGGCGATGCCGGCGTGGCCTGGGACGGTCCGCTGGCGGTGCTGGTCAATCGCGCGTCGGCCTCCGCGTCGGAAATTTTCGCCGGCGCCATCCAGGACTACGGTCGCGGCCTGATCATCGGCGAGCCGACTTACGGCAAGGGTACGGTGCAGAATCTGGTCGACCTCGACATGTTCTCGCGCGCCGAGAAGCCGCGCTATGGCAACCTCAAGCTGACCGTCGCGCAGTTCTTCCGCGTCGCCGGTGGTTCCACGCAGAACAAGGGCGTGGAGCCGGACATCGCCTTCCCGGTGACGCTGGACGCCGCCGACTATGGCGAGAGCAGCTACGACAATGCGTTGCCCTGGGCCAAGGTCGCCACGGCCGATTTCCATGCGGTCGGCAACTTCAAGCCACTCACGCCGCTGCTGGAGGCCCGTCACGAGGCGCGTGTCGCCAAGGATCCCGAGTTTCAGTGGTGGGCGCAGGATGTGGCCGACTATCGCCGTCAGCGCAAGGAAACCGTGGTTTCGCTGAACGAGGCGACCCGCATTGCCGAGCGTGAAAAGGCCGAGGCCAAGCGCGAGGCGCGCGCCGAGGAGCGCAAGAAGCTGGGCAAGGCGTTGCCGGATGCGCTGCAGGCGCGTGCCGACGACGGCCTGCAGGCAAACGAGCGTACCGTCACCGAGCAGGTGGCCCGCGAGGAAGCCGCCGATGACGCGCCGGACGTGCTGCTGCGCGAGAGCGCGGCGATCCTGGCCGATGCCATCGACCTGCTGGGCGCTGACGAGCGGCTTGCGGCCAGGGTCAAGCATCCCGACGGTGTGAAGCAATTGACCGAAGTGCCGACTTCCCAGGCGGATTGAGGACAGCGCAGCGGCAGGTTTCAGCGCTGGCTGTCGGCTGCTGCCAGGGCCAGCAGCACGTAGTCGGCGAGGCGCTTGTCGTCGACGTCGTCGGTACTCGTCAGTTTCAGGTGCCGGCGATACTTGCCGGCGCCCTGCAGCAGGCCGGCGCTGTCCTCGATCAATGCCCCGTGGCTGAACTCCACGGACACGTGCGCGCGATGGACGAAGATGCCGCAGAAGGGCATCGGTGAACCGAACAGCAGACCGCCGTACTTGACCTCGACAGTCGCCCTGGGCGCAGCGTCGATGATCCGTTCGTGGATCGCCGTGACCAGTGCATGGCGTTCGGGATAGAGCAGGCGGATGTCGTCAAGCCAGGCCTGGACGGTTTTCACAGCCATGCGGGTGATCTGTGTGGCGGGGATGTGTGCATCCTATCCGAAGCGCCTCGCGTGGCCTCGGCGATCCGTTGCGGCTGTCGCGGTGCGCAGGGCACGGCAGCCGTGAACAAGAACGCCCCACTCCCTTGCGGGAGCGGGGCGTGCCGCGCGGTACCGCGTCGCTACCGGCCGAAGCCGGCACCTCGATTCGACACCCCGGGGGTGGTGCCTGAACCGGTTTCCCCCGCGACAGATCCAGCTTGCCGGATCGCGATTCCCCGAAATATCGGAAAAGTCTGATTCGGGGGTAGGAAAAATCCTACCCCGTGCCGTTGCTGACGGTCCGATGCAGCCGTTGCGACAGTCCGCTGACCCGCGACAGGCGGCGTTCCACCGCCGTTTGAAGCACGTCGGGCGCGGCAATCAGGCACAGCGAGCGTCGCGCGCGGGTTACTGCGGTGTACAGCAACTGTCGACCCAGCACGCGGCTGTCCTGTTCGCCCAGCACGATGTCGACGTGCCCGTATTCCGAACCCTGACTCTGGTGCACGCTCAGCGCCCAGGCCGGCTGCCGTGCCCCCAGCAACGCCGGTGGCAGGGCACGGGGCGCGCCTTTCGCATCGCGGAACCAGGCTTCTAGACGACCATCGGCCGCCGCCAGCACCACGCCGGTATCGCCGTTGGCGAGACCGAGCCGCGGCTGGTTCTCGCGGATCAGCAGCAGTTGACCCGGGTAGTGGCCACGGTCCTGCGAATAGCCGAGCCGGCCGTTGGCACCCGCCAGGTGTGCGTCGATGCGCCGGTTGATCGTGTCCGCGCCCAGCGGTCCACGACGCAGCGCGCAGAGGATGCGGTAGTCATCCATCAGCGACAGCGCGATGCCCGGGTCGGCAGTCGCGCTGAGCTGCGCGTGCAGGCTCGCCGCCTTGTCGACCAGCCGTTGCTGCACCCGCGTGACGCCGGCATCCGGCAGCCAAAGTCTGGGATCGGTTGCCAGCATTTCGCGCGCCTGTTCCGCGTCGCCACGGCGAATGGCGGCGGCCAGGCGACCAGTCAGCGAACCGGCGTCGAAGCGATGGTTGTGTCGCAGCGTGACGCGGTGCGCGGACAACGCCCCGGCATCCTGCGCGGCGAGATCAAGCGCAGACAGCACGTCGCCGGTTTCCACCGAAGCCAACTGGTCATGGTCGCCGACCAGCAGCAGCCGCGCCGACGCTGGCAACGCGTCCAGCAAACGTGCCATCAGCGGCAGATCGACCATCGAGACTTCATCCACGACCAGCAGGTCGGTCGGCAACCGGCGTACGGCATGGTGTCGCGGCGTGCCGCCATCGGGCCGAATGCCGAGCAGGCGATGCAGCGTCTGTGTCGATGACGCGTTGCCGCCGGATGCCAGCGCGGCGGCGATGCGACCCTCGCGATCCACGGCCGGCAGGCGCTGGTGCAGGCTGTCGTCGAGGCGGGAGGCGGCCTTGCCGGTGGGCGCGGCGAGCTGAATGCGGCGCACCGACGGATCGGCGGCCACCACCGCGTCGAGCAGCCGCAACACGGTGTGCGTCTTGCCGGTTCCCGGGCCACCACAGAGGATCAGCAGCCGTGACGACAGCGCGATGCGCGCGGCCTGCAGCGGTTCGGCATCCAGCGGGTCGTCGGCATCGAAGCGCGATGCCAGCACAGCCGAAACGCGGTCGTCATCCACGCCAGACGACTCGCGGCGAGCGAGCAGCAGTTCGGCGACTTGCTGCTCGTGGCGTGCGTAGCGGCGCAGTTGCAGCAGGGCGTGTTCCGGACCGGAGCCGGCATCCGTCTGCAGAGAGAGCATGACGTTGTCGGCCGGGTCGCGACTGACCCAGGGCGACTGGTCCAGCAATTCGCACCAGTTGCCGGGTCTGGGCAACAGTTCCTGCAGCAGGGCTTCCGCGTCGGTGGGCGGGGATTCCGGCTGGTCACGGGTGGCCCGGGTCGCCACATCCAGAATCGCGCTCGCTTCGCCCAGTCGGAAGCCGCTGTGCCCGGCAACGACGGCACGGCTGGCCAATGCGGCTGCCAATGCCACTGCGTCACGGATCGCGTCCGCTGCCGGCGGATGACGATGCAGTACGAGTTCGCCCAGCGCACGGTCCACCTCGCGCAGCAGGCCGGCGTCGCGAAGGCGCCTCAGGGCGGCGGCGCTCATGCCTTGTCTCCGCTGCTGCCGCCCTCGAACAGCGCATCCATCGCATCCAGCAGTTCGATGGCAGGCCGATCCACGAATACCCCCAGCTCTGCGGGAACCGGTTCGTCACCGGCAACGCGACCACGAAGGAATAGATAGCGCACGCCGCCGAAATGCCGCGCCGGCTCGTAAGCCTCGCCGAGCCGCTGCCGGAGCCAGCGATGCAGGGCCAGTGCGTAGAGCAGGTATTGCAGGTCGTAGTGGTGCTCGTGCATCGCGACCTGCAGCGCCGCATCGTCGTAGGACGGCAGCCGGTTGGTCTTGTAGTCGAGCAGGTAGAAGGCGTCGCCGTGGCGATACACGAGGTCGATGAAGCCATGCAGCAGGCCCTGCAGCCGTTCGGCATGCGCGCCAAAGCGACTGACGCCGGCAAGATGGCCATGCGACTGCAGCAGGCGCAGCAGTTCATCACTGCTGCTGCCGCGAAGGCGCAGTTCGAATTCCAGCTCCGGCTGGCATTGCGCAGGTGGCAGATCGAGCAACCGCAGTGAGCCACCCTCCAATGCCGGCAGTGGCGAGAGCAGTGCAGCAACCGCCAGCCGCAGCGCCTGCTGCCTGGCGCTGGCGCCGTTGTGCTCGCGGTTGGGGTCGATGCCTTCACGCTGCAGAGCCGCCAGCAAGGCTTGTTCCGCCGGTGGCGGCACCCGTAGCGATTCGCCGTCCTGCCAATCCACGAAGTCTGCCGACTCCAGCAGCGCATGCACGGTGTTGCCGAAGCCCGGACCGGCCGGTCCCGCATTGCCAGGCCAGTCGACGTTGGTTCCGGTCTCGGTGGCATCGTCGGCAACGCCTTCGTCCATCGCCGCACCGCTAGCGGCATGCATGGCATCGACGCCGCGAAGCAGCGCGCTGAAGCTGTGCCGGCGCCAGTCGTCGCGCGGGCGTGGCGCTGCGCGGGCGACGGACAGACCATCCGCATCCTGCGCTTCGGTCGGCAATGAGGGCATGTCGAAGTCGGCGTCCAGGCGGCGATGGGCGATGGCATCGCAGGCGGCGGCCACCGCATCCAGGCAGTCAGCGGCATCCACTTCCCGCAGTCCCTCCGCAGCAAACAGGCGCCCGAGACCGTAGCCGTCACGCGCTTTCCGTGGCGTCCAGAAGGCGCGTACCGCCCAGCGCGCGCGGGTCATGGCAACGTAGGTGAGGCGGATCGATTCGGCCAGATCCTCCTCGGCCGCCGCCTGCTCTGCAGCCCGGTCATCCGCCGATTCGAGCTTGCCGACGCAGGCACGCCATCGCGGACGGTCGTCGTGATCGTGGTAGCGGAACAATTTCAGCACGTCGTTGTTATTGCGTTCCGACAGCAGCGCGATGAAGGGCAGGTAGACGATGCCGAACTCCAGTCCCTTGCTCTTGTGCACGGTCATCACCTGCACGCGGTCGGCATCGGTTTCCAGACGCGGCTGCTGTGTTTCATCGCGGGCGTCGGCATCGGCCATGCGCCGCTCCAGCCAGCGCAGCACATCGGCGTTGTCGTGTCGCTGGCCACGTGCTTCGTCCAGCAGTTCGGCCAGATGGCGGGTGTTGGCGAAGCGCCTTGCGCCGTCGCGTCGACGCAGCCAGCGCGGTGCGGCACTGGTCAGCAAAAGGTTCACCAGTGCCAGCGTGCCGCGCTCGCGCCAGCAATGGCGCCAGTCGCTGACCACGACAAGATCGAAACTGCCTTGCCCTTCGGCTTTCTCGTCGTTGAGCGCGGCGATGGCGGCCGCGTCGAGTCCGATCAGGTCAGTCGCCAGCGCCGCGCGCAGGGCGCGACCGTCGCCGTCACGCAACAGCGCGCGCAGCACCCGATGCAGCTCGATGGCCTCGTCGGTAGCGAACAGGCTTTCCTGCCCGGCGCGCACCGCTGCCACGCCGTGATTGGCCAACGCCTGTTGCATGCGCGCTGCCTGGTGATTGGTGCCGACCAGCACGGCGATGTCGCCGGCGCGCAGCGCACGTGCGTCGTCGCCGACCTGAACCTCGCCTCGTTTTGCAGCGGTCAACCAGTCCACGATGTCGGCAACGGTGGCGTCCAGTGCGAGCTGCTCCAGATCTTTCTTGTGCGCCTTCTGATCGTCATCCGGCGGCGGCGCTGACCACAGCTCCAGGGCCACGGGCGCCACGCCATCGCGTTGCAAAGTATCTTCGTTGTCGAGACCGGGCAGCGCGTCGTGGAACACGATGCGTGGATCGACGAAAGCCTCATCACGGCGCGCGCCAAACACGGTATTGGTGGCCGCCACCAGGGAAGGCCTGCTGCGGAAATTGCGATCCAGCCGCCACGGTTCACCGGCTTCGCTGGCGGCGCGCAGATAGGTGTGGATGTCGCCGTTGCGGAAGCGGTAGATCGCCTGCTTGGGATCGCCGACCAGCACCAGCGTCGCATCGTCACGGCCGACATAGAGCCGCTGCAGGATGCGCCATTGACGGTCGTCGGTGTCCTGGAACTCATCAACCAGCGCAAGCGGATGCGTGCGCCGGATCGCTGCGGCCAGCGCCTTGCCGCGACCACCGTCGGCCAGCGCACGATCCAGGTCGTCGATGAGATCATCGAAGCTGCGCACCCGACGACGCTGCTTCAGCTCGGCCAATCGCGAAGCGACTTCGACACGCAGTTCATGGAGCAGCGCGATGGCGCGGCGTTGCAGGCTTTCGTTGCGGGCATCGATGGCGATGACGACGTCATCGACGGCTTCGAACAACGGATGACGTGGTGTGTTGCCGCCCTTGTTGGTCTTGTCGATCAGATGCTGCTGGCCCAGCAGGTGCAGCGGTTTTGGCCAGTCATCCGGCAGCAGCGGCGCACCGAGTCTGCTCGACAGCAAGCGCCAGGCCGATGAGATCAGGTGCGGCTTGTAACTGGTCTTGTTGAGGCTAGGCAACGAATCGGCCAGCAAGCTCAGCGCTTCGTCTCGTGCCTGTGTGTTCATTTTCCGCAGATGATCCAGCGCGTCGGCCAGTGCTATATCCGCACCGCCGTCGACACTCACACGAACCGGCAGCAGCGGCGCATCCTGAGTCAGCAACTCGCGCAGGCTGGCGGCCATCAGCTCGGGTGACTTCCACAACCGCAGCATGGCTTCGGAGCGCAGATCGTCGGCGTCGGAAAGCTCGCGCCACAGCGCGTCGCAGACTTCCTGCAGACGGGCACGATCATCGCCATCCAGCTCGCCGGGATCGAGCAGGTGCCCCGCGGCAAAGGCGTGCTCGCTCAGTGCGCGCTGGCAGAAGCCGTGCAGCGTGGAGATCGGTGCCTGGTCGAGATCGAGCAGGCACAGCGACAGGTGCTGGTCCAAGGCCCCGATGTCCGCGTCGGCGTGCAGTGCCGTCCGCAGGATGGCCAGCGTCTGGCGATGCTCGGCATCGAGCTTGCTGTCGTCGGTCAAGGCATCCGGATCGTGCCGCGCTGACGAAAGCAGTGTCGCTGCCAGCGACAGCCGCGCGCGCAGGCGCAGGCGCAATTCGGCGGTGGCGGCGTCGGTGAAGGTCATCACCAGCACCTCGGCCACGCGACGGCGCTGCACCAGCAGGGCACGCAGGTACAGCGTGGCCAGGGTGAAGGTCTTGCCGGTGCCGGCGCTGGCTTCGATCAGGCGCAGGCCATCCAGCGGCAGGTTGAGGCCGACATCGCTCGCCAGCATGTCGCTGCCGGTTGCGCTCATGGCAGCGTCTCCGGGCCGGAGAGCCGCTCGAACAGCGGCATGAACACCGCCGATGCCAACTCCCGGAAGCGGCGGGCGAGCGGATCGTCGAAGTCGAGTTCGGCGAAACGCTGCGGACGGAACACCAGCAGCAAGGCCGGATCATCGGCCTCGAAGCGATTGCCGCCACGTTCCGGCCACAGCCCTGCAAAGGCGGCCGCGGCGGACTTCGCGGCTTTTTTCGAGGGCTTCTCAGGCGGCTGTTGTTCCCGAACGTAGTCGGCTGCTGCACGCGGCAGTAGCGGAAGCGGCTGACGCTGGCTGTCGCGATAGAGGTCGAGCATCTCGGCCAGATGCATTCGGGCATCCGCAGAAGCCATTGCTGGCAGTCGCCAACGGCTGGGTGTCCGGGAGTCAAGACCAAACAGCCAACTGTCGCCGCCAATCCCCGCCAGTTGCCGGCAGAGGTGCTGCAGCCACAGCGACAACAGATGGCGGCCGTCGATGCGCCCGGCTTCTGCAAGCGCTGCCTCGGGCGCATGGGTCGCTGCGCCGATGTGAGGCAGTCGGCCGTGGATGCGGAAGCCGGCGCAGTCGAACGGCGTCAGTTCGCGACCGCTCGCGGCCTGCTCGTCTCGCCAGGTGTCGAAAGCGCGCCAGACCGGTTCGACGTCGGCGAAGCTGTCGGCGAGCACGCGAAGGCCCACGGCACCCGCCGGCAACAGCGCCTGCGCCCGCAGGCGACGCAAACTGCCGTCGAACAAGGCCTCGTCAGCAGCATCCCAGGCGTCGAGCAGGGCGCGACGCCGCTGCGAGCGCGCCAGCGGATCGGCCAGAGACAACGGCTCGCGGTCGATGTCCAGCTCATCGATGCGTGGCAGCGTAAGGTCGAGACGGTCACCCAGGAAGGCTCTGGGCGGCAGTCGTGCCCAGGCCAGCAGTTCGGTCAGGTCGAGATCCTGCGGCGCTTCGTCAACGCTTGCATTGCTGTCCGGCGGCAGCGCCTCGACGCAGAACGGCGGCGTCGGTTCGCGATCTGCAAGACTGGCGCGGGCCGTCGCCAGCCAGTCATCGCGATGACTGAAACGACGCGTGTCGCCACCGAACAGCGCCGGGTCGAACGGCTGCAGCGGATGCGCGATGCGGATCGATGCACGTGCCTGCAGCGGATCGGCAAAGCATTCGCCGGCGGCGTCGAGCAGGTCCAGCACCGGCGCGGCGGGCGGCAGTTCGGCACCGCTTTTTGCATCGAAGCCGATGTAGCTCACATGGAAGTGATCCTGTGCCGCGCACAGCAACTGCAGGAACAGGAAGCGGTCGTCCTCGCGCACCGAGCGATCACCGAGGCGGCGCCGCTTCGGGTCGCGCAGATCGGACAACAGGCGATTGAGGTCACCACCGGGCTCGCGACGCGGATAGTCGCCGTCGTTCATGCCCAGCACCCAGATCACGCGGAACGGCACGCAGCGCAGCGGCACCATGCCGGCGAAACTGACGCCGCCGCCGAGCAGCGCCTGACGCGGACGCAAGGCCTCGATCTGCTGGCGTAGCGCCGCGCGAATGGTTTCGCGATGTAGTCGCCAGTCAGCGTCGACGCTGTTCACCGACGCTGCCCAGTCCTGGATCTGCGCACGTAGCGTCGACAGTGCGCGCAGGCCGTTCTCGTCATCGTTGTCGACGGGCAGCAGGTCGTCGATCAGGCGCAGCAGTGCCTGCTGCCATTGTGCTGCGGTTTTCGGCTGCGCCAGCACGGCGGCATGCCGGTCGATCAGCGCATTGAGTTGCAGCATGGCATCCAGTGCTTCGCTGCTGGCACCTTCGATGCGCGGTAGTGCGGCGATGCCATCAAGCAGCCCGTCATCATCACCGCTCGCCATGCCCAGCAGCAGGCGGTCATTGCCGAAACGCCAACTGAAGGCGTCGGGTTCGGCGTCCTTGCCGCCGCGGCCGTGGCGCACGCCGGCCTCGTAAAGCCAGTCGCCGATCCGTGAAACCATTGACGCATCGATGCCCAGTTTTTTCTGCATGGCCGGCAGCGCCAGCAGGTCCAGCGTTTCGCTCAGGGGATGCGCTGAAGCCGCCAGGTCCAACAACCGCAGGAACAACCCATGCAATGGATGCTCGGCAAGCAGGCCCTGGTCAGCGAGGCTGTAGGGAATGTGGTGCGGGTCACCCGTGTCGATGCTGCCGAACACGGCGTGGATGGCGTCGGCATAGGCGTCGATGTCCGGTGCCAGCACGGCGATGTCGCGCGGGCGCAGCGGCGGCTGGCCGTCGTCTCGCGGCTGCAGCAGCGCGAGCAACTGGTCATGCAGTACCTCGATCTCGCGCAGCCGGCTGTGGCAGGCATGCATGCGCAGGCTGCCGTCATCGGCCAGCGCCGAATTGGCCATGCCGGGCGCGTTGCTGTCCTGCGAATGGGCATCGCGTCGCCACAGCACATCGGACTGCAGGCGCGACAGCAGCGAGCGCTGCGGGTCGGGTTCGTGCAGCGTTTCGAGCTCGTCGGCCGGCTGCACCTGCTCGTAGCTGAAGATCTGCGCGACGATGTCGCGACCAGCACGACCCATGCGCGACAGCAGGCGGTTTTCCTCGGCGCCGAAGGCGTCGATGCCGACTTCCAGAAGCCGCTCGCACTCGTTCTTCACGTCGCCCCAGTACTCGGCACAGGGCGTCGGCATGTAGAAGCGCGTGTCGATGTGCTGGCCGACGATGCCGAGCAGGCGCAGCACGTCCGGCGACACGTTGAGACAGCCGAAGACGAACAATCGCGGCGGCAATTCGGGCGGCGTGTGGTGGCCATCGCCAAAACGGCGCAGCCAGCCGTCCAGCAGTGCCGCGCGCGATGGCGAATCGATGTCAGCGGACAGCTGATGGAACAGCCGCGCCTGCCAGTCGCTGGCATCAGCGATCTCGCCACGCTGCCAGCGCATGACGTCCTCGCGCCGCCAGGCCTGGTACTTGTCGAACACGGTGGCCAGTTCGTCGGCGAGCTGGAAGGCGCGCACCGGATCGTCTTCGGCATCGGTATCGCGACCGCGCAGGTAGTCCTGCAGTGAGGTCGGTAGCGTCGCCAGGTCCTCGAAGCCGTGCAGCAGCCGCCAGCGCAGGCGCTCGGCGTCCCAGGGCGACTGTTCCGGCAGCGACTCATGGCCCAGCGACGGCGCAGCGGCGCGCAGCAGGTTCCAGACCAGCTCGCCGGGACGCAGGAAGCGGATGTTCGCCGCCACGCCGTTGTGCTCGGCCAGGCGGAACTGCAGCCAGCGCTGCAGGCCGGCGTGCGGCACCAGCACCACTTCCGGCTGCAGCACGGACGCGAGATCGCGCGGCTCGGCCAGTCGCGTGGCGAGATCGATGGCCAGGCCGTCGATGTCGTTGCCGTGGTGGAGGAAGAACATGCTGGGTCAGCGGAGCGGCTTCTGCTATGAGCCGGCAGTGTGGCCGATCCGGGTCGCAGCGGTCGAGACAGGGCGATGTTCCCGCGAGGATCTGCTGCGGCCGCCTGCTATCCTGCGCGCTGCCAATATCGATGAATCCATCCGCGAATCCGCATGACTGACAGCAGCCTGCTTCTCCCCGCCATCGAAACCGAAACCGGCCCCAATCCGCAGTGGGCGGTGATCTGGCTGCACGGCCTCGGCGCCGACGGCCACGACTTCGAGCCCATCGTGCCGCAACTGGTGGAGCGCGACTGGCCGCCCGTCCGCTTCGTGTTTCCGCATGCGCCGGTGCGCCCGGTGACCATCAACGGCGGCATGCAGATGCGTGCCTGGTACGACATCCTCGGCACCGAGATCGCGATGCGCCAGGACGAGGCGGGCGTGCGCGAATCCATCGCCCAACTGACAGCACTGATCGCTCGCGAGAACCAGCGTGGCATTCCCGACGAGCGCATCATCCTCGCTGGTTTCTCGCAGGGTGGCGCCATCGTGATGGCAGCGGCGCTGCGTCATCCGAATCGCCTGGGCGGACTGATGGCGCTGTCCACCTACCTGCCGATGGCCGAAAAGAGCGTGGACGAGCAGTCCGAGGCGAGCGAGGGCCTGTCGACCTTCATGGGCCACGGTTCACTGGACCCGGTGGTGCCGCAGGCGCTGGGTCTGATGAGCCGCGACAAGCTGGTCACGCTGGGGCTGGACGTCGAATGGCATAGCTACCCGATGCCGCATTCGGTGTCGGCGCAGGAGATCGGCGACATCGCCCGGTGGTTGAGCGGGCGCTTCAGCGCGATGTGACGATGGACAGCGCCGCCCACCCGCGCGCCTGGTTGCCGGACCTGTGCCGGCTGCCGGCGCTGCTCACCATCATGGTGGCTGCGGAGAGCGCGATCCTGGTGCTGGCGCTGACACCGTCCTCGAAATGGGACATCCCGCGATTCGCCGGCGCCAGCCTGTTCGCGCAGTGGCTGGCACTGGCCAGCGGACTGTTGCTCTGTCGTGGCGCCGCACTACTGCAGCGACTGCCGGTCCTGCTGGGTGCCGCGCTCGCCTGGCTGCTGCCGGTGGCGGTGGCAGCGCTCGGTGGTCTGCTGCTGCATGTGGTCGATAACCAGCTGCAGCTCGGTTTGACGCTGCCGCAGGGGCAGCGTGGCGAGTTCATTTTCGGCTGCGCCGCGGTGACTGCGGTGGTCAGCGCGGCCACGCTGCACTACTTCTACGTGCAGCAGCAGTGGGCGATGCAGATCCAGGCCAAGGCCGAGGCCGAGGTGCGCGCGCTGCAGGCGCGGATCCGCCCGCACTTCCTGTTCAACAGCATCAACAGCATCGCCAGCCTGGTGCGTCGCGATCCGCCTACGGCCGAGCGCGCGCTGGAAGACCTGGCCGACCTGTTCCGCGCCGCGCTGGGTGCCGGGCAGGGCGACGCCACGCTGGACGAGGAATTGACCCTGCTCGAACGCTACCTGGCGGTGGAGAAGCTGCGGCTGGGAGACCGCCTGCAGCTTGACTGGCGGCTCGCGAACGACCTTCCACGCGATTTCGCGATGCCGCGGCTGGTGCTGCAGCCGCTGGTCGAGAACGCGGTGATCCACGGCATCGCGCGCCTGGAAGCCGGTGGCGTGATCCGCATCGAGGCGTTCCGGGAAGGTCGCGAACTGTGCATCCGTGTCGGCAATCCGACGCCGCCCCAGGCGGCGCCGAAGGGCAACGCACATGCGCAGCAGAGCATCGAGCAGCGCCTTCGGCATCGCTTTGGCGACGAGGTGCGCGTGACCTTCCAGCGGCATGCCGATTACTATGAAGGCGAGCTGCGGTTGCCGTTGATCGCGTCGTCCGCGTCCGAATCCAGCACGGATTCCACACCGAAACCACGAGTGCATTCGCCATGAGACTGCTGGTCGTTGACGACGAACCGCTCGCGCGCGAGCGCCTTCGCTACCTGCTCGATGACATCGGTGGCCATGCCGTGGTCGGCGAGGCAAGCAATGGTCGTGAGGCCGTTGAGCGCGCCGATGAATTGAAGCCGGATGTGGTGCTGCTCGACATCGCCATGCCGGTGATGGATGGTCTGGAAGCGGCGCGCATCATCAACGAACTGGATCCGGCGCCGGCGGTGGTGTTCTGTACTGCTTTCGACGAACACGCGCTGGCGGCATTCGATGCGCGCGCGGTGGATTACCTGGTCAAACCGATCCGCGGCGAGCGACTGCAGCAGGCACTGGAACGCTCGGCGCGTCTGCGTGGCGAGCAACTGGTCGGGCTGCAGGCGGCAGTCAACCCGGAAGGGCAGCCGCGAACACACCTGTGCGCGCGCCTGCGCGGCAACCTGCGCCTGATTCCGGTGCAGGAGGTCCACTACCTGCAGGCCGAGGAGAAGTACACCATCGTCCACCATGCGCGCGGCGAAGACCTGATCGAGGAGTCGCTGAAGTCGCTGGAACAGGAGTTCGGCGAACGCTTCCTGCGCATCCACCGCAACTGCCTGATTGCCGCCACCGAACTGCTGGAGCTGCGTCGCGACGCCGACGGCCACACGCACGCGCTGCTGCGCAGCGTCGACGTGGAGCTCGAGGTCAGCCGTCGCAGCCTGCCCGGGTTGCGCCAGCACGTGCGCGGTCGGTGAGCATGACGATGCCTGACCGATTGCGCATTGCCACGCGCCAGAGTGCGCTCGCCCTCTGGCAAAGCGAACACGTTGCGTCGCGCCTGCGTGAACTGCATCCGGCGCTGGCCATCGAGCTGGTGCCGATGACCACGCGCGGCGACCAGGTGCTGGATCGACCGCTGGCACAGATTGGTGGCAAGGGGCTGTTCCTGAAGGAGTTGGAGGTCGCGATGCAGGCCGGTCACGCCGACATCGCCGTGCATTCGCTGAAGGACGTGCCGATGGAGCTGGAGCCCGGCTTCGCCATCGGCGCCATTCTTGAGCGCGCCGACCCGTTCGATGCCTTCGTCTGCAACCGCTTTGACCGCTTCGAGGCGCTGCCCAGGGGCGCGCGGGTCGGCACGTCATCGTTGCGACGCCAGGCACAGCTACGTGCGCGTCGTCCCGATCTGGAATTGCTTGACCTGCGCGGCAACGTCAACACGCGGCTGGCCAAGCTCGACAATGGCGACTTCGATGCCATCATCCTTGCTGCCGCTGGCCTGCAGCGTCTTGGCTTCGATGAGCGCATCCGCGAGCGCCTCGCCGCGCCAGACTGGTTGCCGGCGGCCGCACAGGGTGCCATCGCCATCGAGATCCGTGCGGGTGATCATGCCATCCGTGACTTGCTGAACGGTCTGCATGACGAAGACACTGCCATCCGCGTCGATGCGGAGCGCGCGATGACACGCCGGCTGCAGGGCAGTTGCCAGGTGCCCATTGCTGCCTACGCCGAACGCGATGGCGAACGGCTGCGACTCAGCGGCCTGGTCGGCGATGCCGCCACCGGTGAACTGCTGCGCCAGGACGCACAAGGCCGCGCCGATGCCCCCGTCGCGCTGGGCATCGCCGTGGCCGAAGCCCTGCTCGAAGCCGGCGCCGGCAGGCTGCTGAGCGAGCACGCCTGACCGCCGAATCCGGCAGCCGGGCGCTCGCGAGTCCCAGAAATGGAACCACTCTGCTTTTCCGTGCCCGGATCCGTGCCACCAGCGGGACTGACAACTCGCAAGAACCCGCTGGCGCAAGTCCGGATGTCACCTAATCCATTGATTTGAAGCGATAGCCAGCGGCTGGCATCAATCCTGCTGTATCCCGTGCCAACCATGCTCATGGCCGGCACAGGAGACATTGCAATGCCCAGCAACACGCGGCGCCTGAATGCGCTTATCGCCAGCATCATCCTCTTTCTGAACTGCACGACCGCAGCCAGCGCAGCTTCGCTCTACGTCACCAGCGACGCCGCGCTGGATCCGATGGCCACCAGCTGCACCCTGGGCGCTCCCTGCCATCTGGCTGATGCCATCCGCATCGCCGAAGGCAACGGCACCGACGACCAGGTGATCCTGGTCGCCCCCTCCACCTTCATCGGTGCGGCGACCTTCAACTACTACCCGGACGCCTCCGACCTTGATCGTGATTTCGGCATCCGTGTCGACGGCGGTAGCGGCCTGTTCGATGGCAACGGGGGCGAGATCTACATCGGCCTGAAGAGTCGTCACGGAGACCTCAGCGTGCAAGGCATCCAGATCCGCAACAGCGATGCCAGCTACAGCGAAGGTGAATGGCGCAGTCCGGTGTGGAACAGCGCCCTCAGCCTCGACAGCGAAGGCGGTGACATCACGGTGGAGGATGTCACGCTCTGGGGCAACGAGAGGAACACGCACGAATATACCCACCCGGGCACCGGCGGTCTTCGTGTCCGTACGCAGAGCGGTGCCGCCGTGGTGCGGGACAGTCTGTTCCTCGACAACGATCCCGGTGGCCTGCGGCTGGAAGCCGAACACGCCGAGATTCACGACAACGAGTTCCTTGCCAACCGCAACGGCGTTGCCAGCATGGCGCAGGGTGGCGTGCACGTTGAGGCATCCACGGTCGATATGGAAGGCAACAACTTCTCCGGCAACAGCTGCAGCCAAGGCTCTTACGCCGGTGGCCTGTCGGTGCGGCTGCGTGCCGACATTCCCGGTGGCCCTGTGGTCAACTCGCGCGTTGTTGGCAACCAGTTCCTCAACAACGACGGTAGCGAATGCAGTGGCGGCCTTTATCTGGAGCGTGCCCAATCCATAATCGACACCTTCATTTCGAGGGTCGACATCGACAACAACCAGTTCGCGCGCAACGTCGCAACGGCTGCTCCGGGCGCGGGCATGCACCTGTACCTGCATGAAAAGCTGCGCGTGCGCGCACGCAACAACCGTCTGTTCGACAACGAGACCCTGCTGTGGATGGGCCAGTCCGGCAGCGGTTCGGCCATCCATGCACGCCTGTGGAAAGACGCCCAGCTGCATCTGCTCAACAACACCGTGACCGAAAACCCGGTGGCGATGAGCTCCAATCAAGGTGCCGCCGTTGATATCGAGACCGGCCACTACGAAAACGTGGTGACGCTGTACAACAACATCATCTGGGACAACCCGACCACGGTGAACATCCAGGGCGACAGCGACCTGCGCATCGCCGGTGACATCAATGCCAGCGTTACCGTGCGCTACAACGATTTCTTCGCCGGGAACATCTTCAACGGCGCGAGCAGCAGCACGCTGGATGTCGGCAACAACATCGCCACCGTGCCCGGCTTTGTCGACGCGGCCAACGAGGACTTCCACCTCGATGCCGGCTCAAACCTGATCGACATTGGCAGTGGCACCAGCGCCAACCTGCCTGCCACCGACATGGATGGACAGTCGCGAACACTGTCGCTCGCCGTCGACATCGGTGCCGACGAGTACAGCGGCGTTCCGAAACGACAGGTGACCATCAACAAGCTCGGCTCCGGCACGGGCTCGGTGTCCTCACTGCCGTCCGGTCTGAGCTGCGGCGTGGGCTGCAGCAGCAACAGCGCCGGCTTCGACGATGGAACCACCATCGGTTTCCTGTCCGCGCCGTCCAGTGACACGGTGTTCGTTGGCTGGGGTGGTGACTGCAGTGGCAGCAGTCCGGGCACGCAGCTGGCGATCAGCGGCCAGACCAGCTTCAGCTGCACGGCGGAGTTCCAGCCGAAGACGCATCGCCTGATCATCAACGCCAGCGGTGGTGGCCAGGGCAGCGTGGAATCGAACTACGGCCCCAGCCTGAACTGGGTCTATCCGTTGGGCGGAACCCAGCGTGTGGTGGCTGACATCGTCCCCGGCGACGACGTGACCATTACCGCCCAGGTCACCGATTCCTTCAGCTATCACGCCGTTTTCGAGGACTGCGAATCACAGGGCGGAACGGCTACTGGTCAACTCAGCGGCACGGCGACCTGCACGTTCAGCAACATTCAACAGGACCGGGCGGTCAGCCTGAAGTTCGGTACCGGCATCGTGATCGGTGGTACGCGCACCCTGACGGTGACCAAGGTTGGCAGCGGCGACGGTACCGTGACCTCGTCACCGACCGGCATCGACTGTGGTGCGAGCTGCAGCCATGCATTCTTCACCGGCACCGACGTTGATCTGATTGTGGTTCCCGACGGCCATTCGGTGTTCCGCGGCTGGAGTGGTGACTGTCCTTCGCAGAGCAGTTCCCTCACCGTCACGCTGGATACCAACAAGAACTGCATCGCCAACTTCTTCCCGGCCCATAACGTCAGCGTCGACCTCGATGGCAACGGCAGTGGTGCATTCAACGATGTCTACCACGGCCTGCAGACGCTCTATCCGCAGTTCTCATCACAGTACAGCGCTCGGTATCCGGCAGATGCGGGTTCGCTGCTGTTCGAGGCCAGCAGCAGTGACAGTCTGGTCAGCATCGGTGGTTGCGACGATGCGACGCAGGGCATGGTACTGACTGGCAACGGCACGGCGTTCGCCACCTGCGAGATTGGCAGCCCGACACAGGACAACAGCCTGACCGTTACCTACACACGCGAGCAATCGGTGCTGACGGTGAATGCCGGCGGCGGCGGTAGCGGTGGCATTGCCAGCGATCACGGCGGTATCAGCTACAGCTACCCGGCCAACAACGTTGGCCACAGCCAGCCGATCAGCCACGGCAGCAGCATCACGCTCACGGCGACGGGAGCCGGCGGCAGCACGATCCACTGGACCGGCTGCAGTGGGCCAGGTGCGGTCATCAACGGCGAAGGAACCGGCAGCAGCAGTTGCCAGATCGGCATCTACCAGGCGACGACGGTGGATGTGGAGTTCCGCGGCGGGACGTCACCCGGGAGCGCGATCTTCAGTGACGGCTTCGAGTAGTCGGGATTCAGGGCGAA
>JAWLAW010000026.1:0-22326 GCA_041395265.1 Lysobacteraceae bacterium
CTGTCCGGATCGCCGTCCTATCGCTGCCAGCGCTGTGGCTTTGGCGCACGAGCGCATCACTGGCACTGCCCAAGCTGCAAGAGTTGGGGCACGGTGAAGCCGATCCACGGCGCGGTCGGCGAGTAGGGCGTTCTTCGGCGTGGATGCCGACCTGCCATTGCTAGTTGTGCTGCCACTGGTGACGGCGGCCTCGGTCCTGTTCAGTTGGTTGGCGCTGGTCTACGCGCGCCGTCGGGCGCTGCTCGATGTACCGGGCGAACGCCGCAGCCACACGACAGCGACACCGCGCGGCGGGGGCATCGGACCCGTCATGGCCTGGCTGTTGTCGGCGTTCAGTCTGGGCGGCGTTCTCGGCGAACCGGTTTCTTCTGCCGGCTGGCTGCTGTTGTCCACGGTTCTTGTCGCTGCGATCAGTTGGATCGATGATCACCGGTCGTTGCCGATACTGCCGAGGGTTGCGGTCCACCTGCTGGCAGCCGGTTTGCTGGTGTTCGGCATCATGGGGCTTGGCGACGGCATCATCGAACTGGCGCAGCGTCTGTTGCTGGTCTTCGCCCTGCTGCTGGCCATCAACTTCTGGAACTTCATGGACGGCATCGACGGCATCGCGGTGATGCAGAGTTCGGTGTCGGCGCTGCTGCTGGCGACGGCGGCGTGGATGTCGGGAAGCATCGTGTCGCTGCTGCTGGCGCTTCTGCTGTTCGCCGCACTGTTGGGTTTCGCGCCGTTCAACCTGCCGAGGGCTCGTATTTTTCTCGGTGACGTTGGCAGCACATCGCTGGGTTTCGTGTTGGCCGGGGTCGCAGTGCTCGGGTTCGCCGATGGACGCTGGGGCTGGGCGTTGTGGCCGATCATCGCCGCGCCGTTCCTCATGGATGCCGGACTGACCTTGCTTTCACGGCTGCTGCGCGGGGCGCGGTGGTACACTCCGCATCGCGAACACCTCTATCAGTGGCTGCATCGCAGCGGCCTGTCGCACCCCCGAATCGTCGCGATCTACCTCGCATGCAACCTGCTATTCGTCGTGCCTGCCGTGCTCCTGCTGCTTCGCCATCCCGCGTGGTGGGCCTGGCTGTGGGCCGGGCAGTGGTTGCTGTTGGCATTGGTCTGGCTGCTGGCGCGACGCTGGCTGTCGACGCGTCTGCGGAGCGCTGAGTGAATCGCGTCGCACGACTGTTCGGCCTGATCCATCCGCGCCTGGCGGTGGTGCTGCATGACCTGCTGATGGTCTGGCTGGCATGGATCGGTACCAACCGCCTGCGCATCAGCATGGCGCCGGATCTTCGTGAAGTGCCCTGGTTCTCCAGCGAGGTGTTGATCGTGCTGGTGGCACAGGGTCTGGTGCTGTGGTGGACCGGCCTGTATCGCGGCCTGTGGCGTTTCGCCAGCCTGCCGGATCTCTGGAACATCGCGCGCGCAGCCGTGGTCGGTGCGCTGGCGATTTCGTTGGGCCTGTTCCTGTTCTCGCGCCTGGATGGCGTGCCGCGTTCGGTGCTGGTGATGTATCCGGTGGCGCTGATCCTGCTGCTCGGCCTGCCGCGCATGGCCTACCGCTTCTGGAAAGACAGTCGTCACGGCGACGGCGGCAACGTGCCGGCGATGCGCGTGCTGGTGATTGGTGCCGGCCATGCCGGCGAGGCGCTGGTGCGCGACCTCAAGCGCGAGAACCGCTATCGCTTTGTCGGTTTCGTCGATGATTCCCGCGTCCTGCGTGGTGCGCGACTGCACGGCATCCCGGTGCTGGGCGTCATCGAGCGCATCCCGGAGCTGGCACGCGAAGTCGCCGCCGACATGCTGCTGATCGCCATCCCGTCAGCGAACAACCAGCAGATGCAGCGCGTGGTTGAACTGTGCGAGGAAACCGGCCTACCGTTCCGCACCGTGCCGCGTCTGCAGGACGTGGTCGAAGGACGCTCACGCTTCAATGAACTGAAGCCGGTGGCGATCGAGGATCTGCTCGGCCGCGAGCCGGTGTCGCTGGACTGGACCGCGATCCGCACCGGCATCAGTGGCCAGCGCGTACTGGTGACGGGCGGTGGTGGATCGATCGGTTCCGAGCTTTGTCGTCAGATCGCGCGCCTCGGCGCGGCTTCGCTGGCGGTGCTGGAAACCTCTGAATACAACCTCTACCGCATGGAGCAGGAACTGCGGGCGGAGTTTCCCGAGCTGCTGCTGGACATGCGCCTCGGCGATGCGGGCGACGCCGCAACCTGCGATGCGGTGATGCGCGAACGACGACCGGAAATGATTTTCCACGCAGCGGCCTTCAAGCACGTGCCGCTGCTGGAAAACCAGCTGCGCGAGGCCGTTCGCAACAATGCGCTGGCGACGCGAACACTGGCGCTGACAGCAGTACGTTATGGCGTCGAGTGTTTCGCGCTGATTTCCACTGACAAGGCGGTGAACCCGGCCAACGTGATGGGTGCCAGCAAGCGCGTGGCCGAGATGGTCTGCCAGTCGCTGGCGGCGCGTTCGGACCGCACGCGTTTCATCACCGTGCGCTTCGGCAACGTGCTGGATTCCGCCGGCAGCGTGGTGCCGCTGTTCCGCGAGCAGATCCAGCGTGGCGGACCCGTTACCGTCACCCATCCGGAAGTCACGCGTTACTTCATGACGATTCCGGAAGCCAGCCAACTGATCCTGCAGGCCGTCGCGCTGGGCGAGGGCGGCGAAGTGTTCGCGTTGGACATGGGCGAGCCGGTGAAGATCAGCTACCTCGCCGAGCAGATGATCCGTTTGGCCGGACGCCAGCCCGGTCGCGAGGTCAAGATCGCCTATACCGGGCTGCGCCCCGGCGAGAAGCTGTTCGAAGAGCTGTTCCACCCGCAGGAAGCGTACGGGAACACGGCGCATCCGAAGATCATGCTGGCGCGGGCGCGCTCGGTGGCGTCGGAGACGCTGGACAGCGTCCTCAACCAGGCGCAGCAGGCGGTGGCCGCCTACGATGAAACCGCGCTGGAACAATGCCTGCGTACGCTGGTGCCGGAATTCGACCGCGAAAGCGTCGCCGTTCCGCTGCTGGGCGCGCGTGGTGGCGCCGCGTAGCGACCAGGCAAACCGTAGAAAAGGACTTCCATGACTTCCGAGACTTCAAGGCCGGCCTTCGGCCCCGTGCGCAAGTCGGTGTTTCCGGTCGCTGGACTGGGCACCCGCTTCCTGCCGGCGACCAAGACCGTTCCCAAGGAAATGCTGCCGGTGATCGATCGGCCGCTGATCCAGTACGCCGTCGACGAAGCCGTGGCCGCCGGCTGCGACACGCTGGTATTCGTCACCAACCGCTACAAGCACGCCATCGCCGACTACTTCGACACGGCCTACGAGCTGGAGCAGCGGCTGCAGGCACGAGGCAAACAGGAGTTGCTGGACGTTGTTCGCGGCGTGCTGCCTTCGCATGTGCGGGCCGTGTTCGTCACTCAAGCCGAAGCGCTGGGCCTGGGGCACGCCGTGCTCTGCGCCAAACCCGTTGTCGGCGATGAGCCGTTCGCGGTGCTGCTGCCGGATGATCTGATCTGGAACAATGGCCCCGGCGCGCTGAAGCAGATGTGCGACGTGGCCGAGTCATCCAGCGCCAGCGTGATTGCCGTGCAGGACGTGCCAGCCGAGCAGACCGGCAGCTACGGCATTGTCGCCACGGAGGCCTTCGAAAACCGCCGCGGTCGCATCACCGCCATGATCGAGAAGCCGAAGCCCGAAGACGCGCCGAGCACGCTGGCCGTGGTCGGCCGCTACGTGTTGAGCCCACGCGTGTTCGACCTGCTGGAATCCACCACGCCGGGCGCCGGTGGCGAGATCCAGCTGACCGATGCCATCGCAAGGCTGGCGGCGCAAGACAGGGTTCTGGCCTACCGCTTTCAGGGCACGCGATTTGACTGCGGCAGCCATATCGGCCTGGTCGAGGCGACCATTCGTTACGCGCTGGACCACGAGACCATCAGTGACGATGCCCGTGTCGCGATGCAGCGCGCACTGGACGAACTGGGCGTCCACGAGACCTGATCCGAGAGAGACGGTCGCTTCCAAGATGCGCGCCTCGACGCCTGCCAACAGCTATTACCGCGCCACCGCGACGGCCTACGATCCGTTCGCGCCGCTTCGTGGTCGACATGAGGTCGACACGCTGATTGTTGGCGGCGGATTTGCCGGGCTCAACACCGCCATCGGCTTGGCCGAGCGCGGACACCAGGGCGTGATGCTGCTGGAAGCTGGTGAGCTTGGGCACGGCGCGTCCGGTCGCAACGGCGGTTTTGCCTTTGGTGGCTACTCGCTGGGCGAGACCGCGCTGCGCCGCAGCCAGGGGCCAGAGAAGGCCAAACGCATGTACGACGGCACGCTGTGGGGTGTGGACAGCATCCGTCGCCGCGCCGCGCAATACGCCATTCCGTGCGATCCGGTCGAAGGCGGTGTGATCTGGGCCAACTGGTTCCGTGATCCGGAAATGCTGCGCGGACGCCAGCGTGAGCTGGCCGAACATTACGGCGTGGACTGGCGCTGGATGCCGCAGACCGAGTTGCGTCAACGCATCCATACTGAACGCTACAGCGACGCACTGTATGAATCGTCAGCGCTGCACATCCATCCGCTGAACTACGCGATTGGCCTGGGGCAGGCGGCGGCACGACAGGGCGTAGCCATTCACGAACGCAGCCCGGTGATCGGACTGTGCCGTGCGGGTAGTGGCTGGCGCGTCAAAACCGCCGAAGGCGAGGTGGCGGCCAGGCGAGTCGTGCATGCCTGTGGTGGCTATCTCGGCGGTTTCGCGCCGCGGCTTGATCGCAGCATTCTGCCGATCTCGACCTACGTCATGGTCACCGAACCGCTGGGCTCGCGCATGACCGACATCATGGACACCACCGCGGCGGTCTATGACACCCGCTTCGCCTTCGACTACTACCGCCCGCTGAAGGACGGCCGCCTGCTCTGGGGCGGGCGAATCACCGTGCGTGATCCGTCACCCGAGCAGGCGAAGGACATCCTGATGACCGACCTGCTGCGCGTGTTCCCGACATTGCGCGGCGTCGGCATCGACTACGCCTGGTCCGGCCTGATGGGCTACTCGCGGGCGCAGATGCCGCAGATCGGCCCATTGGAGCAGGGCGAGCTCGAACCGGGCCTGTGGATGGTGCATGCCTTCGGCGGTCACGGCGTGGCACCGACAGCCTGGGGCGGCGAATTGATCGCCTCGGCCATTGCCGAAGGTGATCAGCGCTGGAAGGACTTCGCCGAGTATCAGCCCGACAGCGCATTCAAGCCGTTTGGCTATGTCGCCGCACAGCTCAACTACTGGTGGCTGCAGACCCGCGACGCCTGGAAGGACTGGCGCGAAGGGCGACGCTGAACACGACCGCCACACCAGCCCATGCCCAACGCGATAACCTGCGGTTGTTGACTCCTCGGGCCGCCGCTCACCGCTGATGGGTGCCTTCAACGAAATCTGGGACGCGTTCTGGGCGATCCCGTATATCGGCAGCTACCTCAGCGTGGCCTGGGTCGGCTACCTGCTGTGGCTGGCGATCTGGATCGTGCTGCAGAAGCGCGAACCGGCGGCCACGCTGAGCTGGCTGTTCGGACTGGCATTGCTGCCTTACGTCGGCCTGCTGGTTTACTACCTGTTCGGCCCGCAACGCATCCATCGCCAACAGCGACGGCGCGCGCGAACACGCTGCGAACGCGATCTGACTGAGGCGGAGCTCGATTGCACCGACAATGACTTCGCACGCCTGCTGGTGGGCAGCAGCGGTTTTCCGCTGACCACCGCGACCCGCGTCGACCTGCTGGTGGATGGCGGGCAGACCTACGAATCCCTGATCGAAGCCATCGGCAAGGCACGACGCCACGTGCATGCCGAGTACTACATTTTCGCTGCCGATCGCAGCGGCACGGCCGTGCGTGATGCGCTGATCGCGGCCGCGAAGCGCGGCGTAAAGGTGCGGTTGCTGCTCGATGCGCTGGGCTCCGGTTTCGGCATGCGCGCTGGCTGGTTCAAGGAGCTGACCGACGCCGGCGGCGAGGTGCAATGGTTCCATCGGCTGCGAGTCTGGCGCTTCTGGCGCAAGCCCTGGCTGAACCTGCGCAGCCACCGGAAGATCGTCGTCATTGACGGCCGTATTGGCTTCACCGGCGGCATCAACGTCACCGACGACGAGGATGAAAGGCGCCGCAAGGATGCCTATCGTGATCTGCACCTGCGGGTGGAGGGGCGCATCGTGCGTTCCTTGCAACAACTGTTCATCGAGGACTGGGCCTATACGCGACGCCTGCGAACTCGCTTGCTGGAACGCGAGGCGGATCACCGTGATCATGACGCGGGGCAGGGTGATATGTCGGCGCAACTGATCGCCTCCGGGCCGGATGATCGCTGGGAATCGATCCATCGCGCCTGGGTGTCCGCCATCCATGCTGCGAAACAGCGACTGTGGCTGGCGACGCCTTACTTCGTACCGGGCGAGGCCGCAATGATGGCACTGACTTCTGCCGCACTACGCGGCGTCGACGTGCGCCTGATCCTCCCGCGTCGCAGCGACAGCCTGCTGGTGACCTGGGCGGCGCGTTCCTACTTCGACGAACTGGCGCCGGCCGGCGTGCGCATCTTCGAATACGGGCCGCGCATGCTGCACAGCAAGGCCATGCTGGCCGACGACGAGCTGGTCATCATCGGCAGCGCCAATTTCGACCATCGCAGTTTCCGGCTCAACTTCGAGGCTGCCGTTTGCCTGCGCGACACGGCGATCTGCAGCGAGCTGGAGCAGGTCATGCGCAGCGACCTCGAATCCGCGGTCGAGGTTGAGCCGAAGGCCTGGCGCGAGCGTTCTGTCTGGCAGCGCCTGCCGGAAGCTTTCGCCCGGCTGATGTCGCCGCTGCTGTGAACCGATACGAAAACGGCGCCATCGCGGCGCCGTTTTCGGTACCGTGGAAACGCTCGATCAAAGCGCTTCGAAGATCCCCGCCGCGCCCATGCCGGTGCCGATGCACATGGTGACCATGCCGTACTTCTGCTGGCGCCGGCGCAGGCCGTGAACGAGCGTGGCGGCACGGATGGCGCCGGTAGCACCCAGCGGGTGGCCCAGCGCGATGGCACCGCCCAGTGGATTGACCTTGTCCGGGTCGAGTTCGAGATCGCGCATCACCGCCAGCGACTGCGCGGCGAAGGCTTCGTTGAGTTCGATCCAGTCCAGTTGATCCTTTGAAATGTCGGCCGCTGCCAGCGCCTTCGGGATCGCGGCGATCGGGCCGATGCCCATCACTTCCGGTTCAACGCCGGCCACCGAGAACGACAGGAAGCGCGCCAGCGGCGTCAGGCCGTAATCCTTCACCGCCTGCTCGGAGGCCAGCAGCACCGCGCCGGCGCCGTCGGACATCTGCGAGCTGTTGCCCGCGGTCACGCTGCCGCCGAACTGGCCGTTGCGGAACACCGGACGCAGTTTGGCCAGGCCTTCGGCGGAACTGTCGGCACGCGGGCCTTCGTCATTTTCGGCGAGGAATTCGCGCACGGCGATGGCGTTGCCGGACAGGTCCGGCTGGCGCGAAATGATGTTGTAGGGGCTGATCTCGTCCCTGAACTCGCCGGCGGCCTGGGCGGCGAGGGCGCGCTGGTGCGAAGTCAGGGCAAATGCGTCCTGGTCTTCGCGCGACACCTTCCAGCGCTCGGCCACTTTTTCGGCGGTGATGCCCATGCCGTAGGCGATGGCGACGTTGTCATTGCCTTCGAACACCTTGGGGTTCATGGCGATCTTGTGGCCCATCATTGGCACCATGCTCATGCTCTCGGTGCCGGCGGCGAACACGAGGTCCGCTTCGCCAAGACGGATGCGGTCCGCGGCGAGCGCCACAGCCTGCACACCGGAGGAACAGAAGCGGTTGATGGTCTGCGCCGGCACGCCATCCGGCAGGCCAGCCAGTAGTGCGCCGATGCGCGCCACGTTCATGCCTTGCTCGCCCTCGGGCATGGCGCAGCCGACGATGACATCGGCGATCTTTTCAGGATCGACGCCCGGTGCCTGCGCCAGCGCAGCCTTCAGCACGTGCGCCAACATGTCGTCCGGGCGGGTATTGCGGAACATGCCGCGCGGCGCCTTGCCGACCGGTGTGCGGGTGGCGGCGACGATGTAGGCGTCCTGGATTTGCTTGCTCATTGGATGGTCTCCTGCGGAGAAAAGTGAGGGAGTGAGTGGGTGAGGAAGTCAGTACGGCATTTCCCTGACTTCCTCGCGCGCAAAGCGCGCCTTGCTTCCCTCACTAGTTCCTGAGTGGCTTGCCGGTGGTCATCGTGTGCTGGATGCGATCCTGCGTTTTCGGCATCTGCGCCAGGGTCACGAAATGTTCACGCTCGAGGTTCAGCAGCCACTCCTCGTCGACCACCGAACCGCGATCCACCGCACCGCCGCACATCACCGTGGCGATGCGGGTGGCGATCTCGCTGTCGTGTGGCGAGACGAAATAGCCTTCGAGCATGTTGACCAGCATCATCTGGAAGGTGGCGATGCCGACGTCGCCGGCCACTTCGACGTTGCGTGCCGGCAGCGGCGGGCGATAGCCGGCATCGGCCATCGCGCGTGCCTGGGTGCGTGCAACGTGCAGCAGTTCGTGCGCGTGGTAGACGATGAGGTCATCCGGGCGCAGCAGGCCCATGGCCTTGGCTTCCAGCGCCGAGCCCGAAACCTTGGCCATCGCGACGGCCTCAAAGTAGGGCTTCAGTTCGGCATGGACATCACCGCCGCGACCGGCTGCCTTTGACGCGCGAACCGCGATTTCCTTGAGGCCACCACCGGCCGGCAACAAACCGACGCCGGCTTCGACCAGGCCGATATAGCTCTCGAAAGCCGCCACGGTACGCGCACTGTGCATCTGGAACTCGCAACCACCGCCCAGCGCCATACCGCGAACCGCAGCGATCACCGGCACCAGCGAATACTTGATGCACTGGCTGGTCTTCTGGAAGTTGGCGATCATCGCATCGAACTCGGCGACCTTGCCGGCCTGCAGCAGGCCCAGCGCGCCCTTGAGGTCAGCGCCGGCCGAGAACGGTTCGCTGTCCTGCCAGATCACCAGGCCGTCGAAATCGGTTTCGGCGATGCCGATGGCCTTCTGGATGCCGTCGAGCACGCCGTCGCTGACCGTATGCATCTTGGTCTTGAAGCCGAGCACGGCGATGCGGTCGCCGTCGTGCCACATGCGGACGGCGTCGGTTTCGAACACGGTTTCGCCGCGATCCGGCTGTGGCTCGCCCAGCAGTGGCTCCGGGAAACGCTGGCGCTGGTAGACCGGCAGCGCGGAGCGCGGCACATCGGCACCACGGGCCGGGCTGTAGCTGCCGTCGGCACCGTGGACGCCGTCGCGGCCATCAAACACCCAGTCCGGCAGCGGTGCATTGCTCATTGCCTTGCCGGCATTGATGTCCTCGGCGATCCAGCCGGCGATGCGCTTCCAGCCGGCGGCCTGCCAGGTCTCGAACGGACCGAGCTTCCAGCCGTAGCCCCAGCGGATGGCGAAGTCCACTTCGCGGGCGCTGTCGGCGATGCTTTCCAGTTGGCAGGCGCAGTAGTGGAACAGGTCGCGGAAGCAGGCCCAGAGGAATTGCGCCTGCGCGTCGTCGGAGGTGCGCAGCGCGGCAAAGCGCTCGGCCGGATCCCGGTTCTTGAGGATGCTGGCGACGGCTTCGCTGGGCTGCTGACCGGATTCGCGGTAATCCTTCGCCGCCAGGTCCAATACCTCGATGGTCTTGCCCTTCTTGCGATAGATGCCGGCGCCGGTCTTCTGGCCCAGCGCGCCATTCTCGGTCAGCGCGGACAGCCACTCGGGCGTCTTGAAGTGCGCATGCCAGGGGTCGTCGGGCAGGGTGCTGGCCATGGTGCCGATGACGTGGGACATGGTGTCGAGGCCGACAACATCAGCGGTGCGGTAGGTTGCCGACTTCGGACGGCCGATGGCCGGGCCGGTGAGCGCATCAACCACGTCGAAGCCGAGGCCGGACTCGGCGGTGTGGTGCATGGTCGCCAGCATCGAGAACACGCCGATGCGGTTGCCGATGAAGTTCGGTGTGTCCTTGGCGCGAACCACGCCCTTGCCCAGCGTCGTTGTCAGGAACTCCTCGAGCTGGTCGAGCACGGCCGGGTCGGTTTTGCGGGTCGGGATCAGCTCGGCCAGGTGCATGTAGCGCGGCGGATTGAAGAAATGCACGCCGCAGAAGCGCTGGTGCAGTGATTCAGGGAGTACGGTGGCCAGTTCATTGATGCCGAGGCCCGAGGTATTCGACGCCAGGATCGCGTGCGGCGCGACGTGGTTCTCGATGCGGTCGTAGAGGTCCTTCTTCCAGTCCATGCGCTCGGCGATGGCCTCGATGATCAGGTCACAGCCGGCGAGCAGGTCGAGGTTCTCCTCGTAGTTGGCCGGCGTGATGGCGCTGGCCAGCCCCTTCTCGCCCAGCGGCGCTGGCGACAGCTTGCCGAGGCGGGCGATGGCCGCGTTGACGATGCCGTTCTTCGGGCCTTCCTTCGCGGCCAGGTCGAACAGCACGGTGTCGACACCGGCGTTGGTGAGGTGGGCGGCGATTTGCGCACCCATGACACCGGCGCCGAGCACGGCGGCACGACGCACAAGTAGTTTCTCAGACATATTTTCTATCCGTTTGAAATATTTGGATATGTTTCGATCAGCCGGCCTGCAGGCCGGCGGCGGCGAAGGTGATCAGGTGGTCGGCGCTGCGGGCGCAGTGGTCCTTTTCGCTGACGCCGTCCGGGCGCTTGATCATCCCGAAGTCAGCCATGGCGTAAGTCAGTGCGCCGGCAACGAAATCGAGGCGCCAGTAAAGCGTTTCCTTGTCCAGATTCGGAAGCTGCGCGGCAATCGCCTTGGCAAATTCGCGCAGCACATGCCCGTAGTTGTCGGACAGGAACTTGCGCAGGCGTTCGTTCTTCTCCGCGTAGGCGCGGGCCAGTACGCGGACGAAGGCGGCACCGCCATGCTGGCGGTCCAGCGTGAGGTTGAGGGCAGGGCGCACGAAGGCCGAGAGAATGTCCGGCAAGCTCGCCTCGCCCTTGTCCAGCGCGGCTTTCAGGGCATCGAGACGTTCCTGGCTCAGCTGGTCGAGCCGGCGACGAAACACTTCGTTGACCAGGTTTTCCTTGCTGCCGAAGTGGTAGTTGACCGCCGCCAGGTTCACGTCGGCCTGGCTGGTCACCTGCCGGAGCGAGGTGCCTGCGAAGCCGTGCTGCGCGAACAGCGCCTCGGCGGCGCTGAGGATGCGGTCTTTGGTGGAGAAGTGCGTGGCGGTCATGCGGCGTCCCTGCGGGATGCGGCGCGCCGGCATCGCTGCGGCGCGGCATCGGTTCAAACGTTTGTTTGATAATGCTAGCCAGCACGGCACGGAGGGTCAACCGGATGGAAGTCGTCGGCTACCCGCCCCGAGTCCGGAACCGTGGGCAATTTCCCAAAAAAAACCCCGCCTTACGCCGGTTTGCTGTGTTATCGTGATAAGTCTTCGTCGCTGCGTCCGCAGGACGACGAAAAACGGCATCGCGTCTGGACCGGGGAAACGGCCGGCTGTGATGTTGCAACCACTCAAGACACACCATCAAGACAACGGAGAAGTCTGCACCATGGCGCTGCAACGCACCCTTTCCATCATCAAGCCCGACGCTGTCGCGAAGAACGTGATCGGCCAGATTTACTCACGCTTCGAGAACGCCGGCCTGAAGGTCATCGCAGCGCAGATGAAGCAATTGTCGCGCGCCGAAGCCGAAGGCTTCTACGCGGTGCACCGTGAGCGCCCGTTCTTCAACGCGCTGGTCGAGTTCATGATTTCCGGCCCGGTGATGGTTCAGGCCCTCGAAGGCGAGGACGCGATCGCAAAGAACCGCGAGCTGATGGGTGCGACGAATCCGAAGGAAGCCGCTGCGGGCACGATCCGCGCCGACTTTGCCGACAGCATCGACGCCAACGCCGTTCACGGTTCCGATGGCGAAGACACCGCCGCGGTCGAGATCGCCTATTTCTTCCCGAGCACGGCGATCTGCTCACGCTAAGGACACTGATCAACTGACGAAGCCGGACATGACCGACATGACCGCCACCGACGGCAAGACCAACCTCCTCGACCTGGATCGCAACGCGCTGCGAGCGTTCTTTGTCGAGCTGGGTGAGAAGCCGTTTCGTGCGGACCAGGTGATGAAGTGGATCTATCACCGTCATGAAACCGACTTCGACAACATGTCCGACCTCGGCAAGACGCTGCGGGCCAAACTCGCGGCGTCTTGCGTTGTCAGGCCGCCAAACGTGCTGTTCGAGAAGGGTTCGGAGGACGGCACACACAAGTGGCTGCTGGGCATGGACGGCGGCAATGCCGTCGAAACCGTCTACATCCCGGACAAGGGCCGCGGCACGCTGTGCGTGTCCTCGCAGGTCGGTTGCGGTCTGAACTGCACCTTCTGCTCCACCGCCACGCAGGGCTTCAACCGCAACCTGAGTACCGCCGAAATCATCGGTCAGGTCTGGGTAGCGGCGAAGCACCTGGGCAATCGCGTTCACCAGGACCGCAAGCTCACCAACGTGGTGATGATGGGCATGGGCGAGCCGCTGCTGAACTTCGAGAACGTCAATCCGGCCATGGAGCTGATGCGCGACGACCTCGGCTTCGGCCTGGCCAGCAAGCGCGTCACGCTGTCGACCTCGGGTCTGGTACCGATGATTGACCGCCTCAGCGAGGAGAGCGACGTGTCGCTTGCTGTCTCGTTGCATGCAGCCAACGACGACCTGCGCGTGAAGCTGGTGCCGCTGAACAAGAAGTACCCGGTCGCCGAGCTGATGGCGGCCTGCGCGCGCTGGCTGAACAAGGATCATCGACGCGATTCGGTGACTTTCGAATACACGCTGATGCAGGACGTCAACGACCGCCCCGAACACGCGCGTGAACTGGCGAAGCTGATGCGCGCCTTCGACAACGCCACGCAGCGTCGCCATGCCGGCAAGGTCAATCTGATTCCCTTCAACCCGTTCCCGGGCACGCAGTACCAGCGTTCCAGCGAGGAGCGCATCCGTGACTTCCAGACGCTGCTGATGGAGAAGGGCGTGCTGACCATGGTGCGCCGCACGCGTGGCGACGATATCGACGCCGCCTGCGGACAGTTGAAGGGTCAGGTGCTGGATCGCACCCGCCGACAGGCCGAGTTCCAGCGCCGCGTGGAGCAGCAGAACCTCGAACAAAACGAACTGGAGAATGCATCGCATGCTGCCTAGGCTTGCATTGCTATCGACGATGAGTGTTGCGCTGCTGGCCGGCTGCGCCGGCTCCGGCACGCGCAGCGCGGCCCAGACAACCACAGACGCCCAGCGCGCGGCTGCAGTGAATCTGGAGCTGGGCCAGGGCTACATGCAGCGCGGCGACAACAAGATCGCACTGGAGAAATTGCAGAGTGCCATCCGTCTTGATCCCAACTCCGCAGCCGCACATACGGTGATTGCCGTGCTTTATGAGCGGTTGGGGCTGCAGGAAAAGGCAGAGCAGAATTTTCGGCGATCGGTGGAGTTGGCTCCCGAAGACGGCGAAATGCTCAACAATTTCGGTGCACACCTTTGCCGCCGGGGGCTGTTCACAGAGGCCGACGCCGTGTTCCAGCAGGCCCTGAAGGATCCGTTCTACCCGACGCCCGCCGCGCTGCTTGGCAATGCGGGATCGTGCGCCCTGGATGCCGGAGATCGCCAGCGGGCTGCCGGCTATTTCCGTCAGGCCCTGCAGAAAAATCCGCGTCAGCCTCAGTCCTTGTACCAACTGGCGATGATCGAACTGGAAGGCGGAAATGCACTTTCCGCACGCGCGTTCATCCAGCGCTACGAAGCGGTGGCGCCCGTATCGCCGCAGATGCTGGAACTGGGCGAACGCATCGAATCGGCACTGGGCGACCGCAAGGCCGCCGAGCACTACCGGGACCGGTTGCGCACCGAATTCCCTGACCATCAACCGACGACCACGTCCGGGGGGGCGACGTCACCATGAACAGCGATCTCCCACCAAACCAGCAGCCGGAGTTGGGCGACGGTGCCCACGGCTGGGACCGTCCACTCGGTCTGCTGTTGCGCGAGGCACGCCAGAAAAAGGGCCTCAGCACCGCCGAAGTCGGTCAACGACTGCACCTGACCACGGTCATCATCGACGCGATAGAACGCGACGATTTCGAGCGACTCGGCGCCAGCGTCTACGCACGTGGCTACCTCAACAGTTACGCGCGCCTGGTCGACGTTCCAACCGCGCATGTCGAGCGCGCGCTCGGCAGTCATTCGCAGTCCGAGCCGCCGCTGCAGTCTGCCAACCGCACGCCGCATTGGCAGTATCTTTACGACCGCTACGCCAAACGCGTGATGTACGTGGCCCTGACCGGGGTGATCGTGTTTCCGATCGTATTGTTGGGCCTCCGGGATCGTTTGCCGATCGATCCGCCACGGCAACTCAGTCTGGACAGTGTCGGTGACATCGGTGGTGAAGCTGGCAGCAGCAGTGCGCCGGTGACGGCGTCGCTGGCGCCTTTCTATCGTGAGAGTGCCCCGCTTTCGTCAACGCCAGTGACGGATCCGGATGAGGCCCTTCGACCGCCAGCCGACCAGTCAGACGGGCACGCCGACGTCGATCTGACCGAAGTGATCACCGGCAGCCAACACGCCGACGACCAAGCTGCCTCGGAGCCTGCGCAGGCGGCCACACTGCGGTTGGTTTTCAATGGCACCAGTTGGGTCGAAGTACTGTCCCGTGATGGAACACGCCTTGCCTATGGGCTGATTGCGGCGGGTGAAATCCGCAGCTTCGATGCAGCGGAAGTCGGACGCGTGGCGATAGGCGATGCGGAAGCCGTCAACGTGTCGCTCGATGGCCGGACGCTGAACCTCGCCGACTTCCGCCACGCGAAGGTGGCGCGTTTTGCGTTATCCTCCGCCGGCGAACTGGTGGAACCCGGCGGTTGAGCTACCGACCGTTGCCGCCGGTTACGGCAAATTCCGTTCGATTGACTCAACCCGCTTGATTCAAACGACCCGATTTCTTCGCGCCGTGGATACGGGGCGAATCAACAGTGCATGACAATGGAACTACTAGACGATCACGAACAGAGCGAACGCGTTCGCAAATGGCTGCGCAGCAACGGCGGCGCCATCATCGGTGGCGTGGCTCTCGGCCTCATCCTCATTTTCGGCTACCAGTGGTGGGTGCAATCCAGGATCGAGCATCGGCTGACGGCTGCTACCCAATACGTCAGCGTCGCGGATGCGGTGGAACAGTCCGACCGCGATACGCTGGAGCGTATTGCCGAAGATCTGGCCGGAAACTATGCCGACACACCCTATGCGGCCATGGCGCTGATGCAGCTCGCCCGCGAGCAGGCTGACGCGGGGCAGTCCGACGACGCGGCGGATACGCTCCAGCGTGCGCACGACGTCGCCGTCGACGAATCGTTGAAAGGCATCATCGCCCTGCGCATTGCCCGCCTGAAGCTGGCCACGGGCGATGCCGACGGCGCCATTGCGATGATCGGTGGCAAGGAAGTCGCCGTATTCGAGGCGCTCGCTGCCGAACTGCGAGGCGATGCGCTGCTCAGCAAGGGCGATGCCGACGGTGCGCGAGAGGCTTACAGCATCGCATTGACACACCTGGACGCCAGCGCGCCGAGCCGCCGCATCGTGGAAATGAAGCTGGCCGATCTGGGTGGCGAGGCTGACGAGATCGCGTCGAGCGAAGGCTGAAATCCGCAACCGGATCGGCAACCACCGGTCCCGACAAGAGCAACTACAGGACCTGATTGATGCGCAAACTGCTGCTGCTCGTATTGCTGTCCTCCTTGACGCTGGTGGCCTGCAACAAGGAAAGAAACGCCCGTCGGAGCAACATTATTCCGCCGACCGAGCTGACCGACATTGTCGCGAAGCGCAGCGTGTCCCGGCTGTGGACGCGCGGGATCGGTGAAGGCGAGGTGCGTCTGGGGCTGCGTCAGGGTCCCGCAGCGGCTGACGGCATGGTCTTTGTGGCTGATGTCGAGAGCGGCGTTCGCGCGCTGAACGCGGAAACCGGCGGCGTGCAGTGGACGGCGGACGCCGGCGCCGGTGTGTCTTCGTCGCCCGGCGTGGGCGAAGGTCTGGTTGTCGTCGGCACGCTGGAAGGCCACGCCGTGGCTTTCGAGGCCAGCAGCGGTGCGCAGCGCTGGTCTGCCAATGTGGGCGCCGAGGTTCTCAGTGCGCCGGCAGTCTCGCGTGGCATCGTGGTGGTTCGCGGCAACGATGGTCGCGTGCACGGCCTGGATGCCAACACTGGCGAGCGACTCTGGCTCTACGATCGCACGTCGCCGACGCTCACGCTGCGTGGCAGCAGCCCGGTGATCGCCGATGCCGGCATGGTCTTTGCCGGCTTCGATGACGGGCACCTGGTGGCGCTGCGCCTTTCCGATGGCGGACTGGTCTGGGACCAGGCCATAGCCGTGGGCGAGGGTCGCACCGATCTTGATCGCATGGTCGACATCGATGGCCATCTGGCCAGCACGGGCAGTGAGATCTATGCCGCTACCTTCCAGGGCCAGATTGCTGCCGTTACCAGCGAAAGCGGTCGTCCGCTCTGGGGGCGCCCGCAATCGAGCTACACCGGCCTTGCCCTGGTTGGCGACGAAGTCATCACCGTCGACAGCGAAGGCAACGTCTGGGGCCTGGACCGTCGCAGCGGCACCTCGCTGTGGAAGCAGGACAAGCTGGCGCATCGCTGGCTCAGCGGTCCGGCGTTGCAGGGCAATGCCGTACTGGTGGGCGATCTTGAAGGCTACGTGCACTGGATCGACGTCGACAGCGGCGAACTGGTCGCACGCCAGCGCCTTGGCAAGGAGCCGATCCGCGCCACGCCGGTCGTTTCCAACGGCATCGCTTTCGTGCAGACCACGGAAGGCGAGCTCGCCGCGTACCGCATTTCGAACCTGTAATCATGCTGCCGCTGGTCGCTCTTGTCGGCCGGCCGAACGTCGGCAAATCCACGATCTTCAACGTGCTCACGCGCACGCGTGATGCGCTGGTCGCCGACATGCCCGGCGTCACCCGTGATCGCCACTACGGCATCTGCCGGCTGATCGAGGAACGTCCCTTCGTGATCGTCGATACCGGCGGTCTCGGTGGCGACCCGGAAGGCCTGCAAGGCCTCACCGAACGTCAGGCCGGCGCGGCGATCCAGGAAGCCGATGTGCTGGTGTTCGTGGTTGACGCCCGTGACGGCGCCGTCGCCCAGGACCAGAACGTTCTTCAGCACCTGCGCCGCAGCGGAAAGCCGGTGCTGCTGGCGGTCAACAAGATCGACGGCGTCCACGAAGAAGTGGCGCTGGCCGAGTTTGCCGCCTTTGGTCTCGGCGAGCCGCTGTCGCTGTCCGCCGCGCACAAGCACGGCATCGACGATCTGCTGGATGCCGTCGAAGAGCATCTGCCGCCGGAACTGACCGAGGAAGAAATCGGCGATCCGAATCGCATCCGCATCGCGGTGGTCGGTCGCCCGAACGTCGGCAAGTCGACGCTGGTCAACCGTCTGCTCGGCGAGGACCGCGTCATCGCCTCCGACGTTCCCGGCACCACGCGTGACTCCATCGCCATCGACATGGAGCGCGACGGCGTGAAGTATCGATTGGTCGACACCGCCGGCATCCGTCGTCGTTCCCGCGTTGACGAAATGGTCGAAAAGATCAGCGTCATCAAGAGCCTGCAGGCGATGGCGATGAGCCAGGTCGCGATCTGCATGATCGACGGCCAGGAAGGCGTTACCGACCAGGACGCCACCGTGCTCGGCCACGTGCTGGAGTCGGGCAGGGCGCTAGTGATCGCCATCAACAAGTGGGACGGCCTGGAGTCCGACCAGCGCGAGCGCATTCTCGACGACGTGTCGCGCAAGCTGGCTTTCGTCAGCTACGCCACGGTGGTGACGATCTCGGCCAAGCACGGATCCGGCCTGCGCGAGCTGTTCCGCGCCATCGGCAAGGCGCACGAATCCGCCATGCGTGATTTCTCCACCTCGGAGATGACCCGCGCCATCGAGATCGCCTACGAGAACTTCCAGCCGCCGGTGGTCCGTGGCCACAGCGCCAAGCTGCGCTACGCGCACCCGGCCGGCAAGAACCCGCCGACCATCGTCATCCACGGCAGTCGGGTGAAAACCCTGCCGGACAGCTACAAGCGCTACCTGGAAAACTTCCTGCGGACCCGCTTCAAACTGGTCGGCACGCCGCTGCGGCTGGAGTTCCGTGACGGCAAGAACCCGTATGAGGGCAAGACCAACGTCCTCACCGACAGCCAGCGACGCAAGCGCCGCCGGCTGATGCGCCACGTCAAGGGCAAGTGAGTAAGGCCCGTACATTTCACGAGGCCGCGAACAACGTCGCTGCCAGCAACACGACCATGCGGGCGGCGGCGGTTTGAAAGCGTCCATTCGTCTTCGCACGTCGTTCGCTGTCGCGGCCCTCGCGGCCCTGTCGCGTCGATCACCGCGGCCCGACTCACCCACGTGGATCCTGCCACGCGGGATCGCCGGCTCCTTGTGCTCAACGCGAAATGACTCGCGATCATCCGCGCCCCTCATGAAATGTCCGGGCTAGCGGCGAGGATCGTCTTCGGCATCCTCGCCGGTGGCGCCGGACGCCGCGTGGGCGGCGCGGACAAGGGCTGGTTGCTCCGCAATGGTCGACCGCAGATCGAAGTCCTGATCGACGCCATCCGCGCCGTCGAGCAACGCCTCGGTCTGCCACCGTCACGCCTGCTGATCAGTGCCAACCGCAACCTCGAAGACTACGCACGCCTCGCCGATGCGGTGATTCCCGACGGCGACGGGATCGACGCCTTCCCCGGCCCACTGATCGGTGTCATGCGTCTGCTGCAGGCCATCCAACCCGAAGAACGTCTGATTACCCTGCCGGTGGATGCCGTGCCCGATGACGCGCTCGATCAGGCTATCGCGGTGCTCCTTCAAGCGCGGGCGGATATCATCACCGTCATCGACGACCCCAGCGGTACGCAACCACTGTTTACCAGCTATCCGGGATCAGTTCAGGTCGATTGCGCTGCTGCGGTTCAGCGGGGAGAACGCAGCGTCAATGCCTGGCAATGCGGATCCGATCCCAATCACCGTCTGGTTGAGGCTGTGCTCGGAAACTTCAATCACGTCCCCGCCGCGTAACGCCGCATCATGCGCCGCCTGCCAGCGGCGACAACGATGCAGTGCAAAGATGCCCCCGACAAGCAGAAAATCCATTCGGCGGACGGTTCAGATTCTGGGGCCGTTTCTCTCTGTGTCCTTCTGCCCCATCTGCCCCTCCAAGCAGGGCGCTGACAGGTAGGATGCGCTGAGCCCCCTATCAGCAGCGCTTCGAGCGCAGGCTTTGCGAACCGCATCGTCGCAGCGCGAGTGACCGATTCCTCGAATGATGCGGTTGTCATCGCATCCTACGCGCTGGAATCGTTGGCCGGGCTTGAGGTGTAAAACGCCAGGGTGATGATGGTCGGGAAGATGAATCCCTTGAGGTAGGAGAGTGGGTGTCTTCCTTCGGTGAAGTCGACGGGAAGGTTGCCGAAGTGCGCCCAGTAGTGCGTCGCGACAAGCGCGGTGATGCCGGCCCACATTCCCCACAACGCCCAGCGCTTGCCAAACACCACAAGCAGCAAGCTCAGCGTGATAACCACACGAAACACCGACTGTATGTTGTCGAATGTTGTCGGCGCGCCAGTGCTGGCACCCAGATACAGATCGTAGAGCGTCACCGAGTGATAGAAGATCAGCAGTCCGGCAAGAACCCAGATGATCAGGCGCCGGAACAACAGAAACCTGTTCGTCTGCAGTGCTGCTAGTGTTGGCATCTCTGTTTTTCTGCTTGGTTATGTCGCGAGCTTGATCGTTTTTTGGTCGGCGACGCCATCGAAAAATGCATCGATAACTTCAAGAAACAGAAGGCTGTCTTGCGAAGCAAGATTGAAAAGCGTCATGGATGAGCAGAACTTGAGGCAGTCGGGGCGGCCAAACAGTTCCTCCGCACCTCTTGCAGCATGTCTCATGCACGCTTTTGTACTCTCAATAAGTCGTGAACCAAGGACTGGATGCGCTAGATATTCGCGTGCTTCCCCGAGGCTTCGGATAGCGAAGTAACGAGATATGTCACTTTTCCCCAAGCCGAAGATTTGGGGAAATACGAACCACATCCAGTGTGATTCCTTTTTACCAGCGCTAAGCTCTTCGAAGGCTCTCTCGTACATATTCGACTGGGCAATCAAGAATCGAGAGAGGTCGAACTCCTGTCCGTCGGAATGAGTCACCTAAGTTCTCAAAATTCCAAGCGCTCGTTTCTTGGTTTGGTCGGCCAGCCAGTCGAAATTGCTCCAATATTTCTCACACCCGTGCTCTCGCTCACGAACCTGTGCAATGAAAGGAGAGAGCACGGCATGGCAATGCACGATACTAGGTCCCCAGTTTTCTGAAATAAGTTCAAGTGGGGCGAGTCCTGATCGAATGATGGCAGCTGCGACGTCGTAGTTTGCAACGACCGAAGAGGCTAGCTGTCTCTCTTGGTCAGTCCACTCGTCGAATGGCTTCTTGCTCAGTTCGCGCCGTACTGCCGTTCTGGCATCTCTGATGTCGGGGGACTGAAGGTGATGTACAAGCGCTAGTGCGCTATGCGCATCGGAGCTTTTTTGCATGGTGATGAGTTGAGATGACATCGTTCGCAGCTGCTGGAAATACACGATCACCGTCACCGCTGCGACTACTGCAAGGCTGAATTGGATGATCAAAGACAGCGCTTCGTAACTAGACATGTCCAACCTCGGCAAATCTATCGAAATTGCAGCATTAAACTAGTTGCTAACCGCATCCCACCCAGGCCGTGGCTTGAAGCGGTCGCCGTGGCGGGTGGCGAGTTGTTCGAGTCTCGCCTTGAGCTTGTCGGCGCCTTCGCTGCGGATGTAGTTGATGGGGCCGCCGCGGAAGGGGGCGAAGCCGGTGCCGAAGATGACGCCGGCGTCGAGCAGGTCGGCGTCGTCGACCACGCCTTCGTGCAGGCAGGCCACGGCTTCGTTGAGCAGCGGCAGGATCAGGCGGTCTTCGAGGTCTTCGGGCGCCTTGTAGTCGGCGGGGACTTCGGGCTTTTTGGCCTTGCCGTCTTCCCAGGTGTAGAAGCCCTGGCCGTCCTTGCGGCCGCGCTGGCCGGCGGACAGTTTCTCCTCCATGCCGGCCGGGATCGGCAGGCCGAGGAACTCCGAAAGGATCTTGCCGACGTGCGCGGCGACGTCGAGGCCCACGGTGTCGGCCAGCTCAATCGGGCCCATCGGCATGCCAAACTTGAGCGCGGTCTTGTCGATCACCGGGCCGGGGATGCCTTCATTGAGGCAGCGGATCGACTCCAGCATGTAGGGCATCAGGATGCGGTTGACCAGGAAGCCGGGGCTGCCGGCGACCGGCACCGGCAGCTTGCCGATGGCGCGGCAGAAGGCGGCGAGACGCTGGCCGGTGGCCGGGTCCATCTGGTCGTGACGGACGATTTCCACCAGCGGCATCATCGCCACCGGATTGAAGTAGTGCAGGCCGGCGAAGCGCTTGGGATCGTCAATGTCCGTGCGCAGCTCGGTGAGCGGGATCGACGAGGTGTTGGTGGTGAGGATGGCGTCCTTCGGCAGCGTCTTTTCGACCTGCTCGTACAGCGCCTTCTTGGCCTCGGGGTTCTCGTAGATGGCTTCGATGACGAGGTTGGCGTCGGCGACGTGCTTGCCTTCGACATCGGACTTGAGGCGCGCGGTGGTGGCGGCGCGTTTGGTCTCGTCGCGGACCTTCTTCTCGAACAGCTTGGCGGCTCGCGTCATGGCCGGGTCGATGTACTTCTGCTCGCGGTCCTGCAGGCTGACTTCGAAACCTTTCAGCGCGCACCAGGCGGCGATGTCGCCACCCATGACGCCGGCGCCGATGACGTGGACGTTCTTGATGCCGTGCTCCTTGCCGCCAAGTCCCTTCAGGCGCTCCTGCAGGAAGTAGACGCGGATCAGGTTGCGCGCGGTCGGCGTGCCGGCCAGCCTGGTGACGGACTTGGCTTCGGCCTTCAGGCGCTTGTCGATACTGCCGCCGGTACTGCGCCAGGTGTTGATCAGCGCGTAGGGCGCCGGGTAGTGCGCCTTGGGAGCCTTGCGTGCGACCTGCTTCTGCATCATCGGCGCGAGGATCTGCCGCACCGGCCAGATGTTGGTGGCCCAGCCCATGAAGCGCTGCTTGATCGGGCGCGAGGCGCCGCGCTGCAGCAGGGTCATGGCGGCATCCAGCAACACCGGCTGCTCGACGCGCTTGTCGACCAGGCCAATGGCGCG
>JAWLAW010000027.1:0-17971 GCA_041395265.1 Lysobacteraceae bacterium
AGCAAGGCCAACCACCTGACCTACCTCGGCGACGCTGACATCGGACAGCGGGTGAACATCGGTGCCGGCACCATCACCTGCAATTACGATGGCGCCAACAAGCACCGCACCACCATCGGCGACGAGGCTTTCATTGGCTCCAATAGCGCGCTGGTGGCCCCGGTGAACGTCGGGGCCGGCGCGACGGTGGGCGCCGGATCGACCATCACCCGCGATACCGAAGCCGGCGCGCTGGCGGTGGCGCGAGGAAGGCAGACCAGTATTCCGGGCTGGAAGCGGCCGGCCAGGAAGCCGAAGTAGCGACGGCCAGCCGGAAACAAGGTCGCGATCAGGGTGCGTCGCGCAGGGTTTCCTGCAGTGCCGCCTGTACGCGGCCAAACTCGCCGGCCAGTGCCGAAACCACGTCCGTCGGACGATCCAGGCTCCCTTTTCGGGAACCGTGCTCGACGGTTTTGGCCAGTTCGGACAGCTTCAGGGCACCGAGATTGGCGCTGGTGGATTTGAGCGAGTGCGCCGGGCCGACCAGGGCGTCGAAATCATTGGCGATGGCGGCGGCCTCCAGTTGCAGGATGGCTTTTGGCGCGTCCTCAAGAAACACGTTGACCAGTGACAGGAACTCGGCGCCCATGATCTCGCGCAGGTCGCTCACGATCTCGTCGTCCAGCGGCGGTTCACCGCTGGCTGGCACTGCTGCGTGTACCGCCGGAGCCGGTGGCGTTGCCATTGGCGTAGACACCGGCTGGGCGGTTGCTGCGCCGTTTGAATCTGCGCGGCTTGAAGCGGCATCGGCGCTGGACGATGCGCCGGACACGGCCACCAGCGTCGGTCGACGGTCACCGGTTGGCGGAGGGTCGGTATTCTCGACAGTGCCGGCATTTTCGGAGCCAACCAGTGGTTCGCTCGCGCCCTGCAGCCAGTGGTGCAGCGTTCTTTCCAGCAGCGCGCGATTGAGGGGCTTCGACAGGTAGTCATCCATGCCGGCCTGCAGGCACTTCTCGCGGTCGCCAACCATGGCATTTGCGGTCATGGCAATGATCGGGATGCGCGGCAGGCCCTGCCGTTGTTCGCTCTCGCGGCGTTTGCGAGTGGCGGTGTAGCCGTCCATCACCGGCATCTGGCAGTCCATCAGCACGGCCTTGTAGCCGCCGGTCTGCATTTTCTCCAGGGCCTCCTTGCCGTTCTCCGCGGCATCCAGCGTCAGTCCGCTCAGTGTGAGCAGGCGCTGGGCGACCTGGCGGTTTACCGGGTTGTCCTCCACCAGCAGCACGTGCCCGGCGAGCTTCATGCCCGCAACGGGCAAGGGCAGGTCATCGCTGTCTGCCTCGGGACTGCTGGCCTGCCCCGTGCCCTTCGTTGCGGGTTCGTCGGTCTCTACCAGCGCGGTGAGGCTCTGCCGCAGTTCAACGTCACTGCTGTTGCGGGCGATGAAACGCATCCTGGCGTCGCTTTCGATCTGGACAGGATTGCCGCTGTCGTCCTCCAGCCACAGCAGGCGCAGCTGCGCCAGGGCGGCTTCCCGTACAACGCTGCGCTGCAGCGCAACCGCCGTGGTGCGGATCGAGCCAAGGTCGGCGATCAGCACGTCGAAAGCCCAGCTCTGGCTGCGGGCGCCGGCGGCGCGCAGCTTGGCCAGGGCTTCCTGCGTGGTTGTCGCCTGGATCGGTGTAACCCCCCAGCCCGGCAGTGCGCCCGTCAGCCGGCGTTGCATGGCGGGGTCGGCGCTCAGCACCAGGCAGCGGGCACCGTTGAGTTCGCGGCGCCGCTGGCTGATGTCGCCGACAGCCTTGAGCACCGGCACTTCGAACCAGAACGTCGAGCCGCGACCTTCGCTGGATTCCACCCCGATGCTGCCGCCCATCAGGTCCACGATGCGCTTGCAGATCACCAGGCCGAGGCCGGTGCCGCCGAAAGTCCTGGTGGTCGACGCGTCGGCCTGGGAGAAGGGCTGGAACAACTGTGCCTGCGCGACCGCGCTCAGGCCGATACCGGTGTCGTGAACTTCGAAACGAAGGCGATGGCTGTCGTGCGTCTCGCCGAGTCGGCTGACCTTGAGGCTGACGCGACCGCGTTCGGTGAACTTGATGGCGTTGCTGAGCAGGTTGGTCAGTATCTGCCTCAGGCGTACCGGGTCACCGCGCACGGCGAGACGAACCGAAGGATCTAGCACCATGCTGAGCGAGAGCGATTTCGCTTCGGCTTGTTTCTCCATCAGGCGCATTACTGCATCCAGCAATTCGCGCAGATTGAGGCCCACTGTTTCCAGCGTGAGCTTGTTTGCCTCAAGTTTCGAGTAGTCGAGAATGTCGTCGACGATGCGCAGCAGTTGCCGGGCGGACTGATAGGCCGTCCGGACGTACTCCCGCTGGTCGGTCTGCAACGGCGATCCGAGCAGGATATCGAGCAGCGGAATGATGCCGTTGAGCGGTGTACGGATCTCGTGGCTCATGGTGGCCAGGAACTCGCCCTTGGACATCATCGCTGCTTCCGCCGCCTGCTTGGCAGACACCAGCTCGCGTTCAAGCTGCTTGTGCTTTTCCAGCTCGATGCGCAACGCCTGCAGATCCCTGCTGTCGTCGGCGTCGTGCTGTGATGGCGTGCTGCGGCTGGCCGTGGGTCGTGCCGGACGGGCCGGCGCGACGGGCTCCGGTTCTGCAGTACGCAGGAACAGCAGAACCGCTGCGGTTCCCGCCGCCGCCAGTGACAGCCACGGCCAAGGTCCGGGAAGGCCGGCGATGCCACCGCCAGCAGCGGCAGCGGCGAGGACGGTGCAGATGATCAGCAGCGTTCGGCGCACGCGTCAGAGCACCGCGGTCTTGAAGTCGAAATCCAGGCGTCGGGCCGCCTGCTGCACCAGATTGCCCTGGATGTAGTCGATGCCGCTGATCCACAGGGTGGCCGCTGCCTGTGCATCCTCCACGCGCGGGGCGATGACTTCGATGGCGCGTCCGTGCGCGGTGTCGATGATTTCACGCAACTCATCGCGCAGCCGCTGTGTCTGGGCAGCGCGAAGATACGCAGGAGAGAGCTTCAGGTAGTCGGCGGGAAGCTTCTCCAGCATGCGGTCGCCCTCGGCGCCAGCGCGATACTGGCTGATGCAGAACTGCACGCCGTGCGGCACCAACTGGCGGCAGAAGGGCTCAACATCCTCCACGTCGAGCAGGAGGTCCTCAAGCGACATTTCCAGGATCAGCGAACCGTTCGGAACCTTGCGAGCTTCGATTTGTGCGGCCAGCCACTCCGCGTGCTCGGACGAGGCAAGACTCAGCCCGGACTGGTTCACGAACAACCGAACCGGGCGATCATCGCGGCGCTGGTCGATGGTGCGCAGCGCCTGCGTGAGTACCCAACGGTCGAGGTCGACGATCAGGTCGGATTGCTCGGCCAGTGGCACGAACTCGGCCGCCGTGTGCAGCCGACCGCCGTCATCGCGCAGCCGGATCAGTGTCTGGTACTGCGCGAGGTCGCCGCCCTGCACCGCGACGATGGGCTGGTACAGCAATTCGAACGCATCACGTTCGATGGCATCGCGGATCAGACCAAGCATGGTCTGGTCCGCCTCATTCACTGCGGAGACCTCCGGTCGATGGCGGAACACGCCACCTTCCAGCGCCCTCGCTTCACGCGTTGCGCGCTCCGCCACATTGAGCAGGGCAGTGGCATCCGCAAAACCGTGTCGCAGCGCTGCGATGCCGATGGAAGCGCGCAGCCGGATGGCGTGGCCTGCCTGGCGGAAGGCATGCGAGGACAGCCGTCGGCGCAGATCCGCTGCCAGCGCATCCAGCGCATCATCCGAGAGCTTCTGGTCCAGCAGGATGAAGCTGCCATCGCCGAAGCGGGCCATGGGCTGTTTGTCGTTCAGAGAAGCTGCCAGAAGTTGGGAAGACTGTTGCAGTAGCGTTTCGACAGCGGACAGGCCAAGACGCTCACGGAGCGCAGCGATGCCGTCGACTTCGATGAAGAGCACGCCGCCAGTGGCCTGCCGGGCATGTTCGTCCCCGAGCGCAACATTGATCTGATCAAGCAGGTGACTGCGCGCGTACAGTCCGGTTTCCGAGTCCTGTGTCGGGACGGCTTCGGTGAGGCCCCGCTGCTTCAAAGCGCGTGCGCGCTTGACCCGGTTGTTGACCGAGGCAATCAGGTATCTGGGACGGATCGGCTTTGACAGGAAGTCGTCTCCACCTGCGTCCAGTGCAGCGAAATGTTTGTCCTGGTCACTTTCGCCGGACAGGAACACGATCGGCGTGTGCAGGAACTCTTCGCGTTCGCGGATGAGTGCGGTCAGTTCGGTGCCGTCGCATTGCGGCATGTACAGGTCCATCAACACCATGTCCGGGCGAAACTCCTGCATGGTATCCAGCACCTGGAAGGCATCGTCGACCACCCGCGGTTCCATGCCTGCGTTGCGCAGGATGCTTTCGGCGAACAGGCCCTGGGATCGGTCATCTTCGACAATCAGGATGCGATAGGCCTCCTCGCGATCCGGATCAAGCAGCTCCTGCATGCGTGATAGCACGGTTGCTGCGTCGGGCGGCGAAAGCAGCAGTGCATCCACGCCTGCGCGGCGGGCCGCAAGCCGCAATGGCACGCTGTCCTGGGCGATCTGCGCCAGTAGCGGGATGCGGTTGCCGGTGCGCTTTCTCGCGGTCTGCAGTACCTCGCCGATGGCTTCGAGCCGGTGGCTGAAACTGGCGTCGACTAGCACGATGTCGGGCGGCAGTGCGGCCAGCACCTCGCGCAGCTCTTCGTCCGACTCCAGCAGTTCCAGTTCGTAGCCGAGGGTTTCCAGGCGCTGATCCAGGGCCAGCGAGACCTCGTTGGCGTCGCTCAGGTGGTAGACCCGGTGATGGTGCTGTTCGGCCGGCGCGGTGGCCGCGACCGGCGACGGCGTCGTTGCGACCGCTGGTTTGGCCGGCGTGGGCGTGGGCTGGGCCGCTGGGACGGGTGTGGATGGGGGCGCCGCTGCCGGCGCTTCCTCGACCGGCGTCTCCTCTTTTGCCGGCAGCAACGCCGGGGGGATGGCTAGCGGCTTCGGTGGTTCGGCATCGGCCACCCAGCGCCGCCAGTAGTGTGGCGGTGCGGCGGCGAAGCGCGGCGTGCTGTCGTCGAACTGCGAGGAAGCGACTGGCACTGCCGCTGGCTGCACAGGATCATTGGCACCTTGCGGCAGACTCGGCGTCAGGCCATCGACCAGGCTGACGATGCGGTTGCTGGCCGGCGCGTCGGGCAGGGCTTCCCGATCCAGGCAATCGCCCAGCAGCACTTCAAGAGCGAGTAGCTGTTCGCTGGTCTCGACCATGCCGTGCCGGCCACTGGCGCCGGCCAGTCGCTGTACGTCTTCGTGAAGGACTGACAGGCCATTGATGTCCCAGCCATCCTGGCAGAACGCGCGCGCGCGTCGGGCGATGGTTTCCGCCCGCGCTGGCAGGTGGCGAAGAAACGCCAGCCTCAACTCGGCTCGTTGTTGTGACTCGTCCTGCGCAAACATGGTGTGCGTCGGATTCTCCCTGTGCTGAAACTATACGCCCGGCATGCCCAGTCTGTCAGATTCGGCGCGCCTTGTTGCTGCCTCAAAAGGGTTTGACGACCACCAGGCAGACGATGGCGACGAGCAGGACGGCGGGAACCTCGTTGAAGACGCGGAACCAGCGTCCGCTGCGCTGGTTCGAGCCGCGGCGGAAGTCACCGCAGAGCCGTGCACAGAAGCCGTGGTAGCCGACCAGCAGCAGAATCAGTCCGAGCTTGGCATGCATCCACCCCATCTGCAGGAAGCCCGGCACCAGCCAAAGCAGCCAGATGCCGAACAGCAGCGCCAGCGCGGCGCCGATGTTGGTGATGCCCATCAGTCGGCGTTCCATCACCAGAAAGCGCTCGTGTCCGACCCTGTCGCTGCCGCCAGCCTGCAGTTCGGCGTGGTAGACGAACAGCCGTGGCAGGTAGAAAAGGCCGGCAAACCAGGTCACAACGAAGATAATGTGAAACGCCTTGACCCAAAGCATGGCGGGGCGCTCAGGCCGTTGCCGGCCGGCGGCGGGCGCGGCGGAACATCATGCGGAACAGCAGGAAGATCAGCGCAAAGGCACCAACGCTGACCACCATCAGCAGGGTCAACGCCCACCACGGGTGCGCGAAGACCAGCAGCAGTGCTCCCAGCGCCAGGCCGTCCTCGCCGCCGGAGGCGAGCCAGTTGCTGGCCGGCTCCGGCGAACTGTTGATCATCGCCCGGCTACCGGACTTGAGGCCGTGGCTGGCGAGTGCCGCCACGCCGCCGATGGCCGCGCCGGTCCAGCTCCACTCGCCGTCCGGGCTCATCACCGAACTCGCCAGGAACGCGCCCGCGGGAACCCTGAACAATGTCTGCAGCAGATCCCACAGTGAATCCACGCCCGGAATCTTGTCGGCGCTGAATTCGACAACCGCCAGCACGCCGGCAGTACCCAGCACCCAGGGCGACTGGCAGACCTGCAGCGCTTCGGGCAACTCCACCCAGCCCAGCGTGCCGGCCAGCCCGACGCCAAACACCGTTAGGTAGGCGCGAATTCCGGCCAGCCAGGCCAGGGTGATGCCAAGAGCGAACAGTTGTGCCTGATCCATGGTCGCTTGGACGCCTGCCTCGTCGGGCCGTGATCGAGGTTTCAGTATAGCGTCTGTCACCTTGACGCCCGTTCCGGCCACTGGCTATAACGACCGTCCTTCCCCGTCGGCCGATGATCCTGCTGTCCCGACTCCGGACGCAGCCGGCCCCTGACCCGCAGACTCGCCTTGGCCATCCCACCCGAACGCCGCTTCGTCATCGTGCCGCACCGGCCGCGTACCCGCGTACTGCTGGTCGCACTGGTGCTTGGTTGGCTGCTCAGCCTGTGGCTGGCAGTCGACCTCACCGCGCGATACGTCGGTCCGGACAGCGCACGGCTGCGCGGCGACGCGGTGGAACTCCGCGCTTCGCTGACGTCGACAGAGGAAAAGGTCAACAAGCTGGAAGCGGATCTGGCGGTAATGAGCCGCTCCGACCAGGTCAGCCGCAGCGCTGTGCAGTCGCTGCAGGAGGACCTGGCCGACCGCGACGAGCGTATCGCCCAGTTGCGTGCCGACGTGGCCTTCTACGAGCGGCTAGTGGACGCCGCCAGCAAGCGCCAGGGCTTGAGTGTGCACAGCCTGCGATTCACGCGCCGCGAGGACGGCGCCTGGCGCTACGTGCTCACCTTGACCCAGAACCTGAAGAGGTCCAAGGTCAGCAGCGGCGAGCTGCGCATCTTGATCGAAGGTGCGCAGGGTGGTCAGTTGAAGATGCTGGACTGGTCGACGCTTCGGCAGGACGCGGAAGCTGCGGCCCTGACCTTCGAGTTCAAGTACTTCCAGCAGCTCAAGGGAAGCGTGATGCTGCCGGAAGGCTTCACGCCACATCGCGTGCGCGTGCAGTTGAAGTCGCCGGACGGCAGTTCCGAGCCGTCCTTCAGTTGGCAGGACGTTTTGGGTGAAAAACAGGGTGACATACAGGTCGAAGCACCGACCGAGGGAGCGCAGTGACATGTTGGGTCGAGACAAGAAAAGGCCGTCGGGCGGCACCGGTGACGTGGAAACCCTGATCGGACCGCGGGTGCGGATCAGCGGCGACATCAGTTTCAGTGGCGGCCTCTACGTCGAAGGCAGCATCCAGGGTTCCGTCGTCGCCGACGAGGATGGCGTTCTGACGCTGGCCGAGAACGGCCGCATCGAGGGCGAGGTACGTGCCCCGCACGTCGTGATCAGTGGCCAGTTGGTTGGCGATATCCATGCCGGTGAGCGCATTCTGCTGAACGGCAGTGCCCGCGTGCAGGGCAACATCTACTACAAGACGGTGGAAATGCAGGCCGGAGCGATGATCACCGGTGGTCTGATTCATGCCGATCAGGATCACGTTGACCAGCCGCCGCGCCAGTTGCCGCGCCCGGAGGCGGTGAAAGATGCTGACAGCAGTGGCAAGCAACGCAAGGTCGAGGCGGCTTGAAGCCGGGTAGGGCCGCCCGCATATCGGGGCCAAGCCCGCGCGACGTTCCGAGAACCCTGCTCCGATGAACCAACTCCCGATGAGCCACGCCCCGTCCTACCAGCAGCTCGACGCACCGCTGCGCGTGACCGACTCGGCGGTAGGCAAGGTGCGGCAGTTGATCGCCGAGGAGGGCAATCCCGATCTCAAGTTGCGGGTCTACATCACCGGTGGTGGTTGTTCGGGCTTCCAGTACGGTTTCACGTTCGACGAGGAGCAGGCCGAAGACGACTACGCGTTGGCCGCCGAGGACGTCACCATCGTGGTCGATCCACTAAGCCTGCAATACCTGATGGGCGCGGAAGTCGACTACGCCGAAAGCCTGAGCGGTGCGCAGTTCGTGATCCGCAACCCCAACGCCAAGACCACCTGCGGCTGCGGTTCGTCGTTCACCGTTTGAGTAACGGGCCGCTCCGTTCCTTTGTCTGACAGCCGAACGCCTCTGCCGCTTTCCGGCGGCGCTCTGGATCGCTGCGACGAGCATCGACAGGATCGGGTCTGGTTGCGCCGGCAATGGTCGGGTGCACGCATCTGCCTGCTCGACGATGCCGGGCGCATGCTTGCTTGCGATGACCGTTCGGCGCCGCTGTTGGTGGATGCGTCCGGCGTCCCCGATGCGGTGAAGATGGATGCCGATGACGCCCTGTTCCTTGGGCAGGACGCCACCGGTATCGCCCACTTCGCCGTGCAGTTGCCAGCAGGCTGCGGATTGGACGCACCCTCGGTCGGTATCCGCGAAGCCGCCGCACAGTGGTCGGCGTCCTGCAGTGCGCGCTTCGCGCACGCGGCGGCGCTGTTTGCCTGGCGTCGTCGGTATCGCTATTGCCCGCAATGCGGCGCCGCGCTGACGCCGCGGCGTGCCGGGCACAGCCTGGTCTGCGAATCGGGGAGCGGCTGTGCCGAGCAGTTCCCGCGCACGGATGTCGCGGTCATCGTCATCGTCGAGCACCAGGGCAGATGCCTGCTTGGACGCCAGGCGAGTTGGCCGGCCGGCAGCTATTCGGCGTTGGCCGGTTTCGTCGAGCCCGGCGAAAGCCTGGAAGAAGCCGTCGTACGCGAGGTTCGCGAGGAGTCCGGTGTGCGTGTGGGGGAGGCGCGTTATCGCGGATCGCAGCCCTGGCCGTTTCCGCATTCCTTGATGGTCGGCTTCCACGCCATCGCTGATGATCCGCAGGTCACGCTGGGCGACGAACTGGAGGACGCACGCTGGTTCAGCGCCGAGGAACTGGCGGACGGTTACGCCTCGGGCAGCCTGCGCGCGCCGGCATCGATCTCCATCGCCCATAGTCTGTTGCATGACTGGTTGGTGATACAGGACAGCGACGCGGGCCGTCGCGCCCTGGCACTGCTGCCGGATGCGGCCAGCTACGGTGCGCGTCGCGATTCGCGTTGAACGGCGTGAGCGGCTCCGGGTAGAAAGCGACGGCGTTACAATGACCTCGTCCGGCCGTTGCATGGCCGCTCTGCGGAGCACTCGATGGCTGCTGTCCTGATCGCCGTAGTCGCTGCCCTGCTGCTCGGGCATTTCCTGCCGGCATTGGCGGGCTGGCGTCGCTTCGGATTTTTCGGTGCCTGGCTGCGCCTGCTGGAAGCACCGAAATGGTTGTCCGCATTGCAGTCTTCGCGCTTCGGTCTGTTGCTGTCGATTGCCGTGCCAGTGGCGCTGGTATTGCTGGTTCAATCGGGCCTGCGCGGTCATGGCTACGGTCTGCCTTCGTTCGTCTTCGCGGTGCTGGCGCTGTTCTACTGCTGGGGACCGCGTGACCTGGACCGCGACGTCAGCGCGGTGCTTGACGCCACCGATCATGCCGGTCAGCGCGAAGCCGCGCGCAAGCTTGCGCCGGAAAGCCGGCCGGTGCGCCTGTCCGGCGCCGGGCTGGTCGAGGCTGCGTTCCGCAGCGCCCTGTCGCGCTGGTTCGCCGTGCTGCTGTGGTTCCTGCTGCTGGGTCCCGCCGGTGCGGTGCTGTATCGCCTGACCGCGCTGGTCGATGACCACGAAACCGGCGTGCCGCTGTCACCCATGCACGCGGCCGCTGCGGCGCGGCTGCGCGCAGTGCTGGAATGGCCGGTGGCGCAGTTGATGGTGCTGTCGCTGGGGCTGGTCGCCAACATGGATGCCGTGTTCCATGCCTGGCGCGACTGGTTCCGTGAGGCCGGGCGCGGCTTCTGGTCGCTGGACAGCGGTTTCCTCGGACCAGTGGCGCGTGCCGGCGTGGACCGCGAGCTGGCCGATGACGAGTACTACGACCCCGAGGACGGCAGCGAGCCGCCGCCGATGCTGGAACTGCAGGACGCCATGAGCCTGCTCTGGCGCATGCTGCTGCTGTGGCTGACCGTGCTGGCGCTGTTCGTGCTGGCCGGTGTCGTCAACTGATCGGGCGTCGTCTCAGCCCGGCGCCAGCCAGATGAACGGCGCCCACGGCAGGTTGCGAAGAATCGCAAATGCCAGTACCAGCACCAGCCATGCGCGCGCATCGGCGGTCCACCGAGCGAACGTCAGCCGTGGGTGAAGCTGGTGCAGCAACAGCAGCGGCAGCAGTGGGATCGCAAGAACTGCCAGTGGGTTCATTGACAGCGCCTTCGGCCAGTCGAAATGCAGCAACGCATGCAGTGCGCGGGTGGTGCCGCAGCCGGGGCAGTAGAGTCCGGTCAGCGCATGGAACGGGCAGCCGGGGAGCCAGTTGTCGGGCGATGCCGGATCGACTACGAACAGCAGCGTCGTAGCTACTGACAGCACTGCCGCGACTGAAAGCGCGAGCAGCCAGCGAGGCGGTGATCGGGTATCGGCGGCAATGTTCAGCGCCATGTCGGGATCAGTGGCCGGCTGCGATGCTCATGAACACCAGGACGAAATAGCCGACCAGGAACAGCAGCCCAAGACCGAACGACACCCAGTTCCAGGTCGCGGCGTTGCGCGCCGATTCCTGCGCGCCGGAGATGTCGCCGTGCGACAGTTTGGTGTTGACCTGTGCGGCATAGACGATGGCGACGATGCCGGTTGGCAGGCAGCAGAACAGGGTGGCGAGGATCGCCCAGACCAGGTTGTTGCCGACACTCACCGTCGTCGCTGTCGCACCCGTCATGGGCGGTGGGCGGGAATCATCGCCGGCAGTGGGCCGCGGTGAGGCGATCTCGGGCGACACGGCTTCGCCGCAGCGGATGCAGCGCACCGCGTTGCTGGCGTTTTCCTGACCACAGTGGCGACAGAACATGCTGGTTTCCCCGTTTTCTTGTCACGTTGTCTTCGATCCGCGAGACACGGATCGCCATTCGCCGCCAAGGCTACCAGTTGACGCAGCGGATTGGCGCGGCATCAGGCCAGATCGCCGCGCAGTTCGCGAACCCGCGCTTCCAGCAGCGCGGCGCTGGCGTCACTGCCTGCAAGCGGCGAGCCGGCGATCAGTTCAATGTTCGCGCGGAAGCGTCGTGGCAGACGCATGCGGCGCAGGCGCGAGTCCTTTCGGCTCCACAGGCTGCCCCACATGCCGCGCAGCGCCATCGGCACCACCGGCACCGGTCGCATGGCGAGGATGCGCTCCACACCGGATTTGAACGGATTGATCGCGCCGTCGTGGGTGATCATGCCTTCCGGGAAGATGCCGACGACTTCGCCATCGGCCAGCGCGCGATCAATCTCGGCGAAGGCCTTTTCCATGAGCTCGGGATCTTCCTTGGCGCCGGCAATCGGAATCGCGCGGCCAGTGCGGAAGATCCAGCTCAGTCCGGGAATCTGGAAAATCTTGTAGTACATGACGAAGCGGATCGGTCGCGGCACCGAACCGCCGACCAGCAGCGCATCCATGAAACTGACGTGGTTGCAGACCACCAGCGCCGGGCCTTCGTCGGGAACATGTTCCTCGATGCCTTCCACGCGCAGCCGGTACAGGGTGTTGATCAGCACCCAGCTCAGGAAACGCATCAGGAATTCCGGCACCAGCAGGAAGATGTAGATGGCCACCACCGCATTGAGGATGGCGGTGGCCAGCAGCAGTTCCGGGATGCTGAGGAACTTCAGCAGGATGATCGACAGCAGGGCGCTGGCGACCATGAAGGCGGCATTGAGGATGTTGTTGCCGGCGATGATGCGCGAGCGGTGCGAGTGCTCGGAGCGCTGTTGAACCAGAGCGAACAGAGGCACCACGAAGAAGCCACCGAAGGCGCCGATCATTACCAGGTCCAGTGCCACCCGCCAGTTGCCGTCAGCCTTGAGGAAGGCAAGAGCATTCATGCCAGCTTCGCCGATGGCGGCTGCGTGAGGGTGCGCAAGATACAGGTCAACACCGAACACCGTCATGCCGATCGCGCCCAGCGGCACCAGACCGATTTCGACGGTGCGGTGCGACAGCTTTTCGCAGAGCAGCGAGCCGGTGCCGATGCCGATGGAGAACAGCGTCAGCGCCAGCGTGGCGACGCTTTCGTTGCCGCCCAGAATGTCCTTGGTGTAGCCGGGCAGGGTCTGCAGGAAGGTCGCGCCGAAGAACCAGAACCACGAGATGCCCAGCACCGACAGGAACACGCTGCGGTTGCCCTTCTGCAGGAAGCGCAGGTTGCGCCAGGTTTCGGTGACCGGATTCCAGTTGATGTGCAGGTCGGGTGCCGTGGCGGGCGCGATGGGCACCTTGCGGCTGGCCAGATAGCCGAGCACGGCGAACACCAGCACCGCGGCCGAAACGATCAGCGGGCCGTTCGGCTGCATGGCGATCAGGATGCCGCCGAGCAGCGTGCCGATCAGGATGGCGAGGAACGTGGCCGACTCGATCAGTCCGTTGCCGCCAACCAGTTCTTCCGGCGCCAGGTGCTGCGGCAGGATGCCGTACTTGGCCGGCCCAAACAGCGAGGACTGCGCGCCCATCAGGAACAGCACGCAGAGCAGCAGCGCAATGCTGCCGGTGGCGAAACCGATGGCCGCCAGCGTCATCACCACGATCTCGAGGATCTTGGTGGCGCGGATCAGTCGCGATTTCTCGTACTTGTCCGCGAGCTGGCCGAAGGTGGCCGAGAACAGGAAAAACGGCAGGATGAAGATGCCGGCAGCGGCAATGGTCAGGTCAGTGGAACCCAGTCCCATCAGCGTCGCGCCCTGGAAGGCGATCAGGATGACCAGCGAGTTCTTGAACACGTTGTCGTTGAACGCGCCCAAGGCCTGGGTAAGGAAGAACGGCAGGAAGCGGCGGGTCTTGAGCAGGCTGAACTGGCTGGCGTGGGCCATGCGGTGGATTCCGTGCGGACCGGCGTGCATTGCCGCCAACCGCGGCCCGGCTGTCAAGTCGTTGCCAGCCCGGCGCTCCGACCCTCCGACGGGACGCCACCTGCTGACGACTATAATCGTGGCCAGCGTTTCTCACGGATGACGACATGATCAAACGGGACCCGGTGGCCGCGACTGCTGGCGCAATCCGCAAGGCCGCCTCGATGCTGGACGACCTGATCCGTCTCGGCTCCGCCGGCGGCCTGCTGCTGATCGTCGCGGCGGTGCTGGCGATGCTGATGGCCAACTCGCCGGCGGCGACGGAGTACCAGCGTTTCCTGTCATTCCCCTTCGCCATCAGTGCCGGCGACTTCAGCCTGGACAAGCCGCTGTTCCTGTGGATTAACGATGGTCTGATGGCGATCTTCTTCCTGCTGGTGGCGCTGGAAATCAAGCGCGAGGTTGTTTCCGGCCAACTGTCCTCGCGCTCGCAGTTGGCGTTGCCGGTCGTCGCAGCCCTCGGCGGCGTGGTCGCACCTGCACTGATCTACGCAGGAATCAATTTCAGCGACGCCGAAGCCATGCGCGGCTGGGCGATTCCCACGGCTACCGACATCGCCTTCGCGCTGGGCATGTTGAGCCTGCTCGGCCGCCGCGTGCCGCTGTCGATCAAGCTGCTGCTGTCGACCATTGCGGTGATCGACGACCTGTTGGCCATCGTCATCATCGCGGTCTTCTACACCGCCAACCTGGCGCCGATCGCCATGGTCTGCGCGGTGCTGCTGCTGGGCATCCTGGTCGGGATGAACCGGCTCGGCGTCAAAGGCGTCGGTCCCTACCTGCTGGTGGGGGCGCTGCTGTGGCTGTGCGTGCTCAAGTCCGGCGTGCACGCGACGCTGGCTGGCGTGGTGGTGGGGCTGTGCATTCCTGCCAGCGATGGCAAGGGCGGCTCGCCGCTGGAGCGACTCGAACATGGCCTGCAGCCCTGGGTGGCCTACGCGATTCTGCCGCTGTTCGCCTTCGCCAACGCCGGCGTGCCGTTGCCGGAGAGTGGCCTGGGCACCTTGTTGCAGCCGGTGCCGCTGGGCATAGCGCTGGGCCTGCTGCTGGGCAAGCCCATTGGCGTGTTTGGCGGCGTCTGGCTGGCCACGCTGTTCGGCATGCTGAAGCTGCCGGACGATCTCAACTGGAGTGCGCTGCTGGGCGTTTCGGTGCTGTGCGGAATCGGTTTCACCATGAGCCTGTTCATCGGCTCGCTGGCTTTCGAAAGCGGTGCGTTGCAGTACGCCGAGCTCAACCGCATCGGTATCCTCGCCGGCTCGGTCACTGCGGCGGTGATCGGCCTGCTGTGGCTGCGCTGGCGGCTGCCAGCCGTCGCGGCATCCGGCGGTGATGACTGAGGTCGAGCCGGTCGCCTGCAGGTCGAGTGTCGAGGAGCGAAGCCTGCCAAGCTGCGCAGGCGAGGTGGTCGCAACGGTGTTCGCCGGCGCGACGGTCAGCTTGCCGGCGATACAGATACGTCTGCTGATGCGATGAATTGTTGCGACGCAACCGCGGGCAGCACAGGCGCTCGTTGGTGGCATCGCGCGCAACGCGCAGATCAGCCGGCACGTCATGCCGGCGCGCGCGGCTTCAATCAATATGCGGGCTCGGTCTCCGACCGATGCCGTGGGGTGCCTGCAAGCCTGTCGTACCCGCGTCATCGCAATGCGGGAGAATCCGGGTTACTACCGCGTTCACAACGGCGTTTCGTGCCGGCTCTTGCTGCGCCGCAACAAGAAACGCCACGGAAAACCGTACGCCACGGCATTGCCATTTCGTTAAACGGCTCCCTAAGATAGCCACCGTCTCCGATTTACCGACCACGTTCCCGATTACGACTCCCGATACCGGAAGAAGGATCAACACCATGCAGGTCCGACTGACACTGGCCCTGGCGCTTTCCGCGCTGACCCTCGCCGCCTGCGGCAGTTCGAGCAACAGCTCGCGCGCCGTGGACAATCCCCCGCCCACCAACGGAGGTGGCTCGCCCGTCACTGCCGTGATCACCGCGCGCTTCGACCCCAGCAACGGCGTGGTTCCGCTGCCGAACAACCTGCTGTTGTCGGGTACCACGGACTTGACGCTGAACATTCCGGTTGCCGATCCGACCAACTACGGCGATCCGCAGGTCGCGTTGAACGCGCTGGACGGCTGGAGCACGGTCGGTCCGTGGAGTGCATCGTTCTCCGCGTCGCCCGCGGCGTCCAGCATTGCTCCGGGCACCAGTGTGCGAATGTTCGAGGTGACCCGGGACCCGCAGACCACGGCGGTCACCGGCGTGGTGCGTGAACTGACGCCGGGCGCCGAGTTCGTGACGGCGCTGGCGCCGTCGGATACGACCGGTCGCACCATGGCGATCATTCCGACCTCGCCGCTGAAACAGCTCACCACCTACATGGCGGTACTGACCAATGGCATCACCGATGCCCAGGGCAATGACGTCACGCCGGACCAGACCTTCTTCCTGGCCAAGCGCACCAGCCCGTTGTGCGTGGACCAGCAGAGCACCGACCCGCTCATTCCCGCATCGACCGCCTGTGCGCTGGAGCCGCTGCGCCAGTTGACCAACGCGCAATTGGCGGCGGCCGCGTCGCAGGGCATCGATCCGGATGACGTGGTGCTGAGCTGGGCCGCCACCACCCAGAGCACGTCGGTGGTGCTGGGCCAGGTCGCTGCGACCACGCAGCCGGCGCCGACCATCCTGGCACCGACGCCGTACAACACTTCGATTGTCGGCCTGCCGCCGGTGGCCAACATCTACATCGGCGTGATTACGCTGCCGTACTACCTGGTGCCGCCGAGTGCCGAGAACCCGACCGGTCCCCTGACTGGCTTCTGGAAGGCCGCGCCGGGTGCCTACGTGCCACCGTTCAATGCTCTGGGGCTTGATCCGACATCGACCAACCTGACTTTCGCCAACCCGTTCCCGGTGAAGAACACCGACGTCACGGTGCCGGTGCTGATGACGGTGCCAAACGCCAACTCCGGCCACAGCAAGCCGGCGTCGGGCTGGCCGATCGTGATCTACCAGCACGGCATCACCCGCAACCGCAGCGATATGCTGGCGATTTCCGCCACGCTGGCCGGGCAGGGCTTCGCGGTGGTCGCCATCGACCTGCCGCTGCACGGCATTTCGCCGGAAGACCCGGCGTTGGCAGGGTTCTACGTGGGCAATACCCCGTTTGCTGGCATGGCCACGGAGTTCACCTTCAACGTGGACTACGTCGACAACACCACCGGCGCGCCGGGCCCGGACGGGCATCCTGACTCCTCCGGTACGCACATGATCAACCTGTCGTCGCTGCTCACCTCGCGCGACAACCTGCGCCAGGGCGTGGCCAACCTGCTGGTGCTGTCGGCCAGCATCGGCAGCATGGACATCGACGGCAACCAGGTCGGCGATTTCGACACCTCGCGCAAGGCCTTCGTCGGCCAGTCGCTGGGTTCGATCGTCGGCACCTCGTTCATCGCGCTGGATCCGACCGTCAACGTGGCCACCCTGTCGGTGCCCGGTGGCGGCATCGCCAACCTGCTGAACGGTTCGCCGACCTTCGGTCCGCGCATCCGCGCCGGTCTGGCCGCTGCCGGTGTCGAAGCCGGCACCCCGGATTTCGACCGTTTCCTCGGCGCGGCACAGCAGGCCATCGATTCCGCTGACCCGATCAACTACGGCATGGCCTCGATCAACAACGCGATCCTGCTGCACGAAGTGATCGGCAGTGACGATTCGCTGCCTGATCAGGTGATCCCGAACAGCGTGCCGGGCGCGCCGCTGAGCGGCACCGAGCCGCTGATCCGCGTGCTTGGACTGTCGCCGATCACCAGCGCCGGGCAGCATGTCAGTCCTGACGGGACCCGCGGCGTCACCCGCTTCATCGCCGGTGATCACGGTTCGCTGCTCTCGCCGGCGGCCTCCGCCGCGACCACCGTCGAGATGCAGACCGAAATGGCCAGCATGACGGCCAGCGGCGGCGCGGCAGTGATCGTGGCCGACGACTCCGTCATCAGTTCGCAGTAAGCACACGCGCAGGCTAAGAAAAAGGAAACGACCATGACCATCCAGATTTCTTCTCCCCGCGTGCGCACGAGCGGCCTGTTGCGTGCACCGCTGGCGCTCGGCGTCGCTGCCGCGCTGCTGGCACCGGCGGCCCAGGCCGTGCAGTTCGAAAGCGGCTCGCTGAGCGGCTCGATTGACACCACTGTCAGCTACGGTGCCGCCTGGCGTGTCGAAGATCGCGACGATGACCTGATCGGCAAGGCCAACCTGAATCCGCTGGTGGCGCTGATGACGCCGGATCAGCAACTGGCCGCGCCGGGACGCTTCTCGGTCAACGGTGACGACGGAAACCTGAACTACGACAAGGGCGACCTGATCTCCAATGCGTTCAAGATCACCAGCGAATTGTCGCTGCGCTGGAACGAATGGGGTGCGTTCGCCCGCGGGACCTACTTCTACGATTTCGAGAATGCGGGTCGCGAAGACCTGACCGAACAGGCGCTGGAAAAAGTTGGCAGCAACGGCAAACTTCTGGATGCCTTCATCTATCGCAACTTCAGCATCGCCGACAAGCCAGCGACGATCCGCCTGGGTCGCCAGGTGGTGAGCTGGGGCGAGAGTACCTTCATCCAGGGCGGCATCAACGTCATCAATCCGGTCGATGTCAGCGCGCTGCGCGTCGCCGGTGCGGAGTTGAAGGAGGCCTTCCTGCCGATCGACT
>JAWLAW010000028.1:0-15534 GCA_041395265.1 Lysobacteraceae bacterium
TGCCAGACAGAGCAGCAGCAGGCGCAACGCCCAGTCGCCGGTGAAGTGGGTGATCTCGGCAACCGGATCGGCGCCGAACAGGTCGTTTGCGATCTTCCAGCCCAGCGACAGCGCCGGTGCGGCAGCCGCCACATGCGCCACTGCCTTGGCGAAGGTCATGCCGCGCATCAGCAAGCGTTTCGCCTCGGAACGGCTTTGCTCTCACCCAAGCCCATCAAAAGTGCTTCCGCAGGTCCATGCCGTCGTAGAGCGAGGCAACCTGTTCGGCGTAGCCGTTGAACGGCAGGGTGGCGATGCGGTTGGCGAACAGCCGTGAGCTGGTGCCGGCGATGCGCCGCTCGCTCTTCTGGCTCCAGCGCGGGTGGTCCACGTCCGGGTTCACGTTGGAGTAGAAGCCGTATTCACTGGGCTGCGACAGGTTCCAACTGGTCAACGGCGGGCGCTCGGTAAACTCGATGCGGGCGATGGACTTGATGCTCTTGAAGCCGTATTTCCACGGCACGATCAGGCGTAGCGGGGCACCGTTCTGGTTCGGCAGGTCTCGCCCGTACATGCCAGTCACCATCAGGGTCAGCGGGTGCATGGCCTCGTCCATGCGCAGGCCTTCGCGGTACGGCCAGTTCAGCACCGGATAGCGGGTGCCGGGCATCTGCCGCTTGTCCAACCTGGTGTGGAAAGACACGTACTTCGCTTTCGATGTCGGCCGGAATCGCTTGAGCAAGTTGCCGAGCGGAAAACCGCGCCAGGGAATCACCATCGACCAGCCTTCGACGCAGCGCAGGCGGTAGACGCGATCCTCCACGGTATGTGGCTTCAGGATGTCCTCCAGCGTATAGCTGCCGGTCTCCTCGGCATGGCCGGCGATCTGCAATGACCAGGGCGTCGTGCGCAGCGTGTGTGCATGCTTCGCCGGATCGGCCTTGCCGGTGCCGAATTCGTAGAAGTTGTTGTAGGTGCTGGCGTCGCGAAACGTGGTCTGTTCTTCGCTGCCGGGTGCCGCGGGTTCGGCATCCGCGCGCGCGGATGCCGCATCGCTGCCGCCGGCCTCGCAGGCACCCAGGCCGAGCAATGGCAAGGCGGCGCCAGCCATCAGCAGTCGGCGTCGGGCGCGGTACACCGGTTCGGGCGTGATCTCGGACGGCAGCGGTGGGTTGGTATCGGGGGTCTTCATCATGGCCTCCTGAGCTTACCGGCTTCGTCGGCAGCAGGGGCGGGATGTTCCCGACACAGCGATGGGGCGAGCGTATACTGCGGCCGAGCGTGCTGTCGCACAGGGGAGGCTGAATGGAATTCGCCAGCGCCTTCGACCGTTGCCGGACGGTGGTGGCGATTGTCCGTCAGGAAGACGCGCGCTTCGTCGAAGTGAACGCGGCCATGCGCGAACAGCTGGGCTGGGAGCCGTCGGAGGTCGTCGGTCAGCGCACGGTCGATATCGACCTCTGGCCGGACCCCGATACGCGTTCCCGCATCTACGCAGCGCTGCGCACTCGCCAGCGCGTGATCGGATTGCCACTGCTGGCGCGACACAAGGACGGCCACCTGCTGCCGTCGCTGCTCGATGTCGAGTGTTTCCAGCACAACGGCGAGACCCTCAATTTCTGCCTCCTGCGCGTGGGTGAGGAAGCCGGCGGCGTGCAGTCCGACCCGGAAATCGAGCAGTCCAGTTATCGGGAGCTTTACCTTTCGGCGACGGAAGGTCTTTATCGCAGCCTGCCGGACGGCGGCTTCATCGACGTGAATCCGGCGATGGCGGCCATTTTCGGTTTCGAGTCGGCGACCGCCATGCTGGCGCGCCAGGACTCGGTGGCGACCAGCTACTACGTCGATCCAGAGCATGCGCGTGCGGTCCGGCGCCAACTGCAGGAAGGTGGCGAAATCCGCGGTGTGCGCAGCCGGGTGCGGCGCAGCGATGGCGTCGAACGCTGGTTGCTGGAAAACGCGCACGCGGTTCGAGACGAGCATGGCCAGCTTCGTTTCTTCGAGGGCTCGGTGGTGGACATCACCGAGCAGGTTGCCGGCGAGGACGCGCTGCGGCAGTCGGAATCCATGTTCCGCGTGCTGGTGGACAACTGCCGTGACGGGGTTTTCCTGATCCAGCACGGCATCGTGATCTTCGCCAACCCGGCGCTTGCAGCCATGTTGGGCTATGAGCAGGAGGAACTGATCGGCAGCGAGTACATGCGCCTGGTGGCGCCCGAGGATCTCGCAGCGCAGGCGGATCGTCGTGGCGAACGGGAATCGGGTTCCATGGTGTTGCAGAGCTACGACATCCATCTGATGCACCGGGATGGCCGCAAGCGGCTGTTCGCGGTGTTCGCTGATGCCGTGGTGCTGGACGGCGAACCGGCCTCCACCGGTCTGGCCCGCGACATCACCGAGGAACGGGCGCAGCGGCGCGCCATCGAAGCCGCGGAGCGCCGCTATCGCGAGCTGTTCGAACAGTCGCCGGTCGGCCTGTTCCGCACACAGCAGGACGGAACCATCGTCGATGCAAACCCGGCAATGGTGCGCATGCTGGGCTATGCCAGCGTCGAGCAGATCAAGGATCAGGTCGGGGTTGTCACCAACCTGTACGCCGTGCCTGAAGAGCGGCAGCGGCTGGTGGATCGCATGTTGCGAGATGGCCAGGTGAGCGACCACGAGACGCGACTGGTCTGTCGCGACGGCCGTCACCGCTGGGTCAGCATCAACGTGCGCCTCCAGGATGATCGTCCGGCGGAGGACGACGACACGGACGTCCGCGGTGCCGACACCGTTCGTTTCGCCGGTTCGGCACAGGACATCCAGCACCGTCGCGTGATCGAGGAAGCGCTGCTGCGCTCGGAAGCCCGCTATCGCAAGCTGATCGAGTACAGCCAGACCGGCGTCTTCCTGGCCAAGGGACGCCGTTTCGTCTACGTCAACCAGCGCATGGCGACGATATTCGGTTACGGCGAGCGGGAACTCATCGGCATGGCCATCGAGCGCCTGCTGGCGCCGGAGTTCCGGCAGCGTGCGATGGATCAGTTGCGGCGCTTCGATGCCGGGGAGGATATGCCGCAGGAGTTCGAGAGCTGCTACCTGCACAAGGAGGGGCATCGCGTCTACGTGACGGTAAGCGCCGGCCCGATCGACCTCGATGGCGAGCGGCATCTCACCGGAACCGTCCGCGACATCACCGGTCAGCGGGAGGCCGAGCAGCGGCTGCGCTTCCACGCCAGCCACGACGCACTGACCGGTCTCCCGAACCGGCTGGTATTCCACGAACGCCTGGAGCAGCAGATCGCCGCGTCACGCAGTGACGGTCTGTACGACTATGCGGTGCTTTTCGTTGATCTCGACGGCTTCAAGCTGGTGAACGATGGCTTGGGCCATGCCGCGGGCGATCGCCTGCTGGTGAGTCTTGCCGTGGAACTTGAGTCCGTTTTCCGCGATGACGCGCTGGTGGCACGCTACGGGGGTGACGAGTTCACGCTGCTTTCAGTGGGTACTTGTGACCCGGCGCGTGCCGAGGCCATGGCGCGGCGGCTGCTGGACCTGTTCGCACGGCCGCTGGATCTGGATGGCCATCGCGTCTATTCGGGGGCCAGTGTCGGCATCGTCATGGGTGGACCTGACTACCACAGCCCTGACCAGATACTGCGAGACGCCGACACGGCGATGTACCAAGCCAAGGCGCAGGGCAAGGCGGCCTACGTTTTCTTCGACACCGACATGCGTGCCGCGGCACAGCAGCGACTGAGTCTGGAGACGGACTTGCGACAGGCGCTGGAACGCGACGAGTTCCGTGTTCACTTCCAGCCGATCGTGGACCTTGCCGATGGCAGCACGATCGGCTGCGAAGCGCTGCTGCGCTGGCAGCACCCGACCCGTGGCCTTCTGTATCCCGTCGATTTTCTGGACGTGGCGGAGGAAAGCGGTCTGCTGGCGACCATCGACTGGTGGGTGATGCGTCATGCGGCCGAGCGCGTGGCCGGCTGGCGAAAGGGCCATGCGCGGCTTCGGCTCAGCGTGAACATGGACGAGCGGCAGTTCAACGATCCACAGTTGCTGTCGCGCATCAATCAGGCGTTGTCTGACAGTGGCCTGCCGGCTAGCGCCCTGCAACTGGAAATCACCGAAACGGTGTTCCGCAAGGGCCGGCGCCATGCCGCGGAGCGGCTGGACGGTCTCAAGGCCATGGGCCTGAGCCTGGTGGTGGACGATTTCGGTACCGGCTACTCCTCGCTGGAGTCGTTTGCGTCGGCGACCTTTGACGCGCTGAAGATAGACCACAGTTTCGTCGCCGACATCACCAGCAATCCGCGGCACCAGGCGATTGCGAAGACCATCGTCGGCTTTGCCGGGGATCTTGGCCTGCGCCTGATCGCCGAAGGCGTGGAGACCGAGGAACAGCGCGAGCTGCTGCTGGGCATGGGTTGCCGGCTGGCGCAGGGCTACCTGTTCGGCAAGCCCATGAATCACGAGGCCTTCGCGGCGCGACTGATGGCTGAATCCGGACGCGAGGCGCGGCTGGCCTGAGGTTTCCGGGTACGCCGCAGCGCTTGTCGCGTACGCTCATATGCGCCGCTTTCGTGCTGCGGTGCGTCATGCTAAGTTCAGTACCGTCCCGCACGGTCATCCCGGAGTTTCCCCATGTCACGCGGTTTCAATTTCAGCGCCGGCCCGGCCGCGCTGCCAGAGGCGGTTTTGCGCCAGGCCCAGGTCGAATTGTTGGAATGGGGCGGTGAATGCGCCTCGGTGATGGAGGTCAGCCACCGCGGCAAGGCCTTCGTGGAAACCGCCGCCGAAGCCGAGCGCGACCTGCGCGAGTTGCTGGCGATTCCGGAAAACTACCGGGTCTTGTTCCTGCAGGGTGGCGCAACGCAGCAGTTCGCGCTGATCCCCATGAACTTCGCCGGCGGCCGTCGCGCCGACTACCTGGTTACCGGTGCCTGGGGCGAAAAGGCGGTCAAGGAAGCCAAGCCCTACGCCGATGTGCAGGTGATTGCTGATACCAAGGCCGGCAGCTACACCGATATTCCCGATGGCTGGACGGTCGATCCGTCGGCGGCCTATCTGCACTACACGCCGAACGAGACCATCCACGGCGTCGAATTCCATGACATTGCCGATGCCGGCGACGTGCCGCTGGTGGCGGACATGTCCTCGACCATCCTGTCGCGGCCGGTGGATGTCTCGCGTTTCGGCATGATCTACGCCGGCGCCCAGAAGAACATCGGGCCGTCGGGCCTGGCCATCGCGATCATTCGGGATGATCTGTTGGCGCGCTGTCCGGACGGCATCGCCAAGATCTTCAACTACGACGCGATCGGCGCTTCGGACTCGATGTTGAATACGCCGCCGACCTTCGGCTGGTACCTGGCCGGACTGGTGTTCAAGTGGCTGAAGGCGCAGGGTGGCCTGGCCGCGATGGCCGAACGCAACCGGACCAAGGCCGAGGCGCTATACGCGGCGATTGACGACTCTGGCGGCTTTTACGCAAACCCGGTGGCGATCCGCGCCCGTTCGTGGATGAACGTTCCCTTCACCCTGAAGGACGCCGCGCTGGATGCCGACTTCCTCTCCGAATCCAAGGCTGCCGGCCTGCTGGCGCTGAAGGGCCACCGCTCGGTGGGCGGCATGCGTGCCTCCATCTACAACGCCATGCCCATTGAGGGCGTGCGAGCGCTGACCGATTTCATGGCCGACTTCGCACGACGACACGGCTGACAAATTTATTACTAAACAATGGGTTGCAGAATGTTTCGCATCAAGACCATCAACAACATCGCTCGCTCCGGCCTGGACCGTTTCCCGGATGATCGATACGCAGTGAGCGATGGCGAGGACGATCCGCACGCCATCATCCTGCGTTCGGCCAACCTGCACGAGCTGCAGCCCGGCGAGGCGCTGGACGCCATCGGTCGCGCCGGTGCGGGCACCAATAACGTGCCGGTAGCGCGGATGAGCGAACTGGGTATTCCCGTGTTCAACGCGCCCGGCGCCAACGCCAACGCGGTCAAGGAGCTGGTGCTGACTGGCATGCTGCTGGCCGCACGCAATGTCAGCGATGCGCTGGGCTTTGTCGGCACGCTGGCCGGACACGCCGATCCGGCCAAGGCCATGGAAGCCGAGAAGAAGCGCTTCGTCGGCTACGAACTGGAAGGCAAGACGCTGGGCGTGATCGGACTTGGCGCGATTGGCGTCAAGGTTGCGAACGCAGCGCGGGCACTGGGCATGAAAGTGGTCGGTTTCGACCCGCACATGACCGTCGATGGCGCCTGGCAGTTGTCCTCGGACGTGGACAAGGCAGGTTCCCTCAACGAACTGTTCGCGGCCTCGGATTTCATCAGCTTCCACGTGCCGCTGAACGACGCCACCCGCGGTCTTTTCGGCGCCGACGCGCTGAATGCAGCGCGCCCCGGCGTGGTGCTGCTGAATTTTGCCCGTGACGGCATCGTCGACCACGACATCCTGAAAGCCGGTCTGGCCGACGGCAGCATCGGCCGCTATGTCACCGACTTCCCGCCGACCGCGCTGCTCGACAATCCCCGCGTGATCGCGCTGCCGCATCTCGGCGCTTCTACCCGCGAGGCCGAGGAAAACTGCGCACGCATGGTGGTCGACCAGATCCGTGACTACCTCGAAAACGGCAACATCCGTCATTCGGTGAACTTTCCGGACACGCGCATGGCGCGCGAGGGCAGCAACCGCCTGTGCATCGCCAACCGCAACCGGCCGAACATGATCGGCCAGTTGTCGCAGGTGCTGGGTGCCGCCGGCATCAACATCCATCAGATGCACAATGCATCGCGTGGCGAACTGGCGTATACGCTGATCGATACCGACAGCGACGTCGACGCCGACGCGCTGGCCGCGCTGCGCGGTATTGATGGCGTACTGAGGCTGAGGGTCGTGTAATGGCAACGCGGAAAGCGGGTAAGACGAAGAAGCCGGTGGCAGTGAAGAAAGCCGGCCGGGCAAAGGAAGCGGTGCCGAAACGCGCGGATGCGAAGGAGAAGGCAGCCGGAAAGAACCGGGCTCCCACAGCCGCTATCGCAGCCACTGCCGCTCCCGCGCTTTCCGATGTCCGCGCCCGCATCGACAGCATTGATCGCGAGATCCAGCAGTTGATCGGCGAGCGCGCGCGCTTCGCGCAGCAGGTCGGTCGCGCCAAGGGCAAGCTGAAAGCCGCCGTCGACTACTACCGTCCCGAGCGCGAAGTGCAGGTGTTGCGTGGCGTGCTGGATCGCAACGGCGGCCCGCTGTCCGACGAGGAAATGGTGCGGCTATTCCGCGAGATCATGTCCGCCTGCCTGGCGCAGCAGGAGCCGTTGAAAGTCGGCTTTCTCGGCCCGGAAGGCACGTTCTCGCAGCTCGCCGTGCACAAGCATTTCGGGCATTCCGCCTACGGTCTGCCGCTGACCAGCATCGAGGAAGTGTTCCAGGAGGTCGAATCCGGCAATGCCGACTTCGGCGTGGTGCCGGTGGAGAACTCCACGCAGGGCACGATCCAGTCGACGCTGGACATGTTCCTCACGTCCAAGCTCAAGATCTGCGGTGAGGTCGAGTTGCGCGTGCATCAGCATTTGCTGTCGCGTACCGGGCACATCGAGGATATCGAGCGCATCTACTCGCACCCGCAGAGCTTTGCCCAGACCAAGGCCTGGCTGCGCCAGCACCTGCCGCACGTCGAGAAGATTCCCGTTGCCAGCAATGCCGAGGCCGCGCGTCGCGCCCGCAACGCCGACGACGCGGCGGCGATTGCCGGTGCATCGGCCGGTAGCGTTTATGGTCTGAAAGTGGTGGCCGGGCCGATCGAGGATCATGCCGACAACACCACGCGCTTCCTGGTGCTGGGTCGTGAGCTGTTCCCGCCCAGCGGCCACGACCGTACCTCGCTGCTGATCTTCATCCGCGACCGCCCGGGCGCGCTGTACCAGGTGCTGAGCCCCTTCGCCGACCAGGGTCTGTCGATGAACCGCATCGAGTCGCGGCCGGCGCATTCCGGACGCTGGCAGTACGCGTTCTTCGTCGATATCGCCGGCCATGTACAGGACGAGGCAATGAAGAAGGCCATCGCGCAACTGGACGCCTCGGTGCAGGAAGTGAAGGTGCTGGGTTCGTATCCGGTCGCCGTGCTGTGAGCGAAGGCTTCCGCCGCGAAGCCGGGCAGGGCAGCGTCGAGTCACTGGCACAGGCGGCAATCCGGAAGCTGCGCGCCTACGATCCCGGGCACGATCTTGTAGCCCTGCGACGGCAGTTCGATGACCTGATCGAGCTGGGCGCGAACGAAAACCCCTACGGCGCCAGCCATCTCGCCCTGGCCGCTGCGCGTGCTGCCATCGAGGACGTGCATCGCTACCCGGATCCACTGGGTGGCGATCTGAAGCAGGCCCTGGCCGAGACTTTCGGCCTGACGGCTGAGCAGATCGCCCTCGGCAACGGTTCCCACGAACTGCTGATGCTGCTGGGACAGATTTTCACCGGCCCGGATGCAGCGCTGGCCTGCGCGCGGCATTCATTCGCCGTCTATGCGCTATCGGCGATGGCCACCGGTGCGAGCATCCGTTGGGCCGACGCCCATCCGCGCGACCACGCCATGCCCTGCGGCCATGACCTCGACGCGCTGCTGTCGGTGATTGATGCCAGCACGCGGCTGGTCTGTCTCGCCAATCCGAACAACCCGACCGGCACCTGGCTGACGCGTGAGGAACTGCGGGCGTTCCTGTCCAAGGTGCCGGATCACGTCGTGGTGGTCGTGGACGAAGCCTATCGCGAGTACCAGGACGACCCTGAAGCAGCGTCGGCGCTCGCACTGATGGCCGAGTTTCCGCGTCTGGCCATCACCGGCACCTTCTCCAAAGCGCACGGTCTGGCTGGCCTGCGCGTCGGCTATCTGCTGGCGCAGCCGGCGGTGATTGATCTGATCGAGCGGCTGCGAGAATCCTTCAACGTCAACAGCGTGGCGCTGGCTGCCGCACAGGCGGCATTGGCAGACACAGCCCACGTTGATCGCGTCCGCGAGGGCAACGCCCGCGAGCGCGAGGTGCTGGTAACGGGGCTGCGCGAGCGCGGCCTGTTCGTGTTTCCGTCCCGCACGAATTTCCTGCTGGTCGAGTTCGGCCCGCATTGCGCGGCGCTGGAGCAGCGTCTGGTCGACTGCGGCGTGGTGCTGCGACCCATGGTCGGCTACGGCCTCGGCGATTGCCTGCGCATCACTGTCGGCACGGCAGACGAAAATCGGCTGCTGCTGGAGACGCTGGATGTACTGATGCCCAAGGTCACGGCGCCGTCATGAGTAGTGCAGGCATCGCGTCGATCCACTGGATGGCCGAAGCGGGCGCGGCGGTTCGTGGCGAGTTGCGGGTGCCGGGCGACAAATCGGTGTCACACCGGGCGATCATGCTGGGCGCGCTGGCCGATGGCCTGAGTGAGGTCGATGGCTTCCTCGAAGGCGAGGACACGCGTGCCACCGCTCGTGCTTTTGCCGCGATGGGCGTGCGCATCGAAGCACCCAGCGACGGAAAGCGCATCATCCACGGTGTCGGCCTGCGTGGCCTGAAAGTGCCCGATGCACCCATCGACTGCGGGAATGCTGGTACCGGCATGCGCTTGTTGGCCGGTTTGCTGGCCGGGCAGGCTTTCGACAGCGAACTGGTTGGCGATGCCTCACTGTCACGGCGTCCCATGCGCCGGGTCACCGAGCCGCTGGCCCGGATGGGTGCGCGGATCCATACCGCCGATGGCGGCGTGCCGCCACTTCGAATCCACGGCAATAATGCGCTTCAAGGCATTGAATTCAATACACCTGTTGCCAGCGCGCAGGTCAAGTCGGCGGTGCTGCTGGCCGGGCTTTACGCCGATGGCGAAACGACGGTTCGCGAGCCGCACCCGACCCGCGACTACACCGAGCGGATGCTGGCGGCGATGGGTTGGCCCATCGAATTCTCGCCCGGGTTTGCCCGAATCCAGGGCGGGGCGCGCCTGAGGCCAGCGGTCATCCAGGTCCCGGCCGATTTCTCCTCGGCCGCCTTCTTCGTCGTCGCGGCCACGCTGGTGCCGGGTTCCGACCTGTTGCTTCGCGGTGTGGGCCTCAACCCGCGTCGGACTGGTCTGTTGGCAGCACTTCAGTTGATGGGCGCTGACGTCACCACGCTCAATGCTCGTGAAGAGGGCGGTGAACCGGTGGCGGACCTTCGGGTCCGTCATGCCTCCTTGCGTGGCGTGGACGTGCCTCCGCAGCTGGTGCCGGACATGATCGACGAGTTTCCGATCCTGTTCGTTGCTGCGGCGCTGGCTGAGGGCGTGACCCGGATTCGCGGCGCAGCGGAGCTGCGGGTCAAGGAATCCGACCGCATCGCGATGATGGCGGCCGGCCTGCGGACGCTGGGTGTCCACACCGAGGAGACGCCGGACGGTGCAGACATTGTCGGCGTGGGCAGCGGGGGCGCGCTGCGAGGCGGCGAGGTCGACAGTGGCGGCGATCACCGCATCGCCATGAGCTTCGTCGTGGCCGCACAGCTCGCGAGCGAGCCGGTGCGGATCCGCGACTGCGCCAATGTTGCGACCTCGTTCCCGGGTTTTCTCGATCTGGCAGCGGAGGCCGGGCTGTCGGTTCGTCCCATCACCTGAACAAAGTCACGGCGTTGCCTTAAACTGCGCGCCATGTCGACCATCCCCGTTCTCACCATCGACGGCCCGTCCGGCTCCGGCAAGGGCACCGTCAGTCGCGCCGTGGCCGAAAGGCTGGGCTGGCACTACCTCGATTCCGGTGCGCTGTATCGTGCCGTTGGGCTCGCGGCGAGCTGGGCCGGCGTTGATTTTTCCGATCACGCCGCGCTTGTGCGCTGTGCTTTCGACACCAAGCTTCGCTTTGAAACCGGCGGCGGTGATGATCCGCGAACGTTGGTCAACGGCGTGGATGCCAGCGACGAGTTGCGCACGGAGACAGCCGGCGCGGTGGCCTCCGCCATTGCGGTCATTCCCGAAGTCAGGGCCGCGCTGCTGGACAAACAGCGGGCTTTTCGACGCCGACCTGGCCTGGTTGCGGATGGCCGTGACATGGGCACCGTGATCTTCCCGGACGCCGACATCAAGGTGTTCCTTACCGCCAGCGCGCAGGAGCGTGCCGAGAGGCGCTATAACCAGTTGAAGGCAAAGGGCTTGGCGGTTAAAATAGACAGTCTGCTGCGGGAGATCCTTGCGCGCGATGCGCGCGACGCGCAGCGAGCGGTGGCGCCATTAAGGCCCGCTGCGGATGCAGTCACCGTGGACAGCACCGGGATGCCGATCGAGCAGGTCGTCGAACAGGTGCTGTCGCTGGTTCAAACCAGACGGGGCCGATAAGGGAGGCCTGGTCGAACCGGTACAACGGTTTCCGCATGCGGAGCTCCGGCTTCGCGACACGTTCCGAGAAAGTTTCGCACCCGCCCACGGAAAGGGACGGGCTGGCCGCTTCGGCGGCCGACATGCGTTCGCGCATGGCTCAGGCTGGCATCAGGACGATGCAGGCAAGGGCGGAAACCAGGTCCCGACGACAGTCGGGTTTTTCAAGCAACCGGCGTCATCCGACGCCACACAAGGGTGGGCCGCAGTGGCCGGCAGAAATGCCGAATGCTTTCGACAGGCCCGTGTGATCAACCGGAAAACAATCCAATGACTGAAAGTTTTGCAGAACTGTTCGAACAGAGCGAAAAGCTCTCCCAGCTCAAGCCCGGCAGCATCGTCACCGCCGAGGTGATCGAGATCCGCTCGGACGTGGTCGTCGTCAACGCCGGCCTGAAGTCCGAAGGCATCGTGCCGATCGAGCAGTTCAAGAGTGAAGACGGTGAGCTCGAAGTGAAGGTCGGCGACCAGGTCAAGGTCGCGCTGGACGCACTCGAGAATGGCTTCGGCGAAACCATGCTGTCGCGCGAGAAGGCCAAGCGCGCCATGGTGTGGGACGAGCTGGAAGAAGCCATGGAAGGCGACGAGACCGTGACCGGCAAGATCTCCGGCAAGGTCAAGGGCGGCTTCACCGTCGACATCAAGGACGTCCGTGCGTTCCTGCCAGGTTCGCTGGTGGACGTGCGTCCGGTCCGCGATCCGGTCTACCTCGAGGGCAAGGAACTCGAGTTCAAGATCATCAAGCTGGATCGCAAGCGCAACAACGTGGTCGTTTCGCGCCGCGCCGTCGTCGAGACCGAGTTCTCCGAGGAGCGCGAGAAGCTGCTGGAACGCCTGCAGGAAGGCGCGATCATCAAGGGCGTGGTCAAGAACCTCACCGATTACGGTGCGTTCGTCGACCTCGGCGGCATCGACGGCCTGCTGCACATCACCGACATGGCATGGAAGCGCGTGCGCCATCCGTCCGAGGTGGTGGAAGTCGGCCAGGAGATGGACGTCCGCGTGCTCAAGTTCGACCGCGAGCGCAACCGCGTCAGCCTCGGCCTGAAGCAGCTGGGCGAGGATCCGTGGGACAACATCGCCCGTCGTTACCCGAACACCACCCGCCTCCTGGGCAAGGTCAGCAACGTCACCGATTACGGCTGCTTCGTCGAGATCGAGCCGGGCGTCGAAGGCCTGGTGCACGTGTCGGAAATGGACTGGACCAACAAGAACGTCAATCCGTCCAAGGTGGTGCAGGTCGGTGACGAGGTCGAGGTCATGGTGCTGGACGTGGACGAAGAGCGCCGCCGCATCTCGCTGGGCATCAAGCAGTGCGTCGCCAATCCGTGGGAAGCCTTCGCGGCGATCCACAAGAAGGGCGACAAGGTCAATGGCCAGATCAAGTCGATCACCGATTTCGGCGTGTTCGTCGGCCTGGACGGCGGCATCGACGGTCTGGTGCACCTGTCCGACCTGAGCTGGGCCACCACCGGTGAAGACCTGATCCGCGACTTCAAGAAGGGTGATGAGGTCGAGGCCGTGGTGCTGGCGGTTGATCCGGAGCGTGAGCGCATCAGCCTCGGCGTCAAGCAGTTGGAGCAGGATCCGTTCGGCCAGTTCATGGCCGGCCACGCCAAGGGCGACATCCTGACCGGTACGGTCAAGGAAGTGGATGCTCGCGGTGCGGTGATCGACCTGGCCGAAGGTATCGAGGGTTACATCCGCGCCAACGACATCGCCAAGGAGCGTGTCGAGGACGCCACCCAGTACCTGAAGGTCGGCGACAGCGTCGAAGCCAAGTTCATGGGCCAGGATCGCAAGAGCCGCCAGTTGCAGCTCTCGATCCGCGCCAAGGACGAGGCCGAGCTGCGAGAGGTGATGGAGGAGTACAAGACCACCTCCGGCGGCACCACCCAGTTGGGTGCGCTGCTGCGCGAGCAGTTGGACAACAAGTCCGAGTAATCTGCTAGTGTCTGGTGTTCGCGGGGCCGTTACGGCCCCGCGAACGTCAGCGACGGCCTCGGCCTTTCGACCTGTTGATGGAAGCAACTGCACCGGCATGACCAAATCCGAACTCATCGAGGCGCTGGGACTGCGCCAGTCGCACCTCAAGGCCGAAGACGTCGACCTCGCCGTCAAGACCATGCTTGAGCAGATGAGCGGCGCATTGGCGCACGGTGACCGCATCGAGATCCGCGGTTTCGGCAGCTTCTCGCTGCACTACCGGCCACCGCGTATTGGTCGCAATCCCAAGACCGGTGATTCCGTGGCCCTGCCCGGAAAGCATGTCCCGCATTTCAAGCCCGGCAAGGAGCTGCGCGAGCGCGTCAGCGACACCATGCCGATCGCGGATCGTGGCTCTCGGTCCGACCCTGACTGACACCGCAAACCGGACCTTCCCGGTTCCGCATCCGTTCACGGGCATGCGGTCCTGAACGCCGCGTGGCGGATATCCCGTCGCGACAAGCCCGATCCCGATATCGCCTGCTAAGCTATCCGGCATTTCCAGCCGGTGTTTTCGCATGCGTCTGTTGTTCTACATCCTCGCGGTCACGGCCCTGCTTGCCGGCATCCTGTTTGGTGCCCTGAATGCCGACACGGCGCGCGTTGATCTCTACTTTGTGCAGTTCGACCTGATGCTGGGCGTGGCGCTGTTGCTGGCCATGCTGCTGGGCGCATTGCTGGCCTGGCTGCTGTTGTCATTGGGCGTGATCTGGCCGCTGCGTCGCCGTCTTGCACGCGAGCGGAAAGAGGCGCGTCGTGTCATCGCGGCTGCTGACCAGGGCAACAGCGCGCAGGTCGTGGGGACGTCGGCCATCGCGGAGAGCAGCGGCGCGTGAATGCCTGGATGTGGTCGCTGGCCTTGCTGCCCGTGGCCTTCGCCAGCGGCTGGTGGTTGCATCAGCGGCAGAGCCAGCGTAGCAGCGGCGCGGCGGTCAGCCGCCTGTCCACGACGTATTTCCGCGGCCTGAACTACCTGCTGAACGAGCAGCCGGACAAGGCCATCGAGGTGTTCCTCAAGATCGCCGAAGTGGACAGTGAAACCGTGGAAACGCATTTCGCGCTGGGCCACCTGTTCCGGCGTCGTGGCGAGGTGGATCGCGCCATCCGACTGCACCAGAACCTGGTGATGCGCGAGAACCTCAGCGACGAGCAGCGCACCCAGGCGGTGCTGGCGCTGGGCGAGGACTACATGCGTGCCGGTCTCTACGATCGGGCCGAAACCCTGTTCGGCGACCTGCAGAAACTGGAGTCATCCGCACCGCAGGCGATGAAGCACCTGATCAGCATCTACCAGGCCGAGCAGGACTGGGAGCAGGCCATTCGCCACGCGCAGTCCTACGAGGCTGCCACCGGCGAGCCGATGGGACGACTGATCGCGCATTTCCGTTGCGAGATGGCCGAGCGCGCCCGCTGTCGCGGTGAAACCGATGCGGCACGCGCGCAGTTGCGCGAAGCCTTCGATGTCGATGCCAACAGTGTTCGCGCGGGCATGCTGGAAGGCCGCCTGGAGGCGTCCGCTGGCAACGACTTGAACGCCATCCGTGCCTTCGAACGCGTGGCGCGAAACGATCCGGATTTCCTGCCGGAGCTGCTGCCAGAGCTGCTGGACTGCTATCGACGACACGGTGACATGACCCGCGCTCGCAGCTTCCTCGCCGAGATGATCGAGCGCCATCGGGGTGTGTCGCCGGTCTTGGCCATGACCCGACTGGTGCAGGAGCAGGAAGGCGGCGAGCGCGCGCTGGAGTACCTGGCCGGGCAACTGCGCCAGCGTCCGTCCGTGCGCGGGCAGGGCGCATTGATCGACCTCAGCCTGGAGCAGGGCACTGCCGCCGAGCGCGACATTCTGCTGGTGCTGCGCCAACTCACCGAGAAGCTGCTGTCCGGTTCGCCGTCCTATCGCTGCCAGCGCTGTGGCTTTGGCGCACGAGCGCATCACTGGCACTGTCCAAGCTGCAAGAGTTGGGGCACGGTGAAGCCGATCCACGGCGCGGTCGGCGAGTAGGGCGTACTTCGGCGTGGATGCCGATCTGCCATTGCTCGTTGTGCTGCCATTGGTGATGGCCGCCTCGGTCCTGTTCAGTTGGTTGGCGCTGGTCTACGCGCGCCGTCGGGCGCTGCTCGATGTGCCGGGCGAACGTCGCAGCCATAGTGCAGCCACGCCACGCGGCGGCGGCATTGGCCCGGTGTTAGCTTGGC
>JAWLAW010000029.1:0-10154 GCA_041395265.1 Lysobacteraceae bacterium
GGCCAACGACTGGAAGGCGTCGATGAACACCGGTCGGCAGTCCGGGTAGCCGCTGTAGTCAACGGCGTTGACGCCGCAGTAGATGGCCTCTGCGCCGAGCACCTCGGCCCAGCCCATCGCCACCGACAACATGATGGTGTTGCGTGCCGGGACGTAGGTGACGGGTATGCCGTCGCCACCGTGCTCGGGAACATCAATGTCGTCGGTCAGCGCGCTGCCGCCAATGCTGCGCAGGTCGACGTTGACCGTCTTGTGCTCGACGGCACCCTGGGCTTGCGCCAGCCGCGCGGCAGCGGCGAGCTCAGCGGTATGACGCTGGCCGTAGGACACGCTGAGTGCATGGCAGGCATGCCCTTGCGCGCGCGCGATGGCGAGCACGACGGCGGAATCCATGCCGCCAGACAGCAGCACCACGGCATTGGTTTGGGTATCAGGCATTCGGTTTCTCAGCGCCCCGGCTCGTCGTTCCAGAGCAGTTTGTGGAGTTGCGTCTGGAAGCGCACCGGCAGGCGGTCGGCGACGATCCAGTCAGCCAGTTCGGTGGGTGACTGCTGGCCGAAGCTCGGTGACATCAGCACCTCGCAGCGTTCGGTGAGCCGATGTTCGTCGATCACACCACGCGCCCAGTCGTAGTCGCCGCGATCGCAGATCACGAATTTGACCTGGTCGTTTTCCGTCAGCAGCGGGATGTTCTCCCAGCGATTTCGCGCAACTTCGCCGGAAGCCGGCGTCTTCAGGTCCAACACGCGACTGACGCGGGTATCGGCCACGCTGATGTCCAGCGCACCGGAGGTTTCCAGCGAGACGTCGAAGCCGGCGTCGCAAAGCTTCTCAAGCAGGATGCTGCAGCGCTTCTGCGCCAGCGGCTCGCCGCCGGTCACGCAGACATGGCGCACACCGGATGTTTTCGCCTCGTTCACGAGATCATCGATATCACGCCATTCGCCGCCGTAGAAGGCGTATTCGCTGTCGCAGTAAACGCAACGCAGCGGGCAGCCAGTCAGCCGGATGAACAGCGTCGGCCAACCGGCGCTGCGCGCCTCACCCTGCAGCGAGACGAACACCTCGGTGATCTTCAGGCGCGAATCAAGGGCCGGCGTGTCGTTCTGGGTTTCGTTGGCGACGGAAGCGGACATCGGATGCAATCGTGGGGACTTTCGTGGCAAAGCGCCACTGGCAGGAGAAAAAGTATCGTGCAAAAACGACGAAGGCCGGCAAGCCGGCCCCGTCATTTCATGCGTTGACGCGGCGGGCTACTGGCGGTTTTCCAGCCGCAGCGCGCGCAGGCGACCCTGCGCCAGTCGCGACACCGTGGTGTCCGGATATTGCTGGATCACCTGGCTCAGCACGGCTTCGGCCGCTTCCCACTGGCGCAACTCATAGTGGCAGTAGCCGACCTTGAGCAGCGCGTCCGGCGCCTTGGCGCTGTTCGGGAAACGCGACAGCAGCGACTCGAAGGACTCGAGCGCGATCTGGTAGTTCTGCGTGACGTAATAGGACTCGCCCAGCCAGTACTGCGCGTTCGGCGCGTACTCGCCGTTCGGGTGATCACGCAGGAACGCCTGGAAACGACGCGCGGCTTCCGCGTACTGGCCATTCTTCAGCGCATCGAAGGCGTTCTCGTAGGCGCTGCGCTCGTCCACCGCCGGTGCCCCGATGACGCTGGGCATGCCGGTGATCGAACCGTCATCGCCCATCGCCGATGCGGTGCTGGCCGGCTGTGGCGGGTCCTGCACGAGCGGCGGCTCCATCACCAGTTGGCCACGGTCCGGCGCTGTCGGCTGCAGATCCTGCTCACGGAGCGGGCTTCCGTCAGCCGCTGCGGCCGGCACGCCACCCTCAAGCCGCGTCAGGCGGCTGTCGATGGCGAGGTACTGGTCGCGGTTCTGCTGCTTGAGCAGTTCGATCTGGTGAGTCTGCTGTTCGACCAGGCTGCGCAGGCTCTGAACCTCGCCCTGCAACTGACTGATGCGGTTCAACAGGTCAACCGGATTGCTGTCGGTGGCCGGCGCGACGGCCTGCTGCTCCAGGCGCGCGACGCGCTCGGACAGGCTCAGGCGACTGGACTGCGCGAACAACGGGGATGCAGCAACGGTGGCGACCAGCGCCACCGTTGCGAGCCAGCCGGCCTTGCGGGCCGGCGATGTCACGTTATCGAAACCCGACACTGGTTACTGCGCCGTGTAGACGATCTCGACGCGACGGTTGCGCGACCAGCAGCTGTCACCGGACTCCATGCAAACCGGACGCTCTTCACCGTAGCTGACGGTGGTCAGCTGGCTGGCGGAACCACCGCTGGCGGACAGCGCGTCGGAGACGGCATTGCCACGGCGCTCGCCCAGGCCCAGGTTGTACTCGCGGGTGCCGCGCTCGTCGGCATGGCCTTCCAGCGTGATGCGCGCGCTCGGACGATCCTGCAGGTACTTGGCGTGGCAGGCCATGATTTCCTGGAACTCGGGGCGGATGCTGCTCTGGTCAAAGTCGAAGTAGACGACGCGCTGGCGCAGGCAACTGTCGGTGTCGAGGTCGGACGGATCGTAGCGGCCGTCGTCAACCGGTGCCGTTTCAACCACCGGCGGCGGGGTGTTGTCGACAACCGGGGGTTCTTCCTTGACTTTCTTGGCGCAGGCGACAAGGGTCAGGGAAAGCGCGGCGGCCATCAGAAGTCGGGTGCTGCTGTTCATGGCAAATCCTTGGAGGCAATCGGGTGATGTTGGTAGTGGTTACGTGGAGCCCGGGCGTCCTGCCCCGACTCGCAGTGGAACGGTCGCGGGTTCGCCGCGCCACGTTTTCGCATCCGGCAACACCTGCCGGATGCGTCGGCACGTCCTGTGCCGAAGGGCCATCCAGTCGCGGTTCACGCTTGCGGATGACCGGTGCATTCATCGTCGGTCAGGGCTGACGATAGGGTGACCAGGCAGGCTCCCGGACATCGCCATCGGCTAGCACCAACCGCTGCCTCACCCGCGCATCGGCGGATACGGCGTACAGCACGCCCCGCGTCCCCTCGCGGGCGGCGTACAGGATCATGCTTCCGTTCGGCGCGAAACTCGGGGATTCATCCAGGCTTCCCGGTGACAGATTGCTCCACAAGCCGGCGCCGCCAAGGCTCTGATCCAGCAGCGCAATACGATAAACGTTACCGTTTCCCTGCGCCATAGCCAGCTTCTTGCCGTCACAGCAAAGTGTGACGCGGGCGTTGTAGTCGCCCTCGAAGCTCACGCGGCTGGCCTCGCCGCCGGCCGCCGCGACGCGATAGATCTGCGGCTTGCCGCCGCGATCCGAGGTGAAATAGATGCTCTGCCCGTCCGCGCTCCAGGCCGGCTCGGTGTCGATGCCCCAGTGGCGGGTGATCTGACTCAGCGAACGGCTGGCGATATCCATCACGTAGATGTCCGGGTTGCCGCCCTTGGACAGGGTCAATGCCAGTCGCCGTCCGTCCGGCGCGAAGGCCGGAGCGCCGTTGATGCCCTTGAAGGCGGCCAATACCTGACGCTGGCCGGTCGCCAGTTCCTGCAGGTAGATCGAGGAATTGCCGCGTTCGAAGCTAACGTAGGCCAACTGGCGGCCGTCCGGACTCCAGGCCGGCGACAGCAGCGGCTCGCGCGAGCGCACGACCGTGGTCGGGTTGTAGCCATCGGCGTCGGCGATCATCAGCGCATAGTTGATGTCGCGTCCGGTTCCGCTGGCAGTGACGTAGGCAATGCGCGTCCAGAACGCGCCACGGATGCCGAGGATCTTTTCGTAGATCTGGTCGGCAATCTGGTGCGCCACGTCGCGCATTGCCGTCGGGCGGCCGTTCAGGGCGAAGCCGGCCAGGCGCTCCTGCTTGGCGACGTCGAACAGTTCGTATTCGACGCGATAGCCGCCGTCGCCGCTGTCCAGCACGCGGCCGACGACCAGGAAGTCCTGCTTCAGCAGCCGCCAGGTGGCGAAGTTCACGTCAGCGCCGCGCGCCGGCTTCTCGATGATGTCCTGGTCGGAAAGGCCACGGAACTTGCCGGATCGATTCAGATCGGCGCGGATCACGGCCGCCACATCGGTATCCGGGCTCACGCTGGTGCCGGTGTATTCGAACGGCACCACGGCGATCGGCAGCGCCGACGGGTTGCCGCCGACGATGTTGATCTCCAGGGCCTGCGACCAGGCGTTGCCGAACGGAAGCAGCAGCAACAGCAGCCAGAAGCCCAAGGTTTTCCTGTCGATCCCTGTCGTCATGTTCAGTCCTGTGGCGTGAAGGTGATGATCAGTTGCGGCCGGAACACCGACTCAAATCCGCGATACGGCAGCGGCTCGGCGCGCCGCACGGCCGCCTCGATGCTGCGCTTGCCCAGCTCATCGTACGGGCAACCGGCACCGACCGAAACGGCGACAACAGTACCGCCCGGTGCCTGAGTGATGTTTAACCGACAACTAACACCCAGCGGCATATTGTCGGGCCGGATCCAGTTACGACGAATGGCTTGATCAATCGCCAGCGTGTAGCGACCCAGCAGGTCGTCATTGACGCCGTTGTTGCCGATCACCTGCTGTGGCGGGGCTTCCGGCGCGGTACGTTCGGCCGGCGCCGGGCTGTCGCGGCGATCTTCCAGCGCCTTCAGCGCCTTCTCGGCCTCGCGACGCTCGCGCTCGGCTTCCTCGCGCATGCGGCGGATGTCCGCCAACTGCTGCTCACGCTCCAGCTCCTGCTGACGCAGGCGCTCCTTGCGCTCGGCTTCTTCCTGCTGCTCCTGCCGCTCGGTCAGGTCGATCTGTTCCTGTCGACGGCGCTCTTCCTGCTCGCGGCGTGCCTTTTCCTCGGCCTGCTGCTGCGCCAGCTTCTGGATGCGTTCCTGCTCGCTGGTGTCCGGCTTGGGCGGTGGCTGTTGCGGCGTGGGCTGGGGCGGTGTCTCCGCCTGCCGCGGCTGCTCGACCGGCTTCGGCTGCGGCGGCGGTGCCTTCGGCGGCGCGGGGCGTGGCGCGCTTCGCGGTCGAGACGCCGATGCGGGCGCGGCAACCAGCACGGCCTCGATCACCTCGCCGCGGATCGACGGCGGCGGCCGCTGCGGCGTCCACCACATGCCGACGTAGAGCAGACCGAACAGCCCAGCATGCAGCAGCAGCGCCAGGCCAAAGGCGCGCAGACTGTCGCCCCAGCTTTCGCGTCCCTGCCAGCGGTTGCGTCGTCGCGTCATGCGTGAAGGTCGTCCCTGCCCGTGCGGACGGCGCTCAGCCGCCCTCTTCCGGTCGCGGCTGGCTCATCAGGCCGACCTTGCCGACGCCGGCGGATTGCAGCAGCACCATCACCTCGTACACGGTGCCGTAGTCCACGCGCGTGTCGCCACCAACCAGCACCGGCACGTTCGGGTTCTGCCGCACGAACGCTGCGACCTTGGTCGCCAGGCCATCCGCATCAATCGGCTCGCGCACCGCGCCTTCCAGCGTGAGGAAGTAATTGCCGGCTTCATCGACGCTGATGATCACCGGATCCTTGACCTGCTCGATGGGCTTGGCATTGGACTGCGGCAGCTCGATGTCCACGCCGAGATTCAGCAAGGGTGCTGTGACCATGAAGATGATCAGCAGCACCAGCATCACGTCGATGTACGGCACGACGTTGATCTCGGCCTTCAGCTTGCGTTTGCGGCGGCGGTAGGTGACTTGCATGGCGGTCTCGCTCGCGGCGCGTCTCCGGTATCAACGACCGGGCGTGCGCTTCGGGGTTCCAGAACGGCTCAGTCTTCCAGGTGCGACTGGCGCTGGAGGATGCTGGAGAACTCTTCGGTGAAGGTCTCGTAGCGCACGTTGATGCGTTCGACCTTGGTCGAGAAGCGGTTGTAGGCCCAGACCGCCGGGATCGCGGCGAACAGGCCCATCGCGGTGGCGACCAGCGCCTCGGAGATGCCCGGCGCCACGGTGGCGATGGTGGCTTCCTTCATGTTGGCCAGGCCCTGGAAGGAAATCATGATGCCCCACACCGTGCCGAACAGGCCGACATACGGGCTGATCGAGCCGACGTTGGCGAGGAACTCCAGGTTGGTTTCCAGGTGGTCGATCTCGCGCGCCAGGCTGGTGCGCATGGCGCGCTGCGCGCCTTCCAGCTGGGTGCGGGAATCAACGCCGCGACGCTGCCCCAGTCGAGCGAACTCGCGAAAGCCGTTCTCGAAGATCGCAGCGAGGCCGGTCTGGCTGTCGCGGTCCTGGTTGATCTCGCGATACAGGCCGGACAGCTCGGCACCTGCCCAGAAGCGCTCCTCGAAATCATCGGCGCGGCGTGCGGCGGCATCCAGCACGCGCTTCTTGCGAAAGATGATCACCCAGCTCATCACCGAGCCGAGCAGCAGCAACACCATCACCAACTGCACCGGCAGGCTGGCATGCAGCACCAGGCTCAGCAGGTCGAGTTCGCCGGCCGCCGGTGCCGGCAGGCCGGGGATGGCATCCTTGGGCACGGCCACCGCTGGCGTCGCGGCGATGCTGAGGGCGCTGAGGTTCATGAAGGTCACTCCGGAAAATCGGTCATTCGTGTTGTTCGGGAATCAGCCATCCGTCCTGCCCGCGACGTCAAACAGGTCGTCGGGCAGCTGGCGCGGCCGAAAGCTGTCGGCATGCACGCAGGCGGCCCGTACCGTCGCCTCGAGCAGGCGCTCGCCGCCGCGCAGGATGCGCTGCTGAAACTGTAGGCTGGCTGAGCGGCATTGCGTGAGGCTGGTTTCCACGACCAGTTCGTCATCCAGTACCGCCGGGGCGCGGAAGGCCAGCTGCATGTCGCGGATCGGGAACAGGATGTTCTGTTCGTCGCGCAGGCGGATCTGTTCGATGCCGTAGCGGCGCAGCCATTCGGTTCGCCCGCGCTCCAGGAAGCGCACGTAGCTGGCGTGGTAGACCACGCCGCCGGCATCCGTGTCTTCCCAGTAGACGCGAACCGGCCAGTTGAACGGCTCGGCGACATGCGCCGGCAATGCTTCTGCGCTCATTCGGCTGCTTCACCGGCAGCGAACAGGTCATCACGATCCGCGCGCGGCTTGAAGCCGAAATGCCGGTAAGCCTTGGCCGTGGCCATGCGCCCGCGCGCGGTGCGGGTGAGGTAACCCTGCTGGATCAGATAGGGCTCGATCACGTCTTCCAGCGTGCCGCGCTCCTCGCTGAGCGCCGCTGCCAGCGATTCCACGCCCACCGGCCCGCCGTCGAAACTTTCGATAATCGTGCTGAGCATGCGTCGATCCAGCGGATCGAAACCTTCGCCATCGACCTTGAGCATCGCCATCGCCGCATCGGCCACGGCGCGGGTGATGACGCCGTCGGCCTTCACTTCGGCGAAGTCGCGCACACGGCGCAGCAGGCGGTTGGCGATACGCGGGGTGCCGCGCGAGCGACGCGCGATCTCGCCAGCGCCTTCCGCCTCGCATTCAATCCCGAGGATGTCGGCGGCACGGCGAACGATGGCGGTGAGTTCAGCCACGTCGTAGAACTCCAGTCGCTGCACGATGCCGAAGCGGTCGCGCAGCGGGCTGGTCAGCAGCCCGGCGCGGGTGGTCGCGCCGATCAGCGTGAAGGGCGGCAGGTCGAGCTTGATCGAGCGCGCGGCCGGGCCCTCGCCGATCATGATGTCGATCTGGAAATCTTCCATCGCCGGGTACAGCACTTCCTCGACCACCGGCGACAGGCGATGGATCTCGTCCACGAACAGCACGTCATGCGGCTGCAGGTTGGTCAGCAGCGCGGCCAGGTCGCCGGCGCGCTCGATCACCGGACCCGAGGTCTGGCGCATCTGCACGCCCAGCTCGTTGGCGATGACGTGGCTCAGCGTGGTCTTGCCGAGACCGGGTGGCCCGAAGATCAGCACGTGATCCAGCGCCTCGCTGCGGCGTTTGGCCGCCTCGATGTAGATGCCCATCTGCTCGCGCACGGCTTCCTGGCCGAGATACTCGTCCAGACGTTTGGGGCGGATGCTGGCCTCGATGGCCTCGTCTTCGGGCGTGGCGGCGGGCGCCACGGTGCGCGCTTCAGTCATTTCGCGATTTTCGCATGGAACGCGGTCCTGCCGGGATCAGCGTATTCCACCAGCAGCCGGTCAGGTCTTCAGCGCCGACTTCAGCGCCTTGCGGATGATGGTTTCAGCGTCATCGCCATCCTCAGCCACCTTCTGCGCCATACGGCTGGCTTCGGCCGGTTTGTAGCCCAGCTGCTGCAGGGCAGCGACCGCTTCGGACTTGGGATCGCCGCCCACGCTACTGCCCGCCAGACCCAGCGCGGCGCCGGCACCGAGGTCGCTGACGCGATCCCGCAGCTCCACCACGATGCGTTCGGCGGTCTTCTTGCCGATACCGGGAATGCGGGTGATCGCAGTGATGTCGCCGGCCTGCACCAGCCGCGAGAACTCATCGACCGACACGCCTGACAGGATCGCCAGCGCAATCTTGGCGCCGATGCCGCTGACCTTCTGCACGCTGCGGAACAGCTCACGCTCGCCCTGGCTGATGAAGCCGTAGAGCGAGACGCTGTCCTCCTTGGCCGCGTAGTGGGTCAGCAAGGTGACCTCGCGCCCCAGTTCGGGCAGGTTATAGATGGTGGACATCGGCGCTTCCAGCTCGTAGCCGACGCCGTTGACGTCCACCAGCAGCCACGGCGGCTGCTTGCTGGCGAGGATGCCGCGGATTCTTCCGATCATTCAGAGGCCGTGATTGGTGATTGGTGATTGGTGATTGGTGATTGGTGATCCGATTTTCCCTTCCCTCGCTGGCGGGGGAAGGTGCCGAAGGCGGATGGGGGTGGCGGTGCGAAGCACCGAACAGTTGACCACTGAACTGTCAGTACAACGGTCACTTCGCAGCCAGCACGTCAGCCGCTTCGCGGCCCACCCTCATCCGTCCTTTCGGACACCTTCTCCCGCCAGCGGGAGAAGAGTCAACGCCTGCCGCGTCGACGGCCGCGCCAGTCTGGCGGCAGTTGTCGAGTCGTTGCATGGGCATTGCCGTGAGCGTGGGTCAGCGCCACCGCCAGCGCATCGGCGGCATCGGCCTGGATGCGACCTTCCAGTTTCAACAGCGTGGCGACCATCATCTGCACCTGGGTCTTCTCCGCAGCGCCCGTGCCAACCAGCGACTGCTTGATAAGCCGCGGGGCGTATTCGTGCACCGGCAGGCCGGCGCGAACCACGGTCGCCAGCGCCGCGCCGCGCGCCTGTCCCAGCTTCAACGCCGACTGCGCGCCTCTGGCCATGAACACGGTTTCGACGGCCACCTGCTGCGGCCGGTGCTCGGCGATGATCCGGTCCAGCGCCTCGGCCAGCAGGCCCATGCGCTCTGGGAAACTCTCCGCCTTCAGCAGCGACAGCGCTTCGCAGTGAACGAAATGACTGGCGCCATTGCTGTCGGCATCGATGATCCCGATACCGGTGCGCTGGCTGCCGGGGTCGATGCCGAGGATGCGGATCATGCGCCGACGATCACGACTCAGTCGTAGGCGTCGGCCGGCAGGTCGGCGTTGTGATAGACGTCCTGCACGTCGTCGAGGTCTTCGAGGAAGTCGAGCAGCTTGGCGACGGTCTTGGCCGGGTCGCCTTCGACGGCGACATCGTTCTCGGCGCGCATGGTGACTTCGGCATCGTCCGGCGTCAGGCCGGCATCGGCCATGGCCTGCTTCACCGCCTCGTAGTTGTCCGGGCTGGTCAGCACCTCGATGGAACCGTCTTCCTCGAAGGTGACCACGTCCTCGGCGCCGGCTTCCAGCGCGGCTTCCATCACCTGGTCCTCGTCCGCGCCCGGCGCGAAACTCAGCACGCCCAGCTTCTGGAACATGAAGGCCACCGAGCCGTCGGTGCCGAGATTGCCGCCGAACTTGTTGAAGGCATGGCGGACTTCGGCGACGGTGCGATTGCGGTTATCGGTGAGGGTATCGACGATCACCGCCACGCCATTGGGCGCATAACCCTCGTAGCGGATTTCCTCGTAGTTCACACCCTCCAGCTCGCCGGTTGCCTTCTTGATGGCGCGCTCGATGCTGTCACGGGTCATGTTGGCGCCCAGCGCCTTGTCCACCGCCAGTCGCAGCCGTGGGTTGGTGCCCGCATCACCGCCACCGGCGCGCGCAGCGACCGAGATTTCGCGGATCAGCTTGGTGAAGATCTTGCCGCGCTTGGCGTCCTGCGCGTTCTTGCGGTGCTGGATGTTGGC
>JAWLAW010000030.1:0-9095 GCA_041395265.1 Lysobacteraceae bacterium
CGGATTGCGGCTGGCTATCTGGGAGCGATTCTGGTCAACACGCTACTTGTGGCGGGGCACTCCTACTTCGATGCACATTCCAGCGGTGTCCCGCAAATGGTACTGAGCTGGAGCTTGTTCCTTGCGACGACGACGACCCCATTCGTGGTTCTTGGACTCAGCGCTTTTGTTCTTCCAATGCTTGCGCTGTTGCGTCTTTGGAACTTGGGAACGGCGCTTTGGCTCGTGATCGTCACGGTGACTGCAATCGGCTTGCTTTCGCTGCTCTTTCTTCGGTTCCCTGACAATCTCTGGTGTGAACGGAACCCATGGACATGCGTCTGGCGGTGGGGCAGCGCCTTGACCTTGCCCGCGATTGCCGCGGTGCTGGGCTTCGCGGCCTTTGCCAGATTGCCGGTGGTGCGAGCAATGCCTCGCCCATAGTGGGTGGCTTTCTGGACGCATAAAAAAAACCCCGCATCAAGGCGGGGTTTTTTGAGCGATTCGATCAATGAAGCCGGATCGCGATGTCTGGTGCCCAAGAGAGGACTCGAACCTCCACGGTTTTACCCGCTAGTACCTGAAACTAGTGCGTCTACCAATTCCGCCACCTGGGCAAAGGTGTTCGCCGGTAGGCGAGCCGCGTAATTTACTGGCCACCCGGTGGGCTGTCAACATCGGGCCGGCCTGGAACGCGGTCGGCGGTTCAGGTTCAGGCTGTCGTCCACCGGCGCCATCCACTACGATATTCGGATGACCAAACGAAAAAACAGCAAGTCCGGTGGGAAAGCCGGCAAAGGCGGGCCAAAGGGCACGCCGAAAGCGAAGACAACACGACAGAAGCGTTCCCAGCAGCGGGACGCGAAGAAACCACCGCTTCCCGGCTGGTTGCCGCCCACGTTTGGCAACAGCGACCGCGATGCCGGGCGAAGCGCCGGCAGGAACTCCGAGCGCAAGCCGGACCGCAGCCCGCGCAGCGGCGGCATCCGTGACCCGCATGCCGAGCGCGAAGCGCGGCGCTACGATAACCCGATTCCCAGCCGCGAGGCGCTGATCAGCTTCCTGGATGGCGTCGGCCAGCCACTCAGCGCCGAGCACATCGCCCGCGAACTGGGCCTGACCGCGCCCGACCGTTTCGACGCGCTGACCCGACGACTCGGCGCCATGCTGCGCGATGGCCAATTGCTGGCCAATCGTCGTGGCGACTACGCCGTCGCCGAAAAGCTCGACCTGATCGCCGGCACCATCATCGCCAATGCCGATGGCTTCGGTTTCCTGAAGCCTGATGCCGGCGGCGATGACCTGTTCCTGCCGCCCAACGAGATGCGCCAGGTGCTGAACGGCGATCGCGTGCTGGCCAGCGTCACCGGCATGGATCGCCGTGGCCGCCGTGAGGGCGCGATTGTCGAAGTGCTGGAGCGCGGTGCTTCGCGACTGGTGGGGCGCTATACGCAGAGCGACGGCGTCGGGCGCGTGATTCCCGATGACCGGCGCATGCATCAGGACATCCTGATTCCGCCTGGCCAGGCTGACAGGGCGGGTGAAAACCAGATCGTGGTCTGCGAGATCACTTCGCCGCCGACGAAGCAAAGGCCGCCGCTGGGCAAAGTCATCGAAGTGCTCGGTGATCGCCTGACGCCGTCGCTGGCGGTGCAGGTCGCCATCGCCGGCCACGGCATTCCCGATCAGTGGCCGGAGGAAGTGCTGGACCAGGCCAACGCCGTGCCGCTGAAGGTGCAGGAAAGCGATCTCGACGGCGACCGCCGTGATATCCGCAAGCTGCCGCTGGTCACCATCGACGGCGAGGACGCGCGCGATTTCGACGACGCGGTGTTCTGCGAGCAGGACGAGAAAGGTTTCCGCCTGATCGTCGCGATTGCCGATGTGTCGCATTACGTGCGTCCCGGTACGCCGCTGGACGAGCAGGCGCACCTGCGTGCGACGTCCGTGTATTTCCCCGGTTTCGTGGTGCCGATGCTGCCGGAGGTGCTATCCAACGGCATCTGTTCGCTGAATCCCGAAGTCGATCGCCTGTGCATGGTATGCGACATGCGCGTGGACTTCGATGGCGAGGTGACGCGTTCGCGTTTTTACCGCGCAGTGATGCGCTCGCATGCGCGACTGACCTACAACCTGGTCTGGGCGGCAGTGGGCGAAAAGGACGCCGAGGCGCGCGCGCAGATCGGCTCGCTGATGCCGCAGGTCGAACGCTTGCACCAGCTTTACCAGCTGCTGGCGAAGCAGCGCGAGCGACGTGGCGCCATCGAGTTCGAGAGCAACGAAGTCAGCTTCCGTCTCGGGCCGGCCGGCGAAGTAGTGCAGGCCGGCATGACGGTGCGCAACGACGCGCACAAGCTGATCGAGGAATGCATGATCGCCGCCAACGTGCAGGCGGCGCGTTTCCTCAATCGCAAGAAGATGCCGGCGCCGTACCGCGTGCACGAGACGCCACCGGCGCAGAAGTACGCCGATCTGCTGGAGTTTCTGTCCGAGTTCAAGCTGCGCATGCCGCCGTGGGAAGAGGTTGAGCCACGCGACTTCACCCAGCTGCTGCGCAAGGTGCGGCAACGTTCGGACGCCGCGCTGATCGAATCCGTGCTGCTGCGCTCGCAGAGCCTGGCGGTCTACAGCCCGAACAACAGCGGTCACTTCGGTCTGGCGCTGGACGCTTACGCGCACTTCACCTCGCCGATCCGTCGCTATGCCGACCTGCTGGTGCATCGCGCCATCGGCCACGCCATCGATGGCGGCAAGCCGTCCGATTATCGCTACGACGGCCGTGAGATGGCGCAGTTCGCGCTGGAATGTTCCGAGCGTTCACGACGCGCCGAGGAAGCCGAACGCGAGGTCGACGACCGTTATCGCTGCGCCTGGATGGAGCAGCACGTTGGCGGTGTGTTCGACGGCGTGATCAGCGGCGTGACCTCGTTTGGTCTGTTCGTCGAGCTGGACGAGTCGCGGGTCAATGGCCTGGTGCATGTCACCCAATTGCCCGGCGACTACTACCACTTCGACCCGGTGCGCAAGCTGTTGAAAGGCGAGCGTACGGGTACGGTGCATCGGCTCGGTGATCGCGTGCGCGTGCTGGTGCTGCGCGCCAGCATCGAGGACCGCAAGATCGACTTCCGTCTGGTTGGCGAGGATTCAACCGACGGTGATCGCCGGCTGACCAAAGCGGCGAAGGGCGCGCGCAAGGGCAAGGCCAAGCGATGAGCGCGCACTGGATCGGCGGCATCAACGCGGTGAGCGCCGCGCTGGAGCACGAGCCGCAGCAGGTTCGCGAAGTGATGGTGGCCAGCAAGCGCAACGAGCGCGTCGAGCAGATTGTCGCACTGGCGCAGCAGCACGGCATCGCCGTCCGTCACGCGAAACCCGACGCCCTGCAGCGCATCACTGGCCTTGAACGGCACCAGGGCGTGGCCGCGAACTACACGATTCCACCGCCGCGCGACGAGCGCGAGTTGCCGGAACTGATCGAAACGGCAGGCAACGACACGCTGCTGCTCGTGCTGGATGGCGTGCAGGACCCGCACAATCTCGGCGCCTGCCTGCGCAGTGCGGCGGCGGCCGGCGTCACCGCCGTGATCGTGCCGCGCGACCGCGCCGTGGGCATGACGCCGACGGTGCGCAAGGTCGCGGCGGGCGCGGCGGATCGCGTGCCGTTGTTTTCCGTCACCAACCTTGCACGCACGCTGAAGCAACTGCAGAAGTCAGGCGTGTGGCTGACCGGCCTGGCTGGTGAAGCCGATCGCTCGCTCTACGACATCGACCTCAAGGGTCCGGTCGCTTTGGTGATGGGCGGCGAATCCGACGGCCTGCGACGTTTGACGGCAGAGCACTGCGACCACCTCGCACGAATTCCGATGGCCGGCGACATCGAAAGTCTCAACGTCTCTGTTGCCACCGGCATCGCGCTTTTTGAAGCACGACGGCAGCGCAGTTAGACGTCAGTCCTTTCCGGTGTAGAGCCCGCCTTCCTGCCACTGGTTGTGGATATGGCAGAACAGCTCGGCGGTGCGTTCGGTGTCATAGACGGCGGAGTGCGCTTCGCTGGCGTCCCAGGCGATGCCGGCGGCGGTTACTGAACGGCTCAACACGGTCTGTCCGAAGGCCAATGCTGACAGCGTCACCGTGTCCAGCGTGCTGAACGGGTGAAACGGGTTGCGCTTGTGCGCGGTGCGCGCCACGGCGGCATTGAGAAAGCCGAGATCGAAGGCGGCGTTGTGACCGACAAGGATCGCGCGCTGGCAGCCGCTGGCACGCACGGCCTGCCGTACATGGCGAAAGATCAGGTTCAGTGCCTCGCGTTCCGGCAACGCATTGCGGAACGGGTGATCGACCACGATGCCAGTGACTTCCAGCGCCTTCGGGTCGATGTTGGCGCCATCGAAAGGCGCGACGTGTGTGCTGACCAGCTCGCCCGGACTGAACCGCCCCCAGCTATCCAGCAAGATCGGTTGTGCGGCGATTTCCAGCAGCGCGTCGGTGCTGTGGTTGAAGCCGCCGGTTTCCACGTCAACGACCACCGGCAGGAAACCGCGGAAACGGCGGCTGATGGCGGTCGGGTCGCTGTTGGCATTGCTAGAGCCGCTATCGTTGTCGGCTGTGTTGGCATCAATATCAGGCATGCTGTGAGGATAGCAGTCAGGCTCAACACTCTGGGCAATGATGTGGCTACTTCGTCAGTTTGTGGCACTCGGATACGGAGAGTGAAAGGCTCTTGTCAGGCCCGGCAGAGAGGACCTGCTGCAACCCTTCGTCCGTCATTTTCATGATGACGCCACCGCCCTGAGCTGGAACCTGTGCAGGAATGGCTGTCGCGTCGATTTCGTCACCGTCGCCGGGCCGCCATGCAACAAGGATCAAGTCCCCCGGTTGTGCTTTAACCGCATCAATGGCACTTGCGGAGATAGCCTCGGGTAGATGAAATGTTCGGGAGATGAACTCGCCGTTGGCGTCAAAGCGGATCAGAAAAAAGCCTGCCTGTGTTTCGGTTACGGTGGATCCGTTGTCGGCAAAACGAGCGTTCTGTTCATGCCCGGACACATCAAACCTCAACGGTTTGCCCGAATCGCTGGGTACTGTGAGTTCAGCTGGGACTGGTGCATCGCAGTTGATGCTGGGTAGCGGTGCCGAGTGGGCGCGAACCTGCTCGCGGATGATCGTCAACAACTCGCTTCGCTCACAGGCATCAAGAACAGCGCTGCCGGGGATATACGAAGCATCATGTGCTTTGCAGGGCAGACTCCCGTCCGCATCACGCCATTGTTCGCCAATGGCGTCACCGCGTCGTGCTAGAAACTGGTCCGGTCTTTCGTTGGGCCTCAGAAGGGATCGGCCCAGCGCAAAACGTACGTTGGAGCGAACACCGACGATGTCCAGCAGCGTCGGCGCCAGATCGTAGCCAGCGCCGTGTCGTGCAGTTGGTGTCTCCGCATCACCGATGACGATCATCGGAATTCGAAGGTCGGAAATCATGCTTTCGCTGAATAATTGGCGGATTCCAGGATTGGGCAGGACATTGTGATCACCGGTGATGACCAGCACGGTATTGTTGTCCAGCCATCCACGCTCCTGCAGCCGACGTACCCAATTCGTGATCAACTCGTCGCTGCAATGCACCGCATTCAGAAAACGGTCACTACCATCGCCGTAGGGAGTGCATCCCGGCGATACGAAACCGGGAAAGTGGCTGCCGATGGTAAGAATGGTGAGGTTGTATGGCTCATCCGCCTGACGCAGTTCCTCCAGTTCGACAACGCTCTGTTCGAGCAGGTCCGCATCGCTAATGGCCAGGTGACCTTCGGGTGCTCTCATGCCCATCGCGTGTAGGTCGTGGTAGCCGAGCACGCGTTCATAGCCATGCGATTCCAGGAATGGCCCCTTTCCGGAGAATGCCTTGAGGAATCCACCGAGGTAGGTCTGGTTGTAGCCAGCCGCGTGCAGAATGTCGCCAAGGCAGGGCAGTGACCCTGCCAGATTCTCACCAGCAGCCAGCGAGTTGTTTCCATTGTCCAGCGGAAAAAGTGTTCCGCACATTGAGTTGACCAGACCTTCGATAGTGACGTGTCCGCTAGCGTGTAGGTGGTCAACGAAGGAATGCTTTTCGACAAGTTCGGAAACCCCGGGCATCAATCCCGGGTGTTGTTTGGACTGAATGAGCGAAATGCTGCCCGACTCGATGTAGAGCAAAATTAGGTTCTTTGGGCGGGTTGGAGTCTCTACCTGAATGCGGTCCTTGCTGGGCACATGGACACTCAGCATGGGACTGTTGCGCCATTTCGACAGGACGGTGGTATCCACTCGGCGATGATCCGGGAAATACCAGGCAACGCTGGCCTTTACAAGAGCCAGCTCTGGCATTGCCGGGGAGCCGACCCATGTTAGGAGACCGCCAACAAGACAGACGGAGAGTGTCAGCCGGCGGTCCGACGATCGGAAGTGCTTCATCGCCTGTCGTGTAGCCAGTGGAACAAGAGCGATCAGCAGGCCGATAGAAAGGAAGAGTTGGGGATACTCCCGCCAAGCGGAGACGAAAGATATCCAGCCGAAATGTAGAAAGACCTCAGTGGAGAAACCGTCGCCCGAGAAAGCAACCACCGCGTAGAAAAGCAGGCGAACCAGACAGGCAAGGAACAGACCCAGAGCCAGCAGCCACCAGACGCGAAACCAGCGGATTGATCCGGCCAGACCGTTGATTCCCCAGGCAAAGGCGAGCACACCCAGTGCGCCGGGAAGGACCAGCCAAGCCGTGTGCTCGTATCCGGCATGATCGCGGTAGGCAAGTACAGTCGGGATCGTCAGCAGCCCCGCCAGAACAAGCCAGGGGAGGAGTCGCCAATGGCTAGTTGATGCGCTGGTGTCGGGCATGCTGCGAGGATAGCATTGAGGCTGATCTCGCCTGTCGCCCTGTCAGCGTCGTCTCAGCGCTGCATCAGTCGCGTCGCCAGCAGGATCGCCACGCCGAGGCCGATCAGGATCAAGCCGAACCCGGGTATCAGCATCGCGAAGGGCAGGCCGAAGATGAGTGCGCCGATTCCCCATGCGTAGGAGTCAGCCCAGGGCTTCACCGCATCCGGATCGAGCCGCGATGCCAGCAGCGCATCGATACTCAACTTGCCGGCGCCACGGAAGATCAGCGGCAACAGCATGACCACGAAGATCAGTCCCAGTTTGTAGTTGCCAAAGCCGTTGTTGGTGATGGCATAGCCTTTCGCCAGGTCCGACAGCATCTGCCATTCCATCGGCAGGTGGACGGCGGCAACGGCGACGGCGGTGACAATCATCAGGCTGAAGGCGGCAAAGCGCGTGCACAGGCCCAGCAGCAGGGCGAAGGCGAACAGCAGTTCGGCCCAGGTCGCCATGGTCCAACTGATGCTGGCGGGGATCATGTTGAAGGGGAACGGGAAGTCGCCCTGGATGTCGGCGAACCAGTTCTGGCCGTTGAGCTTTTCCCGACCGGATTCGAAGAACTCCCAGAACAGCAGCAGCCGCAGGAACAGCGGGGCCAGCCATTGGCCAAGGCCTTCGAGACGCTCAACCAGCGAGCGCCAGGTGTTGATCAGTCGATTCATGGAAATTCCCGGTTCTGTTACAGGTGCTTTCGTCGTGCTCCGAGGATCACGTCGCGGTCACGCAACTGTTCCAGCATTGCAGCGGCATTGCCGAGGAAAGCCTCGTGATCGACATCCGCTGGCGCCAGTGACAGTAGTAGTTCGCGGCCCCCCAGCGAGTCATTGCTGGCCAGTGCCTGTGAAAGCTGAAACACGCCGGCGTTGATTTCCTTGAAACGCACCTTGTCGTCCCTGTCGCGCAGCACCAGCAGAAAGGTAGGCTGTTCCGGCGGCGATGCCGGTTGATGGTTGCGTGTGATCTGATGCACCGGATAGCGGTAGGCCAATGGCCAGGCAAGCGGTGATACCACTGGCACGCCTTCAAGCAGGTCGCCATCGCGATCAATGCCTGACTCATCGATCAAGCTGTCGTCGAGGTCGAGTGCCAGCTCCACCCACTCGTAGTGCGCCAGCTCCAGCAGGAAATCCGGGTCGCCACGATCCTGCTCGCGTCGCGATTCCAGATAGCGCAGGAATTCCTTGGCGACCTCGGGGAACAGCGGTGTCTGGCAATGGTGTTCGCGGTAGAAGTCGCGCACAAGCTGTCGCCAGGCGGGGTCCACGTGGAGGCTGCGGATGACGGGGAAGTTCGCGGCCAGCAGTCCCTCGATGTTGTTGAAGAACAGATCGCGATAGATGGCCAGGCGGCGACCCTCGATACCGTCCGGTGCTGTGTTGCGATCCGGGTCGCGCAGGTGTCCGGCAAACGCCGCCTGCTGCTCGCGCAGTGTGTCCGCGGGCATCGATGCCTCAGGCGGAGACGCGGTGGACATCGTGGCGGCCTTCAGCATGCCCGTCGACATGGCGTGACTGTATCGCCCGTATCTGCGCCACTTCGTCGAACAGTTCCTGGATCGGCGGGAAGTTGAAGTCGCGCTCCAACAGCGTGGGCCTTACGCCGCAGTGCGCGTAGGCAAGGTCGAGCAGGCGCCACACCGGATCAATCACCGCGGCACCATGCGTATCGACCTTGAGGTCGTCGGCCTCGTCATAGTGGCCGGCGATGTGGATGTAGCGCACGCGCTGCGCGGGCAGGGCGTGCAGGAACTCGTCCGCGTCGTAGCGATGGTTGATGCTGTTGACGTAGATGTTGTTGACGTCGAGCAGGAGGTCGCAGTCGGCGCGTTCCAGCACGGCGTTGATGAAGTCGATCTCGCTCATTGCCTGATAGGGTGCGGCGTAGTAGCTGACGTTTTCCACCGCGATGCGCCGCTCCAGCACGTCCTGTACGCGGCGGATGCGCGCGCTGACGTGCTCGACGGCTTCCTCCGTGAAAGGAATCGGCATCAGGTCGTAGAGATGACCGTCGTCGCTGCAATAGCTCAGGTGCTCGCTGTAGATCGGCACCCGATGCTGGTCGAGGAATCGCTTGATTCGCTGCAGGAAGGGTTCGTCCAGCGGATCGCTGCTGCCCAGCGACAACGACAGGCCGTGGCAGACCAGCGGATGGCGCTCGCTCAGCTCCGAGAGTTGGCGGCCCAAGCGGCCCCCAACCTCGATACA
>JAWLAW010000031.1:0-5111 GCA_041395265.1 Lysobacteraceae bacterium
ACGGCGAGCAGCGGGACGGTGGGCAACAACGTGGTGATCAGCGGCGGTGGTGGTGACCCGACGCCGGACTGCGGCAGTTGCACGACGAGCCATCCGCTGGGCGACCCGTCGGTGAGTCTCGAAAAAGTGGTGGAGTCCTATACAGCCACTGGTCCGGGGCGTTATCGGGTGACTTATCGGATCAATGTCACGAACACGGAGAGTTTTGCGACGACCTACACTTTGCTGGACACGCTCGATTTCCCGATTTCGGGTGTCAGCTTCGATAGCGTGGCGACAGTCACCACGACGGGTGGCTCTGTGAATCCAGCGTTGGTCGGTGCCAGCTACACCCCGGTGAGCGGTGCCGCGCAGCAGGTTTCGGCAAGCAGTACACCGATTGCGGCGGGTGCCACCCACAGCTACCGGATCAGCCTGGCAGTCCGTGTCGATCCCATTGTTCTGACAGATGGAGCCTGCGATGGTACGCCTGGAAACGGTCTGTTCAATACCGCGTCGCTGGCTGGGACTTCCCTGCCGTCCAGTGACGCCTGCCAGAGCATTGCCAGCGGACGGGCTGCTATCCAATTGCGCAAGGTGGTCGAGCTCGGCGTTGACCTCGACGGGGACAACCTCGGCGATGTCGGAGATGTGTTGAACTATGCGTTCACCATCGAGAACATCGGTAGTCAGGATTTGAGGATGACCTACCTGCTTGATCCACAGGTCACGGATCTGGATTGCGATGCGATGACGCTCGATGGGCAGCCGATCCGCGTGCTGGTCAATGAGGAAATTTTTGCCAGTTCGTTCAGTGCCGGCTCCTCGGGCGACCTTGCTGTCGGAGACGCTGTAATGTGCTTTGCGACGCACACGCTGACGGCTGCGGATGTCGCTCGCGGTCGCGTCGACAACACGGCGACGGCGAGGGCTGAAGGCTTGTCCGGTGAAGTCGTATCCTCAACCAGTACTGCCATCTACGGAGCCTTCCAATGATCGCGTCAGGAGATCGCCGGGCCACAGGACGGGCCATTCGTGGCAAGAACGACGTGTCGTTGCTTCGTGGCTGTCGTCGTTTTGTCCTTGCAAGTGCGCTTGCGCTGGCTCCGCTGATGGCGTCGGCCAACACTGTCGGATTGCCGGTAGTCGCGACTGTGAGCGAAGCGTCGTATCCGGCATTGACCAGGCCGGGAAAGACCGGGGCTGCGGTGCATCAAGGAAAGAGCGTTCGCGCTGCAGATGCGGTGCCGGGGCAGGGCATCGTGCTGCTGGCCGGCGGCGCCATCCTGCAGGACGGTGACGACGATGGGCGGCTGGATGTCGGTGAAACCATCGACTACCACTACACGGTGATCAATGTCGGTCCGGCCGCACTCAGTGCCCTGACACTGAGTGACAGCTTCGGAGCTGTCTCCTGTCCGCTGGTTGCGTTGGCGGTTGGTGCGCACATGGTCTGCACTAGCAGCCATGTCGTGACGGCTGGCGACGCGACGAACGGCGCGGTGATCAACACGGCCAGCGTTAGCGGGCAGGACGATGCGGCACGGCCGGTGGGAGCGTCGGACGTCCTGTTGACACAGAACCTGGCTGGCGCGGCGGCGCTGCATGTGTTCAAGAGTCCAGACCTGGTAACCGACCCGGACAACAGCAACGGCGCGTCGGAAGGCGACCTGTTGCGCTACTCGTTCGTGATCAAGAACGCGAATGCCGAGGATCTGTCGGCAGTGAACCTGGTCGAGCCGGATCCTTTGCGAATCGATACGCCTATCACCTGTGCGGCGACTACGCTGGGTGGCAGCGGTTTCTCGGGTCTCGGCAGCGGTGCGCTGGCGTCATTGGACAGTGTCATTTGCACGGCTGACTACACCATCACGGTGGCGGACGGCACACTTGGGCAGGTACTCAACAGCGTGGATGCTACCGCCAACGCGACGATTGCCGGAGCCATCAATGCCAGTGCCGCGTCTGCCGTGGTGGTGCCTTTGCCGCCGGTCGCCGACCTGGCGATCGACAAGCAGGGCCCACCGCTGTTCCAGCCGGGGACCGACATCACCTTCACCATCGTGGTGACCAACAACGGCCCGGACACGGCGGTGAACACGATTCTCTCGGATCCGACGCCACCCGGCCTCACCTGGCTGTCCAACAGCGGTGACTGCGTGACGGCCTTCCCCTGTGCCTTGGGCGACATCGTTCTGGATGGCAGCCGCACGATCACCTCGGTGTTCCACATTGATGCCAACTACAGCGGGCCGGATCCGCTGATCAACATCGCGAGCGTCAGCAGTGACGTGACCGACCCGACGCCGGACAACGACGCATCCAGCGCAAGCGTTCCGCTGATCACCGCACCACAGCCGCTGGAATCGCCGGCCTATATTCCGGCGCAGGACCATTGGGCGCTGTGGCTGAACGGCATTCTGGTGGGATTGCTGGCTCTCGGGAGCCTATCGTTGGCGCGACGCAGCTGAGCCCCACGCTGCCGACCAGCTTTTCTCGGACACTCGCCTCAATGAAAAAGCCCCGCTGCCAGCGGGGCTTTTTCGTGCTCGTGGTTCAAGGCGGTTACTTCACGCGGTGCATCCAGCGTCGCGCCGGCGGTGGTTCGGATCGTCACGTCCGAATACCCGACGCCGGCAAAGCGTCCGGGCTATTCGGTGCTGGATGGCTTGCGACTCACTGCGCTTCGTGGCCAAGCAAAGCCGGATTGGGAGCAGGCGCTGCTGCACGAACTGGGACGCTGAGCGCGTCGGCCTGAACGAGTCGGCCTGACCGCAGGGCGTGGGTCACACGCCTGCGGTCAGGCCACTGTCAGTCCTATTTCACGCCGTGCATGCCGCGATTGAGCAGGGGCAGGGCGACGAAGGCGAGCGCGGTGCAGACCAGGCCGCCCACGGTCATCTGCCAGAAGTAGTCGCCATAGGTAGCCGCTGCCTGCGTCCAGGCCGCGCTGTGCTCGAGGATCTCGCCCGGATCGTCGATCGAGGCCAGGGTGCCCAGGCCATGCGCCAGCAGTTCCGAGAACGCGGTGCCGAGGAACCAGGTACCCATCATCAGGCTGGCCACCCGCGGCACCGACAGCTGCGTCACTGCCGCCATCCCGACCGGGTAAAGGCAGACCTCGCCGATCTGCAGCACGCCGTAGGCCAGTACCAGCCACCACACGCTGGCCCAGCTGCCGGAGTCGCCGGCCGACTGCGCAGCGAGCCAGAGCGGCAGGAAGGCCAGGGCCCCGAACAGCAGGCCGAGCACCGACTTCATCGGCTTTCCAGGGTTACGGCCCTTTCGATCGAGCCAACCCCACAGCCACGAGAACAGCGGCGCCAGCGTCAGGATGAAGACGCCGGAAATGAAGGTCAGCGAGCCGGCGGTCTGGCGCTGGAAGACGACCATGCCGACGATCATCGCCAGGGTGAGCAGCGCCGCTGCGGCGAACACGAGCATCGGTAGGCGCGACGCCGGCGCACGCTCGCGCAACAACGAACTCACGACGAAGGCGCCCGGCATGATCAGGGTGGTGACGACGAAGTACCAGAACGGCAGGCCCTGCTCGAGGACCAGCGCCGGAACGAAGTCCTTGGTCAGCATGCGATCGGTGAATACCACCCAGGAGCCGTAGGTCTGCTCGTACAAGGTGTAGAACAGCAGGCCGATGAAGATCAGCGCCATCAGGGTCAGCATCTGCTCGCGTTCGCGCTTGTCACACTCGCTGATCACGAAGCGCAGGAACCACACCAGTACCACCGCCAGCACCGCCAGCATCAGCATCTGCGCCAACGTCAGGTCGATGCCGGCCGACAGCGTGAAGGCATTGTTGCCGGTGGCCCACATCAGCCCCGCCACCGGCAGCAGGCCGAGCACCGCCGCGCCGTAGATCAGCCATTCTCGCGGCAGGCCGGCGACGCGTTCACGCAGACGTTCCGGCACCGGCGGCTCGGCGTGCCCGTGCAGGTGTTTCTGGCCCCAGAGGAACATGCCCAGGCCGGCGATCATGCCGACGCCGGCGGCGCCGAAACCCCAGGCCCAGCCGTACACCTCGCCCAGCACGCCGCAGACCAGCGAGGCGAGCATGGCGCCGAGGTTGATGCCGGCGTAGAACACCGAGAAGCCGGAATCGCGGCGCGGATCGTCCTCGGCGTAGAGCTTGCCGACGATCACCGAGATGTTCGGCTTGAGGAAACCGACGCCCATGATGATCAGCGCCAGCGAGAAGTAGAACACCCCCAGCGCCAGCTCGTCGCGCACGACCACGCCATCGACCAGTCGCGCCTGCTCGCCCTCGACCGCCATGCCCAGGTGGCCGAGCACCAGCAGCACGCCGCCGAAGATCACCGCCTTGCGCATGCCCAGCCAGCGGTCGGCGATCAGGCCGCCGAGCACCGGCAGGCAGTACACCAGACCACCGTAGGCGCCGAGCAGGTTCAGGCCGCCGGTATCGCTGAACAGGTGGTACTTGGTCAGATACAGCAACAGCAGCGCCTTCATGCCGTAGAAGGAGAAGCGCTCCCACATCTCGGTGAAGAAGCAGACGTAGACACCAATCGGCTGGCCGAGGAAGTCGTCGTCGCTCGGGTCGCGTCGGGAAGGGCTGGATGACAGCGTGGCGGCGGAGTCGGTCATGCGTGTTTCCGGTTCGGGCACTGGCCCGAGTATGCCAGTCGCCTCCGAGCATCCCCAATCCAAACGCTGCTTTTTCACGGGCGTCCATTCGCCCGGGAAGCGGCGGTCGGCTATCCTGCGCGTTCTGTCTGATCAATGCGTCGACAAGACGCCTAACCGGGGAGTCCGGCTCATGAGCCAAGCGCAGTCCATGCCGCAGCTGACCGTCCGTGCGGTGCTGCTCGCCATCATCCTTGCCGTGGTGCTGGCGGCCGCGAATGCCTATCTCGGCCTGTTTGCCGGCCTGACCGTCGCCACGGCGATCCCGGCGGCCGTGGTGTCGATGGGCGTGCTGCGCCTGCTGGGCGGTGGCAGCATTCTCGAGAACAACATCGTGCAGACCGGCGCCTCAGCCGGCTCGTCGATTGCTGCCGGCGTGATCTTCACCATCCCGGCGCTGATCATCCTCGGCTACTGGGAGGACTTCCGCTACTCGTGGGTGCTGGCGATTGCTGGCCTGGGTGGCCTGCTCG
>JAWLAW010000032.1:0-2352 GCA_041395265.1 Lysobacteraceae bacterium
TGACATCGCCCGGTCACCGCCGGACGGCGGCACGGCACTCTCCTCCGTGAGTGTCGTGCCGCCCCGGTTTTCGCACAGGGCTGTGCCTGTGGCTTTCATGCCACTTCCGGTATGGTTCAGTAGTCGGTGGAACCGCTATCCGACGCAACGTGAACGGCTCCTCAATCGCCGGAAAAACATGTTGCTAAAATACAACATATTGTTGCAATTCCCTTTCAGATGGCCGGAATCGCGTGCTAACCTTGTTGTAATTTGCCGCGTTCCGTCGGGACATCCAGCCATATGATCAAGCAGCGCACGTTGAAGAACGTGATCCGCGCCACCGGCGTGGGCATCCATTCCGGTGAGAAGGTTTACCTCACGCTGCGACCTGCGGCCGTGGATACCGGCATCGTATTCCGACGCGTCGACCTGCCCGAGCCGGTCGAGATCAAGGCCTGTGCAGAGTGCGTTGGCGAGACCAGCATGTCCACCACGCTGGTGCAGGACGGTGTCCGCGTCGCCACCGTTGAGCACCTGCTCTCGGCAATGGCCGGCCTCGGCATCGACAACGCCTACGTCGACCTGTCCTCGGCTGAGGTGCCGATCATGGACGGTTCGGCCGGTCCTTTCGTGTTCCTGATCCAGTCCGCCGGCATCGAAGAACAGTCCGTGCCGAAGCGCTTCGTGCGCATCAAGAAGACGCTGACGGTGAAGGACGGCGACAAATGGGCACGCTTCGAGCCATTTGACGGCTTCAAGGTCGGTTTCACCATCGACTTCGACCACCCGATCTTCACCAGGGGCACGTCGAACGCCGAGATCGACTTCTCGACGACCTCGTTCGTCAAGGAAGTCAGTCGTGCACGCACCTTTGGCTTCATGCGCGACATCGAAATGCTGCGCGAGCGCAATTTGGTGCTGGGCGGCAGCATGGAAAATGCGGTGGTGCTCGACGACTACCGCGTGTTGAATGACGACGGCCTGCGCTACGAGGACGAGTTCGTCAAGCACAAGATCCTCGACGCGATCGGCGACCTCTACCTGCTGGGCCACAGCCTGGTGGGTGCGTTCTACGGCTACAAGTCGGGTCACGGCCTCAACAACCAGTTGCTGCGCGCCTTGCTGGCGGATCGCAGCGCCTGGGAGGAAGTGACCTACGACGACCCGGTCAGCGCGCCGATTTCCTACGCCCATCCGGCGCAGGCGTTGTAATTCCATTGACGTTGTGGTGCTGCTCCGTGACGGAGCGCGCGCAATCGTCGCTGGAATCGTGTTAGGTTCCGAACCCGGTAGGCGCCGTCGGCGCTCACTGGGGGTCTGGCAGGGAAGCCAGTCGCCGCAGGATGCCCCGGAGTTCCGGGTCGCCCACGGCGGTCGCGGCCTCGTCGAGATGACGGCGAGCCGCCTGGGAAAGTGGAGTATCGGGTGACGACACCCGCGGGGGATGGGCGGTTGTCCGTGGTTCCACGGCGCCGTCAGCAAATCGCGTCGTCGAAACCTTGATGGTCAGCTCGCGGACCTTGAGTCCCAGCGTGGCTGCCGCGGCCAGCAGGTCGTCGGTATGCAGCCGCAGCCGGGTCTTCCAGATCGGTGAGTCGACCAGGAATACAAGCCTGTCGGTATCGACGTTGGCCAGCCTGCAGCGGCTGGCGAGGTTTCCCGGCAGGGACTGGCGAAGTTGCCGGTCGAGCGCATCGATCAGTTCGGCGCGTTCGATGATGCCGCCAAGCCCGTTCGAGAGCGCCTCGTTCAGCGAGCTCGGGCCGGTTTTGTTGTCTGGTGGCATGGCTTGAAACGAATCCGGGGTCCAATGAACGTCATCATCGTATCGAAATTCCTGACTGCGCCGAAGAAGCTGGCTCTGCGTGATCCCCGGATCGCCGCCATGCTGGGCGCGATGGTCGCCGTGCTGCTCGGCGCCGGTGCCGGCATCGGCTACCTGCTTCGTGGCGACAACGCCAACGCGCTCGCCGAACTGGCCGTGCTGCGTGACCAGGTATTGCAGCAGCAGGACGCGCTTGACGATGCCAAGCAGAAGACCCAACGCGATGTCGATGCGCTCGCTGTGCGCATGGCCGAACTGCAGGCTACCGCCGTTCGCCTGAATGCTCTGGGTGAGCGCCTGACCCGCGTCGGTCAGTTGGATCAGGGCGAGTTTGACTTCGACGAAGCCCCGGCGCTGGGTGGTCCGGAAGAAGAAGCTGGCGCGATGCCGATCACCGAGCGCAGCCTGCTGCAGTCTATGGACGACCTGTCTGCCCAGTTTTCCTGGCAGGCCGAGCAGATGGATCTGCTGGAAAGCCTGTTGCTGGATCGCGACGTTGACCGCAGCTTGATGCCGTCGCTGCGTCCGATCGCCAGTGGTTATGC
>JAWLAW010000033.1:0-1640 GCA_041395265.1 Lysobacteraceae bacterium
GGGCAATTCAACAAGCGGCTCAGCCGAGGTAGCGTCAGCGCAGCGGCAACACCACCCGCCATTCAGCCTGGGATTGCGGCACATCCGGGTAGAAACTCAAGCGTTCCAGATAAGGCGGAAAGTCCCGTATTTCCTCACCGCTCTGCGGGAGCCAGGTTTGATACAGCCACAGGAATGCGGCCGCCATTTCCTCGTCCGAGCCACGATGATGGACGACTGCGACGCGACCGCCAGGTATGGTTGAAAGCCTCATGCTGTCATCGACCGCCACGTCGGCAGCGGGCACTTCGGCGCAAAGATCCACCCGGTAGTCGTCCGGTTCAACGTCCGGCGGCGTGTGAAAGATGTTGAACGTGCGGCTGCGCGACGGCGGCAGGCCGCTCGCACGCCGCCAGGCGATGAAGCGGCGAACGCTGTCGCCGATGCGTTTTGGATCTCCGCGATGCGAAAGCACCGCCACCTCGATATCGTTGGTGTCCTCGATCGTCAGCTGCTGCGCATAGTCCATGCCGGTCTTTTCTCCCATCGGCTGAAGTTGATCGAAAGCCGCATGCCAACTGTCCCAGTCGGGATCGTTGCGGAATGCCGTTGGCGATACGCCCAGTTCGCGCCGGAACGCACGACTGAATGCTTCCGACGCGTCATATCCGCTGGCCAGCCCGATATCGGTAACCGAGTCCTCGCGAAACGCGAGTCCGAACGCGGCGCGCCGGAGTCGATGCATCTGCACGTAGCGACCTACGCTGAGGCCAAATGTTGCCGTGAACTGGCGCTGGAAGTGGAAGGGCGAAAACGCGGCGACGCGGGCAAGAGTAATCACGTCCAGCGGCTCACCGAGGTTGGCTTCAATGTATGCCAACACGCGCTGGAATCGGGCGTAATAGCTGCGTTCAATAGGCTGCTTGTCCATGGCGTGCAGATTAGGCGGTTGCCGGACGTGTTGCCTGATCGATCATGCGGATTCACGCAAGAGATCAAAGCGGGTTGCGACGCGCTATTTGAGCTTCCGCGTCAACGTGTTGCGGCCGATGCCGAGGCGGGCGGCGGCGTTCTGTTTGTGGCCGTCGGTGATGGCAAGGGCTTCGCGGATCAATACGGCTTCAGCGGCGACGATGGCGCGGGCGTGGATGTCGTCACGGCCGGCTTCGAGTTCGTTGCGACACCAGTTGGCGAAGGCTTGCTGCCAGCCGTTGTCGTCCGTCGCGAAGTTGCCGGATGATCCGCGTAACGCCGCCGGCAGATCATCGGCACGCAGGGTTTCGCCGGATGCCAATGCGGCGACGCGCAGGCTGAGGTTTTCCAGTTCGCGGACATTACCAGGCCAGCCGTGTGCGACCAGTCGCGCCATGGCGTCCTTTGACCAGCGTCGCGCGCCGAGGCCCAGTTCGTCCGCTGCCTGCTGCAGGAAGTGCTCGGCCAGCAGCGGAATGTCTTCGCGACGCTCGCGCAGCGGCGGCAGGTCGAGTCGCACGACGTCGAGGCGATGCAGCAGGTCGGCGCGAAACTCGCCAGCACCAACTTTGGCGTCGAGGTCCTGATGCGTGGCAGCGATCACCCGCACGTCGACCTGGATCAGTTCGCGACCACCAACGCGGAAGAATTCGTCTTCGGCGAGCACGCGCAGCAACCGCGTCTGCAGC
>JAWLAW010000034.1:0-29265 GCA_041395265.1 Lysobacteraceae bacterium
AGCTTCGTGTTCGGCGCCAGCGTGTCGGGTTTCCTCGATGGCCTGGTCGACTTCGACTTCGAGGTTGGCGATGCCGACGGTTCCGAACTGGCCGGGCAGTCGCTGGCCGATCGCTTCATGGGCTGGCTGCATTTCGGCAAGGTGCCGGTACTGATCCTGTTCGCCACCTTCCTGGTCAGCTTCGGCGGCATCGGCCTGATCCTGCAGGGCCTGCTGAACAACACGGTGGGCTTCATGCTGCCGGGCTGGCTGGCAGCGCTGGCGGTTTTTCCGCTCAGCCTTCCCTGCGTGCGCGTGTTCGGCAGCGGCCTGGCCAAGGTACTGCCCAAGGACGAAACCGAAGTGGTGTCGCAGGACTCGATGGTCGGCCGCGTGGCCACCATCGTGATCGGTGAGGCCGCACAAGGCTCGCCAGCGCAGGCCCGCGTGCGCGATGCGCGTGGCCGCACCCACTACGTCATGCTGGAGCCCGATGAGGCGGGCGAGTGCTTCAAGGCCGGCGACAGCGTTTTGTTGATCGCACGCAACGGCGGCGTGTTTCGCGCCATCCGCAGCAGCAATCCGGCCCTTTCAACCTGATCCGGATCGCCGGCATTGCCTCGCATTGCCGCGATCCATCCGTTTACCGATATCTGACGCAAGGACTGAAACATGGACTTCCTCGATGGTCTCGATGCAATGGGCATCATCATCGTTGCCGCGGTGGTGCTGGGCTTCCTGCTGTTCGTGCTGCTGGTGGTGGCGCGGCTGTACCGGCGTGCGACCAAGGAGATCAGCTTCGTGCGTACCGGCTTCGGTGGACAGAAGGTGATCGTCAACGGTGGCGCGCTGGTGTTCCCGGTGCTGCACGAAATCATCCGGGTCAACATGAACACGCTGAAGCTGGATGTGATGCGCGCCCGCGAACAGGCGCTGATCACCCGCGACCGCATGCGCGTCGACGTACAGGCCGAGTTCTACGTGCGCGTGCAGCCGACCGAGGAATCCATCGCCAACGCCGCGCAGACGCTGGGCATGAAGACCATGGAGCCTGAGCTGCTGAAGGAGCTGGTCGAAGGCAAGTTCGTCGATGCCCTGCGTTCGGTCGCCGCCGAGATGGGCATGGAGGAGCTGCACGAGCAGCGCGCGCTGTTTGTGCAGAAGGTGCAGCAGGTGGTCAGCGAGGACATCCTGAAAAACGGCCTGGAACTGGAGTCGGTGTCGCTGACCGGCCTCGACCAGACCGGCAAGGAATACTTCAATCCGAACAACGCCTTCGATGCGGAAGGTTTGACCAAGCTGACCGAAGCCATCGAGCTGCGCCGCAAGAAGCGCAACGAGATCGAGCAGGACACCGAGGTGCTGGTGCAGCGCAAGAACCTCGAGGCCGCGCAGCAGCGCCTGACCATCAGTCGCGACGAGGAATACGCCAAGCTCGAACAGCAGCGCGAGATCGAGATCCGTCGCGCCGCACAGGTCGCGGAAATCGCCCGCGAGCAGGCCGACAAGCAGAAGGAGGCCGAGAGCGCGCAGATCAATGCCCAGCAGCAGGTCGACCAGGCCAAGATCCAGGCGCAGCGCATCGTCGAAGAGCAGCGCATCGCCATGGAGCAGCAGCTCAAGGAACGCGAGATCGAGAAGCAGAAGAACGTCGAGACCGCGAACGTGCTGCAGGAGAAGGAAGTCGAGCTGACCGAGCAGGACAAGGCCATCGCCATTGCCGAGAAATCCAAGGCGCAGTCCGAGGCGCAGGCTGCGGCCGACGCCGCGCGCGCGCAGGCGGTGAAGGCCGCCGAACAAGTCGACACCGTACGTGAGGTCGAGCGCGCCGAGCGCCAGAAGCGCATCGAGCTGGTCGAGGCGAGCAAGGAAGCCGAGCGCGAGCAGATCTCGATCACCATCGCCGCGCAGGCCGAGAAGGAAGCCGCCGAGCAGAAGGCCGAGGCCATCCGCACGCTGGCCAATGCCAACGCCGACCAGCGCCGTATCGAGGCGGACGCCGATGCCGCCGCCGAGAAGGCCAAGGCGGATGCCGCCGACGCGCGCTACAAGGTCGACGCCGAGGGCCAGCGTCAGCTCAACGAGGCCGCCAACCTGCTCTCGGTGGACCAGATCACCATGCAGTTGCGCATGGCGCTGATCCGTCACCTGCCGGACATCATCCGCGAGAGCGTCAAGCCGATGGAGTCCATCGACGGCATCAAGATCATCCAGGTCGACGGTCTCAATGCCGGTGCCGCGGCGGCTTCCGCCGGTGGCGCAGGCGGCGGCGATGGCGAGGGCGGCAAGGCCGGCAGCAACGGCAATCTGGCCGAGCAGGTGGTCAACAGCGCGCTGCGCTACCGCGCGCAGGCGCCGCTGCTGGATTCGCTGATGCGCGACATCGGCATCGATGGCGGTGACCTCAACGGCCTGGTTACCGGTGCCGACGATGACTGGCGCAAGCGCAAGCTTGATGAAATCAACCAGAAGCGCGACGGCAAGAAGGACTGAATCCGATGAGTGACCTGCAAAGCCACCTCCAGATCGCGCTGGCCTCCATCGAGGTCTTCAACAACGACGGCACGCTCGACCTCGCGGAGCTGGATCGACTGCTCGGCATCGCGCTGAAGGATCGCGTGGTGGATGACGAGGAGCGTCGCGTCCTTGCTCGCATTTTCCGCGAAGCCGAAGCCGCTGGCGTCGACGCCAGCGTCGCCGCGCGGATTGCCGAAGCAAGGCAGCAGCACGCCATCCCGGACTGAAACAGCGTTTTCATGTCGTAGCGAAAAGGCCTGGCATTCGCCGGGCCTTTTCCATTGCGGCATATGACTGGACGCACGCGAAGTCGGCGCGCCAAACTGGCCAACCCTGCCCGCAACGAGAAAACGCATGGCCAACCGTTATGCCCCCGTTCTTCGCTACCTGCACTGGATCATGGCTGCGCTGATCGTGATTGCCTACGTCGCCATCGAGCAGCGGGGGGCTTTTGGTCGCGGCACCGGGCGCACGATCATGATGCAGACGCACTTCTGGATCGGCATTTCGATCTTCCTGCTGGTTTGGTGGCGGCTGGTCGTGCGCATTCGCAAGGGCGCGCCGCCGATCACCCCGGCGTTGCCGGTCTGGCAGGCGATTCCCGCCAAGCTGCTGCACCTGTCGCTTTACGCGTTCTTCATCGTCATGCCGATCCTCGGCCTGATGACCGCGTGGACCGACGGCAAGGCACTGTACGTTCCGTTCACCGACATGGCGCTGCCGGCGTTGATGGCCGAAGACAGTGATCTGGCGCACCGGCTGGAAGACCTGCACGGCAGCATCGGCGAAGCCTTCTACTGGGTGATCGGCCTGCACATCGTGGCGGCGCTCTACCACCACGTTTTCCGCAAGGACGACACGCTGCGGCGGATGAAGTAGTGATGGCGAGTGTTCCGAAGGACGCGGTCGACCTGCGCAGCGACACCGTCACCCGGCCGACGGAGGCCATGCGCGAGGCCATGCGTCGCGCGCCGGTCGGTGACGACGTCTATGGCGACGACCCGACGGTCAACACATTGCAGGAACGCGTCGCCGCGCTGCTGGGCTTCGAGGCCGCGCTGTTCGTGCCCAGCGGCACGCAGTCCAACCTGATCGCGCTGCTCTGCCATTGCCAGCGTGGCGAGGAATACCTGGTGGGCCAGCAGGCGCATACCTATCGCTACGAGGCCGGTGGTGCCGCGGTGCTGGGTTCGATCCAGCCGCAGCCCATCGAGCAGGATGTCGACGGTCGCATGTCGCTGGACCGCATTGCTGCCGAGATCAAGCCCGACGACCCGCATTTCGCGCGCACCCGCCTGCTGGCGCTGGAGAACACCTGGCATGGCCGGCCGCTGCCGCTGGGCTACCTCGACGAGGCCTGCCTGCTGGTCCGCTCGCGTGGCCTGCGCCGGCACCTGGATGGCGCGCGGCTGTTCAATGCCGCAGTTGCCACCGGCGAATCACCGGCGCGCATCTGCAAGTACTTCGACAGCGTGTCGGTGTGTTTCTCGAAGGGCCTTGGCGCGCCGGTGGGTTCGGTGCTCTGTGGTGACCACGAGCTGATCGAGCAGGCGAAGCGCTGGCGCAAGATCCTGGGTGGTGGCTGGCGACAGGCGGGCGTGCTCGCCGCAGCCTGCCACCACGCGCTGGACCAGAACGTGGGTCGCCTGGCGGATGACCACGCACGCGCCGAACGTCTTGCCAATGGCCTGCGCGGGCGTGGCATCAGCGTCTCGCAGCACACCAACATGGTGTTCGTGGATATGGACGCCGCGCTGTCGCCGCGACTTTCCACTGCCTTCCGTGACGCCAGCGTGCTGGCCAGCGTGCCGGCTTCGGGCAGTCTGCGTCTGGTCACGCATCTGGATATCGACGACGCCGGCATCGATCGCGTGCTGTCGGCATTCGACGCGGCGATCGTAGCCGCTTGAGCGCGCATCATGGCTAACGACATCAAGGCTGGTGAGATCGGGGCCGACAAGATCGGGGCCGGCAAGATCCGCATCGAGTCCTGGCATCCGCGCTGGGCGAATGCCTTCCGCGACCTCAACCTGGAGTGGCTGGAGCGCTATTTCGTGGTCGAGCCGGTTGACCGGGAAGTATTGGACAACCCGCAGCGGCTGATCATCGATGCCGGTGGCGAGATCCTGTTCGCGGTGGACGGCGAGGACCGCGTGCTCGGCACCTGCGCGTTGTTGCGCATCAATGACGACGAAGTCGAGCTGACCAAGATGGGCGTGACGGCGGCCAGCCAGGGCGCTGGCATTGGCCGGCGTTTGATCGTCGCTGCCATCGAGCGTTTCCGGCAGATGCCCGGCGACACGCTGTTCCTGGAAACCAACAGCGTGCTCACTCCCGCACTGGCGCTGTATCGCAGCGTCGGCTTTGAGCTGCAGGACGGCATCCGTCCGGGCTCGCACTACGATCGTGCCGACACCTACATGATCTGGCGGGGCCCGGAGGCTGCCTAGGCCCGGGCAAGCGGTGCCGCCGCTAGCGATGGTGTGGCACGCGCGCCAAAACCCAGACCTCGACATGCTCGGCACCCGCGCGCTTCAGCACGCGCGCACACTCGGCCACCGTGCTGCCGGTGGTCATGGTGTCGTCGATCAGGGCAATGCGCGACGGTGGTGCTGCGTTGCCGGTCCATTCGAAGGCGCCGCGAAGGTTGTTCTGCCGCGCCTTGCGGTCGAGTCCGGTCTGCGCTGCGGTGTGGTTCCGTCGCCGCAAGGCGTCGCCGAGTATCGGCAGCCCGCTCCGCTTTGCCAGCGGGCGGGCCAGTTCCAGCGACTGGTTGTAGCCGCGCTCGCCGAGCCGTCGTGGATGCAGCGGCACCGGCAGCAGCGCATCGATGCCACCCCGCTTGACGCGCTCAGCCAACAGGGCGTCCGCGAACAGCTCGCCGAGCACGCGGCCGGCGGCGAGGTCGCCGTTGAACTTCAGTCGCATGAGCAGGACGTCGACCGGCGCGGCGTAGCGGAACAGCGCGTGGGTGGCATCGAAGATCGGCGGCTTCTCGAGGCAGTCGCCGCAGGCTTCGGCGGGCGTGGGCAGCGGGATGCCGCAGCGGCCACAGGCGCTGCGGTTCATGGGAAGTTCGCCGGCACAGGCCGCACAGAGATCGCGCTGGTCGTGGCCGGGTTGGCCGCAGAGCAGGCAGCGTGGCGGCAGAATCAGCTTCCCGAGGTCATCCAGCCAGCGCTTCGCCTGCAGCCGCCAACGGCCCATTCTGGCAGGCGTGGTCATGCTTTGGTCGGTTTCCGAAGTTGACACGCTGTGGCCGGGCTTTGAGACTTGCCGGACTTTGCCAAATGGCCGTATCGATGTCAGCTGCAAATTCCCCCGAAATTCGCCACGACTGGCGCCGCGAGGAAATCGAGGCGTTGTTCGACCTGCCCTTCAACGAGCTGCTGTTCCGCGCGCAGGTGGTGCATCGCGAACACTTCAAGGCCAACGAGGTGCAGGTGTCGACGCTGCTGTCGGTGAAGACCGGCGGCTGTCCGGAAGATTGCGCCTACTGCCCGCAGGCGCAGCGCTACCACACCGGTGTCGATGCGACCAAGCTGATGAGCACCGAGGCGGTGCTGGAGAAGGCACGCATGGCCAAGGCCGCCGGTGCCTCGCGCTTCTGCATGGGCGCGGCCTGGCGCTCACCCAAGGATCGCGACATTCCCAAGGTCGCCGCGATGATCCGCGAGGTGAAGGCGCTGGGCATGGAAACCTGCGCCACGCTGGGCATGCTTTCCGGCGATCAGGCGCGCGCGCTGCGCGATGCCGGCCTGGACTATTACAACCACAACATCGACACCGCGCCGGATTTCTACGGCGAGATCATCCACACCCGCGACTACCAGGACCGGCTGGACACCCTGACCGAAGTCCGCGACGCCGGCATGAAGACCTGCTGCGGCGGTATCGTCGGCATGGGTGAGACGCGCCAGCAGCGAGCCGGGCTGATCCAGGCACTGGCCAACCTGCCGGCACACCCGCAGTCGGTGCCGATCAACAAGCTGGTCAAGGTCGGCGGCACGCCGCTGGCCGATGACCAGCAGCTCGGCGACATCGATCCCTTCGAGTTCGTGCGCATGGTCGCCGTGGCGCGCATCACCATGCCACGGTCGATGGTGCGGCTGTCGGCGGGTCGCGAGACCATGAGCGACGAGCTGCAGGCGCTGTGCTTTGCTGCCGGCGCCAATTCGATCTTCTACGGCGAGAAGCTGCTGACCACCGGCAACCCGGACGTTGAGCGCGACCAGGCGCTGTTCGCGCGTCTCGGCATCGAGCCAATGCCGGTGGCCGAACCGGCCACCGTGCATGCCGAGGTCACCAGCCCGGTCGGCCAGGCTGCCTGAGGCGATCACGATGGCGCGTCCCGGCATCCTCGAACGTTTGGTCCAGCAGCATGTGGCGCTGAACCAGCAGTCGCTGGTCCGTCGCCTGCGCCTCGTTGAACAGCGCGATGGTGTGCGCGTGAAGGTGAAGGGCGTCGAGCTGCTCAACTTCTGCAGCAGCGACTTCCTTGGACTGGCCGATCATCTCGAAGTGGTCGGGGCGCTGCAGGAAGCCGCCGCGCATCATGGCGTTGGCGCCACCGCCTCGCACCTGGTCAGTGGCCATCACCGCGAGCACCAGGCGCTGGAGGATGCGGTCGAGGAATGGCTGGGTTATCCGCGAGCACTGTGTTTCGGCTCGGGCTACCTCGCCAACCTCGCGGTGATCCAGTCGCTGCTCGGCCGAGACGACATCTGCGTCGCCGACAAGCTCAACCACGCCAGCCTGATCGATGCGGTCGAGCTGGCCGGCTGCGAGCACAAGCGCTACCCGCATGCCGATTTCGAAGGCGCGCTGCGCCAACTGAAGTCGCGCCCCGAGGCGCTGGCGATGATCGCCACCGACGGCGTGTTCAGCATGGACGGCGACATGGCCCCGCTGAAGATGCTGGCACTGCTGGCGCGCGCCGAAAACGCGACGCTGTACGTCGATGATGCCCACGGTGCCGGCGTGATTGGTCCGCACGGTCGCGGCAGCGCTGCTTACAGCGGCCTCGGCCCGCGCGAGGTGCCGCTGAACCTGGTGACGCTGGGCAAGGCCTTTGGCTGCTACGGCGCTGTGCTGGCTGGCAGCACCGAGCTGATCGAAGGCGTGCTGCAGAACGGGCGTGCCTATCGCTACACCACCGCCCTGCCGCCGGCATTGGCCGCTGCGGCGCGGGTATCGATCGGCGTGGCGCAGAAGGAAAGCTGGCGGCGTTTCAAGCTGACCGCGCTGATCAGCCGTTTCCGTCGCGGCGCGCAGCAACTCGGACTTCCGTTGATGGAGTCGCTGACGCCGATCCAGCCGCTGCTGGTCGGTGGCAACAGCGCCGCGCTGTACTGCGCACGTGAACTGGAGAAGCGCGGCATTCTGGTGACACCGATCCGCCCGCCCACGGTGCCGGAAGGTCGCGCGCGCCTGCGCGTGGCGCTGTCCGCTGCGCACGATGAAGGCGATGTGGATCGCCTGCTGTCGGCGCTGGGTGAAATTTTCCAGCGCCTGCCCAGCGACACCGAAACCGCCTGAGCCGTCGTCGCGGTCATGTACGTCGAACGCATCGGCCGGGGCCGGCCCCTGGTGCTGATCCACGGCTGGGCCATGCACGGCGGCGTGTTCGCGCCGCTGGTCGAACGCCTGTCCGCCGATTTCGAGCTGCATGTCGTTGACCTGCCGGGCCACGGTCGCAATCGTGATGACGCCGCGCTCGATCTGAACGACTGCACGCGGCGGATCGCCGAAGCCACGCCGCCCGCCGCGTGGCTGGGCTGGTCCCTGGGTGGCCTGGTGGCGTTGAACGCGGCACTGCACCGCCCCGCTGCCGTGACCTCGCTGCTGATGCTGTCGTCCACGCCGCGTTTCGTGGCCAGCGACGACTGGCCCGACGGCGTACGCGCCTCGCTGTTCAGCAGCTTCGCCGAAGGGCTGCGTCGCGACTATCGCGGCACGCTGGAGCAGTTCCTGGCGCTGGAAGCCTTTGGCTCCGACCATCTGCGCGACGAACTGCGCGCGCTCAAGCAGCAACTGTTCGCGCGTGGCGAGCCGGATGCCTCGGTGCTGGAAACCGGATTGCAGTTGCTGGCATCCACGGATTTCCGCAGTCAGTTGCCTGAACTCGCCTGTCGCAGCCTGTGGCTGGGTGGTCGACGTGACCGGCTGGTCAACTGGTCGGCGATGGAGGCCGCAGCGGCGATGTGTGCCAATGCTGAAACCTGTCGCGTCGATGGCGCTGGCCACGCGTCGTTCCTCAGTCATGCTGATGAGGTTGCTGAGCGAATCCGTGCCTTCCTCGCCGCGGTCTGATCAACAATCGCTGGTTGCGGAAGGCGCGCCGCGCCGCAAACCGTCAAAATAGCGCCATGGATTCCCCAACAACACCCGAGAAGCCGACGTTGTTCGACCGTCGCCAGGTGCGCCGTTCCTTTTCCCGCGCGGCCGACGGTTACGAGGCGGTGGCGGTGCTGCAGCGCGAGGTCGAGGACCGCTTGCTGGAGCAGCTCGACTTCCTTGCCATCCGGCCGGAGGCGATCCAGCAGCCGAAAACCATCCTCGACATCGGCGCCGGACCGGGGCGAGGCAGCGCCGCGCTGCGTCGGCGCTTCCCGAAGTCACAGTTGATCGCCCTGGATCTCGCGCTGCCGATGCTGCGGAAGGCGCGGAAGCGGGTCGGCTGGTGGCGGCCACTGCGAGCGGTCTGCGCCGACGCGCAGGTCCTGCCCTTCGCCGACCAGAGCATCGACCTGATCTTCTCCAGCCTGTGCCTGCAGTGGGTCAGTGATCTGCCCGTCGCGCTGGACGAGATGCGCCGCGTGCTGCGCCCGGGTGGCCTGATGCTGTTCTCCACTTTCGGCCCGGACACGCTGATCGAGCTGCGCGAAGCCTTCGCCAAGGTCGACGACCAGCCGCATGTCAGCGATTTCGCGCCGATCCAGGCGGTGGGTGACGCCCTCCAACACGCCGGTTTCAAGGATCCGGTCATCGACCGCGACGAATTCAACCTCACCTACGCCGACGTGCCGACGTTGATGCGCGAACTGCGCGCCATGGGTGCCAACAACGCGGCAACGGATCGTCATCGTGGCCTGACCGGCAAGGCGCGCATGCAGGCCGTGTTCGACGCCTACGCCATCTGGCGCGACGCCGACGGTCGCCTGCCCAGCACCTGGGAAGTCATCAACGCCCACGCCTGGGGCCCCGAGCCCGGCCAGCCGCGCCGGGGCGGCGGCCACAGTGGCGAAATCGCAACGTTCCCGGTGGACCAGATCGGCATTCGACGCAAACGCCGCGACTAGGCGGCACGATTGGCATCGACCATCCACGGCAACCGATCAAGATCGACGTTGCCGCCGCTAAGGATGATGCCGACATCACGGCCGGCGAAAGCATCTGGGTTGGCTAGCACCACCGCGAGCGGCACGGCGGACGACGGTTCGATGGTCTGCTTGAGGTGCGTCCAGACCAGGCGCATGGCGTCGATGATCTGCGCTTCGCTGGCCAGCAGGATGTCGTCGCAGTGCTGTTGCAGCAATGCGAAAGGCAGCGGGCCGAGGGTGGCGCGCAGGCCGTCGCAGATGGTGTCGATCGGGACGTTGGTGATGCGCTCGCCACGGTGGAAGGATTCGTAGGCGTCGGCGGCCTGTGCCGGCTCGGCGCCGACGACGCGGATATCGGGCTGCATGGACTTCGCCGCCAGCGCCGTGCCGGACAGCAGGCCGCCGCCGGATACCGGCGCCATGATCGTGTCGATGTGTTGATTGGCTTCGGCCAGTTGTTGCAGGAATTCGCGTGCCGCCGTGCCTTGTCCGGCGATGATGCGGGCGTCGTTGAAGGGATGGATCAGCGTGGCGCCGGTGTCGCGCAATACGTCGGCGGTGACTGCGTCGCGTGCGGCCTGGCCGGTGTCGCAGTCGACGATCCGCGCGCCGTAGCGCAGCACGTTGTCGCGTTTGGCGGTTGGCGTCGCGCGTGGCATCACCACCGTCGCCGTGATCCTTCGTTCGCGGCAAGCCAGCGCGATGGCCGCGCCATGGTTGCCCGAACTCTGCGTGACTACACCATGCGCAGCTTCTTCATCGCTGAGTGACAGCACGGCATTGGTGGCGCCTCGGTACTTGAAGGCGCCGACGCGCTGCAGGTGCTCGCACTTGAACAGCAGCCGGCAGCCGGCCAGTTCGTCCAGCACCTCGTCGCGCAGCACCGGTGTGCGGCGCACGCGCCCGGCGATACGCTCGGCGGCGGCCTCGATATCGGCGAAGGTGGGTAAACGGGAGTCCTGTTCGGTCATGCGCGGGTCTCTGGCAGGCGGGAATTCCGCTGCGGTTCACGGGAAAAGCATTGCGCGCATGGTAGCCTCTCGCGCCCTGTCGGTTCCCGATCCGGTTCGCCAGTCCATGTCCGTAGAAGCCGCTACTGCCAAGGCCAATCCCGCCGAAACCAACGGCGCCCGTACCGAAGCCATCGAGGAAGTCCGGCTTCGCGACTACCGCCCGCCGGCCTGGCTTTGCGAGCGCGTCGAACTGGTCGTCGATCTGGACGCCGAGGCGACCGTGGTCGACGCCACGCTGCACCTGCGTCCCAATCCCGAAGCGTCTCCCGCGCCACTGAGGCTGGATGGCGAGGAACTGACGCTGCTTGCGATCAGCATCGACGGACAGGCGCTGGCGAATGATCGCTATCGCCATGCCGATGGCACGCTCGAGATCGACGGTTGCAGCGACGCGTTGACGCTCCGCACCCGCGTTCGCGTCCATCCGCGACGCAACACGCGCCTGGAAGGCCTGTACGCCAGCGGCAACATGCTGCTGACGCAGTGCGAGGCCGAAGGTTTCCGCCGCATCACCTTCTTTCCGGATCGACCGGACGTGCTCGCCACCTACACGGTCACGCTGCGCGTCGATGCCGCGACGTATCCGGTGCTGCTGGCCAACGGCAATCCGGACGGCGCGGGTGAGCTGGCTGATGGTCGCCACTGGGCGCGCTGGCAGGATCCGCACCCCAAGCCCTGCTACCTGTTCGCGCTGGTCGCCGGTGATCTGCAGCGCCTGCATGCCGGCTTCACCACGCAGGAAGATCGTGCCGTCGACATCAACATCTGGGCCGCCAAGCACGACCTGTCGCGCTGCCGGCATGCGCTGGATTCGGTGCTGGCGGCGATGCGTTGGGACGAGCAGCGCTTCGGACGCTGCTACGACCTCGACGTGTTCAACGTGGTCGCGGCGCACGACTTCAACATGGGTGCGATGGAGAACAAGGGCCTCAACATCTTCAACGCGCGCTACATCCTGGCCGATCCGGACAGCGCCACCGACACCGACTACCTCAACATCGAGGCGGTGATCGGCCACGAATACTTTCACAACTGGTCGGGCAACCGCGTCACCCTGCGCGACTGGTTCCAGTTGTCGCTGAAGGAAGGACTGACCGTGTTCCGCGACCAGGAATTCAGCGCCGACCTGCATTCACGAGGCCTGAAGCGCATCGAGGACGTGCGCCTGCTGAAGGCGCGGCAGTTTGCCGAGGACGCCGGCCCGCTGGCGCATCCGGTGCGACCCGCCAGCTACCAGCGCATCGACAACTTCTACACCGTCACCGTGTACGAAAAGGGTGCGGAAGTGGTGCGCATGCTGCACACGCTGCTGGGCGAAGCAGCGTTCCGTGCCGGTCTTGATCGGTACTTCGCCGACAACGATGGCCGCGCAGCCACGGTGGAGGACTTCCTGGCCGCGATGTCCGCCGCCAGCGGTCGCGACCTGTCGCAGTTCGCGCGCTGGTACGCGCAGGCAGGCACGCCGGAGCTTCGCATCGAGGGCGACTACGATGCAGCGAACCGCCGCTATCGCCTGTGTATCCGTCAACGCAACCCGGTGGCAGCGGAAGCGGCGGTGGAAGGGCCGCTGCACATCCCGCTGCGCTATGCGCTGTATGACGCGGAGCATCGCCTCATGGACGTGACGCCGCATGGCGATGCCGCTGTCGCCAACGGCCTGATCGAGCTCACCCGGGAACAGCACGAGCTGCTGTTCGAGAACCTTGACGCCGAGCCGCTGCCTTCGTTCCTGCAAGGCCTGTCGGCGCCGGTGCGGCTGCGCGTCGACGGCCACGTGACCACCCGCATCCGGCTGCTGCGTGCGGAGCAGGATGCCTTGAGCCGCTGGGAAGCCGCGCAGGGGCTGTGGCTGCATTTCCTGCTGAACGATGAAGACCTGTCGTCGCCCGATGTCGAAGAATGGCTGATGGCCTTGCAGGACATGCTGGCATCACCGATCGCCGATCCGGCCTTCGTCGCCGAATGCCTGACGCCGCCGGATTTCGGGCGGCTTGCCGACGAAGTGGCGACGCTGGATTTCGACAAGCTCTGGGCACGCCGCGGACAGGTGTTGGATCACGTCGCTGCCAGCCTGGGGCCAAGGCTTCGCGACGTGCACGTCGGCTTCGCGGGGCCGGCGTTGATGGCCTGGTCGCCGGCATCGATGGCGGCGCGACGCCTCCGCAATGCCTGCCTGACGCTGCTGGCGCGCCGTGAGGACGGCGCGGCGTTGGCCGGCGCACAGTACCGTGCGGCCACCACGCTCACCGAACGCCTGTCCGCGCTGCGGGCGCTGCTGCACCACGATGCCGCGGAGGCAGAGTCCACCTTGGCCGATTTCCGCGACAAGGCCGGCAAGGACCCGCTGCGCACCGACCACTGGCTGACACTGGTTGCCACGCGACCACGCGCCGATGCACTCGACGCCGTGCAGGCGCTGGTCGACACGGAACTGTGGCTGCCCAACAACCCGAATCGCGTGCGCGCCATCGTCGACCGTTTCGCCCGCGGCAATCCGCCAGCTTTCCACCGTCGCGACGGTGCCGGCTACGCCTGGGTGCTGGAACGCATCGCCGCCGCGGACCGCGACAACCCGCAACTGGCGGCGCGCCTGCTCACCGCCTTCGAAAGCAGCACCAAGCTGGATTCGACACGCCGCCGGCAGGTGTTGGCGGGTCTGGACACGATGGCTGCCGAACCGCATTCGAAGCTGCTCGACGAAGTGCTTCAGCGACTGCGGCGTGCCGGACGTGGCAATCTGCCCTGATCAGCCACCGGATAACGACATGCTTCACCGACTGAAGAACTGGTTTCGTTCCGCAGCATCCGCGTCAGCCGTCGACAAGTCGTCCGCTGCGGTCGATTCCGACTACGCCCGTCGTCTGGCCCAGGAATCCAGTCGCTTCGAGAAAGAGATCGACGTCAATGCGTTGCCGCCGATTTTCCACTACTGGTCGAACAAGTACCTGCGGCCGATCCTGGAGTCCTTCGGATTCTCCAATCCCGACCAGTTCTATGCCCGGCACATCGCGGATCGCGCCGCGGCCGGTCGCCCGCTCAGGGTGCTCAGCATCGGCGCCGGCAACTGCGACACCGAACTGCGTATCGCGCAATGCCTGCGCGACTGGGGCGTCGATGGCTGGCATGTCACCTGCCTCGACCTTGTTCCCGCGATGCTCGAACGCGGCCGGGAGATGGTTGCAAAGGCAGGATTTGGTGCGCAGTTCGACTTTCAGCAGGCTGACTTCAATCATTGGAACGGTGACGGTTGCCGCTTTGACGTGGTGATGGCCAACCAGTGCCTGCATCATGTGGTTGAACTGGAGCGGTTGTTCGACCGTATCCCGGCCTGGCTGGCAGGCGACGGCACCTTCATCAGCTCGGACATGATCGGTCGCAACGGGCATCAACGCTGGCCCGAGGCACGGCGCATCGTCGACCGCTTCTGGTCGGAGTTGCCGGAGAACTACCGCTACAACCAGCAGCTCAGGCGCCAGGAAGATCGGTTCCTGGACTGGGATTGCTCGGTGGAAGGGTTTGAAGGCATCCGCAGCCAGGACATCCTGCCTTTGTTGCTGGAACGTTTCGGATTCGAGCGCTTCATCGGTTTCGGCAACGTGATCGACCCGTTCATTGACCGCGGTTTTGGCTGGAACTTCGATGCCGAGGCGGCGTGGGATCGCGACTTTGTTGATCGCGTCCATGCGGCGGACGAGGCGGCGTTGTTGTCCGGCGAGGTCAAGCCGACCCACATGATGGCAGTGATGCGGATGGATCGCGGGCTGGAAACGGAATGCTGGCACGGGCTGACGCCGAAGATGGCGCTGCGTGCGGTCGACTGAGCGCAAATCCGGGCTTCCCATCCTTTCGCGTTTGGCCAGCCGCCGGCCGGCAGCGGATAATGGGCGTTTTCGCCATAGCCAGCACGGGATGTCCGCATGAACAGCGCCCACCGCAAGCCACTGCCCGGCACCGACCACGACTATTTCGACGCCCGCGAGGCGGTCGAAGCGATTCGTGAAGGTGCCTGGGATCGCCTGTCCTACACGGCGCGTATCCATGCCGAAAACCTGGTGCGCTGCTGCGATCCGGCAATGCTTGATGACTGCCTGCGGCAGATCGTTGAGCGCCGTCGCGACCGCGATTTCCCGTGGTTCCCGGCGCGCGTGGTCTGCCACGACATTCTTGGCCAGACCGCGCTGGTGGATCTCGCCGGCCTGCGCGATGCCATCGCCGACCAGGGTGGTGATCCGGCAGCCGTCAATCCCGTCGTCCCGACGCAGTTGATCGTCGATCACTCGCTGGCGGTCGAGCATCCGGGCTTCGAGAAGGATGCGTTCGAGAAGAACCGCGCGGTGGAAGACCGTCGCAACTTCGACCGCTTCCACTTCATCAACTGGTGCAAGGACGCCTTCGACAACGTCGACGTGATCCCGCCGGGCAACGGCATCATGCACCAGATCAATCTGGAGAAGATGTCGCCGGTGGTGCAGTTGCGCGACGGCGTCGCCTTCCCTGACACCTGCGTCGGCACTGATTCGCACACGCCGATGGTCGATGCGCTGGGCGTGATTTCCGTCGGCGTCGGCGGCCTTGAGGCCGAGTCGGTGATGCTCGGCCGCGCCTCGATGATGCGCCTGCCGGACATCGTCGGTGTCGAGCTGAGCGGCAAGCTGCAGCCCGGCATCAACGGCACCGACCTGGTGCTGGCGCTGACCGAGTTCCTGCGCCGGGAACGCGTGGTCGGTGCCTATCTCGAGTTCTTCGGTGAAGGCGCCGATAGCCTCGGCGTGGGTGATCGCGCCACCATCTCCAACATGACGCCGGAGTACGGTGCGACGGCAGCCATGTTCTACATCGACCAGCAGACCATCGACTACCTGACGCTGACCGGCCGCGACGCCGATCGCATCCAGCTGGTCGAAACCTACGCGAAGGAAGCCGGGCTCTGGGCCGACGCGCTGAAGAGCGCCGAATACGAGCGCGTGCTGCGCTTCGACCTGTCCAGCGTCGGGCGCACCATGGCCGGTCCGTCGAATCCGCATGCCAAGCTGCCGGTGTCCGAGCTGGCCAGTCGCGGCATCGCCGGCGCCTGGGAAGACTTGCCCGGCCAGATGCCGGACGGCGCGGTGATCATCGCCGCGATCACCAGCTGCACCAACACCTCCAACCCGCGCAACATGATCGCTGCCGGCCTGATCGCGCGGAACGCCAATCGCTTGGGCCTGACCCGCAAGCCCTGGGTGAAGACGTCGCTGGCGCCGGGTTCGAAGACGGTGAAGACCTACCTCGAGGAAGCCAAACTGCTGCCGGAACTGGAGGAGCTTGGCTTCGGCGTCGTCGCCTTCGCCTGCACCACCTGCAACGGCATGTCCGGTGCGCTCGATCCGGCAATTCAGAAGGAAGTCGTGGACCGCGACCTGTTCTCGGTGGCGGTGCTGTCCGGCAATCGCAATTTCGACGGCCGCATCCATCCCTATGCCAAGCAGGCCTTCCTCGCCTCGCCGCCGCTGGTGGTTGCCTACGCGATCGCCGGCACCATCCGCTTCGACATCGAGAAGGACGCGCTCGGCCATGACGCCGACGGCAAACCGATCACGCTGATGGACATCTGGCCGGACGACGCCGAGATCGACGCCATCGTGAAGTCGGCAGTGAAGCCGCAGCAGTTCCGCGACGTCTACGACCCGATGTTCCTGCGCAAGATTGGCCTGGATAACAAGGTGTCGCCGCTCTACGAATGGCGCGAGATGAGCACCTATATCCGCCGACCGCCCTACTGGGAAGGCGCGCTGGCCAAGCCGCGAACCATGAAAGACATGCGCGCGCTGGCGGTGTTGGGCGACAACATCACCACCGACCACCTGTCGCCGTCGAACGCGATCATGGCATCGAGCGCGGCCGGCGAATACCTGGCGAAGATGGGCGTGCCGGAGGAGGACTTCAATTCCTATGCGACGCATCGCGGCGACCATCTCACCGCGCAGCGCGCCACCTTCGCCAATCCCAAGCTGTTCAACGAAATGGTGCGCAACGAGGACGGCAGCGTGAAGCAGGGATCGCTGGCACGACTGGAGCCGGAAGGCAAGGTCATGCGCATGTGGGAGGCCATCGAAACCTACATGGATCGCGGCCAGCCGCTGATCATCGTGGCCGGCAAGGACTACGGCCAGGGCAGCTCGCGCGACTGGGCGGCCAAGGGCGTGCGCCTGGCGGGCGTCGAGGCCATCGTCGCCGAAGGCTTCGAGCGCATCCACCGGACCAACCTGATCGGCATGGGCGTGCTGCCGCTGCAGTTCCACGACGGCGACACGCGCGAGACCTACGCCATCGACGGCAGCGAAACCTTCACCGTGAAGGGCGACATTGCGGCTGGCGCCGAGATGACGCTGATCATCACCCGGCGAAATGGTGAAACCGTCGAAGTGCCGGTCACCTGCCGACTCGACACCGCCGAGGAAGTCACCATCTACGACGCCGGTGGTGTTTTGCAGCGTTTTGCGCAGGACTTCCTGGAGTCGTCGAAGGCCGCTTGAGTGGGTGAATTGAGCTATCGCTGCCTGCGCGTCGAGCGGCGCGATGACGTCGCGCTGATCACACTCAACCGGCCCGACAAGCGCAATGCGCTGAGTTTCGACATGCTGCGCGAACTGGTTGCCTGTGCGAAGGCCTTGCGAAAGGATCGCACGGTCCGCGCCGCGATTCTGCAGGGTGCGGGTGAATGCTTCAGCGCCGGCATCGACCTCAACGACCTCAATAACCCGCGCAATCGCCTGCTGGCTTTGTGGTCACTATTGAAGCCGGGCATGAACCTGTTCCAGCGCGCCTGCCTGATCTGGCGCGACCTGCCGTTTCCGGTGATCGCCGCGATCCACGGCCACTGTTACGGCGCCGGTATGCAGCTGGCGCTGGGTGCGGATTTCCGCATTGCCAGAGCTGACGCCAAGCTGGCCATCATGGAAGCGCGCTGGGGCCTGGTGCCGGACATGGGCATCACCCGCAGCCTGCGTGGCCTGATCCGCGCCGACGTCGCCAAGGAGCTGGTGATGTCCGCGCGCATCATCGACGGCGATGAAGCGGCAGGTGTCGGCCTGGTCACGCGGATCGCCGATGATCCCCTTGATGCCGCCATGACGCTCGGCAACGAACTCGCGGAACGCTCACCCGATGCGGTGCTGGCCGCCAAGCGCGTCTGCGACGCCATGAACGATTCGGTCAACGCCGGCCTTCGCGCCGAAAAACGCTGGCAGCTGCGCCTGCTGCGGAGCCGCAATATCGGCATCGCCCGGCGTCGGGCCAAGTCACCGGAACTGCCCTACCACCCCCGCCAATTCGACTGAGCGGGAAACATCAGACGCGGCTCCTTGCTTTTGCCCAATTCAGGCACTATCGTGCCCGATATGGGCACACAGACCGACCACCACGTCAGTGAAGCGGCAGCGCTATACGCCAGCGCCAACCTTGCCGACGCCCTGTTCACCGCCACGCAGCAGCGCGTATTGGCCTGTCTGTTTGGTCAGCCGGGACGCAGCTACAGCGTGCGCGAGCTGATCCAGGCCACCGGTGCCGGCAGTGGCGCGGTGCAGCGCGAAGTGGCGCGGCTCGCTGGCAGTGGCCTGCTGACCATGGAGCAGGTCGGCAACCAGAAGCGCTACCGCGCCAATCCCGACTGCCCGATCCACAACGAACTTGCCGCCATCGTGCGCAAGACCTTCGGCGTGGCCGATCCTCTGCGCGAAGCGCTGAAGCCGCTGGCGGACGCGATCGACGCTGCCTTCATCTACGGCTCGGTGGCGAAGGGACAGGACAGCGCCAGCAGCGATATCGACCTGATGCTGATCACCGACTCGCTGGATTACGGGACGGTGATGGCCGCCCTGCATCCGCTGATCGAGCAGCTCGGTCGCGAGGTCAATCCCACGCTCTACAGCCGCGCCGAGCTCAGGAAGCGCATCGACGACGGCAACAGCTTCGTTACCCGCGTGCTGGCCCTGCCGCGCATCTGGCTGATCGGAGGCGAAAATGACCTCGTCGCTTGAGAACCTAGGCGGCGCCGGAAAACCGCTGGCGGCAGAAGCGCCGGATGCCGCCGAAATCGCCGGGCTGCTGCGCTCCGGACACGCACGTCTGATCGATGCCCGCAACGCCGCGCTATCGCTGGAAAGCCGCTTCGACCTCGCCTACAACGCCGCCCACGCCCTGTGCCTGGCCGCGCTGCGCCGACACGGCTACCGTCCGCGCCATCGCTACATCGTGTTCCAGGTGCTGTCGCAGACACTCGGCCTGGGCCCGGAAGTGTGGCGCGTGCTGGCGAAGGCGCACGACCAGCGCAACCTTGCCGAATACGAAGGCCATGTCGATGTCGAGCCGCGTTTCGTCACCGACCTGGTCGCGGCCTGTGAGATCGTCTCGTCGACAATCCAACGCTCCAAACCAACGCCGGATGCTGCCTGAATGCCCACACTGAACTGGATCGGCAAGGACGCCGTCGTCAAACACCACACCCAGGTGCCGTTCCGCCTGCTCGAACCCGTGCCCACGCTGTCGCTCCCCTCTACCTCCGGGAGATCGAACGACGACTGCCGTCATCGTGAGGCCGGGGCCGAGGGTGGAAACCAAAGCAACAAATCCCCTCCCTTGCTTGCGGGGGAGGGTCAGGGTGGGGGGCAAGACACCGGCAACCTTATCGTCCAGGGCGACAACCTGCTGCCGCTCAAGGCGCTGCTGCCGCGCATAGTGAAACCGGGGATTGGCAGACTTTCGGAGCTTCATCCATTCAAACCTGAACCAACTGTCTGGAACTTCCGAATAGTTCGTTCAGTTTCTGAACCAGCGCCCGTTGAACAACACGTTGAAGAACCGCCCGTACCTCCAGGACCGCACTGCGCTGGCAGTGGTGTCGATTGTGTTGGCATGGTGCAAGGAGACAGATGAATGCAGCTTCCTCAGCTGATCGCCGCAAAGGTCGCCGCGTGGCGTGACTCTGGCTACGGCCATCATGACTACCCAGCCATTGCCGAAATACTGGACTGGCTATCCGGCCGCGATACTGGGCAGCCACCGTTCCTGCGCATCCCGCAGGTGCGGGCGCTGGAAACCTACTGGTACCTGCGGCTGGTGGAAGGCACGCCGGATGTTTTCGCGCTATACAAGAGCCTGGTCACGAGCCGGGTCGAGCTGCGCAAGGCGCTTGGCCTGACCAGTGACGCACTGCGCGAGTACGTCGAGGAGCACGGCTTCGATGCGCTGATCGAGCACATCCGCACGGACGACACGCTCGTCAAACAACACAAGCTCGAATCCCTGCGCGAAACCATCACCCTCGACTACCCCAGCTACATCCTTGCGCTGGCCATGGGTGCAGGCAAAACCATGCTGATCGGTGCGATTATTGCCACCGAGTTCGCGATGGCGCAGGAGTACCCGGACGAGAATTTCGTTCACAACGCGCTGGTGTTCGCGCCCGGGAAGACCATCATTGAATCGCTGCGCGAGCTGGCGACGATGCCCTTCGACGGTGTCCTGCCACCGCGCATGCACAAGCCGTTCGCCGCCAGCGTCAAGCTGAGCTTCACCCGCGACGGCAGCCCGGATATCGACGTGATTCCTGGCTCCCACTACAACATCGTCGTCACCAACACCGAAAAAATCCGCATCCAGAAAACCGCCATCCGAAAGGGCGACCTGGGCAACTTGTTTGCCGGTGCTGGCGATGCCGACCAGCTCAAGCAGGACGTTGCCAACCGCCGACTGCAGCGGCTGGCGACGTTGCCGCATCTGGGCGTGTTTTCGGACGAGGCACACCACACCTATGGCCAGTCCATGGACACCGAGTTGAAGAAGGTGCGCAAGACAGTGGACTACCTCGCCGCCGAGACCAATGTCGTCTGCGTGGTCAATACCACCGGCACGCCGTACTACAACAAGCAGCCGCTGCTGGACGTGGTGTACTGGTACGGCATTTCGCAAGGCATCGAGGATGGCTACCTCAAGCCGGTGTCGGGCAACATCGAGGCTTACGATTTTGGCGACGACATCAAACCGTATGTCACCGAAGTCGTCGGCGATTTCCTCAGGCACTACGGCAACGTGACGCTACCCAACGGCGCGAAAGCCAAGCTGGCGATCTACTTCCCGCAGACCGACGACCTGGAGGACATGCGCCCGGTGGTGGAAGCCGCACTGGCGGCCAACGGCCACATGCCGACCGAATGCCTGGCCAATCACTCGCACAGCAAGCAGGCCGACGTGGACGCTTTCAACCGGCTCAACGACCCGGCCTCGCCACATCGTGTCGTGCTGCTGGTGAACCGAGGCACCGAAGGCTGGAATTGTCCCAGCCTGTTTGCCTGCGCACTGGCCCGCAACCTGCAGTCCTCTAACAACTTCGTGCTGCAGGCGGCCACTCGCTGTCTGCGTCAGGTGCCGGGTAATACACACACGGCCAAGATCTACTTGTCGCAGGACAACTACGCGGTGCTTGATCGCCAGTTGCAGGAGACCTACGGCGAATCGTTGGCCGATCTCAAGCGCGACAAGGAGAACCTACATCACGCCAGGATCGTGCTGCTCAAGGAGCACATTCCGCCGCTGGTGCTCAAGCGCCGGATCGTCCGCGTTCGCCGGATGGAGACGAAAATTCCGGCTATGCTCAAGCTGCAGCGACCGCAGGAGAACGATCCTGAGATCACAGTCCAGCGCTATGAGTTGGCCGCGCAGGCCAGCAGCAGGAAGGTTATGCGCGAACTCGGCGATGCGCTTCCGGTCGAAGCGGCCATCGACAGCGCCGACACCCGTACGGTTGCCGCCGACCTGTCCGCGCGTTACCGCCTGCCGCTGTTCACCGTGCTGGATGCAGTGCGCGGCGCCTATGCCGATGACGACGTACCCCTGAGCCATCTTGATGCGTTGGCCAGCCAGCTGGAAGAGCAGGTCCGCCATTACGAAACCGAATCCGAGGAAATCGAAATCGCACTGGCGCTGGTGCGCCCGGAAGGCTTCACCGAAGGTCAGGATACGGATGGCAAGCCGATCCGCACCGCCGAGATCACCTACCGCAAGGACAAGGCCGACCGCCTTTGGAACGTCGAGGACGCCCGTGCCGATTACGGCGGTGCCTTCGGCTTCCACTACAGCCCGTACAACTTCGACTCGCTGCCGGAAAAGGATTTCCTGGCCAAGGTGCTGGATGCTCTGAACCTTGATGCTGGTGACATCGAGGATGTGTACTTTACCGGTGCGCTGGGCCGCGACAAGACCGACTTCGTGGTCGAGTACAAGGGAGCAGACGGGCGCTGGCATCCGTACTCGCCAGACTTCCTGATCCGGCGCAAGCCGCAGGCCGGAGGCGCGCCCGGCAGTGGCAAGCTGCTGATCGTGGAGATCAAGAGCGAACGCATGCGCGCCGACTCGACCGACGGCGAGAACGGGTGCAAGGCGATGGCCGTGCGCGAATGGGCGAAACTCAATCCAGACCGTATCGCCTACGAGATGCTGTTTACCGATACCGACACCGTGGCGAACAACGACTTCGCCCCGGTCCGAACGTTTCTGGGGGAGAAGGCATGACCGCACGCAAGCAGGCCAAGAAGGTCGCAAAGAAGGCCGCAATGAAGGTGCCGGCCAAAGTAGCCCGAGAGAGGAAGAAGCCGGCCGGTGCCGCGTTAAACGCTGGCGCGGATGTGTTGTCGCGCGTGCGTGGCAGCAAGGAAGCGGTCACCGTTGGCAAGGCCGGTGGCCGGCCGATGCTGAGTTGGGTGGGTAAGCGAGCCCCGGCCAGCGTGCAGGCGTTTCCGGCACAACTGGTCGAAACCTATGGTGACGAAGTCCCGAATGATGCGCTGTGGCAGCACTGGCCCGACGACCTGCGCCGAGGCGGGCTGCTCTACCACGGGGACAACAAGGAAGTGCTGGCGCACCTGCTGGCCAATGGCTTCCGTGGCCAGGTCAAGCTGATCTACATCGATCCGCCGTTCGACTCCGGCGCCGACTACGTGCGCAAGGTGGAGCTGCGCGGGCCCAAGGGCAAGGTGAAACTGGATGGCGAAGGCTACACGCTCGGCGAGCAGATCCAGTACACCGATATCTGGGCCAACGACAACTACCTGCAGTTTATGTATGAGCGGTTGTTGTTGTTGAAGGAGCTTCTTGCTGAAGATGGAAGCATCTACGTCCACATGGACAGCGCGAACGTTCATGCCATCAAGGTCGTTTGCGATGAGGTGTTCGGGGTAAGCAATTTTCAACGCGAGATCATCTGGCGCATAGGGTGGATTTCTGGCTACAAGTCAGCGGCCAAGAACTGGATACGGAATCACGACACAATCCTTTTCTACTCGAAGAACAAGGATCGTTTCACGTTTAACAAGGAATACATTCCTTATCCGGAAGGGTACGTGCGTCGTGACGGCGCCGCTCCTGATGGGGCTGGCTACCCAATCGAGGACACATGGAACTGCTATGAGATCGATAGTTTGGATTCCATCCAGATCATGAGTTTCAATTCTGAAAAGGTCGGGTATCCAACGCAGAAGAACGAAAGCCTACTGTCGCGCATCGTTCGTGCATCGTCGAATCCCGGAGATTTGATCCTTGACAGTTTTATCGGCTCCGGTACCACCGCTGCTGTCTCGCAGAAGCTCGGTCGCCGCTGGATCGGCTGCGACCTCAACAAGGGTGCCATTCAGACCACCGCCAAGCGGCTGCAGCTTGTCATGGCGGACCAGGCCGGTAAGAACGGGCCGTCGCAGGGCAAGCTGCTGGGCGAGGGCGATATGCCTTCGCCGGCACAGCTTGGCTTTAGCCACTGGCGCGTCAACGACTACGACCTCGCCATCCAGCACAACGAGGCGGTAAAGCTCGCGTGCGAGTACTTGGGCGTGGAGCGAGTGCGCAACGACGCATTCTTCGACGGCCAGCTTGGCAAGCGGCTGGTCAAGATCATTCCCTTCGGCCACCCGCTGTCGCCGGTAGACCTGGAAACGATCCGCGACGAGCTCGACGCCCGCCCCGACGAGGACCGTGCCATCACCGTGGTCTGCCTGGGCAAGGAACTCGCCAGCGACGCCTGGCTGGCCGAATGGAACCGCCTGCGCAAGAAAAAGACCGACCCGCACCACATCGAGGTGATCGAGTTGCGCAATGACCCCAAGTACGGCGGCTTCCTCCGGCACGAGAAGGCGCAGGCTCGTGTCGCGGTGAAGCGCCAGGGCGGCAAGCTACACGTTGAGATCAAGGATTTGTCTCACCCGGCATCCTGCAACGCTTGGCCCAGCAGTCCGGCGTGGTCCGGCCCACGGTCGCCGACTGGCGCGCCATGGTCGATAGCGTGATGATCGACAGCGCCTACGACAGCGCCGTGTTCAACGTAACCCTCGCCGACGTGCCCGCCCGCAAGACCGACTTCGTCGTCGGCGAATACGAACTTGATGCACCCGATGGTGAGACCATGGTGGCGGTGAAGATTACCGACATGCTGGGCGAGGAGGTGTTACTGACGCAGGTAGTTTGATCGGTTCGGAAAGCCACGCCATCGCATATCTCGATGCCATAGACAACGAGAATGGCCCTGCATCGCCGAACCTGAACGAACTATCTGGAATTTCCGAATAGTTCGTTCAGCTAGGCTCAAGACGGCTGGTATTCCCTTTCGACCACTCGGCCTGATGGGGCCTCGCACTGACCGGAAAACCGATGACCATCCTCCGTTGCACGGCCAAACTGCTGAAGCGCCTGAAGCAGCCGACCAAGCCGCCGGAACCCTTGCCGCAGGGCAATCCGCTGGGCGAGTGGTATGCCGATGTCGACTTCTGGCATCGCAAGCCCTTTGTGGTGATGATCAACGCGGCCACCGGGATCGTGCTGGTGCTGAACGGTAACGCGGCGGGCCTTCGCGTGCTGCACGAACGCGCGGTGCTGCAGTTCGCGTCGCTGTGCGAGCATTTCGGCGTGCGCGGTGCGGGTGTTGATGCCGAGCTGTGTGGATTCGATGACGGGTTTGTCTTCGGCAAGACGCAGGATCGCAGCCTGCTGGGCACGCTCAATGGACACAAGGACATGCTGTGGACGGGGTTTGAGTACCACGCGGATTCGCTGGTCGAGGGTGCTGCGAGACAATGGAACGGCCTGTTCAAGCATCCGTCGATAGGTCCCAATATCCGAAAAAACATGAAATACCACCGGCCCCTGGATCTTTTGAAGCAGCACTTGAACCCGGCCGCCGAGATCATTCCGTTTCCTTCGTAGCGACATTGATTCTGATGCCCGCGAAAGCGCGCCGGGCACTGGGTTTGCACCCTCACCCCGACCCTCTCCCGCTCGCGGGAGAGGAAGAGAAAACGAGACCAAAAATGAGTTTTCAACCACAGATTCGCATTCCCGCCACCTATATGCGCGGCGGGACGTCGAAAGGCGTGTTCTTCCGACTGCAGGATCTGCCCGAAGCCGCGCAGGTGCCGGGCGCGGCGCGTGATCGGCTGCTGATGCGGGTGATCGGTTCGCCTGATCCCTATGGCAAGCACACCGACGGCATGGGCGGGGCGACGTCGAGCACCAGCAAGTGCGTGATCATCTCGAAGAGTTCGCAGCCGGGCCATGATGTCGATTACCTCTACGGACAGGTGTCCATCGACAGCGCCTTTGTCGACTGGAGCGGCAACTGCGGCAACCTGAGCACGGCCGTCGGGCCGTTCGCCATCGCCAATGGCTTCATCGACAAATCGCGGTTGCCGGAGAACGGCACGTTCGCGGTAAAGGTGTGGCAGGCGAACATCGGCAAGACCATCGTCGTGCGTGTGCCGATCAGCAACGGCGAAGTGCAGGAAACCGGCGACTTCGAGCTGGACGGCGTGACCTTCCCGGCGGCGGAGATCGTGCTGGAGTTCGTCGATCCGTCGGATGACGGCGAAGACGGTGGCGCCATGTTCCCTACTGGCAACCTGGTCGATGATCTGGATGTGCCGGGCATCGGCACGCTGAAGGCAACGATGATCAATGCGGGCATCCCCACCGTGTTCGTCAATGCAGCCGACATTGGTTACAGCGGCAGCGAGCTGCAGGAGGCGATCAACGGCGATCCAAAGGCGCTGGCGATGTTCGAGACGCTGCGTGCGCACGGTGCGGTTCGCATGGGCCTGATCAATGACGTCGGTGAAGCGGCGAAGCGGCAGCACACGCCGAAGATCGCTTTCGTCGCGCCGCCGACGGATCACGTTACCTCCAGCGGCAAGGCCATCAAGGCCGATGAGATCGATCTGCTGGTGCGGGCGATGTCGATGGGCAAGCTGCACCACGCCATGATGGGCACGGCATCAGTGGCGATTGCCGCGGCCGCCGCCATTCCGGGCACGCTGGTCAATCGCGCTGCCGGTGGCGGCACGCGTGACGCCGTGCGCTTCGGCCATCCCAGCGGCACGCTGCGGGTGGGCGCCGAAGCCTGTCAGGTCGACGGTCAGTGGGTCGTACGAAAGGCCATCATGTCGCGCTCGGCGCGCGTGCTGATGGAAGGCGCGGTGCGGGTGCCGGCGGAGCAGGTCTAAGGGGTTCGATACCGCACGGCGGCCTCACGGCGTTCGTCCGGATTCCGCCGGCGGTCGGATCGGCGCCGGGAACTCGCCGTCGGTGGCTTCGCAGGCCAGTTTCGGGCGGCGCCGGCGGCCAAGCAGGCTGGTCAGCGCGGAACCAGTCACCACCAGCAGCGCGCCGGTGAAGCCGATTGCGCCGATCTTCTCGGCGGCGACCAGGTCCGGCGCCAACGCATGCGTCGTTGCCACGGCGGCAAAGGTCAGCAGCGGCGTCAACGCCAGCACCGCGCTGACGCGGGACGCTTCCCAGTGCGCCAAGGCTTCCGCAAAGGCACCGTAAGCGACCAGCGTGTTCAACGCGCAATACAGCAGGATAGCCCAATGTTTTGCGTCCAGTGCCAGCAGTTGTGAAGGCGAGGCCCAGGGCAGCAGCAGCACGCAGGCCACCGCGTAGATGAACAGCATGATGGTCGCCGAGCCCAGTCGGCCCAGCAGCTGCTTTTGCGCCAGCGCGTATACCGCCCAGACGATCGCGGCGGCGACCATGACGCCGGCGCCGATCAGGTAGCGCGGGTTGCCGCCCAGTACCAGCAGCTGGTCGCGGAAGAACAGGCCAAGCCCGGTCAGCAGCACCAGCAGGCCCAGCCACTGCCCGCGCGAGAATCGCTCGCCGAACACCAGCAGTCCGCCCATCGCCATCAGGATCGGCGCCAGCTGGATGATCACCTGGGCGTTGCCCGGCGTGGTGTAGTCGAGGCCGATCAGGTACAGCACGTAGTTGCCGATCAGCCCGATCGCAGCGATGGCCAGCAGCCACCAGTGTCCGTGTTCAAGCCGGCCGGCCTTCCTGAGGGCGCCGCGTGGCAGCAGCCAGGCCGCCATCAGAGCGGCTGCGAACAGGAAGCGGAACCAGGTAACGGTGATCGCGTCGGTCTGTTCCAGGGAGACCTTCAGCGCCACCGGCAGGGTTGCCCAAAGGCCGACCGTGCTCAGCGTCAGCACCAGTCCCAGTTTCCAGCGACCACTGACCTGATGCAGCGCCATGTCCGGCTCCACGCAGAAAGGGCGGGCAACGTAGCACCCGCCCCGGGCGCCCACAAGCGATGCCGGTCACGGACATCGAACATCGCTGAAACTGAACGGAGCAGGCCAATGACCGGCAGGGTTCATGACGGATTCACCGCCATCGTCCAAGATGGGCGCAGATTCAGTAATTGGGGGGTGATTGCATGTCACGGTTCCTGCTGTTGATCGCGCTGGCGGCCTTGGGCGGCTGCGCGACCACGTCTTCCGAGTACTACCGCGACGGCCGCTATTACGGCGACGCCGGCTACAGTGATGGCTACTACGCCGATGACGGCTACTACGCCGATGGCTACTACGACGGTGGCTATGTGGGTGGTGATGGCTACTACGGCGACTACTACTACGGCAGCAGCTACGGTTACACGCCAGACTACCTGATGTGGCCCGCCTACTATTCGATCTTCTGGCCGATCAACCACTGGTACGTCGATCCCTACTACTACCCGGGTTACTACTACGGCGTCACCTATTTCCCGCGCGACTACTGGAGCCTGTCGCTGACCTGGGGCAACCATTACCGCTACGGCTACGCCTACACCGGCTACTGGAACTACTCGCCCTACCGCCATAGCTGGGCCGACAACTACTACGACTGGTATCCGTGGCATCGGCAGCATTCGCGCCACCGTGATCACCACGAGCAGCGACCGCGCTACGGCAGCGCGCGCAATGAGGCCGAGCGGGTGATGGCCCTGCGACATCAGGATCGTCGGCAACTGGGCAGCGCCGCCTACCGCAATGCCGGTGTCCGTTCGCCGGCCACGACCGCGGTGGATCGCGGCGGGCCGCGCGCTGCCTATTACCCGTCGCAGCAGGGTTCGAATGCTGTCAGCACCAGTCGCGGCGCGCGATCAGGCGCGGTTGATCGTGAACGAGCATCGCGCCAGGAGTTGCTTCGCAACGCGCAGTATCGCCGTCAGCTCCAGAACGGCAAGCCGGCCTCGAACAGCTTTGAGGATCGCCGCGCCGTCGGCACGCTGGAGCGCGGTGGATCGCGGTCGCTGGCGAAGCCGGCCACCGAGCGCCCGCTTCGCAGGAATTCCTCGACCATGATGGACGCCGCGCAGGATGTGCGCCGGTTCCGGAACGACGGCACCACGCCGGAGTCCCGAGTGCCGGCCCGCATTCGCTATTCCAACAGCGTGCGTGCCGGCGAAGCGCAGGGCGCTGCGACGTCCACGCGGCCCCGTGAGGCTGCGGACAGCCGGGTATCGACAGGAGGCCGGGTGTACCGCTCGGCGCCGCTGCCGTCAACGCGGCCAACGGCACCGATTCCTTCGCGGTCGTCCGCCACCTACCGTGCTGCGCCGCGAGCTGTGGTGCGCGAGCCAGCTTCCCAGGCGGTTCGCGTCGAGCCCCGCAGCTATTCGGTGGAACCGCGCCAGTACCAACGGCCAGCATCGGTGCGGACGCCGAGCCAGGTTCGCTCAACTGCCAGTGGCAGCTATCGCGCGCCACCGGCGGTCGGCAACACATCGGCACCTGCGGCAAACAGTTCGTCCGGTGGCGGTGCGCATGCCACTTCCGGCAAGTCCTCCAAACGTTCAAGCAGTGGCAGCCGGGTGCGGGCAGCGCGCTCGGCGCGCGGCCGGGATGACTGACGGTTTGGCGTCAGGTTTCAAGGTGGCGCTAATTGTGCGCTGGTTCACGGTTCTGCGAATTTCGCCTGAACAGCGCTGAAATAGGGCGGGCGGAATGCTTGCACCACCTGGATTGGCGGCGCATGATGCCTCCAAGCTGACGCAAAGCGTCGCTTTTCGACGAAAGCGAAAGCCATCGTTGATTGGCCATGGGCAGTAGCTGCTCGACGCCCGGCACACGGTCCCCTGGATTCCCCCTGTTCCAAAG
>JAWLAW010000035.1:0-25782 GCA_041395265.1 Lysobacteraceae bacterium
GATCGAGCAGCACGTCGGGAAACTCCTCGGCGACCACGCGCGTCGCCACCTCACGCCACAATCGGGACGTTTCCAGCACGTTGGCCTTGTCCACCGAGGTCAGGCGTCGGCTGCGCTGGCGAGCGAGCGATGCCGCGCGACGCACCACGCGCTCGATCTCGACGACGCTGTAGCTGCAGGTGTCCGAAGCGCCGTGTTCATCCCGTTGCCGGTCACCGAAATAGATGCCGCCAGTGAGCTCGCGCACCACCAGCAGGTCGACGCCGACCAGCAGGTGCGCCTTGATCGGCGCGGCTTCCAGCGCGATGGGTTCGGGCCGCACCGGCCTCAGATTGGCGTAGAGATCAAGCGCCTTGCGCAGCGCCAGCAGGCCCTGTTCCGGGCGTGGTTCAGCAGTGCTCCATTTCGGGCCGCCGACGGCACCGAGCAGAATCGCGTCCGCGCGGCGGCAGGCCGCCAGGGTTTCATCAGGCAAGGCTTCGCCCGTGGCATCGATGGCGTCGCCGCCGATGCGTTGATGCTGAAAAAGGAACTCATGCCCAAAGTGGCTGGCGACCTGCTGCAGCACGGCGACGGCGGCGGCGGTGACTTCGGGGCCGATGCCGTCACCCGGCAGTACGGCGATCTCAGCGCGCATGGCGGCTCTCCTCGAACTGGTTGATGTTTGGTTGCTGTGCCAGCAGCCAGCCCAGCGGATCGACGCCATCGAGCAGGCAGGTGCGGGCGAAGGCGTCGAGCTCGAACGGCTGCTCGCTGCCGTCGGACAAAACGGCCACGCAACGCTCGACGTCGAGTTCGATCTGGCTGCCGGGTGATGCCAGCAGTTGATCGACAACCGCTGCCGGCAGGGTGATCGCCAGCAGGCCGTTCTTCAGCGCATTGCTGCGGAAGATGTCGGCGATCTCGCTGCTGATCACCGCACGCAGGCCGAGGTCAAGCAGTGCCCACGGCGCGTGCTCGCGTGAGGAACCGCAGCCGAAATTGCGTCCGGCGACCAGGATTTCCGCGCCCTTTGCTGCTGCCGTGTTGAGCGCGAAATCCGGATCGAGGCTGCCGTCGTCGCGTCGTCGCGCATCGTGGAACGCGAAGCGGCCCAGGCCCTCGCGTTCGGTGGTGGTCAGGAATCGAGCGGGGATGATGCGGTCGGTGTCGATGTTCGGTTCCGGCAGGCAGACCGTGCGCGAACGCAATTGACGCAGTGGCTTCATGCGGCGATCTCCTCGCGTTCGGCTGGGATGCTTGCAGTCGCAGCGGGCGGCAGGGACTCGCGTGGATCCACCAGTGCGCCGGCCAGCGCGCAGGCCGCAGCGGTGCGCGGCGCAGCCAGCACGGTGCGCGCGCCGGGGCCTTGTCGGCCTTCGAAATTGCGATTGCTGGTGGAGACGGCGAGCTGGCCGGGCGCGACGATGTCGCCGTTCATGGCGATGCACATTGAGCAGCTCGGTTCGCGCCACTCCGCGCCGGCGTCGCGGACGATGCGGTCGATGCCTTCGGCTTCGGCGGCGCGACGCACGGCTTCCGAGCCCGGCACCACCAGCATGCGCACGCGTGGATCGATGCGCCGACCGCGCAAAACGTCCGCTACTTCGCGCAGGTCGGAAAGACGACCATTGGTGCAACTGCCGACAAACACCACATCCACGGCGGTGCCGGTGAGCGGCTGTCCCGCGGTGAAGCCCATGTAGTCGGTGGCGCGTTTCGGTGCATCGACGGGCACTGCGTCATTGGCAGCCAGAACCTGTCCGGGATGCGTGCCCCAGGTCAGTGCCGGTCGCAGCTTCGTCGCATCGATGCGAACCACGCGATCAAAGCGCGCGCCGTCGTCGCTGACCCATTGCGAGCCGTCGCGGACGGTGGTCTGCCACGCATCGCCCACCGGCGCGCGAGGCGTGGCGGCGAGGTAGTCGAAGGTGGTCTGGTCCGCGGCCACCAGCCCGGCCCTTGCGCCGGCTTCGATCGACATGTTGCACAGGGTCATCCGCGCCTCCATCGACAGCGCGCGGATCGCTTCGCCGCGATACTCGATGACGTGGCCGGTGCCGCCATCGACGCCGATGTGGCCGATGATGTGCAGGATCAGATCCTTGGCACTGACATCCGGCGGCAACGCGCCGTCGACCTCGATGGCCATGCTGCGCGGCTTGCGCTGCAGCAGGCATTGCGTGGCCAGCACGTGGCCGACTTCGCTGGTGCCGATGCCAAAGGCCAGCGCGCCGAAGGCGCCGTGGGTAGCGGTGTGGCTGTCGCCGCAGACGATGGTCATGCCCGGTCGGGTCAGGCCTTGTTCGGGCGCGGCGACGTGGACGATGCCGCGCGCCGGGCTGTCGTAGTCGAACAGTTCGATGCCGTGCCGTTGGCAATGTCGGCGCAGCGTCTCGACCTGGGTTTCCGCTTCGGCGCTGACATAGGGACGTCGGCCATCGGCATCGGCGGGCAGCGTGGGAGTGGCGTGATCGAGCGTGCCGACGGTGCGCTCGGGACAGCGCACGCCCAGACCGCGAGCATCGAGCTCGGCGAAGGCCTGCGGCGAGGTGACTTCGTGGATCAGGTGCAGGTCGATGTAGAGCACGGCAGGTGCATCGTCGGTTTCGGCGATGACGACGTGCGCATCCCAGAGCTTGTCGAACAGCGTGCGTGGTGTGTGGGTGGTGGTCATGCTGGCTTCCGTGCGGGATTCAGGCGAGGGCGGCGCTACGCGGCGGGGCCTGTGCGGGTTCGGTGGCTTGGCTGGCGTGCAGGGCGGTACGTCGCTGCGTGCGGTTGAGAACATCCAGCCACGCCAGCGCGCTGGCCTCGAGAATGTCGGTGCTGGTGCCGTTGCCGGTGAACTCCTCGTCACCGACGCGCGCAACCAGGCTGGCCTGGCCCTGTGCGTCGTCGCCGGTGGTGACGCTGGACACCTGGTAGCCATCGACGTCCAGTGCATGGCCGGTGGCGCGCGCCAGCGCCGCGAACAGCGCATGCACCGGTCCGTCACCGGTGGCGGCTTCGGCGACGCGACTGCCTTCGGGCGTGCTCAGTTCCACCGACGCGGTGGGTAGCGTGTCGTCACTGACGCCGGTGCTGACGTGCAGGCGCAGCAGCCGCCAGCCGCTGACCGCACGGGCATCGGTGCCGAGTGCCAGCGCCTCGAGATCGGCATCGAACACTTCGCGCTTCTTCTCGGCCAGCTTCTTGAATGCGGCAAACACGCGATTCAGCGCCGCCTCGTCGAACTGGAAGCCCAGCCCGCGCAGGCGATCGGCCAGCGCCGCGCGTCCGCTGTGACGGCCCAGCACGATCTGCGAGCGTGACCAGCCGACCGATTCCGGTTCCAGGATTTCGTAGGTGCCGCGATGGCGCAGCATGCCGTGCTGGTGGATGCCCGATTCATGGGCGAAAGCGTTGGCGCCGACGATGGCCTTGTTGCGCTGCACGCCCATGCCGGTGATGCGGGTGAGCAGGCGCGAGGTCGGCACCAGGCGACGACTGTCGATGTTCGTCCGCGCATTGAACCAGGCTTCGCGCACGCGCAGTGCGGTCACCAGTTCCTCCAGCGCACAGTTGCCGGCACGCTCGCCGACGCCATTGATCGTGCACTCAACCTGCCGCGCACCGCCTTCGATGGCGGCCAGGCTGTTGGCGACGGCGAGGCCGAGGTCGTTGTGGCAATGCGCGCTGAAGATGGCGTCCTCGGCCGGGACCCGTTCGCGCAGCAGCTCGAACATGGCCCGGATTTCCGCCGGCGTGGTGTAGCCGACGGTGTCCGGGATGTTCAGCGTGCGCGCGCCGGCGTCGTAGGCCGCCGCGCAGATGTCGGCAAGAAAATCCGGCTCGGTGCGCAGTGCATCTTCGGCGGAGAACTCGACATCGTCGACGTAGCGGCGCGCGCGCTCCACGCCTTCCACCGCCCGTGCCAGCACCTCGTCGCGGTCCATGCCCAGCTTGTGCTGGCGATGCAGCGGACTGGTCGAGATGAACACGTGCAGCCGCGGACGCCGCGCGGCTTCCAGCGCACGGGCGGCGGCATCGATGTCGCCGTCCTGGCAGCGTGCCAGTGCCGCCAGGGTCGGACCACAAACTTCACGGGCCATGGCGGCGGTGGCGGCGGCATCGCAGTCCGAGCTGACCGGAAAGCCGGTTTCGATCACGTCCACGCCGAGGTCGGCCAGCGCATGGGCGAAGCGCAGCTTCTGCGCGGCGGTCATGCTACAGCCGGGCGACTGCTCGCCATCACGCAGCGTGGTGTCGAAAATGCGGATGGTGTCGATGGCAGGGATATTCATCCTGTGCAAGGCTCCATTGCTGGGTGTTCGGTGTGTTCGGCTCGCGCGCCTTGCCGAGTTTCGGCGGCTTGCGCGGGAGCGGGTTCCGGGGTCTTCTCGTGGGTTCGACGCGTTGGTGTCTCGTGGATTACCGTCCGGAGTGCGTCAGCGCTGCGCATACCTCCGGGCAGCGTGTCGAAGGCAAGCTCGGGCGGTGCAACGCGCCGTCGCGGGCGACGCGGCGGTCGCGGCCTGACCTCGGCCAGCAGTTGTGCGACCACGCTGGCGTCGATGTTGCCGCCGGACACCACCGCGCATTTGCGCTTGCCGTGAACGCGGCGACCGGCAGCCAGTGCCAGTGCGCCGGCCCCTTCGGCCAGCAACTGCGTTTCCAGCAACAGACGCACCAGGGTTTCGCGCAGCTCGGCTTCGCGCACGATCACCACGTCGTCGATGCGGTCCTGCAGAATGCGGCGTGTCAGTCGGCCCGGGTCGGCCACGCGCACGCCATCGCCCAGGGTTTCGGCGACGGGATCGACGGCGGCATCGTCGTTGCCGTCATGCAGGCGTCTTGCCATCACATCGACGCCTTCGATCTGCGCACCCACGATGCGCACGCCCTGCGATTTCAGCGCCAGCAGCACGCCGGCAGCCAAACCGCCGCCGCCGATCGGCACGATCACCACATCGGGCGCATGCGCGGCCAGCTCGAGGCCCACGGTGCCTTGTCCGGCGATCACGTCGGGGTCGTCGAAAGCGGAGAGAAAGCGGTAGCCGTTGCGTTCGGCCAGCTCGATGGCGAAAACGCGTGCGGCATCGAAGCAGTCGCCGTGCAGGCGCACCGTGGCACCCCAGTGCGCGACACCGGCGATCTTGGTCTGCGGGGCGCATTCTGGCATCACGGTGATCACCGGATGGCGCAGGCGATAGCCGGCCCAGGCCAGTCCCTGCGCGTGGTTGCCGGCGGAGGCGGCGATCACCGGTCGATCATCGCCGCGTTCGGCAGCCGCCAGCAGCGCGTTCATCGCGCCGCGCACCTTGTACGAGCCGGTGCGCTGCAGGTTTTCCAGTTTCAGCCAGCAGCCGAAGCGTTCGGCATAGTGCAGTGGCGTGACCGGCAGGTGTTGGCGCAGTCGGTGCTGCGCCCGCAATACGTCGCCGACGTCGACTTCGTTGTCGGCGACGTGGCTCATGGCGTTACCTGCGTCAACCAGTGGCGGTACTGCTCAACCTGTCCGCGCACCGTGCGCGCGTAGAGATCGCGCAGTTCGCGGGTGATCGGGTTGTCGCCGTAGCTACGATCATCGATGCAGGCCACCGGCGCGACTTCCGCCGCCGTGCCGCAGGCGAAGACTTCGTCGGCTTCGAGCAGCTCCTCGCGGGTGACGGCCCGCGATTCGGCGCCGCTGAAGTGGATCAGCGTGTCGCGGGTGACGCCGGGCAGGGCGTCGCGGTGCTCCACGGCGGTGACTTTTCCATCACGAACCATGAACACGTTGGCGCCGGTGCATTCCACCACCTTGCCGCCGTGATCGACGAACAGCGCCTCGTCGAAGCCGCGGGCCTTGGCTTCGCGCTTGGCGAGGATCGAATTGACGTAGGCACCGCAGAGTTTCAGCGGCGGCAGCGAGTCCGCCGGATTGCGGCGCCAGGCCGAGACCGTCAGCCGCGCGCGGCCGCCGGTGAGATGCACATTGGTGGACGAGGTCGCCACCATCAGGTGCGAGTCGTGGCCTTCGACATCGAGCCCGAAGCCGCCCGCGCCAAACCAGGCCAGCGGACGAATGTAGGCATCGCGATGGCGGTTCGCTCGCAGCGTTTCCAGGATCGCGTCGCGCATGCGACCGGTGTCCAGCGTCATGCCGATCATGGTCGCGCCGCGCTGCATGCGTTCCAGGTGTTCTGGCAGCCGGAACACGGCGGCGCCGTCCGCAGTGGCATAGCTGCGGATGCCCTCGAACACGGCGCTGCCGTAGTGCAGGGCGTGGGTGTTCAGCGGCGCCACCGGTTGCGCCGGGTCGATCAGGCGACCGTCCAGCCAGTAGCGCGGCTCGCTGTTGATCGGCGCTGCAGATGCTGGCGCCGGTGCGACGGTGTCGCTGGCAGTGGCGGTCAGCGACATGGCGACACCTGCACGTCGAGGCAGTCATGCAGCTTGGCCAGCTGCTCGCGCAGCAGGCCGCCGTCGCGTTCGCCCTCGACTTCCAGGCACAGGTGCCAGCGATCGCCTTCGCTGCGGGTTTCGCCATCGACCTTGAGTGGTCGGTAGCCGCGGCGTTCGGTGACACCGATTACGCGCGCGAGTGCGCCTTCAGCCTGTCGCAGGGTCATATCGAATCGGTAGCGCATGGAATGTCCTCAGGATGTCGGGATGGTGTGGAAGCGGTGATGGAAAGCGGCGGCGGATGGCTGTCGATATCGGTCGGGTCATCGCCCGGATCGGCGTGCAGCATTTCCGCGTTGCTCTGGTTCGGCGGTACCAGCGGCCAGACGTTGGCGGCGGGGTCGATGGCGACGTGCAGCAGCGCCGGGCCGGGTTCGGCCAGCCAGGCGGCCAGCGCGCCGTCGGCGGCATCGGCGCGATCCAGCCGCGACGTGGCGATGCCGAACGCAGCGGCCAGCGCGCAGAAGTCGGGGTTGTCGGACAGGTCGATCTCGGAGTGACGGCCCTTGAAGAACAGCGTCTGCCACTGCCGCACCATGCCCAGCGCCTGGTTGTCGAGCAGCAGGATCTTGATCGGCAGCCGGTAGCGCGCCACGGTGGCCAGCTCCTGCACGTTCATCAGGAACGAACCGTCACCGCTGACGCAGATCACCTGCGCGTCCGGGCTGGCGAACTGCACACCGATGGCCGCCGGCAGGCCGAAGCCCATGGCGCCGAGCGCACCGCTGCTGAGGTGGCGGCGCGGGTGCTGGTGACGCCAGTGTTGTGCGACCCACATCTGGTGCTGGCCGACATCGCAGGTGACCACGGAACGCGGTGCGAGGCTGGAAAGCTCACGCAGCAGTGTCGGTGCATAGACCTGCTCGCCGGGCGCGTCGTAGCGGGCGGCATGCTGCTTCGCGCGACGCTGGTTGTGACGCAGCCAGTCGCGGCGTGCGGCACCGTGCCGGGCACGCTGCTGCGCCAGCGCGGCCGGTGCCAGCCGTTGCAGGCTGCGTCCGAGATCACCCAGCACCACGGTATCGGCCTGACGCAATTTGCTGATTTCCGCCGGGTCCACGTCCAGATGCACCACGCGTGCGTTCGGCGCGAAGCTGTTCAGCCGTCCGGTGGCGCGATCATCGAAGCGTGCGCCGACCACCAGCAGCAGGTCGGCTTCCTGCACGGCGAGGTTGGCAGCCCGGGTGCCGTGCATGCCGAGCATGCCGAGGTTGAGCGGGTGCGAGGCCGGCAGCGCGCCAAGGCCTTTCAGCGTCATCACCGCCGGAATCTGCGCGGCTTCGGCGAACACACGGAAGTCCGCAACGGCATCACCCAGCGCGATGCCGCCGCCGGCATAGATCACCGGCTTCCGCGCCAGCGCCATCATCGCCACGGCGTCATGCAGCGAGGCTTCGCTGGCGGCGGCCACCGGCTGCGGCAGGCCGGGTCGATGCGGTGGAAGGTGGCTGGCATCGGCAATCTGCACGTCTTTCGGCAGGTCGATCAGCACCGGTCCGGGACGACCGCTGCGTGCCAGCACGAAGGCCTCGTGCAGCATCGCCGGCAACTGGTTCACGTCGCGCACCAGGAAGCTGTGCTTGACGATGGGCATGGTCATGCCGAACACGTCCAGCTCCTGGAAGGCATCGGTGCCCATCAGGCTGGTGGCGACCTGCCCGGTGATGCAGACCATCGGCACCGAATCGAGGTGCGCATCGGCGATGCCGGTGACCAGGTTCGACGCGCCCGGCCCGGAAGTGGCCACGCAGACGCCGACCTTTCCCGTCGCACGCGCGTAGCCGTTTGCTGCGAACGCGGCACCCTGTTCATGTCGCACCAGCACGTGGCGCAGCTCGGCCCCGTGCAGCGCGTCGTAGAACGGCATGATCGCGCCGCCCGGGTAGCCGAACAGGCAATCCACGCCTTCGCTCAGCAAGGCCTGGACCAGCCACTGCGAGGCGTTCATCAGGCGGCCTTGCTGGTGGTGGCGGTTGCCGCCGGCTTGGCTGCGGTTTGTTCTTCGTCAGCCGACAGCCACTGCATCTGTGCGCGCAGACGGCGTCCGACCTGCTCGATCGGGTGATCGAGGTCGGCCTGCTTCATGGCGCGGTAGTTGGGCAGACCGGCATCGTATTCGGCCACCCACTGGCGCACGAAGCTGCCGTCCTGGATATCCGCCAGCACCGCCTTCATGCGCGCCTTGGTGTCGGCGTCGATCACCCGCGGGCCGCTGACGTAGTCGCCGTACTGCGCGGTTTCCGAGACGAACTCCAGCATGCGGGTGATGCCGCCTTCGTAGAACAGATCGACGATCAGCTTCAGCTCGTGCAGCACTTCGTAGTAGGCGATTTCCGGCTGGTAGCCGGCTTCGACCAGCGTCTCGAAACCGGCCTGCACCAGCGACGAGGCGCCGCCGCAGAGCACCGCCTGTTCGCCGAACAGGTCGGTTTCGGTTTCCTCGCGGAAGGTGGTGGCGATCAGGTTGGCGCGTGCGCCGCCAAGACCGCCGGCATAGGCGGTTGCCAGCTCGGCAGCGTCGCCGCTGCGATCCTGGTGCACGGCGTAGATGCAGGGCACGCCGCGACCGATCTCGTACTCGCGCCGCACCAGCGCGCCCGGACCTTTCGGCGCGACCAGCACCACGTCGAGGTCATCGCGCGGCTCGATCAGGCCGTAATGCACGTTGAGGCCGTGCGCGAACAGCAGGCAGCTTCCCGGCTTCATCGCGGACGCCAGCACGTCTTCGTACAGCGCGCGCTGCACCATGTCCGGTGTCAGCACCGCGACCAGCTCGGCATCGGCAGCGGCTTGCGCGGGCGTGCGCACTTCGAAACCGTCGTCGCGGGCCTTGATCGATGTCGGGCCGCCGGGACGTAGCCCGACGACGACGTCGAAGCCCGAGTCGCGCAGGTTCAGCGCATGCGCGCGGCCCTGGCTGCCGTAGCCGATGATGGCGATGCGGAACTTGCGGTTGCTGCTGATGCCGTTACGGGCGTTGTCGTTGCTGGTCATGCGAGGGACTCCATGGCGGTGGTTTGCCGGCTCGCGGCTGCGGCGCTGGCGGGTTTCGGGTTGGAGGATTGGGCTGGCGAACCGGCGTCATCTGATTCGGCGGGTGACGGCGTGGTCACGGCACCGCGCGACGCTGAGGCGACGATGCCTGCGTAGCGGGCCAGCACGCCGCCGCGAACGCGCGGGGCAATGGTTGCCGGCGTGCGAGCGCCGAGATCGGCGTGGACGTCGATGCGGCGGCTGGCGATGTCGATCTCGATCTCATCACCGTCGCGCAGGCGCGCAATCGGTCCGCCGTGCGCGGCTTCGGGCGACACGTGGCCGACCATGAAGCCGTGGGTGGCACCGCTGAAGCGGCCATCCGTCACCAACGCCACGTCGTCGCCCAGACCTTGCCCGACCAGCGCGGCGGTCACCGCCAGCATTTCGCGCATGCCCGGGCCGCCGGCGGGGCCTTCGAAGCGGATCACCACCACGTCGCCGGCCTTGATCGAGCGCGCCTGCACGGCGGCAAACGCCGCTTCTTCGCTGTCAAACACGCGCGCGGGGCCGCGATGGTGGCTGCGTCCGTGCCCGGCCAGCTTTACCACGCAGCCATCGGGTGCGAGATCGCCGTACAGGATCGAATAGCCACCGCGCGGCTTGATCGGGTTGCCGATCGGTCGCACCACGTCCTGCGGCTGGCTCGGTGCATCTTCGGCATCGATGTCGGCGAAGAAGCTGTTTCCCCTGACGCCGGGCACGTCGTCGATCAATCCGGCATCGCGAAGCTCGCGCGCCAGCAGGCGGGTGCCGCCGACGGCGTGCATTTCGGCGGCGGTGTAGCGACCACCCGGTTTGAGGTCGGCGATCACCGGCGTGCCGGCACTGGCGCGTTCGAACTCCTCGAGATCGAAGGCGATGCCGGCTTCGTGTGCGATGGCCAGCAGGTGCAGCAGCGCGTTGGTGGAACCGGCGGTAGCTGCCACCGCACGCGCGGCGTTGCGCAGCGAGGTCAGCGTGATCAGCTCCCGCGGCAGCGGTGCGCCGTCGCGCAGCAACTGCATCAGCCGTTGTCCGCAGCGTTCCGCCACGCCGGACTTTTCCGGATCGACCGCCGGCACGTCGTTGTCGCCCAGCGCCGACAGGCCGAGGAAGGTCAGCACGGTGGCCATGGTGTTGGCCGTGAACTGGCCACCGCAGGCACCGGCGCCGGGACAGGCGCTGCGCTCCAGCCGGTCCAGTTCGGCATCGTCGATGCGGCCGGCAGCATGCGCACCGACGGCCTCGAACACGTCCTGCACGGTCAGTGGAATCGACTTGCTGTTGTCGCCCGCTGCCTTCGCATCGCCGTGTGACGGGCAGTGTCCCGGCAGGATCGTGCCGCCGTATAGGATCACCGTCGGGATGTTCAGCCGTGCCGCCGCCATTGCGGCCGCCGGGATGGTCTTGTCGCAGCCGACCAGCAGCAGCATCGCGTCCAGGCAGTGCCCGGACACGGCCAGCTCGATGGAGTCGGCGATGGTTTCGCGCGAGGCCAGTGAGGCGCGCATGCCGGGACTGCCCATGGCGATGCCGTCGGTGACGGCGATGGTGTTGAACTCCACCGGCGTGCCGCCCGCTGCGGTGATCCCGGCGCGCGCGGATTGCGCGAGATCACGCAGGGTCATGTTGCAGGGCGATACGTCGGTCCAGGTGTGGATCACCGCTACCAGCGGCTTCGCGATGGCCGCGTCGTCCAGGCCGGTGGCGCGCAGCATGGCCCGGGCAGGGGCGCGTGATGGGCCTGATTTGATGGCGTCGCTGTGCATCGGTACCGGCTTCCTGTCGGAAATCCGGGCCCAGAAACGCAAAAACCCCGCACCTTTTCAGGGTGCGGGGTTCTTTTCTGTAACCCGGGTTGTTTGTTAGTCGCGCAACCCTATCCCGCACCTGTCAGTGAGGTAATTAGTACGACTACCAGAATGACCGCGACCGCACCGCGTTCCCGAAGGACTGCGGTGAGGTTGTCGGCCATCTGGATGCTGCGTTGCGTCATGGCTGCATTCTCAACACAGCCATTTTTGGAAGTCAACACTTTTTCGATAGCCCAATGGGGCCGAGCACACTGCATGCCGCTTCGTGACTGGGTTTTCGATGCCCGGTGAGGGCGCGCATGGAGCGCCAGCGTGACCCGCCTGCTGGGCAGATCGCGCGGATTTGAAGGTCCAGACGCCTTTTTCGCGCGTTGTCCGATGCGGTCAGTCGCGTGGCAGATAGGCGCGCAGGAACAGGCGGACGACGCTCTCGACGTGGGCGTCGCATTCGTGCGCTCCCATCGCCTCGCAGCAGCCGATCAGGCGTTGCATGTGCATCTCGCCCTTGAGCAGGCAGAAGAAGTGGCCGGCGCTGCGGCGCGGGTCGTCCATTTCCAGTTGCCCGCTGTCCACGGCATCGCGGAACACGGCTTCCATTTCGGCCAGGGTGCGCTTGGGGCCGGCCTCGTAGAAACGCTGCGCCATCTCCGGGTTGGTCTGCGCCTGCGCGGCCATCACCCGGAACAGTTCGATGGCCTCCGGACTGGTGACCAGTCCGTGGAAACCGCGCGCGATGCGCCGCAGGCGTTCGCCGATGTCCTCGTCCGGTGCGCCGGGGCGGAAGATCGCGGCCGGCAACTGTTCCTCGCATTTGGTTTCGACGGCGGCCTCGAACAGTGACGCCTTGTCCTTGAAGTGGCTGTAGACGGTGAGCTTGGACACACCGGCCTCGCCGGCAATGGCGTCCATGCTGACGGCGTCGTAAGTGCGCTCCAGGAACAGGCGTTTGGCGGCCTCCAGGATGGCGGCGCGTTTTTCGAGGTCCTTGGGTCGGCCGGGGCCGGTGCTTCGGGTTGCTGCGGTCATGCGGAAAATCGTCTGGCTACGTGAGTGGCTGAATTATTGGACTGGTGGGTTTACTTTCAGAAACCCCCATTTTACTATACTGGTCAGTTCAATTACAGAGATGGCCATCATGCCCGCTCGTACACCCTTGATTCGTCGCAGCTTGCTGCTGCTTTCCGGCGCGCTGCTGGCGCTGACCCTGAGCGCTTGCGGCGAGCAGGCGGAGGCCCCGGAAGTGGTCCGCCCGGCCATCGTGGTGCAACCTGACAGCGCCGGCATGACCCTGGCTGCTTTTTCCGGCGAAGTGCGCGCGCAGCGCGAACCGCAACTGGCGTTCCGGATCGGCGGCAAGCTGGCCAAGCGCCATGTCGATGCCGGTGATCGCGTCACCTCGGGGCAGGCGCTGGCCGAACTGGATGCCGATGACGTGCGCCTGCAGTTGGACGTGGCCCGCGCCGGCCTGCGTGCCGCCGAAGCGGACCTGCAACTGGCGAAGTCCGAGCGCGAGCGCCACCAGTCGCTGCTGGAGCGCGGCCTGATCGGCCAGTCGCAGTTCGACGCCCGGGACAATGCCTGGCGCCTCGCCGAATCGCGCCTGCAGCAGGCACGCGGCCAGTTCGACGTCGCGAAGAACCAGGCCGAATATGCCGTGCTGCGCGCGCCGGCCGATGGCGTCATCGTCAGTCGCCTGGCCGAGGCCGGACAGGTGGTCTCGGCCGGCCAGCCGGTGTTTGTCATGGCCGAGCAGGGCGAGCGCGAAGTGGCGATCAGCCTGCCCGAGCAGGAGATCGACCAGTTCCGGCTCGGCCAGCCGATGGTGATCGAGCTGTGGTCGAAGCCGGGCCTGCGCCATGCCGGCAAGCTGCGCGAGCTGGCTGCGGGCGCCGATCCACTGACCCGCACTTACGCGGCGCGGGTCAGCCTGGACGATTCCGCCGTTGCCGCCGAGCTGGGCCAGAGCGCCCGCGTCTATGTCGATGCCACGTCTGATGGCGGGGAACTGTCGGTGCCGCTTTCGGCGGTCAGTGCCGAACAGGGCCAGGCTTTCGTCTGGGTGGTCGACCCCGCCAGCCACAAGGTTCAGCGCCGTGACGTGCGCACCGGTGCTTTCCGCGAGACCAGCGTACCCATCGTCGACGGCATTGCCGCCACCGACTGGATCGTCGCAGCCGGCGTCCACATGCTTCGGCCGGGGCAGCGGGTGCAGCCGATCGACGGTGACAACCGACGCCTGAGTCTCGCGTCCGCGCCCTGACGGCAGCGACGGCTGAATCATGACGGGGACCGATCCGATGTCGAACGGGAGCAACGATGGCCGCCATGCCGGTTCCGGCAGTGGCGGCTTCAATTTGAGTGAGTGGGCGCTGCACAATCGCAGCCTGGTGCTCTACGCCATGATTGCGCTGGCGATCATCGGGTCCTGGAGCTACCTGCGCCTGGGCCAGAGCGAAGACCCGCCGTTCACCTTCAAGGCCATGGTCGTGCGCACGATGTGGCCGGGCGCGACCGCCGAGGAAGTCGCGAGGCAGGTCACCGAGCGGATCGAGAAGAAGCTCATGGAGACCGGCGACTACCAGATGATCCGCGCCTACTCGCGGCCCGGTGTGTCGCAGATCATCTTCGTTGCCCGTGACGACATGCGCAGCGCCGAGCTGCCAGACCTGTTCTACCAGGTGCGCAAGAAGACCAGCGACATCCGCGCCGAGCTGCCGCCGGGCGTGATCGGGCCGTTCTTCAATGATGAATTTGGCGACACCTTCGGCAACATCTACGCGCTGACCGGTGATGGCTTCAGCTACGCCACCATGAAGGACTACGCCGAGCGCCTGGAACTGGAGCTGCAGCGTATTCCCGACGTGGGCAAGGTCGAGCTGATCGGCCTGCAGGACGAGAAAATCTGGATCGAGCTCAGCAACACCAAGCTGGCCACGCTGGGCGTGCCGATGACCGCCGTGCAGCAGGCGCTGGACGAGCAGAACGCGGTGATCCCGACCGGCTTCTTCGAAACCCCGACCGACCGCGTGCAACTGCGCGTGTCCGGCCGCTTCGAGAACGTGGAGGACATCCGCGACTTCCCGATCAGCGTCGAAGGCCGCAGCTTCCGCATCGGCGACGTTGCCACCGTGCGACGTGGCTTTTCCGATCCGCCGGCACCCAAAATGCGCTTCAAGGGTGACGACGCCATCGGCATTGCCGTGTCGATGAAGGCTGGCGGCGACATCCTGCAGCTCGGCAAGTCGCTGGACAGCGAGTTCTCGCGACTGCAACAGACGTTGCCGGTGGGCATGACCCTGTCGCGCGTGGCCGACCAGCCGCAGGCGGTGCGTGACTCGGTGGGCGAGTTCGTGCCGCGTGCTCGCCGAGGCGCTGATCATCGTGCTGCTGGTCAGCTTCTTCTCGCTGGGCTTCCGCACCGGGCTGGTGGTGGCGCTGTCGATCCCGCTGGTGCTGGCGATGACTTTCGCGACGATGCACTACTTCGGCATCGGCCTGCACAAGATTTCGCTGGGCGCACTGGTCGTCGCGCTGGGCCTTTTGGTCGATGACGCCATCATCGCCGTCGAAATGATGTCGGTGAAGATGGAGCAGGGTTATTCGCGCCTGCAGGCCGCCGGTTTCACCTGGAAGACCACCGCCTTCCCGATGCTCACCGGCACGCTGGTCACCGCTGCCGGCTTCCTGCCGATCGCCACAGCACAGAGTTCCACCGGCGAGTACACGCGCTCACTGTTCGAAGTGGTGACGATCGCGCTGCTGGTCAGCTGGATCGCCGCCGTGGTGTTCGTGCCGTGGCTGGGAGACAAGCTGCTGCCGGACTTCTCCAAGAAGAATGGCGGCAGCGCCCACGAGCCACACGATCCCTACCAGACCCGCTTCTACCAGCGAGTTCGCAAGCTGATCGACTGGTGCGTGGAATACCGAAAGACCGTCATCGTGATCACCGTGGCCTGTTTCGTGGCCGCCGTGCTGCTGTTCCGCTTCGTGCCGCAACAGTTCTTCCCGGCCTCGACGCGCCTTGAGTTGATGGTCGACCTCAAGCTGCCGGAAGGCGCCTCACTGAAGGCCACCGAAGCGCAGGCCGCCAAGCTCGAGGCCAAGCTCAAGGGCCATCCGGGTATCACCAACTACGTCGCCTACGTCGGCACCGGCGCGCCGCGCTTCTACCTGCCGCTGGACCAGCAGCTGCCCAGTCCCAGCTTCAGCCAGTTCGTGCTGCTGACCGAGAACATCGAGGAGCGCGAGAAGGTCCGCAGCTGGCTGATCGACCTCTTCAACACCGACTTCAGCGACATCCGTGCCCGCGTGACGCGGCTGGAGAACGGTCCACCGGTGGGTTATCCGGTGCAGTTCCGCGTGTCCGGCGAGCACATCGACGAAGTGCGCAAGCTGGCCCGCGAAGTGGCCGACAAGGTGCGCGCCAACCCGCATGTCACCAACGTCAACCTCGACTGGGAAGAACCCAGCAAGGTGGTGCGGCTCAATATCGACCAGGATCGTGCCCGCGCGCTGGGCATCACCTCCGCGCAGCTGGCGGTGTTTCTGCAGAGCTCGCTGTCCGGCAGCCACGTCAGCGAATATCGCGAAGGCAACGAACTGATCGAGATCCTGCTACGCGGCCCCGACAACGAGCGCGCACGGCTATCGCTGCTGGGCAGCCTCGCTGTTCCCACTGCCAATGGCCGCAGCGTGCCGCTTTCACAGATCGCCAAGCTCGAATACGGCTTCGAGGAAGGCATCATCTGGCACCGAGACCGCCTGCCCACCGTCACCGTGCGTGGTGACATCTACGGCAAGGAGCAGGCCGCTACCGTCGTCGCGCAGATTGAGCCGACGCTGGATCCGATCCGCGCCGAGCTGCCCAACGGCTACCTGCTGCAGACCGGTGGCACGGTCGAGGATTCGCAGCGCGGCCAGAAGTCGGTGAACGCCGGCATGCCGCTGTTCCTCGGCGTGGTGCTGACCCTGCTGATGATCCAGCTCAAGCGCTTCCCGCGCGTGCTGATGGTGCTGCTGTCCGCACCGCTGGGCCTGATCGGCGTGTCCGCCTTCCTGCTGCTGTTCCGCGTGCCCTTCGGCTTCGTCGCCATGCTCGGCACGATCGCCCTGTCCGGCATGATCATGCGCAACTCGGTGATCCTGATCGACCAGATCGAGCAGGACATCGCCGACGGCCACACCCGCTGGCAGGCCATCGTCGACGCCACCGTGCGCCGCTTCCGCCCCATCGTGCTGACCGCACTGGCTGCCATGCTGGCGATGATCCCGCTGTCACGCAGCGTGTTCTTCGGCCCGATGGCGGTGGCGATCATGGGCGGCCTGCTGTTCGCGACGGCGCTGACGCTGCTGTTCCTGCCGGCGCTGTATGCGGCATGGTTCAGGGTGAAGCGCGACGAACCGGCGCCGGAGGGCATCCAAGGGGCGTGATGCGTACCGCGCTTTCCGATCAAGAGCTTTCGTTCGCCTTCGGCGACCGAGTTCATTTTCTTTGCTTGTCCAAAGAAAACCGAACCAAAAGAAATGACACCCCGCGTTCGCGCCCGCTTCGCGGGTTCGTGAGCCGAAGCCGGGGTTTTCGACAATTCATCCCTGAATTGGCGAAAACGCGCGTGCGTCCTGCACGCGCCCCTAACGGGCCTGATCGACTCCGCCTCACCACGAACGAGGGGACCCGAAAAGCGTCGCAATGTGCTGCTTCATCGCTTTTGGGCCCTGTGGGAGCGCCGAGTAGCGGAGGAAGCCGGCGGGGAAAGGCGCGTTTGTTTGAGGCCATGGATGGCCGAGTTCGCGCTGTCCGCCGGGTTCCGAGCAATGCAGGGAATGGCGGCAGCTTCATCGCCACCACGCGAACTTCGGGTCGGCTTTCTTTTGGTGACTTTTCTTTGCCGAAACAAAGAAAAGATACTCGCTGGTCCGAAGGGACAGTGAAAGCTCTTGTATCAAACAATGAACAAACTCTCCGACCTGAGAGTTGTCACACATCCCCGATGACTTCCGGCACTACGGAATCGCCCTTCCAGCCGCCATCCTGCCGTCCCATAAGCCATAAGTGGCCCGGACGCAGCCAAGGACGTAAAATTTGCGCCCTTTTCCCGCTTCCAGGACAGACTCCCGATGCCGATCGATTTTGACAAAGCTCGCCGCGCCATGGTCGAGCAGCAGGTGCGCCCCTGGGAAGTTCTGGACCCGCGGGTGCTCGACGTGCTCGCCGCGGTGAACCGCGAGGACTTCGTCGCGCCGCGTCATCGCAAGCTGGCCTATGCCGATCTGGCGCTACCGCTGGAACATGGCGAGGTCATGCTCAAGCCGGTGATCGAAGGCCGCCTGCTGCAGGCGCTGGATCTGGACGAGCACGAGGAAGTACTGGAAGTCGGTACCGGCAGCGGCTACCTCAGTACCTGTCTGGCGCACCTGGCGCGTGCCGTGGTCAGCATCGACATCCATGCGGATTTCGTTGATCGCGCGCGTTCCCGGGCCGAGCAGATGGGACTCAGCAACCTGCGCGTGGCGCAGGCCGATGCGCTGGAATACGAACCGCAGCGGCAGTTCGATGCGGTGGTCGTGTCTGGTGCAGTGACGACCATTCCGTCACGTTTCCGCGAGTGGCTGCGTCCGGGTGGTCGCCTGTTCGTGGTTCGTGGCCAGTCGCCGGTGATGGAAGCCGTGCTGGTGACGCGCACCGATGAAGAGCGCTGGCAGGAAGAAAGCCTGTTCGAAACCGACATTCCATACCTGCACGGAGCCGCGCCAGTGGCGCGCTTCGTCCTGTAACGAGCCAAACTGCAGATTCAAACCAAGGAATCACCATGACCCTCCGCCCCCTCAGCCTTGCCCTCGCCCTGGCCCTGACCGCCGTCGGCGCGTCCGGCCCAGCCGCCGCGTCCGACCTGATGGACGCCTACCGCATGGCCCGCGACAGCGACCCGCAGCTGGGCGCCGCCGAGTCGCAGAAGCTGGCGCAGGGCGAAGGCGTCGTGCAGTCGCGCGCCGCGCTGCTGCCGCAGATCAGTGCCTCGGCCTCGCTGAACGACAGCGACCGCGACAGCACCAGCATTTCCACTGTCCCCAACGAGGACGGCACGGTCGGCTTTGGCCTGAGCAAGAGCAACAGCGACACCCGCTCGCGCAGCTACAGCTTCGACCTGCGCCAGAGCCTGTACGACCGCACCAACTACACGCGCCTGCACGCCAGCCGCGCCCGTGCCGACCAGTCTGCTGCCGAGTACGAGGCGGCGCTGGACGGCCTGATGACGCGCACCGCGCAGGCCTATTTCGCCGTGCTGACCGCCATCGACAGCGTGGTGCTGTCACGCGCCGAGCAGCGTGCGGTGGGTCGCCAGCTGGACCAGGCCGAGCAGCGCTACGAAGTTGGCCTGACTGCGATCACCGACGTGCACGAAGCCCGCGCCCGCCACGACAGCGCCCGCGCCAACGTGATCGCCGCCGAGAACGCCCTGGATGACGCCCGCGAGGCGCTGTCCGAGATCACCGGGACGTGGCTGGAAAACATCAAGGGCCTGGAGTCCAACTTCCAGCCGATGCTGCCCGAGCCGCAGAAGATCGACGACTGGGTGACCGAAGCACTGGACAGCAATCCGGCGCTGCAAGCCCGTGAGCTGGCCGTGATCGCCGCCAACCAGGACATCGGCACCGCCCGCGCCGGCCACCTGCCGACGCTGAGCGCCTCGGTCGGCTACAGCGACAATGCCAGCTGGGGCACCTTCACCTCCAATGGTCTGAGCTTCCCGGCCAACAGCCTGTCGGATGGCCCGACCATTGGCATCAGCCTCAGCGTACCGATCTTCAGTGGCTTCGCTACGCGCTCACGCGTCCGCCAGGCGGTGTACACCCGTGATGCCGTGGAAGACCAGCTGGTGCAGCAGCGTCGCGCGGTCACCCGACAGACCCGCAACGCCTATCGCGCGCTGATCGCCGGCATCAGCAGCATCGATGCGCGCACGCAGTCGGTGGTCTCCGCGCAGAGCGCGCTGGATGCCACGGAGGCCGGCTTCGAGGTCGGCACCCGCACCATCGTCGACGTGCTGCAGAGCCAGCAGCAGCTGTATACCGCGCAGCGCGAGCTGTCGCGTGCCCGCCACGACTTCCTGGTGAACACGCTGAACCTGAAGGCCGCGGCCGGCACGCTGGATGTCGAGGACATCAAATCAGTCAACCAGCACCTGACCGCCGACGCGGAAGCGGCGCTGGCCACCGCCGAGACGGAGCCGATGCCGAACTGATCGCGCCACGCGTCTTCGTGATTGGACAACGGCCCGCTACTCGCGGGCCGTTGTCATTTCCGGGGCCGGTTTCGATTGCAGGACGGTATAGAGCCGAACTGCCGCAGCCTCAAATCGCAGCCTTGGAACCGAGCAGGCCTTTCAGCATGGACAGGATGCGCCGCAACGCGCCGCGCTGGGCCTCGACCGTCTCGCGCGCCCGGTTGCCCATGTCGTTGCAACGATTCTTGTCGTCGAGCAGGGTCTGCACCGTCTCCGCCAGCTCCACGTCGTTGGCGACACGCAGGCAGGCGCCGCTTTCCAGCAGCAGATCGGTGACCTCTGTGAAGTTGAAGGTGTGCGGCCCGACCAGCACTGGCACACCCAGCGCCGCCGGTTCCAGCACGTTATGGCCGCCGATGGTGGTGAAACTGCCGCCCACGAAGGCCACGTCGGCCGCGGCGAAGAAACCCAGCAGCTCGCCCAGCGTATCGATGACGAAGCACTGGCTGTCCATCGATGCCAGCCCATCCTCGCTGCGACAGCTGGTGCGGAAGCCCATCTGCCGGCAAAGCTGAACCACCGGCCGGAAGCGCTCGGGATGACGTGGAGCGATCAGCAGCAAGGCATCCGGGAACCGACGCAGCACGCGACTGTGCGCATCGATGACCTTTTCCTCCTCGCCCTCGTGGGTGCTGGCGGCGATCCACACAGGCCGCTGCTCGCCCCAGGCTTCGCGCCAGTCACGCGCCTGCTCGTCGAGGAACTCCGGCACGTCCATGTCGTACTTGAGGTTGCCGGCGATGATCACCCGCGAACGATCCGCTCCCAGCTCGATCAGGCGATCCGCATCCTGCTGCGACTGCGCCGCCACCCATTCGGCGCAGCGGATCGCCATGCGCGCCAGCGGACGCACCGGACCGTAACCGCGCAGCGAGCGTTCGGACAGGCGCGCGTTGGCCACCACGATGGGCAGCTTGCGGTCATGGCAGCAGAAGAACAGGTTGGGCCAGATCTCCGTCTCCATGATGATGGCCAGCCGCGGTCGCACCCGCTTCAGGAAACGGCGGATCGACGCCGGCAGGTCATAGGGCAGGTAGACATGGAACACGCTGTCGCCCCAGATGCGGCGCACGCGATCCGAACCGGTCGGCGTCACCGTGGTCACCACGATCGGATACTGCGGATAGCGCTCGCGCAGCACGTCGATCATCGGCGCGGCGGCGTTCACCTCGCCCACGCTGACCGCATGCACCCACAGCGTGTCGCGCAGACCGGGATCGGGGAAAAAGCCGAAACGCTCGGCCCAGCGCGACAGGTAGCCACGGTGGCGCACTCCGCGAAGCGCCAGTCGATACAGGATCACTGGCGTCAGCACGTACATGGTGATGTTGTAGATCACGCGCATCAGCGCGTGGCCGGTCTGTTTCAGCATCCGCGAAGGATAGCCGTTATCGATGCACGACAACGTGCGCGCTTCGCGGGAACGGCGCAGCCGATAGAATGCACCGGTGAACGACAAGGCCAGACCCAGCATCGATCCGGCCCGGCCCGGAGCCGCGCCGCGCCGCCCCGCCAGCTGGCCGCAGTGGCTACTCCTGCTGCCAGCCCTGCTGGCTGCCCGGCTGCCTTGGGCGTTGCAGCGAGGATTGGGGCGCGGCCTCGGCTGGCTGCTGTTGCGCCTGCTGCGCTCGCGGCGTCACATTGCCCAGCGCAACCTGGAACTTTGCTTTCCCGAGCTGTCGGCGCAGCAACGGTCGCGCCTGCTGCGCGACAGCTTCGCCAACCTGGGCATGGGATTGTTCGAATTCATCCGCGCCTGGTGGGGTGGCATCGACTCCGCGCGTGAGCACACCGAAATCGAAGGCCTGCACCACCTCAAGGCGGCGCTGGTGGAAGGCAAGGGCGTCATCCTGCTGTCCGGCCACTTCGTCACACTGGAGATATGCGGCCGACTGCTCTGCGACCACGCACCCGTCGCCGGCATGTATCGCCCGCATGGTCAGGCCGTTCTGGAATGGGCGGTGCGCCGTGGCCGCCTGCGTTACGCACCGGCCATGTTCCCGCGCGACGCCCTGCGTCCGGCGATCAAGCACCTCAAGGACGGCGGCATCCTGTGGTTCGCGCCCGACCAGGAAACCCGTCGCGGTGACAGCGTCTTCGTGCCCTTCTTCGGGCGTCCGGCCTGGAGCCTGACTTCGCCGCACCAGCTGGCCCGGCTGTCCGGCGCCAAGGTGATCGCCTTCCACCATCGTCGCACCGACGATGGCCGCGGCTATCGCCTGCGCCTGACCCCGGCAATGTCGAACTTCCCCTCCAAGGACGCCACCACCGATACCGCACGCGTCATGGCCGAAATCGAAGCCATGGTCCGCGACGCCCCCGAGCAGTACCTGTGGATCCACCGGCGCTTCAAGCGCCAACCGGGCGGCAAGGACGTCTACGCCGACGACTCCAGCAGCTGATCAAAGACTATTGCGCCTCAGGACGAACGTCCGAAGCTTGGTGCGGGACAGACCCTCCGCCGGGCGGTAGCGTGTATGCCCCACGACCCGCCGGCCGGAACGCCATGCCGTAGTTGGCGCGTTGTGCGACCTCATCCGGCCCAGGCAGGGTGCCGTTGACGTATTGCTGGAACACCACCGGCAGCGCGGGCGCGCCAAAATACTGTTTTCCGGAATTGCCGACCAAATCCGCCGCATTCCAGTAGTACTGCAGCGCCACAAAGAAGGTCCCTGCTGGCGGCAGCGGCGGCAAGGGAGATAGGGGGGAAACCGTTCCGTCTGGGTACTGCAGGGCATCGGCTTTTTCCAGACGATAGGTAGCCGGCAATCCCAACACACCGGAAGGCTCGACCGGAGTGGCGGGAGGGATATAGGTCGATGTCCAGTCGGATAGGATATCCAGATCCGCCGAGGGCTCCTGCTCGGGATTGAAGGTGATCTTCAGCATCGGCGCTGGCTGCTCGATATCCATATAGGTCCCGTCGCAGAACACATGCGGCGGCGAGGGACTTGGGCAGACGGTCCCCGTCCGGCTGGTTCCATCACGGTCGGCGGAATCCATGCGGACATGCGCCTTTGCCAGAGTGCTATCTGGCCCATCACGTTCAGCGAAATAGGGCGCCAGCGGGTAGGTAATGATCAAGTCCGTGGCCGCCCCCAGATTCGGATCGATGATGAAGTCACCGCGATAAGAATCCATCAGCAACGCCGCGGCCACCGCGTCTAATGGCGTCGCCCAGGTGTCTTCCGAGCATTCCATCGTTGAATCGCAAACCCGACTGACAGTCTTGCCCTCGTCGGTACCGGCATCGTGCCCACTGGCCAGATTGGGCAAGGCATCACCCGGGGAGGTGTGCTGTACCTGATCGGAATAGTTGGCCAAAGCCGTCCCCGGAACCTGATACAGCGTGCCGCGTTCCACCTGGATGATGGACCAAGTGGCCGCCAAGATGGGGTCTGGACTACCGAGCGCCTGGGCTGGGCTCTCCGACCAGTTCCCGCTGTTCCAGCGCGCTGCCAACGCATCGCAATCAGACTGCGCGAATTCATCCTCGATCTGGAATACAACGTTCGGATCCACGCCGTCCGCGTGTGCAGGAACACCCATCCCAATCACTTCGATGGAACCGTGGTCCGCCGGCAGACTGATGGGACCGCTCAAAGCCTCGACACCGTCCTCACCGGAGACGAGCAGGCAAGTCGTATCACTACTCGATAGCAGACTTCCGCCACCGGGATCTGGCCCGATCCCGGCCGTCCAGCTGTCATTGCCCTGCCGGAAGTACAGATTGCCGCTGAACAGGAGCGAGCCGTCGCCGCCCAACACCCTCAGCTTTGCGGCCATGAGATTCAGCGACTGGATGTTGAGCAGTGTTGAATGGCCTCCGGTGGTTGTCCAGACCGGCAATATCAATACCTGGCCTAAACCATCCCTGTTCACCTCAACCGCCCTGGAAGGTGCCACCAGAGCAAGACCAGCAATCAAGGCCGGACCGCACAGCATTCGTCGAAAGCTCATCATTGGTACTTCCATTACCCACTCAGACTCGCATTACCCCACAAACACCGACAAGATGCCCAGACCAAGCTTTCGGCGCAATGCGTTAAGACAAAAAGGACGGTGGGCCCACATCACCTGTGGACCCACCGCTACTCCCTATGCAAAGCCGACTTGGAGCATGCCCAGTTCTGCCAGCCAACTCACAGCTCACTATTCATCGGCCATGAATGTTCTATTGGTACTCCTCGTCGACGCGCCTGTTCCGCGTGGATCGGAACGCCTTTCCATAGTTGGCGCGCTGGGGAATGCCATCGCTACCTTGCAGCGTACCGTTGACGTACTGCTGGAAAATGACCGGTATCGCTGGTGCGCCGTAGTATCTGTTTCCATTGTTGCTGACCAGGTCGGGATAGGTGTCATCCCTATAGGCCGCGTAGAAAGCACCTGTCGGCGCCATCGGATCAAACTGCTGCCCGGACTCGGCAGGGGCTTCCAGGCGATACGCACCGGGCAACCCCAGCAGTCCCGATGAAGAAGGGGCCTGTTCACCACTCGGATTGAAGCTGATCGCAAAAAACGGCTCTGCCTGTTCTGCGCCCCAGTAGGTCCCGTCGCAGATTGCTCCAGGTGACTGGATACTCGGGCACGAAACACCAACCCTGGCCTGCCCCTCGCGATCATAGGTGCTGAAGCGAACATGGGCCTTGGTCAACCCCGCATCGACTTCACTGCGCTGGGCGAAATACGGCGCCAACGGAAAGCTGATGACGAGGTCCGTCGCAGCACCCAGGTTCGGATCGATGATGTAGTCGCCCCGATCTGACTCTGCCATCAACACGGCGGCCATCGCATCCAATGGCGTTGGCCATGAATCTTCCAGGCACGAACCATGATCGCAGACCCGGCTAAACGTAGACCCGTGATCGGTACCCAGGTCATGACCGCTCGCCAGGTTGGGCAGTCCGTCACCAGGACGAGTGTGCTGAACCTGATCGGAATAACGATGGAGGGCGACCCCGGGGACGTCGTACAACGTACCCTGCTCCACCTGGATGATGGACATGTTGGCAAACATCATCGTGGATGCTTCTGATGACCTGACCATGCCTTGAGCAGGTGTCTCCGCCCAGTTTCCGTTGTTCCAGCGTTCGGCTAGTGCATTGCAGTCTGCCGTCATGATCTCCCGTTGAATCTGGAATGCCAGCAACTGATCCGCCTCGGCCGTGGCAGCAGGGAACCCCATCGCGATCAATTCGACGGAGCCGTGATCGGCAGGCAGGCTTACCGGCCCGCTCATGACTTCGATGCCGTCGTCGCCAGCAATCAACAGACAGGTACCGTCATTGCTGCTCAGCTGACTACCACCATCCGGACCGGGGCCGATAGCTCCTGTCCAGCTGTCGGCCCCTCCTCGAAAATACAGGTTGCCGCTAAACAACAGGGCACCATCGCTTCCCAGCACCCTGAGCTTTGCCGCACTGCTACCCCGAACGTTGAGCAGCGTCGAATGTCCGCCGGTGGTCGTCCACACCGGCAGAATCACCACTTGTCCGAAGCCATCGTTGTTCACTTCGACGGCCCCGGATGGCGTCGCCAGTGCAACACCAGCGACAAAGGCTGAACTGCGCAGAATTCCTCGAATATTCATCATCGTAACTCCCATTTTTTAGTTGTTGGCAAAGGGATCTCAGACGGTTGCTGATGCTGCATTCCTATGGCAAAGCATCCGCGAATGGCGCGATTGCAGATGCTCTGGCACATTCATGAAAACCCCATGCCCTACCGGGATTGACACAGAACTGCGTCAAATGCGGACTAAAGCTAGCGTCACTTCAGGCAATTGACAAAGGCGATATCCGCCTCACTCGCGACACGCGAGCATGGCGCCTGAAGCCACGTGAAGGGGCTCCGCAGGTAGACTAGTCAGCCGCCACCTCCCCTTCAGATCACGATGACAGCCCCCGCCACCAACGCTCTGATTCCGCAACCGCTGCGTCGACTGTTCGGTGCAACACTGGAACGTGCGCTGAACCGGATGCTCGCGCTGGATGCGGAAGCTCAGCAAGGGCTGGCAAATCTCGACGGTCAGCGCGTCGGCCTCAAGCTGGTCGATCCGCCGATTGCGTTGAGCATCCGCGTTGAAGGCAACCAGCTTCGCGTTGGTCCGCCGACGGACGAGGAGTCCGACCTCGATATCAGCGCCAGCATTGGCGCCGTGGTGTCGCGTTTGCTGCCAGGCCGCGACAAGCGCCCGCCCAGCGGCAAGCTTCGCGTTAATGGCGATGCGGAACTGGCGCAGCGGCTGCAAAAGCTGGCAC
>JAWLAW010000036.1:0-5116 GCA_041395265.1 Lysobacteraceae bacterium
TCAGATTCCTCGAATGATTCGCATCGCGCAGGCGCGCGGACGCAGTCGCAGGCCACGTCCGGGAAATCCGGCCGCAGCGCAGCATGAGCAGGACTCAGGCGCGAACGAGGATCGGCGGGCCGCGCGGGCTCCAGCCGGTAACAACGGGTTTCTCGGAGACCGCTTGAACCGGCTGCGGGGCCAGGAAAGGCGCTGGCTTCAGCTTGAGCCAGGCCGGAGCCACCATTGCCGGCAACTTGGTGCTTGCAAGCAGCGGACAGTAGGGACAGTCGTCAACAGCGTGCTGGGTGGGTGCCGGCTGCTCGCTGCCGTCAGTCTGTCCAGTCGGGTCGACCCAGCGCAGCACCAGTCCCTGCGTGGTGCACAGCGCCACCCAGCCCGGGCTCAGCGGATCACTGTCGAGTCCACGATGCAGCCGCCCCAGCGTGGGCAGCAGTGCCAGCAGCAACGCGGCCGCAAGGGCCATCGCCGAAAGTAGTGGGTAGGGACGTCGCAGACTCATGATCGGCGCGGATTATCCGCGAAAACGGCCTTGTCTGTCGCGAACCACTCAGCGTTTCGGCAGCTGGGTCAGCGGATCGATCGGCTTGCCGTTGCGACGAATCTCGAAATGCAGCTGGTCACGGCTGGCGCCAGTGCGACCGAGTTCGGCGATCACCTGCCCGGCACTCACGCGATCACCTTCGGCCACCAGACGCTTGCGGTTGTGGCCGTATGCCGACAGCCACGTGTCGCTGTGCTTGACGATGATCAGCTCGCCGTAACCGACCAGCCCCGAGCCGGAATACACCACCTCACCCGCGGCAGCGGCCTTGACCGGATCACCCGCCTTGCCGTCGATATCGATGCCCTGCCGCGTCGGGTCGCCAGCGGCGTAGGTCGCCAGCAGACGCCCGTCCACCGGCCAGCGCCAGGCAACAGCGCCGCTGGCCACTGCGGGTGCGGCTGTCACCGGTGGTTTTGCCGATGGCGGAGCAGCGGTGGGTGGCGGCAGAGGTGTCGGGTTGCGTGGCGGCGCGTTGCTGCCCGTGCTCGTGACGGGCCGCGCAGCAGTCGCCGGAGCTGGCCTCGCTGCCGTGGGCGCAGCGGACGGCGCCGGTCGATCCGGCAGCGGTGTCGTTACCGCAACACCGTCATCACCAGCCACCGCCACCGGACGCGCATCACCCGACGGCGCCAGCACCTTCAGCTGCTGTCCCGGGTAAATCGTGTACGGCGGATGGATGGCATTCCAGCGCGCGAGGTCACGGTAGTCGATGCCCAACCGGAACGCGATGCCGTACAGCGTGTCGCCCCGCGCCACGGCGTATTCCGGCACGCGGGTGATCACCGTCTCCGGCCGACTGCTGGAACGGTCGTCGATGGACGGACGCGGCGGCGAGGAGCAGGCAGCAAGGCCAGCAGCCAGTGAAAGGCAGACGATGACGAAACGGCGACTCATCGACCCGTCATCCGGCCTGGTGCCGCCACATCAGCCAGCCGATCAGGGCGATGGCCAGCAACGCCAGCACCCAGCCGATCCATTCAATCCAGCGCCGCAGGCTCGCTTCGAACTTCGGTCCGCCCCAGGCGATCAGCCCGGCGAGCAGGAAAAAGCGACCGCCCCGCCCCACCACCGAGCCCAGCCCGAAGGCGACCAGCGGCATGCCGGCGGCGCCCGAGGCAATGGTGAACACCTTGTACGGAATCGGCGTGAAGCCGGCGACCAGCACGATCCAGAAACCGTACTCCTCGAACAGGGTCTGGATATGGGCGAAGGTGTCCGCGTAGCCGAAGCGCTCGATCCACGGCATCACCGCTTCCAGCGCCCAATGGCCAAGCGCGTAACCGACGAAACCACCGAGCACGGAGCAGATCGTGGTGAGTAGAGCCAGCCTCCACCAGCGCGGTGGCTGGGCCAGCGTCATCGGCGCCAGCATCACGTCGGGTGGCACCGGGAACACCGTGGACTCGGCCACGCTCAACGCACCGAGATACACGGGCGCATGGCGGTGCCGCGACCAGCGCAGGGCCATGTCGTACAGCGGTCCGAACAGTTTCAGGGCGGCGTCCTCATCGCACGGTACCGCTCAACAGCGGCACGAACAGCACCGCTCCCAGGTTGCTTTCAGTGATGCCATCGGCGTCGCGCTGGTAGCAGACCAGCTCCTGCTGCGAACTCGGACCAACGGGCGCGATCAACCGCCCGCCTTCGGCCAGTTGATCGAGCAGCGCCGGCTCGATGCGCGCGGTCGCCGCGGTCACCAGGATGCCATCGAAAGGCGCCAGCTCCGGCCAGCCGATGCGGCCATCGTCGTGGCGCACGCGGATGTTGCCGTAGCCCAGTTTGCGCAGCCGACGACGCGTCGGGCGCAGCAGTTCGTCGATGCGCTCGATGCTGTAGACCTGATCGACCAGCCCCGACAGCACCGCCGCCTGGTAGCCAGAACCGGTGCCGATCTCCAGCACCTTGCCTCCGCCTTTGGCGAAGTTCGGGCCAGCCAGCAGCACTTCGGTCATCCGCGCCACCACCCACGGCTGCGAAATGGTCTGCCCGCAGCCGATCGGCAGCGCCGTGTTCTCGTAGGCACGACTGGCCAGCGCCTCGTCGATGAACAGGTGGCGCGGCACGGTGCGGATCGCATCCAGCACACGCGCGTCGGCAATGCCCTTGGCGCGCAGGTCGTCGACCAGACGGTCGCGCGCGCGCTGCGAGGTCATTCCCAGACCCGCCGTGTCCGGCTGACCGTGACGCAGACTCATCATCCGGCCGACTTGCCTTCCCCGTCGGCCATGCCCGCAGCCAGGCCATCGACCCAGCTGGCGACCTTTTCCAGTGCCTGGTAGCGGGTCAGGTCGACGTGGATCGGCGTAATCGAGATGTAGCCACGGCGCACGGCGTCGAAGTCCGTGCCTGGACCGGCATCTTCCTCGGCACCGGCCGGGCCAATCCACCAGATCGGTCGGCCGCGCGGGTCGGTTTCATTGATGCAGGGCTCGGCGCGATGACGATGACCAAGACGCGTCACCTCGTAGCCCCGGATCTCGCTCCACCGCAGATCCGGCACGTTGACGTTGAGGATGGTGTCGGAAGGCAGCGCATCGACCAGCAACCGGCGCATGATTTCCACCGCCGCGCGTGCCGCTGTCGGATAGTTGCGTGCCTTATGCTCGCTGCTGGCCAGCGACACGGCAATCGCCGGCAGACCCAGGAAACGCCCTTCCATCGCCGCGGCCACGGTGCCGGAATAGATCACGTCGTCGCCCAGATTGGCCGCCGAGTTGATGCCGGAAACCACGATGTCCGGCTCGTCTTCCAGCATTCCGGCCAAGGCCAGGTGCACACAGTCGGTGGGCGTGCCGGCCACGCGGTAACGTCGCTCCGACAGCTCGGTGACGCGTATCGGCTGGTCGAGGGTGAGCGAATTGCTGGCACCGGAACGGTCGCGATCCGGTGCGACCACCGTGACTGTGGCGACCTCCGCCAGATGCTCCGCAAGCACGCGGATGCCCGGCGCCTCCACGCCATCGTCGTTGCTGACCAGAATATGCATACGCTTCCTGTGCTGCATCGACTGTCCGCTGGGGCCGCGCCCGGAAAGCACGTGCAGTCGACGGAATGATCAAAGTGCGAATGATAGCCGATGGCCGCACTGCGAACCGGGATCGGCAAGGCATGTGCTGATAGGCTTTCCAGATGTTCCCACCCGACGACGACTCGCCAGATGACGATGCCGCCCTGTTCCGCGAGGCCATCGGGCCGGTTCGCGAGCTGGCCCCCGGCGAGCTGCCACCACCGCGACCGCGCCCGAAACCAAGGGCACGCCAGTTCGAGCGCGATGAGGTCGAGGCGCTACGGCAGTCGCGGGATGCGCCGTTCAACCTGGCAAACCCCGATATTGGCGACCGCCTGGAATTCCGTCGCCCGAACGTTGGACCGGCCATCCTGCGTCGCCTGAAGCGCGGCCAGTACGCGGTCGAGGACGAAATCGACCTGCACGGCGCCACTGCCGAAGGCGCGCTGGAGCTGCTGCGACGCTTCCTGCACGAAGCGCATGACGAAGGCCACCGCTGTCTGCGCATCGTCCATGGCAAGGGCCTGCGCTCACGCGACGGCGTGCCGGTGCTTAAAGCGGTGACCGACCGCTTCCTGCGCCACAACGGTGACGTACTCGCCTTTGCTTCGGCACCGGAGGCCGGCGGCGGTTCCGGGGCGGTGCTGGTACTGCTCAGGCGCTGACGACGCGCTGGCAGAAAGCGGCCACCCGCGAAGCGATATCCTCCGGTTGCTTCAGCCAGTCGAAGTGCCGCGGTGGACGGCCATCCGGCAGCTGTTCCACGAACTGCTTTTCGGCCTGAGCGCCGCTGAGCGCCAGCAGTCCATCAATGGACGATTGCGGCGCGAACATATCCTCGGCCATTCCAATCGCCAGCGCCGGCAGTCGCACACCGGCAAAACCGGCGCTGAGGTTTTCGCCATGGCTGTCGCGAAGCACGCCATTGCGACAGAAACCGGCCCATTCACGCATCAGCCGCGCCGGTTGGTGGCCGCCGAAGCCTAGCAGCTCGCCGTGGAACTGGCCGAACAGCGCACACCACAGCCGTACCCACATCGCGAACAGGCGAATGCCCAGCGTCCAGCGACCGAAACTGCGCCAGTATGGCGTTCCAGAGGCACAGAAGATCAGTCCGGCAAGATTCTGCTCTCCACCGCGCGAGGCATGCAGCAGGGACAGTTGCCCACCCAGCGAGTGGCCGAACAGGAAGCGCGGCGAGCCGGGAAAGGCGTCTGCCGCCGCCGCAAGCATGGTCGGCAGCTCGTCATCCGCCAGATCGAGATAACCCCAGCCGCAGCGTCGCGACGCTCGGAAGGGGCTGTCACCGATGCCACGCAGGTCTGCGGCCAGCACGTTGACTCCGCGTTCGGCCAAGGCGATGGCGAAGCGCCGGTACACGCCGGCCGGCGTGCCCAGCGCCGCCGCGATCACCACCGCCGGCGCACCGGCTTCGGCGCGGAACAGTTTCGCCGGCAGCGGTTTCCCGGCAACCGTCAGCTCGACAATTTCCGGTTCGATTTCAGCGCGCTTCGATGACAGGGAACAAGGCGCGGTTGTCGGACGATCCATATCCGGAAAGA